>NC_011666.1:0-1200000 GCF_000021745.1 Methylocella silvestris BL2
ATATGCAGTCTGGAACTTATGGATGCTTGGGATGATTTGCTTGAAATCATGGCGATGAGAGGGGGACACTCTTAAGGTGCCATTTAACTGGAAGGACCGCGGACGATAGCGTTCGCGGGTGAAGTAGCGGGACAGGGGGGATTCCGTGGTCTTGAATCGTTTTGGCTTAGATCAGCTCCGTCAGCTCCAGCGCGACTATTGTCCGCGATCCGATCGCCAGGCGCCCCCGCCAGCAGCGCCGCGCGCGCCGGCCCGTCGCCGCCGCAAATAGCCTCGGCTCTTTAATCTCCCAATTTTCGACTTGTCACGGCGCCGAGTTTTCGCGGCCCGCCGCCAATGTCCTGCGTTCAGAAGAAGGCCGATGCTGAATTTGCGCACCTCCGTCAACGACAAATCACAGGATCGCGGCGACAGCGAAGCATGGATGCGCATCTGCCGCCGACTGCGCGCCGACGTGGGAGAAGATGTTTTCTCGTCCTGGTTCGGGCGCCTCGAACTCGATAGCCTTTCGGACGGAACCGCGGCCCTCTCGGTGCCGACGAAATTCCTGAAAAGCTGGATACAGTCGCATTACGCTGAAAAGCTGCTTGCGGCGCTGACCAGCGAATTTCCGATGGTGAAGCGGCTCGTCGTCACGATCCGGTCATCCAATCGTCCACCGCTCGGCGCGCCCGCGCGGGCTGACATCGAGGATGAGGAATCCGGATCGAATTTGAGCCAGGGCGCGCGCAAAACGCCGACTCAGGACGCTGCGGCTTCCGGCGCGAGAGGATTTGCCGCGCAGCGGCCGTATGAGCCGCAAACCGCCAAAACCCGCGCCGAGGGCGAGGCCGACATCATCGCCGGTTCGCCGCTGGACGGACGGCTGACCTTTTCAACCTTCGCGGCGGGTCGCTCGAACCAACTGGCGCTCGCCGCGGCGCAGCGGGTCGCCGCCGCGACGCCAGAGGAGCGGCTGCCCTATAATCCGCTTTACCTGCACGCGTCCGTCGGTCTCGGCAAAACCCATCTGTTGCAGGCTGTGGCCCATATGGCGCAGACGATGTCGCGCCGCGTCATCTATCTGACGGCGGAGCGCTTCATGTATGGCTTCGTCTCGGCCCTGAAGGCGCAGACGGCGATCGCCTTCAAGGAGAAACTGCGCGGCATCGATATTCTCGTCATCGACGACATTCAGTTCCTGCAGGGCAAATCGATTCAGCAGGAGTTCTGCCACACGCTCAATGCCCTGATCGACGCGCATCGCCAGATCGTCATCGCCGCCGACCGGCCGCCGTCCGAGCTTGAGAGTCTCGACGAACGGGTGAGGTCGCGCCTTGCCGGGGGACTCTGCGTCGAAATCGGCGGCCTCGACGAGCAGCTTCGGGTCAGGATCCTCGAAGGGCGAATCGCCGCGGCGAAACACGCCCACCCCAATTTTGAGGTGCCCTCCGCGGTGACGGCGTTTGTGGCGCATGCGATTCAGACCAACGGCCGCGATCTCGACGGCGCCGTCAATCGCCTGCTGGCGCACGCCTCGTTGAACGGCGCTCCGCTCGAAGTCGAGACGGCGGAGCTCGCGATTCGCGATCTCGTGCGGGCGCATGACCCAAAACGCATCAAGATCGAGGATATTCAAAAGCTCGTCGCGACCCATTTCAACGTGAGCCGGGCCGACATCCTGTCTTCGCGGCGCACAGCCAATGTCGTGCGCCCGCGCCAGATCGCCATGTATCTGTCGAAGGCGCTGACGCTGCGATCCCTGCCGGAAATCGGCCGGCGCTTCGGCGGCCGCGACCATACCACCGTGCTCCATGCGGTGCGCAAGATCGACGGGCTCGCCGCCAAGGATGGCGCGCTTTCGGAGGAAATCGAGCTTTTGAAGCGCATGCTGATGGAATGAGGGCGGCTGCGCTTTTTAAGGCGCATGGTTTAAGCTGGGCCAATGAATCGAGCGGCCATCCGAATCATCGGCATTGATCCTGGACTGCGCAACATGGGATGGGGCGTCATCGAGGCGTCGGGCTCGCGTTTGTCCTTCATCGCCTGCGGCAGCGTCCATTCGCAGGCGGGCTCGAGCCTTGCCGAGCGTCTCTGCGCGCTGCATGAAGGTCTGCTCGGCGTGATCGCCGATCTTTCCCCAATGGAGGCGGCGGTCGAGGAGACTTTCGTCAATTGCGATCCCCAATCGGCGCTGAAACTCGGCCAGGCGCGCGGCGTCGCTCTGGTCGCCCCGGCGCTGGCCGGCCTGCCGGTCGCCGAATATGCCGCAAACCTCATCAAAAAGACCGTCGTCGGCAATGGGCACGCCGAAAAGGCGCAGATCGCCATGATGGTTAAATTTCTCCTGCCGATGAGCGAAGCGAAAAGCGCGGACGCCGCCGATGCGCTGGCGGTGGCGATCACCCATGCGCAGCTGCGCGCCAGCCGAGCGCTGCTCAAATCCGTGAGCTCCATGAGCGTGCAGACGCGATGATCGGCAAGCTGAAAGGCCTCGTCGATTCGCAAGGCGAAGATTACGTCATTCTCGACGTCAATGGCGTCGGCTATGTGGTGCATTGCTCGTCGCGCACCCTGCAAAACCTGCCGCCGCAGGGACAGGCGACGGCGCTGGCGATCGATACGCAGATGCGCGAGGATTCAATTAAACTCTACGGTTTTGCGTCGGAGACCGAGCGGGAGTGGTTTCGCCTTCTGCAATCGGTGCAGGGCGTCGGCGCCAAGGTGGCGCTGGCGATCCAGGGCGTGCTGCGTCCGGGCGAGATCGTGACCGCGATCGCGGCTCAGGACCGGGCGGCTTTCGCCCGAGCTTCGGGTGTCGGCGCCAAACTGGCCGCGCGCATTCTCGCGGAATTGAAGGACAAGGCGCCGGCATTGGGCGCCTCGCTCCACACTCTTGCGGGGGCGGGGAGCGAGGGGGCCGGCGTCGAGGCGCCCGCATCCGGTGCGGTCTCGGACGCGATCTCGGTGCTGGTCAACCTCGGCTTCGGCCGGTCGCAAGCGGCGGTCGCGGTCGCCGCCTCCAGCAAAGCGCTGGGGTCGGGCGCCGGCGCTGGCGATCTCGCCAAGCGCGCGCTGCAGGAGCTGGCGCAATCGGGCTAAGAGCTTAAGCCTTGCCGTGATGTGCGGCTTCGGCGTTGGAGTCGAGCGGCCAGCGCGGCCGCGCGGCGAAAGTCATATCGTCGACGAGGCCGAGCGACAGCCGCTCGATCCCAGCCCAGGCGATCATCGCGCCATTGTCGGTGCAAAGCTGCGGCGGCGGCAAAATGAGCCGCAGCCCGCTTTCGGCGCAAAATCGGCTCAAGGCGCGACGGATCGCGCCATTGGCGCCGACTCCGCCAGCGACAACCATTGCGTTGCAGTCGCCAACGCGCTCGCGAAACAGCCGCAAGCCTGCGCGCGAGCGGTCGATCATCGTGTCGACGATCGCCGCCTGAAACGAGGCGCAAAGATCGGCGACATCCGTCTGGCTCGGCGAATGAATGCGCTGCGCCGCCACCCGGACGGCGGTCTTGAGGCCCGAGAGAGAAAAATCCGGCTTGGCGCGTCCTTGCATCGGCCGAGGAAAATCAAACCTTGTTGGATCGCCCTTGGCCGCCATGCGCTCCACTTCGGGGCCGCCCGGATAGGCGAGGCCAAGCATCTTGGCGACTTTGTCGAACGCCTCGCCGACGGCGTCGTCGACGGTCGAGCCGAGCCTCAGATAGTCGCCGACGCCCTTGACGGCGACGAGCTGGGTATGGCCGCCCGAGACCAGCAGGAGCAGGTAGGGGAAGTCGACGCCGTCGGTCAGCCGGGCGGTCAACGCATGCGCCTCGAGATGATTGACGGCGATAAAGGGCTTGTGGCTCGCCAGAGCCAGCGCCTTGGCCGTGGTGAGGCCAACGATGACGCCGCCGACGAGCCCCGGTCCGGCCGCGGCGGCGATCCCGTCGAGCTCGGCGAGCTTGATCTTGGCGTCTTCCAGGGCGCGGGCGACTAGCCGGTCGAGCACTTCGATATGGGCGCGCGCGGCGATTTCGGGAACCACGCCGCCATAGGCGGCATGTTCGGCGATCTGGCTCATGACTTCATTGGAGAGTATCTCGCCGGCGCCGCCGGGGTTCAGCTGCACGACCGCGGCGGCGGTCTCGTCACAGGTGGTTTCAATGCCAAGTACGCGCATGGCGGCTTTCAACGCTTTCGTGAATTGCAAAAATTCTCGGGATTGGGCCGGGTCCGTAGCGGGCGGCGTCCGGTGAGTCGGTCTTTGGCGAGATGGCCTATGGCAAAGGTGGTCTTGGCGGGCGAGTTTACCCAAGCTAATATGCACCCTATAGAACCATAAGTTCCATTAAGGAAATCAGCGATTCTCAGTTCGAGCCGCCCCACGGTCCAGGACCTCAAACTCAGAATCGGGACGCGGGGCAGCCCTTTAGCGCTGGCCCAGGCGCGCGAGCTGCGGCGCCGTCTTGCCGTCGCGCATGATGTTTCGGAAGAAGCGCTCGACCTCGTCGTCATCAAGACGACGGGCGACGTCATCCTCGATCGCGCCCTCAGCGAGGCGGGCGGCAAGGGGCTGTTCACCAAAGAGCTCGACCTCGCGCTCATGCGCGGCGAGATCGGGATCGCCGTTCACTCGGCCAAGGATCTGCCGACGCAGCTGCCCGACGAGATCGCCATTCTCGGCTATCTGCCGCGCGAGGACGTGCGCGACGCCTGGATTTCACCGCACGCGCAGCATCCTCTCGGCCTCGCCGCAGGCAGCGTCGTCGGCACGGCATCGCTGCGCCGCGGCGCGATCGTGCGGCGGCTGCGGCCGGACCTCAATGTCGTGCTTTTGCGGGGCAACGTCGAAACGCGTCTCGCCAAGCTCGCGGGCGGCGAGGTCGACGCGACTCTGCTCGCCCTCGCCGGACTGAAGCGCCTCGGCCTTGAAGCCAAGGCGAGCGCGCTGCTGGACCCGGAAGAATTTGTGCCGGCGGCCGGGCAGGGGGCGATCGCGATCACCGCGCGGACGGGCGATGAATCCACGCGCGCGCTGATCTCGCCGATCCTCGACCTGGACACGGGGCTCGCGCTCGCAGCCGAACGCGCATTCCTCGCCGTTCTCGACGGATCGTGCAAAACGCCCATCGGCGCTTACGCGCGGCTGGAAGGCGGGCGCCTCGTCTTCCACGCGCTCGTGCTGAAGCCGGACGGCTCGGCCTGTTTCGAGGCGCGCGTCAGCGGCGAGCCGGGCGAGGCCATAGCGCTCGGCGAAGGCGCCGGCCGCGATCTCATCTCGCGCATTCCGCCCGATCTGTTCGAGGATTGATCATGCTGGTGTTGCTCACCCGCGCCTTCGATGAGGCGATGCGCACGGCGGCCAAGCTGACCGCGCTCGGGCATCACGCGATTCTCTCGCCGGTGCTCGAAATGGCGCCGACCGGCGCGGAATGGCCGCAATGCGTGGTCGATGGCGCGCTCGCCACCAGCACGCAGGCGTTTGAACTTCTATCCCAGTCGGGAGACTGGCCCTCGCCGGAGGCGCGGCGCCTGACGCCGCTGCATGTCGTCGGCGAGCGCACCAAAGCAGCCGCGCGCGAACGCGGATTTGAAGGACGAACAAGCGTCGCCCCCGACGCCAAAATTCTCGCCTCGAGCCTGATCGGCGCCCTCGCCGGCAGAACGCCGTCGCGGTTCGTCTATCTCGCCGGCCGCGACCGCAAGCCGGATCTCGAGGCGGCGCTGACGGATGCGGGCCATAGCGTCGACGTCGTCGAAGTATATGCGGCGCAGGCGCTCGACGCGCTCGACACGGAAGCCGCGGCTCTGATCGAGGCGGGGCAGATCGGCGCGATCCTGCATTATTCCCGGCGCAGCGCGGATATTTTCCTGCGCCTCGCGGCTGAGACGGGGCTCGACATATCGCGCATCCCGCATGTGGCGATTTCGGCTGACGCCGCCGCGCCCTTGAAGGCGGCGCGCTTCCCATCCGTCCACATCGCCGAAATTCCAAATGAGCAAGGCATGCTCGACGCGCTGCAAGGACTCGCCCATCAAGAAAGTGTTGATCGCGCCGACTATGTGAAGTCTTGATGTGCGCCTTTCCGCAACCCATCATGAAGCCATGAACTACGCCGCAAAGGCGCCTCTCGCCGCAACGCTTGCCGCCGCGGATGAGGATAACGCGCCGATCCAAATGGGGAGGAAGACAGTCCGATCGCTTTTGGTCGGATGCGCCTTTGCACTTCTCGTCGCCTCGCTATGGGCCTTCGCCGCGACGGCGGCGCCGCAGACGGGGGCCGCCGCCGCGCCGCTCAATGTCAAGATTGGCGTTATCCGCACCATCCATTCGCGCGACACGATTTCGATTCTCGACATCCCGGCCGAAGACGATGGCGTCGCCGGCGCGAAACTCGCGATCGAAGACAACAACACCACCGGAAAATTCCTCAACCAGACATTCGAGATCGCCGACGTCAAGCTGAAGGAGGGCGAAGATCCGGTCGTCGCGCTGAACGCGCTTGTCGATCAGGGAATTGGCCTGATCCTCGCCGACGTTCCCGCCGCGCAGCTTCTTGCGCTTGCCGACGCCGCGCATGGCAAGAATATCCTGTTGTTCAATGTCGGCGCGCCGGAGGATTCGCTGCGCGAGGAAGATTGCCGCGCCAATGTGATCCATGTCGGCCCGACCCATTCGATGCTGGCCGATGGGCTGGCTCAATATCTTGTCTGGAAGCGCTGGCCGCGCTGGCTCCTGATCAAGGGCTCGCATCCTCAGGACGAGCTTTTCGCGGCCGCGCTGCGTCGTTCGGCGAAAAAATTCGGCGCCAAGATCGTCGAAGAGCGCGTCTATGAAGATACCGGGGGCGGGCGCCGCTCCGATTCCGGCAGCGTGCAGACGCAACGTCTGATCCCGACCGCAACGCAAAGCGCCCCGGCCTATGACGTGCTCGTCGCCGCCGATGAATCCGACGTGTTCGCGGGCTATCTGCCCTATCGCAATTACGATCCGCGCCCCGTCGTCGGCTCGGCCGGCCTGAAGCCGACGAGCTGGGACGCGACCCATGAGCAATGGGGCGCAATTCAATTGCAGAACCGATTCTACAAGCTGGCTTCGCGACGGATGAACGAACGGGACAATCAGGCCTGGGTCGCCGCCCGCATCATCGGCGAGGCGGCGACCCGCGCGGGCTCGAACGATCCAAAAACGCTGCGCGACTATATTGTCGGCCCTGAGTTTTCCATCGCCGCCTTCAAGGGCCAGAAGCAAACCTTGCGATCCTGGAATCAACAGCTGCGCCAGCCGATCCTGCTTGGCGACGGACGCATGATCGTGTCTGTTTCGCCGCAGGAAGGTTTTCTGCACCAGACGTCGGAACTTGACACCCTCGGCTTCGATCAACCGGAAACCAAATGCAAACTGCGCTGAAATTTTCCGCGAGGGCGGCCGTCGTCTTAGCGCTCTCGCTTTCCTTCGCGCGCTCTCCCGCGATGGCGGCGACGGCGTATGTCTCGAATGAAAAGGGCAACTCGATCACCGTCATCGACGACGCCAAGCTGGCGGTCGCCGACACCGTCAAGGTCGGGCGGCGCCCGCGCGGAATTGTTCTCAACAAGGACAACACCCAGCTGTTCATCTGCGCCGGCGATGACGACACGATCCAGATTCTCGATCTCAAGACTTTGAAGATCGTCGGCGATCTGCCGTCGGGCGCCGACCCCGAATTGCTGATTCTGAGCCCGGACGGCGCTCTCCTTTATGTCGCGAATGAGAACAACAATCTTGTCACCGTGATCGACGTGGCGACGCGCAAGGTCCTCGAGCAGATTCCGGTTGGAGTCGAGCCGGAGGGCATGGCGCTGAGCCCTGACGGGAAAATTCTCGTCAACACCTCCGAAACGACCAATATGGCCCACATGATCGATACGGCGACGCGCAAGATCTTCGCCAATGTCCTCGTCGACGCGCGGCCGCGCTCCGCCCAGTTCACGCCAGACGGCAAGGAGCTGTGGGTGTCGGCGGAGGTCGGCGGCACGGTGAGCGTCATCAGCGTCGCCGACGCCAAGGTGCTGCAGAAAATCACCTTCGATATTCCCGGTCTCGCCAAGGAGGCGATTCAGCCCGTCGGCATCCGCTTCAGCCAGGACGGCGCGAAGGCCTTTGTCGCGCTTGGACCGGCAAATCGCGTCGCCGTCATCGATGTCGCCTCGCGCAAGGTCGCGAAATATCTGCTGGTCGGCCAACGCGTCTGGCAACTGGCCTTCACGCCCGACTACAGCCATCTTTACGCGACCAACGGCGTCTCGAACGACGTTTCCGTGATCGACCCCGCGAGCCTCAAGGTCGTGAAATCGATTCCCGTCGGTCCGTTCCCCTGGGGCGTCGCCATCGCGCCATAGCGCCTGTCGCAAGCGCGGCCTGTTGGAAAGATGATCCGTGACGAGGCCTCAAAGCTTGACTGATCCTTCCAAAGACCAGGCGCCGGAAGCTGCGCTCAAAATTGACCGGGTCAGCCATTTCTACGGCAAGCGCAAGGCGCTCGACGATGTCTCCTTTGAGGTGCGTCCGGCGAGCTTCACCGTGCTGCTTGGGTTGAACGGCGCGGGCAAGAGCACGCTGTTTTCCTTGATCACACGGCTGTTCGGCGTGCGCTCCGGAGCGATTTCCATTTTCGGCTTCGATGTCGCGCGAACGCCCGGCGAAGCGCTGCGCCGGCTCGGCGTCGTGTTCCAGGCGCGAACGCTCGACCTCGATCTCTCCATTGAGCAAAACCTTGCCTATCATGCGGCGCTGCACGGCATTGGAGCCGCGACGGCGAAAGCGCGCGCCGCCGATGTCCTCGCCAAAGTCGACATGCTCGATCGCCTCAAAGACAAGGCGCGGGCGCTGTCCGGGGGGCAGATGCGCCGCGTCGAGATCGCTCGCGCCCTGCTGCACCGGCCGCGCATGCTGCTGCTCGACGAACCGACCGTCGGCCTCGACGTCAAGGCCCGCGCGGACATTCTCGCGCATGTGCGCAATCTCGTTGCGACCGAGGGCGTTGGCGTTTTGTGGGCGACCCATCTCATCGACGAGATTCTGCCCGGCGACAATGTCGTCGTGTTGCATCGCGGCAAATTGCTCGACGCCGGCAAGGTCGAGGAGGTCTGCGCGCGGGCCGGCGCCGCCGACATGACCGCGGCGTTCAACAGCCTGACCGGCGAAGCCGCTACGGAGGCGCAGTGACATGAGCGTTCAGTCCGCCGCGCCCGCCGAACCCCGGGGCTTCAGCCTTGTCCAATATGCGGTCTGCCTCAAAGGAATCGTCTGGCGCGAGGCGCTACGGTTCCTGCATCAACGTGAGCGTTTCGTCTCGGCGCTGGTGCGGCCCCTGGTCTGGCTGTTCATTTTCGCCGCGGGCTTTCGCTCCGTGCTCGGCGTCTCGATCATTCCGCCATACGAAACCTATGTGCTCTACGACGTCTACATCACGCCGGGGCTCATCGCGATGATCCAGCTTTTCAACGGGATGCAATCGTCGCTGTCGATGGTTTATGATCGAGAGATGGGCAATATGCGCACGCTGCTGGTCAGCCCGCTGCCGCGCTGGTACCTCTTAACGTCAAAGCTCGTCGCCGGCGCCTCGGTGTCGATCTTGCAGGTCTACGCCTTCCTGTTGATCGCCTGGTTCTGGGAGATCGAGCCGCCGACGCTTTGGGGCTATCTGACTATTTTGCCTGCGTTGATTCTGTCGGGCCTGATGTTCGGCGCGCTCGGGATGTTGCTGTCCTCGCTGATTCGCCAGCTGGAGAATTTTGCGGGCGTGATGAATTTCGTCATCTTCCCGATGTTCTTCGCCTCAAGCGCGCTCTATCCGTTATGGCGCGTCAGGGAGGGCAGCCCGTGGCTCGCCTTCGTTTGCGAGATCAACCCGTTTACGCATGCCGTCGAATTGATCCGCTTCGCCTTCTGGGGGCAGGTCAATTTTACGTCATTGGCGGTGGTCGCCGGATGCGCCGCGCTGTTCCTCGGCGCCGCCATCATCGCCTATGATCCCTCGCGCGGCATGTTGATGCGGCGCGAGGGTTAGATGATGACGGAAAGCTTATTTTTTCTTTCCGTCGGCGTCGAATTGCGACAAGAATGCGACGACATTGTCGCGGTCTTCTTCCTTCGGGAGGCCGGCGAAGATCATCTTGGTGCCGGGGACCAGCGCTTTCGGGTTGGTCAGCCAAGCGTGCAGCTTGTCCGAATCCCAGGTGATGCCCGAGGCCTTGAGGCCGTCGGAATAGGAATATCCTGCAGATCCCGCGCCGGCGACGCGGCCGATGATGCCATTGAGCTCAGGACCGACAAAATTCTTGGCCCCTTCGCCAATCTTATGGCAAACGGCGCATTTCTGCTTGAAGAGGGTTTCCCCCGCCGCGGCGTCGGCGGCGTAGGCGGCCGCTGTGGGGCCCATGAAAGCAAGCGCCGCGATGATCGAAGCATATCTGAAATTCATAGCTGGTTTCCTTCCCCTTGAGCGATGCGCTGTCGCCCCGGCCTCTGGCTTGAATGAAGCTTACGATCCTTAAGATTGTCGCTCGCCCGAAAAAACATGTATCCTAAGGCAGCGAAAAAAGACAACCCGAACAATCGGAAGCGAGCGGAACTTGAGCGCAGAAAAACGCCTAATCGGGAGAAACGTTTCATTCAACAGGCAGCGCGCGCGCAAGGGCGAGCTTACCGCCGCAGCGGTCATTTGTCTCAGCCTGATGATCGGCCTCTGCGGCCGGGCGGAGGCCGCCGATACGCTCCGTCTTGGCGTGCAGAAGACCGGCACCTTCGCCTGGGAGCTCGCGGTCATCAAGGCCGAAAAGCTGGACGCCAAGGCGAATCTTGACCTCGTCGTCACCGAACTTGCCTCGACGGAGGCGGGAAAGATCGCGCTGCTCGGCGGTTCGGTCGACCTCATCATCAGCGATTGGCTATGGGTCGCGCGCGAGCGCGGCCTTGAAACCAATCTCGTCTTCTATCCCTACTCGACGGCGCTCGGCGCCTTGATGGTTCCGGGCGATTCCGCAGCGCAAAAACTTGACGATCTCCGTGGCAAGACCCTTGGCGTCGCAGGCGGCCCAATCGACAAAAGCTGGCTTCTCCTGCGCGCGCTTGCGCAGCGCGGCGGACTTGATCTTAAAGCGCGCGCCCGCGTCGTCTTCGGCGCGCCGGCCCTGCTTTATGAAAAAGCCGTCGCCGGCGAGCTCGACGCAAATCTGACCTTCTGGAACTATGCCGTCGCGCTCGAATCCCGCGGTTTTCGCCGGCTGATCGGCATGGATGAGGTCGAGCGAAGCCTTGGCGCGAAGGGACCGCTGGCGATGACAGGCTATGTCTTCGATGAGAGCCTGGCGAAAACCCATGGCGACGCGCTTGCGCGGTTCTTCCAGGTGGCGCATCAGGCGCGCGAGCGGCTCGCCAGCTCCGACGCCGATTGGCAGCGGATCGGAAAAGAACTGGGGGTGACCGACCCGAAGGAGCTGGCGCTTTACCGGCAGCGCTATGTCGATGGTTTTCCGAAGCGCTCCGTCGCGGATGAGGAAGCGGACGCCGCCACCCTCTATGCGATCGTGCGCGAAATCGGCGGCCCGGAGCTCGTCGGCGCCGCGACGACGCTCAATCCGGGCGTCTTCTACAAGGGCGCGGGCGAGCGAACGCCGGCGGACCGCTGAGCCGTGCCAGTTCGTCTCCTGTCGTTCCTTCTGCTGCTGCTGCTTTGGGAGGCGGCTTCGACGATCGCCGCCTCGCGGCTTCTGCCTTCGCCGCAGGCGGTGCTGTCCGTTGTCGGCGCCGAGGCGGCGTCCGGCGCTCTGGCCTTCAATCTGGCGGCGACGCTCGCGCGCGTCGTCGCCGCCTTCATTCTCGCCATGGCGGTGGGAAACGGCCCTTGGCGTCGCCATGGGTCGCAGCAAGGCTGTCGACCGCTTTTGCGATCCCTGGCTGATCGTGCTGCTGAACCTTCCGGCGCTCGTCGTCATCGTGCTCGCCTATATCTGGATCGGCCTCAATGAGGTGGCGGCGATCGGGGCGGTGGCGCTGAACAAACTGCCGAACACGACCGCGACGGTTCGCGAGGGGGCGCGGGCGCTCGACCGCGGCCTCGACGAGGTCGCCGAGATTTTCGGCATGCCCCTGAAGATCCGCATTTTCGATGTGCTTCTGCCGCAGCTTGCGCCCTATCTCGCCGCCTCCATGCGATCCGGCCTGTCGCTGGTCTGGAAAATCGTGCTGGTGGTCGAATTGCTTGGCCGCTCGAACGGGATTGGTTTCGAGATCGGCACCGCTTTCCAGCTTTTCGACGTGACGCGCCTGCTCGCCTATGCGCTGCCCTTCGTCGCCATCATGCTGGCGATCGAAACCTTCGTCGTGCAGCCGATCGAGCGGCGCGTCTCGCGCTGGCGGCCGCAGCATGCTTGACGTCAAGGTCACGCGCAAGGCGCTGCGCACCGCCGCGGGGCAGAGGCGGACTGTTCTGGGCGAGGTGGCCTTTGGCCTCAAATCCGGCGAGGTCGCCGCCGTGCTTGGCCCGTCAGGCTGCGGCAAGACCACTTTGCTGCGGATCATCGCCGGCCTCGACCGAGATTTCGAAGGCGATGTCACGCTGCCGTCGCCGCGAAAAATCGGCATGGTTTTTCAGGAGCCGCGGCTGCTTCCCTGGCGGACCGTGCGGCAGAATCTGCTGCTGGCTGGCGCCGAAGCCGGTCCGGTGCTCGATTCGATTGTCGCTGCGCTCGGGCTCGCCGCCCATCTCGATCATTATCCCGGCGAATTGTCGCTTGGCCTCGCCCGCCGCGTCGCCATCGCCCGCGCTTTCGCGATCAGCCCGACGCTTCTCCTGCTTGACGAGCCTTTTGTTTCGCTCGACGCTGCGCTGGCCCTGCGCCTTCGCGCGGAGCTCGTCGCCCTTGTGGAGGCGCAAAGGACCACGACGCTGATCGTCACCCATGACGTCGAGGAGGCTGTGGCGCTTGCCGATCGCATCATTATTCTCTCCTCGCAGCCGGGCCAGATGGTCGCTGACAAATTCATCGAATCGCCGCGTCTTTCCATGACGCCGGCCGCGGCGGCGCAAGCCAAAATTGACATCGAGGCGCTGATCGCAGGGGCGTCGCGCTAGATCACGATAATTTTGGATCGAATTGATTCAAAATCATGACCGGGATCGATTGCAAATGTTTGGAGCCTGATGCCGGTCGTAATAGTGGTGTTGCTTTTCGACGTCAGGCCCAAGACGAATCGGACGGCTTGAGGAATTTGGAGCAGAATGCAAGCGTCCGACGCCCGTACTCCAGCCGCGCCTTCGACCAACAAGGTCGAGGCGTCGGGCCGATCGGGCGAAGCGCGGGACGCGCTCAAGCGATTTTTCGGCTTCGACGATTTCCGGCCGGGACAGCGCGAAGTTCTCGACGCCGCGCTCGCAGGCCAAAACATTCTTGCTGTGATGCCGACCGGCTCGGGCAAATCGCTGTGCTATCAGCTGCCCGCTCTGATGCGGCCGGGATTGACCATCGTCGTGTCGCCGCTGATTGCGCTGATGCGAGATCAGGTGCAACAGCTGCGCGAGCGGGGAATCGCGGCCGCGGCGCTGAATTCGGTCAACAGCTCGGCCGACAATGCGGAGATCGAAGCCGGACTGCGGCAGCGCCGCTACCGTCTTGTCTATGTCGCGCCGGAACGGCTGGCGCGCGCGGACACGCGGGCGCTATTGCGTGAAGCCGGCGCCAATGTCCTCGCCATCGACGAAGCCCATTGCGTATCGCAATGGGGCCATGACTTTCGCCCCGAATATGCCGATCTCGCCTCGGTCGCGCGGGCCATTGCAGGCGGCCCCGACGGCGCGTTGCAGCTCATCGCCGTGACGGCGACGGCGGACCCGCCAACCCGCGCCGAGATCATCGCAAAGCTGTTTCCGTCCGAGCCGCGCGTTTTCATCCGCTCGTTCGATCGTCCGAATATTCATCTCGCCATGCGGCGCAAGGCGAATGTCGTTTCTCAGATCGCAACCGAGATTGACCGCCATCGCGGCCACGCCGGAATCGTCTATTGCGCCTCCCGCAAGGGCGTCGAAAAGCTCAGTGAAACCCTGCGCGCGGCGGGCGTTGCGGCGCTGCCCTATCATGCCGGGCTCGCGCCGGACATCCGCTCGGCCCATCAGGATGAGTTTCTGCACCGTGAGGGCGTCGTGATCGTAGCGACCATCGCTTTCGGCATGGGCATCGACAAGCCCAACGTCCGCTTCGTCTGCCACGCGGATCTGCCGCAAAGCGTCGAGGCCTATTATCAGGAGATCGGCCGCGCCGGCCGAGACGGCCAGCCCGCAGATGCGCTGCTCCTGTTCGGCGAGGCCGATGTTCGGCTGCGCGAGCGCCAGATCGCCGAAGGCGACGCCGCGCCCGAGCGCAAGCGGCTCGAGCGGCGCAAGCTCAACGCGCTATTGGCGCTATGCGAGACGCCGCGCTGCCGCCGCAGCACGCTGCTTGCGGCTTTCGGCGAAGACTCCGGGCCTTGCGGCAATTGCGACATCTGCGAAGGACGCTGGCCCTTCTATAACGGCGTGCTCGCGGCGAAAAAGGCCCTCTCCGCCATTCACCGCACGTCGGGGCGCTTCTTTTACGGCCATCTGACCAATCTGCTGATCGGCAACGCCACCGCGGCGATCGTCAGGCACGGTCATGATCTGCTGCCGACGTTCGGCGTCGGCAAGGAGTTCACGCCGGCGGAATGGCGCAGCGTCTTTCGCCAGTTGCAGGCGGCCGAGCTGATCGAGCAGGCGGCCGACGATCGCGACCGGTGGATCATCACGCCGGCCGGCCGCGACGTGTTGACTGGGAGCGCGGCGCTTGAGCTTCGCGCCGAGATCGGCCTGCCGAGCGGCCGGCGCGTGGGCGTGACGCAGGCGCTCAAGCGGATCGAGGCGGTCGCCGCGGAAGAAGCCGAGACAGATGGACAAGGCGTGACGCCGCGCGCGATCCGCCCGCCCGACGCAGCTACGGATCTGACGGCGACGCAGGCGAGTCTGCTCTCGGCCCTGAAGGCGCGCCGGCTTGAACTCGCAAGGGCGCAGAAGCAGCCGCCTTTCGTCATTTTTCACGACAGCGTGTTGATCGCGATCGCCAAAGCGCGCCCGGCGAGCCTTGGCGACCTTGCGCTTATCCACGGCGTCGGTCCGACCAAGCTACAACGCTATGGAGCGGCGTTTCTCGACGTGCTGGCGGGGGATGAAGGCGCGAGCTGACGGCGGGACGCGGAACGCGTTCCGCAGAAGCGCCTTTGCAGGGTCTTGCCGGAAATGTATCCTGACCAAAGAGACGATCCGATCGCGCGACGGCCATAAATTGGGCGACGCTGGAGAGCAAGAGGTTCTGCATCCCGCTCTTAAGGACCGAAAATCGGCGACAACCCTGATTGGCCGTTTCACGCAAGATCATGGCAATTCAGCGCGGATAAGAATGTTATGGTCGATCATCATATAAAAATGTCGTCAATCATAAGAAAATCTCTTTGTTTTTTGCCGCGCCGGATCCTCGCCGCCGCTTTGACTCTCGCGATCTTCGCGGCCCCGGCGTCGCTCGCAGATACGACGCCGCAGACGGCGCCCATCATCGGCCAAGGCGCGCGTTTTCTGCCTGTGTTGGCGGAACATGGGATGGTCGTCACGCAGGAGGCGACGGCGACGCGGATCGGCGTCGAAATATTGCGTCAGGGCGGCAATGCGGTGGACGCCGCGGTCGCCGTCGCTTTGGCGCTCGCCGTCACGCTGCCCCGCGCAGGAAATCTTGGCGGCGGCGGCTTCATGCTGGTCCATATTGCAAAGTCGAAGAAAACCACCGCGATCGATTATCGCGAGACGGCGCCAGCCGGCGCAACGCGCGACATGTTCCTTGACGCAAACGGCGACGCCGACCCCGACAAATCACGCAATTCCGGCCTCGCCGTGGGCGTGCCGGGCACCGTCGCCGGGTTGATCCTCGCCGAGCAGCGCTATGGCTCGGGCAAGCTCACGCTTGCTGAGCTTGCGGCTCCTGCCGTGCGCCTTGCGCGGGAGGGCGTCATCGTCGGCGATGATCTTGCCGATTCCCTGTCGCAGGCGCGCCGCCTCGCACGCTGGCCGTCGAGCGCCTGCATTTTTATGCACGGGGATGGCGCGCCGCTTCGCGCCGGCGAGCTTTTGCTGCAACCGGATCTGGCGAATGTGATCGAGGCGATCGGCCGCGACGGCGAGCGCGCCTTTTACGAGGGCGAGGTTGCGGACAAGATCTTGGCGAGCGTCGCGGCGGCGGGCGGCCGCATGACCCGCGACGATCTCAAATCCTACCGCGCCGTAGAGCGCGAACCTGTGCGCGGGGAATATCGCGGGCGTCAAATCATCTCCATGCCGCCGCCATCCTCTGGCGGGCTCCATGTCATCGAACTTCTCAATATTCTCGAAAGCTTTCCGCTGGCTGACCTTGGGCCGGATTCAGCCGCAACCATTCATCTTTTCGCGGAGGGGATGAAGCTCGTCTATGCCGATCGCGCGCGCTATCTTGGCGATCCGGATCAGGTTTCGATTCCGCTCCAGGCGCTGCTGTCGAAAGCCTATGCGGCGCGCCTTCGGTCCGAGATCTCGACGCAACGCGCAAGGCCCGCCAATGAAATCGCTCCTGTCGATCCAACGCCCTATGAGAGCGATCAGACGACGCATTTCTCCATCGTCGACGCCGAAGGCAACGCCGTCTCAAACACCTACACGCTCAATTTCTCCTATGGGCTTGGCCTCGTCGCCGAGGGAACCGGCGTTCTTTTGAACAATGAACTCGATGATTTCGCCGCCAAGCCCGGGGCGCCCAACGCGTTCGGCCTCACCGGCGGCGAAGCCAATGCGCCGGCGCCGCGCAAGCGGCCGCTCTCTTCCATGGCGCCGACCATGGTTTTTCAGGGCGATGATCTTGAACTCGTGACGGGATCGCCGGGCGGATCGCGCATCATCACGATCGTCGCGGAAATCATTAGCGATATCATCGATTTCAATATGAATGTCGCCGAGGCGACGGCGGCGCCGCGCATTCATCATCAGGGAACGCCCGATCAACTCGACGTCGAGAGCGGCTTGTCGCCCGACACATTGCGCCTGCTTGAGGCGCTCGGTCACAAGGTTGCGCAGCGCGGGGCGTGGGGGTCGGCGCAGAGCATTGTTCGCGGCGGCGGGATGCTGATGGGGGCAGCCGATACAAGACAGCGCGGCACGCTGGCGGCAGGCTTTTAGAGGCTCAGTCGCACATGCGGCCGTAGGTCAGACCGAGGCTTTTCCCGATGGTCGACGTCAGTTCGTCGATGCGCCGGTCATAGGCCTCGCTGAGGCAGGCAACATCCTCCGCGCAGACGTTGCGAATCTTTGACGCCCAATTGGCCTGAAGCTCCCGCTGATTGTCGCGAAATTCGCGATAGGCCATGCCGCTCCAGGCCGGTTCGACGCTCGTCAGGACCTGATAATAGGCGGCCATTTTGATGTCCCTGGCGCCGAGAGCGGGAACGCTGCAGATCGCCTTCTCCGCCGGCAGCTCGGCTCTGGCGCAATCGAAGCTTGCCATCTGCGCCGCCGCCGTCGCAGGCAGGCCGGCAAGACAGGCGGCGGCGAAAAGAAGCTTTGGGACGAACATCAAAACTCTCCAATTTTCGGGAAGCGCGTAGGCGCCGCCGCGAGACATCGTTTCCCCGCGGGTCGCGCGGGTTTAAGCGCTACAGGCGGTCTCGGTTCCAAATTCATCCTCCTGATTGGCGGCGGCAAGGCCGCTGATCGCGCCGATTGGGTCGAATTCTCGCGATCGAATTCAGCCTGAAGCAAGGCCTGCTCGTTAATCATTTTTTCAAGGTTGACGAGGGCAAGGGGCGAGCCTTGGCGTTTCTGATCGGCACGATTGTCACTCTCGGCTGCATGCTCGGCGGCTTCGCCGCGATGGGCGGCCATCTCTCGGTCATCTTCCAGCCCTGGGAATTCGTCATCATCCTTGGAGTCTCGCTGGGTACCTTCATCATCGCCAATTCGCTGGCGACGATCAAGGACACCGGCGCGGCCATCGTCGACGCGGTGCTGGACCGCGGTCCCACCGAGCGCGACTACCTTGACGTTCTCGGCGTGCTCTACACGCTGATGCGCGAGCTCCGCGGCAAGGCGCGCAGCGAAGTCGAGCAGCACGTCGATAACCCGGCAGAATCGGCGATCTTCAAAAATTTCCCGAAAGTGCTGGCCGACGTCAATCTGACCAGCTTTATCTGCGACTACTGCCGGCTGATCATCATCGGCAACGCGCGCACGCATGAGATCGAGGCGCTGATGGATGAAGAGATCCACACGCTCACGCATGACAAGCTGAAACCCTATCATGCGCTGCAGTCGGTCGCCGACGGACTTCCCGCCATCGGGATCGTCGCCGCCGTGCTTGGCGTGGTCAAGGCGATGGGCGCCCTCGATCAATCGCCCGAAATTCTGGGCGGCCTCATTGGCGCGGCGCTGATCGGCACGTTCGCCGGCATCTTCGTGTCCTACGGCGTGGTCTCGCCGCTTGCGCACAAAATCAAAGTGGCGCGCGCCGTTCGATGCCGCCTCTACATCATCGTCAAACAGACGCTTCTGGCGTTCATGAATGGCGCGATGCCGCAGATCGCCCTGGAGCACGGCCGCAAGACCATCGCCTCGCATGATCGTCCGTCAATCGACATGGTCGAGAACGAGACGGTGTCCGGCGCATCGAAACCAAACCAGCAGCAGGCGGCATAATGGGCGTTTCGGAAAAAAGCGCGCCAAGCGGCGTCCTCGCGGGGTCGGAGCGGCTGCTCGACGCGCCGGGCATAGCGATCGACCGCATGCCGATGCTGCACGTGATCCTTGATCGCATGATTGCGCAATGCTCGGAAAACCTGCGCCAGTTGTCGGCGCCTCCCGCTTTCTTCTCGGTCGACACGGTGGCGGCGCGGCGCGTCGGCGATGTGCTCGACGCCTATGAGAACAAGGTCGCCATTGGAGTCTATCACGCACTGGCCTGGGATTCCCGCATCCTGATCGGGCTCGATCATGATTTCATTTTTACGCTGGCCGAGGCGCTGTTCGGCGGCGACGGGGGTGAGGCCCCGTTCACGCAGGGTCGTAAATTGTCCAGCCTCGAACTGAGGCTGGCGCACAAGGCGCTCGACCTGTTCGGTCGCGCCCTGCAATCCGCTTTCTCGACCGTGAGCGATACAGCCTTCAAACTGGAGCGGGTCGAGACAAGGCTGGATTTTGCCGTGATCGCGCCAAGAAATGCCTTTGGCGTGACCGCTAAAATCAAGCTGCGCATCCTCGGTCGCCACGGTGAAATGTTCATCCTCATCCCTCAGGCGGCGCTGAATTCGGTGCGCCAGCAGCTTGGCCGCAATCTCTCCGACGACGCCGCGGTTCGCGATCCAGCCTGGACCCGGCAAATCGAAGGCGAGATCGGCCGCGCGGAAATCGAAGTGAGGGGCGTCATCGAAGAGCGCCATTTCCTGCTTGGCGATATCGCCGATCTCAAAGTCGGCGGCATCCTGCAGCTTAAGTCGACGCCATCGACGCGCGTGCGCCTCGAGTGCAATGCGGAGCCTTTGTTCTGGTGCAATCTTGGCCAGGGCGACGGAGTCTACACGCTGCGCATCGATGAATCGATGAGTCGCGAACAGGAGTTCGTCGACGAAATGTTGTCGCGATGATGGCTCTCGCGACAGGCGCGAGCCGAGCGCTGCGCTGCGCTGCGATGAGCCGCCGCATGTCAGAGGGCGGCGAAAGCTCTATCTGATTGAAAATATGAAAGGGGTCGCAGAGCATGTCTGATGCGCAGATTGAAGTGAATGAAACGGTTGGCGGCGGCGAGGAGCCGCCGGGCCGCGCCAACGTAAGCCGCAATCTCGAGACGATCCTGCGTATTCCGGTCGTCGTTCAGGTCGTGCTCGGCTCCGCGGTCATGCCTGTGTCTCATCTTCTGAAGCTCGGGCGCGGCGCCGTCATTCCGCTCGATCACAGAGTAGGGGAGCCAGTCGACGTCGTCGTCAACGGACGCATCATCGCCCGGGGCGAAATTGTGGTTGTCGAGGATGATAATTCCCGCTTCGGCGTCTCGCTGACGGAAATCGTCGGGCCTGTTGGATCGGCGGATTGAGATGGCGGCCATCCTAGCCCAGCCCGTCGGCCCCGGTCAGCGGTTGCTGCGGGGACCGGAGAAGGTCGCAGCTCTCCTGCTCGCGATGGGCAAGCCTCTGGCGAGCCAGCTGTTGAAGCATTTCGACGTCGACGAGTTGAAGCAGATCACCCGATCGGTCGCCGATCTCGGCGTCGTGTCCTCGCCGACGCTGGAAAATTTGGTCGAGGAGTTCGCCGCCCAATTCGCCAAGGGCGTCGATCTCCTCGGCTCGCCGAATGAGGTCGAGCAGATGCTCGACGGCGTCCTGTCGCCGGAGCAGATCGCCGATGTGATGTCGGACGTGACCGGCAATTCCAATGAAGCCATGTGGGAACGGCTCTCCAATGTTCCGGAGGCTGTATTCTCCTCCTATCTCATGAAGGAGCATCCGCAGACGGCCGCGTTGATCCTTTCAAAGGTGACGCCCGTCTGCGCGGCCAAGGTGATGGGGCAATTCCCGCGCGAACTCCGAAATGAGATGATGCGCCGCATGCTCTCTATTGCTCCGGTCGCCGAAGGGGCCGTGCGAATCATCCAGGCGCAGCTGCAGGAAGATCTCCTATCCAATCTGTCGCGCCAGTCCGGGAGCGAGCAAAATGCCCGGATCGCGAATATCATCAACAAGATGGATCGCGACCAGATGGAGGATGTCATGCAAAGCCTGGCGGCCGCGCGTCCGAAAGCCGCTGAAGTCCTGCGCGGCCTGATGTTCACCTTCGACGACATCGTCAAGCTTCAGACCAAAGCGCGGAGCATTCTATTCGACAAGATCCCGACAGAGCTCGTGGTCCTCGCGCTGAAAGGGACGGACGCGAGCTTTCGCGACGCGATCCTGTCGTCGCTCGCCGCCCGCGCGCGGCGCATTGTCGACAGCGAGTTGGCGAATGGCGGCCCCGCGCTGCAGCGCGACGTGCTGAAGGCGCGCCGCATGATCGCCGATACGGCGCTCGAACTGTCGAATACGGGCGAAATAGAGCTGACTTCCCCGGAGGACGAAGACGAACTTTACGAATAGTTTGGGTTGAACCGCCGTGGCCGACGAATCGACGGAAAGCCGGACAGAAGAGGCGACGGAAAAGAAAATCGGCGACGAATTGGAGCGGGGCAATGCGCCCTTCTCCAGGGAAGCGGCGCTTTTCGCGTCGGTTTCCGCGATGCTCATCATCGGCGCTTTCTTCGCGCAACAATGCATCGCCTCGATGACCTTGCTGCTTCACCATCTTCTCGATGACGCCGGCGGCGTCAGACTGCGCAACGGCAATGACGCTGTCGCGCTGATGAAACTCGTTTCGTGGGACGTGTTCAAGGTGTTGATCGCGCCTTTTGTTGTCTTCGCGGCCGGCGGCGTGCTGGCGTCGGCTCTTCAGAACGCGCCGCGTCTCGTGGTCGATCGAATTCTACCCAATTTCAAGCGCATCTCTTTAACAGAAGGATGGCAGCGTCTGCATGGCGCGCGCGGGTACGCCGAGTTTTCGAAGAGCGTTGTGAAATTGGCTTCCATCAGCGTCATTGTACTTGCTGTTTTGCAGTCGCAGCAAAACAAGCTGGTCAACGCCGTGGCGCTTGAGCCGGAGGCGTTGCCGGAATTGATTCTTTCCGTTGCGATGAAGCTGATGTCGGTCGTCTGCATCGTGACCGCGGCGCTCCTCGCGATCGATCTCGTCTGGTCAAGGTTTCATTGGCGGCGCGATATGCGCATGAGCCGCCAGGAGATCAAGGATGAGATGAAGCAGAGCGACGGCGATCCGGTCCGCAAGGCGAGGCTCCGATCGCTGGCGCAGGATCGAGTCCGCAAGAACATGATCGCGGCCGTGCCGAAAGCGACGCTGGTCATCGCCAACCCGACTCATTACGCGATCGCGCTACGCTATGTGAAGGAGGAGGGCGGCGCCCCCATGGTTATTTCCAAGGGGCAGGATCTCATCGCGCTCAAGATTCGGGAGCTGGCTGAACGCCATTCGATACCGATCATCGAGGACAAGCTTTTGGCGCGCTCGATGTATGACAGCGTTGAGGTCGACCATCCGATCCCGCCCCAATTTTATAAAGCCGTGGCCGAACTGATCCATTATCTATATTCAAAGAGCGCCGCTAAATTGGCGTCGAAGTAGGATTTTGCGGATGGCTTCGGCTCAATCCGACGCGGTCAGGCTTGGCGAGGAAATTCTCATCGGCGCGCTCGAGCCGGTTATCGCGGAGCTGCGCCTCGTCGACGTTGCTGATTACGTCGCCTTCATACGCTTTGAACAATTCGCCAATATTCGCGACATCGTTGAATCGTCGATTGAGCTTTTCTTCAAGCTGGGCGCGCTCTCCTATGCCTTCGAGGCGGAATATGAGCTGGACTGGGAAACGCCGCCGGTCGTCATGCTCAAGCTTGAATTTCGCCATCTCAAGTTTTTTGCCTCCTTCAAGCTTTTTCTCGAGTCGCGGCCGCGCGTGACGATAGAGCATTGGGGGGCCGAAGAAAGCGCTGACGCCGCGGAGCTCTGCGCCCGGCTGCGGACGGCCTTGACAGACGCGCGGCTGCCGGGATGAATCGCGGATAAGCTGCGCAAGCGTGACAATCGCACAGCGAAGCGCCGCGAAGGCATGACGCCGATGATTCAAGCGCCATTCTCGATGCTTTGAAGCACTGACAAGCCCCGTGCAAGGCCGACCCGCTACACCGAGACGGTACGGGGCGTTTTCGGGATGCCGGCATGGGCTCTATTCACCTTTTCGATCTCTCTTCACAACAGGCGCGATGGCTGACGGTGCGCCAGTCCGTCATTGCCGCGAATGTCGCCAATGCAAACACGCCGGGCTTTACGGCAAGCGACGTGACGCCTTTCGAGGATGTGTTCAACGACGCCTCGATTCGGCTGGCGGCGACAGATCCTGGCCATATTGGGATCGACCCGCTGGCGTCGGATCAGGTCTCCGTCAAGGACGGCGCGGCGTGGGAGACGACCCATTCCGGCAATTCGGTCAGTCTCGAAAATGAGATGATGAAGGCGGGCGAGGTGAATCGCTCATTTTCGTTGAACTCCAGCATCGTGAAATCCTTCAACCAGATGTTGATGGCGAGCGTCAAAGGATAAAATATGATCGATCCCCTTGAGGCCTCGCTCCGGGTCGCCGGCTCCGGTCTTGAAGCGCAATCCGCGCGATTGCGAATCGTGTCGGAAAATCTGGCGAATGCGCAATCAACAGGTTCGACGCCCGGCGCCGATCCCTACGCCCGCAAGACCATTACATTTGCAAGCGAATTGGATCGCGCTTCAGGCGTCGACCTGGTGCGGGTGAAGGGTATCGGGGCAGACAAGGCGCCGTTCAGGGTAGAGCAGGATCCCGGCAATCCCGCAGCCGACTCGAAAGGTTTCGTGAAGCTGCCGAATGTCAATGTCATCATGGAGATGGCGGATATGCGGGAGGCGAACCGATCGTATGAGGCCAATCTGCAGATCGTCAAGCAAACGCGCGAATTGTCGTCGATGACCGTCGATTTATTGAGGAGTTCGTCATGATTCCAGCCCTTTCTCTTCTTGGCTCCATCGTCGGTCCCGCGGCCGCGGCAGTTTCGCCTTCGACATCCGTGAGCGCGGCAGCAACGGATGGAGACGCTGGTTTTGGCCATGTTCTGGCTCAGGTTTCGTCCGACGCCGTCAACAGTTTGAAGACCGGCGAAGCGACCGCGATCCTTGGGCTTGAGGGCAAGGCTTCGGTTCAGCAAGTCGTCGAGTCTGTGATGAGCGCGGAGCAATCGCTACATACGGCGATCGCGATCCGCGACAAAGCCGTCTCGGCCTATCAGTCGATTTCCCAGATGGCGATCTAATCGGCGAACGAGGAAGCAAAATGAAAGCCCTTTCCATCGCCGCCACGGGCATGGCCGCCCAGGACCTCAATGTTGCGGTCATCGCCAACAATATCGCGAATATCAATACGACAGGGTTCAAGCGCGCGCGTGCGGAGTTTACCGATTTGCTCTATCAGGCGGAGCGTCTGCAGGGCGTCTCCAGTCGCGGACAAAGCAACACCATCCCGGAAGGTGCGCAGCTCGGCCTTGGCGTGCGCACAGCTTCAATTCGAAATCTTCACATCCAGGGAACCTTGACGAACACCGGCAACAAGCTCGATTGGGCGCTGAACGGGCGCGGCTGGTTCCAGGTGACGGACGCCAACGGCGACACCGTCTATACGCGGGCCGGAGCCTTCAATACCAATGGGACCGGGCAGATCGTGACGTCGGACGGCTATATCGTCAGTCCGACAATGATCGTGCCAACCAATGCCGTAGATGTTACCGTTAGCCAGTCCGGCATGGTCTCGGCGACTCTGTCGGGACAGCCCGCGCCGCAGCAGCTCGGTCAAATCAGCCTCGCGAATTTCGCCAATGAAGCGGGGCTGACGCCTTTGGGGAACAATCTCTACAGGCAGACGGAAGCGTCCGGCTCGCCCATCGTCGGGGTGCCGGGAGATCCGGGCTTTGCGACAGTTAGCCAGTCCTATCTTGAAAGCTCGAACGTCGATCCCGTCAAGGAGATCACCGACCTTATCGCGGCGCAGCGCGCTTATGAGATGAACTCCAAGGTGATCCAGGCGGCCTCCGAGATGGAAAGCACCGTTTCGAAGAACATGGGGTAGAGCGATGAATTGTGGAGCTGAGGCGTCGTGCGCAAAAGCCCGCTTGCTCGGGATGGTGGGATTTGTCGCAATCTGCCTATTCGGCCGAATACCGGCACATGCCGCCGAGTCCCATGCCCTGCCGGTTCCGGCGATCACGATCTATCCCGGCGATCCCATCAAGGATGAGTGGCTGGTTGATCGCGACTTCGGAGCTACGTCGCCGTTGCGCGGCAATGTGGTCACGAACCGAAGCGCCATCATCGGCAAGATTGCGCGTCGCACGCTTCTGCCGGGAGCGCCCATTCCGGCAAATGTGGTGGCGGAGCGCAAGATTGTCGGCAATGGGACGAAGGTCAGGATTGTCTTTGAGCAGCCCGGGATCGAAATCGCGACCTATGGCGCGGCGCTGCAGGACGGCGCCTTGGGAGACGTGATATCCTTGAGAAACATCGAGACCGGTCTTACCGTAACTGGCGTGGTGCAGGCGGACGGCTCCGTTCGGGTGAATGGCGGATGATGCTGCGCGCCGGGCTCATCGTCGTCTTCAGCGCAATCTTCTGCTGCGCCGCCACGGCTTCCGTGCGCATCAAGGACATCACCTCCTTGCAGGATGTCCGCGACAATCAGCTTGTCGGCTACGGGCTCGTCGTCGGTCTTCAGGGCTCGGGCGACACGCTGCGCAACTCGACCTTTACCGAACAGACGATGCAGTCGATGCTGGATCGCATGGGCATCAATGTGCGCTCCTTCGCGCTGCGCACGCGCAATGTCGCCGCCGTGCTTGTGACGGCGGATCTGCCGCCCTTCATCCAGCCAGGAACGCGCATGGACGTGACCGTTTCCTCGCTCGGCGATGCGACCTCCCTTTATGGCGGCACGCTCATCCTGACGTCTTTGACGGGCGTCGACGGCCAGACCTACGCCATCGCGCAAGGGCAGGTCGCGGTCGCGGGATTCGCAGTCCAGGGGCAGGCCGAGACGATTACGCAAAACGTGGCGACGGCCGGCCGCATCGCCAACGGCGCGCTTGTCGAACGAGAGGCGCCCGGTCACCTAAGGGACATCGGGCCGCTTGCGCTTGTTCTGAAAAATCCCGACTTCAACACGGCGGTC
Organism: Methylocella silvestris BL2; assembly: GCF_000021745.1. NCBI lineage: Bacteria > Pseudomonadati > Pseudomonadota > Alphaproteobacteria > Hyphomicrobiales > Beijerinckiaceae > Methylocella > Methylocella silvestris. The sequence goes on from NC_011666.1 coordinate 25,858, forward strand.
CAGATTGCCGAGGTCATCAACAAATTCTCCATGCGGCGGTTCAGGCTGCGCGTCGCGCAGGACAGGGATCTGAACTCCGTCGCCCTCGTCAGGCCGCCAGGGATCAGCACGGCGCGATTCATGGCCGAGATCGGCGATCTCATGGTGGATCCCGACGCGCCGGCGCGCGTCGTCATAGACGCGCGCAGCGGCACGATCGTGATCGGTCAGGACGTTCAGATTTCGACCGTTGCGGTGACCCATGGCAATCTCAACGTGCGCATCGTCGAGACGCCCGAGGTTTCGCAGCCGGCGCCCTTTTCAAACGGGCGCACTGTTGTCGTCCCGCGCACGGAGATCGACACCAACCAGCAAGGCGGACATATCGGCATCGTCAAGGGCGCGAGCCTGCGCGAACTCGTCGCCGGGCTCAACCGCATCGGGCTGAAGCCGATGGGCGTCATTGCGATCCTTCAGGCCATCAAATCGGCGGGGGCTCTCCACGCCGACATCGTCATCCAGTGACGGCGCCGCTGGACACCCCGGCGCAAGCTGGCTCGATCATGCTTGGGGCGCGCGATATTGCGGAGACGATCAAGGATGAATCGACAAATTGCCCGCTTGATTGTCGGCTGCCTGATGATCGGGGCTTTTTCGCCCGCCAATGTTCGCGCTGGCGAACAGAAAAAGGCGGACTCCGCCAAGGCCGGAGACGCCCGGGCTTCGGAAGCAAAGACCTCGGAGATACAGCAATTCTGCGGCAATAACGCCGCCGTCATCGGCGATGCGCGCATCGCCTGGCAGACCGCGCGGCTCGGCGAGCTCGAGGCGCAGATACGCCGCCGCCTCGCCGAGCTCGAAGCCAAAAAGGCCGAATATGAATCCTGGCTTCAGAAGCGCGACGAGATGATGAAACAAGCCGCCGAAGGCGTCGTCATGATCTATGCAAAAATGCGTCCGGAGGCCGCCGCCTTGCAATTGGCGGCCATGGAAGAGCCTCTTGCGGCGGCAATTTTGGCCAAACTGCCCCCCCGTGCCTCGAGCGCGATCCTCAATGAAATGGAGGCTGCCCGCGCAGCGCGGCTGACGCGGTCGATTACGGGGCCGGATGCGTCTACGGAGAAAAAATCCTAGATGGAGCGCGCCATTTTGATCCTCACGATGTTATGTCTTTGCGGCTGCGCCGGCGATCTCCGCGAGCTTGGCCGGGAGCCCTCCATGAGCCCGGTTGGAACAGGCCTCATGGCAGAAGTGCAGCCAACCGCGAGCGCTTTGTTCCTGCCCGCGCCGAAGCCGGACTCCCGCTCCATCTGGAGCGGCGGACGCGCCGACATATTCAGCGATCCGCGCGCGGCGAAAATCGGCGACGTGGTGACCATCAACATTGGCATCAACGATCGGGCGAGCTTTGGCAACACGACGGACCGCTCGCTCGACTCCGCCGTCGGCGCTAGCCTTGATTGGAAGCTCGGTCTCAACAACACTCGGAACGAGTTCAAGCCGGAATATCTCGCGACTGCGATTTCGAAAACGAAAGGCGAAGGCAACACGGATCGCGCGGAGAAAATTCAATTGTCGGTCGCCGCGATCGTAACCGACGTGTTGCCGAACGGAAATCTGATCATCAGCGGCTCGCAAGAAGTGCGGGTGAATTTCGAGCTGCGGCTGTTGAATGTCGCCGGCATCGTCAGGCCGCGGGACATCTCAAAGGAGAATACGATCTCCTACGACAAGGTGGCCGAGGCGCGTATCTCCTATGGCGGTCGCGGCCGCATCATGGAAGTGCAACAGCCGGCCTGGGGCCAGCAGGTCTATGATTGGTTCAAACCTCTCTAGGTTTCCTCTGGCGTGGGAGGAATCCGGCGCCGCAGGCGCAATACGACCCAAGTGGGGGAATGTTTGCGAAGGCGCGGCGTGGTTGAAGCAGTCTTCAAGATCCGATCGGCGCCGGCCTTAAAGCGGAGCAGGGGCTGACATGTTTGGCGCGACGCGCAAAGCGACGGTCCGATCCGTCGCGCCTCAACTTCAAAGAATGAACCGGCGGCGCCATGAGCACGGATGAGGACTATGATCTGGAGGCGGCTTCGACCCGGCCCGCCGGAGCGTCATTGGCCGCCTTCGCCGGCCTGATGGCGGCATTGACTATTGTTGCGATGATATCTGGCGGCGCGCTTGGAGCGCGCCTCGGCGCGGTCGTTAAGACCCAACTCGCCGGCGCGCCCGGGAGCGCGCGCGCCGACGCCCAATCGGCCTATTCGGGCGGCGTCAATCTGCAGGATCTGCCGCCGATCATCGCCAATCTCGCCGAGCCGTCGGACGCCTGGGTTCGATTGCAGGCGACCCTTGTTCTCGACCGCCCGGCGTCGGGCAAGCCGGACGTCCTCGCCGCGCAAATTGCCGAAGACATCCTCGGCTTCATGCGCACCGCGACCCTTTCCCAAATTGCGGGGGCGAGCGGCCTTCAGCATTTGCGCGAAGATCTGAACGAGCGCGCCATGATCCGCTCCGACGGCCGCGTGCGCGAACTTATCCTTCAAACTCTGGTGGTTCAGTGAAGACGCGGCTCATCACCATTCTTGCGCTGGCGATCATCATCACGCCGCACAGCGCGGCCCTTGCGGAGGCGGTTGATCTTGGCGCGCTGATCCCTCCAGGAGGCGGCGCGGCGGCGAGCCGCATCATTCAGCTGGTCGTCTTGCTGACCGTATTGTCCATCGCGCCGGGCATTCTTGTCATGACGACGAGCTTTACGCGTTTTGTTGTCGCGCTCTCCTTTTTGCGTTCGGGCATCGGCCTGCAAAGCACCCCGGCCAATCTGATTTTGATCAGCCTTTCGCTTTTCATGACGTTTTATGTCATGGCCCCGACGTTCGAACGGGCATGGGACGCCGGCGTCAAGCCGCTGATGGACAACAAACTGACCGAGGAGCAAGCGTTCGGCAAGATCGTCGAGCCGTTCCGTGATTTCATGATGTCGCAGGTTCGCGAGAAGGACCTTAAGCTTTTTGAGGATCTCGCGGGCGAGAAGTTCAAGACCAAATCGCAATCGACCGGCGAGATCCGCACGCTGATCCCGGCCTTCATGATTTCGGAATTGCGGCGCGGCTTCGAGATCGGCTTTCTGATCGCGTTGCCGTTTCTCGTCATCGATATGATCGTCTCGACGCTGACGATGTCGATGGGCATGATGATGTTGCCGCCCTCGGTGATCGCGCTTCCGATCAAGATCCTGTTTTTCATCCTGATCGATGGATGGAATCTGCTGATTGGCAGCCTCATCCGATCCTATGCATAAATTCGCGATAAGACTGCAGATCTCGATGATCGGGTTAAGCTTTGCGCAAGCTTGCGCTGTTACCTAGGTGATCACGTCAGGTTGGATCTTCGCAGATATCTAAAGGCATCATGCCGTCCTGTCGTACCGGCGCAAATCCGGTATGTCCCCAGCTGAAACCAAATCCAAGGGACATCCCATGTCGAGCCTTTTGACCAACACTTCCGCAATGACGGCGCTCGCCGCCCTGACGATGACGCAGTCGAATCTGAGCAAAGTCCAAAACGAAATCTCAACCGGTCTGCGCATTTCGACGGCAGCTGACAACGCCTCCTATTGGTCGATTGCGACCAAGATGAGATCCAACATCGGCGCGCTCGGGGCCGTCAATGACGCTCTGGCCGAAAGCGGCTCGATCGTCAGCACCATGACCAATGCGCTGAACCAGTCGATTTCGGTGGTCCAGGGAATTCAGAAGAATCTTGTCACCGCCTCCTCGGCAGACGCCGATAAGGCAAAAATTCAAACCGCCATCGCGACCGCGCAGCAGTCTTTGATCAGCATTGGCGCGTCGTCCATTGTGAATGGCCAGAACTATCTCGAGACGACCGGCGGAACGGTCAACCTCGTCGCCTCCTATGATTCGACCAATGGCGTCAGTTTCCTCACCGTCGATACCTCCAACACGGCCCTTTTCGACGCGACCACAGGCGCGACCAGCGGCATCCTTGGCGCCAATGGCGCCAACTACGCCACCGCGTCGATCCTCACGCTCGACGTTACGACGGCGACATCTGGCGATATCGCCAATATGCTGAAAGACGTCGAGGCGGCGATCAGCTCGATGACGACTGCCGCCTCCGAGCTCGGCGCGACGACCACCAACCTTGCGACGCAGCAGACCTATATTTCGAACCTCAGCGATTCGCTGACCACTGGCGTTGGTTCGCTCGTCGACGCCAATATGAACGAGGCGGCGACGAAGCTTGCGGCGTTGCAGGTGCAACAGCAGCTCGGCATTCAGGCCCTCAGCATCTCGAATTCGAATTCGCAGCTGATCCTGAAGCTGTTCCAGTAATTTTCAAAGGAAATACCCGCGATCTACGGGCCGCGCCTCTCTGGGCGCGGCTTTTTTCTTTGCAAGTCCAGAGCAATCTCCATGCAAGCTTCGGCGCCTAGAGTGACCGCATTGCCAAAGCATAATTGGGGCGCTGGATGATTGGACAAAAGCAGCTCGAACAGATCTGGGCCAATCTGCTCAAGCTTGGTTCGCGCCGCCTGATCGCGCTCGCAATGATCGGCGTCAGCATATTCGCCATGACGGGGCTTGCGGGCTATTTCCTGTCGAGGCCTGCGCTGGAGACGCTCTACGCGGGTCTCGACAGGCAGGATGTCAGCCGGATCGGCGCGGCGCTCAAGGAAGCGGACATCGCCTTCGACGTCAACGCCGAAGGCAACACCATTCTTGTGCGCTACGGCGAGACGGCGCGGGCGCGCATGCTGCTCGCGGAAAAGGGTCTGCCGAACAGTCCCAACGCCGGCAATGAATTGTTTGACAAGCTGGGCTCGCTCGGCCTCACCACCTTCATGCAGGAGGTGACGCGCGTGCGCGCGCTCGAGGGGGAGCTCGCCCGCACGATCCAGCTGATGCGCGGCGTCAAGGCGGCGCGCGTGCATGTTGTGATGCCCGACGAGGGATCGTTCCGGCGCACCCGCGAGCCGCCATCGGCGTCCGTGGTGATCCGCACGGAAATGGCCGACGACGTCGGCGCCGCGAAATCGATCCGCCACCTCGTCGCATCTGCGGTGCCGGGCATGACAATGGAGGAAGTGACCGTTCTCAATACGGAAGGGGTGCTTCTTGCATCCGGCAACGATCTTGCCGATTCGGCGCCGGGCGGAATGTTGACGCTGGAGCGAACCGTCTCGCAGGAAATTCTCGACAATATCCGCAAGACTCTCACTCCCTATCTCGGGCTGCGCAACTTTCAGGTCAGCGTCGCGACGCGTCTCAATACGGACAAGAAGCAGACCAACGAGACGATCTACAACCCGGATTCGCGCGTCGAGCGGTCCGTCAAGGTGACGCGGCAGAACCAGCTCTCGCAAAACAGCACGGCGCAATCGCCAACGACCGTCGAACGAAATCTGCCGCAGGAAAATGTCAAGGCGGACGACGGCAAGCAATCGAACGAGGAGAGCAAGAAGAGCGAAGAGCTGACCAATTACGAAGTGTCGTCCAAGACGATCGCGACGACGAGCGGCGGCTTCGCCATCGACAATATTTCGGTGGCTGTGTTGATCAACAGGGCCAGCCTCATGGCCTCGCTCGGCGACAGGCCCGCGCCCGAAGCGCTTGGCAAACAGCTTGGCGAACTTGAACAATTGATTGCTTCCGCGGCAGGCGCTCGTAAGGAGCGCGGCGACGCCATCAAGATCTCCGCGGTCGATTTCATCGACGCAGGGCGCGATCTCGAGCCGCAGCCGCCGCCGCCCGTGTCGGAACTGCTGATGCGGCAATCCGGCAATGTGCTGAACGCGGTCACCATTCTTGTCGTGACTCTGCTCCTCATCTGGTTCGGTTTGCGGCCCGCGGCCCGCGCTATTCTTGCGGCCCCGGCTCCGGCGGCGGTCGAAGTTGCGGAGCTTGAGACTCTTTCCGGCGAAGGGGCTGCTGGGGACGCAAACATGGAAATCGGCGGCTGGGGACCGCAGGGGGAAGTTAATCTCATCGAGGATCTGACCAGCGCGCCGCGGCGATCCCCGCAAAAGAGGCTCGAGCAGATTGTCGAATTCGATGAGGAGCAGGCCGCCGCGATCTTGAAGCAATGGATGAGCCAGGGAGAATATGCGTGACGCCGCGCCCTGTGTCGCATTACCTAATTTGCTTTGACGCCAGCGTTCAGCCGTCGCTGGAGAGCGAGGTCGCGCCAGAGCCTCGTGCAGCGCCGACGGCGGTTCTGACTGACAATCACACGGAGTCGGCGCGCCTTGTGTGGGAGCAGGGACGCGAAGAAGGCTATGCGGCGGGATTTGTTGACGCGCGTCGCGAGGGAGAGGAAACGCTACAGGCGCTGAAACTTGCGCTCGCGCAACAAATGGGGCGCGAACGGGAGGCGTGGGTCAAGAGTGAGGGCGCCGCGTTCGGCGGAAAGATCGAGGCGATGCTTGCGCACTTTGAGGAGAGAGTCGGCGCGAGCGTGGCGCAAGTGCTGCGTCCCTTGCTTGCAGGCCCGATACGCGACAAGGCCGTCTGCGAACTTATCGACTGCATTCGGCTCATGCTTGGCCGCGATCAGCCGCTGATTGCGATCTCGGGGCGCGCGGATTTTCTCGGGGCGATAAAGTTGCGGCTCGGCGAGGCGGCGGCGTCCGTCGCCTTCGCCGCCAATGATGAATGCGACATTCGAATCGTCGCCGATCAGACCCTGATCGAATCGCGCATTCGGTCGTGGGCCGAGGCGCTCAGTTTCTCGTCGGAGTGACCTAACCGTGGCCGAGAAAGAGCATCAGGAAATCGTCATCGTAAAGCGCTACAGCCGTGACGACGAGGCAAGGCATGGCGGCGCATGGAAGATCGCCTTCGCCGATTTTATGACCGCCATGATGGCGCTTTTTCTCGTGCTTTGGCTGATCAGCTCGACGAGCGACAAGACCAAACATTCGGTCGCCCAATATTTCAATCCGGTGAAGCTGGTCGACATGACAACCCTGAAAAAGGGATTCCGCGACCCGAAAAAAACGGAGATGGGCGCCGGACCGAAGACGACGGAATCGGAAATTGACGCCGATAGCAACAAGGATCTCGCCGAAACGCAGGAGGTCGCCGAACATCCTGGCGCCAAGGTTCGGCTTATTTCGGAATCGAAGCTGTTTCGCGATCCTTACGCCGCGCTTGCGGAAATCGCGGCGAACGCAATCGAGGCGGCGCCGCATCCGAGTTCCGGCGAACCGCAATCCGGACCGACCGAATTTTCTGTAGAATCATCCGATGTTTTCGTTGATCCGTTTACGACGGCGCCTCGTCTGGCGGATACAACTGTCGACGGACCGGCTTCCCATGCAAAGCCAGCAATTCCCGAACGCGACAAGCAGGCGCCTTCAAGTCCGAAGCAACGCGCCGAACCTTTGCCGCACGCGGAGGAGCAACTGAGTCCGCCGGCGGGAGCCGGCAAGGGGACAAAGACCGGGGACGCCGCCACCGAAGCGGCGATGGCGTCCGCGCAGCCCATGGATACGGAAACGGCAAGCTTGAAAGCGGGCTTGACGGCGCTGGCGCCGCAGAAGGGGCGCTTCGGCGACGGCCCGCGGATCGAAGTCGAGAACACGGACGAGGGCCTTCTGATCAGCCTTACGGACGATCGCAAATTTTCGATGTTCGCGATCGGATCGGCGGCGCCTCTGCCACAGACCATTGAGGCGATGGCGAAGATCGGCGATCTCTTGAAGACGCGCTCCGGCATGGTTGTTGTTCGCGGCCATACCGACGCGCGCCCCTTCAAATCCGCGACCTATGACAATTGGCGGCTCTCCACGGCGCGGGCGCATATGGCGCAATACATGCTGACGCGCGGCGGTCTCGACGAGAAGCGTATCGAAAAGATCGAAGGCTTCGCCGATCATCGCCTGAAAGTAGCGGCCGAGCCGACGGCGGCTGCAAATCGCCGGATCGAAATCTTGTTGCGAAAGGTGAAGTCGTGAAGCGAAGAGTAGAATTCCTTGCGGGCGCGTTGATCTGGTTGTTTCAGGGCTTCGCGGTCGCGCAGGATGGCCATAGCGCGGCGCCGCAGGGGGGCGACGTTCGGCCGTTCGAACTTGTCCGCACGGTGGCGGCGCTGCAAGACCGGATCGTCATGGGCGACGCCGCCGCCAAAGCCAAATTGCCGCTCCTGATCAGCCAGATTTCCGACCGTCTTTTTGCCTGCGGCGCGGCGGTATGGGCGGAGGCGCGGAACGATCACGCCATCGTCGCCTACACGCTGAGCGGCGGCCAACCGCGTGTAATCCGGAAGGTCTTGCAAACAGGGGCCGTCCCGCACGCGGAGGCCGATCTCATGGCGGGAGCGCTCGCCTATGCCGAAGGACAGGAGGCAAAAGCGAAACAGATCCTTCTGCCGATCGAGGCGACGAAGCTGCCGCCTTCCGTCGGCGGCCTTGTCGCGCTCGCCCAAGCCGCGCTGCTCTCGAAAATTGATCCGCGCCGCGCGGCGCGTCTGCTGGACGAGGCGCGTATTCTCGCGCCAGGCACGCTCGTCGAGGAAGCGGCGTTGCGGAGATCGGCGTTGCTCGCTGATGAAGTCGCGGATTTCGATCGATTTATCAATGCGTCGAGCCAATATTTCCGTCGCTATTCGAAGTCGCTTTACGCCAATGATTTCCGGCGACGCTTTGCCGAGTCGATCGTCCGCTTCGGTCTGAAGGACGAGCCGGGACCGTCGGCGCGATTGACGGGTCTGCTGAGCGAGCTCGACCGTCCTTATCAGGCCGAGCTTTATCTGATCATCGCGCAAGCCGGGGTCCGAAACGGCAAGATCGGTCCGGCGAAGGCGGCGGCAGAGAAGGCGCTGTCTCTTTCAGAGCAGGGCGGCGCCGCGAGGTCGCGCGCACAGCTTTACGCAGCGATAGCAAAAGTGCTCATCGTCTCTCCCGCCGAAGGCTTGACCGAACTCGCGCAAATCGATGACGCCGTTTTGCCGAGGGGCGATCGCGACCTCAAATCGGCGGTCGCCCAGCTCGCAACTCAGATCCAAAGATCGGCCGATGGAGGGCAGGCGCAGGACGCCTCCTCGATTGATCGCGCGCCGGGGTCGGGGGGCGAGTCGCATGACGCGAACGGCTCCATGCTGATCCAATCGGCGCAGGCTGCGCTGCAGCAAACGGACGCGCTCTTGAGGAGGTCGGCGCAATGAATGTAGTCAATGGACATTTTGGCGCGCGCACCATCGCTGCCGAATCGCCGTCGAGCGCTGCATTGGAGCGCGGCGGCGCCGCAGCTTCCCATGCGGAGCAGGGCGCGGCGTTCGGAAACATTATGGCGGACATCTCAAAAGCCGACGGACCTGTTGCTCAAGGCTCCGCAACGCCGAAGGGATTGAGCCGCCCGATCACGGCGCGCTTTGAAGAAGGAGAGAAAGCTTGCCCTTCTGCCGACCCAATCCAAGGCGGGTCTGATGCGTCGGCCGACGCCGGGTCTGCGGCAGGGCCGCAACTACCGGGAGAGGCTGCTTTTGGCGCCGCGCGGCGCGCTTTCACCGCAGAGGGCTCCGGCGCTGGGATCGTTAATGGAGTCGGTCAGAAGGCCGCGTCGCCAACGCGAGCCGACGCGGGCGTCGCCGCGCAATTCACCGGCGATCCGGCCATTGACGCTGATCTGGCGCCGTGTTTTGGAGCTGGCGGCCGACACAAATTTCACGACGTGAAGGAGTCAAAAGAGACCGCGCCAAATCCTTCGACGCCAGATCATGTTACGACAAAGCCAAAAAGCGGCCTCGCCGGAGACGCCGCGATTTCGGCGTCTGTCGTTCCGTCGGCCGGGGTTGCGAGCGGGCTGTCGCTCCGTTCCGATCCAGCCGCCGCGCCTGTAGATCCCTTGTCGGGCGCTGGGAGCGACTGGCTGACCAGACATCCGGCCGCGCCGTCGCTTGCACTGCCGAGCGAAATGCGTCTGGCCCGCGCGGCATCCGAACCTGCCAGCGATCTCGACTTGCTGGCGGCCGGACTGTCGGAGGCCCGAGGGCCAGGCGCTGAAAAAGCGCAACGCCGTGAAAGCCTGCTCCAGCAATCGTCTGGCTCAAGGGCGACACAGATCGTCGCGGGCGCTTCGGAGGACTCATCGTCGAGCGCAATGGCGATTCTTCGCGCGAGGCGCCCGACAGTGGCGAACCTCGCGCCCCATTCAACGGCACATGAAGGCGCAACGCAACTGGATCCGCTGGCGGCTTCACGCAGCGAGGCCGATATTGGTCGAGAGATCGCGCGGCTTGGATCCCAGGGTAGCGAGATCAAGGTCTCCGTCATTGAGCGGCGGACTCATCTACCGCCTGTGGTCGAGGCGGCAAAGCCAATTGAGCAAATCGGCAATCAGATCCTGACCGAAGCATCGCTTTTGTTGACGCCATCCGCCGGCGGGAGTGAATCCCGAACCACGACACAGCGTCCCGCCGGCGCATCCACGACTGGCGTGGAGGCCCCGCAAAAACCGATGCCCGTGATGAAAACTCTCGATCTGAGGCTGGAGCCCGAAAGCCTTGGCGCCGTCACCATTCGCTTGCGCCTTTCCGGCGTCCAGCTCGAGGTGCAGGTCGAGGCGTCCCATGTTCAAACGATGAAGCTGATCCGAGACGACAAGGATCTGCTTTCCGCCAAGCTGCGGTCGTCCGGCTATGCAATGGATCACCTTGTGGTGAAGCTTGCAGAGCAACAGATCGGGCCGGCGCAAACTCGGGCGGAAGCGGGACAAGGTCATACATTCGATGGTCAATCGGGGAATTTCACGCCCTCGTCAGAATTATCGCAGCAAGGGGGGTCCGGCGCCAATGATCGGCAGGCCGCCAGGCGAGATCAGACGACGGGATTTGGCAAAGGCGATGATGCGGAGGATCATGCTCGTCGCGGCGGCGATCTCTATCTTTGATTTCGCGCGCCTTGAAACGTCAGCGCGGGCGGAGTCCGGCGACGCCAAACTCTGCGAACGGGAAATGACCCGCGCGGCGGGAAAATACAACATTCCCCTCGGGGTTCTTTATGCGGTTGGATTGACGGAATCCGGACGGCGCGGATCGCTCAGCCCTTTCGCGCTCAACATACAGGGAGCCTCATTCTTTCCGAGTTCGCGCGACGAGGCGATGCGGCGCTTCGACGGGGCGAGGCGCGACGGCGCACAACTCATCGATATCGGCTGCATGCAGATCAATCATCATTTCCATGGCCGCCAATTCCAGTCGGTTTCAGCGATCTTCGATCCGCGCCAGAATGTCGACTATGCGGCTCAATTCCTGAAGCGTTTGCGAGAGAGCGAAGGAAGCTGGACTTTGGCCGCGGCGCGTTATCACGCCGGGCCGGACAATAATCCGGCGCAGAAAAAATATGTCTGCCAGGTCATCGAGAATATGGTCGCGAGCGGGTTCGGAGCGTGGACGGCGGGCGCGCGCGCCTTCTGCCGTTAGGAAGTCCCGCTGCGGCGAAACGATGAATACAATCGTGAGTTGTATCAATTGAAATAGCGCGATAAACGCACGTTTTGCGATTATTACGATTGACGAGATGCCAATAATTGTTAATATTCAGTTAACGACACGGTTTGATTCAGGGGGCGTCAAATGCTTGTTATTATTGATGAAAGAGAGATTGTGACAGCTGGCTACGCCAGCCGCTTTGGCAATGAGGGGGTGTCTTCGGCGGGGTTCTGCCCGGAAGAATTTCGCGAATGGGTTGCAACGGTCGCCGAAGGAGATCTGGGCGCCGTGGAGGCGTTTCTCCTCGGTGATTGCCGCGACAGGCAAGCCTATCCGAAAATGATCAAGGAGCGCTCTCGCGCGCCCGTCATCGCGATGAATGACGCGCCTTGTCTGGAGCAGACGCTCGATCTTTTTGCCGCCGGCGTCGACGACGTGGTGCGTAAGCCGATCCATGTTCGCGAGATACTTGCCCGTGTCGGAGCGATCAAGCGCAGATGCGATATCGAAGTCGATTCCGTTGCGCTCGGCGATCTTCGCGTCTTTTTTGACGGGCGGGATCCCGAATTGAACGGGCGGGTTCTGGCGCTGCCCCGCCGCGAACGCCGCATCCTGGAATATCTCGTCAACAATCGCGGACGGCGCGTGAGCAAAGCGCAGATCTTTAATTCCATCTATGGAATTTTCGACGAAAATGTCGAAGAGAATGTGGTTGAAAGCCACATTAGCAAATTGCGGAAGAAATTGCGCCGCCAGCTCGGTTATGATCCGATCAACTCCGTGCGCTATCTCGGATATCGACTGGACGGAACGATCTGAGGCGCGCGGCGCCCAAAATTTGAAGCTGCTGCAATCTATCCTGTGGCGTAACGGTAAAGAATCGCCAGTCCAGTCAACACTTTTCGTTGGATATCCCCCGACGACCCACGTGCGATGTGTTTTTCGCAATGTTATCGGCGCGGGGCCTTTCGAGCGTCCGTTAAGAGCGCCTAAAATCTGCAGCGAGAGCCGCGGCTAATCCGTCTGATGCTGAGCGGGATTTTGTGCCGCCTCGACAAAGCCGCCAACGCAAGCCGCAGTTGCGCGTGGGCGCCGCCCGAAATCCGAGATCCGCCTTCGACAAAAAGCTCATTATTTGGCGCAGATCCGGCGCGACAAACCTCCGTCAAATGATGGCGAGGCGCGCAATCGGTTTGTGCTTCCGTTTTCTCCATCGAAACCCTCGCGATTCCGGGCCAGTTTCGCGCAAGGCCCATGGATTTAGATTTGCCCATCGAATACGGAGATTCATCGATGAGTCTGTTTAGCGCATTGACCGCAAGCGTATCCGGCATGGCCGCGCAAGCGAACAAATTGTCGACGGTGTCCGACAATATCGCGAATTCCGACACGACCGGCTACAAACAGGCCATGACGGAGTTTGAGAATCTGATTAGCCAGGCCGGAACCTCGTCTTACAATGCAAGCGGCGTCGCCACTGTGGTGCGCTACAATATCAGCGAACACGGCAATCTCAAATCGACGACGTCGTCGACGGATCTTGCCATACAGGGAAATGGATTCTTTCTAGTCGGTGATGCAAATGGCTCGGTGTTTCTGACGCGCGCGGGCAATTTTAAGCCGGATGCGACTGGAAATCTCGTCAACGCAGCCGGTTTCACGCTGCTCGGATACAGCGCTTCGTCGGGAAATTCCTCCAGCGCAGGCCTGAGCGGGCTGGAGCCGGTCAATATTTTCGGGGACGGTCTCAAAGCCGTCCCCTCCACAACAGGAAAATTGACGGCCAATCTCAACTCCAATGCTGACATCGTCACGGGGAGCTTGCCGAGCGCCAATGTCGCCGGGTCAGTTTATACGTCCAAGACGTCGTTGGTGACATACGACAATCTCGGAAACGCCGTTAAGCTCGATGTATACTACAGTAAAACGGGCACAAACACTTGGGAGGCGTCGATTTACAACGCGGCGGACGCCGCGCCCGGCGGCGGCTTTCCCTATTCCGGCGCCGCGCTCGCCACGCAAACATTGAACTTCAGCGCAAGCGACGGCAGTCTGACCGGACAGAGCTCCATCTCGCTGTCTGTTCCGGGCGGAGCGAACGTCGCTATCGACCTTTCCGGCACGACGCAGCTTGCGTCCGCTTTCGAAGTCTCGGCGGCGACCACCAATGGAAATGCGCCAAGCGCTGTGCAGAGCGTCAGCATAAGCCCCGATGGAACTTTGTCCGAGGTTTTTGTCAATGGGACCCAAAAGGCGATCTTCACAATTCCGCTCGCAACGGTCGCCAGCGTCGACAATATGACCTCCCTGGCGGGTGACGTGTTCTCGGACAATAGTCTCTCGGGACCGATCCTTGTCGGAGATCCCGGCCTTGGCGGCTTTGGTTCGATCCAGTCGGAAAAGCTCGAATCCTCGACTGTCGATCTTGCCTCGCAATTGACCGACATGATCGTCGCGCAGCGTTCCTATGAGTCGAACTCCAAGGTGTTCCAGACCGGATCGGAACTTTTGTCGACGTTGAACAACATGCTCAAGTGACGCTCGGGACTTGTAACGGAAAAGGATGACGGCCATGAGCCTGGCGAATGCGGCGGCGATCGCGCAGTCGGGGTTAGCTTCGGTTACGACCGAGATCGCAACATTGTCGCGTAACATTTCCGGCGCTAACGACACCTCGGTTTATTCGCGCAAGATCGCCAATGTCGTATCGACCGCCTCTGGCTCGCAGGTCACCTCGATCAGCCGCGCCTCGAGTCAGGCGGTGTTCGAGAATGTGCTTAATGCGACCTCTGCCATTGCCGCTGAAGACGCTGTATCGACAGGTCTTGAAGCGCTGGCGACGACAGTTGGAGATGTCGCCAGCGCCGCAGGCGCGGACGCAACCTCGACGGCGACGTCGCCAGCAGCCTTGATCAGCCGATTGTCCGATGCGCTGCAATATTATTCCGGGTCGCCGAGCGACATGACGGCTGCGGCGAATGTCGTCTCCGCGGCCAATGCTTTGGCAAGGGGGCTCAATCAGGGCTCGGCCGCCATTCAGCAGGCGCGCGCGACCGCCGACTCCGACATTGCGGCCGCCGTGTCGGATATAAATTCACAGCTCGCCCAGTTCCAAGAAGTCAACGAAAAAATCATCGCGGCTACGGCCGTGGGCAAAGACAGCACGGATTTACAGGATCAGCGCGATACGATCCTGAAGCAGATTTCCGCGAATATCGGCATATCGACCGTCACCGCGGGAAATGGCGATATGTCCCTCTATACCGACAGCGGCGTTACGCTTTTTCAGGGGGGCCGCGCGCGGACAGTCAGCTTCACGCCGACAACCACTTATGTGACGGCGACGGTGGGACAGGCTGTTTATGTCGACGGCGTGGCGATTACGGGCGCTACGGCTACCATGGCGATTGCCTCGGGCAAGATCGCTGGCCTGGCGACAATCCGGGACGCCGTTGCAGTCACCTATCAGGCGCAGCTCGATGGCGTCGCAAGCGCTTTGATCACCGCTTTTCGGGAAAGCGATCAGGCAGCGGTCGGCCCCGATTTGCCTGGGCTCTTTACAACGGCGAGCGCAACAGCAATTCCATCTTCGGCGGCCGGATTGGCGAGCGCGATCATTGTTAACGCAGCGGTAGACCCCTCGCAAGGCGGGGATTTGACCCTCCTGCGCGACGGCGGCATCGCCGATCCATCAGGCACGGATTACACTTACAACACAAGCGGCGCCGCGAGCTTTGCGGGCCGCATCTCAGAATTGATCGACAATCTATCCGCAACACAAAGCTTTTCATCGTCTGGGAGCCTGACGACGAGCGCGAGCGTTGGAGGCTATGCCGCCGCGTCAGTCAGTTGGCTGGAGGCGCAACGGTCGGCCGCATCCTCGCGCAGCAGCTACCAAGGCGCGCTTTTGAGCACCGCCTCGACAGCATTGTCGAACGCGACCGGCGTCAATATCAACGATGAGATGTCAAAAATGCTTGATCTCGAGCAGTCCTACGCTGCCTCAGCGAAATTGCTTAGCTCGATCAACGATATGTTCAACGCTCTCCTGTCGGGCATATAGGGGCCGCCTCATGAGTTCATATATTTCCACCCAATCGATCAGTTCGTCTCTGCGGCAATCCGTTCTAAAGATGCAGGCGGAGCTTTCGTCAGCCCAGACCGAGGCGGCGACGGGCAATCATGCCGACATTGGCTTGAGTCTCGCAAGCAAAACGGGACAAAGCGTTTCGCTGCAAGCGCAAGCGGCGATGCTGCAGACTCTATCGGAGACAAACTCCATCGCGCTCACGCGCATGAATATGATCCAAAATCAACTTGGCGATCTGCAATCCGGCGCCCAGTCGTTGCTCAACTCGCTTCTATCAACGAATGGCTCGGCGCAGAACGCAGCAACCATTGAGGCGTCTGGCGCGGACAATTTAAAAGGGTTGATCGCCAGCCTGAATTCGACGCTAAACGGCGATTATCTCTTCGCGGGGATCAATACCGCGACGGCGCCTTTGACCGACTATTATGCAACGGGCGCCAGCAGCAAGACAGCGGTTGACGCAGCATTTTCGACCGCGTTCGGGATGTCGCAGACGAGCAGCTCCGTCGCGGGCATAAGCGCCAGCGCGATGCAGGATTTTCTTGACGGGCCCTTCGCCGCTTTGTTCCAGGGCTCCAATTGGACAAATGATTGGTCGTCAGCGTCTGACGAGGCGATCGCCAGTTCGATCTCGCCCGGCGGCGCTGTCATATCGTCGGTCAGCGCGAACCAGTCCGCCTTTAGAGATCTTGCTGAAGCCTATACGATGCTGTCTGATCTGGGCGGCGAAAAATATAGCCAGGCGACCTATGACGTCCTGGTCGGCAAGGCGCGTGATCTTCTCACCGACGGCATCTCCGCGCTTTCGGATGCGCAAGCAGGGCTTGGCGTGGCGCAATCAAGCGTGTCGGACGCCAACACGCAAATGTCGTTGCAGATGAATATTTTGTCTTCGCAAATAGGTAACCTTGAAAGCATTAACGGCTATGAAGTCCAGGTTCGCATCTCGGATCTGCAAACCCAAATTCAGACAGCATATTCCTTGACCTCGCATTTGCAGGACTTGAGCCTCGTGAAATATCTTTGACGCTTTTGCGCGATCTCCACCGGCGCTTTGCGCCGCAGGACGGTCGGAAAGCAAGTCATCCCGGACGATAGCGGCCGGCGTCCTGGTGTTTGGCGAGGCGATAACGCCCAAAGCGATGGATCATGATGTACCAGCGAAGCTACGCTGAAAGCCTCGAAAGCTCTCCAGGCGAATGCCGCGAGCGCGAACGTCGAGCCCTCGATCACGCGCTGCAATTGCTCGAGAAGGCGAGGCATGACGGCGTCGGCTCCGCTGCAGCTGCGGAAGCCCTGCATTTCCTGTGTAGACTGTGGAAGGCGCTGATCGAGGATTTGATAAGCCCGGAAAATGACCTCCCTGACGTGCTGCGCGGCGACCTTGTCTCTGTCGGCATTTGGGTCCTGCGGGAAGCCGATTCCATTCGGGAGGAAAAGTCGAGCAACTTCCGGGGACTTATCGAAATCTGCTCCGCGATCCGCAATGGGCTGAGGTAACGCAGGCATGCATATTTCACTTCGGGCCGGCGAAAAAATATACATCAATGGCGCGGTTCTTTGCGCGGATCGAAAAGTATCCTTGGAGTTGCTGAACGACGCGACATTCCTGCTGGAAGCCCATGTCATGAAAGTGGAGAATGCGACAACGCCGTTGCGGCAACTCTACTTCATCGTTCAAATCATGCTGATGAATCCGACGGACAGCGCCGTCGCGCGCGCCATGTTCGAGCAATCCATGCGAAGTCTCGTCGAGATTGCGGACGATCAAGCGCTTCTGGCGGGCCTGCGCGCCGTCAGAGGGCATGTGGAGGACGGCAGGGTCTTCGAAGGTCTGAGATCAATCCGCAGCCTGTTTTCCATTGAAGCCGGAATCATGTCCGGCGACAGCGCGGCCTCGCCGACTCAGGCGGCGTAAGCGCTATGTATGAGAGGATGCAAGCATGTCGGTAGCCAATGTCAATTCGGTGGCGAACGCAACTGGGACGAGCGCAAATGCGTCAACTTCCGCTGCAACCTCCGCGACGGTGGACTATAATCAGTTTTTACAGCTGTTGATCACGGAGCTGAAGAATCAGGATCCAACGAGCCCGACCGATCCGACCCAGTATATGAGCCAGTTGGCTTCTTTTTCCTCGGTCGAGCAGCAGGTCAAGACGAATTCGGCCCTGGATGCGCTTCTGGCGACGCAAGCAGGAGCGCTGATCGGGAAGACGGCGACCTCCGCCGACGGGAAGATCAGCGGCGTGATTGCGTCGGTGACGACGAGCGCGGGCGGCGACGTCACCGCGACATTGAAGAATGGAAGCGCGATCACGCTTGGATCCGGCGTCACGATCAGCGCCACATGAACGAGGCGGACGCGCTTGAGCTGATACGGTCAGCGATCTGGACGATCATTGTCGGATCGGGGCCCCCGGTCGCCGCGGCGATGTTCGTCGGATTGATCATTGCTCTGCTGCAAGCACTGACGCAGATCCAGGAAACGACGCTGACCTTTGTTCCGAAGATCGTCGTCATTTTCTTAGTCCTGTCCTTTGGAGGGCCGTTCATCGGCGCTCAGATTTTTGCGTTCACGGAACATGTCTATGGGCGTATTGAAAAAGGTTACTGATTGATTTTGGAAAATCGAGAGGCGCCGGCTTTGGAGTCTTCCAGGCAGCGGTTCCCCGGGGGCCGCAGCGGCTGCGCGCTCGGCGTCATGCAAGCTAAGCGTGTGGGGCTTACGAAGCGAGATCGGCGGACACCGCGAGACGACGCGTGATTATCCTCGCCGCGAGTCTTGACCCGCCGCCCGGCCGAGGCGTCGATTGGCGGTAGTAACAACTTCATCAATGAATCCGGCGGCAGGTCTTGCAATCGCGTGTCAATGCCGACCGGGGTCAGACGCATCTTCCAGCCAGAATAGAGCTCTTGCAAGATCTGCTTGATCTGCACTACCGCAACCTGTGGTGTTTGCGGCGGCGCGCCTCGGCCAAGACTCGGCGCC
The DNA here is from genome assembly GCF_000021745.1 of Methylocella silvestris BL2. NCBI lineage: Bacteria > Pseudomonadati > Pseudomonadota > Alphaproteobacteria > Hyphomicrobiales > Beijerinckiaceae > Methylocella > Methylocella silvestris. The sequence continues at coordinate 44,364 of NC_011666.1, forward strand.
GGGAGACGAAATCCCTTGCGCAATTGCGATTTGGCGATGTTCGCGCAAGGCTGAACAAATAAATATGAGAAGTCTTCAACTGATAAGAGTCCGTCATGTCGGATATTGCACTACGAGGCGCGTCTCCCCCCGGGCGAAAGAGCGCCCGCGACGTTGCATTCGCCGCCGGCATCGTCGCAATTCTTTCGATCTTTTTTCTGCCGGTCCCAGCCGTTCTCATTGACATTGGGCTTGCATTTTCAATAGCGCTTTCTGTCCTCATCTTGATGGTCGCCTTGTGGATCGAGCGGCCGCTCGATTTTTCAGCATTTCCGACCGTGTTGCTTGTCGCGACGCTGTTGCGTCTCGCGCTGAACATTGCCACCACACGCTTGATTTTGTCGAATGGCGCTGAAGGCTTGACGGCCGCCGGCTTTATCATCGGCGGCTTTTCGAAGCTTGTGATGAGCGGCGATTTCGTCATTGGGCTTATCGTATTTGCAATCCTGATGACGGTGAATTTTGTCGTTATAACGAAGGGCGCGACCCGCATCGCCGAGGTCGGGGCGCGCTTCACGCTCGATGCGATTCCCGGCAAGCAGATGGCGATCGACGCGGATCTCTCCGCCGGCCTGATCGACGACAAGCAGGCGCAGCGGCGCAGACACGAACTTGAGGAAGAAAGTTCATTTTTCGGATCGATGGATGGCGCCTCGAAATTCGTTCGCGGCGACGCGATCGCCGGCCTGATCATCCTGGCGGTCAATATTTTCGGCGGCATCGTCATCGGCGCAACCCGGCACAATATGCCGCTGCAGCAGGCGGCCGACGTCTATACGAAACTCTCGGTCGGCGATGGTCTCGTGTCGCAAATACCGGCGCTGATCATTTCCTTGTCCGCTGCGCTGCTGGTGTCGAAGGGCGGCACCCGAGGCGCGACAGAAGCGGCGGTCTTAAGTCAGCTCGTCAAATATCCGCGCGCGCTTCTCGTAGCGGCGCTTCTCATGTTCGGGATGGCGTTGGCGCCGGGCTTGCCGTTCTTTCCATTCGCCCTTCTTGGCGGCGTGCTTGCTTTCGTCAGCTATGAGGCGCCGAAGCGGATCGCAAGGGACGAAGAGGTCCAGCGCGCGAAGCGGCTGACGGAGGAGCAAGAGGCGCAGAGCGAGGCGAAGGACTCGGTCAAGGGGCAGATCAGATCCGTTGAAATCGAACTTTGTCTTGGCAAGCAACTCGCGACGCGTCTCGTCGCCTCGCACAACGAGCTCGCCGCGCGAGTCGCCAAAATGCGGCGCAAATTTGCCAAGCAATATGGCTTTGTCGTCCCGGAGATAAAGCTGTCGGACAGCTTGGCGATGCCGACCAAAGCTTATCAGATTAGAATACATGGAACGATCGCCGCGGCCAATGAGCTGAAGATCGGAGATCTTCTTGTCATTGTCAACGATGGCCGTCGTCCGCATCTACCCGGGGAAGACTGCCGGGAGCCGGCGTTCGGCATGAAGGCGATGTGGGTTTCGCAAGCTTTCGCCAACGAGCTGAAGCGCGAAGGCTTTAGCCCGATCGACAATGTCTCCGTTTTGCTGACTCATCTGAGCGAGGTCATTCGCAACAATCTTCCGCAGCTCTTATCCTACAAGGATATGCGGACTCTGCTGGATCGGTTGGGGCCGGAATACAAGCGGTTGATCGACGACATTTGTCCCTCGCAGATTTCCTATTCCGGACTGCAGGCGGTGCTGAAGCTTCTTCTTGCCGAACGCGTCTCGATCCGCAATCTGCATCTCATTCTGGAGGCCATCGCCGAGATCGCGCCGCACGCCCGCCGAGCGGAGCAGGTGGCGGAGCATGTTCGCATGCGCATGGCTCAACAGATCTGTGGCGACCTCACAGATGGCGGCGTGTTGAAAGTGTTGCGGCTTGGCAATCGCTGGGATCTCGCGTTCCACCAAAGCCTGAAGCGTGACTCCAAGGGTGATGTGACGGAGTTCGATCTCGATCCTCAGATGGTCGAAGATTTCGGCAAAGAGGCCTCCACGGCGATTCGCGAACGGATGGATCAGGGGCATCAATTCGTCCTGGTCGCCACGCCAGAGACGCGGCCCTATGTGCGAATGATTGTCGAGCGCCTGTTTGCGACGCTGCCGGTCCTTTCCCATCTTGAGATCGCGCGCGGCGTGACGATCAAATCATTGGGCAGCATCTCTTGACCATGATTGGATCGAACGCGGTCTTGACTGCCTTCGTTCTTTTTTGCCGCATCGGCGCCTGCCTCATGATCATGCCGGGCATATCCAGCGCACGCATTCCGGTCCGGGTCAGGCTGTTCGTCGGCTTTGCTATAACGCTTGGCCTGACGCCAATCTTGTCGGACGAGGTTGGTCCAAAAATATCGGCTGAATCGCCTTTTATCCTGGTCCAAACCATCCTTAGCGAGAGCTTGATCGGGGGGCTTATCGGATTTCTCGGCCGCATTTTTTTCGGGGCCCTCGACGCCTTGGCGAACGCCATCGCTATGGCGATCGGTCTTTCGAGCCCGTTGGCCCCCCCAACGGACGACAATGAGCCGGCCCCGGCAATCGTCTCGCTCATTTCGCTCGGGGCTCTGGTATTGTTTTTCCTCACCAATCTGCACTGGGAGGTTTTGCGCGGACTGCTTGCGTCCTATTCTGTCTGGCCGGTATCTGGTCTGTTCGAAGCGCGCTTGGGGCTTGTTGAAATCGGCAATAGCCTGGCGCGTTCCTTCGCCCTGGCGCTGCGCGTCAGCAGTCCCTTCATCGTCTACGCGTTGATCGTCAATCTCGCGATTGGCATTGCGTCTCGATTTGCGCCGCAAATTCCAATCTATTTCATCACAGTTCCCGCCGTTGCGGCCGGCGGATTATTCCTCCTTTACATCACCTGCAGGAGCCTGTTGGAGCTCTTCGTCGCAGGGTTCTCTCTTTGGCTCGCTTCGGGTTGATTGGCTTCAGCATAGCCGCGGTCGCGCGTTAAGCGAACGGCGCATTGGCCCATCTTACGCTTTTTCCCAAGCAGCAATGGATTCGGCGTGGACGAGAGGCTTCGCAAGGCAAAGCGCATACTCAAGGCTTCTACCGGGTTCGATCGGCTGGCCGAATGGCGTATGGCGGACGTCGGTCGACGCGCAGCCGAACTCAACCGAAGACGAGAGGAGCTGACAGCGTTTATGGCGGCCGAGGATTCCTTTGAGGGCCTTTTCGCGGAGGCAATGATGCGTCGCTTTGATCAAATCGAGAGGCATCGCGTTCGTCTGGGCTTGGAGATCGCCGCCGAGACCGACCGCCGCCTTGACGCGAGGGGACAGTTGCGTCGGGCGCAGACGCTTGTCGATCATCTTGGTCGAGATCAACGCGGCCGCGACGAAAGGACGTTGCTTGAAGAGATGATCGAGGCTTTCGCGCAAATCGGGACGCAAGGTCCCGGCAAGTTTGAAGGATCATCTTAGAGAGGCTTTCGCGGAAGGGGAGAAAAGCGTGTCCATCAAGCCGGTCTCGGACATCGTGCTCGACGTCGCTAGAGCCGCCAATCCTGTTCAGGTCGCGGCGGCCGCCGGACGATTGTCGAGTCTTCGCCCTTCCTTGGCGTCGAGCGGCGAGTTTTCTCAATTCATCGCGTCGGGGGCGCCCGAAGCGACCGGCGGAGGCGGCTTCGCCGTGTGGAGCGACCCTCCTTCTTTCAGCGCGCCTGCGCCGCAATCGGACCCAGGCGCGAAAGCATATAAGGCACTTGAGGAGTTCTTTCTGCAAGGCGTCGTCGAAACCCTATTGCCCAAAGGGGAGGGCCTGTTCGGCGCGGGAACCGCGGGAGATGTGTGGCGATCGATGTTGGCCGAGCAATTGGCGAAACAGATCGGAAAATCGATCGATCTCGGCTTGGCGAAATCAAAATCGCCCACATCTGCGGCGCAAAAGAGCGCAACATTTGCGCATCCTTCGATTGTCGATGCGAGTCAGGGACAGTCTTGACGATGGACCCAACTGCACCCCGGATCGATCCCGGCGCGCGCTCCCCCGCGACGCAAAACCTTGAATCGCCAATCCAAGGCGCCGCTCATACGCGCGAGGCCTCGGCGTCTCTTGGCGGCTATCCTTTACAAACAGCAGAACTGGGGAACGCCCTCGATGACGCTCAGCAAAGGCTGGCGATGGAGGCCCTTCTGCGCGCAATCGAAAGGCTTGAACGCACGATCACCCTTGAAACCGGCGCGTTAGACCGGAACAATCTCGCCGCGTTACATGAATTTAACCATATGAAGAGCCATGGACTTTTGGAGCTAAAGCGGGCGATCGACGCTTGCCAGACGGTTGATCGGGCGACTTTCGAGGAAGAGGCGAAAGCCGCGCTGGCCGGTTTCCGCGCGAAGCTCGAACGCAATCTGGATGGTTTGCGGATGCAGTTGCGGGCCGTCAGCGAGATTGCATCGATCATAGCGCGCGCGATCGAGGACCATGAATCCGATGGAACCTACACCGCGATACGCGAGGCGAAGGTCGAAATTCAATGATCCGGATTGCGGCGAGCTGCGCATGGATTTTGACGGTGACATTGACCGCGACCTATCTGGGCGCGACATGGAAATCGACCGCGGAGCAATCAACGGATTCGCCGCATTCGCCCGAACGTCTCGATCGCAAAAAGACAGAGCCGATCAGCGTGCCCGTAATCGCCGACGGAAATGTCGCCGGCTATGTTGTGGCTCAGTTCATTTATCTCATCGATCCCGAAGCATTGAATCGTTTGGCGGCGGCGCCGGACGCCTTCATTACGGACGAGGCGTTTCGGAAACTCTATGTTGAGAAGATCGATTTCGCGCATCTCGAGAAATATGACCTGCCGGCGTTGACGCGCTTTCTCACCACGCAAGTGAACAGGCGGCTCGGCGCCGATATTATCAAGGATATTCTTGTGGATCAGTTCAACTTCGTTTCCAAAAGCGATATATCAAAGTAGAGGGTTGCGGTCGCGACAGCGCGGGCTCGAATGTCGGAGGATGGCGCCGAATGAGAAACGATCACGGACGCGCCTGTTGTCGCTTTCCTTCTGGCGCAGCGCCAAATCCGAGGGACTCAACTGGCGGCGCGCCGATCTCTGCGCGCTCGAACTTGATGATGGAACAGAGCCACGCGTCAAAACGGGGCAATTTCCTATTCGGATGGAATGATCCGACTCCTGCGGCGGCGCGAGTGAAAGCGCTGCTTGTTGATGGAAAGGCGATTGAGATGGTGTTCGAGCGGTTAACCTGGATTGGCTTCATGATTGTGGCCGCGGGATGGGCATTGTTGTTTTCATCGCCGCAGCTGCACTATGCCATGCCGCGGTTTCCGGGGCAGGTCGGCGAGTCGGGCGCCCTCGACTTTGCGCTGGTGGCGCAAAGCGTCATTTTCTGCGGGCTGGGCCTCGCGATCATCGGCGCTTTGCAGACGGGATTTGGCGCCTTGAACAAGTTCTTCGAGGCGGTCATGGCGCGTTCGCAACTGACGAGCAGCCGCGTTCCGGCGCCTGCTCCGCCCCCACAAAATTCCGCTGGCCGGCCTTCGGCATCGGCTCCGCTTCAGCCGTCGCTGAGACCTGCGCCTCAGCCAAAGGCCGTGAGCGCGAAGGCGAGGCCAGAAAACGCCAGGAAGATTCTTGAGCGCGGATGGGTGAAAGATCGCGCTTATGTCCAATTCGGGGATGGCAGCGTTGAGGTCGAGACCTTGCTTGGCCGCCGCATGTTTTCGTCGCTCCACGAAGCACAGGAATTCATCGCCTAAGATCGATAGTGGCGCGGGCCGGCGAGAGTCATCGCGTGCACAGGAGGCGAGGGCGCTCGCGGTAACGGCCTGGAGCGTCAATTTGGTGGGAGAGCGTCGTCATGGAGATTAGAGGCAAATTGTTGAGAAAGGCGAGACCGGAAACGGGCGGGGCGCCGCGCCCCCCGTTCCCGGCGTCGGACGGGGCGGGGCGGCGCGCGGGTTTTCGACTCGGCTTTGCTGGCGCCGCAAAATCCTTTGCGTCGACGTCAGCGAAAGTTTCCACGAGTCGCGCAGCGACGCAGACGGTCGATCGTGGGTTGATCGCAGCTGGCGTCGTCGTTGCGGTCGGGTCGGTGAGCTTTGCCGCTGTCATGATTTCCAGAGACAACAGCCACCCACTCTTTGGCGGCGTCGAACATCTGATGATCTTCGCGCAGCCGATTGGAGGATCGCACAACCACTCCGAACCCGCCGAGTCTCAAAAGCATCCTGTAGATTACAGCGCGACCGGTTCGATCGATCAATCTGGCCATATGGACGTGGCGGCGGGGGCGGCAAAACGCGGAGAGACGAGCGCGGCGGCGCCGCGGGGAGCCCTCAAAGGGTATGTGGTGAGCTTCTCCGCCAAAGACGCGATTATGGTGCAGAGTGCAAAAGGCAGCTTTGCGGCGGCGCCGGGGACGGCGCTGCCCGACGCAGGACGGATCCTCTCGATCGAGAATCGCAACGGCCGATGGGTGGTTGTCACGGAACGGGGAACGATCACGGAAGCCTATTAGCTGTGTCCGTATTTGGAGCGCATCGGATCCGGCCTGTCTGCCCGCGTCGGCGGCACGGGGCGCCGCGAGCATAAGGCGCTCGGCGGAACACAGGTTAATCCACGAGCGACTGATCTTTGCGACCGAGAGCCCAGGCGTGAAGGCGTCACATCGATGGGAGTCGAAAGACGTTTAATCAACAATCGCGTAATAGCGATCGCGGAGGCACGTCAGCATGGTCTTGCCGATGGCGCGCGCGGGGCGCCGGGCGATAAACCGCAGTCCGAGCTCGCCGCCTTCGCGCCAGACGATTTCCGCCTCCAGCAACCGCTCCGGACAATCCTCATAGAGCCGGATTGTGAGGGCTGGCGGAACATCAGAGAAGACCCGCAGGCGCGCGCCGCCGTCCGAACGATCGTAGATCTGGCATTCGATCAAGAAGCGATTGTTCTGATCAAGCAGCTTGCCGGACCGCAGGCGGGTGCGCCGCCGCGGCCACCCCCGTCTGTCGGAGCCATTGCGACGAACGCAATAAGCGAAATCACCTTTTGGCTTGTCGTCGAGATGTGTGACTTGAGCCGCTTCGAAAAGCGGTCCGGAGGCGGCGTCATCCTCGCGCGGATTGCGCGTGCGGTTGTTCATGTCGAATCCTCAGGGACCGTTTGCAAATTCGATCCTCCTCATCCTGACGAGGCTTTCGTCAGAAATGGCGTCTCGTCCTTCGACAAGCTCAGGATGAGAGGATGCGTTCGGAGCACGGCCGTTAACGCCCTCGCGGCTGGAGACGGGCTCTTTGAGCCCTCTCTCCAGTCGCCGCTTCCATTGCATTCGCTTTGCGAACCGCTTCGCTTGCAACGGAACCTCGGGCGTCCTTCCGCTCATCACGCGGGCTCTTGGAGGAAGCGAGCATTTTCAAACGGTCTCAAAAGCTGGCCGCTCTGCTTCCAGCGGTTGCTAGGCTACCGCGTTTTCGGCTGCGTTTGAACAATCGCTTTTGCAGGTTCATCTTGTGGTAAACGCCGGCGTTGCGGTTTGCGCAACTTGTCCAGGACGCGAAGCATCTTGGTTAACGGCGCTGCATTTTTTGTTTTGCAGCGAATTCGTCTTGCGGAGGGGGCGTCCCCCGACCCCGGCAAAGACAAGACGCCGAATGGAGCGCGACGTCTTTTTTTGATTTTTCACTTTTGTCGCCAAGGCCAAACAAGCCTGTCGCGGTGATAGCGCTTCCGGGCCGGCCGGAGGCTGTTTCAGCAATCAATTGGCGGCGCGGCAAGTTGCACCGCCGGCATTTTACGCGACGGAACGCCGCGTAACGGCAAAGCTCGCTTGCTCATCCTGTATCGACTGGAATATATTGACGCATCCGTCCAGCGCCTCTGCGTTGCGTCATCCACAAAGGAATTTCGGACATGATAATGATCGCGCGCCGCACGCTTAACGCATTGGCGCTTGTTTTGACGCTGGCCGTTGGGCTGGCTCCGCTGACCGTTGCGGCGCAGACGCCCGCGGCCGGGCCGACGGTCTTTGCCGCCGCCAGCATGAAGACGGCGCTCGACGCGATCGCGGCGTCCTGGACGGCTCAGAATGGCAAGGCGCCGGTGCTCGTCTATGGCTCGTCGGCCGTGCTCGCCAAGCAGATCGAGCAGGGCGCGCCCGCAGACATCTTCATTTCCGCCGATCTCAATTGGATGGATTACCTCGACAAGGCGAAACTGCTCCGGGCCGGAACGCGCCGCGCTTTCCTTGGCAACGAACTTGTGCTGGTCGAACCGGCCGACCAAAAGACGACGCTCAAAATCGAATCCGGTTTTGATCTCGCCGGTCTGACGGGCGCGGGCAAGATCGCGGTCTGCACGATCACGTCGTGCCCCGGCGGCGTCTATGGCAAGGAATCGCTTGTCGCGCTCGGCGTGTGGGACAAGGTCGAACCCAAACTGGCGCAATCGGACAATATTCGCGCCGCGCTCAACCTCGTCGCGCGCGGCGAGGCGCGTTTCGGCATTGTCTACGCGACAGACGCCAAGGCCGAACCAAAGGTCCGAATTGTCGGCGTGTTCCCGGCCTCTTCGCACAGCCCGATCGTCTATCCGGTCGCCATCCTCGAAGAGTCTAAAAATCCCGAGGCGGCGAATTTCGTCGCCTATCTGTCCTCGCAGGCGTCTGTGAAGATTCTGCTCGAACAAGGCTTCTCGATCCTCTCGAAATAGCGCGCGGAATTTGGCGCGAGGGCGAAATCGCGGCCATTTTTGACGAGAAAACCGCAGGGAGCCGTTCGCGTGATGGATCTTTCGCCGCAAGAATGGACCGCGATCTGGCTTTCCTTGCGCATCGCCATCGTCGCGACCGTGGCCAGCCTGCCGTTCGGCATCCTGACCGCCTATGCGCTCGCGCGTTGGAATTTTCCCGGCAAGACGCTGTTCAACGGGTTGGTTCATCTGCCGCTGGTGATGCCGCCCGTCGTCACAGGCTTCATTCTGTTGATCCTGTTCGGGCGCAGAGGCGTTTTCGGCCCGTTCCTGGCGAGCATCGGGATTGTTCTGTCGTTTCGCTGGACGGGCGCCGCGCTCGCCTGCGCCGTCATGGGATTTCCCCTGATGGTGCGGGCCATGCGGCTCTCGTTCGAGGGAATCGATCGGCGGCTTGAATTTGCGTCCGGTTCGCTCGGGGCCGGCAAGCTGTGGACCTTCGCCTTGATCACTTTGCCGCTGGCGGCGCCGGGCATTATCGTCGGCTCCATACTCGGTTTTGCGCGCGCGCTTGGCGAGTTTGGCGCGACGATTACCTTCGTCTCTAACATCCCCGGCGAAACGCAGACCATCTCGGCCGCAATCTATAGTTTTACACAGGCGCCGGGAGGGGACGCCGGCGCGCTGCGGCTGACCATCGTCTCGATCATCATCGCCCTCGCCGCGCTAATCGCCTCGGAAATCATTCAGCGCTGGGCTGAAAAGCGCGTGGCCAGTTTCGAATGATCGAAGTCGACGTCGGCCTCGATCTTGGAACGTTCAAACTTGATGTCGCCTTCGGCAACGGGCAGGGGATCACCGCTCTGTTCGGGCCGTCCGGATGCGGCAAATCGCTGACGCTTGGTCTAATCGCCGGCCTGTCGCGTCCGACCCGCGGCTATATCAACCTTGATGGGCAGCCGCTCGTCGATGTCGAGAAGGGCGTTTTCCTTCCGCCCTACAAGCGGCGCATCGGCCTTGTTTTCCAGGATTCCTATCTTTTTCCGCATTTGAGCGTGCGGCACAATCTTCTCTATGGGCGCTGGTTCGCGCCGCCCGGCCGCAAGGAGATCGAATTCGACGCCGTGATCGCGACGCTCGGCATCGACAAGCTTTTGGGCCGGCGGCCGGCGCGCCTCTCCGGCGGAGAGCGCCAGCGCGTCGGCATCGGACGCGCACTTCTGTCCTGTCCGAGGCTGCTTCTGTTCGACGAACCATTGGCGGCGCTCGATATGTCGCGCAAGCTCGAGATCATGCCGCTGATCGAGCGCATCCGCGACGATTTCAAGGTCCCGATCGTCTATGTCTCGCACGCGATCGAAGAAGTCGTGCGTCTGGCCGACCGGGTGGTGGTGCTCCAGGCCGGCAAGGTCAAGGTCATCGGCAGTCCGAATGAAGTTTTTGGCGCCGATGTGAGCGCGCTCGACGATCGTTTTGACCGGTCCTCGGCGCTGAGCGTGATCGTGGGAGACGCGGACGCCGTTTATGGGCTCACCAACCTGATTCATCCGGCGGGGACGATCTGGATGGTTGGCCCGGCCGGAGCTCGAGGCCGGTCGATCCGAATCGTCATCAAGGCGACCGACGTTATTCTCGCGACCGCGCCCCCGCCGGAAACGAGCATCCGCAACGTGCTGGCGGGCGCGGTCAAGAGCATCTACGCGGTCGGGCCGCTCGCTATCGTGGACATCACTTTGGACGGAGCGGAGCATCTTGCCGCCGTCGCCACCCGCCAAGCAGTGGACGAACTTCGCCTTCAGCCCGGCTCGCGGGTTTTTGCGTTGATCAAGGCGACGGCGATTGACGAGCGCATGGTCGATGGGTCGTCTTAAGTCGACGCCAGCTGGCCTTGGCTCCTGCCAAAAAAGAACGATCTTTCTCTTGCGGCCCCTTGAAAGCAAATCCCGCCGACCCAAATAAGCGGAACCAATTGTTCGATAGATGTAAAACTGTCGAAGTATCAGGCGGAAAAGGGGTTAAGCATGAGCAGATTGTCCGGCAAAACAGCCATCGTAACTGGCGCCTCCAAAGGCATAGGCGCGGCGATCGCCAAAAGCCTTGCAGCCGAAGGCGCCGCAGTCGTCGTCAATTATGCGTCGAGCAAGGAAGGCGCGCAGGCCGTCGTCGCCGACATCAAGGCGAAGGGCGGCAAGGCGATCGCCGTGCAGGGCGACGTCGCCAAGGAAGCCGACGTGCTGAAGATTTTTGCGGAAGCCAAGAACGTGTTCGGGCCGACCGACATTCTCGTCAACAATGCGGGCGTCTATCAGTTCGGCGCCATCGACGATCTCGCGGAAGCTGAGTTCCACAGGCATTTCAACATCAACGTCCTTGGCCTGCTGCTGGCGACCCGCGAGGCCGTCAAGCAATTTAAACCGGAAGGCGGCAGCATTATCAACATCAGCTCCGCGGTCACCTCCATGAACATACCTCAATCTGTTGTCTACACCGCCACCAAGGGGGCGGTTGATTCCGCCACCCGCGTCCTGTCGAAAGAACTCGGCCCACGCAAGATCAGGGTCAATGCGATCAATCCCGGCATCGTCGAAACCGAGGGCACCCAAGCCGTCGGCATCGCCGGAAGCGATATGGAAGCTCAGTTCGTGGCGCAGACCCCGCTTGGTCGCGTTGGACAGCCGGACGATATCGCGGCTGTCGCCGTGTTTCTCGCCTCCGACGAGTCGCGCTGGGTCACCGGCGAGACTATCGTTGTGTCGGGCGGACTGAAATAAAGCATTGCTTTCTTCGTCCCCGCTAAATTTAGCGGGGACGCTATCAAAAGGATCAAAACCGTGTCGCAACCTGGCGGCAAACAGCTAAGCGGCGATCAGGTTCTCCTGATCGCCAGGGCGCTGAGCGATAAGACGCGCTATGAGATTTTGAAACGTCTCGGCGCGCAAACGGATGCGCTCGCCTGCGTGTCGGTGCGCGATTGCATGGGCGTCAATCCGGCGACCCTGTCGCACCATATGAAGGAGCTCGAGCTCGCGGGCCTCATCGACGTGACGCGCGAGGGAAAATTTGCGAGCTACACATTGCGGCGCGACACGCTGGACGCTTTTATCGCGCAGTTGCAGGACGACCTCGCCGCCCGCGACGGGGTGAGCGCATCACCCGCCGAGATAGGCAGCTGAGACGCCGTCATGGTCGATGAGATCGCGCGCCGGGCCTTCGAGGCTGATGCGGCCCGCCTCAATCACATAGGCCTGGTCGGAGAGCGCGAGGGCGGCGTTGGCGTTCTGCTCGACGAGCAGGATTGTGCGCCCTTCGCTTTTGAGCGCCGCGAGGATCGAAAAAATCTCCTCGACCATCAGCGGCGCAAGGCCCATCGACGGCTCGTCGAGCAATAGCAGCTTCGGATCGGCCATCAGAGCGCGCGCGATCGCCAGCATTTGTTGCTCGCCGCCTGAGAGAAGTCCCGCCTGTTGCGTCAACCTCTCCTTGAGACGCGGAAAGCGCGTGAGCGCGGCGTCGCGTCTGCGGCCAATCTCCGCCGCCGAGGGCGCGAGATATGCGCCAGCGCGGAGATTGTCGGCGACGCTCATCGCCGCGAAAATCTGCCGCCCCTCTGGGGCATGAGCCATTCCCCGCGCGGCGATGGCGTGCGCGGAGCGGTTGGCGATCTCCTCCCCGTTGAGACGCACGGATCCCGCGCGCAGCTTCAAAAGGCCGGAGAGGCCGCGCAAAATGGTGGTTTTGCCGGCCCCGTTGGCGCCAATGAGGCAGGCGATTTCGCCGCGCCGGACCGTGAGGTCGACGTCGCGGACGACAAGCTTGCCGCCATAGCCGATCGTCAGCCCGCGCGCCTCCAGCATGATGTCCGTCATGCCGCGTCGCCCCGAAAATGCGCGGCGCCCTTGACGCCGAGATAGGCTTCGATCACGGCGGGATTGGCGCGCACCGCGTCGGGCGGCCCTTCAGCGATCTTGCGGCCGAAATTCAAGACCGTGATCTTGTCGCAAAGCCGCATGACGAGGCTCATGTCATGCTCGACCAGCAGCATGGATATTTTTTGCGCGCGCAGCTTTTCGAGCAGGAGCCGCAGCGCCGCCGTCTCCGCGGGATTCATGCCAGCGGCAGGCTCGTCGAGAAGCAGCAGCTTCGGTTTTGCAGCGAGCGCGCGGGCGATTTCGAGCCGGCGCTGATCGCCATAAGAGAGCGATCCGGCCGGCGCATATTCGACTGACGAAAGACCGACAAAGGCAAGCAGCTCGCGCGCCGCGTCGACCGCCGCCCGCTCGGCTTGGCGGAAACGCCCGAACCGCGTCAAAATCTCGAGGAGCGAGCCGCCGACATGAAGATGCATGCCGACGAGAACATTTTCGATCGCCGTCGTCTCAGTGAACAGGCGCAGATTCTGGAAGGTGCGGGCGAGCCCGCGTCGCGCCCGCTGCGACGGCGAGAGCCGGTCGATGCGCGCGCCGCCAAGCCATATTTCGCCGTCGTCCTGACGCGTCAGGCCGCTGATCAGATTAAACAGGCTTGTCTTGCCGGCGCCATTCGGTCCGATCAGCGCGTCAAGGGCGCCTTCGGCCACAATGAGATCGAGATCCTCAACGGCGGCGAGCCCGCCATAGCGCAGCGTCAACCCCTTGATGTTGAGCAGCGGCGCGGCGCTCATGGGCGCGCGCCAATGCGCAGGGGACGCCACGGGATCAACCCATGCGGCATGTAGAGGACGGCGATGACGATGATGGCGCCATTGACGACGAGGCGGAAATCCTGCAGCGGACGCAGAATTTCCGGCAGCAGCGTCAACACAAGGGCGCCGGCGAGCGGGCCGAACGGCGAGCCGACGCCGCCGAGCAGGGCGTAGCTCAGAATTGTCACCGCGGCGTCAAACCCATAGTCGTTCGGGCCGATGAAGGAGGAGGCGTGCGCGTTCAGCGCGCCGGCGAGTCCGGCCAGCATCGCCGAGACGACAAGCGCGGCCATTTTGTAGCGGGGGAGATCGACGCCGCTGACGGCGGCCGCCGTCTCGTCCTCGCGGATCGCTTCCATCGCCCGGCCGACGCGCGAGCGCGCAATCAGCATCAGCGCCAGCGTCACCGCCGCGAGGCAACCGTAGATCAACGCAAAGCCGGCCTTGGCGGGAATCCCTGAAAGGCCGAGGGCGCCTCCCGTCAGATCGGATTGAATGAGAAAGATGCGCAAAATCTCGCCAAGACCGATCGTCGCCAGCGCGAGATAGACGCCGGACAGGCGCAAGGTTGGCGCGCCGATGACCAGGGCGAAGGCCGCCGGGATCAGCGTCGCAGCCGCCAGAACAAGCGGGAAGGGCAGGCCGCTGTGGAGGCTGAGCAGGGCCGAGGCATAGGCGCCAAGGCCCATGAAGGCGGCTTGGCCGAGCGAGAGCTGGCCGATCGCCAGCACCACATACATGCTCAGCGCGAGCAGCCCGTTGACGCCAAGCGAGGCGATCAGGCTCTGATAGGTCCATAGAAAATCGTCGAGCGCAGCCGGCATCAGGCGCGCCTGACGCTCGCCCGGCCGAACAGGCCGAAGGGACGCGCCCACAGGGTCAAAACGAGCAATAGAAAACCGACGGCGTCCTTGTAGACCGATGAGACATAGCCCGCGGTCAGCGCCTCGAGGAGGCCGATCAACAGCCCCGCGATCAGCGCGCCGCCGACGTCGCCAAGGCCGCCGAGAATGATGACGGCGAAGCCCTTGAGGGCCATGGTCTCGCCCATATAGGGCGTAATGGCGTTGTGCTCGAGGCCGATGAGAACGCCCGAGGCGCCGGCGATCGCGCCGCAAAGGAAGGACACGCGGCGCATGATCGCGCCTGTGTTGATGCCCATCAGCTCGGCGGCCTGCGGATTTTCGGCCATGGCGCGCATCGCAAGGCCGGTCCGCGTCGCCCGCAAGACGCCAATCAGCGCTGCGGCGAGAAGGCCGGCCGTGACGACGATGATGATCTGCGTCAGCGAAATGCTCGCCCCATTGAGACGGAACGGAGCGGCCTCGATGAGGCCGATCGGAAAGCGCCGGATCTCCGAGCCGATCAGCGCCGTCATGCCGGTGTAGAGAAACAGCGTCGCCCCAAGCGTGATCATCAACGACGCGAGTTCGGGCGCCTGTTGTTGGCGCAGCCGCGACAGCAGCGCAGAGTCGAGAACCACAGCGATGAGGCCGGTCGCGAATGCGGCCAGGGGAAGCGCCAGCGCGATCGGCGCGCCATGCAGCGCCGCAAACAGCGCGAGATAGGCGCCGGCCGAAAAATAAAAGCCATAGGTCAGGTTGACGATCTTCAGGACGCCGAAGGTCAGCGTGAAGCCGAGCGCGAACAGCGCATAGGCCGAGCCGGCGACGAATCCATTGATGATTTGCTGAAGAAGCATGGGTTGATCCGGCGCGCCGGGAAAGGCGAGTCTATTTCAAAATCGTGAATTTGCCGCCGGCGGCTTCGAGGACAAGGACGCCCGAGACGACGGCCGGGCTCCGGTCCGGCGTGAAGGCGAATTGGCCCATGACGCCCTCGATCTTGGTTTTGAGGAGCGCGTCGCGGATGGCTTCGCCGCTGAGATCCTTGGCCTCGTTCAGCGCGCTCGCCGCGATCTTGATCGTGTCATAGGCCTGCGCCGCAAATTGGTCGGGATCGGAGCCATATTTCGCGCGATAGGCTTCGATGAACTTTGCATTGAGTGGATCGCTCTTGCCGACGAACCACGGGCTGCCGACGAGAAGCCCATCCGCGGCGGGCCCAGCGATCTCGAGCACCTTCGGTGAATTCATGCCATTGCCGCCGATCGCACGCACCGTTTGCGGCAGGCCGAGCGCTTGCTTTGCGAGCAGAATGCCGGCCCCGGCGTCGGCCAGCGCGGAGATGACGATCGCGTCGGGATTGAGGCTGGCGATCTTGGTCAACTGCGCGGAAAAATCCGTGTCCTTGGCGCCGAATGTCTCCGTCGTCAGAACCTCAAAGCCCAGCTCGGCGAGCGCCGCCTTCATGACGTCATAGGCCGATTTGGTGAAGGCGTCGTCACGGCCGTACAGCACTGCGACTTTCTTGACGCCCAGCTTGTCGCGAGCGGCGCGCAGCGTCACGGGGATCACATCGGCTTCGGGCAAAGAGGTGCGGAACACGAAAGGACCGATGTCGGTGACCCCAATCGCGGTCGTCGATGTGCCGATGATCGGCGTCTGGCGCTGATTGGCGATCGGACCGACCGCGAACATTTCGGTCGAGAGCGTCGGTCCGAGCAGCAGCGGAACCTTGGCGCGGCCGATCAGCTGGCGCGCGGCGTTGATCGCCTGCTCCTTGCTGCCGGCGGAATCCTCGTAAGCGATGGCCAGCGGAACCCCGCGCACGCCGCCGCCGCGGTTGATTTCATCGAGGCCAAGGTCGAAGCCCTGCTTGATGGCGACGCCATATTTGGCGTTCGGTCCACTCAAAATTTCGATCGCGCCGATCGTGAGCGGATCGGCGGCGCGCGCAAAAGTCGCCGAGGCGAGGAATGCGGCGGCGAGCAGGCAGCGGAGGATTGGGCGGAACAGGATCATCTTGCGGCTCTGGGAGGGATGGCGAACGGTCTAGACCGAAGCCTTGCCGATTCCTAGATCACGATGATTTGGGGCGAATCAATCAAAAAACATCGTGATGGATTCCAAGCGTTTGGACCATTAGGTTGGCTGCGTTGCGCTCGATGCGGACCGTCCGCGCGCGGCCGACCTGGCATAGCTGCGGCTCGGCTGTTTTCGCGAATAGGCGGAACTCTGCCCGTGCGCCAGGCGTTGAATCATACTTTCGCCTTATATTTGGGCAGGGCCGAACGAGCCCGGTCGAAGGAGCGCGTGATGAGACTATTGGGCAAATTAGCCGCGGCTGCGGTTTTGACGGGGGCGCTGATCGCGGCCGCCCCCGCTTTCGCGGGGGGCTATGGCGGGGCTGGCCGCGCTGGCGGCGGCGGTTTTCACGGCGGCGGATTCGGCGGGGGAGGCTTTCACGGCGGCGGCTGGGGCGGCGGCGGCTTCCGCGGCGGGGCGTTCAATGCCGGAGGTTTTCGCGGCGGCGGTTGGGGCGGCGGCGCGCGCTGGAACGGCGCCGGCTTTAACAATGCGGGCTGGCGCGGCGGCGGCTGGAACAATGGCGGCTGGCGCAACGGCTGGAACGGCGGCTGGGCCGGCAACGGCAACCGTTGGGCCGGGTGGCGGCGCGGATGGGGCTGGAACTACGGCCCGAGCTGGGGCTGGGGATGGGGCGGCGGTCTCTACGGGCTCGGCCTCGGCTACGGCCTTGCCAGCGATTGGGCCTATCCGGCCTATGACTACAGCTACGACTATCCTTATGCCTATCCCTACGGCGGCAATTACGCCTATGTCGCGCCTGCCGCTCCGGTCGTGACCGGCCGCAGCGTCGCCACGGGTGGGATCGGCAATTTCTGCACGACTCCGGTGCGCACCTGCCAGCTTGTTAACGCCTCCTACATTGGGATCGGCTGCTCCTGCAAGGTCAGCGGCGGACGCGCTCGAGGCTCGGTGACGCCGTAGACTGTCGGGAATTAGAACCTTCCGCGACCTTCATCGGCCGAACGAAAGTTCGGCCGTTTCTTATGGGGAGCCGCGCTTCAGCCAGGTTACCGACAAGAACGCGCCGATCCACGATCCGAGAGCCGCGAAGACCACATAGGCGGCGTTCTGCGTGTAACTGATCACCGCGAAAGCGGAGAGAAGATACCAGACGCCGCTCCAATTCGCCGCCGAGAATCGCCGCCGTCCGGCGACCGCGGCGGTGAACAGCACATAGGCCGCGTCGGTGACGGCGGTGCAGAACAGCACGCCCGCGGCGATAAGCGGATCGACGGCGATCATCAAGGTCTCCTGATTTTTTCACGGCCAGGCTTCGCGCCAAAACGCGGCCCGAGAACCTTGGCTTTTGCCAGACTAACGCCGCCCTCGACAAATCGCAGAACCCTAACCAAGACCGCGTCCGCGTCGATCGGCGCGCTGGCGCGGCCGGAGAAATGCTTGTCTCGCCAGTTGCAGCGCGCTAAGCCATTTTGCGTCCCGCCTTCCCGAGAAAGAGTTTTGACGGTTCTTTCGCACGCCGACGATCTGGTTGCTTCGTTTCACGAAGCCGTGCGGCGGGCGGGCGACATTGCGCTCGGCTTCTTTCGACCGGGACAAAGAACGACCGCGCGCGTCACGCATAAGGAAGGCGGCTCGCCGGTCACCGAGGCGGATCTTCTCGTCGACGCTTTTCTCAGAACGGAATTCGCGCGGCTTTTGCCTGACGCCGGCTGGCTCTCCGAGGAAACCGAGGATTCCGAGGACAGGCTCACGCGCAGCGAAGTCTTGGTGCTGGATCCGATCGACGGCACGCGGGCCTTCGCGCTGGGCGAGAAGACCTGGGCGGTCGCCGCCGCGCTGGTCCGCGACGGGCGTCCGCAAATCGGGATCGTCCATGCGCCGGCCTTAAAGCAGTCCTATGTCGCGGTCCGCGGCGCGGGCGCTCGCCTCAACGGCGCGCCGATCCAGGTGTCGCAGCTCGCCGCGCTCGAAGCCGGCTCTAAAGTTGGCGCGCCGATGTTCCTTGCCGAGGAATTGCGTCTGGCGGGTCTGAAATTCAGCCTGCAGCCGCGCGTGCCGTCGCTCGCGATGCGCATCGTCTATGTCGCCTCGGGGACGCTCGACGCCGGCTTCGCCTCGGAAAACTCCAACGATTGGGACATTGCCGCGGCGGATCTGATTTTGGAGGAGGCAGGGGGACGGCTTGCCAGCCTCGATGGCTGCGATCTCGTCTATAATCGCGTGGAGACGCGGCATGGTCTGCTTGCGGCCGCGCCGCTGCAAATCTACCCGGCGATCAATCACGCGATGCGGCGCACGCGAAATGCTTTTGAGCCCTGAAGGCGACGGCGGCCGGCCCTTGCGCATGGCTTGGAAAATGCTTACCGCTCGCGCTAAGGGAACTGCCCTTGTTCAAGAACGCTGGACACAATCATGAAACGCGCCCCTGCTCCCCCCAAGAAGCAGCTTCTGCACTTTGTTTTCGGCGGCGAACTGAAGGATTTCGATTCCACTGAATTCAAGAATCTCGACGAAATCGAAATCGTCGGGCTGTTCCCGGATCACGCTTCGGCCGTCGCCGCCTGGCGCGCCAAGGCGCAAGCGTCGGTCGACAACGCTCAAATGCGTTATTTCGTGGCCCATCTCCATCGGCTGATCGAGCCGGGAGATCATGAAGAGGAAGGCGACGAAGAATAGTCGCCGCCCTTCCGAAAAACGGCCTCCGCGCGAAACTCCGGCCGAAATCCCTTTGCGCGCTCCGATCCTTTCCTGCTGGCGTTTGAAACCCCGTCCGCCTGCGCCAGAAGTTCGGCTTTGAGCGCCGGAGCCTTTTGCGTACAGTCGGCGCCGGATCTGGATCGGGCTTAACGGGGAGTCATGCTGCTTTCCCTCTATCGGGCCTGCAGCGCCGCCTTCGCACCGCTTGCTCCGCTTGTCCTGTGGTGGCGGGTTCGGCTTCGCGGCGGGCGGTCGCGCCAGGACGAGCGCAGGATCGCAGCCGAGCGTCTGGGCAGCCCGTCGGCGGCTCGTCCGCAAGGCCGGCTTGTCTGGGTCGCTGCGGCGACGGCAATTGACGCCACGCGCCTCCTGCCGCTGATCGACAGGCTGGCCGCGGCCGGATTCCATGTGCTGGTGACGACGCGGGATGACGAGGCCGCGCCGCCGCGGTTGCCCCCCTTCGCGCTGCATCAATATGCGCCGCTCGACGTTCCGAAATTCGCCGCCCGCTTTCTTGCGTCCTGGCGTCCCGACGTCGCTCTGCTGGACGGCGCCGAATTTTGGCCGAATCTGACGCGGCAAATGCGCCGGCGCGGCGTTCCGGTCGCGCTCGTCGACGCGCATCTGTCGGCTCGCGCGTTTGCCCTTTTAAGCCGAGCGCCAAAACTGGCGCGCGCTCTTCTTTCCGGATTTGAGGCCTGTCTCGCGCGCAGCGCCGCCGACATGGAGCGGCTGCGGCATTTGGGCGCCGGCTATGCGCAAATTGTCGGCGACCCGGCCTATGATCTTTCGCCGGAACCTGCCGACAGCGCGGCGCTCGCGCTGCTCTCGGCGCGCATTGGCGCGCGGCCGGTGTGGGCGGCTTTCACGGCCGATCAGGCGGAGGCTGACGTCGTTCTCGACGCGCATCGCAAGATCGCGGCGAAACTGCCGGGCGTCCTGACCATCATCGCGCCGCGGCGGGCGAAAAGCGCCATCGAGATCGCCCTGCGTGCAAGCAAGCTTGGATTGGACGCGCGGGCTGCGACGGCCAGCGCCGGCGACGAAGCTTTGCCCGCGATCTTGATCCTCGCGGGGGCGGACGCCGGGACGCTGTATCGCGCGGCGGGAGTCGTCTTCCTCGGTCGATCGCTGGGCGACGCGATAAGCCGGTCGCTCGGCGTCGCCTCGGGGGGAGGCGGCCTCAATCCGATCGAGGCGGCGAAGCTCGGCTGCGCGATCCTGCGCGGGCCCGAGGTTTCCGATTTTGCGGACAGCTATGAGACGCTCGATCGGGCCGGCGGCTGCGCGCTGGTTCATGACGCGGAATCGCTCGCGGCGGAGGTTACCCTGCTGCTCTTCGACGCCGCCGAACTTCGGGCGATGGGCCGCGCCGCGGCCGAAGAGGTCGAGCGCCTGTCAGGCGCCTCGACACGGATCATGCAGGCGCTGTCGCCATTCCTGGCGCAGGTTTTCCTGAGGCCGGGCGTGGAGGACGAGGCCGAGAGCTGACGCAAGCGCGCGCGGGGGGCGCCAAAGACGCGCGGCGAAACGCTGGGCGGAGGCTTAGCCCTTGGCCGCCATTTTCAGCCTCAGCAGTTTCGCCTCGGGGCTGGCGTAAGGCTCCTGCAGATCGACGTTCCAGTAGCGCAGCTCCTCGATGCGGATCGCAGCGCCGGTCGCCGCGCAACGCACGAAAGCGCCCGGCCGCAGAATGCGAAACTCGCCATCGAGATATTCGACCTCGGCTTCCCCGGCGGCCACGGGGCGGCGTTCATAACGGTTCATGAATCTCGTGCTCAATTTTCCGAAAGCGGCGGTAACCATAACGCAATTATTGCCGTTTCGCCAAGCACTTCGGAACAGGCCCGCGCCGCGTTCGATTGCGCCTCCGCCATTTTTCAAGATTGCGCTTCCAATTCGAGGCGGGGGCTTTACGTTCGCCGGGCTTAGCGTCCGCAGGGGCGCCGCGGGCCGCGACGCAATGCGGACTAGAAAAAGCGATTTCGATTTGATTGAAATCCAAAAATTATCGTGATCCTGAAGACGGAGCGCCGATGCTGGATTTTGCCGATGGGAGCGCGCGGCTCGCTTTTGTGGACGAGCCGCCGGTCGGTCACGACCGCAACGAGCCCATCATTCTCATTCATGGCTTTGCGTCGAATCATGCGGTCAACTGGTTCTTCCCGCAATGGGTCAAGACGCTGACCGAGGACGGCAGGCGCGTCGTCGCCTTCGACAATCGCGGCCATGGCCGCAGCCAGAAATTCTATTCGCCCGAGGACTACGCCGTCCCCAAAATGGCCGAGGACTGCCGCCGCCTGCTCGACCATCTCGGCATCGAGACGGCGGACATCATGGGCTATTCGATGGGCGCGCGGATCGCCGCCTTCTTCGCCAAGGCCCACCCGGAGCGGGCGCGATCGATCATTCTTGGCGGGCTCGGCCATCATTTGATCGACGGCGCCGGCCTTCCGCTCGGCATCGCCGACGCGATGGAGGCGCCCTCCGTGAACGATCTCATGACGCCAAATCAGCGCCTTTTCCGCAACTTCGCGGAAGCGACCAAAAGCGATCTCAAGGCGATGGCCGCCTGCATCCGCGGCGCGCGGCAATTGATCAGCGAAGCGGAAGCAAGGCAAATCAAAACCCCCGTCCTCGTCGCCACCGGCAGCGAGGACGATGTCGCCGGCGATCCGAAGCAGCTGGCGGCGATTTTTCCGAACGGGCAGGCGCTCGACATCAAGGGGCGCGATCACAATCGCGCGGTCGGAGATCCGATCTTCAAGAAGGGCGTTCTGGCCTTTCTCGCCGAGCGGCCGTGATTGGGCGCGGCCGCCCTCGGCGCGCAGTTGCGGGGTCCGCCGTTTTCTGGCAAAGGCAGCTGCCTGAAACATATTGACCGGCCCGCACAAGCCGGCGCAGGCGCTGGGCCGTCGCGCCGCCCGGCTTTAGGAGGAGTCGCATTGGACAAGACCGAATTGCATAAGCTTCAGGGCTTCCTGCGTGAGGCGTTCGGCAATGACGGGATCAAGGTCGCGCAGGGCAAACACAATCCCGATGACGCCGACGTGTTCTTTGGGCAGAAGCAGATCGGCGTGATTACGGTCGACGACGAGGATGGCGACCGGTCTTTCGCCTTCGCCATGCCGATTCCTGTCGAGCGGCCGGTGCTGCAGGATTATCTGCGACGCCTGTTCGAGACCGACAAGCTGAAGATCGTGCCGCGCGCCAAAAAGACCGATTCGGTCGAGCTCAACCGCGGCGATGACTTTCTTGGCGTCATTTCGGCCGACGATCCGAAGGGCCGAAGCTTTACGCTGCAAATGGCCATTCTCGACCTCGATCTCGAGGCCTATTGAAACCCGCGCGGGAGACGCTGTTTGACCCCCGCCGCGGCAAGCCGGAATTGATCGATGCCGCTTTACGCGATCGACGGTATTGAGCCGCAATTGCCGCCGATTGGCGCGTTCTGGATCGCGCCCGACGCGCAGGTGATTGGCAAGGTCCGACTTGGAGTCGACGCCTCGATCTGGTTTGGCGTCGTGCTGCGCGGCGACAATGAAGAAATTTTTGTCGGGCCCCGCTCCAATATCCAGGATAATAGCGTGCTGCACACCGATCCGGGCTCGCCGGTTTCGATCGGCGAGGGCTGCACGATCGGGCATAACGCCATCCTGCATGGCTGTGCGATTGGCGATAACAGCCTGATCGGCATGGGCGCGACCGTTTTGAATGGCGCGCGCATCGGCCGCAATTGCCTTATCGGCGCCAACGCCCTTGTCACGGAGGGGAAGATTTTTCCCGATAATTCGCTGATCGTTGGAAGTCCCGCCAAACTGTTTCGCGAACTCGACGAGATCGACGTCGCGCGGCTCAAGGAAAGCGCCAACCGTTACGTCGCCAATTGGCGGCGCTACGCAAAGGGCCTTGTCGCCATTTAGTCAATTTTCAGGAGCAGGCGTTTGAAGCATCAGCTCCGGCGCAATTATGCGCGAAGGCCATGGCGCTCTGGAGTCTTACGCCTGAAAGCGGGCGGTCCTTCCGAGATCTGGCGTCCGCGTCCATGCCGCCGGAGCCGATGATCTTGGAGGAATCCGCCCTGCGGCTCATCTGAAATTAAAGTCCGCTTCCTATAGATAATTTGGGCATGATCGCGTTGGGCGTCATGGCCTAAGCTTAAGGCCAACTCCGGAGAAGCCTGCGCCGATGACCGATCAAGGACAAAAGGAGCACGCGGCCGATCTGAACCTCGCCTCTTCGAGCGTCGGCAAGCGCGCGGGGTTGGCGCTTGGGATCGAGCGGACCGGGCTGATCTCGCTGCGCTATCCTCTGTTTGTCGCGCTTGCGGCGCTGGCGCTCGTGATCGCGGCCGGGTTTGGGCTGACGCGGCTCAAGGTCGATGATTCGTTGAGCCAGCTGTTTCGCTCCAATACGCCTGAGTTCCGGCAATATGAGGAAGTGACGCGGAAATTCCCGTCGAGCGAATATGACGTGCTCGCCGTGATCGAAGGGCCAAGTCTGCTCGAGCGAGACTCGCTCGACAAGCTCCGCAATTTCGTCACCGACGTGCAGCTGATCGACGGCGTTCAAGGCGTGATCTCGCTTTATTCGGCGCGCCAGCCGCCGGAAAACGGCGATACGCCGGCGCCGCTCTTCCCCGACCCGCTGCCGGAGGGCGCCGCTTACGACGCCCTTGTGAAGCGCGTCATGAGCAATGAGATCATCCGCGGCAAGATCCTCTCGGAAGACGGTCAGCTGACCCTTGTCGTTCTGGCGCTCGATCCGAAAATCGTCGGCGGCAAGGGGCTCGACGCCGCCGTCGGCGAGATCCGCAAGACGATGGCCGAGGATCTGGATAGGACCGGCCTCAAGGCGGAGCTTTCCGGCGTTCCGGTCATGCAGCTCGAAATCCGCACCGCGGTGGAGCGCGATCGTCTTGTCTATAATGCGACCGGCTTCATCGCCGGCTGCCTGATCGCCATTCTGTTTTTTCGCCGTCTGTCCTTCATGGTGATTGCGGCGGGGCCGCCGCTGCTCGCGATCATTCTCGCCCTTGGGACGCTCGGCTGGCTCGATTTCCGGTTGAACATGTTCCTGAACGTGATGACGCCGCTCATCATGGTCATCAGCTTCTCCGACAGCATGCAGCTGACCTTTGCGACGCGCGACCGAATCCTCGCCGGCCAGAGCAAGCAGGAAGCGCTGCGCAACGCCATTTTGATCGTCGGCCCGGCCTGCGTCCTGACCCACGCCACCGCGGCGTTGTCCTTTGTCGCGCTGCTGTTTTCCGATTCCGAGCTGATCCGCACCTTCGGGGAGGCGGGACTGATCGCGACGCTGATCGCCCTCTTCACGGTTCTGCTGCTGCTGCCGCTGCTTGGCATGCTTTTGCTGCGCAACGAGGCGAGGTTGGCCGCGACAGGTCGGCGCGGCGATCTTGGCGTCGAGGCGCTGCGCGCCTTCTGTTTCTGGATCGCCGCCCGCATGGTGCGCCATCCCGGCCTCTATAGCCTGGTCGGGCTGATCGTGGTCGCGGCCCTTGGCGCCGTCTTCGGCAATCTGGAGCCGCGCTATCGTCTGGCCGACCAGGTCCCCGACAAGGAGCAGGCGGTCTCGGCGAGCGGGCGCCTCGACGCCAAGCTGACCGGCGCCAATCCGATCGACGTCCTGATCGAATTTCCGCAGGGCGCCTCGCTCTATGCCCCGGAAACGCTCGCCGTCATCGCCAAGACGCACAGCCTGCTCGAACATCAAAAGGGCGTCGGCAATGTGTGGTCGCTCGAAACGCTGCGCCGCTGGCTGCAGGACAAGATGGGCGCCTCTGACGTCGGCACTTTGAAAAAATATGTCGATCTTCTACCCGAGCATCTGACGCAGCGCTTCATCGACGCCAAGCGGGACGCCGTCGTCGTCTCGGGCCGCGTGCCGGACGCCGACGCCAGCAAATTGCTGCCGGTGGTCGATGCGGTCGATCAGTCGCTGCAAAGCCTGCGCGCGGCCTACCCCGGCTACACGATTTCGGTGACCGGCCTCTCAGCGATCGCCGCGCGCAATAGCGCCAGCATGATCGACAAGCTGACGCGCGGCCTCACAATCGAATTCTTCTTTGTCGCCGCCTTTATTGGGCTGGCGTTCCGCTCGGTCGTCGTCGGGCTCGCCTGCGTGCTGCCGGGCATTTTTCCTGTCGTCGCCTCGGGCGCCCTCCTCGCGATCACAGGGCAGGGGCTTCAATTCGCCAGCGTCGTCGCGCTTACCGTGTCCTTCGGCCTCGGCCTCAGCGCGACGATTCATTTCCTGAACCGGCTCCGGATCGAAGGCGATTCCGGCGAGAATTATGCGCTTGCCGTCGAGCAGGCGACAGTCCTCGTCGGTCCGGCGTTGATCTTGACCTCGATCGTGCTGGCCTGCGGCCTTGCGGTGACGGTCTTTTCCGACCTGCCCTCGCTGCGCCTGTTCGGTTGGCTCAGCGCCTTTGCGATGATGGCGGCGCTCACCGCCGATTTGCTGATTCTACGGCCGACCGCGATGTTCCTGCACAGCGCCGCCGAGCGTTTGGCGGCGTGGCGGCGCGGCGGCGCCGCGGGCGCGGCGCCGCGATAGATCAACGAAAAAGGCGGCCGGTCGGGCCGCCTCGTCGTTCAGGCCACAAGCATCGCCGACTGCTCAGCCCTTGCCGAGGGTGATGGCGACATTGGTGATTGCGGTCCCGGATGTCGGCCGGATCGAGACGCTCTGCTTGTTGCCGCGAAAGCGCACCTGAAGGCCGGCGGAAAAGCCGGCGCCGTCGACGCGCGCCTGGATCTCGGAATTTGAGGCGTGGCCCGAGATATTTCCATTGGCGTGCCGCGTCGCCTCGCCCCAGGTTCCCGTGACCTGACCGCCGCTGACGGAGATATTGCCGCTGATTTCGAGGCGGTAGCTGTCGCTGGCGCAGCGCAGGCTCTGGTTGAGCGCATTGCCCGCATCATTGACGGCATAGACCGCCTTGCAGCGGATGCGTTCGCTGGAGCCATTGTCCAGGCTGATGGTGCCGCCGCCCGTCCAATAGCCTGAGAGCCCGGCGAAAGGTCCTTCCGCCACGGCGGCAAAGGGCGATGCGAGCGGAAGCGCAAGACCCAAAGCAAGCGCCAACCCGAACCCAAGCGATTTCGGCTGATTCAAATCGGACATGTCATCCTCTTTTTTTCAATTGACCCCTGCGGCGAGACCGTCTCCGAGGTCGGCAAGCGCGCCCTTGCTCTATGGGCGCGCCGCGACAAAATCAACGGGGCCGCGAATTGTAATTCTTCAAGGGACCCCCTGTCCGGAGCGCCGCCTCCGCCACTTGCTCCAAAGCAGGCGGGCGCGCACCAGCGCGCGGCCGGTTGGCCGCTGCAGGAGGGGGACGTCGATCGCGAGCAGGAGGATGCCGAGCGGCAGCATCCAAAGTCCGAGGATCGGCAGAAAACCAAAAATACCGCCGGATATTAAAAGGAAACCCGCGGGGATGCGAACCGCCCGGGAGGCGGGCCGCCGCAGCCAGGACACCCAACCTGCCGCTCTTTCGGGCAGCTTGTCCTGAAAACCGTCGAGATGCCGGTCCAGTCTCTGCTGGTCCTTGTCGCCCACCTTAAATCCTTCGCAGCGAGGACGGCGCAGAGTCGCCGCCGTCAGGGTAGGTGGAATGGGACGCGGGCTTGCGCAAGGGGCGGCGAGGCCGGAAATCTCAGGCGGACCGGCCTTGCGATTGCGCGAGTCCGAGACCGACGATGATCGCGGCGAGCAGCGGCAGCCCCGGGCCGAACAGGCTGACATTCACGAAGGCGAGGATCACCAGCGAGACAAGGCAGGACGCCGCCGCCGCGGAGTAAAAGGAGTCCCGGCCGCGCTTTCCCGCCGCGCGGATGAAATCCACCGCGAGGAGAAGAGCCGCGATCACGGCGCCCCAGAGAATGACGCGTCCCATCTCAATCGAAAGCTTGGCCGCGGCGGTGACGGCGCGCCGCTCCTGACCCTCGGCGTCGCCGAATTGGTAGATTGGCAGGATGGAGCTGAAGGCGCCGGCGCCGTCGCCGAAAAAGGGCGTATCGGCGAGAATGCGCTGAGTTAGTTCAATCGTGGCCGTGTCCTTCTTGACGAAAGCCAGGCGCGGATCGGAATTGCTCCCGGCGGCGCCGGTGACGAGAGCCAGGACAATGACCGCTCCGGTAATGCCGATCGCGCCGGCGCCCCAGCGGCCAAGGTTAAGCCGGCGCACGCTAAAGACGGCGACGAACATGACGAGTCCACAGGAGGCCGCGAAAATCAGCGAGCCTGAGTGGGCGAGCACGACGGCGGCTACGCAAATGAAAAAGGCGATCAGCGCGGTGGCCATGGGATAGATGAATTTGGCGTTGCTGAAGCCGAGCTTCGCCCGCCGCGTCTCATGGCGCTCATAAATCAAACAGGCGCAGGCGGCGGCGAGAACGACGCCGAGACAGGCGCAGCTCTGCGCCTCTTCGCGTAGATCCGCGCTGCTCGGCGCGCCGACGGCTTCGATCACGATGAAGGCAAGCGATATCAGCGTCGCCGCGGCGGTGAGAGCGGTGAGAGTGACTTCGGCGCGATCGCGATTGATCGTCAGCGCCGTCGTCAGCAGAAGCGCGCCGACGAGACTAAGATAGCGGACCAGCGCCAGCGCCGTCGCGCCGATGTCGACGCTGATGCTCCCCCAGATCGGCGTGGGAAACCCTGCCTTGACGCTGGCCCAGACCGGATGGGCCAGCGGAGCCGGAGCCGGCGCCATCTGCAGCAGAATCCAGATCGCCGGAATCAAAGCGCCAAGGACGACCGGCGTAACCAGCACGCCGAAACGCGCCGTCTCCAGCGGCGGCAGCCGCAAGGCGACGAGGAGGAGGCCCACCGCGACCAGAAGCGGGATGAAGGCCGCAAGCGCCGCTCCGTCGACGAAAGGCGTCACGAGGCAGAGGGCGATCAGTCCGAGCAGGAAGCCAAGGGCGACGAACATGGCGATCGCTTGTCAAAAGAGATGGAAATAACCGCCCGTCTTGCCGTCGGCGGGCGGAGCCGGGAGCCTGACGCCCGTCCGAAAGCAGCAGCGTTTTCGGATTGAAGCCAGACGGCAGACTATTGAAATCGATCGCGATTACAATTCCGAACTGAATAAATCTAGCTTTATCGCTTTCGGTTGATTGCCTGACTGTTATCGCAACGCTGGCTAATATTCAAGACGGCGCTTGCGATGCCGCGTTCATAATAAAACAAACGCTTAGCGATAGATCTGAACATGCTGCGCGAGGCCGCAGCGATGCCTGACGTTCGTTGTTTTGAGGTTGCGGCCGGGCCTTCCGTCCGCCTCATGCGGTTGCGAGTTCGCCGGCCTTTTCGTGCAGGAACCAGCGGTACACTTCGGTTATGCCCTCTTCAAGGCCGGTCTTCGCCTGCCAGCCCAGCGCTGCGAGCCGTCCCGAATCCATCAGCTTTCGCGGCGTTCCGTCGGGCTTTGACGTATCGAACACGAGTTCGCCGCTAAATCCTACGACGCGGCCGACGATTTCGGCCAGTTCGCGAATGGTGACGTCGCAGCCCGCGCCGCAATTGATCGGCTCGTCGCCGTCGTAATGATCCATCAGAAAGACGACGGCGTCGGCGAGATCGTCGACATAAAGGAACTCCCGCAGCGGCGTTCCGGTGCCCCAGACCACGACCTCGGAACGGCCGGCCTGTTTCGCCTCATGGAATTTGCGGATAAGCGCGGGTAGGACGTGGCTGTTGGCGAGGTCGAAATTGTCGTTAAGGCCGTAGAGATTGCTCGGCATCACCGAAATATAGTTGCGTCCGTGCTGGCGCCGATAGGCCTGGCACATTTTGATGCCGGCGATCTTGGCGATCGCGTACCATTCATTGGTCGGCTCAAGCGGTCCGGTCAGCAGCGATTCTTCCTTGATCGGCTGCGGCGCGAATTTCGGATAGATGCAGGACGAGCCGAGAAAGACGAGGCGCTCGACGCCGGCGCGATGGGCCGCCTCGATGACATTGGCCTCGATCACGATGTTGTCGACGAGAAAATCCGCCGGATAGGTGTCGTTGGCGAGGATGCCGCCGACTTTCGCCGCGGCGAGTATGATGACGTCGGGCTGCTCTTTGGCGACCCATGCGCGGACCGCCGCTTGGTCGCGCAGATCGAGCTCCGCGCGCGAGGTGGTCAGGATCTCGACCGGATCTCCGGCAAGCCGGCGCACGATCGCCGACCCCACCATGCCGCGATGGCCGGCGACCCAGATCCGCCTGTTGCGGGTTGCTCCCGTCGAAGCATCGGCCATGACGTCTCCTTGTGTTTATGTCTTGCAGTTGGAAGCACGGAGCGCCCGCGTCGCTGCGGCGGCGCCGACCCTCTTTGCTGCGGGCTGCGGTCAGACCCGCCCGCGCGCCTTCATCACGACCAGATCGCTGGCGACCATGTCGGACACAAGCTCGGCGAAGGTCGTCTTGTGCTTCCAGCCGAGCTTCTCGAACGCCTTGGTCGGATCCCCAAGCAGAAGTTCGACTTCCGTCGGACGGAAATAGCGCGGATCGATCTCGACCAGAGCCTTGCCGGTCTTGGTGTCGAAGCCGCGCTCGTCTACGCCTTCGCCCTTCCAGCCAATCGTCACGCCAATTTCAGCGAAGGCGCGTTCGACGAATTCGCGCACGGTATGCATCTCGCCCGTGGCCAGTACATAATCATCGGCCTCCGGCTGCTGCAAGATGCGCCACATGCCTTCGACATAGTCCTTGGCGTTGCCCCAGTCGCGCTGGGCGTCGAGGTTGCCGAGGAACAGCTTGTCCTGCAAGCCGAGATGAATGGCCGCGACGGCGCGGGTGATCTTGCGCGTCACAAAGGTTTCCGCGCGCGTCGGGCCTTCATGGTTGAACAGGATCCCGTTCGAGGCGTGCATGCCATAGGCTTCGCGGTAATTGACCGTGATCCAATAGGCGTAAAGCTTTGCCGCCGCGTAGGGCGAGCGCGGATAGAACGGCGTCGTCTCGCTCTGGGGAATCGCCTGCACCTTGCCGTAGAGCTCGGAAGTCGAGGCCTGGTAGAAGCGCGACTTCGCGCCAAGGCCGAGGATGCGCATCGCCTCTAGGATGCGCAGCGTGCCGAGCGCGTCCGAATTGGCTGTATATTCCGGCGTCTCGAAGCTGACCTGCACATGGCTTTGCGCGGCAAGGTTGTAGATTTCGTCAGGCTGCACTTCCTGGACGATGCGGATCAGGTTCGTTGAATCGGTGAGGTCGCCATAATGAAGAAAGAAGCCGACATCCTCTTCATGCGGATCATGATAGAGATGATCGATGCGATCGGTGTTGATCAGCGAGGAGCGCCGCTTCACGCCATGAACTATATAATTTTTGGAAAGCAGAAGTTCGGCTAGAAGAGCGCCGTCCTGACCTGTGACGCCGGTGATCAAGGCTACTTTTTTTGCAGTCATAAGCGGCGAATACCTTTGAGCTCTTGCGGATCGCGCGCGCAAATCCGGGAGTTAAGTAGAGCGGGAGCCATAGCAGAAACGCGCGGTCTTGGCCAGCTTAGGGCGTTTGCACAACTGGCAAAACCGCGAAAATACTTTATCTCATTGTTTTATCGTATTTCTGATCGTTAAAACTTGCAACTTTTACGATTGGTGTCTTGGTGGAGGCGCCAGACGCTGAAATATCCGCCAGAGCAACATCGCCAGACGAGCAAAAGCCGCGCCTTACGAGGCGATGGCGCGGTCCAAAGTCGCCGCCTGCGTCTTTGCGACGCGGCTCTGACTCTGCGCCTCGCCGACGGCGAAAGCCGTCATATTGACGATGCCGCGCGACGTCGTCGAAGGCCGGATGATATGAGCCGGCAGCGCCCCGCCGAGCAGCACCGGCCCGACCGGCAGCGCATCCGCGATGATCATCGTCATCGAGTAGGCGATGTTGGCGGCGTCGAGATTGGGCATCACGAGAATATTGGCCTCTCCCTTCAAGGTCGACGACGGCAGGATGTTGTCGCGGATCGCCTGCGACAGCGCCGCATCTGCCTGCATCTCGCCGTCCGCCTGAAGGTCCGGCGCGCGCTTGCGCAGGATTTCGAGGGCGCGGCGCATCTTCTGTGGCGAGGGCGATTCGTCCGATCCGAAATCCGAATGCGACACAAAGGCGATGCGCGGCTCGAGGCCGAGGCGCCGGACATGCTGCGCGCACATCAACGCCGTCTCGGCGATTTCGAAATCGGCGGGATCATGGCGGACATGCGTATCGGTAATGAAAAGCGGGCCCTTGCTCGTGATGACGAGGCTCATGGCGGCGAAATCGGTGACGCCCGGCGCGAGGCCGATGATTTCGCGAATATAGGCGAGGCGCGAGTTGAAGCGCCCGTCCAGCCCGCAGAGCATCGCGTCGGCGTCGCCGCGCTTGACGGCGATCGCGGCGATCACAGTCGAATTCGTCCGCACCTTGGTGCGCGCATTGTCCGGCGTCACGCCGCGCCGGCCGGCGACTTCGAGGTAGCTTGCGACATAGTCGCGGTAGCGCGGATCGTCCTGCGGATTGACAAGCTCAAAATCCCGGCCGGGCCTGATCGACAGGCCGAAGCGTTCGAGACGCGTCTCGACCACGTCCGGGCGGCCGATGAGAATGGGATGGGCGATCCCTTCCTCGACGACGGTCTGCACGGCCCGCAGCACGCGCTCGTCCTCGCCCTCGGCGTAAATGACGCGCCGCGGGTCGGCTTTGGCCGCCTGCATCAGCGGCTTCATGATAAAGCCGGAGCGGAAGACGAAGCGCGACAGCGTCTCCTCATAGGCGACAAAATCGGTGATCGGCTTTTTGGCGACTCCGGTCGCCATCGCAGCCTTGGCCACCGCCGGGGCGATGCGCAAAATGAGGCGGGGATCGAACGGGGAGGGGATGAGGCTCAGCGCGCCGAACTGACGCGACTCCCCTTCATAGGCGCGCGCCACGACATCGGACGGAGGCTCATGCGCGAGCTGCGCGATGGCTTTGACCGCCGCGAGCTTCATCGCCTCGTTGATGGTCGTCGCCGCGACGTCGAGCGCGCCGCGGAAGATGAAGGGAAAGCAAAGGACGTTATTGACCTGATTGGGATAATCCGACCGTCCGGTGCAGATCATGGCGTCGGGCCGCGCCGCGCGCGCCGCCTCCGGCTCGATCTCCGGGGTCGGATTGGCGAGCGCCATGATGAGCGGACGCGGCGCCATCGTCTTCGCCATGTCGGGCGTCAGCACGCCGGGCGCCGAAAGGCCGACGAAAATATCCGCGCCGCCGATCACGTCGGCGAGCCGGCGCGCATTGGTGTCCCGGGCGTAGACGGCCATGCGCTCGTTCATCGAAGGGCGTCCCCTATAAACGACCCCGTCGACGTCGGTGATGGTGATGTTGTCGGCCTTGGCGCCAAGTTCAACGAGGAAGTCGATGCAGGCGAGCGCCGCCGCCCCGGCGCCCGAACTGACGATCTTGACCTCCGAGAGGGTCTTGCCGGACAGCTCCATGGCGTTGAGGACGGCCGCGCCGACGATGATCGCGGTGCCGTGCTGGTCGTCGTGGAATACGGGGATCGACATGCGCTCGCGAAGCTTGCGCTCGACCTCGAAACATTGCGGCGCCTTGATATCCTCGAGATTGATGCCGCCGAAAGTCGGCTCCAGCGAGGCGACGATATCGACCAGCCGATCGACGTCGTTTTCCGCGATCTCGATATCGAACACGTCGATGCCGGCGAATTTCTTGAAGAGCACCGCCTTGCCTTCCATCACTGGCTTGGCGGCGAGCGGGCCGATATTGCCCAGGCCGAGCACTGCCGTGCCATTGGTGACGACGGCGACGAGGTTTTGACGCACCGTCAATTCCGCCGCCTGCGCCGAATCGGCGGCGATGGCGAGACAGGCCGCGGCGACGCCGGGCGTATAGGCGAGCGAAAGATCGTGTTGCGTGCCGAGCGGCTTGGTCGCGCGTATTTCGAGTTTACCGGGGCGCGGCGAGCTATGATAATGGAGTGCGCTGGAGGCAAGTTCCGACGTCATGGGCTGGGCCATTCGGGATGTCCTTTTTGCGGACTTTATGATTGAGCGTCGAGCATTCAAGGCTTCATATGAGATACGTTGGCTTCGCGCCGAAGTCTATCGGCGGGACCTCGCAATCCAGGCGGAGCCGGCCCCGGCGTCAGCCTTGCTCCAGTCTCATCGCGCGGACGCGACGCGGGCCTGATTGTGCCGGCGCGGACGACTGAGCCATGGGGCCCAAAAAACCAGAAGGCGCGCTGATCCTGCGCGACATCGGCGCCCTCCGCCTCGCCGTCGCCGGATGGCGCGCCTCCGGTGAGATCATCGCCCTGACGCCGACGATGGGCGCCCTCCACGCTGGCCACGTCTCGCTGGTCGAAATGGCGAAACGGCACGCCAGCCGCGTCGTCATGTCGATCTTCGTCAATCCGACGCAATTTGCGGCGGGCGAGGATTTCGGCTCCTATCCGCGCAGCTTCGAGGCCGACGTCGCGGCGTTCGAGGCCGCGGGAGGCGACATCGTTTTCGCGCCGGCGGTCGAGGCGATGTATGGCGCGGGGTTCGCCACCGCAATCCATGTCGCCGGGCCGGCGCTTGCGGGGCTCGAAGACCGCGCGCGGCCGACGCATTTTTCCGGCGTCGCGACAGTGGTCGCCAAACTGCTCAATCAGTGCCGGCCCGATATCGCCGTCTTCGGCGAGAAGGATTATCAGCAGCTGAAGGTCATCACGCGTCTTGCGCGCGATCTCGATCTCGACGTCAAGATCCTCGCGGCGCCGACCTTGCGTGAAAAAGACGGCCTCGCCATGTCCTCGCGCAACGTCTATCTCTCGCCGGCCGAGCGCGTGGCGGCTCCGGCCCTTTACGGCGCCCTTGCCGCCTGCGCCGCGTCGATCCGCGCCGGCGTCGGCGTCGATGCGGCGCTCGATGACGCAAGGCGCGCCGTCGCGAAGGCCGGATTCATCATCGATTATGTCGAGGCGCGCAACGCCGAAACGCTTGAGCCCTTGCGCGGCGTCGCGGACGAGCCGATCCGCCTGCTTGCCGCCGCAAAACTCGGCAAGACGCGGCTCATCGACAATATCGCCGTGTAACGGCCAGCGGATTTGGGAAGGCCGCTCGTGACGGATGCAGAAGGCCAGGGCGCGCCGGCGCCGGAACGAATCGTCCGCGTGAGGATCGGCGGCCGCGTGCACGGCGTCGGCTATCGCGCCTGGACGCAGGACCAAGCCAAGGCGCGCGGCGTCAAAGGCTGGGTGCGCAACCGCAGGGACGGCGACGTCGAGGCCGTTCTTGCCGGCTCGGCCGCCGCGGTCGATGCGCTTTGCGCGCTATTATGGCGCGGACCGCGGGCCGCGCGGGTCACGCGCGTCGAGGCAAGCCCGGCCGGCCCGGAGGATCTCGACGGGAGCGGCGGCGGATTTCGCCAGATCGCTACGGTCTAGCAAGATTTCAACCTCATGCTCACGGACGCGTCCGCTCAAGCAAGCGGCCGCCCCTCTTGCCTGCGGCGGCTCGGCGTGCTTTGCCAGATGCGGCCAGCTTGACTGCGGCAGATCGGCTTAAGGATCGGCGATGAGAGCGAAGTTTTCGCAATATGCAGTCCGGCGCGGAGTCTCTCCCGCGCGTCTGGCGCTTGGCGGTCTCATGCTGGCGAGTCTCGCGCTCGCCGGATGCGACAAATGCGGCGACCCGATCAAGTTCAACACGCCGAGCCTCCCGAAAAGCTGCTACGGCGTTAGCCAGAACAAATAGAAGGCGCACGTTCGGCAAGCGCTTTTTTTCGATCGGCGCCCTTCGATTGATCCGTCAAGCGCCGACGTCGTCCTTCGAGCGGAAAATGCGCAAGATAGCCGCCTTCGCCTCCTGCTTCATTGCATTCGCCGAGGCGCCGGCGACAGCGGCCGAAAAATGTCCGGTCGGCGACATCGCCGCTGAGAAAGCCGGCGGCTATGCGAACGCCGTCAAAGCCGCATTGGAAGACGCGCCAAATTGCGAGCGGGCATATAAAGCGCTCGCAGCCTGTCAGCTCGGCTCCTCGGGGGACAATGCGCTGTCCGACATCGTGCGATCG
Organism: Methylocella silvestris BL2; assembly: GCF_000021745.1. Taxonomy (NCBI): domain Bacteria; kingdom Pseudomonadati; phylum Pseudomonadota; class Alphaproteobacteria; order Hyphomicrobiales; family Beijerinckiaceae; genus Methylocella; species Methylocella silvestris. The sequence goes on from NC_011666.1 coordinate 79,374, forward strand.
AAATGCGAGCCCTTGTTTCTGGTAAGAGCCAGCCCAGCCACGAAGCAGGCCTATAAAAAGGCGCGACAGCGCTGCGACAAGATCGCAGAGCGGAACGAAGGGTCAATGTATCAGGGTTTCGCGGCCGTCTGCCAGGCCGGAGCCGCGCGGGATTTCGCCCGTCAATATGCGAGACGGCGGTAGAGCATGATCGCCCGCCGAGACCTGCTCATCGGCTCGCTATTTGCCGGCGCCGCCCTGTTCGGCTTTCGCGCCGCGGCTTTTGATTTCGATGGCGAGCTGCAAGGGGCTCTTGCCGATCTCGAACAAAAGCATGGCGGGCGCCTTGGCGTTGCGATTCTCGATACCGCAACGATGCGGCTGATCGCACGTCGCGGCGACGAGCGTTTTCCCCTCTGCAGCACGTTCAAGTTTCTTGCCGCCGCCTTTGTCCTGGCGCGGGTGGATCGCAAAGAGGAAAGCCTTGCGCGCCGGATTATCTATGCGAGCGATGTGCTTGTGGCGCATTCCCCAATTACCGGGAAGTATGTTGGCGGCGATGGTCTGACTGTCGGCGAGATCTGCGAGGCCGCGGTGACCGTCAGCGACAATACGGCGGGCAATCTGCTGCTCGACAGTTTTGGCGGACCGGCCGGATTGACCGCCTATGTGCGTTCGCTTGGGGATAATTTCACGCGGATCGATCGACGGGAAACCGAGCTGAACGAAGCCGCGCCCGGCGATCCGCGCGACACGACCACCCCGCTTGCGATGCTCGAGATTCTACACAAGACCGTTCTGGGGACATCGCTATCCGCCCCGTCTCGTCAACAAATGATCGCGTGGCTCGTCGCCAATACGACCGGCGGTCAACGTTTGCGGTCCGGCGCTCCAAAAGGGTGGCGGGTCGGCGACAAGACCGGCTCCGGCGAGAATAATACGACGAATGACATCGCCATCATCTGGCCGCCTCAGCGCGCGCCACTGATCGTGACTGCCTATTACACGGAAGCTCGCGCATCCGCCGTCGAACGCGATGCGGTATTGTCAGAGGTGGGGCGGCTCGCCGCGGATTTGAATTGAAATCGCATGGATCGGCGTCCGGCCTCTATTCCGGCGCGCCCCTCGATCGGGTCGTACTGCTTGACGTCGAAGCCGAACGTCTCGAAGGAATTCGCCATATGCGGCGGCAGCGGCGCAGTGACGCCCAAAACGCCGCCGCGCGGATGCGGCGGCGCCAGGCCCCGCGCCAGCAGATGCAGCTTGCGTCCGATGGTCTCGGGAATGGCGCGCAGCGGATCGTTTCGGCGCGGATCGGTTTTGGGCCGCAGCCCATATTTCGGATTGCCGATGATCGGATGATCGATCGCCTTGGCGCCGATCACCAACCTTCAGCGATAAGGAAGATCGAATTTTCAAACGGTCCCTTAGCTGCCTGATCCACTTGGTGGATTGCGACCATCATTGAGTCTCCGAGAAGAAAGTTCATTGTAGAACAATCGAAGCAGCTTTGGATCCTCGGGCCAAGGCCCATCATAGGCGAAGCCTTCAAGCATTGCGATGGCGCCATCCCTGACGAAAAGGATAAAATCTGCGCCATTTACGAGTCCCTCAACATCTGCCGAAACATTTGTGATTTCGAGGCCGACAGAATCAGGAAGGCGTGGCGCATCGGGGGGAATAAAAAAGTTGGTAAAAAAGCCCACTCCTGCATTCTCTCTTTGAGTTACTTTTGCAGGCATATATTGCTCACGCAATATTTTGAAATTGGATTCATCTCCGCTTAGCATCTTTTTAAGAATGGCGGATTCAATTTGATTTAGTGTGTCCATGGGATAAACACCGATCCGATTCGACGCTTACCGTCAAGAACGCGACCTCTGACAATCACGGAATAAGGTCCGACTTGCGTAGTGACCTCGTATCGCCGGCGTTGAAGAGAGCGGTGGCGCGCCGCAGTTTTGCCAGAAATGCGCGATGGATGGGTCGCTGATAGGCCGTGGCGAGCAGCGCCGCCGCGCGCGCTTCGTCAAGGACGAGGGAGCCGCCCGCCAGCGTGTTTTTCCATACCCGCGAGAATGACGCGAGGCCCGAGGACGATTCCCTCGTCCCGGATCTCCATCCGACACGCGATCCGGTCCGCCCGCGTCCGTTCCTCGAATGCGCGCGAAATTTCCTCCGCCAGCTCTGCCAAATGCTCCCCCTCGCGAGATCGGGATTCGGGTCAGCAGCTTAAGCGCAAACGGCCGCATGGCCAAAACAGACCATGAACAAATCAGAGAGGAGAGCGGGTAAGTTTGGCGGAGGCGGGCTGCGCCAAGTCCAAAAACTATTCCGGCGCGCCCTCGATCGGGTCGTACTGCTTGACGTCGAAGCCGAACGTCTCGAAGGAATTCGCCATATGCGGCGGCAGCGGCGCGGTGACGTCCAAAACGCCGCCGCGCGGATGCGGCAGCACCAGGCGGCGCGCCAGCAGATGCAGCTTGCGCTCGATGGTCTCGGGAATGGCGCGCAGCGGATCGTTCCGGCGTGGATCGGTTTTGGGCCGCAGCCCATATTTGGGATCGCCGATGATCGGATGGCCGATCGCCTCGGCATGGGCGCGCAGCTGATGCGTCCGGCCGGTGATCGGCTTCATCGACAGCCAGGCGGCGCGAGGCGAAAAAGTATCGACGGTGGCGTAATAGGTCACCGAATGCTGCGCGTCCTCATCGCCATGTTTGGCGACGCGCATCTTTTCCATGGAAGCGCGCTCTTCGTCGCTGCGCCGCGGCCCTCGCGCATCCATGCCCTCGCCCTTGGCGAGAAAAAGCGAGATTTTGCCCTGCGCCGGTTTCGGCACGCCCTCGACCAGAGCCCAATAGATTTTCTGCGCCTGCCGCGAGCGGAAAATTTCGCCAAGGTCGGCGGCCATTTTGCGCGTCTTGGCGATCAGCAGCACGCCGGAGGTGTCGCGATCGAGCCGATGCACCAGAACCGGCCGGTCGCCGCGCTCGTTGGGCAGGGAGGCGAGCATGCCGTCGATGTGGCGGCGCATGCCGGAGCCGCCCTGCACGGCGAGGCCATAGGGCTTGTTGAGGACCATGAGATCCTTGTCCTCGAACAGGATCATCTGGCGCAGATCGCGCTGATCTTCTTCGGAAATCCTGAACACTGGGGCTTCCGGCGCGGCTTCGAGGTTGAGCGGCGGCACCCTGACGTTCTGGCCCTGCGCCAGCCGCGTCGCAGTTTTCACGCGCGCGCCGTCGACGCGCACCTGTCCCGTGCGGACGATCTTGTTTAGATGCGAGAGCGACAGCGCGGGAATGCGGCGCTTGAACCAGCGGTCGAGGCGCAGCCCATCCTCATCTTCGGCGACTTCATATGTCTGGACGCTCAAATTTTATGCCTGTTGCCTCAAATGCGCGGCGCATTTTCGTGGAAACGATCATGCGCTAGGGAACTGTCCGCACAATGTCCCCTTCGCGCAAAAACGCGCCGGCGCGCGCGACGACGACGTCGCCCGGCGCAAGCCCCTCGCGAATCTCGGCCTCCGCGCCGCCGAACAGCCCGACCTTGACCCGCCGCGTCTCGACGCGATTGTCGCGCACGACCTGCACGATAGCGCCTTCCGGCCCGTAAAGAATAGAAGAAAGCGGCGCCGCCGGGCCGCAGCTCTGGCCGGCGTCGATCGCAGCCGTCGCGAAGGCGCCGAGCCTCAGGCCGGCGCTGGAGCTGAGCTGGATGCGCGCGCGGCCCTGCTGCGTAAGCGGATCGACCTCGGGCAGGATGAGCCGCACGGTGCCGGCGAATTCGCTCTCGTCGAGAGCCTCGATTTGCGCGATCTGCCCGGGTTTGATCCGGGCCAGCGCCGGCAGCGGCAGATCGACCAAAAGTTCGAGCTGTCCGTCGCGAATGATGCGGAACATCGGCTCGCCGCGTGCGGACGCCGGCATGCCGACCGGCAGCCGTCCGTAGACGACGAGGCCGCTTGCGCTCGCGGTCATCGTCGCCTTCGTCGGCAGTCCCGGCAGCCAGTCGGGCCGGGCGAGCTGCGCCAGCGGCTGGCCGGCGGTCACGCTCGCGCCATCCTCGACCAGCACCTGCACGATTTGCAGCCCCTCGACGTCGGGCCGCACTAGGCTCTCGTCCCGCGCGACGATCCTGCCGTTCAGCCGCATCGAATCGACAAAGCATTGGGTCTTCGTCTTGACGACGCTGACCGTCATGGCGCGGTCGGCCGGCTCGGCGCGCAGCGGACCGGCAAGAGCGACCGCCGCCAGCAGCGCGATGGCGCCGCGGCTCTCCCGACGCTTCTTGATCGCGGCGAAATTTTCGCCCAACGTTGGCGCACGCAGCCTCGCCGATCGCGTCAATGGACCTTCCCTTTGGTCTGATGGGCCGCAAGCCATTGTTTCATGGCGGCGATCTCAGCCTCCTGCGACTGCACGACATCGCCGGCGAGCTTGCGCACGAACGGATCCTTGGCGTGATCCAGCGCGACCTTCGCCATATCCACGGCGCCTTGATGGTGCGGCAGCATCATGATGACGAAATCGACGTCCGCGTCTCCGGTCATCGGAGCGCTCATCGTTTTATCCATGTTGCTCATGGCCCTCATATAGCCGGCGTCGGCCGAGTCCTTGCCGGCGCCCGTCGCCGGGGCGTCCATTTTCATGCCGCCGTGGTCGTGCGTCGTGACCCCGCCTGCCTCTTCGGCGGCGAGGACGCCGGCCGGCGCGCCGCCAAGCAGGAGGGCGAGACAAAGAAGCGGCAAAGCGCGAGGCGGCATGTCATGAACTCCGGGTTTGGCTTGAAGCGCGCCGCAAGGGCCGTCGCGCGGCGGCGAAGGCTCGCGGCCTCGAAAATGCAATGATATCAAGGGTTTGATGATGAATTGGAGGCCTCGCCCGGAATCGAACCGGGATGCAAGGATTTGCAGTCCTCTGCGTAGCCACTCCGCCACGAGGCCTCCGTCGCGTCGAAAGCGCGCCACCGGCTATAGCAAAGGAAGCGGCTAGGAGGCAAGAAATGTTCGACCGCGGGCGCGAAGGCCGCGAGGGGAGCTGCGAGAGGGCGATTTCGATTCCCGTCGCGCCCGAATATTGGCGTCCATGCGTCCCGGCGCGAGGCCGCCCCGCCGTCTTGCGCCGGCAAGCTGGCGATTCGCTCTTTGCAACGGGCGGCAAGCTTGCTATATGCCGCCCGGTCGCCGTGGCGTCTTGCCGGCGCGTGATCCCTGATAGCTCAGCTGGTAGAGCAATCGACTGTTAATCGATCGGTCGCAGGTTCGAGTCCTGCTCAGGGAGCCATTTCGGTACGAAACTGCGAACGCATGCATCGCCGTTTCCACTCCAGAGCTTCGTCTGGACGCCACGCGCGTCTGGAGGCGCCTTGGCTTCGTTCCCTTGATCCGGTTCATCGGCTGCTGCCTCCACCCGCCGCAGCGGGGCGGTTGGGGGCGCGCCTCCAGGCCCGGTCCTGCCGCAGCCGCACAGGATCGGCTTATCGTAGCGGCCGACTATTGCGGCGAGGCTGCGAAGCAGGCCCAGCTTCGCTCCTCGGAACGGCGGCTGCGCTACGCCCATCGCGCGTTCGACCCTTTGCTGTCCACTTGGGAAGAACCGGCTCGACCGCGGCTGTGCCAATTTTGTAACAAGTTTTGACATACTGCCTGTCAATAAGGCGGCAATCGTCCCGTTGCTCTAGTCCGATCCACGCCGTCAGGGTATCTGTCAGGAAAGGCGGAGAGGATAGAGTTCATGCCCGGATTGCGATTGAGCGGCATCACCTTACTGGCGACAGCGCTGATCGGCGTCGGCGGGTGTTCCTTCTTCCCCCAGGACGGGCCGGCTTCGGTCGATGTGCTGTCGCAAAAGTCGGACATTGTTCCCTACGGCCTCGTAAAGCTCACGCCTGAGACCGTGGATATTCTCGCCGCCTATGAGCCGAAGGGCCTCGCCGGCACCTTCACGGACCGTCGCCCGGCGTCCAACATCAAATTTGGCGTCGGCGATATCGTCTCGACGACGGTTTTCGAGGCGACCGCCGGCGGCCTATTCATTCCGCTCGACGCCGGCGCGCGCCCCGGCAATTTCGTCACCCTGCCGGATCAGGCGGTGGACGACCATGGCAATATTTCGTTCCCTTTCGCCGGCGTCATACGCGCCGCAGGCCGCAACAACGTCGAGATCCAGAATGAGATCGTCGAACGGATCAAAAATCGCGCGATCGAGCCTCAGGTCATTATAACGCTGGCGCAGCAGCGGACTTCGCTGATCAGCGTCATCGGCGAAGTAAATACGCCGCTGCGCTTTGCCGTTCCGGCGACGGGCGCCGGCGATCGCATTCTCGACGCCATTACCCGCGCGGGAGGCATCAAGGGGCAGGGCTTCTCAACCTGGGTCATGCTCGAGCGCGGCGGTAAACGCGCCACCGTGCCGTTCGAAAATCTGGTCATGAATGCGTCCAACAACATCTATATCCAGCCGGGCGACCGTATTTACGTCTATCAGGAGCAACAGAAATTCATCGCCTTCGGCGCGACCGGCGCCCTCGACGCGATCGGTAGCCAGGGCGAGTTTAATTTTGACGCCTGGCGCATCAATCTGGCCGAGGCCGTGGCTAAGGCCGGCGGCCTGCAAGACGCCCGCGCCGATGCGAGCGCCGTGTTCTTGTATCGCAGGGAGCCGAGGGAAGTCGCAAAATTGCTCGGCGTCGATACGGGCCGCTTTGCCGGCGATCTGGTGCCGGTCATCTTCCAGGTCAATCTGCGCGATCCGGGCGGCTATTTCATTGCGACGCGGACGCAAATGCGCAACGGCGACGTGATCTACGTCTCCAACGCCCAGTCGAATGATCTCAGCAAATTCTTCAACTTCGTCAATACGGTTGCCTCAGCGTCGGCGGTCACGACCACGGCCATCGTCGGCGTGCCGACAGCTTCGGCGGCGATTCATGGCCACGCGCTGGCGGGCGCCGCAGTCGTTCAATAGCGCCCTGCGGCTCGCGTCGCAGGCATGAGGCGAAGCGCCGCGCTTCCGGTCCACGGGAAGATTCGGCGCAACGCTTGCATTTGACCGCTCGATTGAAGATCTTGCCGTTGAGATCTTGCCCCCCCGCAGGGCTTGCGGCCTCATGGAGCGACTGGCAGAGCTGTTCTGCGATCACGATGATTTTGAATTCTCATCCATCCAGGATCATGAAACGTGATCGATCCTTCGGGGTTAGAGCAGGAGGTCGGTTCGAAAGCCTTGCTGCTTTCCGGCGTCATGTTCTAGCCAAGGGGAGCTCGTCCTTTGCGCCTTGAGCTGTTTCAGCCCGCGTGTCACTTCGACGGGACTCGATGCAGATATCTGCCGCCGACACGAACAAACGCCTGAAAATCTTGATCATCGGCGAGAATTACGCGCCTGAGATGACCGGTGTTGGCCGATTCACGGGCGAGATCGGCGCCTATCTTGCCGAGCATGGCTATGACGTCACGGCGGTCGCCGCGCCGCCGCATTATCCGGGCTGGAGCGTCAAACCGCCCTTTCACGCGGGACGCTATGCGCGCGAGACCAGAGACGGCGTCGCGGTGTTGCGCTGCCCGATCTTGCTTCGCGCGGATATGCGCGGCGTCTGGCGGTTGATCGCGCCGGTGAGCTTTGCGTTGACGGCGGCTCCTGTCGCGCTCTGGCAGATCGTGACGCGGCGACCGGATGTCGTGCTGTGCGTCGAGCCAACCCTCGCCGCCGCGCCGATCGGCCTCCTCGGCAAGATATTCGGGGCCCGCGTGCTGCTGCATGTGCAGGATCTCGAGGTCGACGCCGCCTTCGCCGTCGGCCATTTGCAGGGTGGGGCGCTGAAGAAGGCGATCTTCTCAATTGAATCCTGGCTGCTGCGCCGGTTCGACAGCCTGGTCACGATTTCGGGCCAGATGCGCAAGCGCCTTATTGAAAAGGGCGTTGCCGCCGAACGTATCGGCATCGTCCGCAATTGGGTTGATCTTGACCAGATTCGGCCGCTCGAAGGCAGCAACGGCTTTCGCGCAGAGCTTGGTCTGAGCGCCGCTTTCGTTGTTCTTTACGCCGGCAACATCGGCGCTAAACAGGCTCTTGAGGTGGTTCTCGACGCGGCGCGCGCGCTTGGCGGCGCAAAAGCCATCCATTTTGTCATCGCCGGGGACGGACCCGAGAAGGCGCGGCTGATGCGCGACTATGGCGGCCTCCCCGGCGTGCATTTTCTGCCGTTACAGCCCGAGGCTCGGCTGTGCGAATTGCTTAATCTCGCCGATTTGCATGTCTTGCCGCAGGCCCGGGGCGCAGCCGATCTCGTCTTACCCTCAAAGCTTGGCGGCATGCTGGCAAGCGGCAAGCCCGTTCTTGCGACGGCCGACGCCGGCACCGAGCTGTTCGAGGTTCTGCAGGGCGCCGCCATATTGGTGCCGGCCGGAGACAGCGCAGCGATGGCCGCGGAGATCAGCAGGCTCGCGGCCGACGGCGCGCATCCGGCGCTGGGCGATGGCCGGCGTCTTGCGCAGATGTTCGCGCGCGAGACTTGCCTTGAGCAGTTTCGCGCCTGGATCGATCCTGCCGGCGTCAAATCCGCCCCTGCGGGCCAACACAAGCTGACCCATTTCCCCGAAGCTCAGCCCTGATGTGCGGTCGCTTCGCCATGACCTCGCCGCCTGAGGCGACGCGGCGTTTCTTCGGCTATCTGGAGCAGCCTAACTTTCCGCCGCGCTACAATATCGCGCCGACGCAGCCTGTGCCGATCGTGCGCGGGCGATTCGACGCCGACCATCGCCTCGAGCGCTGCTTTGATCTCGTACGGTGGGAGTTTTTGCCGCGCTTCGCCAAGGATCCGCGAAATTTTCCGTTGATCATCAATGCGCGGGCGGAAACCTTGCTGGAAAAACCAAGTTTCGCCGCCGCATTCCGCCGCCGCCGCTGCCTGTTCATCGCCGACGCGTTTTACGAATGGCGCCGCGAAGCTGGCTCGCGAGGGCGGGGCGCGCGCCCTTATCTGTTCCGGCGCGCCGATGGAGCGCCCCTGGCTCTTGGCGGAATTTGGGAAAGCTGGTGCGGACCGAATGGCGAGGAGCTCGACACGGCCTGCATCATCACGACGGCGGCGAATGGATCGACCGCCGCCATTCACGACCGTCTGCCCGCAATCATCGCGCGCGAATCATTTGAGACCTGGCTTTGCCCGGACGAGGCGACGACTGAGGCCGCCCTGAGTCAGTTGCGGCCGCCCGAAAATGACGCGCTCGAATTCTTTGCAATCGGGCCGGAGGTCAACAAAGCCGCGAATGATTATAAGGAGCTGCAGGAGCCAGTCGCGGGAGCCGCGCCGCCGTCCGCTCCGGCGCAACAGGACGATCCTCCGCAACAATTATTATTTTAGAGCTTTGAGCGAAGGCTGTTGACTGTCTTGTCGAGAAAATAATTTAAAACAAAGACTTGAAGCGCTTTCCGGCCGAATGATCCGGTCGACCCAGCTCTAGCCTAGCCGAGGGCGACAAGACAGAAGTCGACCATTTGGTCGAGCGTCGGCTCCGGCTCCTGCGCGCATTCGACCATTAGTCTCGGGTGACAGAATCGGATGCAGGCGCTGCGCACCAGAATCGCGGCAAGCTCGCAATCGCTGACATGGAATTCCCCGGCGCTATTGCCTTCCGAAATGATGTTCGTCAGCACCTTGTTAAGCTTCTTCGAATGATCTTGCACGATCGGCCAGTTTTCGTTGAACGCCGTCTCGAGCAATTCATGCAGCTTGCGGTTGGCGACAAAGCGCTGGGCGTTCGCCTTTTCGAGCGCTGCGATGGCGCTGCGGAGTTTTTCGCTTGCGGAGCCCGGCTGGGTTGAAATGGCCTCGAGACTGGCTTCAGTCTCTGTCAGCAGTCGTCGTCCGACCGCCTCGTTTATTTCCGCTTTTGCCGAAAAAAAACGATAGACATTGGCAGGCGACATTCGCAGTTCACGGGCGATGTCCGCAACAGTAGTCTTCTGAAATCCGATCTGGCTGAACAAACGCTCCGCAACTTCCACGATATTCTGGTGCGGATCGGTTTCCTTTTGTTCGCTGACGATTTTCATTCTATCGCTATCCCCAATTGACAGGGAGGACCTTACAACGCTTCGGCATGAAAAGCTTCACCTATATGGGACACAAATGCACGTTAACGTAACCTTTGCAGTTTGACTTCCACATCTGCGCGAATCGTGAATTTCCGCCGTTATGCCCGTAAATAGCTGTTGCGTCGAGCGTTTCGCGCTCGCGAAAGCCGCTTGTCAAAAGAATTTATTGTTTATTACAATATTCGCTACCGACTTGTTCTAGATAAGTATTTTACGCGCTATTTTGTCACTGGTCAGTGCGGCTTCTTTAACGTTCACTTATCACAACAAGAGAGCCAGCAATCCCGTCGCCGCGCATTTGACGGTTTTTTCTGGCGTTCGCGGAGCGGCTGTGTGCAAATAGTCGTTAGATTAAATTCGGGAGCGGTGCGGAATGCAGGGATTAGAGGATGTCGACATCAGGACGTTGCTCCAGCTGGAGACCGACCTAAGCGACGAAACCCTGGATGGATTCATTGAATATATCCGTCACCACTACGGCTTGGCCAATATCGCTTATCTCTGCCCGTCCTTCCGCGGCCGCTCGGTCGCCGATCCCTTCATGGCGCTGACATATCGCGAGGAATGGGTCGAACACTACAAGGATGAAGGCTACGGCCTGATTGATCCCGTCCATAATATAGGCGCCCGCTCGGTTCTGCCGCTCGACTGGGCGCGGCTGCCGCGCGCCGAGAAGAAAGTGCAGCGGATGTTCGGCGAAGCCGCCGACGCCGGGGTGGGCAGGCAGGGGCTGACCATTCCCGTCCGCGGTCCGACCAATGGGCTCTGGGCTCTGTTCAGCGTTACTTCGGACGAGGCCGATACAGAATGGGCGCGCCGCCGATTCGAACTGACCAAGGACATGGTGCATATCGCTCATTATGTGCATCAGCGGGCCTATAAGCTGCACGCCAAGGAAGATGAGATCGATCTCAACGCCATCACCAAGCGGGAGATCGAGGCGCTCGAATGGTCGGCGGAAGGCAAATCGCTCGCCGATATCTCGATTTTGATGCGCATCTCGGTCGAAACCGTTAAGGCGCATCTTGATTCGGCGCGCTACAAGCTCTGCGCGCTGAATCGCGTCCACGCGGTGACCAAGGCGATTCGGGCCGGCCTGATCCGATAGACCACTCAGGGCTCGCGGGGTCGAACTCGCAAGCCAGCCGCTGAGCGGAACAGGCTCGTTCGTTACGCGCCCTAAGCAAATTGCCGCACAGGCGACATTTTCTTCGATCATCGAAGCATCCGGTGACGCCTTCAGCATGAACTGGGGCGTGGGATCGGCGGGAGTCGGTTCATAACGCACGTCCTGTGTGCGCCGCATATCCCCGATCGGGGGAATATCCTTAAACTCCTGCCGATAGCATAGTTGGGCATCCACCCGAACGGGAGCCCTGATATGATTACTGTTGTTTATGGTTATGAGCGCGAAGAGCGACGCGATCTCTTCGAGGAAATGTTCCGCCAGCGCAAGCAAGTCTTCGTCGACGAAAAGAAATGGGATCTAAAGATTACTGACGGAGAATTCGAGATCGACGAATATGACCGGGACGATACGGTCTATGTCTGCAGCCTGCGGCCGGATGGTTCGCTCGCTGGCTCGGTCCGTCTTTTGAATACGTTGACCGATCACATGGCCAACGGGCCTTTCAAGGAGATGTTTCCGGAATTGACGGTTCGCTCGCCCACGATCTGGGAAGCGACGCGTTTCGCCGTGCCGGACGACCCGCGCATCCAACCCAATGGCGTGTCGCGCGCCGCCTGCGAAATCATGCTTGGAACATGCCTGTTCGGTCTCGAGCATGGCGTGTCGCAGCTGATCGCGATCTATGAGGCGCCGATGGCGCGGGTTTATCGCAAATGCGGCGTCCGCCATTATGTGCTCGGCCGTCATCGCAGCGCGGAAGCCGGCTCCATCCATTTCGCTCTTGGCGAAGTTTCCCGCCAGCTCGAAGCTTCGATCCGGGAGGCCACTGGCCTCACCCCCGTCGAAACCGTCGTCGAAGCCGCGGAATAAGCGGCCGGCGCCCGGACGGTTGCGCCGCGCAGCCGTCCGTCGAAAGTCCAGGGCATCGGCAAACGCAGCCCCGCTCGGAAGGCTTCGCCTTTCCGGGCGGTTGGCGTCTCTGGCACGTGGCCCAGACGGAGCTTGATTTTTCGTCATGCTTACGCCGCCGATTTTAAATCGCGCCCGGCCGGCGGACGCCTGATCCCACGCGCGCTCAGGCGCTCGATTGAAAAAGAGGCGGCGATCGATCTGAAAGCGAGACGGCTTTCCTCTGAAACAATCGCGCTCTAGAAAGAGCCCTTCCGAGGCCGCGCTGAGGCGGCTGCGCGATCCTCGTGCGCGCTGGCGCATCGAAAGGGCCTTTTTATTGCTCGCAATCGCTATCGTCGCGCTCGCGGCCTTTGCGGCCGGCTTCATCAACGCCCTTGCCGGCGGCGGCTCCTTTCTGACGCTGCCCGCCTTCATCGCCGCGGGCGTTCCGCCGATTGCCGCGAACGCCTCCAGCACGGTCGCGCTGTTTCCCGGCCAGATCGCCACGGGTTTATCCGCGCGCGACGGCATTGCGGCGGCGGCGAAGGACCCCCGCATCAACGCTCCAGTCCTCGCGGCGATCAGCCTTATCGGCGGCCTCATTGGGGGCCTGCTGCTGCTTGTCACGCCGCCGGCGATTTTCGCGCGGCTGATTCCCTGGCTCATTCTGTTTGCAACAGTCATTTTCGCGGGCGGCAATGCGATCCGCGAAGATAGCAAGCTGTTTAAGCTGAATACGGTCGGGATCTATCTCGCGCAGGCGTTGGTCTCGATCTACGGCGGTTATTTCGGCGGCGGCATCGGCATTTTGATGCTCGCCGCGCTGACGCTCTACGGCATGCGCGACATCTGGCTGATGAACAGCCTCAAAATCCTGCTCGCCGTGCTGATGAACGCCGCCGCCGTCGTCACCTTCATCGTCGCCGGTCTCGTATATTGGCAATTGACCATCGTCGCGGGGGTCGCGGCGATCATCGGCGGCTACGCCGGCATCCACGCGGCGCGCCGCCTGCCGACGCGCATTGTGAAGGGTTTCGTCATTATGATAGGGCTGATTCTCACCGTCCTGTTCTTTCTCAAGACGCCTTGAGGGCCGGACGGAGATCGAGGCTCGCATGCGCTATGCCTATTTCGACGGAGCAGGCGGTCCGGAGGTCATCAGGATTGGCGAGGCGGCGAGGCCGGCTCCGGGGCCCGGCGAGGTTCTGATCGAAGTCGTCGCGGCGGGCGTCAACCGTCCGGACTGCATGCAGCGCGCCGGCTCCTATCCGCCGCCGCCGGGCGAATCGAACATTCCGGGGCTTGAGGTCGCCGGCCGCATTGTCGCTCTTGGCGAGGGCGTGACCGGTTTTGAGGCTGGCGATTCGGTCTGCGCGCTGCTTGGTTCCGGCGGCTATGCGGATTACGCCGTCGCCGCCGCGCCGCTATGCCTGCCGGCGCCACAGGGCCTCAGCTTCGAAGAGGCGGCGGCGCTGCCGGAAAATGTCTTCACCGTCTACGACAATGTATTTACGCGCGGGCGCCTGGCGGCCGGCGAGACTTTTTTGGTCCATGGCGGCTCCTCCGGCATCGGCTCGATCGCGATCCAGCTGGCCAAGGCCTCCGGCGCAATTGTCATCGCGACGGCGGGCTCGGACGCCAAATGCGCCTTCTGCCGGACGCTCGGCGCGGATCTCTCCATCAATTACAAGACGCAGGATTTCGCGGCCGAGACGAAGGCTTTTGCCGGAGAGCACGGCGTCGACGTCATTCTGGACATGGTCGGGGCGCCCTATCTCGCCAAAAACCTATCGCTTCTTGCCTTCGAGGGCCGGCTGGTCGAGATCGCCTGCTCCGGCGGCGGGCGCGTCGAAGCGTTCAATCTCTGGCCCGTGCTGATCCGCCGCCTGACGCTGACCGGCTCGACCTTGCGCGCCCGCACGCTGGCGCAGAAAGCCGCAGTCGCCGCTGCCGTGCGCGAGCGCGTATGGCCGCTGATCGAAGCGGGCAAGGTGCGGCCGCTTGTTCATGCGACGTTTCCGCTGGAACAGACCTGGGCCGCGCATGAATTGATGGAATCGTCCGCCCACACCGGCAAGATCGTGCTCGAAACAGGGCGCTAGGCGACTGCCGCTTGTTTATTTCTATATGTCGGCTATTATCGACATATGGAGAGTGATACCGCGATTGAAAGTCTGGCTGCGTTGGCGCAAGCGACGCGTCTTGATGTGTTTCGCTTGTTGGTGAGGCACGAGCCTGACGGCCTTTCCGCTGGCGAAATCGCTCGTCGCCTGGGCGTTCCGCATAATACGCTTTCGACGCATTTTTCGGTTCTCGCGCGGGCGGGGCTGATCCGCTCCGAACGTCAGAGCCGCTCGATCATCTACCGCGCCGATCTTGGGGCAATTGGGCGCCTGGCCGCCTATCTCGTGGAGGATTGCTGCGGCGGGCGTCCCGGCGCCTGCGCCCCGTTTCTCGCCGACCTGACGCGGCTCGAGGCGTCTGAAAATTGAGACACAGTTGCAACCTCGACAAAGGAATCCGTCATGGATGTCATCATCTACCACAACCCCAAATGCGGCACGTCGCGCAACGTGCTTGGCCTCATCCGCAACGCTGGTATAGAGCCGCATGTCATTGAATATTTGAAAACGCCGCCAACCCGGCTGTTGATCAGCCAGCTTGCGGCGCGCACAGGCCAGCCGCTGCGCGCCTTGTTGCGCGACAAGGAAGCGATCTTCGCGAGCCTTGGCCTCGATAAGCCCGATGTGTCGGACGATGCGCTGCTTGACGCCATCGAAAAGCATCCCGTGCTGCTCAACCGCCCCATCGTGGTTTCGCCCAAGGGCGTGAAGCTCTGCCGCCCCTCCGAACTCGTGCTCGATCTTCTGCCGGCGCAGCAAGGCGAATTCTTCAAGGAAGACGGCGAGCGCGTCGTCGATGAAAAGGGACGCCACGTGGCGAGCGCCTGACGGCGCGGATCGCCGCCGCGGGCGCCCGCAGGAACATCAACATGTCCTTTTTTGAACGCACGCTCTCCCTGTGGGTATGCGCCTGCATCGTTGCGGGCGTCATTCTCGGCCAATTGGCGCCGGGGCTATTCCAGGCTATCGGCGCGATCGAAATCGCCAAGGTCAATCTGCCCGTTGCGGCGCTGATCTGGCTGATGATCGTTCCCATGCTGCTCAGGATCGATTTTGCGGCGCTCGGCGAAGTGCGGCGTCATTGGCGCGGCATGGGGGTGACGCTGTTTATCAATTGGGCGGTGAAGCCCTTTTCGATGGCGGCGCTCGGCTGGCTGTTTATCGGCCATTTTTTCCGGCCGTTTCTACCGGCCGATCAAATCGACTCTTATATTGCGGGCCTTATTCTTCTGGCCGCGGCGCCCTGCACGGCGATGGTTTTCGTCTGGTCCAATCTCGTCAAGGGAGAGCCGCATTTCACCCTGAGTCAGGTGGCGCTGAATGACGTCATCATGGTTGTGGCTTTCGCGCCCCTGGTCGGGCTTCTGCTCGGCCTGTCGGCGATCGTCGTGCCATGGGACACGCTCGCTTTGTCTGTCGGGCTCTACATCGTGATTCCTGTCATTGCAGCGCAATTGGCCCGGCGCGCGCTGCTTGCCGGCGGCGCCGACGCCTTCGCGCGCGTCCTGGCCATTCTACAGCCATTGTCGCTTGCCGCATTGCTCGCGACCTTGGTGCTGTTGTTCGGGTTCCAGGGCGAGCAGATCGCCGCTCAGCCGCTGGTTATTTTGATGCTCGCCGCGCCGATCCTGATCCAGGTTTATTTCAACGCGGGGCTTGCCTATCTGCTCAATCGGATCGTCGGCGAGCCGCATTGCGTCGCCGGGCCCTCCGCGATGATCGGCGCCAGCAATTTTTTTGAGCTCGCCGTCGCCGCCGCGATCAGCCTGTTTGGCTTCCGGTCCGGCGCGGCGCTGGGGACGGTCGTCGGCGTGCTGATCGAAGTCCCGGCGATGCTGTCTCTTGTCTATATCGTCAACGCCAGCCGCGGCTGGTATGAGCGCGCGGAGCCGGCGCCGGCGCCGCGACGGGCGGAGGGATAAATCGTTTGGATGAGTTGCCGAATATTTCGCCCTCCGCTTTCGAGATCCCCAACGCGGACAGGCTGCAAACAGGCAAGATACGCCAGCCGCGCATTCTGTTGCTCTATGGCTCCTTGCGGCAGCGGTCCTACAGCCGCTTCCTGACGCTTGAAGCGGAGCGTCTTTTGAAGGCGTTTGGCGCGGAAACCCGGATCTATGATCCAAGCGGATTGCCATTGCCGGACGATGCGCCCGAAATGCACCCGAAGGTCCAGGAATTGCGCGACCTTTCGGCCTGGTCCGAAGGGCAGGTCTGGTGCTCGCCCGAGCGGCATGGCGCCATGACCGCCATCATGAAAGCGCAGATCGACTGGATTCCGCTCTCGATCGGCGCGGTTCGGCCGACACAGGGAAAGACCCTCGCGCTGATGCAGGTCAGCGGCGGCTCGCAATCCTTCAATGCGGTCAATCAGCTTCGCGTCCTTGGCCGCTGGATGCGGATGATCACCATTCCGAACCAATCCTCGGTGGCCAGGGCCTATGAGCAATTTGACGAAGCTGGCCGGATGCTTCCCTCGCCTTACTATGATCGCGTGGTCGACGTGATGGAGGAATTGGTCAAGTTTACGCTTCTGACCCGCGGCGCCTCCGCCTATCTGACGGACCGCTACAGCGAGCGCAAGGAGGAGGCGGAAAAGCTCGCCGCGCGGGTGGGGCTTCACTCGATTTGAGCGCGTCGCCTTGACGGGCCCGCAAAACTCCTTTAACCAACGCCGCTTGCCGCGCTTTTGCGCGGTAAATTTTTGGGCTGGTTTTTTCCGGTCCTAACGCACCCGCGGCGCCTCTTCGCGAGGTCCGGTTCGCCGGACCTGTCATGAAGAGCAGGCGCCTGTCGGCTCCGCCAAAAAAGCGGTGGGGCAGAGGAGGGCGCGTTCCTCCCCCTATTGGCGGGAGGACGCGAGTTTTGAGCGCCGCGCTTTTCGATAAAGCGCCGGGCGTTTGCGCGCGCGTCCTCATTGCCGATGCAATGATGATCGAGGACACGCGATGACAAAGCGCGCAGAAGCAAAATATAAAATCGACCGAAGGATGGGCCAGAATATCTGGGGCCGTCCGAAAAGCCCCGTCAACCGCCGCGAATATGGCCCCGGTCAGCACGGCCAGCGCCGCAAGGGCAAGCTCTCCGACTTCGGCACGCAGCTCAAGGCCAAGCAGAAGCTCAAAGGCTATTACGGCAATATTTCGGAAAAGCAGTTCCGCAAATATTACGCCGAAGCCATTCGCCTTCGCGGCGACTCGGGCGACAATCTGATCGGGTTGCTGGAGCGCCGGCTCGACGCGGTGATCTACCGCGCCAAATTCGTGCCGACGGTGTTCGCCGCGCGCCAGTTCGTCAACCATGGCCACGTCAAGGTCAATGGCAAGCGCGTCAACATCGCTTCCTACCTCGTCAAGGTCGGCGATGTGATCGAGGTCAAGGAATCCTCGCGCGAGATCCTGATCGTGCTCGAGGCCAAGCAGCTCGCCGAGCGCGACGTGCCGGATTATTATGAGGTCGATCATAATAAGATGACGGCGAAGATCACGCGCATTCCGCTGCCGGCGGACGTGCCCTATCCGGTTCTGATGGAGCCGAATCTGGTGATCGAATTTTACTCGCGCTAAATCTGCGCCATCGATCGCCGCCTTGCCTTGAGCAAGACGGCGAAGTTTTTAGCGGACCAATCGCTTTAGCGAACGGTCCGCTTTTTTGTGGGTCGATTGGATACGAAGCGGCGGCAAATTGCTTTCGCAACCGCCGCCGCATCCACGCCCTGTTCGAAAAAACCCGTAGGCGCGGAAGTTTAAATCAGGCGAGGCCCAGTTTCTGCGCGAGGCCGATGCGCTGCAGCTTTCCCGTCGCGCCTTTCGGGATTTCCGCTAAAAACAGGATCTTGCGCGGCGTCTTGAACGCCGCGATCCGCTCGGACAGAAAAGCGCGCAGCTCCTGCTCGGTCGCCGTCGTTCCCTCGCGCAACACCACAGCCGCGGCCACATCCTCGCCGAGCTTGTCGTGCGGCACGGCGAATGTCACAACCTGCAACACCGCCGGGTGATCCATCAGGGCTTCGTCGACCTCGCGCGGCGAGACTTTCTCGCCGCCCCGGTTGATGATCTCCTTGAGGCGCCCGGTCAGAGTGACATAGCCGCCTTCGTCCATTACGCCCTGATCGCCGGTGCGGAACCAGCCGTTCGTGAAAGCCTCGGCGTTGGCTTTCGGGTTGTTTTCATAGCCCGCGGTGACATTCTCGCCGCGGATGACGATTTCGCCGATTTCGCCTGCGCGGAGGAAGCCGCCGGTCTCATCCATGATGGCGACTTCAGGCCCCGCGGCAAGTCCCACGGAGCCCGGCTTTCTGACGCCATGCAACGGGTTCGACGCCATCTGATGCGCCGCTTCGGTCATGCCGTAGGATTCGATCACCGGCGAATGGAAGGTCGCCTCGAGTTCGGTGATGACCTGCGGCGGCATCGAAGACGACGACGAGCGGATGAACCGCAGCGGATAGCGCGCGATGATTTCCTTGTTGTTCGCTGCCCGCGTCAGGATCGCCTGATGCATCGTCGGAACCGCCGTGTACCAGGTGGGCTTTGCTTCTTCCATCGCCGCGAAGAATTTCAGCGCATTGAAGCCCGGCGTGCAGAACACGCTGCCGCCGCGCGACAGCGGCGCCAATATGCCGGCGATGAGGCCATGGATGTGGAACAGCGGCATGATATTCAGCCCGCGATCCTTCTCGGAAAACTCCACGGTCGCCGCGATGTTGGTCGCCGATTTGGCGACATTGGCCTGCGTCAGCGGCACGATTTTGGGACGCGACGTCGTGCCGGAGGTGTGCAGGATCAAGGCGATATCGTCGGGTTCGGCGCGGCCGGGCAGGGCGGCGGTTCCGTTCGCTTCGCCTGAGAGCGTGAAATAGCCGGCTCCGCGTTTTGCATCCGGCGTCAGCGTCACCAGCGGAATGTTGAGCTTCTTCGCCGCCTCGATCGCCGGCGACGTGCTTCCCGCCTCGACCACAAGCGCCTTGGCGTTGAGATCGCTCATGTAGAATTCGAACTCGTCCATCTTGTAGGATGGATTGAGCGGCGCGGAGGTCGAGCCGGAGGCGATCGCGATGAACGCCGTCGCCATCTCCGGGCCGTTCGGCAGGACGATGGCGACGCGGTCGTTGCGGCCGATCCCGAGGCCGTTCAGCGAGGCGATCGTTTCCGCGACAAGCGCTCGGAGGCCGTCAAAGGTTAAAGGCGCGGCATTGGAGGCCGCGATTGCGACGTCGCCGCCGCGCCCTGCCGCAAACAATCCCTCGAATGTCCGCACTGAGGTCATTTCCAGATACTCCCAAACCATTCAAATTCCGCGGCCGCCTCACACGGGCGTCACGGCGAGCTTGCCCTTGGCGCGGGTCAGCGTTTCGCCCAGCAGCTTAACCAGCGCATAGACGGCGTCCATATGAGGCGTCGCGACGCCGACTGTGCGGCCGAGCTCGATCACGGAGCCGATCAGCGCGTCGGCCTCGATCGCGCGTCCGCTTTCGACGTCCTGCAGCATCGACGTTTTGTGCGCGCCGACGGCTTCGGCGCCGGCGATGCGCTTTTCGAGCGAAATGCGGAATCGGATGCCGAGCGCCTCGCCGACCGTCTGCGCCTCGCGCATCATCTCGGCGGCCAGCGCGCGGGTCGGCGCAAAGCGGCAAATGTCTTCGAGAGTCGCATGGGTCAGCGCGCTGATCGGATTGAAGCTCAGATTGCCCCAGAGCTTGGTCCAGAGCTCGGAGCGAATATCGGTGACCACCGGCGCCTTGAAGCCGGCTTTCGTAAACGCCTCGGAGACTTGCGTGATCCGCTCGCTTTTGGAGCCGTCGAGCTCCCCGAGCGAAAACCGGTTGCCTTCGATATGGCGGATGACGCCGGGCTTCTCGATTTCGGCCGCCGGATAGACGACGCTGCCGATGACATGGCGGATCGGCAGATTGTCGGCGATGATCCCCCCCGGATCGACGCTCTGCAAGCGCACGCCTTCATGCGGACCGCCGTGCCCGAAAAAGTACCACCATGGAATTCCGTTCTGCGCCGTCAGGACCGTGGTCTTCGGGCCCATGATCGCCGGCAAGTCGCCGACGACGGCCGCGACCTGATGCGCCTTCATGCCGAGGATGATCAGGTCCTGCTGGGGAAGGTCGGCGATGCGGTCGGAGGCGGCGACGGGCGCGACGATCTTGTCGCCCTCTTCGATCAGGGTCAGCCCATTTTTCGCAATGGCCAGAAGGTGCGCGCCACGCGCAATGACGCTGACCTCTTCGCCGGCATGGGCGAGTTTGGCGGCGAGGAGGCCGCCGATCGCGCCGGCGCCGATTACGCAGATTTTCATCGATCGATTTCCATTCGTCCTATCTTGCAGGGGAATAGCCGCTTTCGCGAAGCGCGTTCCATGCCGGATCCGCCGGCGTGATGTCCAGTCCGAGAGGTCGAAATCGCAAAAATCTGCGCCGACGCCGCAGGAAGCGCAAAAATCGGCCGCTCGGTCAATCCCGAAAATTTCCGCTCAGGCGCGCCCGAAGCTTCAGGAGCCCGCTCCCCATCCCCGCTCAATCGTCGCGCAGTTTATGCCGCAATGCACCCAAGAGGGATTCTCTTTCAACCATAATATTCTTGGCCTTTCACAAGAAAAAATTGCTTGCCCAAACTTGCTGCGGCAATCAAAACTTCTGCGCCAGACGCGCTCTGGGTTGTCAGCTGAGGATTTGACCAAGTGGCCGAAGAGTCTGTGTTGGTTGGAAGTCGGGCCGCGCCAAATCGATGGCTGCAGCTTGTTTTGGGCGTGCTCTGCATGACCATGATCGCCAACCTGCAATATGGCTGGACCCTGTTCGTCAATCCCATGCAGGAAAAGTTCGGCTGGGACCGCTCCGCTATTCAGATCGCTTTCACGATTTTCATCGTCGCCGAAACCTGGCTCGTGCCGCTGCACGGGTATGTCGTCGACAGGATGGGACCAAAGGTCGTCGTCCTGCTGGCCGGGTTGCTGTGCGGCCTCGCCTGGGTGCTGAATTCGCAGGCGACAAGCCTGCCCATGCTGTATTTTGCTCAGGCGATCGGCGGCGTTGGCGCCGGCGCTGTCTACGGGGCAAGCATTGGCAGCGCTTTGAAATGGTTCCCGGATCGCCGCGGCTTCGCGGCGGGCGTCACCGCGGCGGGTTTCGGAATGGGCTCGGCGCTGACGATCATCCCGATCGCGTCGATTATCGCCAATCAGGGCTTCCAGCAGGCGTTCCTATATTTCGGTCTGCTACAGGGAATTGTGCTCTGCGTTTGCGCGATTTTCCTGAAAGCTCCCGAGAAGATTGACGTCACAAAAGCCGCCGATATGGCGGTCGTCGGCGAGCGGCGGCAGTATAATCCCTGGGAGATGGCGCGCACGCCTGTGTTCTGGCTTATGTACGCCATGTTCGTCATGATGGCGGCCGGCGGCCTCATGGCGACGGCGCAACTCGGGCCGATCGCAAAGGATTTCGGCGTCGCCGGCGTTCCGGTCAGCATTCTCGGATTGACCTTGCCGGCGCTGACCTTCGCGCTTTCGATCGACCGCGTGCTCAATGGCCTGACGCGTCCCTTTTTCGGATGGGTGTCCGACAAGATCGGGCGCGAAGTCACGATGTTTATCGCCTTCGGGCTGGAAGGGCTGGCTATTCTGGCGCTCAGCAAATTCGGCCACACGCCGGGAATGTTCGTTCTGCTGACTGGCCTTGTGTTTTTCGCCTGGGGCGAAATCTACAGCCTGTTTCCCGCTACTTGCGCCGACACTTTTGGCGGCAAATTCGCCGCGGCCAACGCCGGTTTGCTCTACACAGCGAAGGGAACAGCCGCTCTGCTGGTTCCTTTTTCCAGCATGCTCACCGCCGCGACCGGCAGTTGGCATTTGACGTTCTGGATCGCCGCGGCGCTGAACATCATCACCGCATTGCTGGCGATCGCGCTGCTGCGGCCGATGCGACGGCGGTTCGCGGCCTGACGGGCGGGGCTCCCGGGCCGCTGATTTCCTTGACATTGGCGCGGGCTTCGTCCCGCGCCAATCTGCGTGATATGACGGTCACCTGTCATTGATGCCGGCCCGCCTGGCTGGAACGCGGCGAGCAGCCCGCTTTCCTAAAACTTCTCGCCCTTGACGGCGATCGCCGCGCTCAATTCGGCGACGGCCGGCTGCGCGCTGCGGCGTGAGCGCAGCATCACGAATTCTAGCTCGCCCAATGGCGGCATGCCCTCACGTGGCGCGCGTTCGATGAGTCCTTTCGGGATCAGCTTGCGCGAATGCGCCATGAATCCGAGGCCGGCTTCGGCGGCGGCGACGAGACCCGAGAGACTACCGCTTGTACAGGCGATCCGCCAGGACGCGCCGGCGCGCTCGAGCGCCGCAATCGCCATAAAGCGCGTCAGGCTGGGCGGCGGATAGAGAATGAGCGGCGCCTGGTCGGTCTGCGACGGCGGCTCTTTTTCGCCGCTGATCCAGACGAGCTTGTCGCGCCAGACGAGATCGCCGCGGTCCTCGCCCGGCCAGCGCTTGCACAGCACAAGGTCGAGTTCGCCCGCGTCGAAGCGATTGATCAGGGTGCTGCTGAGGCCGATCGTGAATTCGAGATCGACCAGCGGATGGTTTTGCACGAACCCGGCGAGGATCTCGGGCAGCCACGAGAGAACCAGATCCTCCGACGCGCCAAAGCGCAGGCGCCCGCGCAGCTTCGCGCCGGCGAAATAGCGCTTCGCCCGCTCATTGGTTTCGAGAATGCTGCGGGCGAAGGCCACCATCGCCTGACCCTCTGGCGTCATCGTGATCGAATGAGTGTCGCGGATGAACAGGCGGCGCCCGACCGCCTTCTCGAGCTTGCGCACATGCTCGCTCACCGTCGGCTGCCCCAGGCCAAGGCGCCGGCTCGTCTCCGAAAAGCTGGCGCCCTCGGCGATGACAAGGAACGTCCTGAGGCAAACCGGATCCAGCAGGAGGCTATCGGAAAAAGCCATTGCACTCATCACGATAATCCGCGTTCACGCGGCGAGGCCGCCGACGATAATGCGCGCGTTGCAGTTGGCGCTTCCAACGAGAAAAGACAAGGAGGATGAAATGACGCTCTATTCCCGGCGCAAGCTACTTGCGACCAGCGCGGCCGGCGGCCTCATCGCAGCGGCTGCCGCGAGCGGCGCGGCGGCGGAAACCTACTCCGCCGCGGCCATGAGCGACCCAGGCCCGCGCGACGGCGCCGAAGAAGCCATCAATCCGTTCGAGTGGCAGGGGCTCCCGACCGATCATGGCAATCTTGGCACGTTGCGGCATTCTTTTTCGCAGGTGCACAATCGCCATACGGACGCCGGCTGGGCGCGCGAGGTCACTGTCCGCAATTTCCCGATCTCGAAGAACATGGCGGGCGTCAATATGCGGCTGCCGACCGGCGCGGTGCGCGAGCTGCATTGGCATGTTCCGGCCGAATGGGCCTTCGTGACCTATGGACAAGGCCGCATCACCGCCGTCGACTCCGGCGCGCAAAGATTCGTCGCCGATGTGAAGGCGGGCGACCTCTGGTTCTTCCCCGGCGGGGTGCCGCATTCGGTGCAGGGCCTCGGTCCGGACGGCTGCGAATTCGTCCTCGTCTTCAATGACGGCAATTTCTCCGAGGACTCGACCTTCCTGATCACCGACTGGTTCAACCACACGCCAAAAGACGTGCTCGCCAAGAATTTCGGCGTCCCCGCCGCGACCTTCGACAATACCAACCGGAAGGATCTATGGATCTTCGGCGCGCCTCTGCCGGGCGATCTTTCCGCCGACCTCGCCCAGAGCAAACAGCCCTTCGTGCCGAACGCCTACGCGTTCCCGCTCGGGGATCAGACGCCGGTGTTCCAATCGGCGGGGGGCGCCGTCCGCATCGCCGATTCGGAGAATTTTCCGGCAACTACAATGGCGGCCGCGCTTGTCGAAATCGCGCCCGGCGGCATGCGCGAATTGCACTGGCATCCGCTTTCGGACGAATGGCAGTATTACATCAGCGGAACCGCGCAAATGGGCATTTTCCACGGCGAGGGACGCAACAACACCGTCGAATTCCACCCAAGCGACGTCGGCTACGTGCCGCAGTCGATCGGCCATTATGTCAAAAACATCGGCAAGGATACGTTGCGTTTCCTCGAAGTCTTCACCTCGGCCAAATATGCCGACATCTCGCTGGCGTCATGGATGAACAATGTGCCGCATGAACTTGTGTCGGCTCATCTCAATATCGACGTCGATACCTTGCGCAAAATGGCGCAGAGCAAGACTCCGGTTGTGCCGGTCTAGCTCCTTCGCTAGAATCGCTGGAATGCAAACGTCAAGTCTGATGACCAGGGGCGGGCTGCGGCTCGCCCTTCGCGTCTCTTGACTTGCGTCCAGCCGCCAGCGAGAGCGGCGGAAACAGGGCTTGGGAGGGCCAATGTCTACAACAGTCGATCTTAAGGGCGGGGGACCCGCGCCCGGTTTTCTTTCGCGCGAAGCCACGGTGGCGAAGCCGGGCTTCAACCGGTGGCTCGTGCCTCCCGCCGCCCTCGCCATCCATCTTTGCATCGGCATGGCCTATGGCCTCAGCGTATTCTGGCTGCCGTTGTCGCGCGCGCTGGGACACGACAAGGCGATTGCATGCCCCGACATGTCGATCGCGACTGCGCTTTTCACGACGAGCTGCGACTGGCGCGTCAGCGATCTGCTCGTGGTGTTCGAACTGGGAATCGTCTTCCTCGGATTGTCGGCCGCATTGTTCGGCGGCTGGCTCGAGCGGGCGGGTCCGCGCAAGGCTGGCCTCGTGTCCGCGGTCTGCTGGGGCGGCGGGTTCCTCATCGGCGCCTATGCCGTCCATATTCACCAGCTCTGGCTGCTCTGGATCGGCATCGGCGTCATCGGCGGCATCGGCCTAGGCCTTGGCTATATTTCCCCCGTGTCGACGCTGATCAAATGGTTTCCGGACCGCCGCGGCATGGCGACCGGCATGGCCATCATGGGATTCGGCGGCGGCGCCCTGATCGGCTCGCCGCTCGCCAACATCCTCATGAACAATTTCAAGACGCCGACCGACGTCGGCGTGTCGCAAACACTGTTGACGATGGGGCTTATCTATCTCGTCGCGATGCTGTGCGGCGCCTTCGGCTATCGCGTGCCGCCGAAAGACTGGCTGCCGGGGGGCTGGACGCCGTCGGAGCACAAGAGCGCCCTTGTCACCAGCGGCAATGTCGACCTCAAGGACGCGCATAAAACGCCGCAATTCTGGATGATCTGGATTGTGTTGTGCATGAACGTGTCGGCCGGCATCGGCGTGCTCGCCATGGCCTCGCCCATGCTGCAGGAAATCTTCGCAGGCTCTTTGGTCGGCCGCCCCGACGTCGGCTTTTCGGCGCTCGACACGGGCCAGAAGGCGGCGGTCGCGACAGTCGCGGCGGGCTTTGTCGGCCTCTTGTCGCTGTTTAACATCGGCGGCCGGTTCTTCTGGGCCTCGCTCTCGGACAAGCTCGGCCGCAAGCTGACCTATTTCACTTTTTTCGGCCTCGGCATTCTGCTTTACGCCGCGGCCCCGAGCTTCGCCCATATGGGATCGAAGCTGCTGTTCGTCGCCTCTTTCTGCATCATCCTCTCGATGTATGGCGGCGGCTTCGCCACGGTTCCGGCCTATCTCGCCGACATCTTCGGCACGCGCTACGTGGGCGCCATTCATGGCCGCTTGCTCACCGCCTGGTCGACGGCGGGCATCATCGGTCCGGTCGTCGTCGGCTATATCCGCGACGCGCAGATTGCGGCCGGCGTCGAGCGCGCGCTTGTCTATGACCGGACCATGTACATCCTCGCCGGCTTCCTTGCGGTCGGGTTTTTGGCCAATGCGTTGGTGCGTCCTGTCAATAGCAAATGGCTGATGAAAGACGAGCCGGCCGCGCCGGCGGCCCTTGGCGCGAAGCATGTCGCTGCGCCGGTTTCGGCCATTGGCCCAGGGGGGTTCAGCGCCACGACGGCGATTCCATGGGCGCTGGTCGGCCTGCCGATTCTGTGGGGCGTCTGGAAGGCGCTCGAGAGCGCCGCAAAGATGTTCTGATCGAATTTTAAGATCTGGATTACAAGGGCGTCCCCCGGGACGCCCTTTCTTTTTGGGCTCAGTCTTCCTTGTAACCGAGCTCGGGAATGCCCTGTTCGGCGCCGTAATATTTATAGGGCAGGAATTTCCCCGACATCGAGATGCGGACGCGGTCGCCCTTGGCGTTGGGCTCCCGCTCGATCTGCATGTCGAAATCGATCGCCGACATGATGCCGTCGCCGAATTCCTCCTCGATCAGCGCCTTCCACGCCGGCCCGTTGACCATGATGAGCTCATAGAAACGGTACAGCAGCGGGTCGGTGGGCGGCATCGGCGAGCCGCGATAGGGCGTCTCGTTCAGCATGCGCTCTTCGCTCTCGGAAAGCTCGAACAGCTGCGCCGCCTTCTTCGCCAGGGGCTTGACGAGCTTCATCTGGCCGAGCAGGGCGCCGACGACAAGAACCTCGGACATGCCGCCAATCTCTGTCGTGATATGTTTCCAGCTCCAGCCTTTGGCGCGCTTGATGTCGAGAATTTTCTCGGTGAGTTCGTCTCGCTTCACGGATCGCCTCCCTGTGTGACCGCGGCTTTTCGCAGGCATAGAAGGCGCCACAAAGGACGCCTTCGCAGCAGTTACCCGTTGAAGGAAAACAGCCTCGCGGCGTCGAGCGCGTCGCACAGGGCCTCGCTGGTGAGCCGCGCCTGCGTCGTGGCCGCGGCCTGCAGCGCAAGGCCGAGACGCTGGCTGACCCGGTGGTGATCGAATACTGGCTCGCCCGGCGCCAAAACCGCCGCCTCCAGCGCGCTGAGATCCTCTTTCGTTCCGCCGGCGTCGAGAGCCAGAGCCAAGGCGAGGCAGGCGCGCCTTTCGGGGTCGTTTGGCCATTGCGCGCGCAGGAGGCGATAGAGATTGACGAAGCGCTTCAGCCTGCGCGCCGACGGACCCGCCACGGGGGCTAGCGCCGCAAGGAGGCGCGTCTCAAAATCGCTCAAAGGTTCGTCGAGCGCGCATCGCGCGGCGTCGGGCGCCGCGATATTGGACGCCTCAGAGCTCGCGCTCAGAAGGTTGTGGACCTGAGCGGCGGGATCGCGCCTTGCCGCGAGTTCACCGATCGAAAAGGGCGCTGAAATCCATTTTTCGAGGTCGATCTCGGCATCGGCAAATCGGGCCGGGTTGACCGCGATCAGGCTGACAAAGCCGGGTCCGGGCGCGCAGCTTAGAATTTCCAGCGCGCGGGCAGCAGGAACGAGATCGAGATTATCGAGCGCAAGGATAATTCGCTGCGCCGCGCCGCCGGACGGTCCAGACGATTTGGCTTCAGCGCCTTCGGCCTGTTTTTGCACGAGCGCCCCAACGGCGGCGAGGAAGCGCTGCGCCTGCTGCTTGATGAGGTCGGCGGCGAAGGGCGAGGGTTCGGCCAGCGCCGGATTGGCGATGTTGAGGCCGCCCGCGCGTCGCTCCGCCTCGGCTGCTTTGCGGCTCAGCCGATCGACCTCGCTCGCCAGATCCTGCACGCGGCGCGACTGATGGCCGAGAAAGGCGTCGGCCTCGCGGCGGCGTTCGAGCAGGTCCGCATTCAGCAGCTGCTCGCCGCGAAAGACGAGCCGCAGCAGCCGCAGGCCGCGCCAAAGATTGCTCAACAGCATCAGGCCGGCGCCGACATAAAAGGCGCCGCGGAATGTTGCGAGCCAATCGATATGGGCGGCGATCCACTCGGCCGCCACTGCCATTTGCGGCTGTGCGCGAAGCCAGTCGAGCCATGTCGCTTGATGGGCGAGCGCGACGCCAAGGCCGAACCCGGCCAAAGCAAAGATGATCGCCCAGACGATCCGGCTCGACTGCCCCTTGAGGCCCCAGAAGGCGTCGGCGAAAAAGCCGAGCCGCGACGGGCCGCGCGCGTCAGCCAGCGTGCGCACCCTATCCTTATAGGCGAGCAGCGGATCGCCTGGCGCGCCGAAGCGCGACATGGTCGCGGCGATGCGCCCGCGCGTCCGCGCCGCAAAGGCGTCGATTTTAGAGCCTGGCGTCTCGTAAAGCACGGTGTCGGTAAGCCGCGCCCGGCGCCCGTCGGCCTCCTCGAGAAGGCGGCGCTCGGATTCAAGCTTGCGGCTGACGGAGTCGAGCCGCTCGAAGGCTTCCCGCGTGGCGAGCCCCGGATCGCGCGCGGCGTGCGAGGCCTCGACCGCAAGCTGCGGCTGATCCAGCGCGAGGCGGGCGTAAAGGGCGCCGGCGAGGGCGGTCGCGGCCGGCCCGTCGAGGTCGGCGGCGTCGACCCGCAGGGTCAGGATATTTGCAAGGAAGGGCGAGGAGGTCGCGCCGCGCGCCGCGGCGGCCAGACGTTCGACGCCCTCGATTAGCCGGCTGAGGGCGACGCTTTTGCCGCTGCCGGACGGCCCGAGGAGGCCGATCGAGAAAGGGGTCTGCGTCCTGCGATGCAGCGCGAGCTCGGCGAGCAACGCCAGCGGCGCGTCGGCCGGTCCGAGCGCGGCGCTGTCGTCGCCGACGTCGGCGGCAAAAAGCGCGCTTTCGCCTTTCGGCCGCGTCGTCGCAGCGACGGATTTTGCCGGCGCGGGCGTCGGCCCGGGCGGCAGGGCGCCGCTGAGTTTGGGCTCGATTTTTACGCTCCCGGCTTTCGGCGCGGCCGGCGGGGGCTCCGCCTTGGCGCCGGGAATGAGAGATCCGAGATTTCGTAATCCGATGTCGGGCAAGGCTGATGTTCCTTATCGAGTCCCGGATGTTCTAGCCCATACGCGCCGCGAACGAAAACTGTCGCGCCCGGCTGGCAAAGCCACATTCACCGTTGTTTGATCCGGTCTCGCGCCCGCTAGGCTGAAACAGTCCCGTGGAATGTCAGAATATTCACGCCGGCGAAAAATGCGCCCTTTTCCGAAACGGCCAAGGCGTTCTCGCGCCAGAGGTCCGCCTGCTGCGGCGTCAGGACGCCGGCCTCGACGCAATTGCGGCAAAGGCGCGGCAGGTCAAAGACGGCGTCGGCGCAGGCCAGATCGGTCGTCGCAAGCGCATGGGCTTCGCATTGCAGATCGGTGACGCCGCATTCGTCGAGCATGACGCCGAGCTCGCGCCCGACGAACGGGTTGCGGAACGATCGCAGCCAGACTTCGCTCATTTTTGCGCTCGCGGCGCCAGCGCCATTATAGAGGACAAAGGTTCCCCAGTCAGGCTCGGCGGCGACGATCCGCCCGCCGGGACGCGTCACGCGAACCATTTCCCGCAGGCTCGCGCGCGGATCTTCGATGTGCTGCAGCGCGCGGTCGATCCGCGCGCCATCGAAGGCGTCCGTCTGTAACGGAAGGCGGTCGGCGTTCGCCTGCAGGAATCTGACGTTCCCCAGTCCCTGCGCGCGGGAGCGCGCGGCGCCAAGAAGGCCCTCGCTCCGGTCGACGCCGAAGATCTCCGCGGCCGGGAAGCGCTTCGCCATTTCGATGACGTCAAAGCCGGTCCCGCAGGCGACGTCGACGACCTTGTCGCCATCCCGGACGCCGAGCGCCGCCCATGTGCGCGCCTTATACGATCGGAACAGCGGCAGGTCGTTCAGGACACCGAGGCAATGCGTCAGCTCCTGCAGCATTCCGCCGTCCGCGTCGCGAAATCCTTGAGCGATATCGGTCATCGAGGCTCCGGCGCCGGCAACGCGCGGCGATCGTTTCAGGCGGCGGCCTGCGCCGCCAAGGTCACGCCAGTCGGCCGCGCTCCAAGGCCGGCCTGTCGTCAAAGTCGCCCATTTATCTGGACCCACCGGGCTGCTGCGTCTACATAGCGTCCAAACCCACGAAACTTTCGAATGCGGACGCGGAGCCCTTATGGCGCGGCAATTCATTTATCATATGCAAGGCCTGACGAAGACGTTTTCGACCGGCAAGAAGATCCTCGAAAACGTCAATCTCTCCTTTTATCCCGACGCCAAGATCGGCGTGCTCGGCGTCAATGGCGCGGGCAAATCGACGCTTTTGAAGATCATGGCCGGGATCGACAAGGAATATACGGGCGAGGGCTTTGTCGCCGAAGGCGCCCGCGTCGGCTATCTGCCGCAGGAGCCGCAGCTCGATTCCACGCTCGACGTGCGCGGCAATGTCATGCAGGGCGTCGCGGCGAAAACGGCGATCCTCGAACGCTACAACGACCTCGCCATGAATTATTCTGACGAGACGGCGGATGAAATGACGACGCTGCAGGACGAGATCGAGGCCAAGGGCCTGTGGGATCTCGACGCGCAGGTGGAGCTCGCCATGGACGCGCTCGGCTGCCCGCCCGACGATTGGGCGGTCGACAAGCTCTCCGGCGGCGAGCGCCGCCGCGTCGCGCTGTGCCGCCTTCTGCTCGAACAGCCGGAGCTTTTGTTGCTCGACGAGCCGACCAACCATCTCGACGCCGAGACGGTGAATTGGCTCGAAGGTCATTTGCGGGCCTATCCGGGCGCGATCCTGATCGTGACCCATGACCGCTATTTTCTCGACAATGTGACGGGCTGGATTCTCGAGCTCGACCGCGGCCGGGGCATTCCTTACGAGGGCAATTATTCGGCGTGGCTGAAGGCGAAGCAAAAGCGCCTGCAGCAGGAAAAGAGCGAGGACGCCTCGCGCATGCGCGCGATCGAGGCGGAAGCCGGCTGGATTTCGTCGAGCCCGAAGGCGCGGCAGGCGAAGTCGAAAGCGCGCATTCAGCGCTATGAGGACCTCGTCAACAAGCAGAACGACAAGCAGGCGGTGACCGGACAGATCGTCATTCCCGTGGCCGAGCGGCTCGGCAATACGGTGGTCAATTTCGAGCATCTGTCGAAGGGTTTTGGCGACAAATTGCTGATCGACGATCTGACCTTCAAGCTGCCGCCCGGCGGCATCGTCGGCGTCATCGGCCCGAATGGCGCGGGCAAGACGACGCTGTTTCGCATGATCACCGGTCAGGAGAAGCCGGACAAGGGCACGGTGACGGTCGGGGAGTCCGTCCATCTCGGTTACGTCGATCAGTCGCGCGATTCGCTCGACCCCAAGAAGAACGTCTGGGAGGAAATTTCCGAGGGCGCCGAAGTGATCTATCTCGGCAAGCGCGAGATCAATTCGCGCGCCTATACCGGCGCCTTCAATTTCAAGGGTCCTGACCAGCAGAAAAAGGTTGGCCAGCTTTCGGGCGGCGAGCGCAACCGCGTGCATCTTGCAAAGATGCTGAAATCAGGCGCCAATCTGCTGCTGCTCGATGAGCCGACCAATGATCTCGACATTGAGACGCTGCGCGCGCTCGAGGAGGCGCTGACCGATTTCGCCGGCTGCGCGGTCATCATCTCGCATGACCGCTTCTTTTTGGACCGTATCGCCACCCACATCCTCGCCTATGAAGGCGACAGCCATGTCGAATGGTTTGAGGGGAATTTCCAGGATTATGAGGAGGACAAGAAACGCCGCCTCGGCCAGGAAAGCCTCATTCCGCACCGGATGAAATACAAGAAATTTTCGCGCTAACGAAAAATGCCCGGCTAAAACGCCGGGCATTTTTTTGTGCTTAGACGCCGCTCAACGCAAAGCGCCGAGCAACCACAAGATCAGCAAAATGATCAGGACGGTGCCGAGCACCCCGCCGAGACCTGCGCCGCCGTAGGAGCCATAGGCCCAATAGCCGCCTCCGCCGCCGAACAAGATTATTAAAATAATGATTATGAGAAGCGTGCTCATCTTTTCCCTCCGCCAGAATGGCCTATGCGGACTGTTAAGCCGCGCATGTTCCGGACGCCTGTGGTAACGCTTCGATTGCCAATTCGTTCAATGCATTGCGCTGCGAGGCGAAGACGCTTCTTCAATTTGGCCGGGCCGCGATAGATCATCCTCGCGAAGCAAGATCGCGCCCGAAATGAGTCAGGCCGCGCTTTTCGACGTAGCGATCGGTGCGGCTGTATCGGTCGGCCATTCGCTCCGCGCGTTGTAGGCGACGCCATAGACAATCGGCAGCAGAGCCGGAAACAGCAGCCGAAACTCACTGATATTGCCCCCTAACATCCGATAAAAAATAATCCACAGGGGCAGGGCGAGGCAGTTAACGAGGAAGAAACGATCGCGCCAGGAGGGGGGTTTTCGCCCGTCGCGCGTCACGAAATAATAGGCCAAAAACAAAAAATGGAGCGCGAGCGTGGCGACCGTCGTCAGCGACCAGAGCCCGTGCTCGAAAAAGATCTTTGTGATCGAGGTTTCAATACCCGTCTCGCTCGCAACGACAGAGATCGGGGCCGGATAAAACAATCGGATCAATTTATATTCGACGATGAACAGCACGGCGAAGCCGAGCACGAGCGCAGCGCGGTTTTTCAGCGGCATGCGCCAATCGCAAGCGGCCCACACAGCCACGAAAAAAACGACGTGGAAGGCGCTCTCCCGAAAGAGCCCGGTCGCCAGCATGAATATGGCGGCGGGAATGAATTTTTCCTGCAGGACGAAGTAGAGAGACAGGCTCAGAAAGGCGAGGCTGCTCATGTCTCCCGGATAATAAACATACTGCCCGATAAGGCACATGAAGGCGAACAGGCAAAAGAAGGTTTTGCGGTCGAGCAATCTTGCGTTGAGGACGGGCGGCAATGTCGCGATATAGAAGGACAGGCATGTGATGACCACCGCCGACAAGCGCAGCGGATTGAGGCGCGGATCGGTTGATTTGAACAGCGCGCCGATCCAGTTCGACAGATCGTAGACAATCAGATTTCCCAAAAATCTTGGGTAGTTAATCGAGTTCGAACTCAAATAATGCTGCTTGAACTGCTCGACGCTTACAAGGTCCGACTCAAGCTTGATGTCATTAATGATATTGTAAAAATAGACGAAGCTGGCGTCGGCGGAGAATTTGAAGAAGATCAGGAAGAAGGAGACGGTCGCCATTGCGTAAAGCACGCTCATTTCGGCGAACTGACGCAGGCCGTCGAGGCGAGAACCGGCCGCCGGACGAGGTTGATCCGAAATCAACGCGTCATTTTCAAAGGTGAGCTTGCCGTCGCCTGCGCTCATCGCGTCACTCCAGAATGGCCCGAACCGATTGCATGAATTGCTCAGTGGAAAGGCAAGATCGCGGCCAGCCTTCATGATCCGATCTTCGCCCGGCGCGGTGAAATGTGCAGGCGGGCGTGGCGGCGCCGTGACGCCGCCCGCTCCGAGAGACAATAACGCTATTCCGCGGCCGTCAGGCGACGTGGAAGACGGCGGAAATCTCTTCGACCGCGTCCCAAAGCGCGTCGAAATGGCCGATGATCCGATCCGGCTCGAACGTTTCGACCGGCAGATCCGTATAACCGAAGGTGACGGCCACGACCGGAACCTTGGCGTTATGGGCCGTGTCGATATCGGTCTTGGAATCGCCGACCATAATCGCACGGCGCGGATCGCCGCCGGCTTTGGCGATCGTCTGCAGCAGAGCGTCGCCTTCCGGCTTGCTCACTGCGAATGTGTCCTTGCCGCAGATCGCCTTGAACCGGTCGGCGATGCCGAGGGCGGTCAAGAGCAGGCGCGAGGGCGCCTCGAATTTATTGGTGCAGACGGCAAAGTTCCAGCCGGCCGCCTCGAAACGGTCGAGCGCGGCGGTCACGCCTGGATAGAGCACGCTCTCATCGGCGATATGCGCCTCGTAATGATCGAGATAGTCGGCGAATAATTGATCGAGCCGCTCTTCTTCGACGACGACGTCATTTGCCTTGAGCCCCCGCTGCAGCAGCGCCTTGGCTCCGGCGCCGACCATTGCGCGCGCGTCCTTGAAAGAGACGGCCGCCAGTCCTTCTTGGGTCAAGATGGCGTTCAGGGTCGAGACGAGGTCGGCCGCGGTGTCGGCCAGCGTGCCGTCGAGGTCGAAGACCAGCAGCGGCGGGATTGCGAGAGACTTGTTCATGGGCTCCTGCTCAGCCTGAGGTCACGGTTGGCGGAAAGCTTCGGGGAAGACAGCGCCCAACGCAAGCCGCGGTTTCCGGTCATTTCGTCACGCGCGGGCGCGTATGGTTTTCGATGTCGGGGCGACCTGGTGTAGAAGACTATCGAAATCAAGGGCCGGGAAGGGCCGGAACCGGCGGAGAGTTTATATGCGAGGCATCGGTTTTTCAAAGGCGCGGCGCCTTTCGCATCTTGCGGCCTGCATCGCCGGGCTCGCCGCCGCGGCCGGCGGGGCGGGGGGAGCCGCCGCCGCGAACTATGAATTTCTGGCGGCGCCCCATACCGACCTCAATCGCGTCTACCGGCTCGATCGCGCCACGGGTGAAGTTGGGGCCTGCCAATATGGGCTGAAGGACGGTTCGGTCGGGGTCACGCTCTGCTATGCGCCCGGGGAAGGCGCGGGGCCGCAAGCCTCGAGCGAATATTCGCTGGTCGCCTCCCGGCATGAACGCGAGGGGGGCGTTTTTCGGGTCGATCTGCGCACGGGCATGATGTCGATCTGCTATGTCCTGAACGAGGCGGTGGTGTGCACGCCGCAGGCGCGCTGACCGGCGACGACATCTTCCGCCGCGCCTTGACGGAGCGCCCCGCAACGGACTACGCCGCTTGCGAGCCGTCATTCCTGGCCCACGGCAGCGAGGACAACGCAGAAATGACCACCCTAAGCCCCGATGAGGCCAAACGCGCCGCGGCCGCCGAGGCGATCAAGCTCGTCAGGCCCGGCATGAAGCTTGGCCTTGGCACGGGATCCACGGCGCGGCATTTCGTCGATCTTCTCGGCGGCCTCGTCGCCGCGGGGCTCGATGTCCT
Source organism: Methylocella silvestris BL2 (assembly GCF_000021745.1). Classification (NCBI taxonomy): domain Bacteria; kingdom Pseudomonadati; phylum Pseudomonadota; class Alphaproteobacteria; order Hyphomicrobiales; family Beijerinckiaceae; genus Methylocella; species Methylocella silvestris. Next base: position 114,339 of record NC_011666.1, read on the forward strand.
CTGCGTGCCGACCTCGGAGGAGACGCGGGCCCAGGCGGCGGCGCTCGGCGTCGCGCTGACGACGATCGACGCCGAGCCCGAGCTCGACCTCACCGTCGACGGCGCCGACGAGTTCGATGACAGTCTGCGGCTGGTCAAGGGCGGCGGCGGCGCATTGCTCAGGGAAAAAATCGTCGCCACGGCCTCGAAGACGATGGTCGTGATCGCCGACGTCTCCAAACATGTGGAGATCATGGGCAAATTCCCGCTGCCGGTCGAGGTGACCCGGTTTGGCCTCGAGGCGACGCGGCGGCTGATCCGCGCCAGGGCGGAGGAGGCGGGCTGCGCCGGCGAGATCGTGCTGCGCGACAAGGGCCCCGGTCAGCCTTTCATCACCGACAATGGCAATTTCATCCTCGACTGCCATTTCGGCGCGCTGCCGCGTCCTGAGCAATTGGCGCAGGATCTCAGTGCGATCCCGGGCGTCGTCGAGCACGGCCTCTTCATCGGCCTTGCTAAAGCGGTGATCTGCGCCGGCCCGGGCGGAATCGAGATCTTCGGCCGGCTCGAAGCACAGGCGCCGCCCTGAGCCGCGACGGTTCGCGATACAAACAACCCAGGTCTCAAGACGAATAGATCCAGGTCTTAACGAGAAGATTTCAGGGAGACTTCGGTTGCAGAGCGTTTTTCGTTCCATCAGGCTGACAGCGGCCTGCGCGATTTTCATCGCGGGTTTTGCGGGTCTCGCGACGGCGCAGAAGTCCGCCCCCCAGGCGGCGCCCCCCGCGGCGCCCGCGCCAGCCGGCGTCATCAAACCGTCCCACCTCGCCGCGGCGCGCGCGCTGGTGCTGAGTTCCGGCATGGCGCGCTCCTTCACCGCCATCATCCCCGAATTCGTCGATCAGATCGGCGCGTCGCTGAGCCAAACCCGCCCGGAGTTGACCCAGGATCTCAAAGAGGTTTTGACCAATCTGCAGCCGGAATTCGAACGTTTGCCGGATCAAATGACCGGTTTCGCGGCGCAGATTTTCGCCCAGCATCTCAGCGAGCCCGACATCAATACGGCGGTCGCCTTTTTCACCAGCGCCGCCGGCAAGAATTACGTGGCGTCGCAACCGGCCGTCCTCAGCGACATCGTGACCGCCATGCAGGGCTGGCAGGGCAAGATATCGACCGATATGATGACCCGGGTGCGGGAAGAAATGAAGAAAAAGGGCCACGACATCTGAGCGCGTGACCGCGTGCGCCCCGCGGCGTCCGATAGTCCAAGGCGAGGCGAATGACCGATTTCGATGTTGATCTTTTCGTAATCGGGGCCGGCTCCGGGGGCGTGCGCGCCGCCCGCATCGCCGCGGGCTATGGCGCTCGGGTCGCCATCGCCGAGGAATTCCGCGTCGGCGGAACCTGCGTCATTCGCGGCTGCGTGCCGAAGAAGCTGATGGTCTACGCCAGCCGCTTTCGTGACGAATTTGACGATGCGGCCGGGTTTGGCTGGACCATCCCTGAGACGGCCTTCGACTGGCCAAAGCTCGTGGCCGCCAAGGAGCGCGAAATTTCGCGGTTGTCCGCGATCTATCGGGCCAATCTCGAAAAAGCCGGCGTCGCGATGATCGACAGCCGCGCCGAGATCGAAGATCCAAACAGCATTGTCCTTGCCGATGGCCGCAGGCTCAGCGCCAAAATCATCCTTGTCGCGACCGGCGGGACGCCTGTGCTTGAGCCGGAGATTCCAGGTCGCGAACTGGCGATCACCTCGAATGAGGTTTTCGATCTTCCCGTCATGCCGCCGCGTCTCCTGATCGTCGGCGCCGGCTATATTTCGGTGGAGTTCGCCTCGATTTTCACGCGGCTCGGATCGAAGGTCGCGATCGCCTCGCGCGGCGAAAATGTGCTGCGCGGATTTGACGACGACATGCGCTGCGGCGTGCGCGACGCGCTCGTGGAGGAGGGCGTCGAGATGCATTTCAGCCATCTTCCGACGCGGATCGAAAAGATCGACGGGGGTTTAAGAGTTCATCTCACCTCGGGCCTTCAGCTCGATGTGGATCAGGTGATGATGGCGACCGGCCGGCGCCCCCACACGAAGGGACTCGGCCTCGAGCGCGCTGGCGTGAAGCTGGATGGCGTCGGGGCCGTGATCGTCGATCATTTCTCGCAATCGAACGTCAAATCGATCTACGCCGTCGGCGACGTCACCAACCGCATTCAGCTGACGCCGATCGCCATCCGCGAGGGCCACGCCTTCGCCGATACGGTGTTCGGCGACAAGCCGACAGCGGTTGATCACGCCCATGTGCCGACCGCAGTGTTCACGACACCGGAGCTCGGCGCGGTCGGCCTCACCGAGGTTGAGGCGCGCGAGGTCTGCGACTGCGTCGATATCTATCAGGCGAGCTTTCGCCCGCTAAAAGCGACGCTTTCGGGCCGGACCGAGAAAACCATGATGAAAATCGTCGTCGACGGCCGTAGCGACGTCGTGCTTGGGGTCCATATTCTCGGCGAAGGCGCCGCAGAACTGGCGCAAGTCCTTGCCATCGCCATTCGCCTCGGCGCCAAGAAAGCCGATTTCGACGCGACCATCGCCGTGCATCCAACCTCGGCCGAGGAGCTTGTGACGATGCGCGCCCGCACGGCGCGCTTCGAGCGGGCGACCGCGGGCCCGGAGGCGCCCGACGCCGTTGACGCCGAGTTTTTGAACGGATGACCCGCCTCGCCGATTTGAGCTCATGAGCCAAAGCGAGATGCAGAAAATGCTCGCGGGGGCGCTTTATCGCGCCGACGACCCGGAGATCTCGGCCGCCCACCGTAAGGCATGTATCTGGCTTGAGCGCTACAATTCCATGCTCGCGGCCTCGATCGCGGAGCGTCACGCGGCGCTGGCGGAATTGCTTGGCGAGGTCGGCGCTGGCGTCAATATCCGGCCGCCGTTCCATTGCGATTATGGCTTCAACATTCGCATCGGCGCGGGCGCGTTCCTCAATTTCAACTGCGTGATCCTCGATGTCGTTGCGGTGAGCATCGGCCAAATGACGCAAATCGGCCCGGCCGTGCAGATCCTCGCGGCCGACCATCCGCGCGATCCGGCGCAGCGTCGGGCCATGCTCGAATCGGGGCGTCCGGTCAGCATCGGCGCCAATTGCTGGATTGGCGCGGGGGCGTTGATCCTGCCCGGCGTGACGATCGGCGATGATTGCATCATCGGCGCGGGAAGCGTTGTGACGCGCGACGTCGCGGCGGGCGCGACCGTCGCCAGCAATCCGGCGCGGCGTCTCAGATAGGCTCAAAGCGCAAACATTGCATCCGGGGGGCCGCGCCTGCTAGATGCTTTCTTTCCAAAAAGTCCTATCTAGGACGCGGAGGATCTGCGCCGTCTGGGCTCCGGCCCAAAATTCAATCATTGGGAGCGGCCGGAACCGCTCGGGAGTATTAAAATGTCCGTCGAGTCCTGGTCGCCGTCGAGCTGGAGAGCCAAGCCGATCGAGCAGTCGCCCGTCTATTCCGACGCCGCGGCGCTCGCGGATGTCGAACGGCAGCTCGCCGGCTTTCCTCCGCTCGTCTTTGCCGGCGAAGCGCGCAAGTTGAAGCGCATGCTCGGCAAGGTCGCCAATGGCGAAGCTTTTCTGCTTCAGGGCGGCGATTGCGCCGAAAGCTTTGCCGAGCATTCGGCGGACAATATTCGCGATTTCTTCCGCGTCTTCCTGCAGATGGCGGTGGTGGAAACCTTCGCCGCCGCGCTGCCGGTGGTCAAGGTTGGCCGCATCGCCGGCCAGTTCGCCAAGCCCCGTTCGGCGCCGAACGAGACCGTCGGCGGCGTGTCGCTGCCGAGCTATCGCGGCGATATCGTCAATGACATTGCGTTTGAGGCGAGCGCCCGCGTGCCAGACCCCGCGCGCCAGCTCATGGCCTATCGGCAGGCGGCGGCGACCTTGAACCTGCTGCGCGCCTTCGCGACGGGCGGCTACGCCAATCTTGAAAACGCGCATCAATGGATGCTGGGCTTCATCAAGGACAGCCCGCAGTCGGCGCGCTATCAGGAGCTTGCCGACCACATCACCCAAACGCTCGGCTTCATGCGGGCGATCGGGCTCGATCCCGAGTCCCATCAGGAGCTGCGGCAGACCGATTTTTACACCTCGCATGAGGCGCTGCTGCTCGGCTTCGAGGAGGCGCTGACGCGCGTCGATTCGACGACCGGGGATTATTACGCGACCTCCGGCCATATGATCTGGATCGGCGACCGCACGCGTCAGCCCGGCCACGCCCATATCGAATATGCGCGCGGCGTTAAAAACCCGATCGGCCTCAAATGCGGCCCGACGCTGAACCCTGATGAGCTGATCCGGCTGATCGACATCCTGAACCCGGACAATGAGGCCGGGCGCCTGACGCTGATCTGCCGCTTCGGCGCCGACAAGGTCGAGGCCAGCCTGCCGACCCTGATCCGCGCCGTTCAACAGGAAGGACGCAGCGTCGTGTGGTCTTGCGATCCGATGCATGGCAACACGGTCAAGGCCGCCTCCGGCTACAAGACGCGGCCGTTCGACAAGATCATGAGCGAGATCCGCTCCTTCTTCGCGGTCCACCAGGGCGAAGGAACCTATCCGGGCGGCGTGCATCTCGAAATGACCGGAAAGAACGTCACCGAATGCACCGGCGGCGCGCGCGCGATCTCCGACGCCGATCTGCATGATCGCTATCATACCTATTGCGATCCGCGCCTCAATGCAGAGCAGGCGATCGAGGTGGCTTTCCTGATCGCCGAACTGTTGAAGACCGGCCGTATGGGCAAGGGCCTGCAGGCCCATCCCGCCGCCGCCGAATGAGACAAAAGCCGCGCCTTAAGCGCGCGGCCTTTTGATCTCAGCCGATCACCACAACGAGAATGGCGGACAAGCGCAGCCACATGCGTTCCCGGAGCCGGGCCATGCGCTTGCGTCAGCCATTTGGCAGTAAGCGAGGACATTTGATGACGCTGGCGCAAGGCTGCATTCTCCAATGACCGACACGCTCGTCATCGGCCTCGCGCAGATTGATTCGACGGTTGGCGATATCGCCGGCAATGTCGCGCGCGTCCGCGCAGCCCGCACGGAAGCGGCGGGTTTCGGCGCTGACGTCGTGATGTTTTCGGAGCTCTTCATCGCCGGCTATCCGCCGGAAGATCTGGTTCTGAAGCCGGCCTTTCTGGAGGCCTGCCGAGCGGCCCTTGACGACCTTGCGCGCGACACCGCCGACGGCGGTCCGGCGATTCTCGTCGGCGTTCCGCTCGTCGAAAACGGGCTTGCCTACAACGCCTATGCGCTGCTCGACGGCGGCCGCGTCGAGGCCGTGCGCTACAAGGTCGATCTGCCGAATTACGGCGTTTTCGACGAAAAGCGCGTGTTCGCCCCGGGACCCATGCCGGGCCCCCTAACGCTGCGCGGCGTGCGCATCGGCGTGCCGATCTGCGAAGACATCTGGGGGCCCGATCCGGTCGAATGCATCGCCGAAACGGGCGGCGAAATTCTGCTCGTTCCCAACGGCTCGCCCTATTGGCGCGGCAAAGCTGACGAGCGCCTCGCCATTGTCGCCGCCCGGGTCGTCGAGAGCGGCCTGCCGCTGATCTATCTCAATCAGGTCGGCGGCCAGGACGAATTGGTTTTCGACGGCGCCTCCTTCGGCCTCAACGCCGACCGGACGCTCGCCTTCCAGCTTCCGGCCTTTACTTCCGTGGTGGCGAGAACCGTGTGGCGGCGCGGCGACAACGGCTTTGTCTGCGTTGAAGGGCCGAAGGCCGCCATCGAACAGGGCGAGGAGGCCGACTACAGCGCCTGTGTGGTCGGGCTTCGCGACTATGTCGAGAAGAACGGATTTCCCGGCGTCGTGCTCGGCCTCTCGGGCGGGATCGATTCCGCGCTATGCGCCGCCATGGCCGTGGACGCGCTGGGCGCCGCCCGCGTTCATTGCGTCATGCTGCCCTATCGCTACACCTCGAATGAGTCCCTTTTCGACGCGGAAGGCTGCGCAAAAGCGCTTGGCGTCCGCTACGACATTTTGCCGATCGAGCCGATCGTTTCCGGCTTCGAGACGACGCTGCGGCCATTGTTTGCTGGAACTCCCCCGGGCCTCACGGAAGAAAACATCCAGAGCCGCGTGCGCGGCGCAACGCTGATGGCAATCTCCAACAAATTTGGCGCGATGCTGGTGACGACTGGCAACAAGTCGGAATTGTCGGTTGGCTACGCCACCATCTATGGCGACATGAATGGCGGCTTCAATCCGTTGAAAGATCTCTACAAGATGGAGGTTTTTCGGCTGTGCCGCCTGCGCAACCGCTGGAAGCCGAAAGGCGCGCTCGGACCCGATGGCGTGGTGATTCCAGAAAATATTCTGGTGAAGCCGCCCTCGGCGGAGCTGCGCGAGAATCAGAAGGATCAGGATTCGCTGCCGCCCTATGAAGAGCTTGACGCCATTCTGGAAGGGCTGGTCGAAAAGGAGATGCGCGTCTCCGATCTGATCGCGGCGGGTTTTACGGCTGAAACGGTGAAGAAGGTCGAACGGCTGCTTTATCTCGCCGAATACAAGCGCCGCCAGTCGGCGCCCGGCGTCAAAGTGACGAAGAAGAATTTCGGCCGCGACCGCCGCTACCCGATCCTCAACAAATTCCGCGATTCGGGCGCTCCCGCCCCGGCGCCCGAAAAGCGAGGGCCGAGCGGCCTGGGCGTGGCTCCGGCCGATGATGTTGTGTAGCGCCGGGGTTCATTCGCGCGGGTAGCGCCGTCTTGCCTCGTCGGAAAAGGCCTGTTCGCTTTGCAGCCTGTCGCCCGCCAGCCAAACTTCGCTGACGTCCCCTTTGTCATTGCGAACGAGCCGCGCCGGCTCGCCAAAATTGCCGAATCCGCCAGCCTTTGTAATTGTGGCGGCGTCGGCGCCGCAGGGCGTCAGCTCGCTGACGTCGGCGAATGGATTTAACTGCGCCGGAAGCGCGACCAACACCTTGTGGCCCATGGGCGTGAGATCTGTCGCGCCCCAGAGAGTCCACCACCGCCCCGTCCAGTGAGCGACGTCTTCGTGCGGCGCGCCATGGTGAGCAAAAGCCTGCAAAATATGCGTGACGCCGTCGAACAATTGCGCCGCCCCGCCGTCGCTCGCATTCGTCAGCACCGAGACGCAGAGCTCTTGCGACGGCAACACGGCGGTGTGGGTGGCGAAGCCCTGAAAGCTGCCGGAATGACCGTACCAGGGCCAATCGCCGATATCGCCGTGAATGAGGCCGAGTCCATAATGCCGCTCCGCGCTCGTGTCGGGAACGCGCCAATGGCGCCGCGTCATCTCGCGCCGGCTCGCGACGCTGAGGATGCTTTGGTCTGCGTCCGGATTGAGCTGGCTGTAGAATTGCGCAAGGTTTTTGGCCGAGCTGATGAATCCCGTCGCCGCCGCCAACGCATAGGTCGGATTGTCGCCCGGTATGACGAGGCGCTCGCCGAACAACAGCTTTGCGCTGTGTCCTTGACTGAGTGTGGCGCGGGCGCCCTCGTTCGCATCGGGGTAGGTTCCGGTTAGACCGGCGGCCGCAACCACCTCGCGCGCGACCCAGTCATTGTAGGATTCGCCCGTTACGGCGGCGATCACAAGCCCGAGCAGGCCAAAAGCGTGATTGGAATATTTGAAGCGGAGATTGGGTTCCAGAATGGGCGGCTCGGCGAGAGCCTCGCGCAATTCCGCCTCGTTGAGAAACGGCCGGCGATCGACCCATTGGCCGCCGTCGCGCCCGTCACGAACGACGCCCGCCGAATGGCTGAGAAGCTGCGCGAGGCTTGCCTTGGCGATCTGCGGATTGAGCCCTTCGACATAGTGGCCGACGGCGTCGTCGAGGCGGAGCCGGCCCGCATCGGCCAATTTGAGGAGTCCTACCGCAGTGAAAGTCTTCGAATGGGAGGCGACGCGGAAATTATGGCCCGGCGTCAGGGCGGCGCCGGCAGCGCGATTGGCGATTCCAAAGGCGCAATCGAGCGCCAGTTTGCCGTCGGCCGTGATCGCTACGGCGACGCCCGGCAAGTCCTGCTGACGCAGCTGAAACGCGATCCAGCGGGGAATATAGCCCAGCGCCGCGGCCAACCATTTTTTCATAGGCAGCTTCCGTGTGTGGAAACAAGGACGGCTGCCTGTTTATCACGGTTGGCTTTTGTGGGTCGCAGCGCTCAGGGCTTATGCGCCTCGCGCCACTTTCGCACGGCGGCGAGCGCCGTCGAAATATGTTTCTCCGCGCCCGAATCGGCATAGGCGGACAGGATCTTTCCTGCCGGCGAGATCACATAGGAAATGCGGTGCGCATAGGCCGGCCCGGCGATCGGCAAGGTAAAGGCCGCGTCATAGGCCTTGATCACCGAAAAATCGGGATCGGCGCCGACCGGGAATTTGTCGCGGCATTCCTTGCTCGAAAACTCCTGTTGCGTCACGATATTATCGCTTGAGACGCCGATGACGCTGGCGCCAGCCGCCGCAAAATCCTCGATGCTTTCGGCAAATTCATGCGCCTCCTGAGTGCAGACGCTGGTGAAGGATTTTGGGTAGAAATAAACGACCACCGGCCCTTTTTTCAGGGCTTCGGCAAGCGAGAATTTGAACGGCTTGCCGCCCTGCGCCGCCTCAAGCGAAAAGTCTGGCGCGGCGTCGCCGGGCTTAAGCGCCGCCATCGCGCCGGTGGCGAAAATCCCGAGGCAAAAGGAAAGAAACAAGGTCATGCGCTTCAAGGGAGTCGTCCTTTGTCTCGGATGGCGGCTAGGGGCGGAGCCGAATGGCACTGCCTTTGCGATCCATAGATAAGGCGCGATCGGCATAGATCAAATTCTTGCCTCGCCGCGGGCGTTCCGCCGAATGACCTGCGGCGGCTGGCCGAAGGCGCGCAAAAACGCGCGGCGCATGTGATCGCGATCGGAAAAGCCGGTATCCCGCGCGATGCTGTCGATCGGACGCGTTCCCTGCTCCATCATCATTCGCGCCTCCTCGATGCGGAGATGCTCGACGGCCTTTGCCGGCGATTGCCCGGTTTCAGCATGAAAGGCGCGGCTGAACTGGCGCGGGCTGAGGTGAGCCGCCTCGGCCAGTTGCTCGACCGTCAACCGCATGTGCAGATTGCGCTTGGCGTAAGCCAGCGCGCTCTGGATGCGATCGGATTTCGGTTCGAGCTCCAGCAGCGCCGAAAATTGAGACTGCCCGCCCGCGCGGCGGTGGTAGACCACGAGTTTGCGAGCGACCGAGCGCGCGATCTCAAGCCCCAGATCCTCCTCGACCAAGGCGAGCGCAAGATCGATTCCGGCTGTCATCCCGGCCGATGTATAAATCGGGCCGTCCACGACAAAGATCCGATCTTCATCGACTTTCACTTTCGGAAACAGCGCCTGCAACTGCCGTGCGTGAAACCAGTGCGTCGTCGCGCGCCGTCCATCGAGCAGTCCGGCTTCCGCCAGAACGAACGCGCCCGTGCAGATCGATGCGGTGCGCCGGCGCCGGCCGGGCGTTTGCCGTAGAAAGGCCGTGAGGCCGGGGCTTGGCGGCGCAATCTCGGTCCCCCCGCCGATGATGAGCGTGTCGTAGTCACCGGCATCGAACGCTTCCGTCTCGATCCGCATGCCGACTGAACTTTGGACCAGGCCGCCGCTCTCCGAGAGCAGCCGCACGTCATAGACGGACTTTTCCGCCAGCATATTCGCAAGCTCGAATACCGAGACCACCGCAAGGCCCATCATCGAATAGCCGGGAAAGATGGTGAAACCGACGCGCTGCATGGATGGCTCGTTATGTCCTAAAAGAACGTTTATATGACATTTGAGACGCAGAGCGGCAAGCGTAAACCTCATGCGAGGCCGGCTATCGGCGGACAGAGGGAACGAACATGACGAATAACGGACAAAAGGGCGTCGCGCTGATCACCGGCGGCTCCGCGGGCATCGGCGCCGTCTATGCGGATCGACTGGCCAAGCGCGGCTATGATCTCATTCTGGTCGCGCGCAATCAGGCGCGGCTCGACGCGCTGGCCGAGCGGTTGCGGGGCGAAACCGGTCGCTCTGTCGAAACGATCGCGGCGAGCCTTGGCGATCGGAACGATCTCGCCCGTGTCGAAGCCAGACTCTGCGAGGAGACTCGCCTGACGCTGCTCGTCAACAATGCCGGGGTGGGCGCTGTGACGCCCCTGCTGCAATCCGATGTCGACAAGATGGAGCAGATGATCACCTTGAACGTCACCGCGCTGACCCGGCTGACCTATGCCGCAGCGCCCGGTTTCGTCGCGCGGGGCTCGGGCGCCATCATCAATATCGCCTCGGTCGTCGCCATTGCGCCGGAATCCCTGAACGGCGTCTACGGCGCGACCAAAGCCTTTGTCCTGGCGCTTAGTCTTTCGCTTCAGCATGAACTGGCCGCGAAAGGGCTCCGCGTTCAGGCGGTGCTGCCGGGGGCGACGGCCACGGAGTTTTGGGAGATCGCGGGTCTCCCGCACCAGAATCTGCCGGAGGGGATGGTGATGACGGCGGAAGATATGGTCGACGCCGCGCTGGCGGGCTTTGACCAGGGCGAACTGGTCACCATCCCGGCGCTGCTGGACATAGCGGAATGGGATGCGTTCGAGGCGGCGCGCCGGGCGATGTCGCCCAAGCTGTCGCGCACGACGCCGGCCGATCGGTACCGGTTAGCGGAAGCTCACGCCGGCTGAGGCGCGCGTTGCTTCACCCACCGTGCGCGCTCGGCTCCTCGCGGACGCTCATCTCATTGCCGCGCCAGGTAAAATTATCGACGAACCAGGCGTCGACATACATGATTGGCAACATCAGGTCGCGCAGCACGAACATCAGCGGCATGCGCCAGGAGAAATGCCACCCTGCCGTGCGCGCCAAAATCATTTCCGGGATGTGCCAGACCAGCGCCGTCAGAACGGCCGCGCCCAAAACGCCGAACGCGCTGGCGTCGAGGGCGTGCGCGCCATAGGCGGCGACAAGACAGGGCAGAGCGGCCCCGGCGAAAATCTCCGGGGCATAATGCAGCGGAAAAGTCTTTCGCCGCATTCGGGCCCAGCGCAGCTGCCGCATCCAGACGTCGCGCAGGCTGCGTCGGCCAAGCGGCTGCTCGAACGGCCTGTCGACGAGATCGACGGTCAAGCCCTGCGCCCGAACCAGCTTGGTCGAGGCGGCGTCCTCGGCGATCTCGGCGGCGAGCGCGCGGATGCCGCCGCCCGCCTCGAGCACCTGCCGCCGCCACATCATGTTCTTGCCCTGTGCGAAGCCTCCGGCGACGCCCGCCGCCGCATATTGCCAGCGCGCCTCAAAAGTGTTCAGAAACGCGCATTCGAGCTCGGCCCAGAGATTTTGCGGGCGCGAGCCGAGCGGCATTGAGCAGACCAGGCCGGTCGTCGGGCCAAAGCCCGCCAGCAGCCGCTGGATGTAATCTTTCGGCATCATCACATTCGCATCGGCCAGCACAATATAGTCATGCTGCGCGGCGTCCCACCCGCGCACGCAATTGTTCAGCTTGGGGTTGGCGCTGACTTTTTCGTCGCCGACGATGAGGCGGGCTGGAATTTTCGGATGAGCTGCGATCAGCCGCCGCACCAGCGGCGCGACGGGGTCGGACCCCCGCGCGACGCAGAAAATGATCTCATAGAGCGGATAATCGAGCGAGAAGCTCGACCCCAACGTCTCCTCGCAAAAATTGTCGAGCCCGCAGACCGGCCGCACGATGCTGACGCCGGGCGCTGGCGCGGGCGTCGGCGCGGCACGCATTTTCGGCCTTGTCCGGACCATCGCAATGCCGACGCTGACGAGATTCAGCAGAATCAGAGTCGAGCAGAAAAAAGCGGCCGCATAAATCGACGTCATGAGCGCGCTCCGGGGCTAGCCTTTCTTGAGGGGCGTTGGATAAGAGTCCTAAAATCGTCGGGGACGCGCCGGGGCGCCTTCCCGCATGATACAGCTTCCGGAACAGTTGCAGGACCTAGATGCCGCATCCCATCGTCCGTTTTGCGCCTTCGCCGACCGGCGCCATCCATATTGGCAACGCGCGAACGGCTTTGTTGAACTTTCTTCATTCGAAAAAACATCATGGCGAATTCATTCTTCGCTTCGATGACACTGACGCCGAAAGATCGAAAGAAGAGTACGCGCAGGCGATCGAGGTCGATCTCGCCTGGCTCGGAATCGTCCCGGATCGCGTGCTGCGGCAGTCGCAGCGGATCGCGCTTTACGAGTCCGCCGCCAAAAAATTGCGCGCCGCCGGGCGGCTTTACCCCTGCTATGAGACCGCCGAGGAGCTCGAGCGCAAGCGCCGTCGCCAGCAGGCGCGCGGCCAGCCTCCGGTCTATGATCGCGCGGCGCTGGCTCTGAGCGCGGAAGACAAGGCGCGGCTCGAGGCCGAGGGCCGCCGCCCGCATTGGCGCTTCCTGCTTGAGCGCAGGATCGTGCGTTGGGACGATCTGATTCGCGGCGAGAGCCACATTGATTCGGCCTCGCTGTCGGATCCGGTGCTGATTCGCGAGGACGGCACGTTTCTTTATACGCTGCCGTCGGTGGTCGACGATCTCGACTGCAAGGTGACGGCGATCATCCGCGGCGAGGATCACGTCACCAATACGGCCGTGCAGATCGAACTGTTCGAGGCGCTGGCCGGCGCGGGCGCGGCGCCCGGCTTCGGGCATCACAATCTGCTGTCGTCGGTCAGCGGGGAGGGACTTTCGAAGCGGACCGGCGCGCTGTCGATCGGCGGCTTGCGCGACGCGGGCCTTGAATCGCTTGCGGTCGCAGCCGCCGCCGTGCTGATCGGCTCGTCTCTCCCGCTGCATCCGGTCGTCTCCCTCGCCGAACTTGCCTCTATCCTCGATTTCAAGCAGCTCTCGCGCACGCAGACGCGCTTCGATCCGGCGGAACTTGCCGCTCTGTCCGCCCGCACGCTGCATGGGCTTGGCTTCGAGGCGGTGCGCGACCGTCTCGGAGCGCATGAGATCGTCGGCTACAAAGCCGAGCCGTTCTGGCTGGCCGTCCGCGGCAATCTGTCGGTTTTTTTGGACGTCGTCGACTGGTGGCGCGTCGTCGAGGGCGAGATCGCGCCGTCCGCCCCGGAGCCGGGGGACCAAGCCTTTCTAAAAGACGCCGCCGCGGCCCTGCCGCAGGAGCCTTTCGACGAGGCGACTTGGAGCGTGTGGATCAATGTTCTGAAAGAGCGCACGGGGCGAAAGGGCAGGGCGCTGTTCCACCCGCTGCGCCTCGCGCTGACGGGTCAGGAAAACGGGCCGGAGCTCGCGGCGCTGCTGCCGTTGATCGGCCGGTTCAGGGCGTCGGCCCGACTATGCGGACGCGTCGCTTGACGCCGTCCGGACCGACCACCTCGCGATAGGCCTCGGGGCCGCCGGCGCCGGCCGGGCCGGGGCTTTTTGCGGCCTGAGGAGAGCCCGCGTCTGGCGCGCCCGCGCGCGCGGGCGCCTTGGGAGCGGAAAGCTCGGCGGATTTTTCCGGCGTCACCAATATATCGCCCTTGCGCTGTTGGTTCAGCACATTGTCTGCGCCGGCGAGCGCGTCGACCCAGCTCTGCCCCGGCGGCTTGCAGGTGCAGGCCGGATCGAAGGATTTCTCGAATTTGCCGGCGTTGGGCATTTCCGAATAGAGGCCGCCTTCGAGCGAGACTGAGCTTTCGACCTCACGGTTCGGCGCGCGCGTATAGACCGCGACGGTCGTATTCGGACAAAGCGCCTGACAGAGGCTCGTCAATTGTCCCGAATCGGCGCCTCGCGCCGATACATTCAAGGGGAAGAAGCCGCCATCGCAGGTGCGCACGCAAAGCGCCTGCGAGCCGCCGTGCGGCCGCGACTCCTCCTCATGCGCCTCCTCGGGGACGCCCGGCATTTCCGGTTGCGGCTGAGTCTCCGGGGCGCTCGGGATGCCGAACAGCTGCTCGAAGAAGCCGCGCTGGCGCGGCGGCTGATTGCGGCAATAGGTGTTGAACCGCGCGACCAGTTCGACCCTTGCCGCCGCCCGGTCTGCTGGTCCGCCCTGGGATTGCGCCTGACCGACCGCAGCCTGCAAGTCGCGGATCTGCGCATTGAGGCCGGGGCAGCGGTTGCCCGCGGCGCCGGAAAAGGCGACCTCGGGCCGGTCGCAGCCGAGCGAGCGCGCGACGCCGATGATCCGATTCAAATTGGCGACCTGCTCGCGCGAGGGGCCGGCGCCCCGCGCCGGGCGCCCGCCGCCGCGGTCGATTTCAGCGATCTTGGCCTGCAGCCCGGCGCAATCATACGTCTGCGTCAGCGCGTCGGTTGAGCCGAGAGTCAGCGCAAACAGGGCCACCGCGAAAGTCGCCTTGGCCAAGCTGAGACGACGCGCGGGCAGCCAGAAGTCCTTGAAGCATCGCAAGAAGAAGCCGCGAAACGGAAACCGGTCGGTCATCAAGGGCCTTCAGCCTGTCCTCGGCGGGCGCTGCAAAGGAAGTCCTGCCGATAAAAGCAGAGCCTCGATTGAGCGTTGTCCTGTCACGGCTTCATGGTGGAAGCGTGGCTTCGGCGCAAGCGCGCCGGGCGCTTGTTTATAGGCTTTGAACCGCTTTGGCGATCAAGCGATTGTTCGGGCGCGCCCGATTGTCCAATGCGGCTCTATTGCGGGCGCACAGGCGAGCCCGCATATGTGAGCCTTCATCCTGCGGAGACGCCACGTTCATGCTTTCGATCCGTTCCCGGTCTTTTGTCCTTGGCGCCCTTGCCGCTTTCGCGCTCGTCGCAGGGAGCGCGCGCGCGGACTCCGGCGATCCGGACCTCATTTTCCGAAAATCCACCGTATTCAAGCTTTTGACCCCGAACGACAAGCTGGCGACCTATGCGATCGACGATCCGAGCGTCGAGGGCGTCGCCTGCTATTATACAATTCCGGAAAAAGGCGGCGTCGCCGGCATGTTCGGGGTCGCCGAGGAGGCGTCCGACGTTTCGCTCGCCTGTCGGCAATATGCCCCGATCAAATTCAAGGACAAGTTCGAACAGGGCGACGTTGTGTTCCGTGAGCGCCGGTCGCTGATTTTCAAGCGCATGCAGATCGTGCGCGGCTGCGACGCCAAGCGCAACGTGCTGGTTTATATGGTCTATAGCGACAAGCTCATCGAAGGCTCGCCGAAGAACTCGACCTCGACGGTGCCGATCCAGCCGTGGGGCGCTTCGGGCGAAGCGCTGAAATGCGCGGATTTCGTCAAGGGATAGAGGTTTGGCGCGGGTTCGCTTCTCTCGAGCGCCCTCATGTTCCAAGAGCCCGCGAGGAGGACCGAAGGGCCGTCTTGAGCCGCGAGGGCGCCATGACGCATTCGTCGAGACGCCTTTTCGGCGCGCGTCAGGGCCGGGCGCGGCGCCTTTGAGCTAGATTTTCTCGCCGCAGGCGACGAAAAACGAGCCCGGCCGGATATCGGCCGGCCGCTCCTCGCCGGGCGGCGCAGAAAAATCTTCCGCTCGGCCGAAAGCCTTGGACGCCTTGAGGCCGTTCGCTTCACACCAGGCGTCGGCGACGACCGCGCCGCAGGCCGACTTCGTCGTCAGGCATTCATCGAAGCCATAGCCGTCATTTTCGGGGATGATCAGCACCTGCGCGCTCGCCGATTGCGCAAGCGCAAACAGCGCCAGCAGGCCGCCCATCGCAAACAGCACCGCGCGAAACAATCTTTGGCGCTGGCGTCGCGTGAGCCCGGTGGCAGGCGCCCTGTGCGGAAAAGCCCTGCTGGGGACGGGTCCGAGCGAAGACGACCTCGGCGGGAGGCGCCGGACCGCGGACAGGGTGACTGGGGACATGAGGCTCTCGCGCGATCTGGTGAAGTTCTGCAGGAATTGTGTCGAATTCGTTTGAAAATTCCGTTAATCGCCCTTGAGCGTCGGCGCTCGCGGAAAAACTTGACGCGGCGGCGCCCTCTCGCGCATAAAACTCGTCCATGACGCAGGCTGCCCGCCTTGAACGGACGTTGATCGCGTCCATTTGTATCCGCTAGCCTTGCCGCTGGCTGGAGCCGTCTTGTCCTCATAAAGAGTTCAACAGCGACGCCTTAGCCGGCCAGCGCTTTCCTGCCCCCGATCGGTTCGTTCGGGGTCGGAACAGGCTCCGAGGCCCTGACGTCGGGCCGGCTCGAGGGAATTTTATGTCGCTGCGGTTTTATAACACGCTGACCCGCCAGAAAGAGGCTTTTACGCCGATCGATCCGGCCGATGTGCGCGTCTACGCCTGCGGCCCGACGGTCTATGATCATCTGCATATCGGCAACGGGCGGATGCTGATCGTATTCGATCTCCTGTTCCGGCTGCTGCGGCATGTCTATGGGAAAGATCATGTCCGCTACGTCCGCAACATCACCGACGTCGACGACAAGATCAACGCCCGCGCGGCGGAGCGCGGCGTCGATATCCGCGTCCTGACCGACGAGATGACGGCGATCTTCCATGAGGACGCCGCCGGCCTCGGCTGCCTGCCGCCGACCGTGGAGCCGCGCGCGACCGAACATATGGCGGAAATGATCGCCATCATCCAGAAACTCATCGACAAGGGCGCGGCCTATATCGCCGAGGGCCACGTGTTGTTCGACGTGCCGGCGATGCCGGACTATGGCGCGCTGTCGAAACGGCCGCTCGACGATATGATCGCCGGCGCGCGGGTCGAGGTCGCGCCCTACAAGCGCGGGCCGATGGATTTCGTATTGTGGAAGCCGGCCGCGCCGTCGGAACCCGGCTGGGAGAGTCCGTGGGGACGCGGAAGGCCAGGCTGGCATATCGAATGCTCGGCGATGAGCTGGCGCCATCTCGGCGAGGTTTTTGACATTCACGGCGGCGGCATCGATCTCGTCTTTCCGCATCACGAGAACGAAATCGCGCAGACGCGCTGCGCCTTTGGCCACAGCGTCATGGCCCATGTCTGGATGCACAACGGCCATTTGCAGGTCGAAGGCGAGAAAATGTCGAAAAGCCTCGGCAATTTCGTGACGATCCATGAGTTGCTGAACAGCGACAGTTTTGGCGGCCGGAAGTGGCCCGGCGCCGTGCTGAGGCTCGCCATGTTGCGCACGCATTACCGCCAGCCGATCGACTTTACGGTGAAGGCGCTGGAAGAAGCCGAACGCACGCTGAGCGAATGGCGCCACGCCGCTGAAGGCGCGGAGCCCGAGGCGCCGGACGCGAATTTTATCGACGCGCTCTCGGACGATCTCAACACGCCGCGCGCGATCTCCGAACTCCACGCATTGAAGGCGAAGCGTCCCGGCGCGCTGCTTGGCGGGCTCGCCCTGCTCGGCGTCGATCTAGCCGATCTTGGCGAGGAAGAACGCGCGCTTCCAAGAAGCGCGTTCGAACAGATCATGGCGCTGATCGCCGAGCGCGAGGCGGCGCGGCAACACAAGAATTGGGCGGAGTCAGATCGCCTGCGCGATAAGCTCGCCGCGATGGGCGTGGTCCTGAAAGACAACAAGGGCGGCGCGACAAGCTGGGAGCTGAAACCATGAGCGTAAGACCGACCGCGTCCGCGCCCTCGCTGCGGCCCTATCTCGCCGCCGACCTGCCGCTGCTCTACGAGATCAGGCTGTCGGCCATCGAGGAACTGACCGCCGACGATTACGACGACTCGCAGCGCCGCGCCTGGGCCGAGGCGGCAAGCGACGAGGATGTGCTTGAGAAAATCTTGAAAGGCGGCCTCAGCATCGTCGCCTTGCGCGATGGCGCGGCGGTCGGCTTTGTGGTGCTCACGGGCAATCGGATCGACCAGCTCTATGTGCATCCCGCGGTTGCGCGCACCGGCGTCGCCGACGCGCTGCTCGACGCCATCGAAAAGCTCGCCGCGGCGCGTAAACTGACGACGCTCGAGGTCGACGCCAGCGATACGGCAAAACCCCTGTTCGACAAGCGCGGCTATGTCGCGCAGCGGCGCAACACGGTCGCCTATGAGGACGCCTGGCTCGGCAACACCCGCATGAAGAAGGCGCTGCCGGCGGGACCGCCGCAATGACGAGAGACTTTTCGCCAAAAGAGCGACTGATCCTGTTCGACACCACTTTGCGCGATGGCGCGCAGACGGCCGGCGTCGATTTCTCGCTGGCCGACAAGCGCCATATCGCCGCGCTGCTCGACGGGCTTGGGGTGGATTATATCGAGGGCGGCTATCCAGGCGCCAATCCGGCCGATACGGCGTTTTTTCAGGATCCGCCGCGCTTCGGCCACGCGCGTTTTGCCGCCTTCGGCATGGTCAAACGCGCCGGCCGCTCGCTCGACAATGATCCCGGCCTTTCCATGCTGTTCGAAGCCAAGGCCGACGCCATCACTTTCGTCGCCAAGGCGTGGGACTATCATGTTCGCGTCGCGCTCGGCGTGACGCTTGAAGAAAACCTTGCTTCGATCGGGGAGTCGATCGAGGCGGCGAAATCGCGCCAGCGCGAGGTCATTCTCGACTGCGAGCATTTCTTTGACGGCTACAAGGCCAACCCCTCTTATGCGCTGTCCGTCGTCCTGACCGCGCTTCAGGCAGGCGCGCGCTGGGTTGTTCTATGCGACACCAATGGCGGGACGCTGCCGCATGAAGTCGAGCGCATTGTTGCCGAGGTTTGCGCGAGGGCCCCCGGCGACCGACTCGGCATTCACGCCCACAATGACACAGAGAACGCGGTGGCGAACTCGCTTGCGGCGGTGCGGGCGGGCGCAAGGCAGATCCAAGGGACGCTGAACGGGCTTGGCGAGCGCTGCGGCAACGCCAATCTGACGTCCATCATTCCAACCCTGTTGCTGAAGCCGGATTTCTCCGAAAAATTTGACATCGGCGTGCCGATGGAGAGGCTTTCGAGCCTCGCCAAGATCAGCCACACGCTCGATGAGCTGTTAAATCGCGCGCCGAACCGCCAGGCGCCTTATGTCGGCGCCTCGGCTTTCGCGACAAAGGCGGGCATCCACGCCTCCGCCGTGATGAAGGAGCCGCGAACCTACGAGCATGTGGCGCCGGAATCCGTCGGCAACAAGCGCCGCCTGCTCGTGTCGGATCAGGCCGGCAAGTCGAACATTCTCGCCGAGCTCGAACGCATCGGCGTAAAACTCGACAAGGACGATCCGAGGCTTGGCCGGCTGCTCGACGAGGTCAAGCAGAAGGAGGCGCTCGGCTATGCCTATGAGGGGGCCGACGCCTCCTTCGAGCTGCTGGCGCGGCGCGTCCTCGGCGACATTCGCGATTTCTTCGAGGTCGAGCGTTTTCGCGTCGACGTCGAGCGCCGCCACAATGCGCAGGGCGATCTCGTCACGGTTTCGGAGGCGGTGGTCAAGGTGCGCATCGACGGCGAAACTTCGATCTCGGCCGCCGAGGGGGAGGGTCCGGTCAATGCGCTCGATCTCGCGCTACGCAAGGATCTTGGCCGCTATCAGCGCTTCATCGAGGATCTTGAGCTCGTTGACTATCGCGTGCGCGTGTTCCAGGGCGGCACGGATGCGGTGACGCGCGTGTTGGTGGAATTCCGCGACGCCTCCGGCGAGACCTGGTCGACCGTCGGCGTCTCCGCCAACATCATCGACGCCTCGTTTCAGGCGCTGACCGACGCCATCACCTACAAGCTGCTGAAGGCGGGGGCGTAAAGCCTAATGCCGAAAGTTGCAGACTTTCGGCATTATGCGCCAAATATAACGTCACCGCGTATCGTAGTGAAACCAGATCGAGTGTGGATCGCCTCGCGGCGGGGCAGGGAAGGGCGCGGCGCGGCGCACCGCATTCAGCGCCGCCGCGTCAAAGTCCGGGCGCCCGCTGGCGCGATAGATCGCCTGATGCGTGAGATTGCCTCTTTCGTCGACATAAAAGGCGACGATGCCGTCGGCCTGCTGATGGCCATTCTGAAGGTCCGCCGGCACATGCATCTGGCGCATGATGAGGCCGTAGAGGATCGAGAGATAGGTCGTCTTGGCCGCGCCGCCGGCGACGGGCGAGGGCTTTGCCGCCGATCCCACCTTGTAGTCGGGCGTCGGCGCCAGCGAGGCGAGCTGGTCCGCGACGCTCTGCTTCTTGGATTTGGTCGGCGGCGCCTTTGAGACGACCGGCGACTTCGCCTCGGTCGGCTTCTTCTTTGGCGAGGGCGTGGCCTTGTCGAGAGGCTCGGCGTCCGGTTTGTCGTCGGCGATTTTCGCCGGCGCTTCCTCGGGCGGCGCGATCACTGTGGCGATAGGCGGCGCCTCCGCCTTTTGCGGCGGGGACGGGGTCTCGGCCGTCTGCTCGGAGGGCGGCGCCTGGCGCTGCGCCTTGGTCTCGGGATCTGGCGCCTCGCGCTCGATCTTTTCCTTGTTCTCCGCACGCGGCGCGTCGTAGGCGACGCGGTCGTCGTCTTCTATTTTTTGCTTCGGCCGCTTTTCCTCTTTTTTAGGGGGCTGCGGCGGAGGCGGAGGTTCGACCTTGGGCTGCGGAATCTCCTGCACGAGCTCGACCGGGATCTCCTCGACCGGGGCGATCGGCGGCTGCACATTGTTTTCGTAAAGGATCGCGGCGAGAATCAGCGCATGGGCGAAGAGGCAGGCGGCGAGAATGAGCCAGAACCGCCGCCGCGACGCCTCCGCAGCGGGAGCCGGCTCGGCCAGATGGTCCTCGGCGCCGGCCGTAAGCGCCGACTCATCCGTCAAGAGCGAGTCATCTTGGCCGCCCGGCGCCGCGCAGGCGCCGGTCAGGATCGCTGAGGCATCATCGCCGCGAAAAGTCTTCTGCAGCATTTTCTCTCACAGCCGCGGATCCACCGTCTCCTTGCGAATGCCGAGCAGATCGGTTCGCGCTGCGGCGGTCCAGATCATCGGCAGCACGTCTTCGATTTTCTCGGCCACCAGATAGCGGATTTCGAACGAGGATTGAATGAAGCGCCGCTCGCGCATATGCGCGAAGAGATCCAGCAGCGGCTGCCAGAATCCGTCGATATCGGCGATCACGACCGGCTTGGTGTGGCGCTCCAGCTGCACCCAGGTCAGCTGCTCGACCAACTCCTCGAGCGTGCCGACGCCGCCGGGGAGCGCGACGAAGGCGTCGGCCCGCTCGAACATCAGCCGCTTGCGCGTATGCATGTCGGGGACGACGATGGTCTCCTGAATATCGGCCAGGAGGCCTTCCTTGCGGTGCAGGAAATCGGGAATGACGCCGGTGACTTTGCCGCCGCCGTCGATGGCGGCCCGGGCCACAGCGCCCATGAGGCCATTGTCGCCGCCGCCGTAAATCAATTCGAGTCCGGCCGTCGCGATCGCCCGGCCGAGCGCCGCGGCGCTCGCCTCATAGGCGGGCTCGACGCCTTTGGCCGAGCCGCAATAGACGCAGATCGCGCGGATGCGCTCCGGCGCGATGCGGTCGATATTGGCTCGCTCAGCCGCGTTCAATGCCTCGATCATGTCTCGTTGTGGCCTGCCGCCCAAAATGAATCAAGCGCCGCCGCCTCTAAAGCCCCCGGCCTGCCGGCCGGATCTTGCAGGGAGCCGGTGCGTTTGCCCAAAACCCGGCCTATATAGGCGCAGGGCCTCATTTTGATCTCATGGGCGCGTCGCTCACGAAAGGTTTATCTTAAGCTTGACATTTCAGCAGAAAATCGCGGGCGGATCGCTGCCGCTCGAAGGCGAAGCGTCGCAGCCGTCCCAAGCCGCGCCGGCGCAGCAAAAGCCGCCGTTGGCGCCGCGCCCGCGCGGGCAGGTCGGCCCGCTGGTGCGACGGCTCATGCCCTATATCTGGCCTGCGGGGCGGCCCGATCTGCGGCGGCGGATCTATATCTCGATCCTGCTCCTTCTCGCCGCAAAGCTTGTCACCATAGCGGTGCCCTATTCGTTCAAATGGGCGACGGATTCGCTTGTCGATCCGGCCCATCTGCCGTTTTCGGGGTTTCTGGCCGCGCCTTTGATCCTCACGCTCGTCTACGGGCTCCTGCGCGTCGCCATGGCGCTGTTCACGCAGGTCCGCGACGCGGTGTTCGCCGACGTCGCCATGCACGCCGTCCGCCGCCTCGCGAGCGACGTCTTCGAGCATCTGCATCTTCTCTCGCTGCGGTTTCATCTGGAGCGCAAGACCGGCGGCCTCACCCGCATCCTGGAGCGCGGGCGCAATTCGATCGAGACGATCGTGCGCACCTCCATGCTGACGGCGGTGCCGACCCTCGTCGAGTTCTGCCTGATCCTCGCGGTGTTCTTCTTCGAGTTCGACTGGCGCTTTGTCGCCGCCGTGCTGATCATGATCGTCGCCTATCTCTCCTTCACGCTGGCGGCGACGAATTGGCGGATCGGCATCCGCCGCGCCATGAACGAAAGCGACACCGACGCCAACACCAAGGCCATCGACAGTCTGCTCAACTTCGAGACGGTGAAATATTTCAACGCGGAGGAGCGCGAGAAGCGGCGCTATGACGTGTCGATCGCGCGCTATGAGCGCATGAGCGTCAAGACCTACACTTCGCTCGCCTTTCTCAACGCGGGGCAGGCGGTGATCTTCACCTGCGGCCTGACCGCGGTGATGATCATGAGCATGAAGGGCGTCATGAGCGGCAAGAATACGATCGGCGATTTCGTCCTCGTGAATGCGATGATGATCCAGCTGTTCCAGCCGCTAAGCTTCCTTGGGATGGTCTATCGCGAGATCCGCCAGTCGCTGATCGACATTGAGATGATGTTCGACATCATGGCGCAAAACCCGGAGGTGAAGGACCGCCCGGGCGCAAAGCCGCTCGCCGTCGCGCGGGGCTCCATCCGCTTCGAAAATGTGTCTTTTCACTATGACCCGCGCCGGCCGATTCTCGAGGGGTTGTCATTCGAGATTCCGGCCGGGCGCACCATCGCCATCGTCGGCGCGTCGGGCGCCGGCAAATCGACCATCGCGCGGCTGCTGTTTCGCTTCTATGAACCGGCAAAGGGCCGGATTCTGATTGATGGGCAAGACATCAATCTCGTCACACAGACCTCGCTGCGGGGGGCGATCGGCATCGTCCCGCAGGACACGGTTCTGTTCAACGACAGCATCGCCTACAACATCCGCTACGGCCGCGAGGGCGCAAGCGACGAAGAGGTGCGCGAGGCCGCGCGCCACGCCCAGATCGACCGCTTCATCGAAGGCGCGCCCGGCGCCTATGAGGCGCAGGTCGGCGAGCGCGGACTGAAGCTCTCCGGCGGCGAAAAACAGCGCGTCGCAATCGCCCGCACCATCCTCAAAGGGCCGCCCATTCTGGTGCTCGACGAGGCGACGTCGGCGCTGGATTCCTTCACCGAACATGAGATCCAGGACGCGCTCGACCGCGTCGCCAGGGGCCGCACCACGCTGGTCATCGCGCACAGGCTCGCGACGGTGGTCAACGCCGACGAGATTATCGTGCTCGACAAGGGCGCGATCATCGAGCGCGGCTCGCATGACGAGTTGATCGCCCGCGGCGGCGCCTATGCCGCCATGTGGAGCCGGCAATATGAAATCCGTCAGGCCGAAGAGGTGCTGCGCCGCGCCGCGCGCGAGGATGGCGAACGGATCAGCATCAGCATCGAGCCGGGCGAGTCGGCGGAGGAAGACGAAGGCGCGCCGCTGCTTGGCGTTGGGAAAGGTCCCGCGGCGGCCTGACGTCGGCGCTTCATCCCAGAGAGGCATTTGAAGCGCAGGGTGACGCCTGACTTGGGATTTCCGCCTCTTTATGCGACACCGTCCGCGCAGTCCCCGCAAGGGATCTTGGAGCATGATGCCGAAACGTTTCAGACTTTCGCACTGACATCATGCTCCAACCCATCGTGATCCAAAGATCGCGCAGCAAGAGAGCTCCATGTCGCTCATCGAATCCATTCGCAAGCAGGTCACGCCGATCCACCCCGAAGGCTATGTGTTCATCGCCTCCTTCGGGGTCGCAACGCTGGTGCTCGGCTCATTTTTCAGCCCGCTCGGCTGGATCGGCGCCTTTGCGACCGCCTGGTGCGCCTATTTCTTCCGCGATCCGGTGCGGCAGACCCCGCTCGACGAGGGCCTGGTGATCTCGCCCGCCGACGGCGTGATCTCGGCCGTAGGGTTTTTCCCGCCGCCGCCGGAGCTTGGCCTTGGCGTTGAGCCGCTGCAGCGCATTTCCGTCTTCATGTCGGTGTTCGATTGCCACGTCAATCGCGCCCCCGTGGCGGGCCGCATCGTCAAGATCGCCTATAAGCCCGGCTTGTTCCTCAACGCCGACCTCGACAAGGCGAGCGAGGACAATGAACGCAACGGCCTCGTGATCGAGACCGCGGCCGGCCGCTTCGGCGTCGTGCAGATTGCTGGCCTCGTCGCGCGGCGCATCGTTTGTTTCGTCCGGCAGGGCGAGTCGATCGGGGTCGGCGACCGCATCGGGCTGATCCGTTTCGGCTCGCGCGTCGATGTCTACCTGCCGGGGACGGCGCGCGCGCTGGTGACGGTTGGCTCAAAAGCCGTCGCCGGTGAAACTGTGCTGGCCGAACTGCGCGCCGGCGCGAACCGGCGAGCATTCAAGTCGAGTTAGGGCAATGGCGCTTGCGAAAGATTTGCTTCCGGTCGAGCTGAAGCTAAAAAAATGGCGCCCTGGCAACGCTTCGCCCGGCGCGGCCGGACGACAATGAAGGAATCCGTCAGGCCTTCCGGCATCTCGACGCCGAGACGGTCTACAAGCGCTTTCTCAACTACAAAACCAATGTCACCGAGGCGGAGCTCGAACATATTACCGGCGTCGATTTTGTCCACGATGTCTCGCTTCTCGTCACGACCCGGGTCGGCGATGAGGAGATCGTCATCGGCGGCGCCAGCTATTTTGGGCTCGACGACAACAATCCCCCCCATCGCGCCGAAGTCGCCTTCACCATCGAGGAGGATTTTCAGGGGCAGGGGCTGGCGCGCGCGCTGATGCGCAAGCTCGTTGAACTCGCAAAGGCCAATGGCGTCGGCGTCTTCGAGGCCGAAGTTCTCGCCAACAATCTCGCCATGCTTTCGGTGTTCAAGGGCGCCGGTCTGCCCCTGACCGTCAGGCGGGAGGACGGCGTTATCCATGTGACGATCGATCTGCGCCAGCCGCCGGGCTGACGCGGGCGCCCCTAATTCATTTGCCTCGCGCCCACTGGCCTCCTATCGTCCCGCGGCAAACCATGTAATTCACGAGGGTCCGCGGCAAAATCGCGTTCCGCCTGGAGCATGCCGCCCCGACGTCGCGCTCTGAACATTGGCATCGGTCGCGTTATGAGTTTGGATCGATCCAACTCATCGTGATCCAAAACCTGGATTGTCCATGGCAGCGCCCCACTTCGCAGATTATCTCGTCGAACGCAGGCTCTTGCGTCGGCGGCTTTCCTTCTGGCGCATCCTCGCTTTCGGAGCCGCCGTGATCGGCGTTCTGGCGATTGGGCTGCGGCTTGCCTCATCGGACGACTCGGTGAGCTTTGCGCCGCATATCGCAAGGCTGTCGATCAGCGGCTTGATCACCGGCGACCGCGACACGCTCAAACTTATTTCCAGGATCGAGGAGTCGGACGCCGCCGCGGTGCTGGTGTCGATCGACAGTCCGGGCGGCACAACGGCGGGCGCGGAGCGGCTTTACGACCAGCTTCGCCGCCTTTCGGCCAAGAAGCCGACGGTCGCTGTCGTCGGCTCGCTTGCCGCCTCCGGCGGCTATATCGCCGCGCTTGGGGCCGACCAGATCGTCGCGCTGGGCAATTCGCTGGTCGGATCGATCGGCGTCCTTGTCGAATATCCCAATGTGACGAAGCTGCTCGATACGGTCGGGGTCAAGGTCGAAGCTGTCAAATCATCGCCCTTGAAAGCGGCCCCGAACGGCTTTGAGCCTACAAGCCCCGAGGCGCGCGCTGCGCTCGCCTCGCTGGTCGACGACAGTTTTGTCTGGTTCAAGGATCTCGTGCGCGAGCGCCGCAATCTGACCGCGCCGCAACTCGCCGCGGTCGATGACGGCCGCGTTTTTACCGGCCGGCAGGGGCTTGGTCTGCATCTCGTCGATCGCCTCGGCGGCGAGAGGGAGGCGATCGCGTGGCTGGAGCAGGAAAGAGCTGTGCCAAAGGGGCTGAAAATTCGCGATTGGAAGCAGCAGGGCTCGTTCGGCCGCATCGGTCTGTTCAGCTTTGCCGCACGCGCCGCAAGCATTTTTCATTTAGACGAATTAAGCCGGCTTTTGGGGCGCTCCAGCCAGTTTGTCGAGGCGCGGATGCTTGACGGTCTGGTCTCGATTTGGCAAGTTGACGGCGCGAATTGAAGGCCTTGGCGGTCTGACGGTCGTCGTCGCTGCGAGGGGGGAGCGACGGCGGCAGCGGCTCTTGAGCTGCAAGATCGATTTGCGAAGCGCTTCTACATCGCTCAAGCTGCCCCCTGTTTAATCTATGCGGAAGTCCTTTAACGGGCGAGGCGAATGATCAAATCCGAGCTGGTGCAGCGTATCGCCGACCGTAATCCGCATCTTTACCTTCGCGACGTTGAAAAAATCGTCAACGCCATTTTGGACGAGATCACCAATGCTTTGTCGCGCGGCGACCGCGTCGAATTGCGCGGCTTTGGCGCCTTTTCGGTAAAACACAGGGACGCCCGGGTGGGACGCAATCCGCGCACGGGCGCGCATGTGTCAGTCGATGAAAAAGTGGTTCCTTTCTTCAAGACCGGCAAGGAAATGCGCGAGAGGCTGAACAATGGGGTGGACGACTGAACCCTTCGGTCTGCCCCACGATTTGCGGGCCTTGGCGCCCCGGGCGTTTCGGGGTTAAGGATCCGGACCTGTCACGCGAAACTTCAATCACGACATGCGCTTCAGGCGCTTGAACCCAAGCCGGCGGATGCGATGGCGCGTTTTCTGAAATGGCTGATCCTGCTTCCCGTCATCTTCGTGGCGCTGGCCCTTGCGCTAGCGAACCGGCATGCGGTGACGCTTTATCTCGATCCGTTTCCCAATGGCGGGGTCAACGGTCCGCAGCTGAGCGCCCCCTTCTATCTGGTGCTTTTCCTGACGCTGATGGTTGGCGTGGCGCTTGGCGGCGTCGCGACCTGGATGGGGCAGGGCGCCCAGCGGCGGGCGGGCCGGCGCGCCCGCGCCGAGTTGCGCCGCGTCAATGCGGAACGGGCGCGCCAGACGCTGCATCCGGCGATCGAGCATCGCAAGGGCGTCTAGCATCGCGCCGAGAAGTCGCAGACTTTTCGGTTCAATGGGGATGCGTCAATCAAAGAGCAAAGTTCCGCCCCGCTTCCTAACGGATTGATCCCTATCCATTCAGGACCATGACGCGAATTATCCGGCGCGGTATGCGATCGTCCGGCCGGAATGCGCGTTAAGTGAAACATCTGCAGGCCGCCGCCGCAAAGGCGCAGCGCCGAGGCGCATCATGAGCACATTGATCAAAATCTGCGGCCTCAAGGCCCCCGAGGCCGTCGACGCCGCCATGGCCGCCGGCGCGGACATGGTCGGCTTTGTCGTGTTCGAAAAAAGCCCACGGCATATTTCCCTGCAGCAGGGTCAGGAGCTGGGCGCGCGCGTCGGGCCGGGCGTCGCCAAGGTGCTGTTGACCGTCGACGCCGACGATGCGTTGCTCGCCGCCGCGATTGCCGCGCTGGGGCCCGCCTATCTGCAATTGCACGGAAAGGAGACGCCTGAGCGGGTCGCCGCCATCCGCGCCAATTTCGGTCTGAAGGTCATCAAGGCGATCGAAATCGAGAACCGCGCCGGCCTCGACCGAATCCGCATCTTTGACGAGGTCGCCGACATGCTGCTGTTCGACGCCAAGGCGCCGGCGAATGCTGCGCATCCCGGCGGCAATGGCGCTCCATTCGACTGGAAGCTGCTTGCCGGGCAGAAAATCAGCCGGCCCTGGCTGCTCGCCGGCGGCCTTCATTCCGGCAATGTGGCGGAGGCGCTGCGCGCTTCAGGCGCGCATGGCGTCGACGTCTCATCCGGCGTGGAGAGCGCTCCGGGCGTCAAGGACGCCGACAAGATCGCCGCCTTCATCCAGGCCGCGCGCGCCGAAGCGCCGGGCGTCGCCCCAACCGCCAAATCCGCGCCGCGCGGCAAGGCCGGGCTGCAGGAGAAGCTTGGTTTGGCGCGGCGAAACGGCTAGACAGAGGGCGCTTGCGCCGGCGGGCGCGGCATTGGAAACACGCGAGATTTTCGTTTTTTGAGGTCCGGCGCGCAGCGCCAGCCTGCGGCTCTTGGCGCGGCGCGGCCCTCGTCCGATCACAGGCGGCCAAATGAGCCAGGCTTTTGTTGCGCAAAACCTCAATTCCTATCGCACCGGCCCCGACGAGCGCGGCCATTTTGGCGTCTTTGGCGGCCGCTTCGTCGCCGAAACCCTGATGCCGCTGATTCTCGACCTCGAGCGTCACTATGAGGCCGCACGATCCGATCCCGCCTTCAAGGCCGAACTCGATAATCTCCTTACCCATTACGTCGGCCGGCCGAGCCCGCTCTATTATGCCGAGCGCATGACCGAGTTTTTTCGACGCAAAGCGGCCGACGCCGGAAGCGAGGGCGGCGCAAAAATCTACTTCAAGCGCGAGGATCTGAACCACACCGGCGCGCATAAGATCAACAATGTGCTCGGGCAGATTCTGCTGGCGCGGCGCATGGGCAAGACGCGCATTATCGCCGAGACGGGCGCCGGCCAGCATGGCGTCGCGACCGCCACCGCCTGCGCGCGCTTCGGGCTCGATTGCGTCGTCTATATGGGATCGGTCGACGTCGAGCGGCAAAAGCCCAATGTGTTTCGCATGAAACTGCTCGGCGCCAAGGTCGTGCCGGTGGAATCGGGCGCGAGGACGCTGAAGGACGCCATGAACGAGGCGCTGCGCGACTGGGTCACCAATGTCGCCGATACTTTTTATTGCATCGGCACCGCGGCGGGGCCGCATCCCTATCCCGCGATGGTGCGCGATTTCCAATGCATCATCGGCGATGAGACGAGGCGTCAGATGCGCGAGGCCGAGGGCCGCCTGCCGGATTCCTTGCTGGCGTGCATCGGCGGCGGCTCGAACGCCATCGGCCTGTTTCACCCTTTCCTCGACGATCCGTCGGTTGAGATTTACGGGGTGGAGGCGGCGGGTTTTGGCCTTGATGACAAGCACGCCGCCTCGCTCGCGGGCGGGCGCCCCGGCGTGCTGCACGGCAATCGCACCTATCTCCTGATGAATGCGGACGGCCAGATCGAGGAAGGCCATTCGATCTCGGCCGGCCTCGACTATCCGGGCATCGGCCCCGAACATTCCTGGCTGAAGGAATCCGGCAGAGTGACCTATCTGTCCGCGACCGACGCGGAAGCGCTGGCCGCCTTCGAGCAATGCTCGAAGCTTGAGGGCATCATCCCGGCGCTGGAGCCGGCCCATGCGCTGGCCAAGGTCGGCGACATCGCGCCGTTGAAGCCGCAGGATCATCTGATGGTGGTGAATATTTCCGGCCGCGGGGACAAGGATATTTTCACCGTCGCCGAACACCTCGGCGGGATGTAAAGCGGGGCGGCGACGGAACGGAACTGTCGCGGGTTACTGTTGTGTGCGCGCAATCCTGTAGATGACGCCATTGTAGTCATCGGAGACCAAAAGCGAGCCGTCCGGCAGCTCCGCCACATCCACAGGGCGGCCCCAATAGGAGCCGTCTTTTTCCAGCCAGCCTTCGGCGAAGACTCTTGCCTTGCCGGCGGTCCCGTCCGGTTTTACCGGCGTGAACATGATCCGCGCGCCGATCGGCGTCGTGCGGTTCCATGAGCCGTGCTGGGCGGAGAAAATCCCGCCCTTGTAGTCGGATGGAAACTGCGCGCCGCGATAAAAAATCATGCCGAGGTCGGCGGCGTGCGCATCCATTTCGACCTGGGGAAAAACCAATCCCGCGGGAGGCGCTTCATCCTTGTATTCGTCGGTCCGCACATGGCCGCCGCCATACCACGGAAAGCCAAAATTCTGGCCTTTCGCTGTTGCGCGGTTCAATTCGCCGGGCGGCCGGTCGTCGCCCATTTGATCGACCTGATTGTCGGTAAACCACAGCGTCTGGTCGGCGGGGTTGAAATCAAGGCCAACCGAATTGCGGATTCCATTTGCAAAAATCTCGCGCTCCGATCCATCCCGATTCATGCGGATGATGGCGCCGATGCCGAGCTTGACGAAATTGGCTTGCTTGTCTTTCGGCGGCACATTGTAAGGCTGGCCGAGCGAGACATAGAGCTTGCCGTCCGCGCCGACGCGGCAGACGCGCGTCGAGTGGTTCGTCGATTCAAATTGCGCGGGGATCAGTTTGCCCTGCGCGACGACCGTCTCCGCAGGCAGGAACGGGTCGTGATATCCCCATTCGGCGTTGGCGTAGGATAGGATACGGTTTTGTTCCGCAACGAACAACGTGCCGTCCGGCGCAAAACAAAGGCCGTGCGGCATCTTCATATTTGCCGAGGTGACGAACTCGGACACTTCGTCGGTGAATGTCTGCTCATGGCGGTAGGGCGCCACAAAGATTTTTTCGTCCTTCGTGCCGATGAAAATCGCTTTGCCCTGCGGCCCGACCGCGATCGTGCGCGCGCCGGGCGCGACGGTAAAAACGCTGATCTCGAAGCCAGGCGGCAGCTTGATTTTGGCGAGATTCGGCTTGAGGCGCGCAGCGGCGGCGTGGCGGGCGGCCATCCCGGGGTCGAGAGGCATCTCCGGCGCTGCGGGCGTTGGCGCAGTCTCCTGCGCCCAAGCGGGACCAAGAACCAATCCAAACAGCGCCAGCGCGCCGAGCATCAACGTGCAGCCCCCGTTGCGGCGGGCGTTCTCCCTCAAGACCATTTTGGCGGCTCTTCTTTTAATCCGTCGGCAGGGCGTCTTTCAGCTGGCATTGCGGCGCCAGCGCGGCGAAGAGGGCGTCGTCATCGGTTTCGCCGACATTCGGCGTCGTCAACAGCTGCTCGCCATAAAAAATCGAATTCGCGCCGGCCACCATGCACAGAACCTGCGCCTCGCGGTTCAGCACGGAGCGGCCGGCCGAAAGCCGCACGCGGGAGGCCGGCAGCACGATGCGCGTGACCGCAATCATGCGCACGAATTCCAGCGGATCGATCCGTTCGCGCTCGCCCAGCGGCGTGCCTTCGACGGGCACCAGCGCATTGATCGGCACGCTTTCGGGATGCGGATCAAAGCGCGCCAGCGTCTGCAGCATCGCGGCGCGGTCGGCGACGCTCTCGCCCATGCCGACAATGCCGCCGCAGCACATTTCGATGCCGGCGCCGCGCACGGCCTTCAGCGTATCGAGCCGGTCGTCATAGCTGCGGGTCGTTACGATCTTGTCGTAATAGTCGGGGCCGGTGTCGAGGTTGTGATTATAGGCCGTGAGGCCGGCTTCCTTAAGCCGCCCGGCCTGCGCCGCATTGAGCATGCCGAGCGTGACGCAGGCCTCCAGCCCGAGTTCGCGCACGCCGCGCACCATCTCGATCACCGAATCGAATTCGCGGCCGTCGCGCACGCTGCGCCAGGCCGCGCCCATGCAGAAACGGTCTGCGCCCGCCGCCTTCGCGCGCGCCGCGATCTCAAGGACTTCATCCGGCTTCATCATATGGATGCGGTCGAGATGCACTTCCTTGTGATGCGCCGATTGCGGACAATAGCCGCAATTTTCCGGGCAGCCGCCGGTCTTGATGCTGAGGAGGCTCGCCTTCTGCACGTCGTTGACGTCATGAAATTCGCGATGGATCGCATTCGCCCGCGCGATCAGCTCCAGCAGCGGCGATTTATAGATCTCGATAATTTCGCTGAGAGTCCAATCATGCCGGGTGAACGGGTCGGCGGCCTGATGTGTCATGCGTTCGCTTTCCGGAGTGCGTTTTCGGCTGTGCGCCGGCTCGCCGCCGCGATGGGAAGCGACGGGATCTGTGCTCAAGGCTATAGGAATGAAAGCGCAGCTTCAACCCGAGCCGGGGCGGCGGGGCGCCGTCTTTACGCGCGCGGAGCCTTGCGAAACGCGGGCGCATGAGCATCTTTAGGGCGACCGGCGCGCCGCCTATCGGGACCGCCGCGAAATTGAAAGGACGTCCATGCGCCTGCTGATCGCAGTTTTCCTGCCTTGGCTTTTGTTCTTCACCATTGGACGGCCGGTCGCCGGCGTGATCTGCCTGATTTTGCAGATTACCCTGATCGGATGGATTCCGGCGGCGCTTTGGGCGGTCTATGCGCTGAGCCAGTTCAAAACGGATGAGAAAATCGGCCGCGCGCTCGGCCCACGCCGCTAGGGCCTTTTGAGGTCGCGCCAGACTTGATCCTAAAATGGCTCAAGCGCGGCGCCGCTCATGTCCAGTAAAATCGAAGGGACAAATGTGTTCGACGCCGCTGTCGCCGCCGCCGGCCAGATCTTTACGCCGCCGTTTCGCGGCGTTCTTTGGAAAACGCTCGGCCTTACGCTCGCGCTGCTGGCGCTGGTCTGGATCGGCCTCGAAAAGCTGATCATCGCCGGCCTGGCGCTGCCGTCGATGGCGGCCTATCCGTGGGTTGCGACGGCGCTGTCGTTTGTCGGCGGCGTCGGACTTTTCATTGGCCTCGCTTTTCTGGTGACGCCGGTTTCTTTCCTCGTCGCCGGCTTTTTCTTCGACGACCTTGCCGAACATGTCGAGGCGGGGCTCGATCCGAAAGATATCGGCCGCCCAATGCCGGTCGGGCTCGCGACGCGCGTCGCGGTGGAATTCGCCGCGGTCGCGCTCGCCGTCAATCTCGTGGCGCTGCTGCTGCTTTTCGCTCCGGGGGTTAATCTTGTCGCGTTTTTCGGGGCCAACGCCTATCTGCTCGGCCGCGGCTATTTCGAACTTGCCGCGCTGCGCTATCTGCCCCCGGCGGAAGTCGCCCGCCTGCGCAAGGCGAACGCCGCGCAGCTGTTCGGCGCGGGCCTCGTCATGGCGGCCATGCTCGCGGTTCCGGTTCTCAATCTGCTGACGCCGCTCTTTGGCGCCGCCTTCATGGCGCGGATCGCCGCGGCGATCCGGCGAGCGAGACCCGCGACGCCGCCTTATCAGACTTAGATCAGGCCATGCGGCGGTCGGCGTATTGTCCGGTCGCGCGGTAGCGGGTCAAATAGGTGGGCGTGAAGGCCTCGAAGGATTCCGGCGCCAGGCCAAGGCCCTGCAATGTCCGTCCCTCGACGATTGCGGCTTTCGAGACGACATTGTCGTGTTTCAAAAGCTCGACCTGATCCCGGGTGATCTCGAACATTTTGGGCAGCAGGCCGAGCGACAGTTTTGAGAGAACTTCCGTCACGCCGCCGACGCTTCTGGCCTGATCGAAGGACAGCGTCACGAGCCGCCGCTTGCGTTCGGTCACCTTTAAGACGAACTCCATGATTCGGCGCATGGTCGCGACTTCCGGCCCGCCGAGCTCGTAGATGGCGCCGGGCTTTGCCTTGCCGTCGAGCGCAAGCGCCGCGGCGCGGGCGACATCGCCGACGAACACCGGCTGCAGCTTGGTTTCGCCGCCGCCGATCAGCGGCAGAACGGGCATGAAGCGGGCCATGGCGGCGAAGCGATTAAAGAATTCATCCTCTGGGCCAAACACGACGGAGGGGCGCAAAATGACCGCGCCGGGGAAGGCCGCGGCGACGAGCGCCTCGCCTTGGGCCTTGGTCTTCGCATAGGCGGAGGCGCTGGCGTCATCAGCGCCGATCGCCGAGATTTGCACGAAGGATTTCACGCCCGCCGCCTTTGCCGCCTTGGCGATGGCCTCGGCGCCCGAGGCGTGGATCGCGTCAAACGTCTGCTCGCCCGCGGGGCTCAAAATGCCGACGCAATTGACCGCGGCGTCCGCGCCGCGCAGGGCGCGCTCAATCGAGTCGGGATAGCGCAGATTGGCCTGCACGGCGTGGATCTGGCCGACGTTTCCCAGCGGCTGCAAATGGAACGCAAGATCGGGCCGACGCGACGCCACGCGGACGCGCCAGCCGTCCTTGGCCAGCGCGCGAACGACGTGCCGGCCAATGAAGCCCGAGCCGCCGAATACGACTGCAAGCCGTTTCGTCCTGATCAGCTGATCCGCCATGGTTTTCGTCCTCGCCGCGGGAGGTCGATGCGCTCCCGCGCCGTTTTAAGCGCCAAGCCCGCGCCTGTACAGGCCTGAGAGGAGCCGTCAACAGCGGTTTGATGCGTTCGCGGACGAGAGCCAAAACCCATGCAGCTTTTTGCCGCCGGGCGCTGGCGCCGATTGACAATACGGAACCGGCCTGCGTATCAGAGCGGCAAGTGCCCTGGTGGCGGAATTGGTAGACGCGCTGGTTTCAGGTACCAGTGGTGAAAGCCGTGGAGGTTCGAGTCCTCTCCAGGGCACCAAGTCTTTTGGTGTTTTTCCGCAAGTTTTCAAGGCCTTAGGTCTCCCGCAGCGGCCCAGCCAGTGATACGTTGGGGGATACATCTGTGGCTTTGACTGTCCTTGACGACGGCTATTTTTGGCTGACAGCGTTGCCTGATCGTTGCGCCAGACTTCAGCTCGCGGCGGAAAGCCTCCTTGTCATGGACCAAATGTGAATTTGATCGGATATTACGTTCGAATATACATAAAATGTCTGTGGGACTTTAATGACCATTGCAATTAGAATTATTGGAATCGTTGCTGGGGGTTTTTTCTGCGCTGCGTGCGTTACTACGCAAGAAATGCCTCTTGCACCGAATGTAATTCGTCTAGACACTCAGGCGTCCGGGCTTTTATTTGTTGGGCAGGCTCCAGCTCAAACGATGCGCCGTGCCGCCGAGTTAACGTTGCAGAATGGCTATTCCCACTTTCGATTCGATCAGGCGCAGGTCGGCCAAGCTTCTGAATACGCAGGGACCTATAGTTCGGGAGACGCGACGGTCTCAGGGGGCCAGAACTTCGCTACGGTCAACGGGAGTGGATTCTCCACGCCTCTATACCGTCGAACAGCCAGCGTTGGCGTTACTATGACCATGTTCCATGCTAACGAATCCGGCGCGCAGGGGGCGTTTGACGCCGCGCAAGTCCTCAAGCAATACAAGGGTTGAACCGGTGCATAGACGGCAGGCGGCCGGCAACGCCAGGTATTCCCGTCCCCCGTTGCTTCCCTGCTCCGCTTGAGCGCAAAGCCGTCGCAAATACGCTCTTAAGTTTCGTGCTTTGGTGTTATTGGGCGCTGCGGCAGGTCGATGCCCGCCTCTAACCCTTCGTGCAGCAACAAATTCGGCGCCGACAGCTTGGTCTGCGCTGCGCCCCAGCGCCACTGCCAGTTAGTTTGTCTACAAAGGCTTGATGTTGCGATGCAGCGCGCGCGCCATGCGTTTCCCTTGATCCTTTGCGCTCCATCCGTTCTCGCTTCTAAAGATCGAAGAAGCGTTGCCAAATCTCGCGCGCAGATGCACTCTTGGAGCGGAGCGCCGCCACGAAGCGGCGCCGGGGAGAGACGTTATTTCGAGGGCGCCATGAGCGAGAGAATTCCCATTGACGCGACGCATACGGCGCGCGACTCCACAGGGGCGGCCTTGATTGTCCGCCCGATCTCGACCGATGACGTCTATGACGCGCTGAGGCAGGGATGGGGCGATTTCCAAAACGCGCCAGTTTACGGCCTCGTCTTCGGCGCGATTTTCGCCCTCGGCGGGATCGCGATCGCCGCCTGGGCGTATGAACGCGGCCTCAGCTATCTTATGTATCCCGCCATCATCGGCTTCGCGATGATCGGCCCCTTTGCCGCCGTCGGTCTCTATGAGGTCAGCCGGCTGAAGGAACGGGGCGAGCGTCCGTCCTGGGGCGCGATCGCCCGCACGCTGGTCGCGCAGGGCGGCGCCGAACTCGCCTGGATGGCGTTCGTGACGCTGTTTGTCTTCATGGCGTGGATGTATGCCGCGCAGATGCTTGTCGCCATCTTCTTTGGCCTGCGCGCGTTCTCGACGCTGACGGGGTTTCTCGGTCTGGTTGTAACGACGCCTGAAGGCTGGCTCTTCCTCATCGTCGGCAATTTGCTCGGCGCGGCGGCGCTGTTCGCCGTGTTTTCGCTGACGGTCATATCCGTCCCGCTGCTGCTCGACCGCGAGGTGGATTTCGTCACCGCGATGATCACCAGTCTGCGCGCAGTCGCTGCAAGCCCGGCGCCCATGCTGATCTGGGCGGGAATCGTTTTCGCGACGCTTTTCGTCGCCGCGCTGCCATTCTTTCTCGGTCTGCTGGTCGCCGTCCCGGTGCTCAGCTTCGCCACCTGGAGGCTTTATCGCAAGATCGTCGCCGCCTGAACGCCGATTGAATGAAAAAGAGCGCCTCAAAGGGCGCTCTCGTCGCTTCCAACCTAATCGATGACTTGCACGATGCGGCGTGTCTGCGGATCGACGATCACAGCATGGTCGTTCACCACGGTGTAACGATAGCGCGGATCGACGCCATATTCCTTCGGAACCGGATAATAGGTCACTCCGCTCAAGGGCAGCCTTTCGCCCGGCTGAAGCTGGCGGTCAAAGCGGAAGCTGGAGCGGTGTTCGCGCAGCGCGTAGTCGCGAAATTGCGGCGCCTGATCGAGGCCAAGAACGCCTGTCGCGGCTCCCGTCGCGCCGCCGACTACTCCGCCGACGACGCCGCCAATGGGGCCTCCGAGGGCGTCGCCTTGCGCCGCGCCGCGTTGGGCGCCGCCTTGCGCGCCGCCGACAAGACCTTGCGCCTGCAAGGCGGCCGGGGTCGCGATCAACGCCGCCACGACGGCGATCCCAAACTTTCTCTGCATGTTGGTCTCCCACCCTGTTCGGATTTCGGCGGCCTAACGCCCCCGAGCACTGCGGGTTCCGGCAAAAAGTCGGGAGCGGAGGGCGCGGCGCTTGCTTCGAACGCCGCGGAATGCTAGGCGCCCCGGATGCAGAACCTTCACGCCACGCCAAAAATCCCATCGCTAAAAAGCCTCCGCCCATGACGATCCGCCTACACAAGGGCGATCTCCCGGAGGGCGAGGCGTTTTCCGGCGCCGTTGCGATCGACACCGAGACGATGGGTCTCGTGCCCGGCCGCGATCGGCTTTGCCTCGTTCAATTGTCGCGCGGAGACGGCTCGGCTGATCTTGTCCAGATCGCGCCGGCTCAGACCGCTGCGCCCAATCTGACGCGCCTGCTCGCGGACCCAGCGGTCGAGAAACTGTTCCATTTCGCAAGGTTCGACATCGCTGTCCTCTACAAAACCTTCGGCGTGATGACCGGGCCGATCTATTGCACCAAGATCGCCTCGAAACTAGCGCGGACCTATACGGACCGGCACGGCCTCAAGGATCTGGCGCGGGAGCTGCTCGGAATCGAACTGTCGAAACAGCAGCAATCTTCGGATTGGGGCGGCGACATTTTGTCCGAGGCGCAGCTTGCCTATGCGGCGTCGGACGTTTTGCATCTGCATGCCTTGCGAACGAAGCTTGACGCCATGCTCGAGCGAGAGGGGCGCAGGGCGCTCGCCGAGGCGTCATTCGCCTTTTTGCCGACCCGGGCGAAGCTCGATTTGATGGGCTGGGGCGATTCGGATATTTTTTCGCACCAATGAGCCCAAAATTTACCTCGCCTTGACTTCGCCTTGCTTGCTTGCTGTCTGAGGGAAGGCCCTTTCCGCGGGCCGCGCCCCGCGGACCTTTGGAACGAAGCATTTCGAATGACGGATGTCTCAGGCGATACCGACTGGCCGGCGCAGACCGCGGGCGAGCTTCTGCGTGAACGGCCAAGGCAGCGTCTTGGCGATGTCCTGGAGGTCGCGCAATCGCCTTGGCGCGGCGCCGTCAAGGCGGCGGGGCGCCATTCTGCGCGCGTGCGTTTCCTGCGCTGGTCCATTGTCATTTTCTGCGTCGTCGCTGGCGCGGCGGTGGCGATCGTCGGCCTGTTCGATCCGTTCCGCCGGCTTCCCGGCAACATTACGATCGGGCAGGTTCACGTCGACGGGACCCGGATCACGGTTGAAACGCCGAAGATCAGCGGCTTCCAAAGAGACGGCCGGCCTTATGAGATCACGGCGCGCACGGGTCTGCAGGACACGACCAACCCCAATCTCGTCGAACTGAACGGCATCGACGCCAGAATCGGCATGCGCGACGCCTCGACCCTGAAACTGACCGCCGAACACGGCTCGTACGACAATCAGCATGACAGTCTTTTGCTTGACGGGTCGGCGCAGATCCGCAACGAGGTCGGATATGCTATTTTCATGAAAACCGCGCAGATGGATTTCAAGACCGGCGGACTGATCTCCCGCGAGCCGGTCAAAGTGGTGCTCAAGGGTGGACATGTCGCCGCGGACACAATGAACATCGGCAATGACGGCGTTATTTCGTTCGAGGGGGAGGTCAGATCGACGATCGACTCCGGCTCCGACGCCAAGGAGCTGCCTTTAACCCCTCCGGTGACCGAGTAGGGCAATTGACGCAACGCCTGATCCGTTTGAACCGCCCTGGCCTCGCGCTTGCGGCTGCGGGTTTCGCCGCTTTGGCGCTGAGCGTCGCCGCGCGCGCGGCGGAGCAGCAGGGCAGCTCGATTCTGCCCGGCGGCGATTCAAAGGAGCCGATCCATATCGAGGCGGCCAAGCTCGACTATTTCGATAAGGAGCAGAAGCTCATCTATACCGGAAACGTCGTCGCGACGCAGGGCGGAAGCACGCTCAAATCGACGATCCTCATTTTATATCTGACGCCGAAATCCGATCCCGATCAGGCTGGCGTGCCGTCCTCTTCGAGTCAGTTGCGCCGCATGGAGGCGACCGGCCCAGTGACGATGATCACCAAGGACCAGGTCAGCACGGGCGATCGCGGCGTCTATGAGAAGGCCGAAAACAAGCTCTATCTTTACGATAACGTGACTGTGACCCAGGGGACCAATGTCACCAAGGGCGACAAAATGACCTATGACCTCACGACGAAAAAGGCGATCGTGACCGGCCGCGTGAAGAGCATGTTCCTGCCGGAAACCACGGCGCAGAAAGACAATTCCGCGAAAAGCGCTGCCCCGAAAGACGACGCCGCCAAGCCCAAGAAGCCGAAAACTTAAATCGCCTCCGCGAGCCCGCGCCGGCGTCGCGGCGACCGGAATGTTGGACCTCTTCCCCCGACTATGCCAATAACCGGTTTTGCGCTGCTCTCGCGCCGAGGCTGCGCAGAGATTTTGAACGGCCCTTGCCCGGCATCGGCGGGCGATCGGCGAAGGACGTCCGCGATTGCTGCTGCGCCTGCTTCCAGATTTCACCTGCGCCGTCGCCCTCATGGGGTTCGGCGGGCGGGGCGCTCCGCGGGCGCTCCGGCGCCGGCCCAAGGCGGATCAGATCGCCGGCGCGTCTCGCAGCGAGGCCTCCGCTGCGAGCGCCGCGCCGACCGCGCGCATGACCTCCGCGGCGGACGCGTTCGGCGATCGCTCCTTCGCCGAGGGCGGACAAGATCATGCCGCCGCCGCTGCCGATTCGGAGGGCGTGCTCTCGGTCATGCGCCTGCGCAAATCCTACAAGATGCGCCGAATCATCGAGGATGTGAGCCTCACCGTGCGCCGCGGCGAGGCCGTTGGCTTGCTCGGTCCGAACGGCGCCGGCAAGACGACGCTGTTTTACATGATTTCCGGGCTGATCCGGCCGGACGCCGGCCGAATAGAGCTCGACGGTCATGACGTGACGCGGCTTCCCATGTATCGCCGCGCCCGGCTCGGCATCGGCTATCTGCCGCAGGAGCCCTCGATCTTCCGCGGCCTGACCGTCGAAGACAATATCCGCGCCGTGCTGGAGATCACCCAAAGCGACAAGCAGAAGCGGGAGCGCGAGCTTGACGCTTTGCTGGAGGAGTTTGACATCGCGGCGCTGCGGCGGTCGCCGTCGGTGGCGCTATCCGGCGGCGAGCGGCGGCGCTGCGAGATCGCCCGCGCGCTCGCGTGCCGCCCGTCTTTCATCCTGCTCGACGAGCCTTTCGCCGGCATCGATCCGATCGCCGTCGCCGACATCCAGACTCTCGTGCAGCATTTGAAGACGCGAGGCATCGGCGTGCTGGTCACGGACCACAACGTTCGCGAGACGCTCGGCCTTATCGACCGCGCCTATATCATTCACGCCGGGCGCGTGCTGACACAAGGAACGCCGGCGGATATTGTCGCCGACGCCGAGGCGCGGCGTTTCTATCTCGGCGATGATTTCGTCCTGTAAACACGCGGCTATCGGATTGGGTCGACGGGCGTGCCTGCTTGACAGGCGGATCGGCGCCGCGGGCGCCTAGCGCAACATCGTTACGCCCATGTGACGCTTTGGCGCGAGGGCGTAGCCGCCGGTCTTCGGCCGGCGCGAAATCAGGGCGATTGCCGGCGCTGGACGATGGAGCGCGCCCGGCGCGGCCCTCGGGCAATAAGGGAAGCGATGCTTGCTTCCTAATGTCTCACCCCAATCGGCTAAATTTTTTTTGGACACGGCGTGCAACCTAGGCTTTTATAGTGTAAAGCAAGAAACGGGCCGTTTCCTTTTTTCGCTTTACAAGGCCGAGTTAGCATGGCTCTCAGCACGAAGCTCATGATGCGCCAGGGACAGTCCCTGGTGATGACCCCGCAGCTGTTGCAGGCGATCAAGCTTCTGCAATTCTCCAACATGGAGCTCAACGCCTTCGTCGAGGAGGAGCTTGAACGCAATCCCCTGCTCGAGCGCACCGATGACGCGCCGGATCCGCATGCCTTGCTCGCTGACGTGGAGCCCCTGTCGGACGCCGCCGAAAGCGGCGGAAGCGTCGATTTCAACGATCCGGGCGAGACGGACTGGAGTTCGGAGTCGCTCGCCGTCGATCGCGGCGCGCTGGAGGCCAGTCTCGGGACCGAGCTGAGCAACGCTTTTGACGATGACCGCACCGCGCCAGCGGCGGATTTTGCCGAAGGGGCCGGCCTGTCGGCGACATCCTGGACCGGCTCCTCGGCCGG
This sequence comes from Methylocella silvestris BL2, assembly GCF_000021745.1. Classification (NCBI taxonomy): domain Bacteria; kingdom Pseudomonadati; phylum Pseudomonadota; class Alphaproteobacteria; order Hyphomicrobiales; family Beijerinckiaceae; genus Methylocella; species Methylocella silvestris. Next base: position 155,089 of record NC_011666.1, read on the forward strand.
GCAGGGCGACGGCGAAGGCGCCAATCTCGAGGCCTATGCGGCGAACCCGACCAATCTCAAGGATCATCTCGAAGCTCAGCTGATGCTCGCCACCTCCAACCCCGCCGAGCGAATGATCGGCCTGATGCTGATCGATTGCATCGACGACGCCGGCTACTACGTCGACAATATGGCCGAGACGGCGGCCCGGCTGAAGACGCCGATCGCGCGCGTCGAGCGCGTGCTGTCGATCATTCAGGGTTTTGATCCCTCGGGCGTCGGCGCCCGCGATTTGGCTGAATGCCTCGCCATTCAGCTGCGCGAAAAAGATCGCTTCGACCCCGCGATGCAGGCGCTGGTCGCCAATCTTGGTCTGTTGGCCAAGCGCGATTTCGCGGCCCTGCGCAAGATCTGCAATGTCGACGAGGAGGACGTCGCCGACATGCTGGGGGAGATTCGCCAGCTCAATCCGAAGCCTGGCCGCGCTTTTGGCGGCGGCTCGATTCAGCCGCTCGTGCCCGATGTCATTGTCCGCGCGGCGCCCGGCGGGGCATGGCATGTCGAACTCAACACCGAGGTGCTGCCGCGCATTCTGGTCAACAACAGCTATGTCGCGCGCGTCACGAAATCCCAGTCGAACGATGTCGACAAGACCTTCATGTCGACCTGCCTGCAAACCGCGAACTGGCTGACCAAGAGCCTCGAGCAGAGGGCGCGGACGATTTTGAAAGTGTCGAGTGAAATCGTCCGCCAGCAGGACGCCTTCTTCCGCCAAGGCGTCGAACATCTGCGCCCGCTGAATCTCAAGACCATCGCCGAAGCGATCGGAATGCATGAATCGACCGTGTCGCGCGTCACCTCCAACAAATATATGGCGACCCCGCGGGGCCTGTTCGAGCTGAAATATTTCTTCACCGCCTCGATCGCCTCGAACAATGGCGGCGACGCTCATTCGGCGGAATCGGTGCGCTTCCGCATCCGCCACATGATTGAGCAGGAGAGCCCGACCGACATTCTGTCGGACGATGCGATCGTCGCCAAACTCAAGGACGTCAACATCGACATTGCGAGGCGCACCGTCGCCAAATATCGCGAGAGCCTCAAAATCCGCTCCTCGGTGGAGCGGCGGCGCGAAAAATCTCACATGTATTAAGCTTCGCCGTGCGGAAGAAGCGCTTCGATGACAAGAACAAAGTCGTGATCTCACAATTTGTGAGGGACAGAATTAGAATATGTAAAATGTTTGCTCACAAAAACACCTGTACAACGCAACGTCCGGTTGCCGCCGGAAGGCTCGAGTTCGCTTTTTTTGTTGCACAATCTTTCCGGGCCTCGCCATTTAGGGTCGGGCGCGAGACTCTTGACTTCATTGATCGAGCCGCCTAACTCTGCCAAAAAATAGGACCCGGCATCGGGGCCAGAGGCGGAGGAAGACAATGGCTTTGCGCTTTTGGGACGAACCCCTATCTGTCGATCGGCAGAAGCGCCAAGGCGGCGCTCTCTTGCAAGCGCAGCGCGGAACTCCGGCGTGAAACTTGGACTTGGTTGTTCATCGGGGATGAGACTCTCTCAAGGGGATAAAGCCGTCGCCGTCACAGCGCAGCCATCTTCGGCGTCCATGCACGGTTCGATATCGCTTGCAGGATCACGAGCGGCCATGGCGCGTCGCGACCGGAGGCCTATTCCGATGAGATTGAATCGATCCGATCGACGAGAATGTGCTCAACCTTTTGAATCGGGCGCGATTTCTCGTCCAACGAATGATCCATTCGGCGGGCGGGCGCGCTAGGCGGGCGCAGCGTTTCAATTTCCTCGAGCCGCCCGGCCGCAACCCCGGCGCTGCTCAGACTGCTTGGACAAACAGTGTTGACCAATCTGATCTCACCCGAGGCGATTATTCCCGCCTTGAAGGCGACCGGCAAAAAACAGGCATTGCAGGAATTGAGCGATCGCGCCGCCGAGCTTGGCGGCCTCTCCGCCCGCGAGATCTATGACGCGCTGCTGCAGCGCGAACGTCTCGGCTCCACCGGCGCCGGCGACGGGATCGCCATCCCGCACGCCAAGCTCGCCAAGGCGGCCGGGATGCTGGTCATCTTTGCCCGCGCCCCACGCCCGATCGATTTCGAGGCGATTGACGGCGCTCCGGTCGATCTGATCTTCCTCTTGATCGCGCCGGAATCGGCCGGAGCGGATCATCTGAAGGCGCTGGCCCGCCTCGCCCGTATGCTGCGCGAACCGGCGATCACCACAAAGCTGCGCGCCGCGCGCGACGTCAACGCGCTGTATTCGGTGTTGACCGAGGAAGCGGCCTCGCACGCCGCCTGACGCGCCTCATCGCCAGGCGCGCGCCGCATAGTCGATGATGTAACGGTCCGGATCGACGGCGATTGCCGCCAGTCCTGGCAGCACCACCTCATTGGCGATGACCAAGCGGGTTCCGATCTGCTGCATCATTTCGCCGAACGGCGCCTTGTCCTCGAAGCGGGCGCGAAACTGCGCCGGATCGAGAAAAGCGGTGAGGCGCGGCAGCACTCCGCCTGAAAAAATGACGCCCCCCTTGGCCAGCAGATTGAGCGTCAGGTCGCCGGCGCAGCGCGCAACAAGCACCCAGAACAGCCCCAGCGTGCGGGCCTCCTCGCCGTCCGGCGCGGCCAGCGCTTCTCGAACGACGCCGATCTCGTCGAGCGTCGGCGGCGGCAGGCCGGCCGCGGCGCAGCGCGCCTGATGTAGCCTCGCAATGCCATGACCCGACAGGATCGTCTCGGCGCTGATCCGGCCCTGGTCGGACATGCGGATATGCGGCCAGATCGCGGCCTCCACCGCGCCGACCGGCGCAAAATCGACATGTCCGGCTTCGCTTGCGAGGGCAAGATAGCGGCCTTCGACCTCGACGAGCGCGGCCGCCCCGAGGCCGGTGCCGACGCCGATGACCAGACGGACGCCGGGCGCGGCCTCGACCGGGGGCCCGATATGCGTCGTCCAGTCATGCTCCAGCACGGGGAGCGTCAAGGCCTGCGCCTCAAAATCATTGAGGAGCAGCCCTTGGTCGAGCGACAATTCTCGCGCGATGGCCGCTCCGTCGATCTCCCAGGCGGCGTTCGTCAACTTGGCGCTGCGTCCGGAAATCGGACCCGCCGCGCAGGCGATCACCGATCGCGGCTTTACTGCAAAACCGACGAAAGCAGTCGAAAGAGCCGCCTCGAAGCACGAATAATCCGCCGTTTTGATCGGCGGTCCCGGCAAAAGAGGGGCGCCGGGCGCCGATTTCAGGGCGAATCGGGCGTTCGTCCCGCCGATGTCGCACAGCATGATCGGGAAAGGAAAATCCAAGCGAACGCCTTTCTCCACTGGAGCATGAGTCATACTCTCGCGCCGAAGTTTAGAGGCGGGGAAAGCGTCGACAGGCGCGAGGGTTCCCTCGCGTGGCGCCGTCTCGTTTTCGTCCGCGCAAAAACGCCTGCGTTTTTTCGTCCATTGTTCTAGAATTCGTCCAAACGCAGGACCGGAATCGCAGGAACGAGGCCATCGCCATGACTTTCCAATATCATTCGCCTTTTCCTCTCGGCAAGGACAAGACGCCTTTTCGCAAGATCGAATGCGGCGGGGTGCGGGTGGAGAACTTTGGATCGCGCGAATTCCTGGTCGTCGACCGCGAAGCCATCCGCGCGCTGTCCGAGGCGGCGATGATCGATATCAACCATCTCCTTCGTCCGGCCCATCTGGCGCAACTCGTCAAAATTCTCGACGATCCGGAGGCGAGTTCGAACGACAAATTCGTCGCCTATGATCTTTTGAAGAACGCCAATATCGCCGCCGGCGGCGTGCTGCCGATGTGTCAGGACACCGGCACTGCGATCGTCATGGGCAAGAAGGGGCGGCTGGTGTTCACCGAGGGCGATGACGCCAGCGCGATCGCCGAAGGCGTCAGGGACGCCTATGAAAAGAAAAATCTGCGCTATTCGCAGCTCGCGCCGCTGACCATGTTCGACGAGGTCAACACGAAAAACAATCTGCCGGCGCAGATCGAGATCTACGCCGAAGGGGAGGACGCCTATAAATTCCTTTTCGTCGCCAAGGGCGGCGGCTCCGCCAACAAGACCTTTCTGTTCCAGGGCACGCCCTCGCTGCTGACGCGCGACCGCCTGCTCGATTTTCTGCATGAGAAAATCCTGACGCTCGGCACCGCCGCCTGTCCGCCCTATCACCTCGCCATCGTCATCGGCGGCGCCTCCGCCGAGCTCAATCTCAAGACGGTCAAACTCGCCTCGACCCATTATCTCGACCAGCTTCCGACCCAGGGCGGCGAGGACGGCCACGCCTTCCGCGATCTCGAAATGGAGGCGGAAATCCTGAAAATGACGCAGCAATCGGGCGTCGGGGCGCAGTTCGGCGGCAAATATTTCTGCCATGACGTGCGGGTCGTGCGGCTGCCGCGGCACGGCGCGTCGCTGCCGATCGGCCTTGGCGTGTCCTGCTCGGCGGACCGGCAGGCGCTCGGCGAGATCAACCGCGACGGCGTCTTTCTGGAGGAGCTCGAACATGATCCGGCGCGCTTCCTGCCGGCGATCGATGAAGCGTCGTTGGGCGGCGACGTCGTCAAGATCGACCTCACCCGGCCGATGCCGGAAATTTTGGCCGAACTCACCAAATATCCGATCAAGACGCGCCTTTCGCTGACGGGGCCGATGATCGTTGCGCGCGATCTCGCCCATGCCAAGCTCCGCGAGCGGCTCGAGGGCGGCGAGAGCCTGCCGGATTATTTCAAGAATCATCCCGTCTATTACGCCGGCCCCGCCAAGACGCCGCAGGGGTTTGCCTCCGGCTCCTTTGGCCCGACGACGGCGGGACGCATGGATTCCTATGTCGAGCAGTTCCAGGGCGCTGGCGGCTCCATGGTGATGCTCGCCAAGGGCAATCGCTCGCCGAAAGTGCGCGACGCCTGCGCCAAGCATGGCGGCTTCTATCTCGGTTCGGTCGGCGGCGCCGCGGCGCGGTTGGCGCAAGACTGCATCAAGAAGGTCGAAGTGCTGGAATATGCCGAACTCGGCATGGAGGCGGTGTGGCGCATCGAGGTCGAGAATTTCCCCGCCTTCATCATTATCGACGACAAAGGCAATGATTTCTTCAAAGAGCTGAATCTGGGGTGAGGAGGCCTCAGACCGCTCGGCCGACCAGCGCGCCGATGCCTGCGGTGATCGCCATCGCCAGCGCGCCCCAAAAGGCGACGCGGAGCGTCGGCTTCAAAATTTTGGCGCCGCCGACCTTCGCGCCCACAGCGCCAAGGCCCGCAAGGCAGATCAAAGACAGCCCGGAAACCACCCATTGCAAAAGGTGCGGCGGGGCGATCAGCGCGGCGGCGATTGGAAGCGCCGCGCCGACCGCGAAGGTCGCGGCGGACGTCAACGCCGCCTGAATCGGCTTTGCTGTGACGGCTTCGGATATTCCAAGTTCGTCGCGCGCGTGCGCGCCGAGGGCGTCCTTCGCCATGAGCTGCTCGGCGACGTTTCGCGCCAATGCCGGATCGACGCCGCGGCGCACATAAATCTGCGTCAGCTCGCGCGTTTCAAATTCAGGATCGGTGGCGAGCTCCTGCCGCTCGCGCGCGAGATCGGCGCGCTCCGTGTCGGCCTGTGAACTGACCGAGACATATTCGCCCGCCGCCATCGACATCGCGCCGGCGATCAGCCCGGCGATCCCGGCCACCAGCACTTCGCTCGCCGCGCTCGAGGCCGAGGCGACGCCCAGCATCAGGCTTGCGGTAGAGATGATGCCGTCATTGGCGCCCAAGACGGCGGCGCGCAGCCAGCCGATTCGGTCGATAAGATGGGCTTCAGTGTGCAATCGGCCAGCCAACGGACTGTCGCTTCTGACGGAGAGACGGGAGCGTCACGAGAGTGGCGACAGCCTCAGCCGCCGCGCTGGATTAATGGACCGACGGCTTTTCGGAGGCGCGCTCAGGCAGCATGCGCGACAGCACGCCGTCTTTGAGCAGATAATGATGCGCCAGCGCGGCGGCGGCGTGAAGAAAGGCGAGGCCGAGCAGGATATTGGCGGCCAGCCCGTGCAGTTCGGTGATGGGCTTGCGCCATTCGCGGTCGCCAAGTTGCGGCAGGCTGGCGACGCCGAACAGATTGAAGCCGCGCACAAAAGCGTTGACGATTCCGAGCGCGAGAACAATCAGCAGCAACCCATAGAGCAGGTGATGCGTGGATTGCGCGAGGATTTGCAACGCGCCGGAGTTCGCCGGGGGCAGATGCCGCCCACTGCTCCTGCGCCAGACCAGTCGCCAAACAAGGACAAGCGTCAGGGCGAAGCCCAGCGTCACATGCGTCGACCAGGCGATGAGCTTCGGCTGGCCGGAAAACCAGTCGCCGGTCTGGCCGCCGATCCAGAGCAGGGCGATAAGACCGGCGCTCGCCCAATGCAGCGAGATCGTTGTCTTGTCGTAAGTCGCAGCTGGCGCGTCGGCCATGAGCGTCGATCTCCTCTATCCCAGCAGGGCAGACTATATCGCAGACCGGCGTTACAGTTTGATGCGCCGCAAATGGCGCCGCCGCCCGACCGTCAGTAGCTGATCTTGACGATTTCGATCCGCTCGGTTCCCTTTGGCGTCTTCACCTCGACCACATCGCCTTCCTCGGCCTTGAGCAGCGATTTTGCGATCGGCGAGATCCAGCTGACTTCGGAAAGCTCGGAGCGCGCCTCGTCGACGCCGACGATTCGCAGCGTCTTCATCTCGTTCCGCGCGTTGCGATATTCGACCTTCGCGCCAAAAAACACCCGGTCACGATTGGTCTGGCGCGCGGGATCGACGACTTCGGCGATCTCCATTCTCTTGCGCAGGAAGCGCATGCGGCGGTCGATCTCGCGCAGGCGGCGCTTGCCATAAATATAGTCGCCATTTTCGGAGCGATCGCCATTGCCCGCGGCCCAGGTCACGGTCTCCACGATTTTGGGCCGTTCGATCCGGTGAAGGCGATCGAACTCGTCCTGCATCCGTCGCAACCCTTCGGGCGTGATGTAGTTCTTGACGCCGGCCGGGAGGGCTGGCGCCTCATCGTCGAGATCGACGTCGTCGCTCTCGCTTTCCTTGGTAAAAGCCTTGCTCATCCCAGCAAGATGGGCCGCGGGCCGGTCCGCTTCAAGCGCGACGGGCAGACGCCGGGTCCGGCGCCTGCGTCGCGCGAACCTTACTGGCGGACAATCTGGGCCATGGCCGCGGGGCCGGCCGTTGCGGAGGTCGCGGTCGCCGGTTTAGCCGAGGCGTCGGCGCGCTGCGGGGGCGTCGGAACATCGGCGAATTGCGGCACCAGCGGCTCCTGAGCGGCGACGGCCGCAGCCGGCTCGGTTTTCTTGCCGCCGAACCAGCCCGTAATCATCGCCAGCCGATCCGGCTCCTTGGCGGAAGCGCCGCCCACCGACCCAGTGACGTCTCCGGCGTCGGCCAGTTTGACGGCGGGAGCGGCGGAAGGCGGAGCGGCCTTGGCCATCTGGACGACGGGCGAGACGCGGGTCTTGCGGGCCTTGCCATCGTCGGAGGCGAGTTTTGTCTTCGCGTCCTCGATCACAATGTCGACCGGCCCGCGCGCGAGCGCCTCCGGACGGCTGGCGAAGGCGGACAGCGAGGCGAATTGCGGATGCTGACCGCCATCGACATAGAGGGTGCGGATTGGCTTCGCCTGCGCTGCGAGCTCAGCCACCTTCACGTCGTCGCGAGCGGCTTTGGCGGCGACCTCGCTGCGGACGCTCTCATCCTGCTTCAGTTGCGGGCAGGGGCCATAGGGATCGAAGCGGCCGGTCGCAGGCTCGGCGTTGAAGACGTAGCGCTTGCTGCAGACGCCGACCGCGACCTGCTGCTTGGTCACCTCGAAATTGTCGGAGCCTTCCTTGAGCTGCTTCCAGAAGCCGATATTCGGATCGGCCCGGTATTTCGCCATGTTTTCGGCGGTCATCCGGAAGGGATAGGACTGCATCTGGATTTCGCGCTGGCCGCCGGAGAAACCGTCGCGGACGAGGGCGTAGATCTCGCCGATCTGCGGGTCGGTCATGGAGAAACAGCCGGCCGAGGAGCAGATGCCGTGCACCATGATCGCGCCGCCGTCGCGCCCGAGCGCGCGGTCATAGGCGTTGGGGTAGCCGACGTTGAAGGCGAGATAATAGGCCGAATTCGGCTTCATCTGCGCCGGGGTGATCGAATAGAAGCCTTCGGGGACCTGCCGGTCGCCTTCGCGCGTCTTCGGACCGAGCTGACCGGACCAGCGGCAGACCGGATAGGTCTTGAGCAGCGCATATTTGCCGTCCGCCTTCATCTTCCAGACTTCGAGCTCGGATTCTTTCTTATAGGTGCGGATCAGGACGGGCGCGTCCGGGGTCGTGCCCTTTTCCTTCATCAACGCGACAGTTTCCGCCGGGACGGGAGCGTTGGCGCGGGCGCTGATGCTGTTGAGGCCTGCGTCTTCGCAACCGGCCAGGGAAATGGCGGCGGCGGCGGCCATGGCGATAAGACCGAGGCGGACGGGGAAGTCGCGACTGGAACTCATGGGCGTCTCGCGCGTTTTATAAGGTTTGCATCCATGATGCGGATGCAGTCTACCGCGCCGAGCCAATCCTCGCAAGTGAGTTGAGACCCAGCAATTTTACACAAAACGGTAAATAAACTCTTAGCTTTTTCAGTAACGGGGCGTTTTGGCCAAGGCTAATTCGCCCAGCATAGAAGGCCGGAAAAGTCTAGGCGCCAGAATCGGGGCGCCAATGCCGCCCGTCGAGCTTGGGTTGGCCCAGCCTCAGCCGTCACTACGGCGGGAATGTGGCGGAGCCGTCATGCTCCGCAAGCGCGAAGACGCCACGTGCTTGGCCGGCCAGCCGGAGCGTTTTGCGCCGTTTTCAAGAAAATTACGGCTGAAAAGCCGAAAAATGGGCGCGATATCGCGTTCTCGCGCCAGAAACGAGCCGCAGACGAGAGCAAAGCCGGCCGACGGCGCGCTTTATCTCCGGGCGGTTTATCTCTCGCTAACCTTGTCTGAAGCCTGCGGCCGATCATGGCGCCTGCGCGCGGCCGTCGATTCCAGCCCGGCGTTGCCGTGGCGCCACGCTCGCGGGCGCCTGCTCAAGCTCAGATCGTGCGGCCGATCGCCAGAAATTTATCGGCGCGACTGCGCCTGATCTCCTCATGCGACAGCGGCAACAGGCCTTCGAGCGCCCGCTGCACGGCGTCGCCGACCGCCTGGATCGCAGCTGCCGGGTCGCGATGAGCCCCGCCGATCGGTTCGGCGATGATCGCGTCGATGATGCCGAATCGGTAGAGATCCTGCGCCGTGATCTTCATGGTCGTCGCGGCGTCCTCGGCTTTCGCGGCATCGCGCCACAAAATCGAGGCCGAGGCCTCGGGCGAGGCGACCGTATAGATCGCGTGCTCCAGCATCAGCACGCGATTGCAGGTGGCGATGGCGATGGCGCCGCCCGATCCGCCCTCGCCGACGATCGCCGCGATATTCGGCACGCCGAGCGAGAGGGACGCGTCCGTCGCGCGCGCGATCGCCTCGGCTTGGCCGCGCTCTTCCGCGTCGACGCCGGGAAAGGCGCCGGGCGTATCGACCAGCGAAATCACCGGGAGATTGAAACGAGCGGCAAGCTGCATCACGCGCACCGCCTTGCGATAGCCTTCGGGGCGCGCCATGCCGAAGTTATGCTTGATTCGCGCCGCGGTGTCGGTGCCCTTCTCCTGCCCCATGACGCAGACGGCATAGCCGCGAAACCAGCCAAGGCCGCAGATCAGCGCCGCGTCTTCACCGAATTGCCGGTCGCCGGAGAGCGGGCTGAAATCGGTGATGAGTCCTTTGACGTAATCGACAAAATGCGGGCGCTGCGGATGGCGCGCGACCTGCGTCTTCTGCCACGGAGTCAGGCTGGCGTAGAGATCGGCCAGCGCCTTCTCGGATTTGCTCTCGAGCCGGAACAATTCGTCGCTGATTTGCACGCCTTCGCCGTCGGCGGCGAGCGAGCGCAGCTCCTGCACCTTCGCCTCGAGTTCGGCGACGGGCTTTTCGAAATCGAGATAGCTCCGCGTCGAGGCCGGCCGCGGCGAAGCCTGGTTTTGCGGAGAAACGGGAAAGGTCATGGTCAAATAATCGGTTGCCGGGGAGGGCGGAAACTGGCGATTTCGCTCCGCGAAGTCAAGGAATTGCTGACCCCGACGCAAGCGGTCGCGGCCTTTTGCCGAAAAGGACGCCATCTTTCAGAATGGTGTGAGCCATCAAAACAAGGGGTTAGCAGACGCCAGCTTCAGCTTGCATGGTCGGTCGAAGGCGTTGCGAGCCGCGGAAAAAGCCGGCGCCAGCGCCCCTTCGCGGCGAGGCGGAAGCGGTCCATGTAGAGATAAAGAACCGGCGTCGTGTACAGCGTCAGCATCTGGCTGACGATAAGGCCGCCGACGATCGCGACGCCGAGCGGCCGACGCAATTCGGCGCCTTCGCCGGCGCTGAGCGCCAGCGGCGCGGCGCCGAGAATCGCCGCGAAAGTGGTCATCATGATCGGCCGGAACCGCAGCATCGAGGCCTCGAAGATCGACTCCCTTGGGCTGAGGCCCCGGGAGCGCTCGGCCGCGAGGGCGAAGTCGATCATCATGATGGCGTTCTTTTTGACGATGCCGATCAGGAGAATCACGCCGATCATGGCGATGACGCTGAATTCGAGATGGAAGGCCAGCAGCGCCAGCACCGCTCCGACGCCGGCCGAGGGCAGGGTCGACAGAATCGTGATCGGATGAATGAAGCTCTCATACAGAATGCCGAGCACGATATAGACCGCCGCGAGCGCCGCCAGAAACAATACGCCCTGGTTGCCGAGCGAGGCCTGGAAGGCTTGCGCCGCGCCCTGCGGGACGCCGCGGATCGAGGCCGGCATGCCGATTTGCGCCGACGCCTTGTTGATTTCCGTGATCCCCTGTCCGAGCGAGAAGCCCGGCCGCAAATTGAAGGAGAGCGTGCTGGCGACGAAGAGCCCCTGATGATTGATATTGAGGGAGGTCTTGCCCGGTTCGAAATGTGCGAGCGCCGCCAGCGGAATCATTTTTTCCTTCGACGTGCTGACGGCGGCGCCGGCGGAGGCGCTCGACTTGCCGGTTGAAGCGATCGCATTTGTCGCGGCGTTGCGCGCTGAATCGTCGGCCGCCTGCGCGGAGGCCGACGCGCTCGAGTTCGCGGCGCTGGTCACCGTCCCAGAGGGCAGAGCGCTTTGCGCGGAGCCGCTGGGATTGCCGCCGGCGGGACTGACATAAATGTCTTTCAGGATCGACGGGTCCTGCCAATAGCGCGGCGCGACCTCCATCACGACATGATATTGGTTGACGGCGGAAAAGATCGTCGAAACCTGCCGCTGCCCGAACGCGTCGTAAAGCGTCTGCGAGATTTCGTTCATGGTGACGCCGAGCCGTGCGGCCGCGTCGCGATCGATGACGATCTGCGAGGCGAGGCCGCCCTGTTGCTGATCCGCGTTGATGTCGGCGATTACGCGGCTGTTGCGCAAGGCCTCGACCAGCTTTGGCGCGAAGCGGTAGATCTCATTCGCGTCGTCGCCCTGCAGCGTATATTGATATTGCGCATTGGCGAGGCGTCCGCCCATGCGCAGATCCTGCACGGCTTGCAGGTAGAGCGTGACGCCCGGCACCCTCGCGAGCGGGCCGCGCAGCCGCGCGATCACCTCATCGGCCGAGACGTCGCGTTGGGCGCGCGGCTTCAGATTGATGAAGCACCGCCCGGAATTGGTTTCGCTGCCGCCGGTGAATCCGACGATGCTCGAGACGGCCGGGTCGCGCTGAACGATATCTTGCAGCTGGCGCAGCTTCTCCCGCATGGCCTGGAAGGAGATGCTCTGATCCGCCACGATCGAGCCCATGATGCGGCCGGTGTCGACCTGCGGGAAGAAGCCCTTGGGGATGATCGTGAACAGCGAGATATTGAGGCAGATGGTGGCGAACAGCGCCAGCATGACGAAGCCGCTGTGGCGCAGCGCCCAGCCAAGCGTGCGGCCGTAGCCGCGCTGGAGCGCTGCAAAGGGATCGAAGCGGCGCGAGGCCCTCGCCATCACAGGCCGCGCCTTCAACACCAGCGCGCACATCATTGGCGTCAGCGTCAGCGACAGCACGAGCGAGATGATGATGGCGAAGGTCAGCGTCAGCGCGAATTCGCGGAACAAACGTCCGATGATGCCGCCCATGAACAGGATCGGAATGAACACGGCGATCAGCGAGACGCTGATCGAGATGACGGTGAAGCCGACCTCGCGCGCGCCGGCGAGCGCAGCCTCAAGCGGCCGGGCGCCCTCCTCGATATGGCGCGCGATATTCTCCAGAACGACGATGGCGTCGTCGACGACGAAGCCGGTCGCGATGGTCAGCGCCATCAGCGAGAGAATATTGAGGCTGAAGCCCGCAAGATACATGGCCCCGAACGCGCCGATGATCGAGAGCGGCGTCACGACTGCGGGAACGGAGGCAGAGCGCCAGTCGCGCAGGAACAGGAAAACGATCAGCGTGACGAGGGCGATCGAGAACAGGAGTGTTTGCTCAGTGTCCTGCACCGAGGCGCGAATGGTGTTGCTTCTGTCGCCGGTGACAATCATGTCGATGTCGGCGGGCATTGCCGCACGCAGATGCGTCAGTTCCGCCTTGATCGTGTCGACCGTGCGGATGATGTTGGCGCCGGGCTCCGGCGAGATGACGACGAGGACGCCGGTTTTTCCGTTGATGAGCCCCTCATTACGCAGATCCTCGACGGAATCGAGGACCTCGGCGACATCGGAAAGACGCACCGGCGCGCCGTCGCGGTAGGCGATCACGAGATTGCGGTAGTCCGCGGCGACATTGGCCTGATCGTTGGTATAGATCTGAAAATGACGGTCGTCGCCCTCGATCGAGCCCTTCGGGCTGTTGGCGTTGGCGCCGGCCAGCGCAGCGCGCACGTCCTCGAGGCCTATGCCATATTTCGACAGCGCATGCGGATTGATCTCGACGCGGACGGCGGGCAGCGCCGAGCCGGCGAGACTCGCCTGGCCGACGCCCTCGATCTGTGACAGGCGCGGCTGCAAAATGTTGGTGGCGATGTCATAGATCTGGCCGGCGGTCTTCGTCTTCGAGGTCAGCCCAAGCAGCAGGATCGGCGCGTCGGCGGGGTTGATCTTGCGGTAGGTCGGATTGCTGCGCAGGCTTGTCGGCAGATCGGCGCGCGCCGCGTTGATCGCGCCCTGGACGTCGCGCGCGGCGCCGTTGATATCGCGATCGATGTCGAATTGCAGCGTGATCGTGGCCTGGCCGATGGTGCTGCGCGAGGTCATCTCGGTGACCGCGGCGATCTGGCCGAGCGAGCGCTCGAGCGGGCTGGCGACGCTCGATGCGACCGTTTCCGGGCTCGCGCCCGGCAGCGTGGCGGACACTGCGATGGTCGGAAAATCGACTTGCGGCAAAGGTGCGACGGGCAGGTTCAGAAAGCCGAGCGCGCCGGCAAGGCCGATCCCCGCGGCGATCAAAATCGTCGCGACCGGACGCCGAATGAAGGGCGCCGAGATATTCACCTCAGACGGCCTCCTCGATGATCGCGCCGGGCGCGGCGCGGCCGCTGAGGCGACGCGCGAGGCGATCGAAATAAAGATAGATGACCGGCGTCGTGAACAGGGTCAGCGCCTGGCTGACGATGAGGCCGCCGACGATGGAAACGCCAAGCGGCTGGCGCAGCTCCGAGCCGACGCCCTGTCCCAGCATCAGCGGCAAGGCGCCGAGAAGGGCCGCCATGGTGGTCATCAGGATCGGCCGGAAACGCAACAGACAGGCCTCGAAGATGGCGTCTTCCGGCGCAAGCCCCTGATGGCGTTCGGCGTCCAGCGCGAAATCGATCATCATGATCGCGTTCTTCTTGACGATGCCGATGAGCAAAATGACGCCGATGACGGCGACGACGTCGAGCTCAAAGCCGAAGGCGATCAAGGCGAGCAGCGCGCCGACGCCGGCCGAGGGCAGCGTCGAGAGAATTGTCACAGGATGGATGAAGCTCTCATAGAGCACGCCAAGGACGATATACATGGTGACGACGGCGGCGATGATGAGGAACAGCTCGTTGGAGGTCGAGGTGGTGAAGGCGCCGGCGGCGCCTTGCATCGACACGGTGAAGCTGTGCGGCAGGCCGATCTCGGTCTGCGCCGCCTCGATCGCCTCGACGGCCGCGCCGATCGAATAGCCGGGCGCGGTGTTGAACGAGATCGAAGCCGCCGAAAACTGGTTGAGATGGGTGATCAGCAGCGGCTTCTCGGTCTGCTCGACATGAGCGATCGCCGACAGCGGCACCTGTCCTTGGGTCGAGGAGGCGGAAGACGGCAGGTAGAGCGAATCGAGGTGCGAGAGGTCGCGCTGCAGCTTCGGATCGACCTCGAGAATAACGCGATACTGGTTCGATTGCGTGAAGATGGTCGAAACGATGCGCTGGCCGTAGGCGTCGTAGAGAGCGTTGTCGACGCTGGCGAGAGTGATGCCAAAGCGCGCCGCCGTCGCGCGGTCGACGACGAGGTCCACAGCCTGGCCGCGCGCCTGCGCATTGCTGGCGACGTCGGTCAGCGCCGGCGATTGATGCAGACGGTCGATCAGGCGCGGGAGCCATTCCGCGAGATCGGCCGGATTGGCGTTTTGCAGAATGAAGCTGTATTGCGCCCGGCCGATGGTCGAATCCACGGTGAGATCCTGGACCGGCTGGAGAAATAGCTGCGCGCCGGGAATTTTCGCGACCTCCGTCTGCAGCCGGCGGATCACGTCGCGGGCGCCGACGCGCTCGTCGCGCGGCTTCAGATTGATGAGAAACCGGCCGCTGTTCAGCGTCGGATTGTCGCCGTCGACGCCGATGAAGGAACTGACGCTGGCGACGGCCTCATCCTTTGAAATCGTCTCGGCCATCCGCATTTGCAGCGTGGCCATGGCGTCGAAGGATATTCCCTGCGTCGCCTCCGAGACGCCCTGGATCATGCCCGTGTCTTGCGCCGGGAAAAATCCCTTCGGAATGACGATATAGAGAAAGATGGTGAGGCCGAGGGTGGCGATGGCGACGAATAGCGTCAGCGGCTGGTGGCGCAGGACGATCCGGAGCATCCGGCCGTAAAAGGCGATGACGCTGTTAAAGGCGCGCTCGGCCCAAAGATCGAGGCGGCTGCGCTGGCTTTCGGGGCGATGGCGGATCAGCCGGGCGCACATCATCGGCACGAGGGTCAGCGAGACGACCGCCGAAATGATGATCGTGACCGCGAGCGTGATGGCGAATTCGTGGAACAGCCGGCCGATCACATCGCCCATGAACAACAGCGGGATGAGCACCGCGAGCAGCGAAACCGTCAATGAAATGATGGTGAAGCCGATCTGGTGCGAGCCCTTCAGCGCCGCCTCGAGCGGTTCGTCGCCGTCCTCGACATAGCGGCTGATGTTCTCGATCATCACGATGGCGTCGTCGACGACGAAGCCGGTCGAGATGGTGAGCGCCATCAACGACAGATTGTCGAGGCTGAAGCCGAGCAGATACATGGCGACCAGCGTGCCGACGAGCGACAGCGGCACAGAGAGGCTCGGTATGATAGTCGCCGGCACATTGCGCAGGAAAACGAAAATCACAGCCACGACCAGCGCCACCGAAATGCCGAGCTCGACCTGAACATCCGCTACCGAGGCGCGGATCGTGGTGGTTCGGTCGCTGAGAATCGTGATGTCGACCGCAGCGGGCAGAGTCGAGCGCAAGTTCGGCAGCAGCTTCTGCACGCTGTCGGCGACGGCGATGACATTCGCGCCGGGTTGACGGCGAATATTGATGATGATCGCCGGCTCGCCATTGGCCCAGGCCCTGAGCTTGGTGTTTTCGGGGCCGTCGATGATCGTGGCGACGTCGCTCAGCCGCACCGGCGCATTGTTGCGGTAGGCGATGACGATGTTGCGATAATCCTTGATCGAGGTCAGCTGATCATTGGCCGTGATTGTCGAGGATTGATGCGGGCCGTCGAAGCCGCCTTTTGGCGCGTTCACATTGGCGTTGGAGATCGTCGAGCGCAGATCGTCGATGTTGAGGCCGTAGGCGGCCAGCGCCTGCGGGTTGAACTGGATGCGGATCGCCGGGCGCTGGCCGCCGCTGATCGTGACCTGGCCAACGCCCGGCTGCTGGGCGATTTTTTGGGCGATCCGGGTTTCGCCGATATCCTGAAGATCCGTCAGCGACAGGGTTTTCGAGGTCACCGAGAGCGTCAGGATCGGCGCGTCGGCCGGATTAACCTTGGAATAGATCGGCGGCGCGGGCAGATCCGCCGGCAAAAGGCTGTTGGCGGCGTTGATTGCCGCCTGCACCTGCTGCTCGGCGACGTCGAGAGTCAGATTGAGGCTGAACTGCAGCGTGACGACGGACGCCCCGGCGGAGCTCGACGAGGTCATCTGGTTCAGTCCCGGCATCTGCCCGAGCTGGCGCTCGAGCGGCGCCGTCACCGCCGAGGTCATGACTTCCGGGCTCGCGCCGGGCAGGAAAGTGCGCACCTCGATCGTCGGATAATCGACTTCCGGCAGCGCGGCGAGCGGCAGGAACCGATAGGCGACCGCGCCGGCGATGAGGATCGCCGCCATCAGCAGCGATGTCGCGACCGGCCGCAGGATAAATAATCGCGACGGATTCATCAGCTGGACCGTGCGATGACGTCAAAACTTGTCCGCGCGCCGGCCGTCATTGCGCCCCCGGCTGCTGCCCGTGACGCCTGGATCCGTGTCCCGATTTGCCATCGGGCGTTGCGCCCGCCTGATCTTTCGCCGGGGGGTCGGTGGCGACGCCGTCAATGGCCGCAATGGAGACTTCAGCCCCGTCGCGCAGCCTATCGGTTCCATCGACGACGACGCGGTCGCCCGGCGCCAGCCCGGCGGTTATGGCGACGCGGCCGCCTTCCTGCGGGCCGAGCGTCACCTTGCGCATGACGACCTTGTCGTCCGCTCCGACGAGGTAGACATAGGTTCCCGGCGCGCCGCGCTGGATCGCCGTCACCGGAGCCGTTACGGCGCCGCGCAAGGTGTCGATCAGAAGCTGCGCGTTGACGAATTGGTTCGGAAACAGCTTGTCATCGAGATTGTCGAATTCGGCGCGGATCTTGATGGTGCCCGTCGTGGCGTCGATCTGATTGTCGACATTCGAAAGCTTGCCGGTTGCAAGCTTGTTCACATAGGCGCGGTCGAAGATAGACACCGGCAGTTCGGCGCCCGTGTTCATCCGGTCCAGGATGGCCTGAAGCTCATCCTCCGGCACGGTGAAGATCACGGAGATCGGGTGCAGCTGGGTGATGACCGCGATGCCGGTATCGCTGGTCTGCACGTAATTGCCGGGATCGACAAGGCGCAGGCCGACGCGGCCGTCGAGTGGCGACACGATGCGAGCATAGGTGAGATTGAGCGTCTGCGCGTCGATCTGGGCCTGATCGGCCTTCAGCGCCCCCTCATATTGCTTGACGAGATAGATCTGGTCCTCGGCGGTTTGGCGGGCGATCGAATCCTGCTTCAGCAACGTCTGGAAGCGCTGCATATTGTTGCGCGCCTGATCGAGCAGGCCCTGGTCGCGGTCGCGTTGCCCTTCAAATTGTTCTTTGGCGACCTGATAGGGCCGCGGATCGATCTGGGCCAGAAAATCGCCTTTCTTGACCATCTGGCCTTCTTTGAAGCCGACGTCGATCAACTGTCCGTTGATCTGCGTCTTGACCGTCACATTAGCGAGCGGCGTCACCGTCCCAAGCCCGCTGACGAGAATGTTGATGTCGCCCTTTGCGACGGTTGCGACGCCGACCGGCTGCGCCTGGGCCGCCTGCGGCGCCGGCCCTGTGGCGCTCGAATGGTCCATCTTGATGAAGCGATAGGTTCCGAAGGCGATCAGCGCGGCGAGCACGATGAGGATCGCCCGCCGCAGCGTCGACTTGGCCGGCGCGGTCGCGCCGACCGGCTGCAGCGGCGCAGGAGTCGATTTCGGCGCCTTCGCCTCCTCGCGAAGATAGACCGGATCGAGGGGGTCTGTGCCCGGCGGCCGGGTGCGGTCATCCATGAAATTGGTCCAAAGCGGAGCTTCGCCTTATGAGAATCGCCAGATCCGATTATCGCGGCAGGCAAATGAACAGGCCATGTCCGCGAAGTGAGATCTTCTCCGGCGTTCGCCGGGGCAGCGGCTTACTCCGCGGCGACGCGCAAATCTTGCGCGTCAATGAAACATAATGATGGCCGAACTCTAATCAATTCTTTGTAGTGATTAACGTTCTTTTGATTTGCCAGCTTCGGCCTCGCCGTAGCCGCTGTCTATAAGCGCGGCAGCAGGGGGTTGGAGTCTTCGATCTCCGCAATGGCCGGAAGATCCTTGACGTTCCAGCCGCCGCCAAGCGCCTCGATCAACTGGACGGTGGCGATGTATCGATTTTGCCGGATGGTTAGCGCCGAAGTCTGGTTGGTCAGCAATTGCGCCTGCGCCACGACGACGGCCGTGAAGGCGACCGTGCCGGCGGAATATTGGTTGAGCAGGACGTCGACTTCTTCCTGCGCCGCCCTGACGGCGTCGTCCTGGACCTTGGCTTGCTGCGCCAACAGGCGCAGGGCGACGAGCTGGTCCTCGACGCCCTGAAACGCTGAAAGCACCGTCTGCCTGTAATTGGCGACGCTTTGATCATAGGTTGCGCGTGCGGCGTCCACCGTGGCGCTGCGCAATCCGCCGTCGAACACCGTCTGCGCCGCAGCCACGCCGACGCTCCACGCCTCATTGGCGAGGGAGACGGCGAGGGGCCCGCGGCCGGCGAAGCCGAAGGCGCCAGAGAGGCTGATGTTCGGATAATAGGCGGCGACGGCGACGCCGATCAGCGCGTTTTGCGCCTGCATGGAACGCTCGGCCGCGGCGATATCGGGCCGGCGTTCGAGCAGGACCGAAGGCAGGCTCACGGGAACCGTGGGCGGCGTCGTCTTGAACGGAGCGACCGCGATGTTGAGTTCGGCCGGCGGAACGCCGATCAGCACCGCGATTGCATGCTCATATTGGGCGCGGGCGATGCCGGCGTTGATCGCCTGCGCCTGCGTGTTGAAGAGCTGCGCCTGCGCCGTCGCGACATCCGCCTTGGAGACGGTTCCCGCTGTATATTGGCGCTGAGTGATCTCCAGCGTGCGCTGAAATTCCTTCGCCGTGCGCTCCAGCAAATCTTTTAGCGCATCGGCGGCGCGCAGATTGAAATAGGCGGTCGCGAGCAGCGATTGCGACGCCAGCGTCGTATTGGCGAGGTCCGCGGCCGAAAGCTGCGCGCCCGCGGCGTTGCTTTCGATCGAGCGCCGCACCAGACCCCATATATCCGGCGTCCAGCTGGCGTTGGTCGCAAGGTCCGAGGTAAATAAAGTGGAGGAGCTGCCCGTGTTAAATCCGCTCGTCTTGCTTCCGCTATGCGTTCCCGTTCCGGAATAATTGAGGGAGACAGTCGGGAACAGTCCTGCCTGCGCTTCGCGCACGAGCGATTTGGCGGTGCGATAGGCCGCCTCGGCGCCGATGACTGTCTGGTTGGAGATCGACACCTGGCTGATAAGCGAATCGAGCGTTTTATCCCGGAACGGCGCCCACCATTGGCCGCGGTCGGCGCCGTCGAGAGGAGTCGCCGTCTTCCAGCCTTTCAGCTCCTTGTAGCGGATAGGCGTTGGAGCCGAAGGCTTCATATAATCCGGGCCGACGGCGCAGCCGCAAAGGCCGGCGGCCAGCGCGACGATTGAAGCCAGGGCTGGAAACGAGGCGCGGAAGGTCAATCAGCCTCGCTTATTCGTCGTAGAAGACAAAAGACTCGTTCCCAAAGGCCTGTCGATCTCGAGCGCAATTGGCGCGAGCGACAGGCCGGCGCAAAGGCCATGGCCGCAGTTCCGTGGTCGTTAACAACATAGCGTGGCGCGAGCAAGGCTGGCCAAGCCATGAAGGCCACGAGCGCGCCGCCTCCGCGCTTGCGAGCCGAAGCGCGGGCCCCAAAAATATCAATAAGATGTGATGCTAAATCAATCCCGGCCTGAAACAAGACGCAGCGCGGAGACGAAGTAGGATCGAAGCCGTAAAGGAGTTTGCGCAAAGTGTCGTCCCTGCTGATCCCCCTGACCGACCGCGCCGGCCGGTTCGCCCCTTTAAAATGCGCCGCGCTTGCGGCCGTTTTGGCGCCGGCGCTGTGGATCGGGATTTCCGCATTCGAGGGGCGGCTTGGCTCCCGCCCGGTCATGGAAGCGATCCACCAGACGGGCTTATGGGCGGTGCGGCTGCTCGCCCTGACGCTTGCGGTGACGCCATTGCGGCTCGCCACGCGCTGGCCGAAGCTTGTGTCGATCCGGCGGATACTTGGGGTGTCCGTGCTCGCCTATGCGGTCTTGCATGTCGGACTGTTCGCCTATGACCAACATTTCGCCGCGCTGCATATCGCCTCCGAAATCGTCAAGAGGCTGTATCTCGCGATCGGCTTTGTCGCGCTCATGCTGCTTTGTCTGCTCAGCGGGACCTCGACGGACAGAATGATCGCGCGACTAGGGTCGCGGCGCTGGACTCGCTTGCATCGCGCCGTCTATGCGATCGCGGCGCTGGCGAGCGTGCATTTTTTCATGCAATCTAAGCTGGACGTCACCCAGCCGACCATCATGGCGGGAATTTTTGCGCTTCTCCTGGGTTATCGCGTTTTGGCGGCGAGTGCGGGCGGGGACCTCTCCGCTGCCGGAGTCGCCGCGTTGGCCTTGGGCGCAGCGACGGCGACCGCTTTGGGGGAGGCGCTCTGGTTCGCCGTTTCGGCGGGCGCTCCGTTGGCGCTAGTGCTCGCCGCGAACCTTGATTTTTCCTATATGGCGCGGCCGGCCTGGTATGTGCTCGCGGCGGGCCTCGTTCTCTTCGCCGCACGGCTGTCGAGACCGGCCTTTGCGCGACGGGCGCCGAGGGTCAGACGACGCGCGCTTGGCGACGCCAAGGCGCCGGGGTAAACGGCTCGGGGCTGAATGGTTCGGGTCTGAAGGGGGCGGGCTGATTTGGCTCCGGGTTGAGAGGCGGCGTCAAGACGACGTCTGGTGGACCAGCCGAAGCGACCAGAGCGACATCGGGTTTTCTGGGCAGGCTTCCATGCTTGGCGAGGTAACGCGCGGTTTTCTCCGCTGCGGCGGGATCCTCGAAGCGCTGGCCCTCCATCGCATTGAACATTTGCGAAGCAGCAAAAAAATTGAAAGAGCAGTCGCGCCCGTCCCGCGCAACGATTCCGGCGGTTCGGCCGCCAATCTGGATTACATAGGCGTCGGGCATTTCGGAGGGCCTTTCAGCTTCGCTCAAGGCAATAATACACTAAAATTATAGACTAATGTCAACGCACTAAAGGTGGCGACGCAAATTGCATTCCAACCTCTCCGCCCGGCCGCTTTGAAAAGTGACACATGAATGTTGCGCGAGGCTGATTGTTCCGAGCCTAAATAGATAGAGAAAATTTGTATTGCTTCAGGTCAATCGCTGTTGGCGCGCGACGAGGACGCTGTCACACAAGAATGCTACACGCGTGCGTCATCACGCGACGCGTTGTTTCGCACAGCAGGCTCTCCCCTAGAGAAAGATCGCCGTCAGTCGAACAGGCTCGAGACGCTTTCTTCCTTGGCGATTCGCGTGATGGCTTCGCCGATGAGCGGGGCGACGGAGACGATGCGGATGTTCTTCGAGACGCGGATCGCCTCGGTCGAGAGGATGGTGTCGGTCAGCACCAGTTCCTTGAGGCTCGAGGCCGAGATGCGCGCGGCGGCGCCGCCGGAGAGCACGCCATGGGTGATATAGGCGTAGACCGCAATCGCGCCCTCGGCGCGCAGCGCGTCGGCGGCGTTGCACAGCGTGCCGCCGGAATCGACGATGTCGTCGATCAGGATGCAGACCTTGCCGGCGACGTCGCCGATGATGTTCATCACTTCGGATTCGCCGGCGCGCTCGCGCCGCTTGTCGACGATGGCGAGCGGCGCGTCGATGCGCTTGGCGAGCGCCCTTGCGCGCACGACGCCGCCGACGTCGGGCGAGACGACCATCAGATTGCCCTTCGGCAGCCGCGCCTCGATGTCGCGCACCAGCACCGGGGCGGCGAACAGATTGTCGGTCGGGATGTCGAAGAAGCCCTGGATCTGGCCGGCGTGCAGATCGACGGTGAGGACGCGGTCGGCGCCGGCTCGTGTGATCAGATTGGCGACGAGCTTGGCCGAGATCGGCGTGCGCGGGCCGGCCTTGCGGTCCTGCCGCGCGTAGCCGAAATAGGGGATCACCGCGGTGATGCGGCGGGCCGAGGCGCGGCGCAGCGCGTCGGTCATGATCAGCGCCTCCATCAGATGATCATTGGTCGGATAGGAGGTCGACTGAACGATGAAGGCGTCCTGGCCGCGGACGTTTTCCTGGATCTCGACGAAGATCTCCATGTCGGCGAAGCGGCGCACCTGACATTTGGTCAGCGGCACGCCGAGATAGGCCGCGATCGCCTCGGCCAGAGGACGATTGGAGTTGCCCGCCAGAATTTTCATGAGCGCAAAGATCCCGCTAGATCACGATGACTTTGGATCTTTGATCCAAAATCATGAACGTGATCGACTCCAAGAGGTCAGAGCCTGACGCCGGGCCGATAAGTCGCGCCGTCTTTCGCATGATGCTCTTGCCGCCAAAGCGCTCTCATAACCACCGCGCACGCCGCGCCGCAATGGCGAAGCCCGCGATGGATGCGGGCTCAGGAGGATTTGCGGTCGCGCCTATCTGACCCGGTTCCAGGTCTCGGACCCGCAGACGCCGCCATTTGCGCCGCAGCCTTTGATTTCCAGCGTGCGTTCGCTGCTGAGGGTTACCGTGGCGTTATAAAGCAGGCCGTCTTCCGCATTATAGGTGGTGCCGGTCCAGACATTATTGCCGGACGGCCGCAGATTGATCAAAACCTCGATTCCAAGAACCGAGCGGTTGCGTTTGGCTGGATCTGGATTGCGCTCGTCCTTGCCGGGCGCTCCCTTCGTCGAGGCGACGAAGCCGCAGAGACCGGCGCCGCATTTCTTGATGCGCACGGTTGCGCCGCCATCCGCGACTCGCCAATCGCCGATGGGATCAGCGCTGGCGGCGCCGGCAAAAAGGGTGACGAGGGCAAAGGCCGTCAGGACAACGCGCTTCATATTTCCTCCAACTCATTCTGGCTGCTCGCGCGGCCGGACTATAGCCGGGCGCGCGGCGCTGTCGAGATTGAACTCGACCTGCGCGATCTCTTCGCGCAGGAACGCGGAGGCATAAGGCATGGCGCGGCGGAGCGTAACTAAAATCGGCCTAATGTCGGCGCAGACGAGGCTAGCGGCTCAAAGAGCGCGATCAGAACGGAGGCGTCGGAGTTCCTCGCGCGCCGCAAGCAGAGCATTACGAAAAACGCTTCGACGCCCGAATTCGGTCGGACGTCGTTTGGCGGCAGACCAGCGGCGAATCGCCTACGGGTGCGAAGCCCACAGGCTACGGCGGCGGGCGAGGGAAAGAGCGGGAAGGAAGCTCGCCAGCAATGACACGACATAGCCCGATTGCACAGCCGCGAGAATTACGAGGCCGTTGAAGCAGGACCGCCAGAAGGAGTGCGCAAAGATGCCCGGATCGGTCAACGCCAGAGCAATCATCAGACCGCTCGCGGGAATCAGCACATAGACTCTGAAGAAGCGCCCGAGAACCATGCCTAATAATGCACCAACTAATAGCAAGTTTATCATTCGATGCCTCCCGATATTTTTTTAGTCTTTTTATCTTGTCGTTGTCTTGATTTCCCGCAATTTGCTCCAAACGAAGTAAAATCGAAAGCCTCATTTTGCGGCAAACTCAACGCCAGCAGACTAGCCGCAGCTCCAATCTTCGATCCGATGCGGCGCACAATCACGTTCTCGACGCCGCAAGAACGGCCGCGGCGCCTCCTAGAGCCGAGGCCAGCAGGAAACGGGGTCTCACACGGTGTAAAGACGACCTCGACTCCTGACTTCGCCCTCCTGGAGCTCCCGTCAAAATAGAACTGTCGCCGTCTTTCCCGCAAGCCGAATTTGACCGGCCTATTTTGAAATGCAGGGGAATACTTCCGCAGAGTTCGGGCGTTTACTTGTTGCACCGCAATATTGCCGGTTCGAGTCTGTCTGATACCCTCGACGGCAGCGCCGCTCTTGTTCGTGACTCAGCACGGGCGCACGCCGGGCTCCAACGCGCTAGTTGACTGCGGCGAGCCAAAAAAGCGGCTTCGACCTGCTTATGCGCCAAAGCCATAAGTTATTGATAAAAAGTTAATATGGCGTAATAAGGCATATATTTCGTCGGCTGCCGCAGGAGCTGACTCGGCTCTGGCCTGTGCAGCGCGGCAGAACTGCGGCAACGCTAAACTTCAGACCGGAGCCGCCCCGGCCCACCCTGATCTGGCCGGAACCGCGCTGCTGCGGCGCAAAAA
The DNA here is from genome assembly GCF_000021745.1 of Methylocella silvestris BL2. NCBI lineage: Bacteria > Pseudomonadati > Pseudomonadota > Alphaproteobacteria > Hyphomicrobiales > Beijerinckiaceae > Methylocella > Methylocella silvestris. The sequence continues at coordinate 179,536 of NC_011666.1, forward strand.
TGCCGAATGCCGTCCGCCACCGAAGTATCGTTACTCTGGTAAGCTTTGCGTCTTGCGCACAGGCTTTTCCGACCGATGTGGCAAATTTATCTCATAAATAGCGCCGGTTCAGGCGGCGCACGGACGCTGGCGCGGCCATGAAACGGCGATTGTAGATGAGATTGGAAATGATCTTCGTCGCGACCAAAGCGGCGGCGAACAGGAAAAGGTTGCGCATGGCGATCCTATCGAAAGTCGCTGCGGCTTACCCGCAACGCTTGCACAACGTTGCCCCGCGCGCAGAGGTTCCCACTAGGGATCGCAGCCGGCCGTTCATGCCCCGCCAAAAAAAAATCCGCCGAGGCAAGCCTCGACGGAGTCGCAATACGAGCTTGCGGTGAAAGCTGCCGCTCAGAGCCCTTCGAACAGGGCCGTTGACAGATATCGCTCGGCAAAGGACGGGATGATGATCACGATCGTCTTGCCTTCGCTCTCCGGCCGCAAGGCGATCTCGACGGCGGCGGCGACCGCCGCTCCGGAGGAAATGCCGACGGGAATGCCTTCGAGCCGGGCCAGCAGGCGGGCGGTGTCGAACGCCGTCTGATTGCCGACAGTGACGACCTCGTCGATCACCGAACGGTCGAGAATCGACGGCACGAAGCCGGCGCCGATGCCCTGAATCTTGTGCGGGCCAGCCTGCCCCCCCGACAGCACGGGCGAATCCTCAGGCTCGACGGCGACGATTTTCAGGCCGGGACGGCGCGGCTTCAGCACCGTGCCGACGCCGGTGATCGTGCCGCCGGTGCCGACGCCCGCGACAAAGATGTCGATTTCGCCCTTGGTGTCGTTCCAGATTTCCTCGGCGGTGGTCTTCTTGTGGATCTCCACATTTGCCGGATTGTCGAATTGTTTCGGGATCCACGAGTTCGGCGTCGAATCCACCAGCTCTTGAGCCTTGGCGATCGCTCCCTTCATGCCCTGCGCGGCGGGGGTCAGCACTAGTTCGGCGCCGAGCAACGCCAGCATCTTGCGGCGCTCGATCGACATCGATTCCGGCATGACGAGGATGAGCTTATATCCGCGCGCCGCGGCGACGAAGGCGAGCGCGATGCCGGTGTTGCCGGACGTCGGCTCGATCAGCGTCGTTTTACCGGGCGTGATCTTGCCCTCGGCCTCGAGGGTCGAAATCATATGTTCGCCGATACGGTCCTTGACGCTCGCCAGCGGATTGAAAAATTCGAGCTTGGCGAGCAAATGGGCCTTCAGGCCTTTTTCCTTTTCGATCTTCGATAGGCGCACCAGCGGCGTATCGCCGATCGTCTCGGTGATCGAATCGTAAATGCGTCCGCGTCCCGGGACGTGTTCAGTTACGGCGGCTTCGGCCGGGCGGACAGCGCTCTGCGCCATGTCAGTGCTCCATTGTTATAAGGTTCAATCTGCGCGTCTTGTGACGAGGGTCAAGCAGCGCTTGGCGGCGAAATCAGTGTTCTTATTTATGTTAGCGACTCGTCTCGCGCCTGCCGCGCATCGAGAAAATCTGGCGCCGGAGGGGCCGGCGGCTTCAGACCGGCTCCGCCTGCTTCTTTGACCATCTCAAACACACTTTCAGCGTCGACGCGCGCCGCCGCGCCGGCCGGAAGGGCTGGGCGCGAGCGCGCGGATGCGGCACTCTATAAAGTCTAGTAAAACTGTCAACATTAACGGCGCCGCAAATCTAGGCGGCGCGCGACAGTCCCGTCGCCGCCGCCAGCGCCTGATCGAGGTCGGCGATGATGTCGTCGATATGCTCGACGCCGACGGAGAGGCGCACGTAGCCCGGCGTCACGCCGGTCGAGAGCTGATCCTCGCCCGAGAGCTGAGAATGCGTCGTCGTCGCCGGGTGGATCGCCAGGCTGCGCGAGTCGCCGATATTGGCGACGTGGTAGAACAGCTCAAGCGAATCGATAAATTTGCGGCCTTCCTCGGCGCTCGACAATTCGAAGCCGACGAGGCCGCCATAGCCGCCCTTCAAATAGCGGTCGGCCCGCTCCCGCGTCGCGCCGCTCTGGAGCGAGGGGTAAATGACGGTCTTGACCCCAGCGTGGCGGGAGAGATAGCGGGCGACCGCCTCGGCGTTGCTGACGTGCCGCTCGATCCGCAGCGGCAGGCTCTCGATGCCTTGCAGCAGCAAAAACGCGTTGAAGGGAGAGAGCGCCGCGCCGATGTCGCGGAGCAGGGTGGTGCGGACCTTGATGATATAGGCGACGGGGCCGATCGGCTTCACCGCCTCGGTCCAGACGGCGCCATGATAGCTCGGGTCCGGCGTGTTCAGCGCGGGCTGGCGCTCCTTGTGGCCTTCCCAATCGAAATTGCCGCCGTCGACGATCAGGCCGCCGATCGAATTGCCGTGGCCGCCGAGATATTTGGTGGCCGAATAAACGACGATGGCGGCGCCATGGTCGAGCGGCCGGCAAAGGATCGGCGCCGCGGTATTGTCGACGATGAGCGGAATGCCGAGCGCGCGGCCGATCGCAGCGATTTCGGCGATCGGCAGGACGGTCAATTTCGGGTTGGGCAGCGTCTCCGCATAATAGGCGCGGGTGCGCGCGTCAGTGGCGCGCCGAAACGCCTCCGGGTCGTCCGGATCGACGAACCGCACCTCAATGCCTTGATCTTTCAAGGTGTTGGCGAAGAGATTCCAGGTGCCGCCATAAAGATCCGTGGCGCTGACGATATTGTCGCCGGCGCGGGCGAGGTTCTGCACGGCGAAGGCGGACGCCGCTTGCCCGGAGGCCAGCGCCAGCGCAGCGACGCCGCCCTCGATCGCCGCCACGCGCTGCTCCAGCACGTCGAGCGTCGGGTTGCCGATACGGGTGTAGATATTGCCGAGCTCTCTAAGCGCGAAAAGGTCGGCCGCATGCTGCGTATCGCGGAATTGATAGGACGTGGTCTGGTAGATCGGCACGGCGACGGCGCCGGTCGCGGGGTCCGCGCGCCAGCCGGCGTGCAGGGCGAGGGTCTCCGGCTTGTTGGTCGGACGGGGCATGCGGCGTCTCCTTGTCTTTCCGGCCGGCGCGGCGGCCGATCTCTTCTTGGTGGAGATTATACAGGCAAAGGGATCAGAGGTGAGGGCGCCCGCGCAGAGCGGCGTTCTCGGGGCCGGAAGCCTGTCTCGCGGCGGCCGTCGCCTCTGTATGGCGGCCGGGCTTGTCGCCCGGCGGCGTTACGGGCGCCCGTTCGCGAATTTGCACGCGGGAAGAGACGGTGACGGAGGCGGGAAAATTCTGAAGCAGCATGCGATCGTCGATCAAGGCCATGAATTCGGGTCCGGAAGTTGTTTTTTGCAGAGCGGATGGCTTTGCCGCGCGGAGAAACGCGCTCTGCGCGCCTCCCCGCATCTGCTGCGAATGATCGGGCCCCCGGACATCGCTCGCCATCGGCCTTGGCCAATGCCCGGAGAATAGTTGATAAAAATTGTGAAGTAAAGCTTTGGGGCGTTTCAGGGCGCAGCAGATTGCAATTCCACGGGCTGTCTAAGCTCCTTTGATGAAGGAATTGTTGTGACGAGGCAATTACCGCTGTTGGCCTAGAACGGCGCGAGTGGGATTGTCGCAATGGCGGTGGCCGCCCGGCGGTGCGCCCGGACCAGGCGGGATATGACGGGCCGGCGGTTGGGATCGGCGAGATCGTCCTATGCGCGGAGCCGGCGATGGATTGGAGCGGGACGGTGATGCGCGTTGCGCGCGATGATCGCCGCGCCCTCATACACCAGCGTCCCGTCTCTGCGGGAGCTGGCAGCGCGGGAAGACTGGATCGCTCCATTCGATGCGGAAGGCGGCGCCGCGGAAAACGGCGAGGATACGTCCCGGCCCGAGAGCCGGTCGCGTCGGTTGAGAAGGATTTGAGGTATTTCCGCTCTTTATCGGCGGTTAAGTTTAAGTCGCTATTGGGGGCGTCGCCCCCAACCAGCGGCCGCGAAAGCTATTCGCAGTTTGTTGTCTTGCGGCTGACGCTGTCGCCCGTCTCGTCGTCCGTGCGCGTCTCCTTCCGAGTCTCGCAGCCGTGCTCGGCCGAACTTCTCCCGACTTCAACCCCGACAACGCCGGGCACGCCGACAATCACTCCGGGCTCAGACGGGGCTTCGCGCGTCCGGGTCGTCGTCGTGACTTCATCCGCCCTGACGGTGGCAGAAACTCCGAACACGGCGGCGCCGGCCATAAACAGCGCAAAATAACCCTTTGAAATCAATTTCATGAGGACCCTCCAATGATTCGCTCCTGCTTGAACCGGGCAGGGCAACCGAGTTCTGCTAACCCCCGAGCGGTCCCCCGGTTCCGGCATTAGTGTCGGCGGTCCTCTTTCAGCAAAGCTGACCGCGTCGCCGCGTCGCCGCGTCGGTCAAGGTCAAGCGAATGGCGATTTTGCGGATTGTGGTTCCTTCAAGCATCAATCAGCTGCGAGGATGCGCGGCAGAGAGGGTGTTACGCCGATTGGCAAAGAAGGGGGGCGCATCTCGCGGTCCGTAAGCGAACGCTTCCTCGCCCTTCGAGACCCGGACTTCGTCCACTCTCAGGGTGAGGAAGCTGGTGCTGTTTGAGCGGGAATCTTTGTCGAGCCAAACAACACCCTCATGCTGAGGAGGCAGAAATGGCGTCTCGAAGCATGGGGTGAGCGCACGGGCGCGTCAGGCGCAAGGCATACCATTCAGCCAGCTGAAGCCGGCGTTGTCCAGTTGAGCTGGGGAAAAGCGATAGACATCAGGGCGCCCGTGCGACGTCATATAGTCGACGGTCAGCGATTTCTTGAGCTCGGCGGCAATGGCTTTTTTGAAGATCTCAATAGATTCCATGTGCTTAGCGTCGGAATGAATGTCGCGATGAATGGTAATGACGTTTCCTCAAAAAAGGAACGGCAAGACGCTAGGCCTAAAAGGTAAAGGCGGCGATCAATCCTCGGTTAACAGGCGTGACCTGGAGGCTCATAGATCGCCACGGTCGCCGTCCTGGAAACGATCAAAAACGTTATTGCAGGTCTGGCACATAAATTTGGAGCCTACCGGAAACACTGTTTTGTTACCACACGTCGTGCAGGCCTCGTTGATAAAACGCAGTGTAGATGGAACCGGCGTCAATGAGTTACGAAACGCCTTCGCGATACTACGTATCTTTTCGGTTGCGAGATCACGATCGCGCAAAGCGATCATTTCCTCCCAATAGATGTTAGCGGACTCTAAACTCACACCGAATTCGATTGAAATAGCATCGGCAGATGTTAATGTTTCCGCAATCGCATCATTAATCAGGAAGGCTGGTGCGAAAACCTTTACTTGATGTTCCGCAGACTCAAATGGTTTCAACCACTTTGGTGTGATGTTGCCAATGGTACGTCTCGGCATTTCCACACTTTTGTGCATCACAGCGTGGCCCAGTTCATGGGCTAGAGTGTTACGTGCGCGGCCCACGCCTAGAAAAGCAGCGTCACGAACAGACTGCTTGACGGCTATGGTCACGAAGTCTTTGCCGTGACTTGTCATACCGTCAGCAGTGCCCATTTCATCATCGGGGCGGATATGAAAGTTAAGCTTTTTTTTGCCGTGGACTGTCAAGATTGATTTCGACGTCAGACATGTTAGCACGTCAATATAACGTTCCCCGTGGACACCAAAAAAATCACGAGTTTTCTTTGCGATTTGATGAATTTCAAAGTTAGATCGGCCTTTGACTCGATAATCGTCCATTCTGGGTATACCTCATGACAACACCGCATTCTGTTCCCCGCAACCGTAGTCGTTTTTCCAGAACCACTTGCGCAGTCTGTATAGGATTATTTTTAGATAAGAGTATTCGACGTAACTGTCTCGATCTTGAGGGCCAGCGTCATATCAAATTCCCTGTAAGATTGCCTCGGGCGAATCAGTTATGACATTTCAGGCGTCAAATTATTATTCGTTCAACTACACCCCGTCGTCCCACCACAAGTATCGCACTTCAAGCACGTCCCATTCCGCACCAGGGTGAAATTGCCGCATTCGCCACAGGCTTCGCCGGTGTAGCCTTTCATGCGGGCCTGGCTGCGCTTTTCGGCGATCGCCGCGCCTTCGGCCGGCGTCGTCCAGTTGAGCTGGCCGAGTTCGGCTTCGACATCCTGTTCGAGGTTTTCCTTCAGCGCCGTCGCGGCCTGGCTGCCGCCGTAGCCGCCGGAGATCAGCATTAGCTTGTCGCTTTTGGAGCGGACAAAGCCGCTCGATACGAATTTCGCCGCGCCCGGCGCCGCGGTCGCAGAAGAACCCCCGCCTGTGGTTCCTGCCGGCGGCTTGCCCTGCGTCTCGCCCTTGCCGAGCACGTCATGGCCGATGTCGGACGGGTCGATGTGGGCGAGGTCGTTGCGGCCGAGATAGGAGATCGCCAGCTCGCGGAAAATATAGTCGAGGATCGAGGTGGCGTTCTTGATCGCGTCATTGCCCTGCACGAGGCCCGCGGGCTCGAAGCGCGTAAAGGTGAAGGCGTCGACATATTCATCGAGCGGCACGCCATATTGCAGGCCGACCGAAATGGCGATGGCGAAATTATTCATCAGCGAGCGGAAGGCGGCGCCTTCCTTATGCATGTCGATGAAGATTTCGCCGATGCGTCCGTCGCCATATTCGCCGGTGCGCAAATAAACCTTGTGGCCGCCGACGACGGCCTTTTGCGTGTAGCCCTTGCGGCGGTCGGGCAGGCGCTCGCGCTCGCGCGTGCGCTCGATCCGCTCGACAATGCGTTCGACGATCTTTTCCGCAACGGCCGCGGTCCGCGCCGGCGCATTGGAAGCCATCAACACCTCGACGGCTTCCTCGGCCTCGTCGTCGTCATCCTCGATCAGCTGGCTGTTCAAAGGCTGCGACAGCTTTGAGCCGTCGCGGTAGAGCGCATTGGCCTTGAGGCCAAGCCGCCAGGACAACATATAGGCGTCCTTGCAATCATCGACCGTGGCGTCGTTGGGCATGTTGATCGTTTTCGAGATCGCGCCCGAAATGAAGGGCTGGGCCGCCGCCATGATGCGGATGTGGCTTTCGGTCGAAAGATAGCGTTTTCCCGTGCGCCCGCACGGGCTCGCGCAATCGAACACGCCATAATGCTGCAGTTTCAGATGCGGCGCGCCCTCGACTGTCATGGCGCCGCAGACATAGGTGTTGGCGGTCTCGATTTCGCCGCGCGAAAAACCCAGCCATGTGAGCAGGTTGAAATTCGGATCGTCGACCTTGTCGGCCGGGATCTTCAGCTCCTGCGTCAGAAACTCGGCCCCAAGCGTCCATTTGTTGAAGACGAATTTGATGTCGAAGGCGCCCTTCAGCGTCGTCTCGAGCTCGGCGAGCTTTTGCTCGGTGAAGCCCTTGGTCTTCAGCGTCTCGTGGTTGATCCCCGGCGCGCTTTTCAAGGTCGCGCGGCCGACCGCGTAATCGATGATGTCGTCGATTTCCTTCTGCCCATAACCGAGCGAGCGAAGGCCTTCGGGAACGGCGCGGTTGATGATTTTGAAATAGCCGCCGCCGGCGAGCTTCTTGAATTTGACCAGCGCGAAATCAGGCTCGATGCCGGTGGTGTCGCAATCCATCACGAGACCGATCGTGCCGGTCGGGGCGACGACGGAGACCTGCGCATTGCGGTAGCCATGCTGTTCGCCAAGCGCGACAGCCTGCGACCATGCCGCCTTGGCGTGTTCGCCGAGCGCCTGGAACGCGCCGAGCGCCGCGTGATCCAGCGGCACCGGCGCGATCGACAGCGCCTCATAGCCGAAAACCTTGCCGTCGGCGGCGCGCTTATGGTTGCGCATCACCCGCAGCATGGCGTTGGCGTTGGCGCCATAGCCCTCGAAGGCGCCGAGCTCGCGCGCCATCTCGGCCGAGGCCGCGTAAGAGACGCCGGTCAGGATCGCCGAAAAGGCGCCGCAGATCGCGCGGCCCTGATCGCTGTCATAGGATATGCCGGACGACATCAAAAGACCGCCGATATTGGCGTAGCCAAGGCCGAGCGTGCGATAGCGGTAGGAGTTGACCGCAATCTCCTTCGAGGGAAATTGCGCCATCATCACCGAAATTTCGAGCACGATGGTCCACAGCCGCACCGCATGTTCATAGGAGTCGATGTCGATCGCGCCTGTGACCGGTTCGCGGAACTGCAACAGGTTGAGCGAGGCGAGATTGCACGCCGTATCGTCCAGGAACATATATTCGGAGCAGGGGTTCGAGGCGACGATGGGCGCCTCGGCCGGGCAGGTGTGCCAATCATTGATCGTCGTGTGATATTGCAGGCCCGGATCGGCCGAAGCCCAGGCGGCCTCGCCGATTTTCTCCCACAGCGCGCGCGCCTTCAACACCTTATGCGCCTTGCCGTCGAGCCGGCGCGTCAGCGTCCAGTCCGAATCCTCTTCCACCGCGCGCAGAAAATCATCGGTGACGCGCACGGAATTGTTGGAGTTCTGGCCGGAGACGGTGAGATAGGCCTCCTTGTCCCAATCGGTCGTAAAGGTCTCATAGTCGATCTCCCGCGCGCCCTGGCGCGCGAGCTGGATCGCCTTTTTGATCGAGGCGTCGGGCACGAAGGCGCGGCGGGCGAGCTTGATCTCTTTCTTCAGCGCCGGATTTTTTTCCGGGTTGAAGCAGTCATCGCCCGGGCCGTCGCAATTGACGCAGGCGCGCGCCACAGCCTTCAGCGCCTTGCGCAGCGCCTTGGAGCCAGCGACGAGCGCGGCGACCTTATGCTCCTCGCGCACCTTCCACTGGATGTAGTCTTCGATGTCGGGGTGATCGGCGTCGACCACCACCATTTTCGCGGCGCGGCGCGTCGTGCCGCCCGATTTGATCGCCCCGGCGGCGCGGTCGCCGATCTTTAAAAACGACATCAGGCCGGAGGATTTGCCGCCGCCCGACAGTTTTTCATTTTCGCCGCGCAGCTTTGAGAAATTGGAGCCGGTGCCGGAGCCATATTTGAACAGCCGCGCCTCGCGCACCCAAAGATCCATGATGCCGCCCTCATTGACGAGGTCGTCGGCGACGGACTGGATGAAACAGGCGTGCGGCTGCGGATGCTCATAGGATGAGGTCGAAGCGGTCAGTTCGCCGCTGAAGGGATCGACGTAAAAATGCCCCTGGCTCGGGCCGTCGACGCCATAGGCCCAGTGCAGCCCGGTGTTGAACCATTGCGGCGAATTGGGCGCGGCGATCTGCTTCGCCAGCATGTAGCGCAATTCGTCGAAGAAGGCGCGCGCGTCGTCTTCGGAGTCGAAATAGCCGCCCTTCCAGCCCCAATAGGTCCAGGTCCCGGCGAGCCGGTCGAATACCTGCCGGGCGGAGATTTCGGAGGTCCAGCGTTCGCCCTCGGGCAGGGCGTTGAGCGCCGCCTCATCGGCGACCGTGCGCCACAGGAAGGAGGGGACGGAGGTCTCCTCGATTCGCTTGAGGCGGGCGGGAACGCCGGCCTTGCGAAAATATTTCTGCGCCAGCACGTCGGTCGCGACCTGGCTCCAGGCGGCCGGAATCTCGACGTCCTTCAGCGAAAAGACGACGGAGCCGTCAGGGTTGCGGATCTCGCTATTGGCGAAGCGGAATTCGATCTCCGCATAGGGAGACTGACCCTCTTTCGTATAGCGGCGTGCGATCTGCATCTGTCGTATCCTCGGCTGTCGTCTCTACCATATATAGTGGCTGAACGATTAAGATGCCGTAAATGTCGTACATCTTGTGGCAAGGGACAATGAATAAATTTGCCTTCCGCACAGTTTAACGGGGCTTGTGGAGAACTCGGATTCAGGTCAGTCGAATCACGATCGAGCCTGCGGCCTGGCGCGTTCAAGCCGCCGGCAGGCGGCGCGCCTTGCCATCCGGGAGGGCGCCTCTAGCTCAACCCCATGGGTTTATGACAAAATCATGAACGTGATCGATTGTAATGCGTTTGCAGAATAACGTCTTCAACGCGGAAACGTCGCGCATTCTCAAGAAGCGGCGCCACAGGCGCCAGAGGCCGGCGGGCGCTCGCCCCGTGGGGAAAAGGATCTGCATATTTGACAGGACAGAGCAGCGCCCAGAGCGCCATGAACGAGGCGCTCCTCGCTAGCCCCTCCGGGGCGCGCCGCACCCTCGCCGTCGCCGGAACGGCGCATGCGCTGCACGATGGCTATACCGACCTGATTTACATCCTGTTGCCGGTCTGGCAGGCCGAGTTCGCGCTTGGCTTTGGCATGTTGGCCCTGCTGCGCGCGCTCTACGCCGCCAGCATGGCGGCGCTGCAGGTTCCGGTCGGGCGTCTCGCCGAAAGATGGGACGGCCGAATCATTCTAGCGCTCGGCACGGCGCTGTCGGGGATCGGCTACGCTCTCGCCGGCGCCTCCGGCGGCTTGCTCGGCCTCTGCGCCGGGCTCGCCCTCTCCGGCGCGGGCTCCAGCACGCAGCATCCGATCGCCTCGGCGGCCGTATCGCGCGCCTATGGCAAAGCTTCGCGCGGGCCGCTTGGCGTCTATAATTTTTCGGGCGATCTCGGCAAGGCGGCCATTCCCGCCCTGACCTCGCTGCTGCTCATCTTCATGTCCTGGCGCCACGCGCTCTGGCTGCTCGCCCTTATCGGCGCCGCGACGGCGATTGCGATCGCCGCTTTCATGCCGCCGATCGCCGGGGGCAGCAAGGCGGGCGACCGACGGGAACAGAGGGGCAGCGGGCGCGGCGGCTTTCCGCTGCTGTTTGCGATCGGCGTCCTCGACACCGGCGTGCGGATGGGCTTTCTGACCTTTCTTCCCTTTATTCTCAAGGCTCATGGGGCCTCGCTGCCGACCGTTGGCGTCGCCCTGGCTTTGGTCTTCATTGGCGGCGCCGCGGGCAAATTCACCTGCGGCTGGCTTGGCGCGCGGATCGGCGTGCTGCGGACGGTGCTACTGACCGAGGGCGGGACGGCCGCCGCCATTCTGGCCGTTCTGATCCTGCCGCTTCCGGCGATCCTCGTCTTGCTGCCGCTGCTCGGAATCATGCTGAACGGCACCTCATCGGTGCTTTATGGAACGGTTCCGGAGCTGACGCCGCCTCATCGAGTCGAGCGGGCCTTTGCGCTGTTTTATACCGGCACGATCGGGTCGGGAGCCGTCTCGCCGATTTTCTATGGCGTGCTCGGCGACGCCGTCGGGGCGAATTGGGCGGTCGTCGCCACAGCCATGGTTGCGCTTTCTATCTTTCCGCTGGCCCTTGCCCTTGCGCCCCATCTCCGGCCGGGGCCGCGATAGGACGGCGGCATCGGGCTGGACAGCGGGCCCAGCGCCCGCCATAAAGTCAGCGCGACAGGGACCCGTCTGCCAAGCTCAAGTTCGAGGCGCGCCGTGATGAAATGGCTTTTGTTGATCTTCACGTGGTGGAACGGCCAGACCCTGAACACCAGGCTTTACACGGCCCGTCACGGCAAGCTGGTCGGAACCGACGAGTTCGGCAATAGCTATTATCGCTCCCATGTGATCGATCCCGCGCTCGGCTTCGAGCGGCGCTGGGTGATCTATGCCGGGGTCAGCGAAGGCTCGAAGACGCCGCCCGGCTGGTATGGCTGGCTGCATCACACGGTCGACACACCCCCCACGGAAGAAGATTACAAGCCGCGCCCCTGGCAATTGCCGCATCTGCCCAATCTGACCGGCACGCCGGAGGCTTGGCGCCCGCCGGGCTCGACGCTGCGCGCCAACGCCCGCCCGAAAGCCACCGGCGATTACGAAGCCTGGGCCCCCGAAGGCTAATTTGAGAGCGACGCGCGATATGATGTTTTCCGGACGGCCGCTCCGTCAGGACGCCCTGCGCGAGTCATCGGCAGGCTTTCTTGTCACGTAAAACTCCCATGAACGAAGCCGCGATTTGCCCGTCGCTCCGGCGCAAAAGCCGGCCGGCTCGCCGGCTTTTCGCCGCCGCGGCGCTCGGCGCCCTCGTGCTGGCGGGGCCGGCTCAGGCCGACCGCATCAAGCATCCCATCGCGGTCTTTTCCGGCCTCGACAAGATTACCGGACGAATCATAACCTTCGAGGTCGCGACCGATGAAACGGTGCAGTTCGGCACGCTGCAGATCACCGAGCGCGCCTGCTACACCCGGCCTGCGACCGAAGCGCCGCAGACGACCACTTTCGTCGAGGTCGACGAGGTCGACGCCAAAAACGACTATAAGCGGATTTTTTCCGGCTGGATGTTTGCGGCGAGCCCCGGCCTGCATGGCATCGAGCACCCGATCTACGATATCTGGCTGACCGACTGCAAAGGTGGCAAGGAAATCGTCGTAAGCCCGAGCGCCGCCGCCGAGCCGACGCCCCCACCGCCGGAAAACGCAAGTCCGACGCCGAAGAAAGCGACGAAACCACGCCGCGTGCAGCCGCAGCTGCCGCAGCCGCCAGTGGATAATTTTGGCGAGGCCCCGCTGCCGTTTCAGGACCAGGCGCCTGTTGAAGTCGCGCCGCCGCCAGGTTTTCGGCCGCCGCCGACGCAGCCGCGCGCGCGAAGGCAGGCTCCGGCCGATGATTTCGAATCGCCTCTTCCGCCCGGCGACATCCCGGATCCGCGCGCGCCGCAGTAAACTTGCCTTACGGGTCTAAAGCTGCTTGCGCCGGCGGACCAATCGCGCCGTCGAAAGCGCCCGCGCGCCCTCCGTTAAAATTCCCTCGCCTTGAAAATACCCCTCGGACGCGACCCTGCCGCCCTTGCTTTGGCGCATTGCCCGCCAAATCTACACATCAGCGAGTTCGCTGGACTGCGCGGATTGGCGAGACCAAATCTGTCCTAAGTTTCATCTGACTGAAACAGGGGCGTAAGCCTCGCCTCGGCAAACTGCCTCAATCAGCCCGGCCGGCCGCCTTTTCGCCGAAGCCCTACCCTTGGTCGAGGCCAATCATCTTCGCCAATAGCTTGGCAATATCCTCTGCCGATTTCCATGATGGAGAACACACTCGATGGCTTTCCCTTTGCTTCCTGGTTCTGAACAGAATGGCCAATCGCGTCCCGCGCCCCGGCGCGGCCTTCGGGTCGTCCTGCTTGGCGCCGTGGCGACGGCTGCCTTGACCGGAGCGCTGACGACCGGCTTCGTTTCGCCGCATTCCGCGGTCGCCGAAACCGCCGCTCCCATCGCGGCGCAAGCGCCTTCCGCCTCGCCGGTATCCTTCGCCGATGTCGTCGACCATGTTCGCGACGCAGTCGTTTCGGTCAAGGTCAAGATCACTGAGACCGCCGACGCGTCGGATGACGACGATGACAACAGCGATTCGCCGCGCCCCGGCCAGATTCCGCGCCTTCAGCCGGGCGATCCGCTGGAGCGCTTCTTCAAGCGCTTCGGCCAGCCGGGCATGCCGCATCCGGGCGGTCCCGGCAAGCCGCATTCGGCGCAGGCGCAGGGCTCGGGCTTCATCATTTCGTCGGACGGCTATGTGGTGACCAATAACCACGTCGTCGAGAAGGCGACCGAAGTCACGCTCACCACCGACGAGGGCAAGACCCTTCATGCGACGGTCGTCGGCACCGACAAGAAGACCGATCTGGCCTTGTTGAAGATCAAGGAAGACGGCTCCTATCCTCACGTGAAATTCTCCAGCGCCACCCCCCGCGTCGGCGACTGGGTGATTGCGGTCGGCAATCCGTTCGGCCTTGGCGGAACGGTGACGGCCGGCATCGTCTCGGCGCGCGGCCGCGACATCGGCGCCGGCCCCTATGACGATTTCCTGCAGATCGACGCCCCGGTGAACCGCGGCAACTCGGGCGGCCCGACCTTCAACACGCTGGGCGACGTCGTCGGCGTCAACACGGCGATCTTCTCGCCGTCCGGCGGCAGCGTCGGCATCGGCTTCGCCATCCCCTCGGAGACGGCGCAGTCGATCATTGCGAGCCTCAAGGACAAGGGCGCCGTGGCGCGCGGCTGGATCGGCGTGCAGATTCAGCCGGTCACCGATGAGATCGCCGACAGCCTTGGCCTCAAGTCGAGCAAGGGCGCACTCGTCGCCGACGCGCAGGACAATTCGCCCGCCAAGGAAGCGGGCATCAAATCCGGCGACGTGATCCTCGGCGTCAATGGCGAGCGCGTCGATGGACCGCGCGATCTCGCCAAGAAAGTGGCGGCGCTTGGTCCGGGCAAGAAGGCCGATCTGCTCTATTGGCACGACGGCGCGGAGAAGACCGTAGCGGTGAAGCTCGGCTCGCTCCCCGACGAGAAAGAGGCGGCAAAGCCGGCGGCGCTGCAGGATAATTCTGCGCTTGCGGGCCTCGGGCTGAAGCTGGCTCCGGCGTCTTCCGTGCAAGGCGCGGGCAATGATGGCGTCGTTGTCGCCGACATCGATCCCGAAGGCTCGGCCGCGCAGAAGGGCCTCAGGGTCGGCGATCTCATCCTCGAGGCCGGCGGCCGCGCGGTGAGCAAGCCGTCCGAAATTGCGGCGATTATCGCTGACGCCAAGAAGGATGGCCGCAAGGCCGTGCTGCTGCGGGTCAAGAGCGGCGAAGGCACGCGCTTCGTCGCCGTGGCGACCAACCCCGCTTCCTAAGTCTCGCTCCCTAGAGAGACTTAAGTGGGTCCGCGACGGGACGCCCCCCGCTGCGTCGCGGGCTCCAGGACGCACAGGCCGGGAGGAAACTCCCGGCCTGATGCTTTTTGGAGAATCGAGTATGATGCCGTCCATGCGCATTCTCATCGTCGAAGATGATTCGGAAGCGGCCAATTACATGGCCAAGGCGTTCCGTGAGGCGGGACATGTCGCCGACCATGTCGGCGACGGTCTCGAAGGCTACGCCCGGGCCCGCGAAGAGGATTACGACGTCCTCATCGTCGACCGCATGTTGCCGAAGCTCGACGGCCTGTCGCTGATCGGCGGGTTGCGGGCGCAGAAAGTCGAAACGCCGGTGCTGATCCTTTCGGCGCTGGGGCAGGTCGACGACCGCGTCAAGGGCCTCAGGGCAGGGGGCGACGACTATCTCTCAAAGCCCTACGCCTTCGCCGAACTTCTCGCCCGCGTCGAAATCCTGGCCCGGCGCAAGCAGAATGGGACGGGTGAAGAGACCGTCTATCGCGTCGGCGGTCTCGAGCTTGACCGGCTGGCGCATAAGGTTGCGCGCGAAGGCAAGGAGATCCAGTTGCAGCCGCGCGAGTTCCGGCTGCTCGAATATCTGATGCGGCATGCGGGGCAGGTGGTGACGCGCACCATGCTTTTGGAGAATGTCTGGGACTATCATTTCGACCCCCAGACCAATGTCATCGACGTCCATATCTCCCGCCTGCGCAGCAAGATCGACAAGGGCTTTGAACCGCCCCTTCTGCAGACCATTCGCGGCGCGGGATATATGATCCGTGACGGCTCTCGCTAAGCTTTTTCGCACGACGGTTTTTAAGGTTTCGCTGGCGTTTCTGGTCATTTCCGCCATCGGCGCCGGGCTCGTGCTGAGCAGCGTCGGCGACAATGTGAAAATGCTGATCGACCAGCAGATCGCCAATACGGTCGACGCCGACATTGCGGGACTGGCCGAGCAATATGCGCAGGGCGGCATCCGCCGTCTGGTCCAGAGCGTCGAAAACCGCACGCAGCGCCCGGGCGCCGATCTCTATCTCGTCACGACCGGCGCCGGCGAACCCCTCGTCGGCAATATAGCGAGCCTGCCGCCGGGCGTTCTGGAGCGGCCGGGCCTTGTCGAAACCACCTATGAGCCGGCGGGCGCCGTCGGCAAGAAAAGGCGCGCGCTTGCGCGTATCTTCGTGCTGCCGGCTGGCTTCCGCCTCGTCGTCGGGCACGACCTCGAAGAAGGCGAGAGCCTGCGCAACATTCTGCGCGGCGCCTTGCTGACCTCGCTGATCTGGCTCGTCGCGATCGGCACGCTTGGCGGGCTTTGGGTGGCCCGCCGCGTGCTGAATCGGGTTGACGCCATCAATGCGCGGGCGAAAACCATCGTCGCCGGCGATCTCACCGGCCGGCTCCCGATCGCCGGCACCGGCGATGAGCTCGACCGGCTCGTGCAAAATCTCAACGCCATGCTCGACCGCATCTCGCTTCTGATGACAGGACTGAAGCAGGTCAGCGACAATATCGCCCATGACCTCAAGACGCCGCTGACGCGCCTGCGCGCGCGCGCCGAGGCCGCGCTGCAATTCGGCAAGACGCCGGAAGACTATCGCGGCGCGCTCGAAAAGGTGCTGGAGGAATCCGACCGGCTGATCCAGATCTTCGACGCGCTCCTCAAGATCGCCCGCGCCGAGGCGGGATCGGGTCCTGAGGGAGCGATCGACTTCGACGCCGGCGCGATGATCGCCGACGTTGGCGAACTCTACGAGCCGGCCGTCGAAGAGCTTGGCCTCGGCCTTGACGTCCAAACCCAGCCGAATTTAATCATTCACGGCAGCCGCGAGCTGGTCGGCCAAGCGATCGCAAATCTCGTCGACAATGCGCTGAAATACGGCGCGGAGCCTGCCGAGACCGGGGCCGCGGATAGCCCCGCGCAAAAAAACATCGAACTTCTGGCGCGTCGCGCCGGCGCCGTCGTCGAGATTGTCGTCGGCGACCATGGCCCGGGCATTCCGCCGGCCGATCGCGAGCGCGTGCTTGACCGCTTCGTTCGGCTCGAAAATTCTCGCTCGCGGCCGGGCTCCGGACTTGGGCTCTCCCTCGCCGCGGCCGTTGCGCGGCTTCATAACGGGACCCTGCGGCTTGAGGACAATGCGCCGGGCCTTCGCGTCGTCATAGCGCTGCCCGCCGCGGCCATAACGCCCAAGAATGAATCCGCGCCGAAGCTCAGCCTGCCGCCGCCCGAGGCCGCGGCATGACCGGGCCGGGGCGCGAGGCCGGCGCGACGCCTCTCTGGCGCGCGCTGCGGACGGCCCCGCGTCTCAGCGACCCGTCCCGCGCGCGTGAGCGCCTTGCCGATTTTATGCGTTCGGAACCGGCGACCGACCTTCGTTCCCTTGTGCGAAAGCTGAAGGTCAGGCGGCTCCTGCTCGCGCTGGCGGATCATTCGCCCTTCCTGTGGCGGCTCATTGTCCGTGATCCGGGGCGCCTCACGCGCTGCCTTAACGCCGATTTTAATTCCTCGCTTCATGAATTGATCCTGCGGGCCGGGGCTGCTTGCGATTCGACGCAGGATGAAGCCGCGGCGATGCGCGCGCTGCGACAAGCCAAGCAGGAAAGCGCGCTCCTGATCGCGCTCGCCGATCTTGGCGGCGTGAAAAGCCTTGTCGAGACGACACGGGCGCTCTCGCTCGCGGCCGACGCCTTTATCCGGGCGGCGCTGCGCTTTCTGCTCCGGGAGGCGCATCACGCGGGAAAGCTGAAGCTCGCCTCGCTCGACGAGCCGGAGCGCGGCTGCGGCCTTGTCATTCTCGCCCTCGGCAAATTGGGAGCGGACGAGCTCAACTATTCGAGCGACGTCGATCTCGCCGTCTTCTACGATCCGGACTGCTCGGCGCTGGTCGGCGAGGCTTCGACCGCCTATGTCCGGATCACCAAGCGTCTCGTCAAACTGCTGCAGGAAGCGACCGCCGATTCCTATGTGCTGCGGGTTGATCTGCGCCTTCGTCCCGATCCCGGCTCCACGTCGATCGCCGTCTCGCTGCCGGCCGCCTACAGCTATTATGAGACGCTCGGCCAGAACTGGGAGCGGGCCGCCTATATCAAGGCGCGGGCGATGGCCGGCGATCTGGAGCTCGGGCGCGAGTTTCTGGGCGCCCTGACGCCGTTCATCTGGCGCAAATATTTCGATTATGCGGCGCTCGCCGACATCCATGCGATGAAGCGCCAGATCCACGCCGTGCGCGGCCACGCCGAAGTGACGGTGCCGGGCCATGACGTCAAGCTCGGCCGGGGCGGGATCCGCGAGGTTGAGTTTTTCGTTCAGACGCAACAGTTGGTTTTCGGCGGCAAGCGCCCGAATCTGCGCGGCTCGCGCACGCTCGATATGCTCGCCGAACTCGGCGCCGACGGCTGGACGCCTGCCGACGCCGTGAACGACCTCAGCGCCGCCTATGTTGTGTTGCGCGAGGTTGAGCATCGCCTGCAGATGATCGCCGACGAACAGACCCAACGCCTGCCGCAGGACGCTGGCGAGCTGGCCCGCTTCGCGCATTTCTGCGGCTTCGCGCGCGAGGCCGACTTCGAGACGGCGCTGATGCGCTGCATGGGCCTTGTCTCGCATCATTACGCGCGGCTGTTCGAACATGCGCCGGCGCTTGACGCAAGCGCCGGCAGCCTCGTCTTCACCGGCGCGGAGCATGATCCTGAAACGCTCGAAACGCTAACGCGGCTCGGTTTCAAGGATGCGTCCTTGGCGCTTGAAACCGTCCGCGGCTGGCATTTCGGCCGCCGGCCCGCCGTGCGAACGGCCCGCGCGCGCGAAGTGCTGACGGAGCTTGTTCCGTCGCTGCTTCAGGCCTTCTCGAAGTCGGGCGAGCCCGATCTTGCGCTCGCAGGCTTCGACCAGGCGCTGGCGCACACGCCCGCCGCGGTCGAACTGTTCTCGCTGTTAAAATCCAACCCGCCCATCTGCGAACTCTTCGCCGACATTCTCGGCGGCGCGCCGCGGCTGGCGCGAATGATTGTCGCCAATCCGCATCTCCTCGACGCGGCCGTCGCTCCGCATGTTTTCGAGGCGCTGACCGACGACGCCGTCTATCGCGAGCGCGCCGCGCGTCTTGCGCAGAGGACGGAGCATTTCGAGGAGTTTCTGGATCTTCTGCGCGACTTCGGGCGCGAGGAAATGTTTCGCATCGGCCTCAAGCTTTTTTCCGAAGCGATGACGCCCCTGGAGGCCGGGCGCGATTATTCAGCGCTTGCGCAAGCGATTGTCGCCGCCGCGCTTGATTTCGTTTTGCGCATGTTTGCGGCTGAGCATGGGCGCGTCCAGGGCGGGCGCGTCGCGGCGCTCGGGCTTGGCCGACTCGGCGCGCGCGAGATGACCGCGACGTCCGATCTCGACCTGATCCTGATCTATGATTTTGATCATGCAAATCCGGAGTCGGATGGCCCGCGTCCCCTGCACGCCGTGCAATATTATACGCGCGTCGCGCAGCGGCTCGTCGCGGCGCTGACGGTCGCGACCAAACGGGGCCGCCTCTATGAGGTCGACATGCGGCTTCGTCCGTCGGGGCGTCAGGGGCCGCTGGCCACGCAATTTGCCGGCTTAGTCGACTATCAAAACAACACGGCGGAAACCTGGGAGCATATGGCGCTGACGCGCGCCCGCGCGCTCGCCGGAGACAGCGCCCTGACGCTTGAGATCGAGCAGGCGATCCGCGCGGTCCTTATGCGCAGGCGCGGGGACCATCTGGCGCGCGAAGTCGCCGAGATGCGCAAGCTGATCGCCAAAGTCAAAGGCGACAAGGACCGGTGGGATTTGAAGCTCGCATCCGGGGGATTGATCGATATTGAATTCATCGCGCAATATCTCACGCTGCGCCATGCTGCCGACCATCCGGCGATGATCTCCTCGTCGACGTCCGGCATGATCGCGGCGGCGGCCGAATTTCATTTGATCGAAACCGGGGACGCGCGCCACTTGCTGTTCGCCCACCACGTCATGACGAGCGTCATGCAAATGCTGCGGCTCGCGCTCGATCCCGGCGCAGATCCCCGCGAGGCCAGCGAGGGCGTGAAGCGCCGGCTTGCGGCCGCGGCCGAACTGCCAAGCCTTAGCGCCCTCGAAGCGGATTTACGCGACAGGCGTCGCATCGTGCGCAGGATTTTTGAGAGAATTCTAGTGGCGCACTGAGGAGGCGCGGAGCTTCTGCGCCGGCGCATGCGGCCGGCGGGGCGCGGCGGCGGCTGCCAACAGCAGTTTCTGACGCGGCGCGTCGCGCCATTGCGGCAGATGTACGAGCACGATCGTGCCGGACCCGACGGTCGAGCGGATGCGCATCGAGCCGCCATGCAGATCGACGAGCGAACGCGCGATGGCAAGGCCAAGCCCCGAGCCCTTCATGCCATTGTCGAGGCTTCCGCCCATTTGCTCGAACGGACGCCCAAGCCGCGCCTGCGCCGCCGGGGCGATGCCGATCCCGGTGTCTTCAATATAGACATTGAGGGCGCCCTGGACGAAGCGCGCGCGCACGCTGACGCGGCCGTCCTTTGGCGTGAATTTGACGGCGTTGCGCAAGAGGATCGCCAGGATCTTCTCGAAGGCGGCGCGGTCGGCGTTGGCGCGCTTGCCGGGCATCGCCTCCGCGACGAGCGTGATCTCCTTTTCGCGCGCGATCTGCTCCACCGTCGCGAGAGCCCCGGAGACTGCGGCGTCGAGCTCAAATTCGCTTTTTTGCAGACGCACGCGGCCGGATTCCAGCCGCGACATGTCAAGCACGTCCGATATCACGCCAAGAAGATATTCGCCGCTTTGTTTGATGTCGTTCGAGTAGTCGACGTATTTTTTCGATCCGAGCGGGCCGAATGTCTCCTGTTGCATCACTTCCGAGAAGCCGATGATGGCGTTGAGCGGCGTGCGCAGCTCGTGACTCATATTGGCCAGAAATTCGGATTTGGCCTTGTTGGCGGTTTCAGCCTCGGCCTTTTGCTCGAGGTATCTTTCGGCCAGGTCGGCAAGCTGTTGCGCCTGTTGCTCCAGCGTCTGGCGCGATTTGCGGAGATCGGCGACGGTGGCCATCAGGCGCCGCTCGCTCTCCATCAGCTGTTCTTCGTGACGCTTCAGCGCGGTGATGTCGGTGCCGACCGAAACATAGCCGCCGTCCTTGGTGCGCCGTTCATTGATCTGCAGCCATCGCCCGTCGCCGAGCCGCGCCTCATAGGTGCGCGCGCCCGCCTGCGGGCGCTCGCCGAGCGCCGTTTGCGCCTGAATCATTGGCGGCGTTCCTTTCTCCATGACCTGCGCATAAGGCGTGCCGGAAATGACCGCCTCGCTCGACAGATTGTGGAATTTCTGGAACTTCGAATTGCACATCACGAGCTGGTTATCGGCGTCCCAGAGAACGAAGGCCTCGGACACGGATTCGATGGCGTCACGCAGGCGCATGTCGGCGGTCGCGGTGCGTTCGGCGAGCGTCTTCTGTTCGGTGATGTCGACGCAGATGCCGACAAGATGCGGCGTTGCGCCGGCCTGCTCGCGAACGAGCTCGGCGCGCGCGCGCAGCCACACCCATTCGCCTTTGACGTTCTGCATGCGAAAGGCGTGATCGACGCTTTCCGCTTTCGAGGCCGTGAGCATTTCGGCGATGGCGGCGAGGTCGCCGTCCTGCGGATGCACCAGCGCGTTGATGTCGCCGAAGGAGAGGAAATTGCCGACCGGCGCGAGCCCGAGGATCTGGTACATCGAGTCTGACCAGTAGATGCGTCCGCGGGCGAGATCCCAGTCCCACAGTCCGCAGCGGCCGCGGCTCAGCGCCGTATCGATGCGGTCGCGCACCCGTTCGCATACACGGTCGGCTTCGCGGGCGCGGGAGGCCTGCCAGAAATAGGCGAGCGCCAACGCGATCAGCACCAAGGCTGTGGCAACGAGCAATACCCCCGTGCGCAGGGACGCCGCGCGCCAGTCGGCGAGCACAGCCGACATCGGGTAGACGATGGCGAGTTGACCGAAGGGTTGATTGAGCGTGCGTACGGTTGCGAGTGCGTCTGCGCCGTCCGGCAGAATGATGCGCAGCACGCCGGCCTTTTCGGCGAAGATCGTCAGGGGTTGCGAGGGGCCGAGAAAGTCGAGCAGCGGGCCGCGGATGGCGCGCGCGCCGGGCGTCGAGGCAATGATCTCACCGGTGAGATCGGTGATCATCGCCTGCTGACCCCGGGCGAGGGCCCGCGAGGGCATGGCGTCGGTGAGGGCGGTGGGAATGTCGCCAGCCGGCGTGTGTTTCAGCGTCTCGCGCAGATCATCGGCGACGACCGCGGCGAGTAGCTCGAGGTCTGAGAGCGAGTCGGAGATGGCGCGTTCATAGGATTCGCGGGCCATCGCCACCGTCATGGCGGCGAGCGCGCAGATGAACAGAATGACCATCGCGGGGACGGCGCGGCGAACCCAGATTTCGAGGCTGCTGATCGGAAAGGCTGCACGAACAGACTCAGCGTTAGCCGCCGAGCTTCCGGCAAGTTCACGCAGTGCGTCTGCATGCGCAGACGCACTGGCCGCGTTTGCGCGCGCCATGTCGGTCCCCCTCGAAACTGACCCGGGGCAAATGTGCCGCATCTCCCCCGAGTCGAGAATCATGAGACTCCGACTTGGCTTTTTTGTCCAGAGAATTCATTAACAATGAATGTAAAAAAATGAGCTTGACGGCGAAATCCAGAGGTTGCTTAGCCAACGCCGCGAGTGATCTTGTAACTTATTGAAAAATAACATTCAGCACGCGGCGCAAAATGCTCGCGGCGCGTGTTTCGCGGCAAGACTATTCGAAAAATCAATTGGATAGACTGAGGCTCGAACAAAGCTTCAAAGCCCGCCCGCGCGCCCGCCTCCGGCGAGGGCGCCCGCGCGAAAATCAGCGCTCAGGCGTTAACCAAAAGGACGGCAAAACCGTCATAGCCCTTGGACCCGACCGTCTGGATTGCGGTGACGCTGACGCGGGTCTCCCGCGCGGCGAGTTCATTAAAGGCTCTGACGCCTTCGATGTCCGGATCGGCGCTGTCCGCCTCGATCACGCGGCCCTTGCGTACGACATTGTCCACAATGATGAGCGCTCCGGGGCGCGAGAGGGAAAGCGCCGCGGTGAAATAGGCGGGGATGTTCGCCTTGTCGGCGTCGATAAAGATGAAGTCGAACGGGTCCTGCGCCTCGGCGGCGAGTTGCGCCAGAGTATCTTTCGCAAAGCCAAGGCGCAGCTCGATCTTGTCGGACAGGCCGGCCGTTGCGAAGTTTTTCGTCGCGACCGCGGCGTGCTTGGGATCGGCCTCGAGCGTGATCAGCCGTCCGTCGGCGGGAAGCGCGCGGGCGAGCCAGATCGTGCTGTAGCCGCCAAGCGAGCCGATTTCGAGGATCCGCCGCGCGCCGATCGCGCGCGCCAGCAGCTGCAGAAACTTGCCCTGGTTCGGCGCGACCTGGATCGCCGGCAGGCCGGCTTCAACGCTCGCCTTGAGGGCGCCGTCAAGCGCCGCGTCATCCGGGGCGAACAGGCCGGAGATATAGGAGTCGACCTCGGTCCAAAGCTGTTCCGTCATAAATCCAATCCACAACTAGCCAAGTGAACGATCGACGATGTCCCTGACGTCCGCCGAGAGGACGTCGCGCACCGCGATGCGGCGTAGCGCCGCCTCCGCGAGGGCCTTGCGCCCGGGCTCCAGCGTACGCCAGCTCTTGAAGGCGGAGAGAAGCCGCGCCGCGACCTGTGGGTTCTTTGGATCGAGGCAGAGCACGATTTCGACGACGAAGTCGAAGCCGGAGCCGTCCGCCGCATTGAAGCGCGTCAGATTACCGGTCGCGAAGGCGCCGACAAGCGAGCGCACGCGGTTGGGATTGGCGAACGAAAAAGCGGGGTGGCCCGTCAGATCCTTGATGCGCGAAAGCGTATCGGCGTCCGGCAGCATTGCCTGCAGCGCGAACCATTTATCGACGACCAGCGCGTCATGCGCGTGCCGCCGGTAGAAGGTCTTCAACGCCGCCTCTCGCGTCTCTCCCGGCGTTTGCGCGAGAGCGCCGAGCGCTGCGATCTCGTCGGTCATGGTGTCGGCGGACGCAAATTGCCGCGACGCCAGCGCCGCGCCTTCCTCGGGCTCGCCGGCGCATAGAAGATCGAGCGCGGCGTTGCGCAGCGCGCGCCGGCCGGCCGCCGCGGCGTCAGGCGAATAGGGGCCGTCCGGCGCAAGGCGCGCATAGACCGTGTGAAGATGCGAAGAAAGACCCTTGCCGATCGCGCGCCGCAAACCGAACCGCGCGGCGTGGATGGCGTCGGGGTCGATGTTTTCGCCGATGTCGCGGGCGATGTCGGCCTCGCTCGGCAAAGTGATCATCTGCGCCGCGTAGGCGGGATCGGCGCTTTCCGTCAGCACGCTGGCGAGCGCGTCGACGAAATCATAATCCTCGGCAGGGCTCTTGCCGGCGCCGATGTCGGCGACCGCGCGCGTAAGCAGCCGGCTCGCATAAGTCTGCGCCGCCTGCCATCGCGTAAAACTGTCGCTGTCGCGCGCGATGAGCCGGATGAGATCGGCTTCGCTTGCGGCATAATCCAGCCTGACGGGCGCCGAAAAGCCGCGCAATATTGAAAGGGCCGGGCGGCTCTCGACGTCGCGGAAAATGATGGTTCGCTGCGGCGTCGACAGCACAAACACGCCGCTTTCGATTTCGCGCGCGCTCGCGGCGTTGTCGGTCTCTGTCTTCAGCGGCAGATCGCCGTCCGGTCCAACGAGGCCGAGCGCGACGGGTATCACGAACGGTTCTTTATGATCCTGTCCGGGCGTCGGCTTTGACGATTGCTCCAGATGCAGCGTGAAAGTCCCGGCGCTCGCGTCATAGGAGGAAGCCGCTTCGAGCAGCGGCGTGCCGGATTGCCGGTACCAGCGAAAGAAGTCGGAAAGGTCGCGCCCAGAGGCTTCGGCGAAGCAGGAGATGAAATCCTCGACCGTCGCGGCGGTCCCGTCATAACGCTCGAAGTAAAGATCCATGCCGCGCGAAAAACTCTCCGCGCCGATCAGAACTTTGAGCATGCGGATGACTTCGGCGCCCTTCTCATAGATCGTCGCAGTGTAGAAATTATTGATCTCATAATAGGTTTCGGGCCGCACATTATGGGCGAGCGGCCCCGCATCCTCGGGGAACTGCGCCGCCCGCAGCGCGCGCACGTCGGCGATGCGATGGACGGCGCGCGAGCGCATGTCGGACGAAAATTCATGGTCGCGGAAGACGGTGAGGCCTTCCTTCAGGCAGAGCTGAAACCAGTCGCGGCAGGTGATGCGGTTGCCGGTCCAATTGTGGAAATATTCATGCGCGATGACGGCCTCGATATGGGCGTAATCGGCGTCTGTCGCCGTCGCCGGCGAGGCCAGCACATATTTGTCGTTGAAGATGTTGAGGCCCTTGTTCTCCATCGCGCCCATGTTGAAATCAGACACGGCGACGATGTTGAACACGTCGAGATCATATTCCCGGCCGAAAGCGGTCTCGTCCCAGGCCATGGCGCGCTTTAGCGAATCCATCGCATAGGCGGCGAGCGGCTCCTTGCCGTGTTCGACATAAATGCCGAGCGCAACCCTGCGGCCGGACCGCGTCAAAAACGCGTCGTGGATCGAGCCGAGATCGCCGCCGACCAGCGCAAAGAGATAAGAGGGCTTTGGAAAGGGATCGTGCCAGACCGCATAATGACGCGCGACGCCGTCCTCGCCTGTAGCAAGCTCGCCGGCCTCGACGAGATTGCCATTGGCGAGCAGGAGCGGCGCCTCCGCGCGGCTGGCCTCCAACCGCACCGTATAGACGCTGAGCACGTCCGGACGGTCGAGGAAAAAGGTGATGCGGCGAAACCCTTCCGGTTCGCATTGCGTGCAATAGGCCGAGCCCGAACGGAACAGGCCCATGAGACGGCTGTTCGCGGTCGGGTTAACCTCGGTCTCGACGTCCAGCGTAAAGGGCCGCTGCGGCGGGTTGGCGAGGGCGAGCTGCTGCGGGCTGACCACGACGACGCCGTCGGCGGGCGCCGCGCGGTCGATGGCGATGCTTTTGACGATCAGCCCGTCGCCGTCGAGGATCAGCGCGGCGTCCGGGCGGCCGTTCGGATTTGGCCGGATGCTGAGGCGCGAAACAACCCTCGCCGCGGTCGGATGGAGTTTGACGTTGAGATCGACGCTGTCGATCAAATAATCGGGAGCTTTATAGTCCTTCAGGCGAACCGGTTCGGCGCTGTCTGTACGCATCAAGACCTCGGCGTGGGGATGGACGGCGGGAAAACGGCGCCGTCCGATTTTGCCGCGATCATAGGGCTTGCGTCCGCGCGGCGCAAAGTGCAGGGAAGCGCGTCCGGCGGCGCCAAGGCGCCACGAAGAACCAGCAACGAGGGGACGCGAACGCCATGGCTCGACGCCTATTCACATCCACGCTCTGCGGAGCCGCCCTTCTGGCCTGCGCGGCGGGCGCCGCGCTGGCGCATGGGCCGACGCGGCAGAAGGTGACCGAATCCATCGAGATCAACGCCGCGCCGGACAAGGTCTGGGCTGTCATCGGCAATTTTCAGGACATGAGCTGGCATCCTGCGATCCAGAAGACCACAGGCGACGGCGGCAACACGCCGGACGTCGCCAAGCGCCAGCTCGATCTCGGCAATGGCGCGACGATCGACGAAGAACTCTATAAGTATAGCGCCGAAGACCACAGCTATTCTTATCGCATCGACAAGGTCGACGTGAAGGTTCTCCCGGTGAACAATTATTCCTCGACGCTCGAAGTGAAAGCGGAAGACGACGGCAAGAAAAGCCTGGTCGAGTGGCACGGCGCCTTTTATCGCGGCTATCCGAACAATGATCCGCCGCCGGAACTGAGCGACGAAGCCGCCAAAACCGCCGTGACGGGCGTCTACAAAGCGGGGCTCGAGGCGCTCAAGAAGAAGCTCGAAGCGACCAACTAAAATGACGCGCGCCCTGCCGCCGACTTGCGAAGTCGGCTGATGCGCCGGATTCCCCGGCGCGTCGTCCCTCTGCTGCCGCGGCTTGCTGCCGCGCTTGCGCTTCTGACCGGCGCCGCGGCGCTCGCGTCGGCCGATGAAGCCTTCATCACGGAGCAGAGCGGCGGCGGCGTCAGCGTCGTCGATCTCGTTGCGCGCAAGACCATCGCGCATATCGAAATCGGCGGGAAGCCTGCTGGCATCGCCATGTCGAAAGATGGCGCAACCGCTTTCGTCACCAGCACCGAGGGCAAATTCGTCACGCTGATCGACGCCGCCTCGCGGCGGATCAGCGGCCGCATCGATATGCCGGACACGCCGCTCGGCGTCGCCGCGGATCCGGCCGGGCGCTTCCTCTATGTTTCGGGCTTCTACCAGCCGCGAATTTACAAGATCGATCTGGAAACGCGCGTCATTATCGCCACGGCGGAAGTCGGCGCCTCGCCCTCCGGCGTCGCCGTTTCGCCCGACGGCGGCCTGATCGTCGTCGCCGACCGCGATGACGACGCCGTCTCGATTCTCGATTCGGGCAGTTTCCGGTCGATCGCCAAAGTGAAAACCGGCGCGCATCCGTTTGGCGTCACGATCGACGCCAAGGGCGCGCGCGTCTACACGGCGAATGTTGAAAGCAACGATATTTCGGTGATCGACCTCAACACGCGCGCGCTGATCGGGACAGTCCCCGTCGGCAAGCGTCCTTATGTTGTCGCGCTCGCGGGCCGTCGCGGCTTTTCCAGCGATCAATATGCCGGAACGGTCTCGGCCTTCGACCTCGAAACGCTCCAGCCGATCGGCCGCGTGTCAGTCGGCGAATATCCCGAGGGGCTCCAGGCCAGCGCCGACGAAAGCGTCGTCTATGTCGTGAACTGGTTCTCGAATGACGTCCAGGCGATCGATCCGAAGACCTTGAAGGTCACGGCGAAGATCGAGGTTGGCGACGGTCCGCGCTCCTTCGGCCTTTTTCTGCGCGAGACGCGCTGAGTTCAGGTCTTGACCGGCGCAGGCGCGACGCAGCGGCGGACATATAAGGCGAAGGCGACCGTCAACACCCCCAGTAATATTGACAGCACGGGCTCGGATAACCCGATGGCGGCGCTTTGCAGGATGGCGGTCGCGGCGACGCCTGCGACAATGAAGGTGGAATTCAGGACATTGACGGCGGCGACCAGACGCGCCCGCCACGCGGGGGGAGCGTCCGCCTGAATAGCGGCAAACAGCGGCACGACAAAGAGGCCGCCCGCGCTGGCGAGGCCGAGGACGTCGACCGCGACGCGAACGCCTGCGGCGGATGCAAAGAAGGTCAAAAGCCCCGTCTCGGTGGTCGCCGCCGGAAGCTGCGCGGTCGAGACGCCAAGATCGATCAGGAAGAGGCCCATTCCCAGCGCGGCGAAGGGAGCGCCCGAAAGGATGATGCGGCCCCTGGCGATCAGCGCCGCGGCGAGCGATCCGGCGCCGATGCCGAGCGCGAACAAAGCGCTGATCGCGGTCTCGACCGCAATATCGCCGCCCGTCTTGGCGCGCACGATGACCGGCGTCAGCGACAGCGCCACGGCTCCAACCATCCAGAACCAGGAGACGGCGATGCTGCGGCTCCAGAGCTTCGCGTCGCGCCGCAATTCGGCGATGAGCCCGGCCGTCGAGGCAAAAATATTATGTGTGACTAACAGGCCGGGGGCGGCGCGGGCGGTCGAAGGGATGAACAGGCTCGTCAGAAAGGCGGCGAGCGCGATGGCCATCAGCTGCAGCATGGTCGAAGCCGGCGAGCGCGCGACCGAAAGTCCGCCCGCGATGAGGCCGAGCAGGATCGCCGCAAACGTCGCCGCCTCGACCAACGCATTGCCGGCGACAAGCTGATCGCGCGCCATGAGCTCGGGCAAGATTGCATATTTCAACGGTCCGAACAGCGCGCTGATGACGCCGAGCCCGAACAGCGCCGCATACAGCACCGGCAGGGAAGCCATCCAAAGCCCGATCGCGGCGAGCGCCTGCACCGCGATTTCCGCCCCCTTGAGCGCGCGGGCAAAGCGCGCTTTATCCTGCGCGTCCGCGATTTCGCCGCCAAGCCCCGACAGGATGAGCGTCGGCGCCACGAATATGCCGACCGCGAGCGTGATCAGCGCGCCGGCGCCGGTTTCGCCAAGCCGGAACAGGATCAGCATCGCGAGCATGTTGCGCACGAAATTGTCGTTGAAGGCCGACAGAAACTGGCACCAGAACAGCGGCGCGAACCGTCTCGACCGCATCAGGGCGGCGAGCGTCGCAAGACCGCTTGGCAAGACGGGGTCCTTCACGTGCGCCCGTTGCGCCGCAGCCGCGCGCTCGTCATTGCGCGGGCTCGGCGTGACCGACGATGCGGGTGATCGTGGAAAAAGAGGCTCGCATCTTGCGCTCCAGCGCGTCGACTTGATCATGCGTTTCGTCGACGCTCAGCGCCGGATCGACGAGACAATGATAGTTGACCACGAGCCCCGCTGGGGTCCGCCGCACCCGCACGTTGTGGACGTCGAGCAGATCGCCCTGATCATGCGCCTTCTTTATCAGCGCCGCCTCGATCTTCGCCTTGATCTTCGGGTCGACGTCCTGGCCGGTCAAATGGCGCGGCTCCATTGGCTCGATATGGCTTTCAACCTCGACGTCGGAGCCAAGCTCCTTGCGGATTTCCTTTTCGAGACTTGAGGCGATCTCATGCGCGGAGCCATGCGACATGCGCCCGTCGAGCTCGATGTCGAAGCTGACCGAAGCGCGGCCGTCGACGTCCTGCACGGTGATGTGATGGATCGGAACGTGGCGCTTGGCGGCGATCAGCAGAATGCGTTCGAGAAAGGTTTCGCTGTCGATGGCGATCGGCTGCGTCGCGATGGTGACCGATATTTCCGGATGGCTCGCCTTGATCGCCTCGGCGACATTCGCCTTGATCGCCGCGACGCTTTCGAGGGAGAGCGTGCGCGCGACGGAAATTTCCAGATCGCCCAGAATTTCGGCGCCGGCGGGGCGCAGACGCACGGACGGCACGTCGATGACGCCCGGCACCGCCGCGGCGCTGCCCCAGACCTCTTCGGCGAGCCCCTTCGGCGCCGCGTCGACCAGCGTGTCGATGGTGCGGCGGCCGATATTGTAACCGGCGACGCCGATGAAACCGGCGACGCCCAGCGCGGCCACGGCGTCGCCCTGCGGAAAGCCGAAATGGGCGGCGATGAGGCCGGCAATCGCAAGCGAGGAGGCGACGATATCGCTCGAAAAATGCAGCGCGTCCGCGGCAAGCGCCTCGCTGCGGGTTTCCTTGGCGATTTTATTGAGCGCGCGCCAGCGGAAGGAGTCGACCACGATCGAAATAAAGAGCACGGCGAAAACCAGCGGGCTCGCCTCGACGGCGACGTCATGGTTGAAGAAGCGCCGCACCGCCTCGATCAGAATGAAAGTCGCAAGGGCGAACAGCACGCCGGTCTCGACCAGCGCCGTCAGGGCTTCGACCTTGGCGTGGCCGTAATGATGCTCGTCGTCAGCCGGCTTGTTCGAAATTCGGATCGCATAATAGGTCAGCGCCGTCGTGACGACGTCGCCGAAATTATTGCCGGCCTCCGACATCACGGCCAGCGACCCCGAGGCGAGCCCGGCGATCAGCTTGGCGATCGCCATGGTCGCCGAGACCGCGATCGAGACGAGCGCCACGCGCTCCTTGCGCTTCTGATTGACCTCGGCCTGCAGCGCCGCGCTCGCGGCTTGCTCTTGCGGGGCGGCGGCAGCCATTAGCGCGGCAAGGCGGGCGAGGCAGGCGTCGCGCAGCGGAAGGAAGGCGTCGCGCAGCCGGGCGCCTACCGCAAGGGCCTTTTGTGCTATATCGCGGCCGCGGATCATAAGCGCCGGTCTCGGGAGAGGCGTCGGAACAGGAGCTGCGGCATGGAATTCCTTCATACGATGGTGCGGGTTTCGGACCTCGGCCAATCGCTCGAATTTTATACGCAAAAACTTGGCCTTGTAGAGATGCGGCGAACCGAGCATGAAGCCGGCCGCTTTACGCTTGTTTTTCTCGCCGCGCCCGGCGACGCCGGCAGGGCGAAAGACACCCACTCGCCCTTGCTGGAGCTCACCTATAATTGGGACGCGGAAACCTATAGCGGCGGGCGCAATTTCGGCCATCTCGCCTTTGCCGTAGACGATATTTACGCGACATGCGACAGGCTGATGAAAGCGGGCGTCACGATCAATCGGCCGCCGCGCGACGGCCGCATGGCCTTCGTCCGCTCGCCGGACGCGATTTCGATCGAGCTTTTGCAGAAGGGCGAGGCGAAAGCCAGGCAAGAGCCCTGGGCCTCGATGGAGAATGTCGGCGCTTGGTAGAGGCGGCGAAGGCTCCAGAGCTTCTGGCTCCGGGCGAACTGGAAAAGATCGCCCCGCCGTCGACCTCGGCCTATTTTCTCGACGTCGACGGCACGCTGCTGGAGATCAGGCAACGGCCCGAGGACGTTCTGGCCGATGCAAAGCTGCGCGCGCTGCTCGGCGACATAATGGGTTTTTGCGGCGGCGCCGTCGCCTTGGTCAGCGGGCGCGCGATCGCGGATCTCGACCGGATTTTCGATCCCCTTATTTTGCCCGCCGCCGGGCTCCATGGGGCAGAGATTCGTTTTCCGGACGGCGCCCGCACCTTTGCCGACGCTTCGGCCGTCGATGACGCGCGGCCAAAACTGCGGGCCTTCGCGCAAAGGCATGAGGGCTTGCGGCTGGAGGACAAGGGAGCGACCCTGGCGCTGCATTTCCGTCAGCGGCCGGAGCTGGCCGAAGAGGCGCTGGCCTTCATGCAGGCGCTCGTAGACCGCCCGGAACTTTCCGTTCAGCCGGGAAAGATGGTCGCCGAACTGAAGCAGACCGCCCATACCAAGGCGACCGGCATCGCGAGCCTGATGGCGGGGGCGCCATTCCTTGGCCGCACGCCGGTGTTCATCGGCGACGATCTGACCGATGAGATCGGCTTTGGCTTCGTCAATGAGCAGGGCGGGGTTTCGATCAGGATCGCCGCCATGGAGGCGTCGACTTCGGCGCAGTTCCGGCTGGCCGATCCGGCGCAGTTGCGGAGCCAATTGACGGCGCTGCGCGGACAGGGCGCATAGCCGCCGTCAGGGCAAGGCCGCGAATCAGTATTTGGCGGTGACGTGGCCGTCGCAGATCCAGGTGACCTTCCAGCGCCAGCCGTCCGGCGTGTCGACCGGGCTGACGTCGTAGCACTCGATCGGCGGCCGGTGATAGACATAGCCGTAAGGGTAGGGGCGGCCGAAGAACGGCAGGCCGTCGACGTCGCCGAGGGAATTGGCCGCGCCGCTGCCCGGAAGCGCGAAAGCTCCGAGGCAAAGGCCAAGGAGGGAAAACACGAATCTCATGCGCGCCATTGGGCAAACCTTGCGAAAACGATCGAGCGGAACTCGTAAGGATCATGTCACGATCGCTAGCCTGCGGCAAGGCGACAGCCTTGGCTTGACCATATCGAACAGGGACTTATGCGCAGGCGATAAGCATTTCGCTCGCCGATGTGGCCGTGATGTCACTCTCGTGGGCTGACCGGCGCAGAAGCCGGCTCCGCGCCAGAGGCGCGGGCCGACCAAGCGTTGTGGCGCCGCAATTGCTTTGACCTATACGTTCAATGGCAGGTCCCCAACTTGAACAGCGCCGCTTCCGTCACGCCTTCGAGCGTTTGATGAGCGGCGTTTTTTTTTGCCCGGCGGCGTGCTCCAACCGGTGCGCCGCCGCGCGAAATTGCGATTACGCGGCCTGCTTCAGCGTCGCCATGTCGATGACAAAGCGGTATTTGACGTCGCTCTTCAGCATCCGGGCGTAAGCTTTTTCGATCTCCTGCATAGCGATCATCTCAATATCGGCGACGATGCCGCGCTCTGCGCAAAAATCGAGCATCTCCTGCGTCTCGGCGATGCCGCCGATCAGCGAGCCGGCGATGGAGCGGCGGCCGAAGATCAAATTGAAGACATTGGGGGAGGGGTGCGGCGAAGACGGCGCCCCGACGAGGGTCATGGTTCCATCGCGCTTCAAAAGCGTAACAAAGGCGTCGAGATCGTGCGGCGCGGCGACGGTGTTCAGGATGAAGTCGAAGGAGTGCGCGTGCGCGCCCATCTCCTCGGCGTTTTTGGACACGACGACCTCGTCGGCGCCCAGCGCATGCGCCGCTTCGATCTTGCCGGGCGAGGTTGTAAAGGCGACGACATGGGCGCCGAGCGCGTGGGCGAGTTTTATGCCCATGTGGCCGAGGCCGCCGATGCCGACGATCCCGACTTTCTTGCCAGGTCCCGCCTTCCAATGGCGCAACGGGGACCAGGTGGTGATCCCGGCGCAGAGCAGGGGCGAGACTGCCGCAAGATCGGTTTCGGGGTGGCTGACGCGCAGCACGAAATGCTCGTCGACGACGATCGCGGCGGAATAGCCGCCAAAGGTGTTATCGCCGACGCCGGTGGTCGAGCCATTGTAAGTCTGGATGAAACCATGCTCGCAATATTGCTCGAGTCCGTCGTCGCAGGAGATGCAGCGGCGGCAGCTGCCGACCATGCAACCGACCGCAGCGACGTCGCCCGCCTTGAACTTCGAGACCGCGGCGCCGACGGCGGTGACGCGGCCGACGATTTCATGGCCGGGCACGCAAGGAAATGGAATGTTTGGCCATTCCCCGCGCACGCTATGCAAATCGGAATGGCAAACGCCGCAAAAGAGGATGTCGATTGCGACGTCCCGCGGTCCCGGCGCGCGGCGCTCGATGGCGAAGGGAGACAGCGGGGTGGTCGGCGATTGCGCGGCATAGGCTTTAGTCAGCATTCGTTTCATCCGTATTGATGCAGAGTTGGGCGGGATTCGTCGCAGAGTCGCACAGTACGGCTAAAGCGCTGCGGAAGCTCAGTCGCTACGGGTAAAGTTTTCCGGAGCGTGGCGAAAGAGATCTGGATTTTACGGCTATCCAAAAGGCTTTTCGCGCGCCCAGGCGACGACGAACAGCGCGAGCCCTAGCACCGCCGCCAATTCCGCCCAGAGAAACACGAGGACATCGGCCCAGACGCCGAGCGGCGGCGCGAGGGGTAGAGCGTTGCGAAGCGCGGGCAGGGCGAAGACCAGCGCCGCCAGCGCGCCGAGCGGAGCCGCCTCCGGCTTTCGGTATCCCAGAAAGACGAGAAAGCTGATCAAGAGCGAACTGCATGCGAGGACGATCATTGCGCCATAGGTCGCAAGCGCGAAGAAGACATGCGCGTCGGCGCGGCGCAGGTCGAAGCGCAGGCGGAGATCGCCGGCGTCGCCGCCGGGAGCCATGCTCGAGCGGATTTGATAGCCGAGCAGCCCCTCCCAGACCGTGACGTCGAGCGCAATCGCCTGTTCATGTTCGGGCGTGGCCTCCGCGCCCTCAAGGGCCTGGACGCGCAGGTCGATGACGTAGCGATCAAACGGGTAGCGGGCGATGCTGCCTTGATTGAGGTCGGCGCCGATTGTCAGGAACGTCATCGGCTCATGGGCGCGAAAGACCTGCTGCTCGACCGCGTCGCCGGATCTCACGATGACGTTGAGATCGCGATCGGCGGAGTTCGGCCGCTTGCCGGGCATTCCCCGACCCGGAGCGACATGGACGCGAAATTGGATTGCTTCATTGGCCGGGTCGACGGAGATGGGCTCGATATAAATCTTAATCCGTTGCGCCGCGTCCGGATCTTTGGCGAAGCTGCGTTCGGTCGGAATTTCGGTCAGGTCGAAGGTGCGCAGCGCTGCGGCGTAAACAAGCGCTGCGGCGGCGACGAGGAAGATAAGCGCGAACGCCCGGCGCTTCGGGAAAGGGCTCGGCTTTGTTTGGCTCACGGCGATGACGGCGCATTGGATTGGCGAAATTGATTTTTTCGGCGACGCATCTGGCCTCGGATCCCCTCGTCTGCGCGACGGCGGCGCTCGCGCGGATCAGGGTTTAGAGCATGACGCCGAAAAGATGTAGACTTTTCGGACCACGCTCCAAACAGTTGGAATCGATCGCGTTTCATGAATCTGGACCGAGTCGGGCCGAGTCAGCGCGCTTCGGCCAGCGCCGTCGTCGCCGGGGAAGTCCCGGGGGAGGTTGGCTTCAGCTCCTTCGAAAGCTGAGCCACGCATCGCATGGCGCACATCATCAGCATCATGGTTGGATTGGCGCCGCCGCCGGTCGGGAAGGCTGCGGTCGAAATCACATGCACGTTGGGAACCCGGAAGGCGCGAAGATCGCCGTTCAATACGCCGTCCGCCGGCGTTCGCCCCATCCGGACCGTGCCGCCCGGATGAAAGATGCCGCCGCCGCCGGCGACATCGGCCTCGGCCTCCTGCGGCGGGCGCCTGTGGATCTGTCCAAGGCCGGCAAGGCCGGTCCCCGCCCAGCTTTTCATGAACAGATCGGTGACTTCCGTCATGGCTCGCTGATCCTCCGCCCCGACCGCCCAGTCGATCACCGCGAGAGGCTGGCCGTAGACATCGCGCCGATCGTCGGACAGGAAAATCCTGTTCTCCGCGCGGGGCGGCTGCTCGAGCACCATGATGAGCTTGATGGAGGCGTCGGAGGGATAAAGCAGCCGCCCTTCGACGAATCGCCACCACACGGCGCGCGACAGCCAAGGAAAGCCGCGCGCGAGCTCCATCAGCGTCGCGAAACTGGGATTGCGCCGCTTTTGCAGCTGGCGGTAAACGGCTCGTAACGCTTCAAAGCCGCTGCGGCTGGTTTCCTCGAAAGCGATATGGGCGAAGCACGCCGGCAGATGCTCCCGCTGCCGCGCATTCTCGGACAGCTCGAAACGGAGGTTGCGCATGCTTCCGCCTTTTTCGAAGCGAAATCCGGCGACGCGATTCAGGGCCGTCCTGTCCTTCGCCTCGATGTCGCCGACGCCGACCGAAAGATGGTCGTGAAAATAACGCCCAAGCACGCCGTCCGGCGCGAAGAATTTGTCGCCGTTCTGTCGATCCGCGAGAAGGAGAAGGCGCGTGCTTTCGATCGCTCCGGCGGCGATGACGACATGTTGCGCGCGGACGCGCAGCTTCGATTTGTCCGGCGCTTCGGCGGTCACCTCTCCCAGGCGTCTGTCATCGCCGATGTCGAAGCGGGTGGCCGTCGCATTCAGCCAGATCTCCGCCCCGTCTGCGCGATCGATCGATGACGACAGCAAATTGGCGACGTTGCGCTTGCCGAAGGGGGGCCATTTCGCCAGGCGCGCGACGTGATCGGACTGCGCGCCGCCGAACTTGGCCCAGTCGGTCCAGTCATAGGTTCCCGGCGCAAGGCCGAAGAGCTCTTCGACGTCCGGCAGATAGGCGCAGAGCTCGCCGTGAGACACCGGCCAAAGGGCCGGATCCATATCCGCCGGAACGAAGGGGATGAGCGCGCCGCCCCACCGCGTCGAGGTTCCGCCGAGACAGCGGAATCGGCCGCGCGACGCGCCGGTATAAATTGAACGCAGCTGGACCACTTCGTTCAGCGGGTGCTCGTCCTTCTCCTGCTGACGCGCCCCCGATTCCAGCACGACCACCCTAAGATCTTGCGCGGCAAGACGGGCAGCGATGACGAGACCGGCCGTGCCGGCGCCGATGACGAGCACATCAGCCGTGATCGGTTCGGAACCTTGATCCTTATGGCCGATAAGATCGCGGATCATGATTCATGCTCCAGGAGATCAGCATATTGGCCAAGGCGCTCCGGCCTTTTGGTGCTGACGACGATAGCGCCGTGCGGATTGCGCCCGAGCGCCTCTTTGAGAATGGCGGCGACCGACGATGTATTTCCCTGCGCCCGCGCGCCGGAGACATATCCGTAGGTGATTTGAAAAGGCCGATGGTAGCGCGCCAGCACATCGGCTTCCTTTTTTTCCAGACTGTCAAAGGTTTGCACGATATTGGCGAGTTCCGACCCGGCCTCCAGAAAGGGCTCCAGCTTATCGGCTGTCAGCGCGAGGCCAAACGCCCCCACCTGGCCTGCGGCCTTGGCCTGTTGCAGCCATCGAAGCCATTCGTCCGCATCCAGGAGCCGTAATACCGGTTCATGCATCATATAGAGGTCGATCCGCTCTCGGCCGAGACGCCGCAGGCTTCCCTCGAGGCTTTTGCGCGCGCGCGCAACATTCCAGTCGATTGTCGGCCTGGATAGCGAAGGGAGCAGTTTTCCGCCGATTTTCCGTAAAAGTATGGCCGCGCCTGGCTGCATTTCTCCGCCCGGCGAGTAAATTCCGACTTTCGTCGTCACGGTGAGGGACGGGCGCCTTCCAAGCAGATGGCGCAGGTCGCGCTCGGCCATGCCGAAGCCGTAATAAGGCGCGGTGTCAAAATGGGAAAAGCCGTGATCAGCGGCGGCGTCCAATAATTTTTGACGGTCACGAAAGGAGCCTGCATTAAAAAGGCTGGCAGTTCCAAATATAAAGCGAGACGTTGAGATATTCGTTGCAGGAATAACAATCTTCTGCATCAAAATTCCGTCGTTTCTTTAGGATCGACGCTCCGGAACCTATCTGAAAGAGTCGTTGTTTGCAATAGCTTGACCTGCACGGTTCTTTGAACTTGCAGCAGAGCTGAAGCACTTTAACTGGTTCTCAAAACTTTATTTCCGCGCTCGCGGAGTGGCGTGCGCCGCGCCATGCGATTGCCGCGCCATATGGCTCGCGCGGCGGCGCTGCGAAAAGACGCAGCGATTTTATTTGCGCAGACGATCTGCGGGGCTGCGCGCGCTGGATTGCCGGCGCGGTCTCTCGCACGCTGACTTCAGCCCGCGCAGGCTTTACAAGCGCTGGTCCGGCCGTCAAGCTGACCAGCGAACGCCTATGTGGCGCCTTATGAGGGCCGGACAGTTTGGCCCTCCATAAAGGGCGCCCTCCATCGTTTTCCCTCGGGAGATAACCGAAGTGACCTCGGAAGCCGAGCCAATGAAACCGACGCGAGCAACGCGCGCGCCCGGCCGGCGCGCCGCTGCGGTCCAACCGGAGCCGTCGTTCGCGCCGCAGCCCGAGCCAGCCAAATCCGTGCTCGCGGCCGAATGCGTGGAAGAGGACATTGAGGAGATCCTGCCGGCGGAGCTCGCCGGGGAGCCGGATTTCGCCATCGCCGCGGCCGCCGTCGCCGACGAGGCCGGCCCCGCGCCGCTTTCCGACGAGCCGCGCGAGGAAGGTGAGATCGCCGATCTGCACCGCTCGCCGCATCGCTTCATCAATCGCGAATTGTCCTGGCTCGAGTTCAATTGGCGCGTGCTGCAGGAAGCCTCGAATCGCAATCACCCGCTGCTCGAGCAATTGCGCTTTCTGTCGATCTCGGCGACCAATCTCGACGAATTCTTCATGGTTCGCGTCGCGGGCCTGCGCGGCCAGGTGCGCGAAGGCGTAACGACGCCCTCCGAGGACGGGCTGATCCCGACGCAACAGCTCGCCCGCATTCGCGAGCGCGCGAGCCTTCTCGCCGTCGAGCAGCAGCGCCGCTGCCGCGAATTGCGCGACGAACTCATCGGAGTGGGCATCGCGATCCTCGACCGGACCGAGCTCGACGCCACTGACAAGGGCTGGCTCGAGCAATATTTCCTGTCCCATGTGTTTCCGGTGCTGACGCCGCTCGCCATCGATCCGGCGCACCCCTTTCCCTTCATTCCCAATTTCGGCTTCACGATCGCGCTCGAACTGATCGGGCCGGTCGACCGCAAAATGTCGAAGGCGCTGATTCGCCTGCCGGCCAAGATCCAGCGATTCGTCCGGCTCCCGGAAAATCCGCAAAATCCGGGCGCACGTTTCCTCGCGCTCGAACATCTCGTCGCGATGTTCACGCATACTCTTTTTCCGGGCTATCGCGTACGCGGCGCCGGCGTCTTCAGGGTCATCCGCGACAGCGATCTCGAAGTCGAGGAAGAGGCCGAAGATCTCGTCCTCTTGTTCGAGACGGCGTTGAAGCGGCGCCGTCTCGGTTCGGTGATCCGGCTCGAATTCGACAGCCTCACGCCCGACGAATTGCGCGGCTTCGTGCAGGAAGAGCTCGCCGTGCTGCCCGAGGAGGTCTTTGTCGTCGACGGCATGCTGGCCCTCAACGAATTGTCGGAGATCGTCGGCCTCGACCGGCCGGAGCTCAAGTTCAAGCCGTATAATCCGCGCTTTCCCGAGCGGCTGCGCGACAATGGTGGCGATTGTTTCGCCACCATCAAGCAGAAGGATCTCGTCGTCCATCACCCTTATGAATCCTTCGACGTCGTGGTCCAGTTCCTGAACCAGGCGGCGACGGATCCAAATGTCGTCGCGATCAAGCAGACGCTGTATCGCACCTCGGCGGACAGTCCGATCGTGCGCGCCCTGATCGACGCTGCCGACGCCGGCAAATCGGTGACGGCGCTGGTCGAGCTCAAGGCGCGTTTCGATGAGGCGGCCAACATCCGCTGGGCGCGCGATCTCGAACGGGCGGGCGTGCAGGTCGTGTTCGGATTCATCGAACTGAAGACCCACGCCAAATTATCGATGGTGGTTCGCCGCGAAGGCAGCGGGCTCACCACTTATTGCCATGTCGGCACGGGGAATTATCACCCGATCACGGCGAAGATCTATACCGACATTTCCTTCTTTACCGCCGATCCCGCGATCGGGCGCGACGTGTCGCGGATCTTCAATTACATCACCGGCTACGCCGAGCCCGAGGGCCTTGAGCTGATGGCGGTTTCGCCGATTTCGCTGAAGGCGCGGCTGCTGCAGCATATCGAGGAGGAGATCGCCTTCGCCAGGGCCGGAAAACCCGCGGCGATCTGGGCGAAATGCAATTCGCTTGTCCATCCTGAGATCATCGACGCCTTCTACCGGGCGAGCCAGGCCGGCGTCCCGATCGACCTTGTCGTGCGAGGCATCTGCTGCCTGCGGCCCGGCGTGTCGGGCCTTTCGGAGAACATCAGCGTCAAATCGATCATCGGCCGCTTTCTGGAGCATGCGCGCATCTATTGCTTCGGCGCCGGCCATGGCCTGCCTCATCCCAAGGCGCGGGTCTATATTTCCTCGGCCGATCTTATGCAGCGCAATCTCGACCGGCGCGTCGAAGTCCTTTCGCCGATCCTCAATCCAACCGTCCACGAGCAGGTGCTCGACCAGATCATGGTCGCAAACCTTATCGACAATCAGCAGAGCTATAGCGTCTTGCCTGACGGGTCGAGCGCGCGCATACAGGCGCCGGCGGGGGCCGAGCCCTTCAACGCGCATTCCTATTTCATGACAAATCCGAGTCTGTCCGGCCGTGGAAAATCTCTCAAAACATCCAGTCCCAAAACTCTCTTTAAGAGGCTGGACGGGCGTTGACGTCAGGCCGCTCGGTAACGCAGCAGGCGACGGCAAGCCTGTCGCCATCGTCGACATCGGGTCGAATTCAGTCCGGCTCGTCGCCTATGAGGGATTGAGCCGCGCGCCGCGGCAGATCTTCAACGAAAAATCCCTTTGCGCGCTCGGCGACGGCGTCGCAACGACCGGCCTCCTGTCCAAATCCGGCATGGAAAAAGCGCTCGCGGCGCTGCGCCGGTTCAAGGTGCTATGCGAGATTCTCGACGTTGGCGAACTGAATGTTCTGGCGACGGCGGCGGCGCGCGACGCCGGCAACGGCCCCGAATTCCTCGCCGCGGCGACGCAGGCGATCGGCGCTCCGATCTCGCTGCTGTCCGGCCCGCGCGAGGCTGAACTCTCGGCCCATGGCGTCGTCTCGGGCGTTCACAAGCCGGACGGCCTCGTCGGCGATCTCGGCGGCGGCTCGCTCGAACTGATCGACGTCAAGGGCTCGCAGCTCAGCAAGGGCGTGACGCTGCCGCTCGGCGGCCTGACCCTGATCGACGCCTCGAAGAAATCCGCCCGAGCGGCGGCAAGGATCGTGCGCGACGCCCTCGCCGATTCGCGCCTCGTCGAACGGCTCGAAGGGCGCACCTTCTACGCGGTCGGCGGCACATGGCGCGCCTTCGCGAAGCTGCATATGCGCCAGCGCAACTATCCGCTGGCCGTCATGCATGGCTATGTCATCCCGGCGCAGGACGCCGCCGATTTCGCCAATATCGTCGCCCGCGTGAATACGGAAACGCTGCTGTCGATCGACGCCGTCAATGCGCAGCGCCGGCCGCTGCTGCCCTATGGCGCGGCGGTCATCGCCGAGATCATCCGCCGTGGCCGCCCCAAGGAAATCATGATTTCCAGCGCCGGCGTGCGGGAGGGGCTGCTCTATGAAAAGCTCGACGCCCACCAACGGCGGGAGGATCCGCTCCTGCGGGCGACCGCCGACGCAAATCTGCTATTTTCCCGCGCGCCCGCCCATGCCCATGATCTTTGCGACTGGACAGATCACTTTATTAAATCATCGCAACTTGATGAATTGCCAGAGGAAAAGCGGCTGAGGCATGCGGCCTGCCTGCTTGCCGACGTCAACTGGCGCGCGCATCCGGACTACCGCAGCGAAGAAAGCATCAATCTCGTCGAGAATTCGTCCTTGACCGCCATCGACCATTCCGGCCGCGCGTTTCTCGCTCTGACCATGGCCTATCGCTATCTTGGCCTCGACGACGATGAAATCAGCCCGCAAATCCGCGCGCTGGCCTCCGCCCGCGTGCTCGACCGGGCCCGCATCGTCGCCGCGATGATGCGCCTCGCCTATATCGCCTCCGGCGCCATGCCGGGCGTTCTGCCGCGCACGCCGCTCGCTTGTGCGAAGAACAAGGTGGTGCTGACGCTTCCGATCGATCTCGCCGATCTCGCCAGCGACAGGCTTTACAGCCGCGTCAAGCAGCTCGCCCGGCTGATCGGGCGCGACGCCGCGATCGCGGTGGCCGGGTAGCAGGGCGCCGAAAATTACGGAGCTTTCGGATCAGCGTCGTACGGTAACAGCGAGCCCCAGCTAGCCTGCCGCCGTCTCGGGCGCGGCCGGCTCCTCCGCTTCCTGAGAAGCCTCCTGCCATTCCAGCATGACAACGCGTCCGCGCTCGACCGTGAGCGCGAGGCGTCCATGTTTCAACTCCAGCGCCTTCACGCCGAACAGTTCGCGCCGCCAGCCGGTCAGCGCCGCGACTTTGGCGTTGTCGTCGGCGGCGATCGCTTCGAGATCCTCGACATTTGCGATCATTTTCGCGGCGACGCCATGGCTTTCGCTGATCTGCCGCAGCAGGACCTTTAAAAGCTCGACGGTCGCGCCATTGCCGCCGGTCCTGCGGTCACGCTCGAGCTTTGGCAGCGTTTTCGGGTCGCGCGCCAGGCCGCGTTCGATCGCGGCCAGGATTTCGGCGCCCGCGCGCGAGCGCTCCATGCCGCGCGGAAAGGCGCGCAGATTGCCAAGCGCGTCGGCCGAGCGCGGCGCGGCCAGGGCGAGCTCGATCAGCACGTCGTCCTTCAGGATGCGCGAGCGCGGCACGTCGCGCGCCTGCGCCTCGGCCTCGCGCCAGCCGGCGACTTCCATCAGCACGCCAAGATCGCGCGGCTTGCGAACGCGGTTGCGAAAGCGCTCCCAGGCGTTGTCCGGGTGCTGCTCATAAGTTGCGGGCGACGTCAGAAGCGCCATTTCATCGCTGAGCCAGCCGAGCCGACCGGTCTCTTTCAGCTTGTCCTGGAGGATGGCGTAAATATCGCGCAGATAGGTGACGTCGGCGATGGCGTAATCGACCTGCGCCGGCAGGAGCGGCCGGCGCGACCAGTCGGTAAAGCGTGAGGATTTGTCGAGCGAGACCTTGCAGACGGTCTGGACGAGATCGCCGTAGGAGACCTGATCGCCGAAGCCGCACACCATCGCCGCGACCTGAGTGTCGAACAGCGGCGCCGGGATGATCTTTGCCAGATTCCAAACGATTTCAAGATCCTGCCTGGCAGCGTGAAACACCTTGACGACGGCGGGATCGGCCATCAGCTCGAACAGCGGCGCAAGGTCGAGCCCGCTGGCGAGGGCGTCGACCGCCACAGCCTCGTCGGCCGAGGCGAGCTGCACGACGCAGAGTTTTGGCCAGAACGTCGTCTCGCGCAGAAATTCCGTGTCGACTGTGACGAAAGCATGGGATGCGAGCCTCTGGCAGACCTCCGCCAGGGCCTCAGTTGTCGTGATCAGGCTCATGGATTTTAGATAAAGCAAAGCTCGGCGATCCGCTACCTTGCAGCTATTCAGCGCGGACGATCCGGATAGTCATGGCGCGGCCGAGCTCGCGCCGGCCGCGCCTTGACAGGACGACATGGCCATGCCTTCTCCGCGCCAACTCCTTCCGGGCAAAATGACACGATGCACCGCTACCGTTCCCATACCTGCGGCGATCTGCGCGAAACCGACGCCTTGCAGCCGACCCGGCTTTCCGGCTGGTGCCACCGCATCCGCGACCATGGCGGCGTGCTGTTCATCGACCTTCGCGATCACTATGGAATCACGCAATGCGTCGTCGATCCTGATTCGGGCGCCTTTCCCCTCGCCGAGAAGCTGCGCTCCGAATGGGTCGTCCGGATTGACGGGCTCGTGCGCCAACGCCCGGCCGGCACCGAGAACATCGAGATGCCGACCGGCCTCATCGAAGTCTATGTGACGGAGATCGAAGTTTTGGGCGCGGCCGCCGAATTGCCGCTGCCGGTGTTTGGCGACCAGAATTATCCCGAAGACATGCGGCTGCGCTATCGCTTCCTCGATCTCAGGCGCGAAAAACTCCACAACAACATCATGCTGCGCGGACGGGTGATCGATTCGCTCCGCGCGCGCATGAAGGGGCAGGGGTTTTTCGAATTTCAAACGCCGATCCTGACAGCTTCGAGCCCCGAGGGCGCGCGCGATTTTCTCGTGCCCTCGCGTCTGCATCCGGGCAAATTCTACGCCCTGCCGCAGGCCCCGCAGCAATTCAAGCAGCTGCTCATGACGGCTGGCTTCGACCGCTATTTCCAGATTGCGCCCTGCTTCCGTGACGAGGATCTGCGCGCCGACCGCAGCCTCGAATTCTATCAGCTCGATATCGAGATGAGCTTCGTCACGCAGGAGGATATTTTCGCCACCGTCGAGCCGGTGCTGCGCGGCGTCTTCGAGGAGTTCGGCGAGGGTTTTGCGGTGACGCCGGAATTCCCGCGCATCCCTTACGCCGAGACGATGCTGAAATATGGCACGGACAAGCCGGATCTGCGCAATCCGCTCGTCATCGTCGACGTGACGGAGGAGTTTTCGCGCGAGGACGTCAGCTTCAACGCCTTCAAGAACGTCATCAAGCAGGGCGGCGTCGTGCGCGCCATTCCGGCGCCGGGGGCCGGCGCGCAGCCGCGCTCCTTCTTCGACAAGCTGAATGATTGGGCGCGGGGCGAGGGCGCGGCCGGTCTCGGCTATGTGATTTTCGAGGGCGACGCTGGAGCGCTCGTCGGCAAGGGTCCGATTGCGAAATTCCTTCCCGCCGACGTGCAGCAGGCGATCGCCGCCAAGGCCGGCCTGAAGTCCGGCGACGCCGTGTTCTTCGCCTGCGACCGGCCGGATCGGGCCGCCAAGCTCGCCGGCGCGGCGCGGCTTCGCATCGGCTCGGAGCTTAAACTGTCGAAAACCGGCGTGTTCGAACTTTGCTGGATCGTCGATTTCCCGATGTATGAATGGAACGAGGACGAGAAGCGAATCGATTTCTCGCATAATCCGTTCTCGATGCC
Organism: Methylocella silvestris BL2; assembly: GCF_000021745.1. Classification (NCBI taxonomy): domain Bacteria; kingdom Pseudomonadati; phylum Pseudomonadota; class Alphaproteobacteria; order Hyphomicrobiales; family Beijerinckiaceae; genus Methylocella; species Methylocella silvestris. The sequence goes on from NC_011666.1 coordinate 223,610, forward strand.
GAATTGCAACCTAGAGCAGTTTCTCGCTCTAGAGACCGGTGTCCGTGAAGAAATTGTTGGAATTGACCGAGGGGAGCGCAATCGCGATTTAAATGAGAGCAATGAACTTCGGAAGCGGATACTCGAAATAACCGCTTTTCAATATGACGTTGTCTGCAACGGCTTTGAGCTGTCGTCCGGCGCGATCCGAAATCACCGTCCCGACATCATGCGCAAGGCCTTCGCGCTCGCCGGCTATGATGAAACAGTGCTGGAGCAGAAATTCGGCGGCATGTACCGCGCCTTCCACTACGGCGCGCCGCCCCATGGCGGCATTGCGCCGGGCGTCGATCGCATCGTCATGCTGCTCGCGGGCGAGGAAAATCTGCGCGAGATCGTGGCTTTCCCGATGAATCAGCGCGGCGAGGATCTGTTGCTCGGCGCCCCCTCCAATGTGACGGCGAAGCAACTGCGCGAGCTCTCGATCAAGCTCAATTTGCCGGAGAAATAGGACGCGGTGCAACGCGCGCGCTCGCCTTGGCGCGCGAATTGCGGTGACTTGCGGCGCGAGCGTTTTGGCGAGTCTTTGGCGCGAAAATGAATAAAACATAGGCGCCTTGGGAGGCGCGCGCTGTTTCGCCACAAACGCTCGATTGCTATAGAAAATTAGGCTTTGTCGGCGGCTTGAGGTCCAGGCGCGAGAAGCGCGGGACCGGCTCGCTCGGCGGAACGCGGGTCAGAAGCATTGTCCATATCGGCCGCTATCTACCACCTCACCCATTACATCTATGATCGTCCGGTCTCGCTCGGCCCGCAAATCGTGCGGCTGCGTCCGGCGCCGCATGCGCGCACCAAAATCCTGAATTACAGTCTCAAGGTTTCGCCGCCGGATCATTTCGTCAATTGGCAGCAGGACCCGCATAATAATTGGCAGGCGCGCTTCGTCTTCCCGGAGAAGGTCAGCGAATTCAAGGTCGAGGTCGAACTGACCGTCGATCTCTCGGTGGTCAACCCGTTCGATTTCTTCATCGAGCCCTATGCGGAGCAATTTCCCTTCGCCTATGAGCCCGAACTCAAGGCGGACCTTGCGCCCTATCTGCAGCCCGAGCCATTGGGGCCGGAGCTTGCCGACTATATGGCGAAGCTGCCGAAAGAACCGGTCCATATCGTCAATTTTCTCGTCGATCTCAACGCCAGCCTGCAAAAGGCGGTCGGCTATGTGATCCGCATGGAGCCGGGCGTGCAGACGCCCGAGGAGACGCTGACGCTCAAGACGGGCTCCTGCCGCGACTCGGCCTGGCTGCTGGTGCAGATCCTGCGCAATCTTGGCCTCGCGGCGCGATTCGTGTCCGGCTATCTGATCCAGCTGCGCGCCGACATCGAGCCGATCGAGGGGCCGAAGGGCACGCAGGTCGATTTCACCGACCTTCACGCCTGGGCGGAAGTCTATCTGCCGGGCGCGGGCTGGGTCGGCATGGACGCGACCTCGGGCATGTTTACGGCCGAGGGGCATATCCCGGTCGCTGCGACGCCGCATTATTCCTCTGCCGCGCCGATCTCGGGCGGCGTCGAAGCGGGTGCAAAGGTCGATTTCGACTTCGACATGACGGTGACGCGCGTCCATGAGAAGCCGCGCATCACCATGCCCTTCTCCGATGAGGCCTGGGAAAAGTTGGATGCGCTCGGCGAGCAGGTCGACGAGGATCTGATCCGGCAGGACGTCCGCCTGACGATGGGCGGCGAGCCGACCTTCGTCTCGATCGACGATTTCGAATCCTCGGAATGGAACACCGCGGCGGTCGGGGCGACCAAGCGCTCCTTCGCTGACGCCCTGATCCGCCGCATTCGCAACCGCGTCGCGCCGGGCGGCCTTCTGCATTACGGCCAGGGCAAATGGTATCCCGGCGAATCGCTGCCGCGCTGGGGCTTTTCGCTCTATTGGCGCAAGGACGGCCAGCCGATCTGGCGCGATCCCGAACTGATCGGCTCCGTCGGACGCACGCTCGCGCCCGAAGCCGAAAAGACGCCCGGGGCCGCCGAGGTTTCGTTTACCGACGACCAGCGCAACAAGGCGGCGGCCCTGACCCGCGGCGTCGCCGATTTCCTCGGGGTGTCGGAAGAATGCGTCATGCCGGCCTATGAGGATCCGGCGGTCTGGGTCGTCAAGGAAGGAAATCTGCCGGACAACGTCAATCCGCTCGATCCAAAAATCGAGGATCCCGAAGAGCGCAACCGCATGATCCGCGCTTTTGCGCGGGGCCTGACCAAGCCGACCGGCTTCGTGCTGCCGGTGCAGCGCTGGAATTCGCCGCCCTCGCTCTCGCGCGGCCTGCGCTGGGTCAGCGAGAAATGGTGCATGCGGCGCGGCAAGCTGTTTCTGGTGCCGGGCGATTCGCCGGTCGGATACCGGCTGCCGCTCGCCTCGCTGCCCTATATCGCGCCATCCTCCTATCCCTATATCCATCCGCAGGATCCGCTGGAGGATCGCGGCCCCTTGCCCGACGCCGCAAAGCTTAAGCAACGCGTCGAGCATTTCCAGAAATCGCTCGAACCGTCGAGCACGCGCCAGGACGTCATCGAGCAACTGGCAATCGAGGGCGCCGTGCGCACGGCGATCAGCGTCGAGCCGCGCGACGGCGTGATCTGCGTCTTCATGCCGCCAACGGAACGGCTCGAAGACTATCTCGAACTTGTCACCGCGGTCGAAGTCGCGGCCGAGGATCTGAACACCCCCGTGCATATCGAGGGCTATCCGCCGCCCTATGATCCGCGCATCGAGGTCATCAAGGTGACGCCCGATCCCGGCGTCATCGAGGTCAACATCCAGCCCTGCCACAGCTGGCGCGAGGCGGTCGAGACGACCAAGGGCCTCTACGAGGACGCGCGGCAGGTGCGGCTCGGCGCTGATAAATTCATGGTCGATGGGCGCCACACCGGCACCGGCGGCGGCAATCACGTCGTCGTCGGCGGCGCGACCCCGCAGGATTCGCCGTTCCTGCGTCGCCCGGACCTCCTGAAAAGCCTCATCATCTATTGGCAGCGTCATCCGTGCCTCTCCTATCTCTTTTCGGGCCTGTTTATCGGCCCGACGAGCCAGGCGCCGCGCGTCGACGAGGGACGCCATGACGGGCTCTATGAGCTCGAGACCGCGCTCGCCAACACGCCGGGGCCGGACGGATCGATCCCGCTCTGGCTGGTCGACCGGCTCTACCGCAATCTCTTGATCGACGTGACCGGCAACACCCATCGCGCCGAGATCTGCATCGACAAGCTCTATTCGCCCGACGGTCCAACGGGGCGGCTCGGCCTCGTCGAATTCCGCGCCTTCGAGATGCCGCCGGATGCGCGCATGAGTCTTGCGCAGCAATTGCTGCTGCGCGCCCTGATCGCCTGGTTCTGGCGCGAGCCGCAGCAGGGCGGTCTGGTGCGTTGGGGAACGACGCTGCACGACCGCTTCATGCTGCCGCATTTTGTCTGGGAGGATTTTCTCGGCGTCTTGGCCGATCTCGGCCGCGCCGGCTATGCGTTCGATCCGGCCTGGTTCCAGGCGCAATGGGAGTTCCGCTTTCCCTTCTACGGCGCGATCGAGCATGGCGGCCTCAAGCTGGAGCTGCGTCAGGCGCTTGAGCCGTGGAACGTCATGGGCGAGACAGGCGCGATCGGCGGCACGGTGCGCTTCGTCGATTCCTCGATCGAGCGGCTGCAGATCAAATGCGAGGGGTTTGTCGAAGGGCGTCACATCATCGCCTGTAACGGCAGGCGCATGCCCATGACGACGACCGACGTTTCGGGCGAGGCTGTCGCCGGCGTGCGCTTCAAGGCGTGGCAGGCCGCCGTCGGGCTGCACCCGACCGTGCCGGTCCATGCGCCGCTGACCTTTGACATCATCGACGCCTGGTCCGGCCGGTCGATCGGCGGCTGCGTCTATCACGTGGCCCATCCGGGCGGGCGCAACTACGAGACCTTTCCGGTCAATTCCTACGAGGCCGAAGCGCGCCGCCTCGCGCGCTTCGAGGCGTTCGGCCATACGCCGGGAGCGATCAAGGTTCCGCCGGAGGAGCGCACGGCCGATTTCCCGCTGACGCTGGATCTGCGCCGCCCGCGCGGCGTATGAACTATGCCGATCGGACCGATTGATCCGATCGGCCTCCTCATCCTGAGGAGCGCCTGAAAGGCGCGTCTCGAAGGATGGGGTGAGGGCGCCTACAGACGCCTGCGCCGTCCTGTTCGAGACGGCGTGCGGCCTCCTCGCCATGAGAGATTGGCGCGCGCCTCCGCCCTAACTCCCCCGCCAGCGCCTGACCGTTTCCAGAATCGTCTGCGCCGAGTGAAGTGCGAAAAGCCGCTCGACCGGCTCTGAAATCTTGCGCCGCCAGTTCGGCCGTTCGCGATCGGTGCCGGGCAGATTGGTCGGCACGACCTCCATAGCGAGATCGTCGGCTTGAATCAGCACGAGGGCGGCGCCGCTTCGCGCGACAAAACCATGGATCGCCGCCGCCGCCGCCTCGGTCAATGGCGCGTTATAGTCGACGCCGTCGCCCGAAAAATCTGTGCAGGCGACGGCGGCGAGAAGCTCGGCTTTTTCTTCGGCCCGGTCGCGCGCCGCCGCTTGCTCGTCCGCGATATGGCCGAGCGCTGCCGCCTCGCCAAGATCGGCGCCGCTCCACCAGCCGGCGAGCGGCGGCAGATCATGCGTCGCGACGCAGGCCGCGGCCAGCGCCGGGTAAGATTCAGGCGGCAGAAATTCGCGGCCCTCGCGCTCGAACCGCATGACGCGGTAGGAGAGAATATTGGCGCGCGCCAGTTCGTCGCGCAGGCCCGAGGGCGCCGTGCCGAGGTCTTCGCCGACGACGGCCGTCTGCGCCCGCTGGCTTTCAAGCGCGACCTGTCCGATCAGCGCTTCGAACGGGCAGGCGAGATAGGCGCCGTCCTTGCCCTCGGCGCCTTCCGGCACGAGGAACAGGCGCTTCAAGCCCAGCACATGGTCAATGCGTAAAATGCCGGCATAGGCCATGTTGGCGGCGATCAGCCGTCCGAAGCCTTTATAGCCGTCCCGTGCAAGGGCGCGTGGATCGGGCGGCGGCAGACCCCAGACCTGACCCTTCGGCCCCAGCGGGTCGGGCGGCGCGCCGATCGAGACGCCCTGCATCAACCGGCTCATGTCGGAAAAGGCTTCGGCGCCGTCCGGCGCGCAGCCGACTGCGAGATCGCGATAGAAGCCGAGCGATAATCCCGCCGTCTTGGCCGCTTGCGCCGCCGCGGCAAATTGCCTGTCCGCCAAAAATTGCAGGAATTTTGCGCGCTTCACCTCATCGTCATGTTGAGCGGCAAAAGCCTCGATCCCCGGCGCGTGCGGAGCGTTCAGTTCGGGTCCGAACTGGCCGAGCGTTGCGCCGAGCGCGCGCTCGATCGCCGTGAAAATGGCGAAGCGGCGCAAACTCTCGCCGCCAAGGACCAGAAAGCGTTCAAACTCCATCACCAGCGCATCGTCGGGCGCGGCGAGCCGGCGCGCCCGGAAGGCGGCGTGAATGACGTCGAACAGCCGATCTTTCAGGGCGAAGACCGCGCGATAATCGACGAAGCCCGCCGCCGAGAGCGCGGCGGCTTCTGGCGCCGCGCGCGACAACGCGGCCATGACGGCCTCGCTCATCAGTTCGGACGGCAGATCGAAGACGTCGATCGCCAGCGGGTCGAGAAAGCGCCGATCCGAGGGATGGTAGGGGCTCGCCCGCTCGGGATCGTGCGGATAGAGCGCATGCAGCGGATTGACGCCGACGCAGGCCGCGCCGGCGCGTGCGGCCTCTTCGGCGAGGATGCGCAGGCAGGTGAAATCGCCGATGCCCTGATCGCCGCCGCCTGATTGGCGCCGCAGCCCGTACGCCTGCGCGGCGACGCCGAACACGCGGCCCTCGCGCAGCGCTTGCGGTAGGAAGGCGGCGAAGGGAACGATCGCAAGATGGCCGTGGCAATCGGGGGCGGCCTCGCTCATCACTTCGTGACGGCCGAGCGGCAAATCCGGCAGGGGAATTTCGCGCGTCAAGGCGCGGCGCCCGTCCGGCGCGAGGATTTCGCCGCGCCGGCCGATCTCCGGGCTAATCTCGACGATGTGGGTCGACCCGTCGTCGCAGGCGATGGTCAGGGCGAAGGGAAGCTGCCGCTCGGCGAGCGCGCCGCCGAGCCGGATCGTCCGTTCGCCATGCTGCACGAGACTGGTTGCGACAGGCAGCGGCCGGAAGGCGCGTTCCTCCGAGAGTTCGGCAAGGCGGGCCCGCGCCTCGCCCGTATTGGCGGCGGCGAGTTCGAGGCTGCGCAACAGAGCGAGCTTCGTCTCAACGCTTACATCCGTCCGGCGCCCTTCGATATCGTGCCAATAGGGCGCGATGCCGGCGGCGGCGGCCAGAGCGTCGAGCACGCGCTCGTCGACGCCCGCGCGGGGGCGCGCGGAGGCGGCGGCGGTCTCGGTCAAAATGACGACGGAGCGCGGCGGCAGGCTGACCGCTCCGTCCGGCGCCTCAGCCCCGGTCGCGCGCGGCTCGGCCGAATTGATCTTCTGTGTCCAGATATGGCTTTCGCGCGCGCCGGGCAGGCGGGCGTGCAGCAGGGCGTAACCCCGGTTGATGAGGACGGCGGCGCGGCTTGGCGCCAGCCTGGCGTCGCCCGGATCGTAGAAGACCGCGACAAGCGCGTCGGCGGAAGCCTCCTCCCATTGCTGCGGCGTCAGCGGTTCGCCGGACAGGCCGAGCCATTCGACGTCGGGCGCGCCGGAGGCGTCGGGCGGCGCGCCGGTCAAAGGCGTCTCGCCGCTGAGCGCGCCAGTCTCGCGGCGAAGTTTTATCAGCCGCGCGCAAAAATCGATGAGCTCCTCGTCGGCGTTCGCCCAATCGACATAGGCGAGCTCATTGTCCTGCGCATAGGCGTTGTTGTTGCCCTTCTGCGTGCGGCCGAGTTCGTCGCCCATGGTCAGCATGGGCGAGCCGCGGGACGCGATCAGCGTCGCTAGCAACGCCCGCACATCGCCCCTGCGCCGCTGGATCATGGCGGGGTCAGACGTTTCTCCCTCGGCGCCGCAGTTCCATGACAGATTGTCGTCGGTTCCGTCGCGATTGTTCTCGCCATTCGCCTCATTGTGCTTTTGCGAAAAGGCGACGAGATCGGCGAGGGTGAAGCCGTCATGGGCGGTGATGAAATTGATCGAGCGCGACAAAGCGCGGCGCCGGCCTGCAAAAATATCGGCCGAGCCCGCAAAGCGGGTCGCCATCGCGCCGAGCTGACCATGATCGCCGCGCCAGAAGCGGCGCATCGCATCGCGCGATTTATCGTTCCACTCGCCCCATGAGGCCGGAAAGGCGCCGAGCTGATAGCCGCCAAGGCCGAGATCCCAGGGCTCGGCGATATGGATCAGCTCGCGCAAGGTCGGATCTTGCGCAACCGCGGCGAGGAAGGGATGCGACGGATCGAAGCCCTGCGGCCCGCGGGCCAGAACGGGGGCGAGATCGTAGCGGAAGCCGTCGACGCCGGCGCGGATCGCGGCGGTGCGCAGCGCGTCGAGCGCAAGGCGCAACGCGTGCGGGCGCTCCAGCGCCAGCACATTGCCGCAACCCGCCTGATTTTCGTAGAGCGTCGCATTCTGCGGATCGAGCCGGTAGTAGAGCCCGTTGTCGAGCCCGCGCAGCGATACGGTTGGACCGAGATGATCGCTTTCGCCGGAGTGGTTCAGCACCACGTCGAGGATGACGCTGATCCCGTCAGCCTGCAGCGCCTCCACGGCCGCGCGGACCTCTGGCCAGCCACCCGGCGCAAGGCGTGGGTCCGGCGCGTTGAAGGCGACCGGATTATAGCCCCAGTAATTGGCGAGGCCGAGCGCCGGCAGATGGCGTTCGTCGAGCCAGCCTTGGATCGGCAGCAGCTCTACGGCGGTGACGCCGAGTCGCGTCAGATGTGCGATTGCCGCCGGATGGGCGAGGCCGGCGAAGGTGCCGCGAATCTCTTGCGGAATGCCCGGATGGTTCCGCGTAAAGCCGCGCACATGCATTTCATAGATGATGAGGTCGCGCCAGGGCGTCGACGGCCGACGCGGCGCCGCCAGCGCTGGCGCCGGCGTGACGATCGCTTTAGGGACAAAAGCGGCGCTGTCCGTCAAATCCTCCGGCGCGCCATGTATGCGGGCGTCGAACAGGGACGGATGCAATTTGAATGGACGGTCGAGTTCGATCGCGTAAGGATCGACGAGCAGTTTTGCCGGATTGAAGCGAAGGCCCTTTGAGAGATCGAACGGCCCCTCCGCCCGCAGGCCGTAGCGCGCCCCGGCGCCGACGCCGCCAACATGGGCGTGGAAGACATCCCCGGTGCGGCCGATCAGTTTGATGCGCTGGATCTCGCGGCCATCGTCGTCGAACAGGCAGAAAAAAATCGCATCGGCGGCGCTTGAGATGACGGCGACATTGACCCCGTCCACTTGAAGCGACGCGCCGAGCGGCTCCGGCGATCCCGGAGAAACAGAATAAGGCTTCAAATGATGCGCCTCAGGTTATGACGGAGGGCGCGGCGCGGCCGGTGAATTTGGCGATGCCCGCGATCTCATTCGACAAAGTGATGAGATCGGCCAGCGCCGTTGCGGTCTCGATCTGCTGGCGCGTGGGATCGGGCTCGAACCGCTCGATGTAGACGCGAAGGGTCGCGCCCGCCGTGCCGGTGCCGGAAAGCCGATAGACGATGCGCCCGCCGTCCTCGAAATGGATGCGAAGCCCCTGATGCGCGCTATCCGATCCATCGACCGGATCGTGATAGGAAAAATCATCGGCGCCGGCGATTCGAAGGTCGCCGTATTGCTTGCCCTTGAGGCTTGGCAGGGCGGCGCGCAAAGCATCGATCAGCGCATTGGCGCCGTCCGACTCGACTTCCTCGTAATCATGACGCGCATAATAATTGCGGCCATACTCGGCCCAGTGCTTTGTGACGATGGCGTCGACGCTTTCGCCGCGCGCGGCGAGAATGTTGAGCCACATCAGCACGGCCCAGAGCCCGTCCTTTTCGCGCACATGATCGGAGCCGGTGCCGGCGCTCTCCTCGCCGCAGATCGTCGCCATTCCGGCGTCGAGCAGATTGCCGAAGAATTTCCAGCCCGTCGGCGTCTCGAACAGCGGGATCTTGAGTTTTTCCGCGACCTTATCGGCCGCCCGGCTGGTGGGCATCGAGCGCGCGACGCCCTTGATCCCGCCGGCATAGCCCGGCGCCAGATGCGCGTTGGCGGCGATCAGCGCGAGGCTGTCGGACGGCGTCACGAAACGGCCGCGCCCGATGATCAGATTACGATCGCCATCTCCGTCGGAGGCGGCGCAGAGATCCGGACCATCCGACGTCATCGCGAGATCGTAAAGATGCTTAGCGTGGACAAGGTTTGGGTCGGGGTGATGGCCGCCGAAATCGGGCAGCGGCGTCGCGTTCAGGACGGAGCCGGGCGCCGCTCCCAAAAACTCCTCGAAAATGCGCGCGGCATAGGGGCCGGTCACCGCCGACATGGCGTCGAATTGCAGGCGAAAGCCGGATTTGAACAGGGCCGCGATGCGGTCGAAATCGAAGAGCTTCTGCATCAACGCGGCATAGTCCGACACCGGGTCGATGATCTCGACCGTCGCTGCGCCGAAGCGCAGCGTTTGCAGCCGGTCGAGATCGAGATCGGGCGCGTTGAGAATGCGGTATTGTTTGATTTCCTTGGTGCGGGCGAACACCGCTTCGGTGACTTTTTCCGGCGCCGGGCCGCCGTTGGCGACATTATATTTGATCCCGACGTCGCCATGCGGGCCGCCCGGATTGTGGCTCGCGCTCAAGACGATGCCGCCAAAGGCGCCGTATTGGCGGATGACATTGGAGGCGGCTGGCGTCGACAGCAGCCCGCCTTGCCCGACGAGAATGCGGCCGAACCCATTGGCGAGCGCGATTTTGATGACGATCTGGATCGCCTCGCGATTGAAGAAGCGACCGTCGCCGCCAACAACGAGGGTCGAGCCTTCGAACCCTTCGAGACAGTCGAAAATCGACTGCACGAAATTCTCGACATAATTCTTCTGCTGAAAAAGGAGCGTCTTCTTGCGCAGCCCCGAGGTGCCGGGCCGTTGTCCTTCGAAGGGCGTCGTGGCGATAGTCTCGATCATGTTGCGTCCGGATCAGGGGTGAGATGCGTCAGGGGTTTTAGCGTTCGCGGACGAGGTCGCGGAAAAGCTTGGCGTAAAGCGCCGCCGGGCGTCTCCAGGAGACGTCGGTCAACATGCCATTTTCGATGAGTTCGTCCCAGATTTCCGGCTCGGCCCAAAGCCGCGCGGCGCGCTCAAGCGTCGCTCCCAGCATGTCCGCTGTCGGCGGCGAGAATTGCAGGCCGGTGCCGATGCCCGAGGCGAGGGCCATTTCATTGGCGTCGATGATGGTGTCGGCGAGGCCGCCAACGCGCGCGACGATCGGCAAGGCGCCGTAGCGCAGCGCGCAGAGCTGGGTGAGGCCGCAGGGTTCGAAACGCGAGGGGATCACGATCGCGTCGGCGCCGGCCTGAATGCGGTGGGCGATGGCCTCGTCATAGCCGATCACCGCGCCGACCCGGCCGGGCCGGGCCTCCGCGGCCTCGAGGAGCTGGCGCACCAGTTCGGGTTCGCCGGAGCCGAGAACCGCGAGCTGGACGCCAAGGCGCTCCAGCAGATCGAGATTGGCGAGGAGAAGATCGAGGCCTTTCTGCCAGGAAAGCCGGCTGACGACGCCAAGAAGAAGCGCGCCGGGATCGGGATCAAGGCCGAACTTGTCTTGTAGCGCGGCCTTGTTGGCCGGCCGCCGCGCCAGCGTTTCGACGTCAAAGGGCTCGGTAATCAGTGGATCGCTCGATGGGTCCCAAACCTCGTCGTCAATGCCGTTCAAAATGCCGATGAGGCGTTCGGCCCGCGTGCGCAACAATCCGTCGAGCCCCATGCCATGTTCGGGCGTGCGGATCTCGGCGGCGTAGGTCGGCGAGACCGTGGTGATGCGGTCGGACAGCGCGAGCGCGGCCTTGAGGAAGCCGATCGTCCCGTAATATTCGACGCCCTCAAGCGAGAAAGCCTGCGGCGGCAGGCCGAGCGCGCCAAGCAGCTCGGCCGGATATTTGCCCTGGAAGGCGAGGTTGTGGATGGTCGCGACGGTCCCCGGACGCTCGCGCCCATCGTAGTGAAGATAGGCGGCGGCTAATCCCGCCTGCCAGTCATGGGCGTGGACGATATCGGGTAAAAATCCGGGCGCCGCGCCAAAGCCGAGCGCGGACCCCGTCTGGCATAGCGCTGCGAAACGGAATGGATTATCTGGAAAGTCGCGGCCGTCCGGCAGCAGATAGGGGTTGCCCGGACGATCGTAGAGATGCGGCGCGTCGAGCACGAAGAGATCGAGGCCGGCCGCGGACCCGCGCAACACGCGCGCCGGCGCGCCATAAAGCGGCCTGGCGTCGATCACGGTCTCAGCATATTCGATTTGCGCCATCACCGCCGGATAGCCCGGCACAAGCGTTGCGACTTCGATTCCTTCGCCGGCGAGGGCCGCGGGCAGGGCGCCCGCGACATCGGCGAGTCCGCCGGTCTTGATCAGCGGGAAAATTTCCGAAACGATGGCGAGAACGCTGATCTCGCTCATTTGAGTTTGTCGATCATCGTTTGCGTGATGAGGCAGACGCCTTTCTCGGTGCGGCGGAAGCGCCCGGCGTCGAGCGTGGCGTCCTCGCCGACGATCAGGCCGCCGGGGATCTTGACGCCGCGGTCGATCACGACATTGCGCAGCCGCGTCGAGCGGCCGATTTCGACGTAAGGAAGGATGACGGCGTTCTCGACGTCGCAATAGGAGTTGATGCGAACGCCGGTGGACAGCATCGAGCGCTTCACATAGGCGCCCGAGATGATACAGCCGCCGGAGACCACGGAGGAGACGGCCATGCCGCGCCGCAGATCTTCGTCGTGGACGAATTTGGCGGGCGGCGTGACGGCGCCGTCGGTCCAGATCGGCCATTCCTTGTCGAACAGATCAAGGTCCGGGACGATGTCGGTCAGGTCGATGTTGGCTTCCCAATAGGCGTCGACCGTGCCGACGTCGCGCCAATAGGCGGCGTCGGCGTCGCCGGCTTGCACGCAGGAATCGGAAAAGTGATGGGCGATCGCTTTGCCATGCTTGACGAGATAGGGGATGATGTCCTTGCCGAAATCGCGGCTCGAATGTGGGTCGGCGGCGTCGCGCTCGAGCTGTTCGAACAGAAAGTTCATCTCGAACACATAGATGCCCATCGAGGCCAGCGCCTTATCCGGCTTGCCCGGCATCGCCGGCGGATCGGCGGGTTTTTCGACAAAGTCGATGATGCGGTCGTTTGCGTCGACGTGCATGACGCCGAAAGCGGATGCCTCCTCGCGCGCCACTTCAAGGCAGCCGACCGTGACGTCGGAGCCGGAGTCGGCATGCTGTTGCAGCATGATCTCATAGTCCATCTTGTAGATGTGGTCTCCGGCGAGGATCACCATATATTTTGGCGCGCGGTCGCGGATGATGTCGATGTTCTGGAATACGGCGTCGGCGGTGCCGGCATACCATTGATCCTCCGAGACGCGCTGGCTCGCCGGCATGATGTCGAAGGTCTCATTGCTGCCGGCTCTGAAGAAATTCCAGCCGCGCGTCAGATGGCCGATCAGGCTGTGCGCCTTGTATTGCGTGGCGACGCCGACGCGGCGGATGCCCGAGTTCAGCGCGTTCGACAGGGCGAAATCGATGATGCGCATCTTGCCGCCGAAATAGACCGCGGGCTTGGCGCGGCGATCGGTCAGTTCGAGGAGCCGACTGCCACGTCCCCCTGCGAGCACGAAAGCCATGGCTTGGCGGCCGATCGGCGCGCTCGTTCTCATCGATCGATTCCTTTGGACGCTTTCAACAAGGGCGGCTCATTTCGGCTCGGCGTTGCTTCGGCTCAAATGTTGGGGATGAAGAACAGGGTTGCGAGAGGGGGAAGGGTGATTTGCGCCGAAGCAGGTTGCCCATGCGAAGGCTCGTCCCGCGCCAGGATCGCGCCGAAATTGCCGACGCCCGAACCCCAATAGGCCGAGCTGTCCGTATTGATCGCCTCGCGCCACAACCCGCCGCGCGGCAAACCGATCGTGTAGTTGTAGCGCGGCTCCGGCGTAAAGTTGCTGACGATCGCAACGGGCTGGTCGCCGTCGTCGCCATAGCGCAGGAAGGCGAACACGGAATGGTCGAAATCATCGCCGATGACCCAGGAAAATCCAGCCGGATCCTTGTCGCGCCGGTAGAGCGCGGGCGTATCCTTGACGAGGCTGTTGAGGTCGCGGATCAAACTCTGCACGCCCTTGTGGGCGGGCGAATCGAGCAGATGCCAGTCGAGTTCTCTGAATTCGCGCCATTCCTGGCGCTGGGCGAATTCCTGTCCCATGAACAACAGCTTCTTGCCAGGATGGCCCCACATGAAGCCGTAATAGGCGCGCAGGGTGGCGAACATGCGCCAGTCGTCGCCGGACATTTTCTCGAGCAGCGAGCCTTTGCCATGGGTGACTTCGTCATGGCTCAGCGGCAACACGAAATTTTCGGAAAAAGCGTAGACGAGGCCGAAGGTCAGCTTGTCATGCGACCAGCGCCGGTAGATCGGGTCGATCTCCATATATTCCAGCGTGTCATGCATGAAGCCCATATTCCACTTGAAGCCGAAGCCTAACCCGCCCGACGCCGTCGGCGCCGAGACGCCCGGCCAGGAGGTCGATTCCTCGGCCAATGTGACGACGCCGGGGTGGGCCTCATAGACCAGCTCGTTGAACCGCTTCAAAAAAGCGACCGCGTCGCGGTTGTCGTTGCCGCCGTCCTCATTGGGCAGCCATTCGCCGGGATTGCGCGAATAATCGAGGTAGAGCATGGAGGCGACCGCGTCGACGCGCAATCCGTCGATATGATAGCGGTCGAGCCAGAACAAAGCATTGGCGATGAGGAAAGCGGAGACTTCGCGCCGGCCGAAATCATAGATTGCCGTGTTCCAATCGGGGTGAAATCCGCGACGCGGGTCGGCGTGCTCATAGAGCGGGGCGCCGTCGAACTCTGCGAGCCCATGCATGTCGGTTGGAAAATGCGCCGGCACCCAATCAAGGATTATAGAGAGGCCGGCGGCATGCGCCCGATCGACGAAACGGGCGAAAGCGGCCGGGTCGCCGAACCGCCGCGTCGGCGCGAACAGTCCGATCGGCTGATAGCCCCAGGAGGCGTCGAGCGGATGCTCCGAGACGGGCATTAGTTCAAGATGGGTAAAGCCGAGATCGAGGGCGTAGGGAATCAGCTGATCGGCGAATTCGTCATAGGTGAGAAAGCGGCCGCCTTCGCCGCGCCGCCACGAGCCGAGGTGAACCTCGAGGGTCGTCATCGGTTCGCGCCACGCCTGGCGCGTCCGGCGGCGCTCCAGAAAAGCCTCGTCCGTCCATTTGAAATCATCAATGCGCGCGACGATGGAGGCGGTCGAAGGGCGCATTTCCCCAGCAAACCCGACAGGATCGGCCTTGAGCGGCAACAGCCGGCCGTCGTGGGCGATGATTTCATATTTATAGGCGGTTCCCGCCCCGACATGCGGCGCGAAAATCTCCCAAAGGCCCGAATCGATGCGCTTGCGCATCTGATGCAGCCGCCCGTCCCAGCGATTGAAATCGCCGACGACCGAGACGCGCACGGCGTTCGGCGCCCAGACGGCGAAATGAACGCCCGCGACGCCCTCGACCTCCATGAGATGGGCGCCGAGCTTTTCGTAAAGCGCGCGATGCGTGCCTTCGACGAGAAGATAATCATCCATCTGCCCGAGCACGGGCCCGATGGAATAGGGGTCGACGAAGCGCCACGACCCGCCGGCGTTGGCGGCCTCGAGCTCATAGCGCAACGGTCGGGAGGCGCCGGGAGCCAGTCCCTCGAACACGCCGCCGCCGCGGCTCTCCAGTTTGAAATAGCCGTCGTCGGCGGTCGCCGCGGCAAGCGTGTCGGCGTCGGGCGAAAAGGCCCGGATCACCAGGCCGTCACTCGTCTCATGCGGTCCGAGAACGGCGAAGGGGTCGCCATGCCGGGCTTCGCCAATGGCGGCGATGTCATCCTCGCCAAGCCGCCAGTCGCCGGCGTCCCGCTCCGGGGCGCCTGCGTTTTGTCCCATTGTCAGTTTCGTCCGGGCGGCGTCGTTGGTACGTTCCATATCTCCTGCGCATATTCCGTGATGGTCCTGTCGGAAGAGAACCACCCCATGTTTGACGTGTTGATGACGGCGGAGCGCCACCAGCTCTTTTTATCGCGCCAACGCTTGAACACGTCGCGCTGCGTATTGTAGTAGCTGTCGAAGTCGGCGGTCACCAGGAAGAAGTCATTGTAGGTGAGCGCATCGACCAGCGGGCGGTAGCGGTCCGGCTGCTCCGGCGAGAAGACGCCCGAGGCGATCGATTCCAGCGCCTCGGACAAGCGTTGCGACCGCGCGATAGCCTCCTGGCCGCTAATGCCCTGCGTCCGTTTGGCTTCGACTTGATCCGCCGTCAGCCCGAAGATGAAAATATTCGGCGCGCCGACTTTTTCGAGGATTTCGACATTGGCGCCGTCGAGCGTTCCAATCGTCAACGCTCCATTCAACGCGAACTTCATATTGCCGGTTCCCGAGGCTTCCATGCCCGCGGTCGAGATCTGCTCGGAGAGATCGGCGGCGGGAATGATGCGTTCGGCGAGGCTGACATTATAGTTCGGTAAAAACACGACCTTGAGGAGGCCGCGAACCGTCGGGTCGGAATTGACCACCTTGCCGACGTCATTGGCGAGCTGGATGATCAGCTTGGCCGTCGTATAGCTCGCCGCCGCCTTGCCGGCGAAAATTTTCACGCGCGGAATCCACTCGCGGAACGACTGGGCGCGGATTTCCTCGAAGATCGCCACTGTCTCGAGAATATTGAGGATCTGCCTTTTATATTCGTGAATGCGCTTGATATGCACGTCGAACAGCGCATCCGGATCGAGTTTTACGCCAATCCGGTCGCGAACGAGGGCGCTCAGCGCGACTTTGTTGGCGCGCCGGATCGCCGCATAGCGCTCCGTGAAGGCGGAATCATCGGCGTAGGGGGCGACTTTCTCGAGGATCGTCGCGTCGTCGAGAAGCGTGTCGCCGACCACCTCGGTCAGCAGCGAGGTCAGCGACGGATTGGCTTCCTTGAGCCAGCGGCGGAAGGTGATTCCATTGGTCTTGTTGGTGATCTTGCCCGGCTCGACGGATTCAAGATCGCGGAAAACGGTCGTCTTCATCAGATCGGAATGAAGCGCCGACACGCCGTTGACCTTATGCGAGCCGAGAAAGGCGAGATGCCCCATCCGCACGCGCCGCCCATGAGATTCGTCAATCAGCGAAAGCGCTGCGAGTCGCGCGCCGCTCGCGTCCGGTCCCTTGCCGACCTTTTCGAGATGGAGCGCATTGATCAGATAAATGATCTGCATATGGCGCGGCAGCAGCCGCTCCATCAGCGGCACCGGCCAGGTTTCGAGCGCTTCGGGAAGCAGGGTGTGGTTGGTGTAGCTGAATGTCGCTTTGGTGATCGCCCAGGACTTGTTCCAGGGGATGTCGTAGCGATCGACCAGAATATGCATCAATTCGGCGACGGCGATTGCCGGATGGGTGTCGTTGAGCTGAATGGCGGCCTTGTCGGCCAGAGTCTTTATGTCTCCGAACAACGACATGTGCCGCCGCACGAGATCTTGCAGCGACGCCGAGGCGAAGAAATATTCCTGCCGCAGGCGCAGCTCCTGCCCGGCCGGGCTGGTGTCGCCCGGATAGAGCACTTTGGAGATCGATTCGGCGCGGACCTGATCCATCAGCGCGCCGACATGGTCGCCGCTGTTGAATTTGTCGAGCCGCAGCGGATCGGCCGCGCGCGCGGCCCACAGCCGCAGCGTGTTGATATGCGCGCCGCGCCAGCCGGCGATGGGCGTGTCATAGGCGAGGGCCTGAACCGTCTCGCCCGGCATCCACACCTGCTTCAATTCGCCGTCCGGCAGCGTCTGCGTCTCGATATGGCCGCTGAAGCCGACGCCATAGACGAGTTCGGGCCGCTGGAACTCCCACGGATTGCCATAGGAGAGCCAATCTTCCGGATATTCGAGCTGACGGCCGTCCTTGATGCGCTGGCGGAACAAGCCATGATCGTAGCGGATGCCATAGCCATAGGCGGCGATGGAGAGCGTCGCCATGCTTTCCATAAAACAGGCGGCGAGACGCCCAAGGCCGCCATTGCCGAGCGCCGCGTCCGGCTCGACCTCGCGCAGCGCCTCAAGATCGACTCCGAGCTCGGCGAGCGCGGCGCGGGTCTGGTCGATCAGCTCCATATTGGTGAGGGCGTCGATCAGCAGCCGGCCGATAAGGAATTCAAGGCTGAGATAATAGACCCGCTTGCGGCCGGTCTTCTTGGCGGTGTCGATCGAGGTAAGCCAGCTTTCGACGATCTTGTCGCGCACGCTGAGGGCCGTCGCGATAAACCAGTCATGCGGGGTCGCCGAGCCGACGCTCTTGCTGACCGAATGTTTGAGCTTCTCAAGGATACGATCGCGGATTTCGGCGACTTCCGCCGCGGCCGGAACTTGGCCCGTTGCGGCCGGCGCGGCCGCATCCGCCACGAGCGGGGCATCGGCTTGAACATCCATCTGAGCGGCGCTCCCTTTCCTGCGCAGGTCGTTAAGCGCTGCGGACCTGATGCGGAGCAAAGCGCGGGCCATGCGGGCCGCTTTGGCGAGGTTCCGGTTGGAGCGTCATGCTAGACCAAGGGCGATAGGCGACAAAGCCGAACCTTGCCGGCCTTCATGGCTCTATCGGCGGACAAGATTGCGCCTCAGGAGGGCGCGTTTCGCGTTCCGCGCCGCACGCTGCGGCAATTTGCCTAAGTTTTAGCAGGCCGGCCATTCGACGTGTGACGTCACGGCGAAGGCCCGCCCCGCCTTCTCGTAATCTCAATATTGATTGTATTGCCGCGGCGCATAGGAAGAGCGCCCTTCGTCGTTATCTCGGCGATCGTATTTATTCCGCTCATGCGAGCCATAGGCGCAGCCGGCAGCCGCGCCGAGAACGCCATGGCCAACGAGGTGCCCGGCGACGCCGCCGACGAGCGCGCCCTTGAGACAGCCGGGTCTTGCTTGCGCCGGTCCCGCCGCGAGGGCGCCCGCAACGCCAACGGCAAGCGCTCCGGCCAAAGCCGCATTTCTCAGGATATGGATTGATTTGACGGAAGACATTTCGACCTCTCTTTCGCCAAGCTGAACGCCGCCATAGCCCAGGGGTTCACGCCCGCCTTTGCGAAATCCGCCGCGACTTTAGTTCGCTCCGGCGGAAACGCCGTCGTCGAAGCTCGCCATTCCGATAATACGGGAGACCCTTTGGCCATCGTCGGAGAGCGGCAGCAGCAGCCGCTCGAAAAAGAAGGATCGGCCCTGCGTGAGGTTGAAATAGGCATATTCATAAGCGGGCCGCCCGGAACGGATGCAGCGGCGGTAGGCGCCGTCCTCGGCCCCGAGAATTTCGGTTTCGGATACTTCAATATCCTGGCATTCCCGCCGCAGACCCATGCGGTCGACCAGGGCCTTGCCGACCGACACGAAACGCACGGCGGGCGGATTGATCGCATTGTCGACGTCGGCGACGATGACATGGTCTTGCGGCTCGATGTCGTCGAGCGACAGCTCATCGAGACGGGGCAGCTTGCCGTCGCGGTAAAGATTGGTCCACAGGGTCTGCAATTTTTCGAGCGCAGGCGACCGGATGCGTTCTGCGCGCGGAGCGTCCTGCTGCGCCGTGTCGATCACCGAGGAGCGCGGCGCGCGGAGCGTCCATGAAACGCCTTCCTCCGGATAGATCAGGCTGGCGGTCCCGCGCAGCGACTGTCCCGCCACCCGCTGGATGACGGTCGTCCCGAACCCCGCGCGTTCGGGCGCCTGCACGGGCGGCCCACCGCGCTCGACCCAATTCAGAACGAACATCGGCTCGGCCTCCGCCTCGTGATCGACCCGCCATCCGATCGAAACGCGGCCGATCGCATTCGACAGCGCGCCATATTTGGCGGCGTTGGTCGAGAGCTCGTGCAAGGCCATGCCAATCATCTGCGCCGCGTCCGGCTTCAGCCGGACGCCGAGGCCGCTCAGCATGATGCGGCGCTGGCCCGGCTCCCAATGATGACCGACCTGCGAAAAGATGAGATCGGTCATCGACACGCTCAGCGAATTGGTCTTCGCGAGCAGATCATGCGAATGAGCGAGGGCGCGCAGACGGTCGCTGAAGCGGGCGACGAAATCATCTTTCGACACGCTGCCCTTGGCCGATTGGCGCAGGATCGATTCGATGACGGAGAGAAGGTTCTTCGATCTGTGCGAGAGTTCGCGCAGCAGGATCGAGGCCTGGTCGTCGCGCCGCCGCGCCTCCGTGACATCGTGCCAGACCGCGACGGCCCCGGTGATCGCGCCGTCCACGATGAGCGGCAGTTCCGCCGTTTCGAAATCATGTTTCAGCCCACTGGGCGAGGTGATCTGATAATGCTGCGGCCCAACGCTTTCGCCGGCGAGCGCGCGGCGCGCCGCCAGGGCGGCAGGGTCGATCGTCTCGCCTGCGGAATTGCGCACGCTGAGCTGGGCGGCGACGTCCCCGAACGGGAGCGGCTGCGGCATATCTGGAGTGACGCCCCAGACGGCGCGCGCAGCGGCGTTGGTGCGCGCGATTGCGCCATCGCGGTTAAACACGGTCACCGGCACATTCAACGCCTCGAACACCGCATCGAGCTCGGCTGTCTGCTGCGCCATCCGCGCATTTGCCTGTTCGAGCTGGGCCAGCACGCGCTTTTCGTCCGAGATGTCCCGCGCCAGCACGGAAATGGCGGCGGCGTCGCCGTTGCGGCCGCGCATCGGCGCAATGCTCAAAAGGACATCAAAGGACGATCCGTCTCGGCGCAGGCGCTTTGTCTCGCGCCGGACGATGTCGCCCGCCTTCGCCGCCTCGAACAGGGCCTCGGCTTCGCTTTGCAGCTCGGGCGGGATCAGCGCTGTCTCGGCTTTGCCGATCATTTCTCGCGACGAAACGCCGAACATGCGCTCGGCGGCGGGATTCCAGCTCCTCACCGCGCCGTCAAGCGTCAGGCTGTAGATCGCGTCGCCGGTCGTTCCGACGATGGCGGCGAGATGGGCGTTGTCTTCTTCAAGGCGTCTGTTCTGCGTGACGTCGAGCATTACGCCGATGCGGCTGACCGGCTGCCCATTTTCGAAAAAAGTGCGTCCGCGCAACGACAGCCAGCGCAAGACGCCGTCGCCGTGCCGACGGATACGGAATTCGGTCGCATAGGAGCCGTCGCCGGCGGGATCGCTGGCGGCGGCGAGCGCCCCTTCGGCGGCAGGCCGATCCTCATCCAGCACCTGATCGGCAAGCATCGAGAAGCAAATGGAATCCGTTGGATCGCGGCCCCAGATCGCCGAGGCCCGCCCATCTAGCTGATAGCGCTGCGTCAAAAGGTCGATCTCATAGGCGCCGATCGCGGCGGCGCCGAGGGCGAGCTTCAGCCGCTCCCCGGCGTGGCGGGAGGCGCCGCTGGCGAGCCGTTCGGCGGTCAGATCGCGGAGCGAAATCGCGCCCGGCGCGTCGCCCCGGGCTTTTGCCTCGATCTCGACGGCGACGAGGCCGCCATCCTTGCAGCGAATGAGGGCGCCGAATTTCGCTGCGAACCCGGCGCGAAGGGCGGCGAGCGCGCGGTGCGACTGAGGCGTCGGGACCGCGACGAGATGCTCGATGTCGCCGCCCATGACGTCCTGCGCCCGGAACCCTGTCAAAGCTTCCGCAGCCGCGTCCCAGCTCGCGATCTCCCCCTTCGACGAGAGGCTGATCGTGATATAGTCTACAGCTTGCATGGCGTTTGCGGAGGACAAAGCGGTCCCTCTCATGGACGGCGGACCGCCGTCGGCGCAGCGGCGAATCCTGGAATCGCATCGAAACGCAGCCAAGGCTGCCCGAAAACCGGCTTCCGGCGCGGGAACTGCCCAGAACAGCGAGCCCCCCGGTCAGAGACAGCTTTTCTCGCACAGCCTTGCGTTTTGCGCCATGGCTCGCGCATCTTGCGTGAGAGCGCCGCGCCGAAAAAGTGTTGAACAGCCACAGCGTCGCCGCGTCTCCGCTTGACTGCCGCCGCTTGCCTCGGAGAACCTGTCGCAGGCTGGGCCGGCGTGCGGCAATCAAATTGTCAAAATGTTGTGCTTGGTTGAGACGGCGGGCGGCCCGTATGATCGGGCCGGCGGTCGCGAAGGATCAAAACATTGCCGCGCATGACGGAAAAAGCCTTGACGGCCGATCGGCTCGACGCAGACAGCGCGGACGGCGACCGCGCGTCGGAGGCGCCGGGCCAACCGCCTTCGCCCCAGCGCGGCCGGGGCGGGCGGCTTTGGGCCGTCTCCAAGCAGCGGCTGTCTTCGGCCGATCTCGGCGCTGTCCGGTTCTTTTCCCGCTCAGCGAGATGGCGCGTCGGCAGAACTTCCGCCGTGCTGATCAGCAGGCTTGGCAATGGCTGGCTCTATCCGATTCTTGCTTTGATGATCGTCGAACATTTCGGCAGCAAGGCGGGGCGCGTGATCCTGGCCGCGGGCCTCAATGCGGGGCTGCTGCACTGCCTCTATCCGCTGATCAAGCGCATGATCGGGCGACCGCGGCCGTTTCGCATGGACGCGAGGGTCTTGTCGCTGTCCGGCGTTCTCGACGAGCATTCCTTTCCGAGCGGCCACGCCATGACCCTCTGCGGCGTGCTTGTGCCAATCGTGCTCGCCTGGCCCGATTGTCTTCCCGCCGCGCTGGCGCTCTTGCTTTTGATGGGCTGGGCGCGAATCGCCACCGGCCATCATTATCCGAGCGACATCTGCGCCGGAGCGGCTTTCGGCTTTATCTTGTCTTATCCGCTATCGGTCTGGGCGCTCGCCGTTTAGATCATGCCCAGTCAAGCCAGCGGTCCGGCCGGCGCCGCGGCGGTCGCCGCAGCCGATTTCCTCACGCGCGCGGCTTTCGCTTCCATTTTTTCGGCGAAGCGGCCGATGAGCTCCTGAAGCCCTTTGTCGTTGACGACGTTCTGCGCTTCTGCGGGCTCGAACCAGCGCAAGTCCCGCTGATGCGCTTCCGGCCAGTCGTGCATCTGCTCTTTGACGAGCAAGGGATAGATCCTGACCTGACACAGCAGGTTTGGAGCGCCTTCCAGCGTCTTGTGAAATCGGAACGATCCAAAAGGTTTATCCGCAACAGCGCCGCGGACGCCCGCCTCCTCGAACGCTTCGCGCGCGGCGGATTTTGCCGGGTTCAGTCCCTTGATCGGATCGCCTTTGGGAACGATCCATCGTCTGCTCCGCCGCGTCGTGATCAAGAGAATTTCCAGCGCTCCGGCATGCGTGAAGCGATACGGGAGCGCGCCATATTGGAGGCTGACGGGCGAGGGTTTCCTCACCGGCGGTTTGCTCAATCTGTGGCCACCTCAAACTTCGCCTTGGCGAATTGGACGGAAAGGGATTTTTGATAACTTCAAGGCGTCATCGCTACAGGCAACGCCCAATCTCATCTAACGTTCAAACCGGGCTTACGGATAAGCTGATCTTTTATTATATAGCATCTTGACGCCAAGCAAGCGGGACGCCCGCTGCTGAAGCACCTGTCGAATCAATTCTACCGGCTAGCCATGCCATTTTAGCGAATCATGTCACTGCAATATGACAGCGCGTCGTAGCGCTGACTATGCGCCTGTTGGAATAGGGCGCAACTCGCCGCGCCACGACGCGTGCCTTCCGCTCCGCCTGTGAACCGCGCCATTATCGTGGAACCTAATCGATAGGGTCCGGTTAAAGCGCCGTTCAACAATAACGGGAGGACTATATGTCAAAACGTTTGATGCTCGCACTCGCCGCTGCTCCGCTGCTGTTCGCCGGGGCCGCTTTCGCGGAATCGGCTGGAACCTCGTCCGGCTCAGCGACCGGCCAGAATGTTCAGCCGAGCACCGCCATCCAGAAGCAGGAAGGCCGGTCGGCCGAAGATCAGATGACGCCCGCGGGCGGCGGAGCGCCGGGAATTCCGGCCAAGCCTGGAGCTCAGAGCGGTGAATTGCCCAAGTCCAACATGAATTCCAACGCGAAGCCGCCGCAATAGGTCACGATCGTAAACGCAATCGATTCCAAAGAGTTAGAGCATGGTGTCGGCGCGCAAACTATCCAACTTGTCGGCCTCATGCTCTATTGCGACAGCGTTTAGGCGAAACCGCGGCGCCTGAGCCGGACGATGGCGAGATCGAGGGCGGAGAGAAACGCCGATCGGTCATTTTGCGAAAACGGCTTGGGGCCGCCGGTGATCTCGCCCTGGGAGCGCAGATCGTCAAGAAGGTTGCGCGTCGCCAGAACCAGACCCATGCGGGCCTCGGTCAAGGCTTTTCCTGTCGGCGAAATGACGTCGGCGCCGGCTTTGACGCAACGGCTGGCCAGTAGAATATCGGCGGTGACGACAATCGCTCCGCGTCTTGCCCGGGCCGCGATCCAGTCGTCGGCGGCGTCGGGCGCAGCGTCGACGACGACGCGCTGGATCGCGGGGTCGCGCGGAACAGAAATAAAACTGTTGGCGACGACGTAGACCTTCACGGAGCCTGTCCGTTCCGCCACGCGGTAGATCTCCGTCTTGACCGGGCAGGCGTCGGCGTCGACGAAAATTTCGATCTCTTGCGGCGAGGCGCTGTCGATTGCGCCGCGGTCCGTCACGCTCAGGCCTTTGTACGATTCGTCCGCCGCGAAGGCGGCGCGCCGCGCGACGACGAGCCGCCATAGGCGCTTGGCTGAGGCGCGCCTTCCGCGGACTCGATCCGGATCGCGTCCTGGTCTTTGCCGTGGCCGCCGCCTTGACGCCGCACATTGGCGAAAAATTGTTTCGCGGCAGGCTCGGCGACTTCAAACCAGGTTTCCCGTTCGAAAATTCGGATCGCGCCGATGTCCTGCTTGGTCACATCGCCACGACGGCACAGCATGGGCAGCAGCCATTTCGGATCGGCCTTTTTCTGCGAGCCGATGTCGAGCTTGAACCAGACGCCGCCTTCGCCCCCGCGCTGTGGCCCGTTGGGGGGCCCCATCACGGAGAGGCCGGTTTCTGGCGCCTTCGCCTGGATCTTGAACCTCCTCGGCCGCCGGCAGGCGCGCGCGCAACAGGCGGGCGAGGGCGGCGGCGATGGCCTCAGGCGAGCGCTCGTCCAAAAGAGCGCGGGCGATCTCGGAATCCTCTTCGCCGATCGGCTCGTCGAGCAGCGGATCGCGCAGCAGCCGCTCGTGATCCAGGCGGCGGATTTCCTCCGCGGTTGGCGGGCCGCTCCAGCTTGGCTGCAATCCGGCTTCCATCAGCAGGCGCTCGGCGCGTCGCTTGCGCGCGGAGGGCACAAGAATGATGCTGATACCTTTTCGCCCGGCGCGCCCGGTGCGGCCGCTGCGATGCTGCAGAATTTCGGCGTCGTGCGGAAGATCGGCGTGAATGACCAGCGCGAGGCCGGGCAGGTCGATGCCGCGCGCGGCGACGTCGGTCGCGACACAGACTCGCGCCCGGCCATCACGCAAGGCTTGCAACGCATGGTTGCGCTCGTTCTGGCTGAGTTCGCCCGAAAGCAGCGCCGCGGAAAAGCCGCGCTCGACCAGGAAGGCGTGCAAATGGCGCACCGCTTCACGGGTATTGCAGAAGACGATCGCGCCCGGCGGATCGATCATGCGCAGCACATTGACGACAGCGTGCTCGATCTCATTCGGCGCGACGCGCATCGCCCGATATTCGATGTCGGCGTGGCCGCGTTCCTTGCCGGCGACCTCGATGCGCAGCGCGTTCTTCTGAAAGCGCTTGGCGAGCGT
Organism: Methylocella silvestris BL2; assembly: GCF_000021745.1. Lineage (NCBI taxonomy): Bacteria > Pseudomonadati > Pseudomonadota > Alphaproteobacteria > Hyphomicrobiales > Beijerinckiaceae > Methylocella > Methylocella silvestris. The sequence continues at coordinate 248,495 of NC_011666.1, forward strand.
CGCGATGCCTTTTGGAAGGGTCGCCGAAAACAACAGGGTGCGGCGTTCGGGCGGCGTCGTTTCGAGGATGAATTCGAGATCCTCGCGAAAGCCGAGATCGAGCATTTCGTCGGCTTCGTCGAGCACCACCGCCTTCAGGCGCGAAACGATCAGCGCGCCCCGCTCGATGTGATCGCGCAGCCGTCCGGGCGTGCCGACGACGATATGCGCGCCCGCGGCCAAGTCCCGCCGCTCGCGTCGCGGCTCCATGCCGCCGACGCAGGAGATCACGCGGGCGCCGGCGTAATGATAGAGCCATTCGAGTTCGCGCTGCACCTGCAGGGCAAGCTCGCGCGTCGGGGTGATGATCAGGGCGAGCGGTTCGCCGGCCGCGCCGAGCGCCGGGGCGCCGGCGAAAAGATCCTCGGCGATGGCGAGACCATAGGCCACGGTCTTGCCCGAACCCGTCTGCGCCGAGACAAGCAGGTCGCGGCCGGCGGCGGCGGGCTCCAGCGCCGCCGTCTGCACGTCGGTCGCCTGATCGTAATTGCGTTCGGCGAGCGCGCGCGCCAGCGCCGGGTTGGATGATTGGAAAGGCAAGTTTTGAGATATCCTTGAAGGGAGCGCCGCCGCGACGTCAAACTGCGGGCGGAGCGCGGCCGCGTCTTGCGGCTTCTTGACATAGCGCGATTTCGCCTTTTGCGCCAATCAATCGGGCGCCTTCCGGTCCGGCGCGCTTTGGCGGACTGCGCAGCCCGTTGAAATGACGGAATTATGACGCTGCGGGCGGCGCCTTTTACCGCGACGGAGCGGGTCCGCCTCTGCTATCAAGCCAGTCGCGAAACTTCGGCGAAGAGCGAGCCATGGATTTTTACAGGCGTTTTACCTTCCTCGTCTGCGCTCCGGCCTTCGATGAAAAGGATCTTGAAGGCCAGCGGTTGCAACAAATCGTCGCCGCGATCGAAAGCGTCGGCGTCGAAGTCATCCATGCAAGACGCACCGAGGACGCCGAGATGGCGGTCCAGACGGACGCCGCGATCGGCTGCATGGTGATCGACTGGGGCAAGAAAGGATTTGAGGGAAAGGTCCCGGCCCTGATCAATCTGATGCGCCGCCGCGGCCTTGAAATGCCGATCGTCATTCTCGTGCGGCGCCGGCATTTTGAGGAAATCCCGGTCGAGGTGCTGGATTACATCGACGGCTATGTCTTTCTTGCCGAGGAGACGCCGGAGTTCATCGCCAAGAATCTCGTCAGCCGCCTGCGCCAATATGCCGACACGCTGAAGACGCCGTTTTTCGGCGCGCTTGTCGATTACGCCAATGAGGGCAATCAGCTGTGGACCTGTCCCGGCCACAATGGCGGGATTTTCTACAGCCGCAGTCCGATCGGGCGCATCTTCGTCGAGCATCTCGGCGAGGCGGTGTTCCGCGACGATCTCGACAATTCGGTGCTGGAGCTTGGCGATCTTCTGACGCATGAAGGCCCGGCGCTGCGCGCGCAGAAAGAAGCGGCGGCGATCTTCGGCGCGGAAAAAACCTATTTCGTCCTCAATGGCACGTCGTCTTCGAACAAGATCGTCCTGTCCGCGCTGGTCGCCGAAGGCGATCTCGTGCTGTTCGACCGCAACAACCACAAGGCGGCGCATCACGGCGCGCTGACGCTCTCCGGCGGCGTGCCGATTTTTCTCGAGACTGACCGCAATGCCTATGGATTGATCGGGCCGATCTACCCCGAGGCGCTGAACGCGGACCGGATCCGGGAAAAGATCCGTAACAACCCCTTGGTGAAGGACAAGGACGCCTGGCGCAAGGAGCGCCCGTTCCGCGCGGCGGTGATCGAGCAATGCACCTATGACGGCACAATCTACAACGCACAGATGATCCTCGAGGCGATCGGTCCGCTGTGCGACTATATTCTGTTCGACGAGGCCTGGGCGGGCTTCATGAAGTTTCATCCGCTGTTCGCCGACCGCTTCGCCATGGGGCTGCGCGGACTTGGACCCCAATCCCCCGGCGTCATCGCGACGCAATCGACGCATAAGCAGCTTGCGAGTTTTTCGCAGGCCTCGCAGATCCATGTGAAGGACAGTCATCTGCGCGGGCAGGACCGCTATGTGGGCCACCGCCGCTTCAATGAATCCTTCCTGCTTTACGCCTCCACCTCGCCCTTCTATCCGCTGTTCGCCTCGCTCGACGTCGGCGCGCAGATGATGAAAGGCCGCTCCGGCGAAGTGCTGTGGGACGACACCGTCCGGCTCGGGATCGAGCTGCGCAAGAAAATCCGCGCCGTGCGCCGCGAATTCGACGTCAAGGAGCAGGATCCTTCGCGCAAATGGTTTTTCGACGCTTTCGTCGCCGACAAGGTCAGCCTGCCGGGCGGCGGCGAGATCGCCTGGGAGGATATTTCGACCGAAGAACTCTCCTCCAACGCGCGCTATTGGGAGCTCGCGCCCGGCGCCGGATGGCATGGGTTTACCCATGTTGCGGAAAATTTCGCGATCACCGATCCGATGAAGCTGACGCTTCTGACGCCGGGCTTCGACCGCGCGACAGGCGCCTATGAGGCGCATGGGATTCCGGCGCCGATCGTCGCGCAATATCTGCGCGAAAATCGCATTGTCGCAGAAAAGAACGATCTCAACTCGCTGTTGTTTCTTCTGACGCCAGGCGTCCAGTCGAGCAAAGCCTGGACGCTTCTGAGCGCGCTCGTCGCGTTCAAGAAGCTGCACGACGACAATGCGCGGCTGATTGACGTCATCCCGGAATTCGTGGCGGCGCGGCCTCTTCGCTATAAGACCATGCGGCTGCGCGATCTCTGCGGCGAGATGCACGCTTTCTACAAAAACTGTGGCGTCAGCAAATTGCAGAGGGCGCAATTCGCCCCGGAGAATCTGCCGGAAATGGCCATAGCGCCGCAGGAGGCTGTGCGTCTGATGGTGCGCAACAAGGTTGATTATCTGCCGCTCGACAAGCTCCCCGGCCGGATCGTGACGACGCTGTTCGTCGTCTATCCGCCCGGCATCGCGACGATGGTGCCCGGCGAGCGCATTGCGGCGCAGAACTCGCCTATGCTCGATTATCTCAAAATGTTCGAGCGCAGCGCCAATCTGTTTCCGGGTTTCGAAGCGGAGATCCAGGGCCTCTATCGCGAGATCGAGGCCGATGGTCAGGTGCGGTTCTACACTTATGTGGCGCGCGAATAGCGCGCGGGCAGCTATTTCCCGGCCGCCGGCGGGGCGTCGTCGCGCGGATCGTCGAGCGCGGCCGGCGGCGAGGCGCCGCCGTCGCCGAGCGGGCGCTGCAGCAGCACGGTGTCGGTCCAATGTCCGAATTTGAAGCCGACCGACTTCAGGACGCCCATGCGTTCGAAGCCCGTCGACTCATGCAGGCGCAGCGACGGGCCATTGGCGCTGTCGACATAGCAGATCATCTGGCGAAACCCCGCCGCCGCGCAGGCCTCGATCAGCACCGGCAGCAGCATGCGGCCCACGCCGGCGTTCAAATGATCCTTGTGGACATAGATCGAATGTTTGACGGCGTAGCGATAGGCCGGGCGCTTGAGAAAAGGCACGGCATAGGCGTAGCCGACGACCGCGCCGCCAAGTTCTGCAACGATATGCGGCAGACGCCGTTTCAGCATGGCCTTGCGCCGGCGCTTCAAATCGTCGTCGCGCAGTGGCTCGGGCTGATAGTCGCCAAGCCCGTTCTGAACATGATAGGCATAAATATCCACCATGGCGGGCACGTCGACTTCGGTCGAGTGGCGCACGATGATCCGGGAGGGCTGATCGAGCATGGCAAAAGGTTCCGGCACGAGACGCGCCGCCCGTTCGAGCATCGAGACGTGAAGATTTTATGACGGACGGCCGCCCCCCCGCGATCCTCGGCGACTGGTGGCGCCCCGGCGCGATCTACCAGATCTATCCGCGCTCCTTCCAGGATTCGGGCGGCGACGGCATTGGCGATCTCGAAGGGATCCGGCGCCGTCTCGATTATCTCGTCGGCCTTGGCGTCGACGCGATCTGGATTTCGCCGTTCTATCCCTCGCCGATGCATGACTTCGGCTATGACGTCTCCAATTATTGCGACGTCGATCCGATTTTCGGCTCCCTTCGCGATTTCGATCTTCTTCTGGCGGACGCGCATCGGAGCGGCCTCAAGATCGTCCTGGATTTCGTGCCGAACCACACCTCGATCGAGCATGAATGGTTCGCTGCAAGCCGACAAAGGCGGGACGACAAGAGCGACTGGTATATCTGGCGCGACGGCGCGCCCTCCGGCGGCCCGCCCAACAATTGGCGCAGCCATTTTGGCGGCCCGGCCTGGAGTTTCGATTCCGCGCGCGGCCAATATTATTATCACGCCTTTTTGCCGCAGCAGCCCGACCTCAACTGGCGCAATCCCAAGGTCAAGGCGGCGATGTTCGACGTGCTGCGGTTCTGGCTGCGGCGCGGCGTCGACGGTTTTCGCGTCGACGTCATTTCGCAGCTCATGAAGGATGAAGCGCTGCGCGACAATCCGGCAAATCCCGGTTGGACGCCGCTCCGGCCGCAGATCGAGGAGCTGCTTCAGCTCTATTCCGGCGATCAGGATGATATTCATCCTTTGATTGCGGAGATGCGCGGCGTTCTCGCCGAATTTGGCGATCCTTTGCTGATCGGCGAGATCTATCTGCCGATGGAGCGCCTTGTCGCTTATTACGGCGCGGCGCTTTCCGGCGCGCATCTGCCGTTCAATTTTCAGCTTCTCGAAACCCCCTGGCAGGCTGAATCGCTTGGCGCGATGATCGCCTCCTACGAGGCCCTTTTGCCGGAGGGCGCGTGGCCGAACTGGGTCCTCAGCAACCACGATCGGCCGCGTGTGGCGACGCGCGTTGGCGACGCGCAGGCGCGCGTCGCGACGATGCTGCTCCTGACCCTGCGCGGCACGCCGACGCTGTATTATGGGGATGAGCTCGGGATCGGCCATGTCGACATTTCGCCGCCCCGCATCCGCGACCCCTGGGCCCTGCGCGAACCCTCGCTCGCGGTGGGGCGCGATCCGGTGCGCACGCCCATGCAATGGGACGACAGCGCCAACGCCGGCTTCTCGACGCATGAGCCATGGCTGCCGCTGACGCCGGACTGGCCAGAGCGGAACGTCGAGCGCTTCGAGGCGGAGCCCGCATCGCTGCTTCATCTGACGCGCCGCCTGCTCCACTACCGCCGCGATCATCGCACGCTGTCGCTCGGCTCATGGCGCCTGCTGGCGAGCAGCAATGAACTGCTCGCCTATGAACGCCGCTCCGGGCAAGAGACGACAATCGTCGTGCTCAATCTCGGCGGCGCGTCGCAGCTTTGGCGGCTCGATCCCGCGGGCTCGTCGTTTTGCGTGGCGATTTCGACTTATTGTGACCGGGCGGGCGAACGCGTCGATCAAGTGCTGCGCCTGCGGCCGGATGAGGGCGTTGTGCTCGCGGTGTTGGGCTGAGCGCGCATCCGATGTTCAATGCGCCGGTAACCCTCCGACGCCAAGAAAGCTTTCGACGCGCTTGATTGCGTCCGCGCGCGCCGCGGCGTTGGTTCCCGTATGCGCGCTGCCGCCGCCGGAGGCGGTGTAGGCGAGCCCGTCGACGACATGCACCGCAAGGCCGGGATGGTCGAAGTCATGATAGGCGTCGGGATACACCACGGTCTCGACGTTATCGCCTTGCGCTTTTGCCTGCGCCGCGAGATCGACGCAGGGCGCCGGCGGGGTCCAGTCGTCCGCTCCGCCAATCAGGATCAGGAGCGGCATGCGCGTTTTCCAGCGGCCCGTTTCGAGCGGCGTGCGGCAGCCGGGATAAAAAGCCACGGCGCGCGCGAAGTCGACGCCATCGGCGCCGTGCTTCGGCTGGACCGCATACAGCGTCGAGGAGCCACCGTTCGACCAGCCGATGAGGAATATCGAGCGCGGATCGACGTCCGGCCGGCCGGCGAGAAAGCGCAAGGCGTCCTCGGCGTCGGCGACCCGCTCGCGGCTGGCCCGCGCCTCGCGGTTGCTCTCCTTGCATTGCGGCCCAAGCCCGCGAGAGGCGAAACTATCCGGAAACAACACAACAAAACCAGCCGCTGCGAGGCGCTGGCCCCAGTCGGCGTGGCGCGCGCTCGGCGCGCCGCTTTTGTCGGTCAATCCCGCGCATCCATGCAAGGCGACGATGGCGGGATGCGCTCCGGCGCCTCCCGGCGCATAGAGCCAGCCCTGGAGCGCGCCGTCGCCGCCGGGGAAGGAGATCTGTTCCGGCGCGCCCGCCTGGGCGGAGATCGCGCCGAGAAGAGAGACGCCGACGGCGGCGGCGGGCAAGACCTTCATGCGCATGGGCTTAGCTTCCCCTCAGAGCAAAACGCCAGGCCGCCACTCCATTTGGCTTTCCCTGAGCTGTCTGTGAGAAAGCGCACAGAGCGGCGCGGCGCAAAAAATCGCGGCTCACACTCAGGGCGTGAGCAAAAACGGCGGCGGCTTGCCGTCGAGATAGGCGAGGATGTTTTTCACCGTGTCGCCGTAAAAAACGCGATACATGTCTTTGGAGACGTAACCGATATGCGGCGTCGCCAGCACATTCGGAAGCGTCCGGAACGGATGGTCCTGCGGCAAGGGCTCGCAATCGAAGACATCGATTGCGGCGCCGGCGATTTGTCCTTCGCGCAGCGCCTCGATCAACGCCGACTCGTCGACGATCGGCCCGCGCGAGCTGTTGACGAGGCGCGCCGTCGGCTTCATCAGGGCCAGTTCCTGCGCGCCGACAAGACCTCTTGTGCGGCCGCTGAGAACGAGATGGATCGAGAGGATATCGGAGTGTTCGAACAGCTCGGTTTTTGAGACCAGCGTCGCGCCCGCCGCGGCCGCGCGTTCAGGCGTCAAATTCTGACTCCAGGCGATGATCGTCATGCCGAACGCGAGGCCGAGCCGGGCCATCTCCGCGCCAATATTGCCAAGGCCCATCACGCCCAATGTCGCGCCGCGCAGCGAGCCGCCCAGCGAGCGCTGCCAGCCGCCCGCGCGCAGCGAGGCGTTTTCGGATGCGATATTGCGAACGCTCGCCAAAATGAGCGAGAAGGCGAATTCGATGGTCGGCGTCGAGGAATAGCCGGTGTGCGCGACGACGATCCCCCGCTCGGCCGCCGCAGTGAGGTCGATCGAGGCGTTGCGGCGCCCCGTGGTGACGATCAGCTTCAGCCGCGGCAGGCGTTCGAGCAGGGCGCGGGGCAGGGGCGTTCGTTCACGCATCACGCAGAGGATGTCGAAAGGCGCGAGCCGTAAGGCGACGGCCTCGGGGTCGGCGAGATGATCGTTGAAGACGGTGATGGCGGCGCGTTCCTCGACGCGCGTCCAGTTGGCCATCTTCAATGCGACATTCTGATAATCGTCGAGAATGGCGATGGCCGGCGGCGGCTCGGTCGTATTCATGTCGAAGATCATCCTTTCGCGTTTGGCGTCGGCGCGCCCTTATATCGCCGCAACCAGACAGGCGCGGCGACGACTTTAGCGCCGTCCGCCCCCGCCGCCGAAGCCGCCTCCGGGATTGCCTCCGCCCGGGTTGCCGCCTGGCCCGCCGAAGCCTCCATCGCCGCCAAATCCGCCCGGACCCTGGCCGCCAAACCCGCCCGGGCCTTGACCGCCAAAGCCCCCCGGACCGCCGAACCCGCCGGGGGAGGACGGCGCGGAGCCTGGCAGCGCAGGGCCGCCGGATGGGGCTCCCGCGGAAGAGCCCTTGGCGGGAACGCCACGACCCGCATCTGGACTGAGGCCCGGACCCGCGCCGCGCCCGCCGCTCTGCGAATGCGGTTCGAACGAGCCGCCGCGCGGCGAGGGCGAAGTCTCGCGTGATCCCGGCGCCGAACCGCCGTCGCCCGGTATTCCATTCGGACGACCCGAAGGCATGCCGCCATGATCGATGCGAACCGAATGGAGGCGCCAGTCCGCGCCATCGCGCGCGGTCGTCAATATCGCGCGCACCGGCCGGCCGAGCGGCAGGGCGTCGTCGTCGCCATGGACCGGCAGGCCGGAGCCGAGGCGAAGCCCGTCGCGGGTTCGTTCGACATAGGCTTCCACCGAGAGCTTCTGGACGCCGCCGAGCAGCGCGCTTTCGTTTCGGCCTTCCGTCACATGAAAGGCGCCGCCGCTCAAGGCGCCGCGCAGCACCGCGCGCTGTCCGACCAGAGTGGGATCAAGATGGGCGAGCTTCAGTCCGCCGATGGCCGGCGTTCCGTCGGCGGCGACGTCGATTGGACCTGCGACCTGCTGCAGGTCTGACGCGCGCGGCTCGATGAGGCTGGCGGCGATGACGCCGTCAGGACGCCGCAGGCCGCTCACCGCAATATGATCTCCGACCTTCCATGCGCGACGCGCGGTCTTTGGCAGGCCGGATAGCGCGACTTTTTGGCCGAGAACGGTCAGGTTCCTGGCGTCGGCGGATTCGATGCGGCCGACGGCCTCGCTGGTCACATTGATGCGGCGGGTCGACAATTGTCCGCCAACATCGAGCGCGACGATCCGAACGACATGGCCGATCTTGAGCTGGCTGGCCCTCGCCGTCTCGCCGTCGATCCGAACGACCGCGTCCTTTGGGTAGGCGATGCGCAGATCATTGACGATGATGCTGCCGAATTTTCGAATGGTGCCGATCACGCCCGTGCCGCCAATGCCGCGATCGCTCTCTTTTTCGTCGGGCGTAAAGCTCGCGCCTGTGCCGCCGATGCCTTGATCGCGCGGCTCGGCGATGGCGCGGGCGGCTAATCCGGCGCAGCTGGGCAGCGTCGCCATCAAGGCGAAAAAATCCCTGCGGCTGAAGAGCGGCGATCGGCTCACGACGGCGTCTTTCCCGGCGGTTTGGTTGTATTTGTTTTTGTTGTTTCCACCGGTTCCGGCTGACTTGCGGCTGCCGGATTTTCCTCGCGGTAGACGTAGATCCCCATGATCCAGCGATGATCGCCGCCGGGATCGGTTTCGCACGCCTTGTGAGCCTGTCGATTGGCTTCCTGCAGGGCGCCTGCAGCGATGTCGCGCGAGCTTTTTTCGAGGGTCTCGGCAAGCGATTCGGACAGGCCGTCGTAATGCACGGCGCGCTCGAAAAAGCGCGGTCCCTCGAGCACATTGGCCACCGCGGCCGCGACATGATCGTGCAGATTGCGGCCGAGATAATAAAGCTGCTCATCCGCGCCGCGCTGCGGCACGAAGGCGCCCTCGGCGAGGACGACGCATCCATCGGCGTCGATGGCGACGATTTTTCGGTCGAGCCATTCGTCGAGCACCGCGCGGGGCCGTACGTCCCGCGTGACGGAGGCGACCAGCGTTTCGAAAGACGGCGCCGCGCCTTGGTCCGAAAGGCGGGCGAGGGGCCGCGGGCGTCCCCCGGCGTCGGTAAATTCGGGCGCCGCGAGCCAGCGCGCAATGATGGCGCTCGTGCGTGAGACCGAGGCCGGCGTCGTCGAGATCGGCGCGCCGGCGCCCCTGAGGCGGCGGACCTCCTTGCGGTGAATGCCCGTCAGCAGGCTGACCCGGCTGTCGGTCTGCTCCTTGTCCGGCAGCGCGAAATCATATTCGGCGACGTTGACATAAAGCTCGCGCAGGAGATCGACCACGCCGGGAAATGTCATCCCGCTCCGGATGAACAGCCGCACGAGCGGTCGCAGCAGGCGGGCGATCGGCGACTGCAGCCGCTCGGGGCTGGGAGGGGGAAGGTTGGGGGCGTCCATCGTCGCAGATATGGCGGAAAGCGACGTGGGACACAATCCCACAAAACGCTTGACGTGGGAAAATTACCCACTAAATTATGCGTGTGACATTTTCCCACTTAGTAGGAGCCGACATGTTTGGCGCTCTATTCGCTTCTGCCCGCAAGAGAAAAATGCGGCGGCTGCTCGCCGGGCGCGCGCAATCTCGCGCCTGCGGCAGGGCGGTCCCCTCTCCGCATGGGCAGGCGCTTTGCCGCGCGCTTGCCTTCGCCGCCGCTTGCGCGAGCCTGATCCTGCCTTTGGCAGTCGCCTCCCGGCATGGCGAGGCGCAGTTGCAAATCGCCCGCGCGTGGCCGCTCGAGATCTCCGCCACATCGCCCTATGGGGCGATCCTGCTCGACCGTCCGGCCGCCCGCGCGCCCTAAGCCCCCGAAGCCCATTGTTGGATTTGCCGATGCGATGACGCGCAGACGCGGCCGATCGCCTTTTTCAAGGACACGCCCATGTTCGCTGAATTTCTGCAAAGTTCTCCCGAGCGCGAGACACCCGCGAAGGGGCGCGACGCGTCGCCCGCGCCATCCGGTCTTCTGCGCAAGATCCTGTCGAACTGGCTCGCCAAGAGGGCGGTTCGCCATAAAGCGCCGGCCCCGGCGCCGCGAGAGCGCGCCGTCGAAGAAGATGCGCCGCCGCGCATCATCATCGATCTCACCGATGTGGTCTGCCACGCGATCTGGCATGACGCCTGCGCGGGCATTCCCCGCGTGCAGCTCGAAATCGCCCGCGCCCTTCTCGCCCGCAACCCTGTGGCGCAAGCGCTCGGCTGGCATCGCAACAAATGGAGCGATCTTGGCCCGCTGATCCTTGCCGCCGACGGCGACGTCGATCGGATCTTCGCTCTGCTGAAAGAGACTTTTTGCGACATCCGCTGGAACGCCAAGGGAGCCCTGTTGCTGCTCCGCCGGCGCCGCCGCAATCTCAATATCGAGCGCTACGCCGAGGCGCCCGACCTGCGGCCGCAGGATGCGCTGTTCATCGGCGGCGCCTTCTGGCTCAATCGGGAGATCGTCAATCTGTGCAAGGACGCCGCCGGCAAAGGCGCCAATCTCATCGTCCTGTTTCACGATCTCATTCCCTTGGCGATGCCCTCGTTCACCGGCCATGATTTCGCGCGCGAATATCGCGAAATGCTGAGCCTCCCCGCCCATTTCGTCGTGACGACCGAGCAAACCCGCAGCGAGCTCAAGCGGGCGCGCCGGCGCATCGACGGCTGGGGCGGACGCATTTCGTCCTCGGTGACGCCGCTCGCCGACGAGTTTCCGGGATCGGCGCGTAACGAGACTGCGGGCGCCGCCCCGCCGCGCCTCGCCGCCCTCGCCGTGCAAGGGTTTGCGCTTTGCGTCGGCACGATCGAGATCCGCAAGAATCATTTTCTCCTGATGACGGCCTGGGAAGAGCTTGCGGCCGAGCGCGGCGGCGACATGCCGAAGCTCGTTATCGCCGGGCGGCGCGGCTGGAAGGCGCAGGCGACCTTGAACCGCATCGACGCGCTCGAGCCGGACGGAGCGATCTGCTTTATCGAGGCGCCAAGCGATGATGAATTGCGCTGGCTCTACGCCGCCTGCAGCTTCACTGTCTTCCCGAGCCTGTTCGAGGGCTGGGGTCTGCCGGTCGGCGAGAGTTTCTGGTTCGGCAAGCCATGCGCGGCGTCAAACGCCCAATCGATCGGCCCGGTGGCGCGCGATCTTTGCGCCGCCTTCTCGCCGCATCATCTCGACGACATGAAAAGCGCAATCCGGCGCCTTCTCGACGCCGACCAGCGCGCCGCGTTTCAACGCAGGATCGAGGCGGCGCCCTTGCGCCAATGGTCGGAGTTCGCAGCCGAGATCGAGGCGCTCATCGCCGAGCGGCGGCCGATGAGCGATCCTCTGCTGTTGCGGGAAAGCGAAGACAGCCCCGCCGCCAAGGCGGCGTGAGCGGAGCGGGCGCGTGCCGAACTTAAGCGAATTTCGATCTCATAAAGGCTCCAGCCGCCGCAAGAGCGCGGCGCCCGGCGGCCACTCGATCGGCCCAAAGCGGCCAGGCGTGGATCATGTCGGGCCAGATTTCGAGGCTGGCGGCGACATCCGCCGCGCCGGCCTTTCCCGTGATGCGCACCGCGTCGTCGAGCAGGGTTTCCGCCGAGCCGACCTGCGTCAGGATCGGCGGCAGGCCGCGAAGATCGGCGTGGAGCGGCGAGACCAGCGGATTGCGCGGATCGGCGCCGGCGAGATAGGCCTCGGCCAGCTCTTGGAGATAGGCCTTGTGGATCAGCGGATCGATCGCCGCCTTTGTCTCGATGCTCGCGCCTGTCATTTCAAGATCGACCCAGGGCGATATGAGCCAGGCGCAGGCGGGCAGGGCGCGGCCTTCCTCACGCAAGGAGATCATGAGAGCGAGTGACAGGCCGCCGCCCGCGCTGTCGCCGCCGACAGCGATTCGCGAGGGCGCATAGCCGCGATCGAGCAGCAACCCATAGGCGGCCTTTGCATCCTCGAGCGCGGCCGGAAACGGATGTTCGGGCGCGAGCCGGTAGCCGACTGCAAGCGTGCGCGCGCCGGCCGCGCGTCCGGCCTCCGTCGCCATGCCCCTATGGCTCTTGATCGAGCCTGAGCAATAGCCGCCGCCGTGGAAAAACAAGAGCACGCGCGAGGGGTCGCTCGTCGGCGCGAGGGACCATTCGAGCGGGACGCTATTTAAGGTTTCCGTTTCGAGCGCGATGTCCGGGGCGGCCGGATGTCCGGCGACGGCTTCGATCCGCTCCCGGCGCTCGGCGAGGCCGACCGGACGCGGCTTCGAGCCAAGCAGGGCGCGCACGGCGTCAATCTCAAAATCGGACATGTCGCCTCCCGCAGCGGCGGCCTCATCGGAGGCGGCCCTTTCGCTTTGGCGTGATCATGCCATAAACTGAGCCGCAGCGGCAGGCGATCTGACGCGGCGGTTTTGGAGGCGAAAGATTCCGTGAAGCGATGGATGCGATTCGCTTTGATCGTCGGCGTGATCGCAGCCGTTTTCCTCGCCTATGAGGTCGTCACGAGCTATGTCGCCTATACCGCCGACGCTTTCGTGCAATCGGACCTTGTCGCGGTGGCGCCCGAGATCACCGGCCGCATCGTCGCCGTCCATATCGTCGACAATCAGACCGTGAAGACGGGCGATCTCCTCGTCGAAATCGATCCTGTCCCTTTCAAGCTCGACGTCGATCAGCGGCAGGCGCTCGCCGAAGAGGCGCGGGCGCAGGTTCAAATCGACAAGGACCGGATCGCTGCGGCGAATGACGCCGTCACAAGCGCAACATCCGCGCTGGCTCTTGCGCGGCTGACGCAACAGCGCGCATCGACGCTGATGAGCGCGGCGGACGTCTCGCAGGCGGCAGTGGACAGAGCCAATGACGCCTTGAGCCGCGCCGAGGCCAACGCGGCGTCGGCGCAATCCGACGTCGCCGCAACGCTTTCCACCGCCGCGATGCATCAGGCCTCGCTGCGTAAGGCCGAGGCGGATCTGGCGATCGCGCAATGGCGGCTCGACCGCACCAAGATCGTCGCGCCGCTCGACGGCGCCATCAACAATCTCACGGTGCGAGTCGGCGATACGGGGACCGTCAACGTGCCTCTGATCGGCATCGTCGCCGCCACCGGCTGGCGGATCATCGCCAACTACAAGCAGGATTATATTCGTAATTTCACCCTTGGCGCGAACGCCTGGGTGTGGCTCGATTCGGAGCCCTGGCGCTTTCATCGCGCGCGCATAAAAGGCATTGCGCGCGGCATCAGCCGCGAAGAGGGGACGCAGAAGCTGATGCCTTATGTCGCCCCGACGACGGACTGGATCCGCCTGCAACGGCGCTTTCCTGTGACCCTTACGCTCGTCGATCCGCCGGAGACGCTCTACATGGGCGCCGACGCGCGCGTGGTGATTTTCCCATGAGCGGGATCGGCGCCGCCATCCGGGCCGAGGGCGAGGCCTTAGGTTCGATCTTCAGCGAGCTCGCCGCCGATCTCAGAGAGGCGAGCCTCTTTGGCCCGCGGGCGCGGTTTTGCGCCGCTTCCGCTCTCTCCGTCGGATTGGCGACAGTCGTCGCGCTCGCCATGCACGTCGACGACGTATGGTGGGCGGCGATCAGCGCCTTCATGTGCAGTCAGGCGACCCTGCCGGCGTCCCTGACAAAAGGGGTCTTGCGTATGATCGGCACCATCGCAGGCGCCATCGCCGCCCTCATGCTCGCGTCCTGGCTCTCCTATGACTGGGTGGCCTGTTGTCTTTTTCTGTTTATGTCGACCTTCATCGGCACGCTCGGCTTTCAGCTCAGCCCGCATGCCTACGCCTGGCTGCTTGGCTCGATCACGTTTAATTTCATTATCCTGTTGGCGCTGTCCTCGCCGCAGGACACATTCTATTTTTCGATCTATCGCATCATGGAAGTCGCCATCGGCGTGGCGTCGGCGCTGCTGATTGCGGTCCTCCTTGCGCCCAAGGAGGGCGGAGCGATGCTTCCCGCCGCCGGATGGGGCAGCTTTCTCGACGACGCTCAAACCATGGCGCGGCTGCATGCGCTTCGCGCGGCGTTCACCGTCATGCTCATTCCGATCGTTTGGAGCTACGCCGAACTGCCAAGCCTCGCGCAGATGGCAATTACGATCAGCGCCGTGATGGCCGTGCCGGCGCCGACGGCCGCGACGCCTGACCCCGGCCTCATGATGGTCCGTCGTGCGCTTCACCGACTGCTCGGCTGCTTTATGGGTGGGATCATTGCGCTTGTCTGCCTCGCCGCGCCGCTGACCAATTTCCTCGTCTGGCTCGCAACGCTGATGGGCGGCGTCTGGATCGGCTGCCACCTTCAGGCCACCCCGCGCAAGATTGGCTATGTCGGCACCCAGGGAGCCATCGTCTTCATCATGACGCTGGTGCAGGGATTTGGGCCGCCGACCAGCATCTGGCCGGCCGTCGAACGCCTCGGCGGCGTCAGTTTCGGCCTGCTGATCCTGCTTCTAGTGTCGATCGTCTTCGAGATCCTGGTTCCCGAGACGACGCCCGCGCGCCTCGCCGTCGATTAGACTTTGTCGCCGCCATGCTCTCATTATGAAAGCGATGCGCTGGCAAAGCGTCGCGCGGGCCCCATATTCCGGTCTCGCTTTTGCCGCGGAGCCGGAGAGTTTTCGATGCTGGCGTCGGATGAGGACATTCTTCTTGAGGCGGAACGCTGGGTCAGCGATGGCCGCGCTGTCGCCATCGCCACCGTGGTCGAGACCTGGGGCTCGGCGCCGCGCCCGCCGGGAAGTCATCTGATCATCGACGCGGCCGGGGAATTTCTAGGTTCGGTGTCCGGCGGCTGCGTCGAAGGCGAGGTCATCGCGCAGGCGCAGGAGGCGATCGGCTCGGGCCACTGTCGCCTGCTCGAATTCGGCGTCGCCGACGAGACAGCCTGGAAGGTCGGCCTCTCCTGCGGCGGCCGCATCAGCGTCTTCCTGCGCCCGCTCGCGCCCGCCATCATCGCCGAAATCAACCGCGCCCGCGCATCGCGAAAAAGCTGCGCTCTGGTGAGCGGGCTCAGCTCCGGGGAAGAGCGTGTGGCTGAGGCGGCCTCCATGGCGGGCGATCCGCTGGCGGCCGAGCTTGGGGCGCGATTTGCGGCGCGCGCGAGCGGCCTCGTCGCGGGACGGCAGGAGCCGACGTTTCTTTCTGTATTCACGCCGCCGCCGCGCATCATCGCCATCGGCGCCGTCCATATTTCGCAGGCGCTGGCGCCTATGGCCAAGGTCGCGGGCTTCGAGACAATTATCGTCGATCCGCGCACCGCCTTTGCCAGCAGCGCGCGCTTTTCCGGCGCGCGTCTTGTTGCGGATTGGCCGGGCGAGGCGCTGAAGGCTCTCGCGCTCGACGCCGCCACGGCGGTGGCGCTGCTGACCCATGAGCCGCGCATCGACGACGAAGCGGCGCGCGCCGCGCTCAGCTCGGACTGCTTCTACATTGGCGCGCTCGGATCGCGCAAAACCCATGCGCGGCGGCTGGAGCGGCTGCGCGCCGCCGGTTTCTGCGAGAGCGCGCTGGCCCGCATCCATGCGCCGATCGGCCTCGACATCGGCGCAAGTAGTCCCGCCGAAATCGCCGTCGCAATCCTCGGCGAGATCATCGAGGATCTGCGTCGCGAGCAAAGGTCCGGCTCGTCCGGAAAGGCCGCATGAGATTTGGCCCCGTCGCCATAGACAAGGCGCAGGGCGGCGTGCTCGCTCACGCGATCAGCCGGCCGGGCCTCAATCTCCGGAAAGGCGAGCGCATCGGCGCGGAACATATCGCCGCGCTGCGCGAAGCGGGGGTCGCGGAGATTGTGGTGGCGATCGCGGAGGACGGCGACGTCGAAGAGAACCCGGCGGCGCAAAGTGTCGCCGCTTTTCTGGCCGGAGCGCATCTCGAACTGGAGACGGCCTTTACCGGACGCTGCAATCTGATCGCCGGCCGCAGCGGCGTGCTGCTCGTCGACGCTGAGGCGATCGATCGGATCAACGCCGTCGATGAAAGCGTGACAGTGGCGACGCTTTGCCCCATGAGCCGCATCGCGGCGGGCGAGACGGCGGCGACGGTGAAGATCATTCCCTTCGCACTTCCAAGAACGACGCTCGAGCGCGCGATGTCGGGAGCCGGCGAAAAACCGTTGCGCATCGCGCCTTTTCTGCCGCTGCGGATCGGCGTCGTCTCGACGCTTCTGCCGGGTTTGAAACCCTCCATCTTAGACAAGACGCTGCGGACCCTCGAAGCGCGTCTTGACGGGACAGGCGCGGGCCTTGCGGTTGAGGAGCGGGCGCAGCATGAAACGGGCGCGCTGGCGCGGGCGCTGAAGCGCGTCGCGCCGGCCTGCGATCTCATCATCATATTCGGCGCCAGCGCCATCGCCGATCGGCGCGACGTCATTCCGGCGGCGATCGAGCTCTGCGGCGGCCTCGTTTCGCATTTCGGCATGCCGGTCGATCCGGGAAATCTGCTGCTCATTGGCGCGTTGCCGGGCTTTCCGCAAAAGCCGGTGATCGGCGCGCCGGGCTGCGCGCGCTCGCCGAAGGAGAACGGCTTCGATATGGTGCTGTGCCGCCTGCTCGCGGGCCTCGACGTCGGCGCCGCCGATATCAGGCGTATGGGCGTCGGCGGCCTGCTGAGCGAAATCAAGACGCGGCCGCAGCCGCGCCGGCCCGCGCATGATTGAGATTGCAGCCATCATATTGGCGGCGGGCCGATCGCGCCGTTTTTCGCAAAACGATCATGACGACACAAAGCTTGTCGCCGAGCTTTTCGGGCGCCCCCTCGTGCGTCGCGTCGCCGAGGCTGCGCTTGCCTCGCGCGCGCGGCCGGTCATCATCGTCACCGGGCATCAAAGCGAGGCGGTCGAGGCGGCGCTGCAAGGCTTGCCGCTCGCGTTCACGCATAATCCGTACTACGCTTCGGGCCTTGCAAGCTCGCTGAAGCAGGGGCTTTCCGCCGTTCCCGGCAGCGCCGCTGGAGCGCTTGTCCTGTTGGGCGATATGCCGCTCGTTTCCGCCACGCTGATCGATCGCCTGATCGCCGCCTTCGAGTTGCGCTCCGGCGCTTCGGACAGGCCACCGCGCGCGGCTGTCCCGGTGCGTGACGGGTCGCGCGGCAATCCGGCGCTGATCGGCCGCGAGCTGTTTCCAGCATTGTCCCTGCTGGAAGGCGATCGCGGCGCGAGGGCGTTGATCGAGGCCGCGGGCGACCGTCTGGTCGAATGCCCGGTCGACGATGATTTTTCCCTCATCGACATCGATACGCGGGACGCGTTGGAGCGCGTCGCCGCGCGGATTTAACGAACAGGCCGCGCTTCGGCGAGCGGCGCGAAAACAAATGTGTTTTTGGCGGCGTTCCAGTCGAGCGGCCGCGAACAGAATTTCCAACTGCTGAAGGGCAGTTTCGCCGCGTTCTTCTGCCCGCAGTCGAGCGCTGCGACGTCAATATAGAGTCGCGGTTTCGGACCGCTTTCGTCGATATTCACGCCATAGACGGTGTTGTCATAGGCTTTGACGGCGGTGTTGTTCGGGCCGCCGACAAAGACCGCCACCGCGGCGCCGCTTTGACCTGCCGAAAGCGCGGAAGCGGCGCCGCCGCATTCATAGGCGCTGACGTCGACGACATAATCGACGACGGCGTCTCCGGTCAGATCGGCGAATTTCACAAGGTTCGACGATTTCCCCGGCGCGCCGCCGGCTTCCTTGCAGGAGTTGTTCAGCTCGACGATATAGCGCCGAAGCTCAAGCGGCAGACTATTGGGCGAGCGCGCGGCGGCAGACTGCTGCGCGGCAAGCGCTCCAACAATTCCTAAGATCAGATAAAGCGCCCGTCTCAAATCCCCGCCCCCCGCGTCAATTGCGACTGAAGGAACCACGTTATTTGACCGAAAGCTTTACGGCAATCCGCTCGCAACGCCGCGCTGCGTCATCCTCAGCCCTTGTTGTCTTGTTCAAGCACCGCCGTATGATATTTGCGTTCGATGTCGGCGAGATCGACCGTGGGTTCTGGAAATTTCATATCCAGCGCCTTCAGCGCCTCCACCGTGATCTGCATCAGAGCGGCGTCGCGAAACCATTTGCGGTCAGCCGGAACCACATACCATGGCGCGCTGGGCAGGCTCGTGGCGGCAAGCGCTTCTTCATAGGCGCTCATGTAATCGGCCCAGAAGAGCCGTTCGGTATAGTCGGACTCTTCGATCTTCCAATTGCTCTCGGGATCGCGCAGGCGCTTCTTGAAACGTGCGAGTTGTTCCTCCTTGCTGATATGGAGAAAGAACTTGAGAATCACGACGCCGTTTTGCGCGAGCAGCGCTTCGAAATTGCGGATCTGCTCGAGGCGTAGATCGGCGGCTTGATCGTCGAGCCGCCGATGCGCCCGATTGACCAGAAAATCCTCATAATGCGAGCGGTTGAAGATCGCGATCGATCCGCGTGCAGGCGCGTGCGGATGCACGCGCCACAGGAAATCATGCGCCATTTCCTCGAGCGTCGGCACTTTAAAGCTCGTGGCGATGACGCCGAGCGGATGAAAGGCGGTGAAGGCGCGCCTGATCGACCCATCCTTTCCGGCCGCGTCCATCCCCTGAAGCACGATCAGCAGGCCGTGCTTCTTCTCGGCGTAGAGCAGGCGCTGCAGATGGGTCAGCTGTTCGCCCGCTGCGGCAAGGGCGGCTTCGCCCTCCGCCTTGGAGTCGAGGCCTGGAGAGGAGTCGGGATCCTGATCCTTCAGCCGAAAGCGTTGACCCTGATCAACGAAGAACAATTTGCGATAGTCCATCTTTACCTCTGACGCCTTGGAGCGGACTGACATCATGCTCCAAACTTCTGGAATCGATCATGTTTATGATTTTGGACCGAATTAGTCCGAAATTAGAAAATTGATCCAGCCGGTTGATGATCTGCGGCAGCCGCAAAAAATTTGATCAAATGCGTCTAGCTTGGCGCCGCTCTCCGTGCGCAGATGTCGCCGTCGCGGTGGGTCAAAAGCGGGAATCGCGCCGGTGAACTCTGTTTATTCTGGCCGCCCAGCGTGCGCGTTCCGCCGTGGCCGTCAACTCATTTCCGCTTTGCTGCTGACGTTCGCGGCGCTGTCGGCCGTCTCCCCCGGCGCCGTTGCGCGAGCGCCGGATTGCGGCGCCCCGGGCGATGGCGGCGCGCTTTGCACAGGGCGCGCGGCGAGCGCCTTGCCGCCGGGACCGGCCGACCCCGCAGGCAGCCTCTCCCGCGCCAGCGTATCGGTCGCGGCGGACGATTCCGTTCTTCTCACAGTCGAGACGCCGGGACGGTTTTCCCTGCGCGCGCAAAGCGCATCGGGCGTCGCCCTGCAACTCGTCGATATGATGACCGGCCCCGGCGCGGTCGCCGGGAAAGCCGGCGCCGAAGATGGGCGCCTCGACGTTCTGCTCGATCGCGGCGTCTACAAGCTCCGTAGCTTTGGCGCCAAGGGCGCGAATGGCGAAGCCAAACTCATCCTCACCCCCTTTCGCACGGCGGCGTCGGTTTCGGGCGAATTGTTGCGCAATGGCGCTCTCAGCGCCACGCTAAGCGATCTCGAGCAGCGCTCCTATTGGATCCTCGTCAGCGGCGGGGAACGCATATCTGTGGAGGTAGCCGGCCGCGCCCTGAAGGATCTGCGGCTGTGGCGCAACGGCGCCGATCTCGTCGATCTCGCCCCCGTCACGACGCAGGCGGAGCCGCAGCCCGGCCATCCGATCACACGGATACGGCTCGAAGGCGACGTTGAGCCGGGGCTTTATCTCGCCACAGCCTATGGCGGTCCGCCAGCTGTCTGGGCGGACCTCTCGACGGACAATCCGCTGCAAATGCGGGCCGGTCCGCCGCGGAGCCTTGCCGGCGGCTGGTTCGAGGGCGTGATCGGCGCATCGGGCTCGACGCGCTTCAAGATCCCGCCGCCTGCGACTTATGTCCGGCTCGAACTGCCGGAACCCGCGCCGGCTCGGCTCAGCGTCGCGCGGGCCAGCGCCGCGCCGCAGACGGCGGCGATTCTGAAAACCAGCCGCGAGCCGGTCGCTTCCGTCACCGCGCCTCTGCAAGGCAATGAGCCGGCCATCGCCGAAGTGACCGGATTTGAAGGCCAGCGCTTTGCGCTACGCGCGCTCGCGCCGGCCGACAATTTGAAGATCGACGGGACGGGGCCGCATCTGATTTCGGTCGACGTCGCCGGGGAGGGCGGCGACGAGGCGCCCGCGACCGTTCTGCTGGCGCGTTTCGCCAAGGGCAAAGGCGCCGTTGTCGTTTCAAAAGCGCTGCGCGTGGCGCCGGGAGAGGCCTGGCGCGGCCGCTTCAATCTCCGCGGGCCGACGAGCCTGATCTTTGAGATATCGGGTTCCGGGCCGGTTGCGCTACGCACGCAGGGGCCCGGCGCGACGGCGACCCTTGAGCCTTTGCTCGGCGCCAATGCGCCGCGCGCGGACGGCGCCGCGCCGCGAGCATGGGACGTTGAGGCCGGCTTCTACATTTTGAAGCTCGAGCCCATTCGCGGCGCCGCTGGCGTGATCGACCTCACTTTCGGCCAGCCCGGCCTCACGCCGCCCGTTGCGGTCTTGCCGAAACGCAATTCGATCGACTTCGGCCTGCGCGAGATCGATAAGGGCGCCGCCTTCCAGATCTTCGCCAATAGCGCCCCGAACCTGATGCTTGGTCCGGTCGCGCGAAAACTCCCCGCCGATCTCTCCGCCGCGCCGCTGGTCATCGAGCAAAAGGCGGCGCAGCTCGAACAACCGCGGCCTGCGCCAGACGCTGCGCCGGCCGCGCCTCTCCCGCCGCCCCGTCCGCCTCAGCCTCAGCCTCAGCCTCAGCCTCTCTCGCCGCCGAAGTCGCCGGACAAAAAGACGCCCGCGGCGGCCGGTCAGACGGCGCCCAAACCAGCGCAAAAAGCCGAAACCAAACCTGTAGCCAAATCCGCGCCGCCGAAAGCGCAGGCCGAGGCGGCGCCCGGCGCGCTGCTCGTTCCGTTGCGCGCGCCGGCAGGCGGCGCGATCGCGGCGGCTGACGTTTCCGGCAAGCCGATCGGCGTGACCTTCCTGAACGAGGTCGCGGACAACAATGGCCGCACGCTTGTCGCGGCGATCGCCTCGGCTGACCACGACCGGCAGGTCATCCTCGCATGGTCGAAACGCGAGCCGCTTGCGCCCGTCCCGGCGATTCCGACAGTGTCCGCCTTGCCCGTCCTAGCGCCGGGCGAACCGCGCTTTCTCGATCTTGGGCGCGAAGAAACGCGCGAATTCAATCTCGATGTCGCGGAGGGGGGCCTCTACCGCGTCGAGACCCTTGGCCGGCTCAAGACCTCGGCTGTGATCGGAACCTCATTCAAACCGTCGATCGACAGCGCCTCCGACAATGGAGCGGGCCACAATGCTTTGTTGCAGACCTATTTGCGCGCCGGCCGCTACCGGATCGCCATAAGGGCTCTCGGCTCGGAAGGTCGGCTCGGCGTCGTCGCAAGACGCGCCGTATTGAAAGAGGCGGGAACGCTTGCGCCCGAACAAAGCGCCAAAGCGGCGCTGACCAATGGCGCCGGAGCCCTCTTCGATGTCGTCGCGCCGCAAGCCGCGCCCTACAGGATCGACCTTTATTCGCTGGGCGTGGATTTTTCGGCGCGTCTCGAAGACGCCGATGGCTGGCCGCTGACGCCGCCCGGCCCGATGTCGCAGCTCCGCCAGACCCTCGAAAAAGGGCGCTACCGGCTCGTCGTGCCCCCGGTCGAAAGCGACGCCCGCGTCGTCGCGCGGCTGCGCGACATTCGCGAGCCCGAGCCCCTCGCGGGCCATGGGCCGCATCCGCTCGCTTTCGAGGCGCCGGCAAAATTGCAATGGCGTGAGCCGGCGGACTCCGGCGCGCCGCGCGACCCCGACCGATGGACCTTTGCGCTCGCGGGAGCCGCGCAAATCACGCTGAACGTTAGCGACGGCATGAGCGCCGAACTGATCAAATCCGGGGCCGAGGGAGCGCCATTGGCGCGCTTTTCGGCCTCGCATGGTTTTGCCGGCGAGCTTGCGGCGGGCGACTATGTCGTCGAGGCCCGCGCCATTGGGCGCAACGACCGCCTCGATTACACGCTGGCCCTCGCCTCAGTCGAGCTTCAGCCTGGCGCGCCGCGCAGCGCCGATCTGCCGGCGACCCTGCCCTTCACGCTCGCCGAAGAGCGAATCGTCAATCTGACGAGCTTTGCCTCGAAGGAGCTGACCGGCGTGCTGAAGGATGCGGAAGGGCGAACGATCGAGCGGCTCGCGGGCGGCGTGGACGATTGGAGCCTAAGCCTCGCGCGCCGCCTGCCGGCCGGCGCCTATCGGCTCGAACTTGCGGCGGCGGACGGCGCCGCCGCGTCTCCCGACGACGCAAGCCAGTCCGACGCCGACAATTCAAGCGAGGAGTCGACGGACGAGGATTCCAGCAGCGATCATTCATCTGAACCCGAGGCCGCATCGTCCGACGCTCAGGATACGGCGGCCGGCGACGCCGCGTCCGAAGGCGATGCCGCCGAGCCCGCGCCATCTTCCAAAAACGCCGTCGAACTGCGGCTCTCGCTGCCGGAAGCCGTCAAAGGGCCGGACCTCGACCTTGATGGCGTGCAGCACATCTCGGGTTTTGGCGCGCAGCAATTGGCGCTTCCGCCCGTTAGCGCCGGTGCGCTTCTCGTCGTCGCGGCGGAAGCCTCCTCCGATAGCGTGCTGTCGCTCGAACGGCGGGATCCGGGCGGCGCCTGGCGCGCGCTTGGGCAGGATCGCGGCCGCGCGCCTGTCGTCGCCATTCCCTCCGACGGCGACGAAAGCCGTCCGCTGCGCGTCACGCTGTGGCCGCTCGATGGCGAAGCCGCCATGACTGTGGCGGCGCGGGCGGTCGATCCGCGCGAAAGCCTGCGCGCGGCGGAGCTGCGGCCGCTTGCCATCGAGGGGATGTCGCAGCCTGTCCTTGTTGCGGCGGCAGGCGCTCCGTCAAAAAGCCTCGTCCGCCTCGCGGGCGCCCCAGATGGGCTGCGGCAGGGCTCGGCGCCGGGACGCATGCTGACCGAGGCTGGCGACAGCGTGCTTGCGCCGCAGTCGGAGCGCCTGTGGTTTGTGAAGCGCGGCGGCGCTGGCGCCCTGGACGTCGCGCCCTTGCCGTCGAACCTTCACGAAATCGAGCTTGATCTGGCGGCCGGCGATGTCGCGACCCTGACGCAGCCAAAGGCGGGCGAGGGGACCCTCCGCGTCTGGCGCGCCCGCTCGACCTTCGGCCAGCCGGGGCTTTCGGCCGGCAAGGGCATGGGCGTTTCGCCCTCCGGGCCGGTCGGCGAAGCGCTCGCGCTCAACGGCGGCGAGCCGCTTCGCGTCTGGAACGCCGGCGGCGACGCCGGCTTACGCGTCAGTCTGAAGGCCTTCGATCTCACGGCGCAGCCGATGGCCGCCGAGACGGATCGCTACGCGGCGACGCTTCCTGTAGGCGTCGTGCAAATGGTCGCGCTCCCCGCCGGCGCCAAGGAGATCGAGGTCAATCTCGGGCCGGGCGCAGGCGCGGTGCTGAACGGCGGCTTTGCGCCGGCGACGATCTTTGGCGGCGACAGCGCGCTGTCGCGCCGGCTCACGGGCGTCTGGACCCGCATTCTTCTGTTCAACATCGGCTCAGCGCCCGCACCGGCGTCTTTCGCATCGGCGCCCGCCCCGAACGACAAGCCGCTCGCCGCCGGCGGAATCATGAAGCGCTTCTTCGGCGCGGCGGGATCGTCCGCGCTACGCGTCGAGGCCGCGGCGGGGGATCGTCTCGTCACAGCAGGCGCCCGCGCAACCTTTGTTGGCGACGCAGGCGCTGTTCTGCGCGGCGGCTCTTTGATCCTGCCGGGTCCGGGCGAAGCGATCCTCGATCATGACGCCGGCCTCGTCGCCGCCTGGGTCGAAAACGCCGGTCAATCGCCCTGGCCACGCAGCGAGCCGCAGATGGTTGCGCCGCCGCAAAGCGTCGCGCTCGCCGGTCAGGCGATGAAGCTGCGCTTCGCCGTTCCGGCGCCGGGGCTCGTGGTCGCGCGCTCCGACGCGCCGGTCATTCTCGCCCTCTCGCACAATGGCGTTTTGGGCGAGCCGACGCTGTTTCCGGCCGGAGCCGAGTTCCGCGCCTATGCGCCGGCGGGAGACGCCGAACTCAATCTCTATTCGCCGCATGACGGGCCGCTGTCCGGCGCGCTCTCCCTCGCGCTGGATCCACTGATTGCGATCAGCGAGGGCGTCGGCGAGGCGCGAACGCTCGGCCCAGGCGACGCCGCGCTGTTCGCCTTCGATCTGCCGCGCGCGGCGACCATCGGCGTCGGCGTGCGCTCCGATCCCGACAGCGCGCGCGTGCGGCTGCTCGACGAGTCCGGCCGCAGCCTGGGCGAGGGCGTTGCGCAGCTCCAGCGCTTGCAGCCTGGCCGCTACATCATCGAGGCGCGCGCGCCGGCCGATGGGGCGACGCTGACCGCGCGGCCCGCGCTCGTCGGCTTGACTCCGCCACCGGACGGACCGCCGCCCGACGTCGCGCAGCATTATCTCGAACTTGTCGGACTAAAGCCGAGCCGCGCGCCATGACGAGGTTCGCAAGGAACGCTCCCATGAAACATCTGGCGCTCGCCTGCGCTTTCCTCCTCGCCGCCGCTTGCTTGTCGTTCGCTCCGCATCCGGCGCGGGCCGAGAGCGCGCCGCAATTCGACATTCTCGAACGGGCGGACGGCGCGCGGATCGTGCCCGAACGATTCTTGCGCAGCTGGGACCCGGTGACGCTGTTTTTCAAAAGCGACGCCGGGCCGCAAGGCGGCGGCCCAGAGGACGCGCCGGCGCAATTCGTCAAGATGACGCCCGACATTCCCGGCGCCTGGCAATGGCTTGGGCCGCGCGCGCTGCAATTCCGGCCTTCAGCGGCGTGGCGTCCGCTCGAACCGGTCATTTTCGAGGCTGACGGCGCCAGCACGCGCCTCATCCCGCTGCTGCCCGAGCCGGCCTCCACGAATCCCGCGGCCGAGTCGGAGCCGATCGCCGAACTCGATCATATCGTTCTGACCTTCGCCGGTCCCGTCGATCTCGCCGCCTTGACGCGGCTCACTTCGATCGAACTTCGCCCCGCGCCCGGCCTTGCCGGGGGCGACGGGCAATTTCTCGCCGCGCAGGATTTCACGATCCTGCCGCTTGAGGGGGCCAAGAAGGATGCCGGCCGGTCCTATCTGGTGCGGTTGAAGAATGCGGTTCCGGACGGGCGCGTCGCCATCCTGCGGCTAAAACTGTCCAACGAGCCGGGTCTTGACGAGCCCTCCTTCGAGCTGCGCCTGCAAAGCGCCGCGCCCTTCACCGTCACCGGCGCTTCTTGCGGCGAGGGGCTTGAGCGCGCCAATCTCGACGGGCTGCTTCATTGCGCGCCCTCGAACGGCGACGACGAGCCGCGGGCGCGGAGTCTTTCGATCGGTTTCAGCGCGGCGCCGGAACCCCTCGACATCGCCAAAGCGCGCGACGCGTTGCGCATCTCGCCGCCGGTCGAGAGCCTCAAAGTTGAGCCGGACGGCGCGCATCTCAAAATTTCAGGACAGTTTCTGGCTGACACGATTTATGAGCTGACCGTTGCGCCGGGCACTCTCGCCGACGACCGCAAGCGCCAGCTCGCGGGCGCCCCTTTCCTGCAGCGCTTCGCCTTTGCGCCGGCGCGCGCAAGCCTGGCCTTCGACGTCCGTCAGGGCATCGTCGAACGCTTCGGCCCGCAGCTGATCCCGATGCGCGGGGCGGGCTTCGACAAGGTCGATCTCCGCATCTATGCGATCAATCCACTTTCGCGCGATTTCTGGCCATTTCCGACGGAGGGCGTCGATACCGACGATTCCAAAGAGCCGCCGCTGCCCGGCAATGCGCCGGAGCGCTGGAGCAAGGACGAAGACGCCGACGCCGACGCGATCGCGCAAAGGATCAGAGCGCTCGGCTCGCCCGCCGTCTCGGAGCTCGCGGCGCTGCCGATCCGGCGGCAGGGGGCGGGCGCCAAATTCGGGCTCGATCTCAAACCCTTCTTCGAGCGCATCAAAGGCGCTGGCGAAGCCGGCGCCTATCTCGTCGGCATGCGTCCGATCGGCGCCGACAAGCGCAGTTTTATGCGCGTGCAGGTCACGGACCTGACGCTGAGCACGGTGGAGGAGACGGGTCGCGTCCGCTTCGTCGTCACCTCGCTGTCGACGGCCAAGCCGGTCGAGGGCGCCGAGATCAAACTCGAAGGGTTGCACGAGGATAAATATGTCGCCCTCGTCTCCGGCCGAACCGACGCCGAGGGCGCCTTTACATGGGACGTCGGCGAGCCCGCCGAGGCGACCATCAAGCGCATCATCGTCGCCAAAGGCCTCGACGTTCTGGCGCTCGATCCCGCCCATGGCCCGGCCGAATATGCGAGCGAGAACTGGACCAAGCCGGAGGAAGCGTGGCTCGCCTGGACGGTCGATCCGCAGATCGACCGTGTGGAGCCTCCCCGCACGCTCTGCCATCTTTTCACGGAGCGGCCAATTTACCGGCCGGAAGAGCCGGTGGAGATCAAGGGCTATGTCAGGCGCTATCTCGGCGGCGCGCTGAGCTACGCCAAGGGCGGGGGCACGCTGCTCGTCAACGGCCCCGGCGGACAGGAATGGCGCCTGCCGGCGGCGATCGACGAGACCGGGAATGTCTACCGCAAATTCGACGCCGCGACGCCGGCGACCGGGGATTATTCGGTCGCTTTCGAGCCTGACCCCGAGGTCAAGGACGACGCCGCGGACGAGGGCGCAGAGCCGCAGGACGAGGGAGCGGAGCCGGAGGATCACAACGCGGCGCAAGCGGAGAACGAGGGGCCGGTCTCCTGCGGGCAAACGCCGTTCAAGAAAGAGGCCTATCGCCTGCCGACCTTCGAGGTGCTGCTCAACGCGCCGCAGACCGCAACGCTCGACGGCGTGTTTTCGGTGGAGCTTCTGGCGCGCTATTTCGCCGGCGGCCTCGTCGCCGACCGGCCGATCAAATGGCGCGCCAGCCAGTTCCCCTATGCCTGGACGCCGCCCGGCCGCGAGGGCTGGTTCTTCTCGACCGACGCGCGTTTTTCCGGCGACGGCAAGTTCAAATCGACTCCCGTCCTCGAACGCGAGGGGACGACGGACGGCGCCGGGGCGGCGAAAATTGCCTTCGATCCATCGATCGAGCCGACTGCGCAGCCGCGCCGCTATCAGATCGAAGCGACGGTCGCCGGCGACGATCAATCCGAGGTGCGCAACGTCGTCTCGGTCGCGGCTTTGCCGCCCTTCGTGCTCGGCGTCAAAACGCCGCGCTACCAGAAGCAGCCGGGGCCGATCGACGCCGAAATCCTCGCCGTCGACGCCAAGGGCGCGCCGATCGAGGGGGTCGCGATGACGGCGCGCCTCGTGCGGCGCAATTGGAGTTCGACCCTGCAGGCGAGCGACTTCAGCCAGGGCGCGGCGAAA
Source organism: Methylocella silvestris BL2 (assembly GCF_000021745.1). Taxonomy (NCBI): domain Bacteria; kingdom Pseudomonadati; phylum Pseudomonadota; class Alphaproteobacteria; order Hyphomicrobiales; family Beijerinckiaceae; genus Methylocella; species Methylocella silvestris. The sequence continues at coordinate 276,148 of NC_011666.1, forward strand.
TATGTAACCGAAATCGTCGACGAGACGGTGAGCGAGAAACTGATCGCCAGCGGCAAGGACGCACAGAAGCTTGGCTTCGAGGCGCGCGCGGCCGGCGTCTATCTGGTCGAGCTCGAGGCTTCCGACCGCAGCGGGCGAAGACAGAAGATCGCGGTCGATTTCTTCGTCGGCGGCGACAGCCCGGCGACTTTTGCGCGCGCCCCGTCGCAGACCGCCGAGGTCGCCGCCGACAAGGAGGCCTATGCCCCCGGCGAGACGGCGAGCCTCATCATCCAAAGCCCATTCCAGAACGCCCGCGCGCTGGCGATCGTCGAGGATCCTTCCGGCCGCTTCCGCTACGAATGGGTCGCCATTGCCAATGGCTTTGGCCGCTTCGAAGTCGCCGTCGCGACGCCCGATCTGCCGAAGCTTGCCGTGCATTTTCTGATCATGCGCGGACGCCTGCCGGACGCCGGAGCCGACGCCTCGGCGCCGTTCGATCAAGGCAAGCCGGTGACGATCGCCGCGACGAAATGGATCAATGTCACGCCGGTCAAGAATATCGTGACGGTCGCGCTCGACTATCCGCAAAAGGCGCGGCCGGGCCAGGAGATCGAGGTCGCGCTGAAACTTTCCGACGATCTCGGCAAACCCGTCGCCGGGGAGGCGACCTTCTGGATGGTGGATCAGGCGGTGCTCTCGCTCGCCAAGGAGCGTCCGCTCGATCCGCTGCCGAATTTCATCGTCGACCGGCCGACGACGATGGCCGCGCGCGACACGCGCAATATGGCTTTCGGACTGATCCCGCTCGACGAGGCGCCGGGCGGCGACGCCGGCCTCGAGGAATGGGGCTCCGACAACAATGTATCGGTGCGCAAGAATTTCACGCCCGTGCCGATCTATCTGCCGAAAGTTGTCGTCGGTCCGAGCGGCGTGGTCAAAATCAAAGTCAAGCTGCCGGATTCTTTGACCATCTTCAAGCTGCGCGCAAAGGCGATCAGCGGGTCGGAGCGGTTCGGCTTTGCGACGGGCGAAATGCTGATCCGGCAGGATCTCGTCGCGCAGCCGGCGCTGCCGCGTTTCCTGCGCAATGGCGACGTCTTCTCGGCTGCATTTCTGGGACGCGTCGTCGAGGGGCCGGCAGGCTCCGGCCGCGCCAGCCTGGCGGTCGAGGGGCTGACGCTGCAAGGGTCCGGCGAACGCAATTTCGCCTTTGAGCCGAACCATCCGGCGCGGCTCGATTTTCCTGTCGTCGTCCCGCCGTCGGGCGACAGCGCGCGCTTGCGCTTTGCGCTGAAGCGCGACGCCGATTCGGCTCGCGACGCGGTGGAAATCGAGCTGCCCATCAAGCCTGACAGGCCGGTGACGCGCGAGCGCAAAATGCTCGACGTCGCCGCCGGCGGCGCGCTAACCTTGCCGGCCATCGCGGCGAAGCTGCGTCCCGGCTCGCTCCGGCGCAGCCTCGACGTCGCCTCCGATCCCGCGATCGTCCGGCTCGTCGCCGGCCTTAACTATCTCGTCGAATATCCCTATGGCTGCACCGAGCAGCGCATCTCGCTCGCCTCGGCGGCGCTCGCGCTCAAACCCTTCGAACCGGTCCTTGCCGCTTCCGACCTCGGCGACCGGCTGACCAATGACGTGCATAATACCATCGTTGCGATCTCGCAGAGCGTCGACGCCGACGGCCTCGTCGCCTTCTGGCCGCGGGCGCGCGGAAATGTGTCGCTCACGGCCTGGGCCTATGGCTTTCTCGTCGCGGCGCAACGCGCGGGCGAGCCGGTCGACAAGGCGCTGAGCGAGCGTCTTGCCGCCGTCTTGAAGCAGTCGCTGCGCTCCGATTATGCGCGGCTTCGCACCGGCGAGGAATTGCGCGAGCGGGTCGAGGCGCTGACCGCGCTCGCCGATGGCGGCAGGCTTGATCAGGCCTATGCGGCCGAGCTCAGCCGGCGCGCCGCGTCGATGCCGAATGTCTCGGTCGCGCTGATGACGCAGGTCGCGCTGCAACTGCCCGGCGATGGCAAGCAGGTCGCGGGCGCTCTCATTGAAGACATGTGGACCCGCGTAAAATTCCTAAACCGCAACGGCAAGGAGGTCTATGCGGGGCAGGCGGCTGATGACGGCGATCCTGAAATTTTGCCGTCCGAAGCGCGCAGCCTCGCCGAGATGACCCGCGCGGCGGCGCTCGTCGCGCCGCAGGATCCGCGCTCAAATGTGCTGCGCGACGGCTTGCTGCGCCTTGGCGCCGGCGACGGCTGGGGAGACACCAACGCCAATGCCGCCGCGGTTCGCGCGCTTGCCTCGATCTGGCGGAAGACTTCCGCGCAAACGGATGTCAGCGTGACGCAGGACGGCAAGACGGAGACGGCTAGCCTCAGCGCCGGCGTCCCGGTCGCCCGCCTTGGCGTCAATGGCGCCGCCGAGGCGCGCATCGCCAATGCGGGCAGCGCCCCGATCGTCGCGCTCTCAAATGTCTCCTATCTGCTGGCGGAGCCCGGCGATCAGGCGCAGGCCAGCGCGCAAGGGTTTGTCGTCTCGCGCAAGACCTACAAAATTGCGGAGGGCGCGCCGCCGCTCCTGGTGGAGCCCGGCGCCGATGGCGCGATTCATATCCGAAGCGGCGATGTGATCGAAGAGGCGATCGAGCTTGTCAGCCCGCAGGATCGCACGCATGTCGCGATCACTATCCCGCTGGCGGCCGGCTTCGACCCGCTCAATCCCAATCTCGCGACGGCTCCGCGCGATGCGACGCCCAGTTTCGATCCGACGCTGGCGCCGACCTGGACCGCCTTTCATGACGATCAGGTTTTTTACGCCTATGATTTTCTGCCGAAAGGAAACTATCGCTTCGCCTTCCGCGCCAAGGCGATGATCGAAGGTAGCTTTACGCAGCCGCCCGGCGAGACTGAGACGATGTATCAGGCAGGGGTCCATGGCTCGAGCGCCGGACGGCGAATCATCATCGCCAAATAGCGCGCGCGCGCCAGACTGGCGGCGATCGGCCCTGCTTGCCTGTGGCGTCGCGCTGGCGGCGCTCGGCGTGCAATTTTCGATCGTCGTCGATCAGCGCGCGCAGCTGATCTCGCCCGCGCCGACGCCGATGCTCTACGATCGGCATGGCGTTTTTTTCGCCCAGATCGGCGCGCCCCGAATAGATCGCAATCAATCCAAAATCATGAGACGCGATCGATTCGAGTGTCCGAAGCAGGATACGGGCGAAAAACCGGTATCCGCTTTTCCTCATCCCGCTCCATGCGGCAAAGCCGGCGCGCCTCTCCTCGACTACGGCTATTGGCCGATGAAAAATCTCCCGGACCGAATCGTCCGCGCGACGCTGGCTCTGGAAGACCGTCGTTTTTACGCCCATCCCGGCGTCGATCCGATTGCGGTCGCGGGCGCGGCGTGGCGTCGCTTTCGTTCGGGCGCCCGAGCGGGAGCCTCGACGCTCGCCATGCAGATCGCGCGCATGCAGCATCCGGCGCCACGGAGCCTCAAGGCCAAGATCGAGGAGGCTGCCACCGCCGTCGTCCTGACGCAGCGTTACGGCCGTGAGGCGCTGCTCGCGCATTATTTGCGCCTCGCGCCCTATGGCAATGGCAGCCATGGCATCGCTCACGCGGCGCGCTTTTATTTTGACAAGCCAGCAGAGGATCTGAGTTTTGCCGAAATCGCGTTGCTTTCCGCTCTGCCGCAATCGCCGACGCGGCTCAATCCGTTGCGGCCGTGGGGCCTGTTTCAGGCCAAGCGGCGCGGCGCCCGCGCTTTGGCCGAACTGGCGCGCCAGAAAGTCATCGATGGCGTCGAACTCAGCCTTGCGCAAAGCCAGCTGAAGGCGCTCTCGCCGCAACCGCCGCTGCGCCGCCCCGAGGCGCTGCATCTGGTGCTGCGCTATGAAAATCTCATGCGACGCCAGCCCCTGCGCGAAGGCGGCGATCCTCGCGTCAAAACGAGCATCGACCTCGACGCGCAGCGGCGATTGACGGCGCTGGCGCGGCGTTCTCTCAACGTCTGGCGCGGCGCCGGCGCGGGGCAGGTGGCGGCCATGGTCGTCGAGCGAGGGAGCGGCGCGGTCGTCGCCGCGCTGGGCTCCAATGACTACGATGACAAGCGAGCCGGCGCGGTGGATTTCACCCGCGCGCCGCGTTCGCCCGGCAGCGCGCTAAAGCCCTTCATCTATGCGCTGGCGCTTGATCGCGGCGTGGCGCGGCCGGGCGGCGTCCTCGCGGATCTGGCGGAGGGAGCCTCGGGCGTCAGCAATGCCGACGGACATTTTCTCGGGCCGATGCTGCCGCGTCAGGCGCTCGCCAATTCCCGCAACGTGCCGGCGATCAATCTTCTGCGCGGCGTCGGCCTCGACGAGGCGCTGCATTTCCTGCGCAAGCTTGGCCTCACCGAGATCTCGGCGCCGGCCGATAGTTTCGGCGTCGCCATGGCGCTCGGCGCGCTGCCGACCACGCTGGAGCGGTTGGTGCGGGCCTATGGCGCGCTCGCCGACGACGGGATGCTCGGCGAGCTCGTCTGGTTCAAGGATGGCGTGCGGCCGTCCTCCGTCCGAGTAATGTCCGCTGACGCGGCGCGGCTTGTGACGTCGTTTCTGTCGGATCCGATGGCGCGGTTGCCGAGCTTCCCGCGCTACGGCCCGCTCGAATATCCCTTTCCGGCGGCGGTCAAGACCGGCACCTCGCAGGGCTACCGCGACGCAGTGACCCTTGCCTTCACCCGCGACTACATCGTCGGCGTCTGGCTGGGGCGCCCTGACGCCGGCACAATGACGCGGCTCACCGGCTCCAATTCAGCCGCGCGGCTCGCGCGGGCGATCCTGATCGACCTGCACAAGACCACGCCCGGCGATCTCGAGAATCTCAGCTTTCCGCCGCCGCAGGGCCGCGTCCCCGTCGAGCTTTGCCTGTTCGGCGCCATGCGCGCCTCCTCGGCGAAGGGGTGCGGCCAAACCTTGACCGAATGGCTGCGGCCGGCCGAAATTCCGGCGCCAGAGGCCGAGACGCCAATCCCGGCGCGGCAAAGAGCCTGGGCGATCGCGGAAGGGTATCGCGTGACCAGTGATGAACGCGCGCCGGCGGAAACGATGCAGGACAACATCCGCCTGTCGATCGTCTCGCCGGAAAACGACATCCGCGTCTGGCGCAATCCCGACGCGCCCGCTAGTCTCTCGCGGATTTCCCTGAAAGCGCTGGTCGAGCCGAAGACGCCGCAAGTGGTGTGGTATGTCGATGGCGCGCCCTTCGCCCTCGCCGACCCCGACGCGCCGCTCAACTGGCCGTTGCAGAAGGGCGCGCATCAATTTCAACTGCGCTTGCCGTTGCGGCCGGGCGCCTCGAAAATCGTGCGCATCACAGTTGAATGAACAGGGCGGGGGGAAGGCATGAGTTTTGAGGCGGGCGCAAAGCCGCGCGCAGAAGGGGAAAATCTGCTCGCCCGCATCGCCCTGCGCTTTGCGGCCTGGTCGGAACATTGGTTCCCTGACGCCTTTATCTTTGCCGCGGCGGCCGTGGTCGTCGTGGCCGTGGCGGCGCTCGTCAATGGCGCGTCGGCCGCGGTTGTGACCAAAAGCTTCGGCGACGGCTTCTGGAGCCTCATTCCCTTCACCATGCAGCAGGTCATGGTGGTGATCAGTGGTTACGTCATCGCGAGCTCGCCGCCGGTCGCGCGCCTCATCGACCGCATCGCCGCTCTGCCGCGCAGCGGACGCGGCGCGGTCGCCTTCATCGCGATCGTCACCATGGCGCTTTCGCTGATCAACTGGGCGCTGAGCCTCGTCTTCGGCGGACTGCTCGCGCGCGCCATCGCCGAGCGCGAAGACCTGAAGATGGATTATCGCGCGGCGGGCGCCGCCGCCTATATGGGGCTCGGCTGCACCTGGGCTCTTGGCGTGAGCTCCTCGGCCGCACAGCTGCAGGCGAACGCCGGCGCGATGCCGAAGGCCCTCATTGAGATTACTGGCGTCATCCCATTCACGCAGACGATCTTCCTTTGGCAATCGATGGCGATGCTGGCCGTCCTGACGGTCGTCTCGACGCTGATCGCCTACTGGTCCGCGCCTTCGCCCTCGCGGGCGGTGACGGCGTCGATGATGGGAATCGACGCCGCGACAAGGACCCCGCCCTTGCGTCCGCGCGAGCGTCCCGGCGAATATTTGGAATATAGCCCGGCGATCACGCTGTTGCTCGCCGCGCTCGCCGGCGGCTGGCTCATTCAGGAATTCGCTGCGAAGAACTGGATCCTGGCGATCTCCAATCTCAACACCTATAATTTCGGCCTGTTGATGCTGGGTCTCTTGCTGCATTGGCGCCCGCGCAGCTTCCTCAACGCCACGGCGAAAGCGGTTCCCGCGACCGTCGGCATATTGATCCAGTTTCCGCTCTATGGCGGCGTCACCGCGATCATGACGGCGATGACGCCGGAGGGACATTCGCTCGCTCTCCGGCTCGCCGAGTTCTTTTCCAGCATCAATACGCGTGAAAGCTTTCCCGTCGTGATGGGCCTCTATTCCGCGGCGCTCGGCTTCTTCATTCCCTCCGGCGGCGGCAAATGGGTGCTTGAGGCGCCCTATGTCATGCAGGCCGCCAACGAACTCAAAGTGCATCTCGGCTGGGCGGTGCAGGTCTATAATGCGGCGGAAGCCTTGCCGAATTTGATCAATCCGTTCTTCATGCTGCCCTTGCTCGGCGTGCTTGGCGTCAAGGCGCGCGACATTGTCGGCTTCACGGCGCTGCAGCTCGCTTTTCATTTGCCGATCGTGCTGTTCTTGCTTTGGGCGCTCGGCCTCACCCTCGTTTATACGCCGCCCGTGATCCCTTGAAGGCGCTTTGACTGAGGGCGCCGCGCGCGATAATCGAAGGAAGTCGCCGAAAGAGCGGCTTGTCTGGGAGGAGCGCGGCTTGAAACTCAGCGTGTTGACGCGCCGGAAGCTGCTTGCCGGCAGCTTTTGCCTCTGCTGTCTGCCCGCAACGGCGCGGCGCGCCTTCGCAGCCGTCGCGCCCTTCGCGACGGAGGAGGTCGCCGAGGGCGTTCACATCCGCCGCGGCGTCGATCAGGACGCGACCGCCGCCAATGAGGACGCGATCGCCAATATAGGCTTCATCATCGGCCGCGATGGCGTGCTCGTCGTCGATCCGGGCGGGAGCCTCATCGACGGGCAAAGCCTGAGGGCGACCATTCGCGAGAAGACGAAGCTCCCGATCAAATATGTCGTGATGAGTCATATTCATCCCGACCATATTTTTGGCGCGGCCGCCTTCCTGGAGGACCAGCCTGTTTTCGTCGGCCATCATGCGCTGGGCGAGGCGATGCGCCAGCGCGGCGACTATTATCGCGGCGTGCTGGCCGATATCGTCGGCGAGGATCGGTCCGGAACAATCGTTCAGCCGACGCTCGAGGTGCAGGATGCGGCGGAGTTCGATCTCGGCGACCGGATTATCGCCGCTCATGCGCATGGGGTCGCGCACACCACGTCCGATCTCAGCCTGATCGACCGCAAGACGGGGCTGTTGCTCACGGCGGACCTCGTCTTCGTCCAGCGCATGCCCTCTCTCGACGGCTCGCTGCCGGGCTGGCTGAAAGAACTGCAGGGCCTGAAGCAAATCGGCGCCCCCCGAGCGGTTCCGGGTCATGGGCCGGTCGCCATTGCATGGCCGGCGGGCGCGGCGGATATCGAACGCTATTTGACCACCTTGCAGCGCGGCGTCGAGAAGGCCATCGAGGCGGGCGTCGAGATCGAAAAAGCGTCCGCCAGCGTAGCGCAGGACGAAAGGGGTCGTTGGACCTTGTTCGACGACTACAACGGCCGTAACGTCATCGCCGCCTATAAGGAGCTTGAATGGCGCTGAATTCGAGGCCGTGCTCCAGCGTCCGCCGGAACCAAACGCCCCAGCCGCCAGTTTGAAGCGTAGCGGCGTTTTTGCGCCAGTCGGCGTCGCCAGCGCCTACAACGCGGAGTTTCGATATGGGCAATCTTATGTATTACGCCGTCGTATTCCTGGTCGTTGCCATTATTGCGGCGGTGTTTGGTTTCGGCGGCGTCGCGGGCACGGCCGTCGAGGCGGCGAAAATCCTGTTCTGGGTCGCGATCGTCCTCTTCGTCATTTCCCTCATCGCCAGCATGATCCGGCGCGTGTAGGCGAGCGACTTTTCGTGGGCAAAGGCGGATCCTGTGGCGTCCGCCTGCGCCTGGTTTGCTCTGACGAGGGTTGCGGCGTAGACTGGGCTACGGTGATGCGGCATTCAGACAGCAATCAAGAAACCAAAATGCGCCAACGCTACCCGCTCAACATTTGTGTCGCCGCCGCCCTCGTCGCCATAGGGATATCAACCGCGGCCTATGCGGCGGGCGCCGAACGCGGAAATACGAGTTCTGGAAATACGGCGACAAATACGTCCACCAACACCTCGACCCAAACCTCGACGCAAACAACGACCTATAGCGGTCAAAGCCGCTGGGCGGACGAGGTCTATGCGGGACGGGTGCAAGGACCCGAAGCGCGAGCCTGGCTTCGTATTCATCCTAGACCCCAACAACAATGAAGAGCGATCTGCCAAGATCGCGGACGCGCGTTGCGTGCGCCAGCGCACCTGAGCAATTTGCCGTGTGGAGGTAACCTGATTTCCCCGAGGCGAGGGAGCTTCAGGTAACCGGACCGTTCCACACCAAGAGACGATGGATGCCCAATCCGAAGATGCTGATCTTGCGGGGCAATAGCGCCAAAAAGCCGACATATCCCAATGAGAAGGGCGACAATGTCGCCTATCCCGACGGGGCGTTGCATGAAAAGGCCGCGAAAGACTATGCGACGTGCAGGGGATACGACGGGGACGTGCTCGACGTTTCGGGCGATCCGCTGAAGGACGGCGATCGGGACAAAAATCCGCAGACCGTGCAGGCCGTTTTGAAGTTGCGAGGCGATTCGTCATACGCCGGAATCTACGGTTTCTCGGGTGGCGGCTACGACGTGTTGCATATTCTCAAACAACTAAAGCCCGACGAACTCAAGCGCATCAAATTGGTCGTTGTGCTGGGCGCGCCCCCGGTCAAAAATGGTTATCCGTCAAAGTCCGATTTCGAGTCGGCCCGCTTTGTGTCGCGCACGAATCCCGAGACGGATGGGATCAAATGGGAGCTGGTCTATATGACCAATCCGCCAGCCGACGCCTCGGTCCTGCCGAAGCGGGGCGTCGATCCCCACATGTTCGGCCCGGAATGGTTGCTCGCGCAGGAACTGAAGTGCCGGCAGGCGTCGCCTTGAGCGGCGATCTGAAAACGGGTTTCGCCCAACTACGCTTCCGCGTTTGCAAACGACGCAGCATCCAGCCGATACGTCGCAGCATTCGCCGGCGGTTTGCGTCCGGGAGCTAGAGGACGCCGGACCGGCCCGCCGGGCGGGAGCTAGTCGCCCAACTCCCGCCTTCCTGCCGAAGAATGCAAATCAGTCGGCATCCACCACGACAAGCCGCTGCTTGCATCCCTCAACCTTAAGATAGCACGGAGGGAGGGATGCAGCGAAAAAAAACAACCAAGCAATACCTTGGCTGTGTCAGTTGCGGCGGATGCGGAGCCCTTCTACATCGCCGATAGTTTTTCTAGGAAGCTTAGTCTCGGCGCGGCGTTGACGCCGCCGCCGCCGCCGTCATGCAGCTTCCTTCATGGCATGACCATTAAGACCTACCACGCATTTCGCATATGCCAGACAAATTTCGCGCAAAACTTTCTATTATCAGAATGTTTCAACTTATCCGCGAAGAGTCCAGCCATCTTTGGGAGGAGTTGCGATTTATACCCGACATTGCAATTCGTCCGAGCGCGCCAAGGTGCGGCTGGATCGCTCGCGCCCCGACGTATGGAGCGCGTCCGCATCGTAGCCTGTGCGCTTCAAACGATGTGCGCTAAGGCGCCGCTTGCGAGGCTTTAATAAGCGATCAATAGTTTTACTACCGGGCGCAAAAGTTTTTGGAGCGCTGCATGCCGCTCGAATCCGAACACTTCAAACGCAATGACCGATTACAGAGCTGCCTCGTCGCGGATCCGTTTCACGTATTGGAAGGAGATCGGGGCCAACACGTCGCCTTGATCCAGCAAGCTTTGACGATTTTGGGCGCGGGCTTGATTGAGGCGAACGAAATCACCCGGGAATTTTACGGTCCTTCGACGTCGCGCGCCGTGCTGAAATACAAAGGGCCGCCTCGAAATATTCTCAATACGGAACTTCGTCAGACGAAGCCGGATGCGATTGTCGGCAAGCGCACCATCGCCTGGCTCGACCAGGACATGAAGGAGTTCGAGAAAACGCCGCCTAGTCAATTCGTCTGCACAAATCTTTTGGGCGAGCCGCACGATCATTCGAAATGCCACCCGCTTCAGGTTCAGATCCATCTTCTGACGCCGAAAAATCCCAACCGCTTTGGCAAGATGATCAACATCTACGGCACGTATGAGACGGACTATCTGGGTTTTGAAGACTATTCCTGCAATCCTCTCTATTGCGACCACGACGGCGGGCCGCTGCGAAAGCTCACGTATAAATCGGAGACGGGGCCGGGACTTGAGGACAATAGCGTCAGCGACATCTGCATGCGGTCTTCGCCGCTTTATAATCGCAAAGATACACAACAGCCGAACGGCATGAATGAGATAGACGAGATTAGCAGAATCTCTCAAACCGGCTGTCGGATAACCTTCGCCGGGGAGGAAGTGTTTGTGCTAAAATTGCTTCCGATAGCGACAATTATTGAGAAAGTCGCTATCCAGACTTTGAAAAATAATACAAACCCATCTTTGGGATACTCAACAAGCTATGCTTGGGTTTTAATTAAACTCGGATAGTCCTTGTTCCTCGGCAAATCATTATTTCCTGTCGATCCACGCAGCGACAGAAATCGCATCCGGCGAAGCACACGCACAAAAAATGGAGGGGAGCCAGCCGGAGGTCTGGTCCCCTTCTACGTTGCGAGAGCTTAGCTCGATCGGAGCCAAAATCGAGCCTGTTGAGATGCAGCTGTTGGGCGCTGCTTACCAGGGTATCCACCCGCTGGTAATTGAGAATTATGCTTATCTCTCAAGTGGAGTAAAGCAATAATTCCCTCAAAACGAGAAAGTGAAAACGCCGGGGATGTCGCAGCCTTACCAGCAGCGGGTGATTCGACGGCCATTCACCCAATGAGTCCTGCAGCGACGGTGACCGCCCCATCCGCCTCTGTGACCATGCCAGCCGCTATGGTGCCAGCCACGGTGATGCCAGCCCTGCGCCGACGCCTGCTCGGGCGGCAGCACCGCAAAACCGAGCGCCAGAGTCATCAGACCAACCATAAGCTTATGCATTCGCGTCCCTCTCATTGCTTCTTTGCATGGCTTTAGCAGCCAAAACGGCAAAAGCCGCCTGACAAGAGCGTGAAGCCGCCGCAAAGGATTGCGTCTCACAGCGTCGCGACTGCGGCGGGGCGCCAGTTTTCGAGAGGTCGGCGGGGCCGAGCAATTTGGCCAAGAAAAACGAGCCGGCGCGCAGAACCGGCTCCGTATTTTTGTTCGCCGCGAACCTTATCGCACGTGACGATCAATCCAGGCCTGTATCAGATCGGCAATCGCTTCATTGTTTTTCTCGATCGCCATCGTATGTCCGTTGCCGCGAAGCCCGACGTTGGGGAGGTAGATGGTCTTTGCGTCGCCGCCAAGCTTAACGAGACTTTGTGTATAGGCTTGCCCGTCGGTCGGAGATGTGTTGTCACCAATGATGCCGAGAAATGGTATTTTCGCCATTTCGCTCAGCACGGGCGCGTTGCCGGCTGCCGGGGGGAACACTTCGAGTCCGATAACGCCTTTGGCGACGCCAGGCCGCTTGCTTGCCGCGACCATCACATTTCCTGTGCCCGTTGACCAACCAAGGAGAATACAGGGTCCAATCTTGTCGATCAGAGCTTCCAAGTCATTTTGGATGTATGTGTTTTGTGGAGGATCGCGATAGGCGGGCTGAATCTGATTCAGGTATTGATTCACATAACTGAGGGGGAACTGTGTGTTGGGATAAGGCACGCCGAATGTTGGCCCCCACCGGAATGCCGTCCACGCCGACTGCTCCGAATACATGTTTGCGAACTCAAGCGCCGAGGGCGGCTCAAGTCCTTGACTTACGGCAAATCGATTCGTCGGATTCCAGCCCGTGCGTCCACGATTGGGCGCGTCGACAGCGTACACTGCGAAGCCACGACGCGTGAAGCTTGTAAACCAGCCTTCGCGTCCGTCTGGGGTCGTTCGGAAAAACTCTCCGGTATGGCCGCCGCCATGCATGAAGACGATGGGATATTTGTATTTCCTGTCCCAGGGAATTTGATATTCGACGTACATTTGGTTGACGGCGATATTGCCAGGAAGCGATCTCGGATCCGGCGTCGTGCTGCTTGAGTTGGGGGTTCGAAACTCTATTTGTCCTCCGACGTAGAAGGTGCCCTGCTCCCTTAATTGCAGGGGCTTGTTGCTTTGATGATGCCGCCAGTCGTCATCATTGGCGCGACCCGGTGCGGCATGCGAAATTAAAGAAACCGCAAACGCGACGGCGCACAAATAGCCTGAGGTTTTCATTTTCCTGCCCCCCTCTATTTATTTTGTTGAGCTAAGTTTGGCTTTAGCTAAATAGTTTGGTTATGATAGGCGGCCCAAGGAAAGCAACTCTTCCAAGAAATTCAGATTTATACAATAATCTGGAGAAATTGTGAGAAGAGATCCGATGGCGCTTGATCGGCTCGCCAGGAGGATTGGCGGCTGTCCCCACCATTGGCGCAGGCGCCATGCTTGCGCTGCTGCTTTGGCCGTCGCGCGCCGAGCAGCGACCCCCGCGGCAAGCGCCGGCGACAAAGAAATAATATACTTAAATCAACGGGTTATTGTGGCTGGGGGACCTGGATTCGAACCAAGATTGACGGAGTCAGAGTCCGCAGTTCTACCGTTGAACTATCCCCCACCAAGGCCAGCGAGCCGCAATTCTTGCGGCGGCTGGGCGGCGAGCGCCGTCGTCATCTAGTTCGTCGGATTGGCTCTGTCAACGCTGATCCGGCCGGGAGCCGGGAGAGCTATGAGGCGGCGGACTTCTCGCCGTTCAGCGGGTTGTCCGGATCCCAGCGGTAGCGTACGGTTTCGAAGCGCATGTCGAGCGCATCGATCAGCACCAGCCGGCCGACAAGATTCTCGCCAAAGCCGACGATTTCGCGAATGACCTCAAGCGCCATCATCGCGCCGAGCATGCCGGTCAGCGCGCCAAGCACGCCAATGTCTGCGCAATTCGGCGCGAGCCGCGACGGCGGCGCTTGCGGAAAAATGCAGCGATAGCTTGGGTTTGGCTCGCCGTTTGGACCTGTTTCATAGGGCTTCAACACGGTCAGCGATCCGTCGAAGGCGCCGACCGCCGCGGTGACAAGCGGCCTGCGTTCGTAGAAGCAGGCGTCGGAGACGCTATAGCGCGTCGCGAAATTATCTGAGCCGTCGGCGATGACGTCATAGCCGGCGACGAGCGCGCGGGCATTCGCCTCCTTCAGCCGCAAAGCGTGCAGCTTCACCTCGACATGCGGATTGAGCCGAGCGATTGCGTCCGCTGCGCTGTCGACCTTGGCGCGGCCGACGTCTTCCGTTCGATGCAGCACCTGACGCTGCAGGTTTGACAGCGAGACATGGTCGTCGTCGACGACGCCGATCGTCCCGACGCCCGCCGCGGCGAGATATTGCAGCAGCGGGGCGCCAAGTCCTCCGGCGCCGATGACGAGGACGCGCGCTGCGCGCAGCTTCTGCTGGCCGGGGCCGCCGACGCCGCGCAGCACGATATGACGCGCGTAACGCTCAATTTCTTCCGGTGAAAGAACAGGCTGGCTCAAAGCCTCGCGCCTCCAGCTCGATTTACGCTCAATGACGGGGAAGCTCTCTCGCTTCAAATCCGGCTTGCCCGACGAATATGGGAATCGTGGAGTCATATTACGACGCGCCATCTGCTCGCCGCGCGGGATCTACTCGTCCTCGCCGAACCGGTTCGCCACAAGCTCGGTAATGGCCTCGATCGCTTCCTGCGCCTGGCGGCCAGTCGCCGCCACAAGGATCGTCGAGCCAAGCCCAGCGCCGAGAGTGAGAATGCCCATGATCGATCCGCCTCCCACCATATCGCCGCAGCGGCCGACCAGAATTTCGGCGTCGAAACTATCGGCGCAGCGGACGAATTTGGCGGTCGCCCGCGCATGCAGCCCCTTGCGGTTGACAATCCTCAGCTCGCGCACCAGCGCGCCGTCTGGCGGCGTGAATCCGGCGGAATTGTCGCAGTCGCAGGGGTCGGGTTCGTCGTCGCTCATTTGCCGCTCAACACGCGGCTTGCGACGTAAATATACTTCCTTCCGGCATCCTGCGCCTGGATCACCGCCTGCTCAAGGCTGGAGGTTTCCCGCACCGAGGCGAGTTTGATCAGCATGGGCAGATTGATGCCGGCGACGACCTCGACATGGGCCCCGTTCATGACCGAAATCGCGAGGTTGGAGGGGGTTCCCCCGAACATATCGGTGAGAACGACGACGCCGAAGCCGCTATCGACGTCTTCGACGGCCTCGACGATCTCCTTGCGTCTCTGCTCGATATCGTCGTCAGGTCCGATTGAAATGGTCGAGATCTGTTTCTGCGGGCCGACGACATGCTCCAGCGCCGCACGGAACGCGGTCGCGAGATGCCCATGCGTCACGAGGACCATTCCGATCAACGGAAGCTCCCGTTCATGCCGGACCTTTGTCGATAATCAGCGCTTGCAGGGAAAGCATTCGTCAAGGGAAGGACCACGCGCTGTTCGCTCGCTCTGGCCGGAGCGCCAAAGGACGATCCGGAGATTCCATCGAACCGACAGTTCCGAGATGACAACGATCAGGTATATGTTCCTGATTTCTAAAGAAAGTCTCCACACGCCGCGCGGCGCGGCGCGGGCCAACCGAGCGCCTCGCCTTGGCGTAGGCGGCTCATTTTGTGCGTTGCGTCCGGCTTGGCAAGTGAAATGAATCATCCTGCGCGCGATTTCGTGATTTTGTTCGGCACCCTGTCAAAAATGTTTCAGTCGCCGCTTCGCACGCAGCGAAACCGTTGCAGAATGGCGAGCGCGAGGTCGGCGGCGGAGGCGTGATCCGGCAGCCTGACGCGGGGAAGGCGGACGCCCAAGATCGCGATTTGCTCCAGGCTGCGAAAGTCCCAGTCGTCGCAAACGCAAGGCTCCAGCGTTTTCGGTTCGGCCCCAAGACCGCGCGCTGCATCGGGGAGGCGGGGCGCCTCGTCCGGCGGGACGAGATCGACGATGAGCCGGATGACGGCGGCGCTTAAGTAAGGTCGTTCGAGAATGCCGACGCCGCGTTGCTCGATCCGTCCAAGGATCGCCTTGTGGCCTCGCGCGATGAGCCGGCCGTGACGGGCGCTGACTTCGATCCTGTCGTCCCCGACGAGACGGGCGAACAGGCCGGCATTGGCGGCCGTCTGGATCAACGCCAGCGCCAGCGAACTCTTGCCCGCGCCCGAAGCGCCGCGGATCAAAACGCCGGCTTCCTGAATGACGATGGCGCTGGCGTGGATGTTTAGTGCTTCGCGGGGCTCCGTGGCCGGGCTCAGGCGCGCGGCAGCCATATGGTGAGCCTTGCGCCAAGCACGGGCGCGTCATCGTCCTCGGTGACCGATCCCATGCGATTGCGCGCCGAAATGCGGCCGCCATGCGCTTCGATGATCTGGCGCGAGATTGAGAGGCCAAGCCCCGAGTTCTGGCCAAAACCCTGGCACGGCCGATCCGTGTAAAACCGCTCGAAAATCCGCTCGAAGGCGTCAGCCGGAATGCCCGGGCCGTCGTCGTCGACTGTGATCTCGAAGCCGTCGCGCCACTGGCCGTCGTCGGAGGAGCAATCCTCGGCGGGCCGCATATGCACGCGCACCCAGCCGCCGTCGCAGGAAAAGGAGCGCGCATTGTCGATCAGATTGTTGAACACCTGGCCAAGCCGCGAATCATGGCCGAGCACGCGGAAGGCGCTCTTGCGGATGTCGTGGTGACAGCCGCGCGCCACGGTCAGGCTGATATGGACGTTCGACTCGGCCTTGACCTGATTGGCGACGGTGGTGACGGTATTCATCACCTTCTCGAGGTCGACAATATCCATGTCGGCGCGGGCAAGCTCGGCGTCGAGGCGGGAGGCGTCAGAAATATCGCTGATCAGCCGGTCGAGCCGCTTGACGTCGTGCTGGATGACCGCAAGCAGACGCGCCTGCGATTCCGGCTTCTTGACATTCGGCAGGGTCTCGACCGCGCTGCGCAGCGACGTCAGCGGATTTTTGAGTTCATGCGCGACGTCGGCGGCGAAGCTTTCGATCGCCTCGATCCGGTTGTAGAGCGCCTGGGTCATGTCGCGCAGCGCGCCGGAGAGATGGCCGATCTCATCGGCGCGATCGGTGAAATCCGGGATTTCGCGACGTAATTTGGTCCCCCGGCGCACGCGTTCGGCGGCCTCCGCGAGGTGGCGGATCGGCTCGGCGATGGCGCCGGCGATAAATAGCGACAGCAAAAACATGATGATCGCGGAGACGAGGAAGATCCGGACGATCGCCCAGCGTTCGGAGGCGATGATCTTGTCGATGTCGCCGCCTTCGGTCGAGAGCAGCACGGCGCCGCGCACGGTGTGGAAGCGCTGGATCGGCGCGGCGACGGAGACGATCGTCTCGCCCTTGGCGTTGAGCCGGGCGATCGACTGCACGCCGCCTCCGAGCGCATGCGTCACCTCGGGGTAGACCTTGCCATTGTCGACGCCGTTTTCCCCATAGGTCGGCAGATCCGAGCGCCAGATCATGGATTTGACCTTGCCCCAAAGGCGCTCGAAGAACGAGGCTTCGTCGCTGGCGGAAGGGGGCGGTAGGTCGAAACGCAGAATATTGGCGCGGCTGGCGAGCGAGCGCGAATCGAGCAGCAGATAGCCGTCGCGGTCGTAGATCCGGGCCCGGGTGCGCGTCGGCGAGGCGAGCCGGCGCAGAACCGGCCCGACCCGCTCCGGATTGATCGAGAATTCCAGCGAGGGCGCCGTATCCTCGGACAGCCCGTAGCTTTCGCCGGGCGCGAGCTGAAGCAGCTTTTCCGGATCGATGGTGATCGACTCATTGTCCGCCGTGGCCGAGGCGGCGACGGCGGCGGCGATGATTTCGGCCTGGGTCTGCAGGCTTTGCACGCGCGCGTCGATCAGCCCCTCGCGGAACTGATTGAGGTAAAGGAAGCCGACCAGCAGCGCGACCAGGCCGCCAAGGTTCAAGACGACGATGCGGCGCGTCAGCGAGGAAGAAAAACGCGAGCCAACGGCGCGCAGAAGGCCGCGCATCCGGGCGGAGATGCTGCGGCGCATGCGCTTTGCGCGCACAGCCGCGTCCCGTTTTCGCTCGAACTCGACGTCCTGCTGCAATTCAAGGGTCATCGCTTCTTCCCCCAAGAAAGCGCATCCCGGATGAGCGCATCAATCAAGCCGTTTACTATTCCTTGAAGCGATAGCCGACGCCATATAATGTTTCAATCATCTCGAAATCATCATCTACGGCTTTGAATTTCTTGCGCAGCCGCTTGATATGGCTGTCGATTGTGCGGTCATCGACATAGACTTGGTCGTCATAGGCCGCATCCATCAGCGCGTTGCGGCTCTTGACGACGCCGGGGCGGGTGGCGAGCGCCTGCAGGATCAGGAATTCGGTGACGGTCAAAGTGACGGGATCGTCTTTCCAGGTGCAGGCGTGGCGCTCGGGATCCATCTTGAGCAGCCCGCGCTCCAGGATTTTGGCGTCGGCCTCTTTTTGCGAGGCGGCGTCCTTTGGATTGGCGCGGCGCAGGATGGCTTTGACGCGCTCGACCAGCAGCCTTTGCGAAAAAGGTTTTCGGATAAAATCATCGGCGCCCATCTTGAGGCCGAACAACTCGTCGATTTCCTCGTCCTTCGAGGTCAGGAAAATCACCGGAAGGTCGGATTTCTGGCGCAGCCGCCGCAGCAGCTCCATCCCGTCCATGCGCGGCATCTTGATGTCGAAGATGGCGAGATCGGGGGGGTCGCTCTTCAGCCCGTCCAGCGCGGTCGAGCCGTCAGTATAGGTCTGGACGCGATAGCCTTCGCCTTCGAGGGCGATGGAGACGGACGTCAGAATGTTGCGGTCGTCGTCGACCAGCGCGATCACGGGCATGGAGGGTCCTAACTTCGAACTCCAGGGCATTTTCCGGCGTCGCGGCCGGCAATGCGCGGTCTTCGTTCAACGCGTTTTTCGGCGCGGGGCGGATGTCCGCCGGTTGAGAGCAAGCGTTGCCCGCAGGAATTTAAGATGAGCGAGCAGACAAGCGGAAGTCGAGTCCCATAGCGCCAGTTTTTGCGGCGCAATAATTCTCGATAAAGAGCGACCACATTGCGGCTTCTGCCGAGTTTTCCCGTTTGGCGGGCGCTAGACCGGGACAACATCGGAAAGACTCCAGTTATCACCATACGGGCTATTGCCTAGATTGTCATCATTCGACTTGGCCGGCCATCTTCTCGATTGATGTTTCTCGGCGGTTATCAAAGCTCATGACTCGGAGTTCTTTTGCCAAGGCTAACGGTGCATAACAGGCAAAATGCGCGGCCGAAATAAGGCAGGACAACCAATCGAACAGTTTCGGGCCATGTTATCGCCGATTTCAACCCATGAGCGAATGATGCGGCGATCGGTCCGGAGAAGAGCGTTCGGACGCGCAGGCGCAAAATTTGCGGCGGCAGGGGCGCGCGCGTAGCCTCACGGCCGCGCCGCAGCTTTTATAAGAGATTAGAGTCATGCCGGTCGAACAACTCGACGCTCTGCTCAGCTTGCGAAGCGATGGGCGAACGCTTGTCGGCCGCGACCGTATCGCGCTGCTCGAAGCGGTCATCGAGCATGGCAGCATGACGCAAGCGGCGAAAGTTGCGGGCTTCAGCTACAAGGCGGCATGGGACGCCGTCCAGGCCATCAATAATCTGCTGCCTCAGCCAGCCTTCGTCACACGCGCGGGCGGCAGGCGCGGCCGCGCCGCCGAAGTCACGGAGGAGGGCCGCAAGCTCATCTCGGCCTTTCGCAGACTTGAGGAAAAGCTGCTCCGCATCTCGAACGCGATTGCCGCCGAAGGCCTCGACAATTTCGACGATCTCCTGCTTTGGGGGCTTTCGGTCAAAATCAGCGCCCGGAACGCCTTCCGTTGCAAAGTCGTCCGCATCGATCTCGATCCCGTCGACGCAAATGTGACTTTGCAGGTCTCGGAGGCCAATAACATATCCGCCATCATTACGCGGGGCGCCGCCGAAACTCTGCGGCTTGCGCCCGGGCGGAGCGCCGTCGCATTGGTAAAATCCTCTTTCGTCATGCTCGCGCCGCCGGGCGAGACGGCAATCGCCGCAGGCCGCAACCGGCTTGAGGGTCGGGTCGCGCGGCGGATCAACGGCGTGGCGAACAGCGAAATCGAGCTCGATATCGGCGATGGCAAGATTCTCATCGCCGTAGCGCCGCGCGTATCATCCGACGATCTTGCGATTACGGAGGGCGACAGGCTCGAGGCGATCTTCAACGCCTCGCATGTCATTCTCGCCACAGATTGAGTTGGCGGCGACCTCTTGGGGAAGAGGAGGGTCGCGAAGCGGGCCTAGGCTTTCCTCCAGACGGTTGCGAGCCAGGGCTGTTTCTCGCGCGGCAGGCCTTCCGGACGATAGTAGTGGGCCAATTCGACAAATCCTGCCAAGGTCGCAAAGCCGCGCCAGGCGGCAAGATCGTGGTAGGCGCCGTAGCGGCCGCGGCTCCAGCCTTCCTCATTGCCGCCGCGCGGATTTGAGGCGAACAGGACTCCCCCGGCTTTAAGGCAGGCGCATAATTGTCCGAGCACGCGCGGCAATTCTTGAGCCGGCGCGTGAAACAGCGTGGCGTTCGCGAAAATCCCGTCGAAATGCTCGATGGGTAGATCGAGCTTCAGGAAGTCCTGCTTCCAGACCTCGCAGCCGCTGTGTGCGCGCGCCATGGCGGCGAATTTTTCGGAGCCGTCGAGCCCGATCGCTCTGTGGCCGAGATCCGAAAAAGTCTTCAGGTCCCGGCCGGGTCCGCAGCCAAAGTCGAGCAGGGTGAACGGTGGTTCGCCCGCGATATGATCCAGCAGCGCCGCGATATTCTGGCGCACGTCGTGGTCGCGCGTGCCTTCCCAAAAGCTTTCTGCTGAATCGTCATAATGTTTCACCGTCAGGCGCCCGGCGTCTTCGAGTTCCTTTGGGTCGAGATTCATGGGAGAGCCGGGCTGCTTGCTGTCGATCGGCGATAAGTAACCGGGCGCGCGATATTTGCAATCGCGGGCAGGCGCAGCGAGAAGCGGCAAGGTCCGGGGAATGGGCGGCGAATCTGAGGCCGAAGTTGGGCCGCAAATACATATAGTCCGTCTATATAAAATAAGCCTCCTTCGGCCGTTTAGGCTGCGAAGGCGCCCCAATTCGCTCCCCAAAACTAGGACATTCACAAATTTGTTTGACATCAAAGCGGGAGCGTTACGGATGAGTCATTTTGTTAAAGCGATGCGACGGTTCGCATCTTTCATCGATGCGAGGGGCGGGACGGAGCAGCTCAAATCTTAAATATAAATCGAATATATAATATTGCGCTGCGAGCCGCCTTCGGACTTCGATGGGCGGGAAGATCCATCCCGCTCCCAAGCTTCAATTTTAACGCATGACCGCATCGAAAGCCCAGGTTTTCGGCCTCATGCTCCAGCGGGAGAAAATAATGTCTCTGGATCTTGATTCTCAAAGCGTGAACACGGCCGAAAAAATTCATTCGCCGGAAGAAGTGGAAGCCGGCCAGGCGTTGAAAACCCTCGGAGACGTCATCGTCAATGTCCGTTTTTTCCCGGATGGAACGGTCAACACCATCGACAATCGTCCCGTCGATACGAGCGCTCAGGCGTGGTTTCATCATCTCTGCCGTACGGCGCCGAACTATTTCCAGGCGCTTGCGGGCGGGCGCGGCCACTACCGCATTCCCTTCGAAAGCTTTCAGGCGATCCTCCAGCAGACAGCGAAGGCGAACTGAGGCCTTTAGCGGGGCCAGAACGCATTCTGCGTTGCGAGCCCGGGCGACGAATCTGGATTGGTTCAATCCAGATTCATCTGACTTGCCGGGCTTTCATGGCGGCGGCTTAACCCTTGATCACGGTCCGCGATTTTGCAGGAACGAAGATGTGATTTCACCAACGCCGCCAGCGCCTCCAATGCCGACGATGCCAATGCCGACGCCACCAGACGGACTGGACATTTGAATCATCCGCCGCCGCCGAAATGGCGTTCGGCGGGGCAACCCTTGTGAGCGCGCTCGCGGCGCCGCTCGCAAAGGCTAAGAGCGCGGCAGAGGTCAGAGTGGATTTCAACAACGCTCTTCGGTCCATGGCCTGGTCCCCCAAGGCGCCGCCGAAATCCCATCGCTCGGCCGCCGCCAGAATATGGCAGGATTGTGGCGGTCGACGCCTTCTGTCAAATCACAAACATCGTCAGTCGTAATTATCGATGACCGTCAGACGGATGTTTTATCGCCCATCCGGCCGGTTTCCTTCAGCAAAGCCGTCAGGTTCTCGATGTGATCGGCTTCGCGCGCCGGCTTGTCCCAACGGATTCGCGCGATGCGGGGAAATCGCATGGCGACGCCCGATTTATGGCGGCTCGATCGATTGAGCCCCTCGAAGGCGATTTCGAGCACCAGCCCCTGACTTTCACTGTGAATGATTTCTCGGACCGGCCCAAAGCGGTTCGCAGTATTGTTGCGAACATAGCGGTCAAGCTCGCGCAGCTCCGCGTCGGTAAAGCCGAAATAGGCCTTGCCGACAGGCACGAGCTGGGCGCCCTCATCGTCGTCGCGCCAGACGCCGAAGGTGAAGTCCGAATAATAGGAGGAGCGCTTGCCGTGGCCGCGCTGGGCGTACATCAGCACGGCGTCGACGGTGAATGGATCGCGCTTCCATTTGTACCAGAGGCCCTTCGGCCGTCCGGGGACATAGATCGAGTCTCTGCGCTTCAGCATCAAGCCTTCGATGGCTTCTGCGTCGGCTCCGGCGCCGAAAGGCGGCGGGGCTTCGCCGCGCCTCCGCGAGCTCGGCCCAAGACGCGAAGGAGACCAGCGGCGAGAGGTCCAGGCGCTCGCAGGACGCCTGCGCAACGAAGGATTCGAGCCGGCCGCGCCGCTCGGCGAAGGGCAGGGCGCGCAGATCCTCGCCGTCCTGCCGCATCAGATCATAGGCGCGGATATGGGCGGGAAAATCGGCGAGCAGTTTCGCTGAAGTCGTTTTGCGGTTCAGCCGTTGCTGCAACACGCTGAACGGCTGGACCTTCCCCTCACGCAGGATCAGAAGCTCGCCGTCGAGCGAGAAGTTTTCGAACGGAAGCGCGGCCATGCAGTCCGTGAGGTCCGGAAACGCGCCGGAAACATTCTCTCCCGTGCGCGAAAACAGCCGCGTTATGCGCCGCCCATTCGCGGCGACGCCGCTCGCAGCCTGCACCCTGATGCCGTCCCATTTCCATTCGGCCGAAAAATCGGAGGGCGGCAGTTCGTCGAAATCCTTGGCTTCGATGGCGTGGGCCAGCATCGCCGGAGAGAAGGGCGCAGGGTCGGAGGAGTCGGGGCGGGCTTCGCGTCCCTCGAGCCAGGCGAAAAGATCGATATAGGGCGGGGCGAGCCCGTGCCAGACTTCCTCGATGTCATTGGGCGTCTTGCCGCCGACCTCGGCCAGCGCGGTTTTGGCGAGCCGCGCCGACACGCCGACCCGCAGCGACCCGGTAATCAGCTTCAACAGCGCCCAGCGGCCGGTTTCATCCAGCGAATCGAGCCAGCCGGCCAGGTTTCGTGCAAGATCGATTTTGCCGGTCGCGCTCAAGCCGCGGACGACGTCGGAGAGCAGGAGCGGCGCGCCATTTCCGGCCGAAGGATCGTCGGGCGGCGCCGGCCACAGCAGAGCGACAGTCTCCGACAGATCGCCGACGAAATCATAAGACAATTCGAACAGCACGGGATCGACGCGGTCGGTGATCAGCCCGCGGATGAGGCCCGCCTTCGCGTGCTGGAACGAGAGCGCGCCGGTCAGAGCCGCCAGCGCATAGCCGCGCTCGGGATCAGGCGTGCGACGGAAAAAATCGCTCATCAGCCGCAATTTGCCGAGGCGGGACGATTCGAAGGCGAGGCGATCGAGCAGCTCGGCGAAATGATTCAAGCCTCGGTCTCCGCGGGGACGACGCCATCCGATTCTTCATCGCCATAGCCGAGCAGATGCAGAGGCTCCGCCTCAATTCCCTGGCCGCGCGCCCAATGGACAAGGGCGTCCGCCTCGCCATGGGTGACGAGCACTTTTTCGCATCCCGTCTCGACGATGGTTTGCGTCAGCCCGTCCCAATCGGCGTGGTCGGAAATAACGAGCGGCAGCTCGACGCCGCGCTGTCGCGCCCGCGCGCGCACTCGCATCCAGCCCGAGGCGAAGGCGGCGACGGGATCGGGAAATTTGCGCGACCAGAGATCCTGCAAGGCCCCCGGCGGGCAGATCACGATCTCGCCGGCGAGCTTGGCGCGATCATTGGCGGCGACGAGCCGCAGATCGCCAAGCTCGACGCCCTCCTGTGCATAGAAGGCGCAGAGCTTTTCCATCGCGCCATGCAGATAGATCGGGCGGTCGTAGCCGGCCCCGCGCAGCAAAGCGATGACCCGCTGCGCCTTGCCGAGCGCATAGGCCCCGACGAGATGGGGGCGATCCGGAAACAGCTGTTGCGAGGCGAGCAGCCTGGCGATTTCATCCGCCGTGCGCGAATGCCGAAACACAGGCAGTCCGAAGGTCGCCTCGGTGATGAAGACGTCGCAGGCGATCGGCTCGAAGCCGGCGCAGGTTGGGTCGGCCTCGCGCTTGTAGTCGCCCGAGGCGACGACGATCGTCCTGCCATCCGATATTCTGATTTGCGCCGATCCGATGACGTGGCCGGCCGGATGGAAGCTCACGTCTATCGATCCCAGTCGGAGATGTTCTCCGTAACCGATCGCCTGCGTCTGGCCGGCAAAACCGGGCCCGAGCCGGATCGCCATGATCGCCAGCGTTTCGCGCGTAGCGAGGACTTCGCCATGACCCGGCCGGGCGTGGTCCGAATGTCCGTGAGTGATCAGGGCGCGGGGGACGGGCCGTAGCGGATCAATAAAAAAATCGCCCGCTGCGCAATAAACGCCAGCGGGCGAAAGGGAGAGGAAATGAGCTGACGCCATGATCCCGAGATGGGGAAGAGACCATGCGTCAGCAAGCTATGCCGGCGGCTTGCGCCGGACTGAAACTCTTAGTTGGCGCAGACAAGGCCGCGGCTCACATAAATGCGGCCGTCGGGTCCAACCATCCGCGTCACGCGGACGCAATCTTCTTCTTCGCCTGCGGTCGCGCGTCCAAGCTGCAACGCCGGACCCGCCGCGAGCGGGCTATAGCCCGGAACATAAGCGCTTCTGTGCTCGATCACGGCGCCGTTCGACGCGATCTTGGTCTTTGGCGTCATCGTCATCGGAGCGGCAAAGACAGCCACGCCAAGGCAGGATACTGCGACGCTAGCCATGGTGACCTTGAGCGCCTGCATTCCGATCTTTTTGCGTGAATTCATCATTAGCCCGTCTCCCGTCCGCCTCAGCACATCCGTTGATGTGAACCTCTCCCATATGGAGAGGCCGTGCTGTGCGACATCACACAAGAAACGCAGCTCAAGCTGAAAGGTTGCGGGCCCCAGCAAAAAAAAATGAAAAAAGCAACACCCTCTTGAATCGATCGCGAGAGGCCGTGTCAAAACAGCCACTTTCGGACATTGCCCTCCGGCAGGGTTGGCCGGAGGGCAAATTTTGCTCGGTCAATAGCAGACGCGGACCCGCTGATATCCCGCGAACTGGCCCCAGCCGTCGTAAACGGGCTGGTTCTGCAGGTAGCAGCCGCCGTAGCCATAGGCGGGGGCCGCCGAAGCGGCGATCGCCCCAAGGGCGAGGCCGCTCGCGAGGCCGACAGCAGCCGGACCGCCCCAGCCCCAACCGCCGCCACCCCAGCCGCCGCCCCAGCCGGGCCGGCCCCAGCCGCCGCCGCGCCAACCGCCTCCGCGCCAACCGCCGCCGCCCCAGCCTCCGCCATGCCATCCGCCGCCGCCGCGCCATCCGCCGCCATGCCAGCCTTGAGCCGCGGCCGGAGTCGAAACCGTCGCGACCGGAAGCGCTAGCGCCAGAGAGGAAACGGCCACGATTGCGCCAGTCCTCAATCTGCTGATCATCGAAATCTCCTTACATGCGGCCCGAAACGCCGCCTTCCGCCCAAATATGGGAGCCCGATACTGAACCCGTCATGAATGAACGCCGACCGGAATGGTTCAAATGACTGAGAGCTGCGCGCATCGGTTAACCCTTTCAAGACCCAATCGAGGGCCTCAAGGGGTGAGATTGTCAAAAAGACGCTTATCTCAGACACACGCCGGCAGACGCCGGCGTTCTGGAGCGCGCCGTGACCAATTCCGATCTCGAGTTGCCGCCGCGCTTCCGGTCCTGGTTCGCCGACCGAGGCTGGACGCCGCGCCGGCATCAGCTCGACCTTCTCGATCTCGCCGGCGTCGCCGACGCTTTGCTGATCGCGCCGACGGGGGCCGGCAAGACTCTGGCCGGATTTCTTCCGACCCTGATCGAGCTCGACCGCCAAAAGAAGAGGGAGGGGCTGCACACCCTCTATATCTCGCCGCTGAAGGCGCTCGCGGTCGACGTCCATCGCAATCTTGAAATCCCGATCGCGGAGATGGGCCTTGCCGTCAGGGTTGAGACGCGCACCGGCGACACATCGGCGGCGCGGCGCCAGCGCCAGCGCCGGGACCCGCCCGATATTTTGATTGCGACGCCGGAGCAATTGGCCTTGCTTCTCGCCGGCCCGGACGCGCGGACTCTGTTTTCGAGCCTTCGCCGTGTGATCTTTGACGAACTCCACGCCATCGCCGCCTCGAAACGCGGCGATCTGCTTTGCCTTGGCCTTTCGCGTCTGAGACGCATCGCTCCTGGGCTGACGGCGACCGGCCTGTCGGCGACGGTGCGCGATCCGGGGGAGTTGCAGCGGTGGCTAACGGCGCAGACGACGCCGAACGCCACAGCCGCTTTGGTCGTCGCCGACCGGGGCGCCGCGCCAGACCTCTCCATTCTCGACACGAAGGAGCATCTGCCGTGGGCAGGGCACAGCGCCCGTCACGCGCTCGGCGAAATCTACGCGGCGATCAAGGGCGCAAAACTAACTCTCGTCTTCGTCAATACACGCGCGCAGGCGGAGTATATTTTTCAGGAGCTTTGGCGGCGCAACGAAGATGGTTTGCCGATCGCCCTGCATCACGGGTCGCTCGACGTCGCGCAGCGGCGCAAGGTCGAGGAGGCGATGGCGTCGGGCAGGCTGAAGGCCGTCGTCTGCACGTCGACGCTCGATCTTGGCGTCGACTGGGGCGATGTCGATCTTGTCATCAATGTCGGGGCGCCGAAGGGCGCGAGCCGCCTTGCGCAGCGCATCGGCAGAGCCAATCACAGGCTGGATGAACCGTCGCGCGCCATCCTCGTGCCGGCCAACCGGTTTGAAGTGCTGGAGTGCCGCGCCGCCGTCGACGCCGCAAATGAAGGCGCGCAGGATACGGCGATGGCGCGCTCCGGCGCGCTCGATGTTTTATGCCAGCATATTCTCGGCATGGCTTGCGCCGACCCTTTCGACGCGGGCGAACTCTTTGCGGAGATACGCTCGGCCGAGCCCTATGCGCGGCTCTCGCCGGAACAATTCGACGCCGCCCTGAACTTTGTCGCCACTGGTGGCTACGCGCTGAAAAGCTATGAGCGCTTCGCCAAGATCAAGCAGACCGCGGATGGACGCTGGCGCATCGCCAATGGGCGCGTCGCGCAGAGCTACCGGCTCAATGTCGGGACCATCGTCGAGGCGGACCTTCTGAAGGTGCGGCTCGTTCCGGGCGGAGCAAAACCGTCGGCGAGCTACACCGGGCCGTTGCGGCGCGGCGGCCGCGTCCTCGGCGAGATCGAGGAATATTTCATCGAGATGCTGGCGCCGCAGGACACGTTTCTATTCGGCGGCGAAATCTTGCGGCTGCAGGGCGTCGTCGAGAATGAGGCGATCGTGTCGCGCGCCAGCGCCGACGCGCCGAAAATTCCTTCCTACGCCGGCGGTAAATTTCCATTGTCGACCTATCTCGCCATGCGCGTCCGGCGCATCCTTGCCACGGAGTCGTCTTGGGACACGCTGCCCGGGCAGGTGGCGGACTGGCTCGATCTGCAGCGCCGGCGCTCCGCCCTGCCGCCGGCCGACCGGCTTCTCGTCGAATCCTTTCCGCGCGGCGGGCGCTATTATCTTGCCCTCTATCCATTCGAAGGACGCCTTGCGCACACGACGCTCGGCATGCTGCTGACGCGCCGGATGGAGCGCGCCGGCTTAAAGCCGCTGGGATTCGTCGCCAATGATTATGCGCTGTGTATCTGGTCGCTGACCGACGTCGGCGCGCTGTTCGAGACGGGAGCCTTGCGGCTCGAGGATTTCTTGAGCGAGGACATGCTCGGCGACGATCTTGAGGAATGGCTTGAGGAATCGGCGCTGATGAAGCGGACCTTCCGCAATTGCGCGATCGTCTCGGGGCTGATCGAACGCAATGTTCTCGACCGGCGCAAGACCGGCCGGCAGGTCAAGATTTCCACCGACCTCATCTACAATGTGCTGCGCCGGTTTGAGCCGCGCCATATTCTGCTCGAGGCGGCCAGAGCCGACGCCGCGACGGGCCTGCTCGACCTCGAACGGCTGGCCGGGCTGCTGCTGCGCGCGCGCGGCCGGACCATCCATAAGGCGCTGGCGCGCGTCTCGCCGCTCGCGGTTCCAATCCTGCTCGAAATCGGGCGCGAAACCGTCTATGGCGAGGCGCAGGATGAAACGCTGGCGGAAGCGGCGCAAACCCTTGTGGACGAAGTGCTCGCCGACAGCGCGCCGGGGCGGCCCGAACTTGCCAATGCGGGGCGATTGGGAAATGGTCGGGCGACGCCCGCAGCCGCGCCGCCTGCGCGCGCCAGCGTAAGGCCGAAAGGAACGCCGCCGGACAATGCGGGACTCCGCGCGAAAAAGACCTCGACGAGCCGCCGCGCTTCCGGTCCTCGACGCTGAATTCCTGGCCGATCCCTCGGGCGCTTTGTTCTGGCCGCGCGAAAGCCTGCTCGTCGTCGCGGATCTGCACCTCGAAAAAGGCTCGGCCTTTGCCGCGCGGGGCGTGCTTCTGCCGCCCTACGATACAGCGGCCACACTAGCTGTGCTGGCAATTCTCATCGGCTTCTACCAGCCGCGCCGCATCGTCGCTCTCGGCGACTCCTTCCACGATTCGGGCGCCGGGGATCGCCTCAATCCCGGCGACCGCTGCGCTCTTGCGATGCTGCAGCGCGGCCGCGACTGGATCTGGATTGCCGGCAATCATGATCCGGCGCCGCCTGCGGGCCTCGCGGGCGAGGCGCTTGACGAACTCGCGATCGGATCGATCCTGTTTCGCCATGAACCGTCGGCTGCGCGTGGGCGCGGCGAAATTGCAGGCCATCTACATCCCGCGGCAAAACTCTCTGGACGCGGCGGCAGCGTGCGCGGCCGCAGCTTTGTCAGCGACGGCTCGCGCTGCGTCCTGCCGGCCTTCGGCGCTTTCGCCGGAGGGCTCAATGTGCGCGACCCTGCCTTCGACGCTTTGTTCGATGGCGAGGCGGAAAAGGCAGTGTTCGCTTATGTCATCGGCCGCAGCGCGGTCTATGCCGTGCCGCATCGGCTCTGCCTGCCGGACTGAACCAGAAACGGGTTCAGTTGCGCGCGGCGCGGCTTGAGGTGAGGCTCAATTCATTCGCAAGCGGATCGAGCGTCTGCGGCCTGAAGGAAAGAACGGCCGCTTTGGCGGCGTCGAGATCCTCGCGCGACAGCTTTGTTGCGATATCGGCGCGCTTTCGGTCGGCCTCGGCGTCGCCGCCCGCCGCCGCGATCGAGAACCAGACATAGGCGCGGCCGGCGTCGGGCGGCGTCCCCAAACCGCGCGCCAGAAGAACCGCGAGATTGAACTGGCTGTCGCGGACGTCGAATTTTGCGGCCTGCTCGAACCAGACGGCGGCCGTCGTATAGTCGGGCCCGGCCTCGGCGCCTTGCGCGGCGAGAACGCCGAGATTGTGCATGGCGCGCACATTGCCCTGCGCCGCCGCGGCTTCATACAGCGCCTTGGCGCGGCCAAGGTCGCGGCTGACGCCGGCGCCCTTTTCGGTCATCGTCGCCAGCCTGTATTGCGCGAGCGCGAGGCCGCTCCCGGCCGCCTTCGCATAATATCCAGCGGCGAGGGCGAGATCTTGTACGCCGGCCCGTCCGTCCGCATAGCGGGCGCCAAGTTCGAATTGCGCCGCGCCGTCGCCCGCGGTGGCGCGGGCGCGCAGATCGTCAAGCGGCGTCCCAGCGAGCCGGGCGAGATTGGCCGGAGCCAAGGCCGGCGGCGCGCCCGATTTCAACAGCGAGGCGGGCGAGAGAGAGGGCGCAAAAAAGCCGCCGGGCGCAGTCGCAGGCTCTGCCCGAGCGATGACGCCTTCAAACAGAATGGGATCGCTTCCTGCGATCAGCCGCGTCAGGGGCGTGGCGAGTTGGTCGCCGCCAGGCTCGGCCGCCGCCCGGATTGAGCCTGCCTGTCCGGCGTTGAGCGCCGCCGGATCGAACAGGCTGAGGTCCGTGGGTTTCGGGGGCTCCGGTTGCGCCGGCGCGCTCGGAGGTGTGGGCTCCTTGGGGATTCCGCCTACAGCGGCGGCAGCGTTCTGAGGCGCCGCAGGGGGAGGGGCTTCGGCTTGGGCGGCGCTTGGCGCCGCGGGCGCTTTCGCGGCGTCTCGATTTGTCCGGGCTTGGCCAACCGGCTTCAGCAGGGCCGCCGGACGCACCGGTTTAAGGGCCCCGGTTTTCGCCAGCGCGATCACGCCAAGCGCAAGGCTAAGGGCGGCAAGGCCCGAGACGAGCGAAGCGCGATGGGCGCGGAAGAAATTCTGCTTCGGCGCCGGCGCGCGAGCGGCCGGCAGGTCGGCCGGGATCGCCACAGGCCGCTCGTGCGGCGCGAGCGGTTTCGCTGCGACAGGGGAGGGCGCGAGAACCGCGCCGGACTCCCCGGCCGAGTGACCAAAAACGGCGGCGAGACGATCCGGCGGCGCCCCAAAGCGCCATGGAAGACCTGCCCCCGGCTCGATCAGAATATCGTCCCCGACCGCGTTCGGGCTGCGGCCGCCGTTGGCCGCCGCTTGACCCGTCAGCAGCTCGGCCTGCGTCGCAACGTCGGTTGCTGTCCGGCGAACCGGCTCTTCGGGGGCCGCGTCGCGGGCGGGCCGAGCCTCGCCGATGTCGGCCTCGATCCGGGCGAGCCGGTTGGCGATCTGGCCGACGGACTCCTGCACGGCGTTAAGCGCGAGATGAACCCGTCGGTCCGCCTCCTCGCGGGCTTCGTTGCTGGAATCAAGGATGCGGTCCTTGCCCTCAGCGTCCTGGCCGAGCTGTTCGGAAAGCCGGGCGATGGTTTGTTCAAGATTGGCGATCGAGGCGAAACCGCGATCGGTCGTCTCGAGCCGCTGCGTGATCGCCGCGATCTTCTGCTCGAGGGCGTCCATTGCGAGATCGCCCGGGCTCTGCTTGCGGGTCGCCTCAAGTTTGAAGGTGAGAGATTGCAGCTCGGTCTCAACTTTCTCGCCGAGCTGGCGCTGCCCCATCTCGATCTGGCGCGTCAGGGCGCGAAGCTCCGGCGCGAGCGTCTCGACTGCGCCGGCGTCCGTCGCGGCGCGGGACGCCTGCCGCTGAGACCGTTGATCGCGCAGCCGCTTGGTCAGAGCCTGCAAGCCGCCGATTTCGCCGTCGCGTTCGGGCGGCTCCCCTGGCGCGGCGGGCGTGAGGGCCGCAGCGCCTGTCCCTGACGGCGTTTCGCGGCCGGACGGACCGTCATCATCTGGCTCGGAGTTCGCGGATGATCTGAGCCGCGTCTCAATATCCTTCAGGGCGAGCCGCAACGCGGGGTCCGCGGCGGCGCGGCCGCCGGCGCGGATGATGCGCTCCAGATCGTCGAGCCGAGCTTTCAATTCGGATAGCGCGCGGGCCCTGGCGCTTTGCCCAGCCGGCGCCGAGATCGCGCGGTCGCCCGGCGCGTCTGCGGAGACAGGCGGGAGCACGGCTTCGCGCGCGCCCGCGCCTCGAAACGGGTCTTGGCTGGACGGCGGCTGGGGAGAATCGCTGGTGGGCGCGCCACGCGACGCCTCGTTCAGCAGGGCCGCCATGGCGGCGAGACTCTCCGTGAGATCGACAGGCGCGGCCTTGTCGGCTCCGCGCTCGGCGATCCGCGTCATCGCGCGGCGCAGCCAGCTTTCCAGCGACGCCGCCGTTTCGTCGGCGCGCTGTTGAGCGGCGCGCCGAAGCGAAGCGTTTTCCGATTCGCTATCATGATCCTCCGGCCGCATCGCCGATGCTCGCCCGAAGCCAGTTTGTGAGTCTTGAATTGACAATAGCCGCGCCCCCGCGCCGCAAAACATTCAAAGCCTAAAAAATCAAAGGCGCAAGCATACGCAGAACGAGCGCTTGCCTTCGATGGTGGGAGCACGGGGTGAACAAAGCGTTAAATCCGGGCTCCTTGCGTTCAGCTTGACGCCAGCTTCGCGCCGGATGATGGCGCTCGTCGATCCCGTGATCGTCTATGCAAAACACGCAATCTAAATTTGTAACCGCGCCAATTTGAACTGCGCAGCGCCGGCTGGCATATTTCGGAGGCTTCAATGGATACGCATCTGGCAAGAACCTCAGGCGGCCGCGGGGATACATCGCTTGAGGAGGCTCGCCGCAAATCTTCGCCGTGCGAGAGGCCTCCGCCGGCGCCGGCGTGCACGATCCGCGACATGGCGCGCGATTTTGGCGTCAGCATCCGCGCCTTGCGTTTCTACGAAGATCGCGGCCTGCTAAGTCCGAAACGGCAGGGCGCGACGCGCCTTTACGGGGCGCGCGAAAGACGCAATCTCAAGATGATTCTCAAGGGCAAGCAGCTCGGATTTACGCTTGCGGAGATCAGCGCCATGCTGGCCTCGCAGAGCGAACTGCTCGAGGCGGACACGTCGGATCTCGAAATGGCGCTCCCGCCGGAGCAGATCATCGCCCAAATCGGGTTCCTCGAACGCCAACGCAAGGAGCTCGACGCAGCCATCGTCGAGTTGAGAAAAGCGCATTGCCGTCTTGTCGAAACCTCATTCCTTGGAGCCACAGCGTGAGGCCGGCCGCCTGATCGGAGGGGTAGGGCGTTAGTCCGAAAAGCTACAATGGCTCCGACAAACATCTCACGGCAGACGGCGCGGACCCTACGAAGTCCGGGGTCTTCCTCACGCAATCCATATCCGCATCCGCCTAACGCGTTCCCTCAGCGCGCCGGCGCGCTTCCGAGCTGATGCCATCGTAGATCGGCGGCGGACGACGGTCGGTCGCGGCGTTTAGCTCGTCATCTGTTTGCTTGGCGCGAAGTTTGCTTCGATTGCGCATTCGCGGGATTGTCACGCCAAGCGGTCCAAAATGTCAGAAAAGATCATCAGCCTTCGCGGCGATATCATCCCGCCGCCGTCCGAGCCCAACCCCACAGTCGTCGAGGAATTGGAGCGTCTTTTGGAAGCCGCCCGTTCTGGCGAAATCCGCGGCTTTGCCGGGGCCTATGTCCATCGGGACAAAGTGGTCTCCTATTCCTACGCCGGCTCGGTTGGCAGCTACGCGATGCTTGGCGGCGTGGAATGTCTCAAGGAGCGGCTTTTGCGCATCGCCATGGATTGCGATTGATCGGCGGCTCTGAGATCCTGACCTGACATGAAAAAGGGGCGCCGCAGAGAGGCGCCCCTTTTCGTTGATTTTGGAGAGTGGCGGAGCCTTAATCGACGGACGCCTGCTGCTCCGCCTTTTCCTTGGCTTCGAGATCTTCGCCGGTCTCCTGATCGACATAACGCATCGACAGCCGAACCTTGCCGCGATCATCGAAGCCAAGCAGCTTCACCTTGACCTTTTCGCCCTCTTTGACCACGTCCGAGGATTTCGCGACACGGCCCTTGGCGAGCTGCGAAATATGCACGAGGCCGTCCTTCGAGCCAAAGAAGTTCACGAAGGCACCGAAATCGACAACTTTGACGACCGTGCCTTCGTAGATCTGGCCAACTTCGGGATCATTGGCGATCGACTTGATCCAGGCGATCGCCGCCTTGATCGAATTTCCGTCTGACGACGCGACCTTCACCGTGCCATCGTCCTCGATATTGATCTTGGCGCCGGTCTTTTCGACGATTTCGCGAATGACCTTGCCGCCCGTGCCGATGACCTCGCGAATCTTGTCGGTCGGGATTTTCAGCGTTTCGATCCGCGGCGCGAACTCGCCGAGTTCGGCGCGGGCGCCGGTCAGAGCCTTCGACATTTCGCCAAGAATATGCAGGCGGCCGCCCTTCGCCTGATCAAGCGCGACCTTCATGATTTCTTCAGTGATGCCCGCGACCTTGATGTCCATCTGCAGCGAGGTGACGCCTTCTTCCGTGCCGGCGACTTTGAAGTCCATGTCGCCGAGATGATCCTCATCGCCCAGGATATCGGACAGGACGGCGAAACGTTCGCCCTCAAGGATGAGGCCCATCGCGATGCCGGCGGTCGGCCGCTTCAGCGGCACGCCCGCGTCCATCAGCGCGAGCGAGGAGCCGCACACTGTCGCCATCGAGGAGGAGCCGTTCGACTCTGTGATCTCGGAGACGATGCGGATCGTATAGGGAAACTCGGCCGCGGTCGGCAGCATCGGCCGGACCGCGCGCCAGGCAAGCTTGCCATGGCCGATCTCGCGGCGCCCGGGCGAGCCCATTCGGCCGGTTTCGCCGACGGAATAGGGAGGAAAATTATAGTGCAGCAGGAAGCGCTCCTTATAGGTGCCTTCCAGGCTGTCAACGAATTGCTCGTCTTCGCCGGTGCCGAGGGTCGCGACCACCAGCGCCTGCGTCTCGCCGCGGGTGAACAAGGCCGAACCATGGGCGCGCGGCAGGATGCCGACTTCGGCGAGGATCGGACGCACAGTTTTGAGGTCGCGTCCGTCGATGCGCACGCCGAGATCGAGAATGTTCCAGCGGACGACCTTGGCCTGAAGATCGTGGAACGCCTCCGCCACTTTCTCCTTGGAGAAGCGCGGCTCGGCGTCTTCCGGGAACAGCGCCAGAGCAACCTTTGCCTTCACGGCGTCGACGGCCTTGTAGCGCTCCTGCTTGGCGGTGATTTTATAGGCTTCGCGCAGCTCGCCTTCAGCAATGTCGCGCACAGCCGCCTCGACCTCGGCCTTGTCGGCGACGGCGAGTTCGCGCGGCTCCTTTGCGGCCTTTTCAGCAAGGCGGATGATCGCGTCGATCACCGGCTGGAAGCCGCGATGGCCGGTCATGACCGCCTCGAGCATCAGCGTTTCGGACAGTTCTTTCGCTTCCGATTCGACCATCAGGACGGCGTCGCCCGTGCCGGCGACGACGAGGTCAAGCGCGGACTCCTTGAGTTCGTCGACCGTCGGATTCAGTTTCAACGCGCCATTGATGTAGCCGACGCGCGCGCCGCCGACCGGGCCCATGAAGGGAATGCCGGAGATCGTCAACGCCGCCGAGGTCGCGACCAAGGCGAGGATATCCGGATCGTTCTCGAGATCATGCGACAGCACGGTCACGACGACCTGCGTATCGTTGCGATATCCTTCCGGAAACAGGGGGCGGATCGGGCGGTCGATCAGGCGCGAGACGAGCGTCTCCTTTTCGGACGGCCGGCCCTCCCGCTTGAAATAACCGCCCGGGATGCGCCCGGCGGCGAAGGCCTTTTCCTGATAATTGACAGTGAGCGGAAAGAAATCGATCCCCGGCTTCGGCGTGCGCGCCGAGACAACGGTAGCGAGGACGGTGGTTTCGCCATAGGTGGCGAGCACGGCGCCGTCGGCCTGGCGAGCGATCCGGCCGGTTTCGAGGGTTAGCTTTCGGCCGGCCCAGTCTAGTTCTTCACGATGGATTTCAAACATATATTCGTCTTTCTTCAGATGAAAGGCGAAGACATGCCAAAGCAAGATGGCAAGAGGCTGTCGGCGGGCGTGGAAAGCCCATGACAGCGCCTGGCGATCCTGCCGTGGCGCGTTGCTTCGCCGGAAGACCGGCGGCCCCGTGCCGCCGCGTCCTTTAGGGGCCTGCGCTTCTGGCGCGCTCGCCCCCGTTATGCGGGCGCGAAATTCCGGATGGAATCTAAAGCGCGCGCTTAAGTCTCTCTTTTTGCATCATGATCTGCCATTTGCAGAGATCATTTGCCGGCGCGAACGACTCTTGACGAGCCGCGAGCCAAAGTTTTGCCGAGGTTCTGTCTCGCGGAAGTTATGATCTTGCCCGCCCGGTTACGCAATGGCGCAAATTCCGCGGCGTTGCGTTGAGTTGCAACGCTGCAGCCGTGCGAACTGTCCCCCGAACAGGATGATCTTGGCCTCAACCAGACCAAACCGCCCCGCCTGGGCACAGGCCGACAAGTCTTTCGACCTGTCGGCGCCATCTGCTAGCGGCGAATGCCGAGGCGCTCGATCAGGGATTTGTAGCGGGGCTCGTCGCGGTTCTTGACATAGTCGAGCAACTGACGGCGCTGCGAGACCATCTTCAAAAGCCCGCGGCGCGAATGGTTGTCTTTGACATGCGTCTTGAAATGTTCGGTGAGATTGACAATCCGTTCGGTCAAGATCGCGACCTGCACCTCGGGCGAACCTGTATCGCCCGATTTCTGGGCATATTCCTTCACGAGCGTCTGCTTGCGCTCTGGCGTAATCGACATCGGGGCAACCTTTCCATAGCAATCGAGCGGACGCGCGGCGCGTCCGCAGGTTTACCCAAAGCGCAGCCGTGCCGGGATGTCGTCCAGCACGGTGGAGCTCAGGGGGCGCGCGAGGACCGCGCAGCGCCCTTATACAGGAAAGCGCGCTCAAGGGAAGCGTCGCTGATTTCGCGCTCCCACCTGCTTCAACGAGAAGGCCGCAAACTTATCATCAAATAAAACAGCCTGTGGGAAGCGCTTGTTCATCGCAATTCTTTACGCATTCTTTGAGTCTGCTCTATAATGTGAAGCATAGACCTAGAGGCTATTTCGGTCAGATTTTAATTAATCGAATCGACAGACGAT
The DNA here is from genome assembly GCF_000021745.1 of Methylocella silvestris BL2. NCBI lineage: Bacteria > Pseudomonadati > Pseudomonadota > Alphaproteobacteria > Hyphomicrobiales > Beijerinckiaceae > Methylocella > Methylocella silvestris. Next base: position 312,369 of record NC_011666.1, read on the forward strand.
GCTCAAGATTTTGAATCTGGGGCGATTTCTTTGCGATCAATGGTTCATTCGGTGAACAAGCGCCCAAGATGGCGCTGAAGGAGATCTGTTCTATGTTGGCGATCGGCATCGAGTTGTTGAAATCCGCGAATGAGTTGTTTAGCTCCGCGCAACAATCGGCGACAGCCGAGAGCCAAAGATTCATTCTCCTCATCGGCTGCGGAGCGGCCGTCTTGCTGGTTGGATTTCGCATGCTGCGGAAGCTGCTCGGGAGGTTGCCGCCCGACCCTGATTTTTGTTCGGGCGATGGGCCGGTGACCGAGGCGGAGCGGAATGGCGTCACCGTTGCGAGCCGCGAGGCGATCGAAGCGATGCTGCGCGGCGCCAAAGTGGAGGAGATTGATCTTGCGGCGCGCCGCCAGAACGCGGTCGACACATTGGCGCGGCTGCGGACGCGGCTGGCGCGATCCTGCCCGGACGCGTTGGGGCTTGTGGATCTCGGCGATTTCCGTGGCGCTGGCGAGGCGTTGCGCAAAAGCCGCGAGGCAATCCCGAAAAGCCTAAACGGTGAAGGCGCGCGGCGGGACGCCCAGATCTATGCCGAAGCGGCGGCGCTCGATTTGGTCAAACTCGACTATCGGGGCGCCGCCGAGAATTATGGAGCCGCCGCGGCGCTTGTGGCGCGCTTTTGTGATGATTTGGCTTCAGGTCAGCAGGAATGGCGACTGCGCATGGAGCAGGCCCGCGCGCTGGTTGGCGACGCGACCTATAATAGCAATGATGAGAGCCTCACGACGGCGATCGAGACCTACGACCACGCCTTGAGCCTTGTGCCGCGCCAACAGGCTCCGCATGCCTGGGCCGCGACGCAGTTTCATCGCGGCGACGCCTTGGTCGCCTCCGGCGTCAATGGCGCGGAAGCCAGCAAGGTCGAGGAGGCGATTGATTCTTATCACGCCGCCCTGGAGGAATGGACGCCTCGTTCCTCGCCGTTCGAATGGGCGCGCGCGCAGCACAATCTGGGCGACGCGCTGCAACGGCTCGCCGATTTGGAGAGTGGGGTCGAACGTCTTCGTCCGGCCGAGGACGCCTATCGGGCGGCCCTGAAAGAATGGACAAGGGAGACGGCGCCGGATCTTTGGGCCATGGCGCAAGGCAATCTCGGCGACGTGCTCGCCAAAACTGCGGCCTCGACCGGGGACAGCGGCAAGCTGCGCGAGGCGATCGCGGCCTATCAATCCGCGCTCGCCGAGCTGCGGCGCGAGATCGCGCCGCGAGAATGGACGCAGCTGCAAAACAGCCTTGGGCTCGCGCTCGAGGCGCTGGCGGAGCAGGAAAGCCGGGAGGAGGACTATGGTCATGGTCCTCTGAAGCTTGCCGTCGAGGCGTTCCAAAGCGCTCTTGACGGCCAATCGGCGGAGCACGAACCGGCTCAATTCGCCGCGACCAGCGTCAGCCTCGGCGATTCGCTGCTGGCGCTGGGCGAGTACGAGAGGACGCAAAATCGAAACTATGGCCGGGAGCTGCTGACCCGCGCCGCCGACGCCTATCGCGGCGCGCTCGTCGTGCGTGAGGAGCTAGAGCCAATCGACGTCGCAAAGCTTCAGATTAATCTCGCTTATGCGCTGGGGCTTTTGTGGAGCTGCGACGGCGGGGATGACCTGCTCGACGAGGCGCTTCTGCTTGTCGATGAGGCCATTGCGTTGATCGGAGAGACGGAAGAACGCCAGCATGTTTGCGACGCGGAGCAGGCGCGCGCCAGCATCGTCGAGGCGTTGGGCAGAAGGGCCGCATAGGGAGCGGCCGCTCCGTCTCTTGAGGCGCGGAGCGGCTGCGGCGCATTTGGGCGGCGGCGGATAAGGGCCGCCGCCATTATTTATTGGATGAGGTTCAAAAGTTTCTGGCCGGCGGGAGTGGCGAATTCGGCGGCGTCGAGGGTGCCGTCCTTGTCCGGATCGGCCTTCTTGAAGGCCGCCTCGATCTCGGCCGCATATTCTTTCGCATCGACCGTGCCGTCCTTGTCGGGATCGGCGGCGGCGAAGTCATGCACGGCGGTCGCCGCTTCCTTGGCGTCAAGCGTGCCGTCCTTGTCCGGATCAAGCGACAAAAATTTCTTGTGACCCGCCGCCTGCGCTTCGGCGAGGCTGACCGTCCCGTCATTGTCGGGATCGAGCACTTTCAGATTCGCCGTTGCGGAGAAGGCCGGCAAGGCGAACACGCCAACGCAAAGAGCCAGAACGGAAACGGCCGCGGTATTTTTGAAGGACATAAAGATCACCTATGCATTTTTCTACGGTAGCATAGCTATAACACCTTGGAATCAGGGAGTGAATCCCTAAAATACAGAAAAATTATGGGAAAAAATCCCGCTTATTGAATGAACTTTTCTACGTCGCGAGGGCGGCGTCGCTCGGACGTAAAATGTCAACGCGGCTCGGCGAATGGGTTTCGGACGAAAAATCGGCGTATCGACGTTTCAGCTGTTCCGATATTCGCGCCAGCCCTTGGCCCGCAGCTGGCAGGCCGGGCATTCGCCGCAGCCATAGCCCCAGTTATGCCGCTTGCCGCGTTCGCCAAGATAGCAGGTGTGCGTTTCTTCGAGAATGATTGCGATCAGCGCCTTGCCGCCAAGCCGCTCGGCGAGACGCCAGGTCGCGGCCTTATCGAGCCACATTAACGGCGTCTCGACGTTGAAGCGCGTATCCATTCCAAGATTGAGCGCGATCTGCATGGCCTTGACGGTATCGTCGCGGCAATCGGGATAGCCGGAAAAATCGGTCTCGCACATGCCGCCGATGATCTGCGTCAGGCCGCGGCGGTAGGCGAGCGCGCCCGCGAAGGTCAGGAACAACAGGTTGCGGCCGGGCACGAAAGTGTTCGGCAGGCCATTGGCGTCAAAGGCGATTTCGACGTCATGGGTCATCGCCGTGGTCGCGATTTCGGCGAGCGCGCCGATGCGCACCAGATGATCCTCGCCGAGCTTGTCTTTCCAGGCGGGGAAATCGCGCAATAGCGCGTCGCGGATCTTGCCGCGTTGGTCGAGCTCGATCCGGTGCCGCTGATCGTAATCGAAGCCGATCGTCTCGACGTGATCATAACGGTCGAGCGCATAGGCGAGGCAGGTCGTCGAATCCTGGCCGCCGGAAAAAAGGGTCAGGGCGCCGCGGCGCGCCGGCCTATCTGGCATTCCAGAACACGTCCTCTGCGACCCAGGCCGTCAGCAGAAGATTGGCGATGGCGACTTTTGAGGGACAGGTCAGCCCGTCGGGATGGGAATCATTCAGCATCTGGCGGACTTCGTCGCGGGAAAACCAGCGCGCGTGCTCGAGCTCCTGGTCCGTCGGGGACAAATCCCGGCTGAGCGCTTGCGCAACGCAGCCGATCATCAGCGAACTTGGAAATGGCCATGGCTGCGAGGCGAGATAGTCAACCCGCCCGACGCTGATTCCGGCCTCCTCGGCGACTTCGCGGCGCACGGCGTGCTCGATGGTCTCGCCGGTCTCCATAAAGCCGGCGAGGCAGGAATACATTTTTGGGGCGAAATTGGCCTGCCGCCCGAGAAGGCAATCATCGCCATCGACGACGAGCATGATGACGGCCGGATCGGTGCGCGGAAAATGCTGCGCGCCGCAGGACTCGCAGCCGCGCCGCCACCCGCCGGCGCGCGGATGGGTTGGCGCGCCGCAGTTCGAGCAGAATCGGTGCCGCGCATGCCATGACAGGAGGCTTTTGGCTTCTCCGAGCGGTCCCACCACATCGGCCGGCAAAAGCCCCTGCGTCGCAATCAGGCGAATATCGAGAAAGGCGATATCGGTCGCGGCAGGAAGGTCCTCCTCCCGTTCGATGAGGCTCGCAAACAGCGCCGATTGCTTGTCGAAGCCAAGAAACGCCGTCTCACGAATCGCGCCAAGGGCCGCCGCCTCGCTGAGCGTAAAGAACGGGTCGAAGCCGGATTCGCCGCGCTTGACCACCGGCATTTCGCCGGCGAGCACGAGCGTGCGCGCCGTCGCGGAATCCTGCAGGCTGCGAAGGAATTCGGCGTCGTGACGGCGTATCGACATGCGGTCGAGCGAATTGACCGAAAAACCCGCCGCCGCAGAGCGATCGGCCGGATCGGGAGGAGGGGGCGCGCTGCCGTGCATCGAATGTCCTGAAATTGCGAGAGGCCTTGCCCCGGAGAGGCTAGCGTGAGGCCAGGGCCTAACGGCGGCGAATTTAAGCCCTTCCCACGTTTCTACCAAATGAGGCGACAATGCGTCTTTGGCGGGAAGGTTGGCGCCTTCGGCAAAAAGGTTGCGAAAACGGCCGCGGCGGTCCAAATAGGGCTTGGGAGGTTGGCGGTGGACGCACCACTCGCCAACCGGGTCAGGTCCGGAAGGAAGCAGCCCTAACGAGACCGGGCGGGTCTCTGTCCAGCCTCCCACCGATCAGCCGCAGCGTTCGCGGCGGCGCGGCCAAGGCCGGTTCTCCATCTGGGTCATCGATGCAGGACGATCGCGAGGACGGTCGAATCGAGGTTGCGGACGGCCAGGGCGCCGGCTTGTTCGGCGCAGCGCCGTCTCCCGCCGCGGCGGCGGCGACGCCCTATCGCGTTCTGGCGCGCAAATACCGGCCGTCGTCGTTCGACGATCTGATCGGTCAGGAGGCGATGGTCCGGACGCTGTCGAACGCCTTCGATCTCGGCCGCATCCATCAGGCCTATATTCTCACTGGCGTGCGCGGAGTCGGCAAGACGACCACGGCCCGCATTCTCGCTCGCGCCTTCAATTATGAGCTTCCCACGGGCGACGGACGCCCGGCAGTCGACGGCCCGACCATCCACATGGCGGGATTTGGCGCGCATTGTCAGGCGATCATGGAATCGCGCCACGTCGACGTCATCGAGATGGACGCCGCCTCGCATACCGGCATCGACGACGTGCGCGAGATCATCGAAGGCGCCCGCTACAAGCCGGTCATGGCGCGCTTCAAGGTCTATATCATCGACGAAGTGCATATGCTCTCGCGCCAGGCATTCAATGGGCTGCTCAAGACGCTCGAAGAGCCGCCGGACCATGTGAAATTCCTGTTCGCGACGACCGAGATCGAGAAAGTGCCGGTAACGGTGCGCTCGCGCTGCCAGCGTTTCGATCTGCGTCGAATAGACGCCGGCGAGCTTTCGACCTTTCTTGCGACGATCTGCGCCAGGGAAAAAGTCGCGATCGAGGATGAGGCGCTGGCCCTGATCGCCCGCGCCGCGGAAGGCTCCGTCCGCGACGCTCTGTCCCTGCTCGATCAGGCGATCGCGCATGGGCCGTCGGCCGATCAAATCGGCGCAAAGGGGATTTCCGCCGAAGCGCTGCGCGCAATGCTTGGCCTTGCCGACCGCGGACGCATCATCGACCTCTTCGACGCCCTGATGCGCGGCCGGATCGCCGAGGCGCTGACCGGGCTGAAGGATCTTTACGACGGCGGCGCGGACCCTACCGCGATTATGGTCGAACTGGCCGAATTCACCCATCTCGTCACGCGGCTGAAGCTTGCGCCGGAGTCGAGCGAAGACAGCTCCATCACGCCGGAGGAGCGCAAGCGCGGCGCGGAGTTCGCCGCCAGTCTCTCGATGGCCGTCCTGACCCGGACCTGGCAATTGCTGTCGAAGGGTTTGCAGGAGATCAAGGATTCGCCGCGTCCGCTCGCCGCCGCCGATATGGTGCTGGTGCGGCTCGCCTATGCCGCCGATCTGCCGACGCCCGATAAAGCGCTGCGCAAGCTCGCGTCGCTGACCGGGGATTTTTCGGCCCCGCCGAGAGCCGGCGTCGCAGCTCCCGACCGGGGCGATCCGGTCGATCGCACGCAAAACCTTCGCGCGCCGGCGCCCCGTATGATCTCGACGGGCGCTGGGGGATCCGCCGCTGCGCCGGCCGAGGCCCCGGCGGAGCCTTCGGCAAGGCTCAGCAGCTTTGCCGATATCGTCGCCCTCGCCGCCAAGCATCGCGACATCCAAATGAAGCTGGCGCTTGAACGCGATGTGCGGCTGGTGCGTTTCCAGGACGGCTCCATCGAATTTGCGCCGGGTCCCCACGCCTCGCCGCAGCTTGCGCCTATGCTGATGCGCAAATTGCAGGAATGGACGGGACGCCGCTGGCTCGTTGCGGTATCGAGGGAGGCGGGGCGCCCGAGCCTCAAGGACGAAGCCGACGCTAAGGCCGAGGCGGCGATGGAGGGGGTGCGGGCGGATCCGCTGGTGCGCCGCGCGCTGGAGCTTTTCCCCGGCGCCGAGATCGTCGCGGTGCGCACGGCGCAGGAGCCAGCGCAACCCGCCGCCTCAAGCGAGTCGGGCGAAGGCGATATTGGCTTTGCCGACGACTTCTATGCCGAAGTCGACCTGTGACAGGAGAAGCGGCGGGACAAGCGCCGCTTAACGATGAGGACGGATCATGCGCGATATGCTGGGTTTGATGAAGCAGGCTCAGGCCATGCAGGAGAAGATCCAGCAGATGCAGGCCGAGATCGAGCGGCTCGAAGTCGAGGGCCAGTCGGGCGGCGGCATGGTTCGCGTCACCCTCAGCGCCAAGGGGCAGCTGCGCAATCTCGCCATCGACGATCAGCTGATCAAGGCGGATGAAAAGCAAATTCTCGAAGACCTCATCATCACCGCCCATGAGGACGCGCGCAAAAAGGCCGAGCGTCTGATGGAGGAGAAGATGCAAGGCGTGACGGCGGGGCTCGCGCTGCCGCCGGGCATGAAGCTGCCGTTCTAGAGCGTGACGCCGAAAAGTCGCCGCCTTTGGACCGACATCCCGCTAATTATTCAGAACCAATGACGTTTGATGATTTTGGACCAGGTCCAAAATCCTCGTGATCTAATGGCGGAAATTTGATGGGCGATCGCATTTGCGGTCCCGAGATTGAACGTCTCATCCAGCTGCTGGCGCGGCTGCCGGGCCTTGGTCCGCGTTCGGCGCGGCGCGCGGCGCTGCATCTCATCCGCAAGCGTGAGGAATTGTTTGGGCCGCTCGCGGAGGCGATGCGCGTCGCCCGCGACACGATCGTTTCGTGTTCGGTCTGTGGCAATGTCGACAGCTGTGATCCTTGCACCATCTGCCGCGACGAGCGGCGCGATCCCTCGACGCTGATTGTCGTCGAGACCGTCGGCGATCTCTGGGCGCTGGAGCGCTCCGGCGCCGTCAAGGGGCGCTATCACGTGCTCGGCGGCGTCCTGTCGCCGCTCGACGGCGTCGGCCCCAAGGATCTCAACATTTCAAGCCTAATCGAGCGGGTCGCCGCCGGCGGAATTTCAGAAGTCGTTCTGGCGGTCAACGCCACCGTCGATGGCCAGACGACGGCGCATTATGTGACGGATCTCATCTCTCATCTTAATGTGCGCACCACCCGTCTCGCGCATGGCGTTCCGGTCGGCGGCGAACTCGACTATCTCGACGAAGGCACGCTGGCGGCGGCTCTCCGCGCGCGGACGGATTTTTAGGAGTCCAGCTTCGCGGCCGCACCGGATTTCCGTGGGCTCTGGTTGATCATCCAGAGGGCGCAGCCGATCAGCACGCCGCCTGCTCCTTGAGCCGCCGATAAGGTCGAGCCGAGCAAAGCGGCCGAAAGAATCACGGTGAACAGAGGCGCGAGAAAAAGATAGCCGCTGGAGCGCGTCGCGCCGCCCCGCGTGAGGGCGAGAAACCACAGGCCGAACGATCCGGTCGAGCCGGGAATCGCCAGCCACAGGAACCAGCCCCAGGCGGACAGTGGCAGATGCTGCGGCCAGTTTTCGCCGCGCGCATAAGCGACGATCAGCAAGGCGAGCGCGCCGATCAGCATCTGCCAGAATGTCAGGGCCCAGGTTTCGATCGGCAGGCGCGCGCGCTTGTTGAGAAGCGTCGACCCGGTCCAGGACAGAGCCGCGCCGAGCCCCAGTAATTCGCCGCCGATCGCGCCCTCGCGCAGGCTGAAGCCGCCGCCGAGCGCCAGCGCGACGCCGCCGACGCCGAGCGCAAGGCCTGTCAGGCGCAGGCCCGACAGGCGTTCATCGAGCACGGCATGGCCGATGAGCGCGACCCACAAGGGATTGGTGAAGAGAAGGATCGCGGCGGTCGGCGGCGCGATCGTCTCCATCGCCCAGAACAGAAGGCCCATCGCCATCGCCGTCTGCAACACGCCGATGGCGGCGACGGTCATCCAGTCGGCAACGTCCAGCCGCCGCGGCAGAAGCGCGGCGCGAAAATCATCCGTCGTGAGATAGAGAACCAGCGCCGCCGCCAATGCGGCGAGGACGAAACGCCAGCCGACCAGCAGAAAAGCGGGAACGTCATGCGCCAGCAGAATTTTGCCGGCGATGAAGCTCGAGGCCATCAGAAAGGTGGCGGCGACAAGGATCGCATAATAAAGCGCGAGGCCTTGAGTCGAATCGCCTGACTTTTGTAAAGTCATTCATAAACTCCTGCACGCGATCCTGCTTACGGTCGATGTGCGCCGACCCCGGCGTTGTCGTCCTGTAACAGATCCTGTGCTATCGATGATGAAGCCGCGCCGCGTCGTCCGGCGCCGCGCAGAAAATTGAACTTGCGGCCTGAAGCGACAACGCCGCGAACGTTCCGCCGGACGACGTGTTGCAAGATCTGAAAACGGGCTGGATCACAAGCCTGGGCAAGCAAGACCGTCAAATCGGGGAGGAAATATGGGCAATCCTTTCGTGCATGTCGAACTGACGACGACCGACATCGGCAAGGCGAAGTCCTTTTACAAGGATCTGTTCGCCTGGGAGCTGACCGACCAGCAAATGTCGCCCGAGATGACTTACACCTTGATCAATGTGGGCGAAGGCACGGGAGGCGGCATGTTTCAGGCGCCGGTCCCCGGCATGCCCTCAGCGTGGATGCCTTATGTGCTCGTCGACGATATTGTCGCCATGACGGAGAAAGCGAAGTCGCTCGGCGCGAAGGTGTGTCACGAGGTGACCGAGGTTGGGGATTTTGGCGTTTTGTCGATCATCTCCGATCCGACCGGCGCGACGATCGGCTTCTGGCAGCCCAAGACGAAATAGGCGCTTATTCGGCCGCCTTCAGCTTGTCGCCGCCAGGCGCATCCGAAAAGTCCATTTCGTCGATGCGCTCGCCGGTCCGGGCGATCCGGTCGGCTGAGGCGATGAGCTGTCCGACATCCTGCTGCGCGTTCTGGAAATGAGCGTCGAGTTTCAGGGCGCGCGCCCGCAGCCGCGCGACGTCCTCGACGAGGCGGCGCACCTCGGCCTGGATGACATGGGTCTGCTCGCGCACCCGCGCGTCGCGCACCAGCGCCTGCGTCAGCTGCATCGCCATCATCAGCAGCGACGGCGAAACAATGATGATCCGGCTGCGATGGGCTTTTTGCACGATATCGTCGAAATGTTCGTTGATGTCGGCGTAAAGCGATTCGGAAGGCACGAACATCAGCGCGATATCCTGCGTTTCCTCGGGCAGAAAATAGCGCTCGGCGATGTCCCGGATATGCTTGCCAAGATCCGCGCGCGCCCGCGCCGCGGCGTGTTTTTTCGCCTCGAAACTCTGGGCCGCCTTATGAGCCGTGAACGCTTCGAGCGGAAATTTGGCGTCGATCACCATCAGCCGCGGATCGCCCGGCATCCGAATGACGCAGTCCGGGCGCATCCTGTTCGAGAGCGTGTGCTGAAAAGCATAAGCGGAGGAAGGCAGGGCGTCGCTGATGATCGCTTCCATGCGGCCTTGTCCGAAAGCGCCGCGCGCCTGCTTATTGGCGAGAATGTCCTTGAGCCCGACCATGTCCTGCGACAAACCCGTCAGGCGCGCCTGCGCGGCGTCGATCACGGCCAGGCGCTCGTTCAACCTTGCGAGCTGCTCGCCGGCGTTGCGGCCGGAGGCCTCGACATCGGCGCCGACCCGCTCGCCGACGGCGTCGAGCCGCGCCGCGACGAAGCGCGCGAGGTCGCTCTGGCGCGATCCGAACGAATCGGCCACGGCGCGCATGCGGCCCGAAAGCTCAGCGTTCTGCCGCGCGATCGCGCCGAGCGCCTGCTCTATCTCATATTGGCGCCCGGCGGCGGCCATCGCCGCGACGCTGTTGCGGCGCGACGACCGCGCCAGGCTGATGGCAAAGATAAAGAGCAGCACAAGCGCGGCGCCGACCCCGGCGAGCATGAGCTGCGGAGCTGTGAGCGGCGCGCCATTGAGCCATGCGACAAGGCGGTCCATGAAGGATCTTGATTCGATTCGGGCCCGGATACAGACAGGGAAGCGGCCAATCGTGAACGAACATAGAACATCTGGTCCGGGCAGCGCAAGGGCGGCGGTTGTTGGCAGGGGCCGGATGTTTCGACCGGCGAGGCGGCCGATAAAAAAACACTAACGAAAGACCTTCGCGCGATGCGCTTCATGTTCCATGTGCTCTACGACGCCGCCATGAATTTCGTGCAGGACGACGGCTGGGCGATCTCCAGCCATATCGCGCTGTCTATTCTGACTTCGATGTTTCCATTTCTGATTTTCGTGACGGCGCTGGCTGGATTTCTCGGCTCCGCCGATCTCTCTCAGGAGGCCGTGCAGATCCTGTTTCAGACCTGGCCCGAACAGGTGGCGAAGCCGCTTGCGAGCGAAGTGCATAATGTGCTGACCCAGACGCGCGGCGGCCTTGTGACCCTCGGCGGCGTGCTCTCGATCTATTTCTCGTCGAGCGGCGTCGAGGCGTTGCGGATCGCGCTCAATCGCGCCTATGGCGTTGCGGAAACGCGACCGTGGTACGTGCTGCGGCTCGAATCGATCGGCTATGTAATGATCGGCGCGGTCGCTCTGCTGACGCTGACCTTGTCGGTCGTCTTCGCCCCGCTGATCTGGACCATCGCGCTCCACTTCGCGCCGCATCTTGAGCCGCTGGACCGGCTCGTGACTTTCAGCCGGTTCGGCATCGCGACGCTGGTCCTGCTGCTGGCTCTTGTCATCGTGCATAAATTTCTGCCTGCGGGCAGGCGCACGCTCTGGCAGATCTTCCCGGGCATCGTCTTCACCTTCGCCCTCTGGGTCGCCGGCGGCGCGATTTTCGGCTCCTATCTCGCCGAATTCGCGCGCAACTATGTGACGACCTACGCCGGGCTAGCCTCGGTTATGATCGCCCTTGTGTTCCTCTATATGATCTCGTCGATCTTTATCGCCGGCGGCGAGCTGAACGCGGCTTTGCTGCGCGCGCGGGCGGCGGCGGAAAAGGAAAAGAAATCGGGCGCCGTTTCGGCGCCTTGAATTTTCTTACGGCGCGCTTGAGAGAGCAACGACGCCGATGCGGGCGTCGGCCGGGGCGGCGAGCGAAATCAGCTGCAGGATCTGCCCCGCGGCGCGATTATGGCTCAGCTCCTTCAGCCCGCGCTCAAAGGCCGCCAGCGGCTGCGCAGCGGAGATGGCGACGATGAGATCCGTCCCGAACGGCTCGCGAATTTGAAACGTCCAGGCGAAGGCGGCGTCGTCGATCACGCGCGGGTCGGCGCCGATCGGATAGAGCGCCTGCACGGCGCCGTTTCCGTTCACGGCGAAGAGAACGAGCGAACGCCCGCGCATGTCGGCAAGCTGCACTTCGACCTTGTCGCCCTTGCGCCGAATCGTGGTCCCGCCGGCGAGGCGGATCGGCTGCGGCCGCGCCGCCATTAGCTTGGCGAGACTCTCGGCCAGCGCGGTGCGGTCGATCACCGCCGGCAGGTCGTTTTCATCGATGTCATAAGCGACGACCTCGCCTTTCGATCGCGCCTGATGCGCGCCGGGGTCGAAGATGAGATCGGGACCCGCCGAAGGGGCCACAACCTCGAAGGGCGCGGCGTAAGGAGCAAGGCCCGAAACAAGCCGCGCGTCGCCCCCTTCAACGGCGACGCGGACGGTCCCAAGTTTTGGCGCTTTTGCGGCTGCCGGCGCGTCCGGACGGGCGTCGCGAAAGTTTGTGATCGGCGTCATCTCGTCGCCGGGCGCAAGCAGCCGGACGCCGCCTTGCGCGGGCGGGGCGCAGGTCAGCGCGGCAATAACGGCGCCGCGCCGGAGAGCCGACGCCAAATTCATGCCGCGGCAGCTCAGCTTGCACACGGTCAGCTTGAGCGCCCGACGCATGCGCGTTCCATCTCAAGGGGGTTACGCGCGCCCATCTGCCGCAACCTCGACCAATAGCCGGGCCAAACCCGCGATCCCGGCGCCGCGCGGGCCGTGCGTCCTCGGCGCAGACGCGATCCTTCTTGGACGAAATCGCGTCTTGAAACAAGAGGATGGAAGAAGCGGCGGCCGCGCCGCAATTCGGCCGCGGCTTGGCGTTGATCTTGCCTGCGGAAACTGGAACAAGGAAACGGGCGCATTCCGCGCCGCGACATGCAAACCCTCGGGGACATCACTGATGGCGTCAGCCTGTACTGAAGGGCTCGATACCGGCTTCGTTGCGCTTGGCTACGCCAAGGTCGCTGTGCTTGGCGTCGTTCAAGGCATAACCGAACTTCTTCCAATCTCCTCAACGGCTCATATGCGGATCGTGCCCGCCTTTTTGGGCTGGCAGGACCCCGGCTCGGCTTTTTCCGCCGCCATGCAGATGGCCGCGCTGGCGGCGGTGATCACCTATTTCTGGAGCGATGTGCGCGGCCTCGTCTTTGGCTCGATCGAAGCGGCGCTTCGCCGCGATTTTCAGGACTGGAACTTCCGCTTCGCGGTCTGGATCGTGCTGGCGACGATCCCGATCATCGTCGCCGGCGTGCTGCTCGCGCCCATTCTCAACGCCTGTGGCTCGCCGCTGCGGACGCTGACGGTGATCGGCATGTCCTGCATCGTGATGTCGCTGCTGATGGGCCTTGCCGAGCTCTATTCGCGGCCGAAGCGGACGATGGAGAACGCCACTTTGAAGGACGCCATGATCGTCGGCGTCGCGCAGGTCGGCGCGCTGATTCCCGGCGTGTCACGTTCCGGATCGACCCTGACGGCGGGCCTGTTCCGGGATTTCAGGCGCGAGGAGGCGGCAAGGTTCTCGTTCCTCTTGGGCTTGCCCGCGATCGCGGCGGCGGGTCTGCATGAATTCTGGGTTCTCCACAAGGTAGGCCTCGACGGCCACGGCTGGTCGATCCTGCTCTTTGGTCTGGTGATCGCCTCGATCTCGGCCTTTGCCGCGATCTGGGGCCTGTTGCGCATTCTGGAGCGGTTTTCGGCGTGGCCCTTCGTCGTCTATCGCGGATTGATGGGCGTTTTTCTTCTCGTCGCGGTGCTGCTCGGCTGGCTGCCGAACTGATCTTGGAGCCGGCAGTCTAGCGGCCGCGCGCTCAATCTCGTGCGCGCGGCCCGAGCATGCGTTCGGGGCGAACGAGGGCGTCATAGGTTTCGGCGTCGACAAGTCCCGAAGCCAGCGCCTCGTCCCGGAGCGTCGATCCCTTGGCGTGCGCCGATTTTGCGATGCGGGAGGCGGCGTCATAGCCGATCTTCGGTGCGAGCGCAGTGACGAGCATCAAGGATTGCCGCATCAAGGCCGCGATGCGCTCTTCGTTCGGCTGCAAGCCTTCGACGCAATGGGCGCGGAAGCTGTCGCAGGCGTCGCCGAGCAAGCGGATGCTTTCGAGACAGGCGCTGGCGATCACCGGCTTATAGACATTCAGCTCGAAATGCCCTTGCGAGCCGGCGAAGGCGATCGTCGTCTCATTGCCGAACACGCGAGCGCAGACCATCGTCAGCGCCTCGACCTGAGTCGGGTTGACCTTGCCCGGCATGATCGACGAGCCAGGCTCGTTCTCCGGCAACCTCAATTCGCCAAGGCCCGATCGCGGGCCGCTGCCGGCGAGGCGGATGTCGCTCGCGATCTTGTAGAGACCGGCGGCGATCGAATTCAGCGCGCCATGGGCGAAGACGAGCGCGTCATGGCTCGCGAGCGCCTCGAATTTATTGGGCGCGGTGACAAAGGGCAGCCCCGTATGATGCGCGATCTTCGCCGCGATCGCCTTGTCGAAACCGTCCGCCGCGTTGAGGCCGGTGCCGACGGCGGTGCCGCCCTGCGCCAGCCTGTAGAGGCCCGGCAGCACGGCGGCGAGCCGTTCCAGACCATACCGGAGCTGCGCGGCATAGGCTGAAAATTCCTGGCCCAGCGTGATCGGGGTCGCATCCTGAAGATGGGTGCGGCCGATCTTTACGATCGCGGCGAAGGCCTCCGCTTTTTCGCCGAGCGCGCGCTCGAGCCTTTGCATCGCGGGCGTGAGGCTGCGCTCGATCTGCAGGACGGCTGCGATATGCATCGCCGTCGGAAAACAATCATTCGAGGATTGGCCGAGATTGACGTGATCATTGGGATGCACCGGATCTCTCGATCCGCGTTTGCCGCCGAGCAGCTCATTGGCGCGGTTGGCGATCACCTCATTGACGTTCATATTGGTTTGCGTGCCGGATCCGGTCTGCCAGACGGACAGGGGAAATTCGGCGTCGAGGGCGCCGCTTTCAACCTCGCCGGCCGCGACGACGATCGCCTCGCTGAGTTTTGGATCGAGCAGGCCAAACTCGCGATTGATCTCAGCGGCTGCGCGCTTGATGAGCGCCAGCGCGTGGACGATCGCGATCGGCATGATATCGTCGCCGATGGCGAACAGCTTGCGGGAGCGCTCGGTTTGCGCCCCCCAATAGCGCTCGGCCGGAACCTCGATCGGTCCAAAACTGTCGCGTTCGATGCGCGTCTTGAGTTCGGTCATCGCTGTTGCTTTTCAGGCGGCGATTGTCTCACGCGCGAGGGCGTGAGCGGGTCACTCGCCGCCGCCGCGCGAGAAGCGCTGGCCGGCAAGATGGGGGTCGATCGCCTGCCAGTCGCCATCGTCGCCGAATTCGCTGCTCGAACTGATCGATAGCAATTCGGCAAGACGGCTGCGCGCCCGGTTGACGCGGCTCTTCATTGTGCCGACAGCGCAGCCACAAACGCCCGCCGCCTCCTCATAGGAGAGGCCCGAGCCGCCAATGAGGATCAAAGCCTCGCGTTGATCGGTCGGCAAATGTTGCAGGGCTTCGCGAAAATCCAGCATGTCCATGTGGCTGTTTTGCGCCGGCGCCGTCGCCAGCTTGCCGGCGATCGAGCCGTCGGAATCGGCCACCTCGCGCCGGCGCTTGCGATACTCGGAATAATAGATGTTGCGCAAAATGGTGAACAGCCACGCCCTGAGATTGGTCCCCTCGACAAAAGAGCTGAGCTTGCTCCAGGCCTTGACCAGCGTTTCCTGCACAAGATCGTCCGCCCGGTCGAGGTTGCCGCACAGCGAGACCGCAAAAGCGCGCAAATTGGGAATGACAGCAAGCATATCGGACGTCATCTGGGCGCTCACGGCGCCAGAGACCGGCGCGTCAGGCAGATCGTCTTCCTGCTCCAGAAGATCCTTTTGGTCAACGGTCACGGAGCGCCCTTCTTAAACTGTGCGCCCCCGGCGCTCTCAAGCTCGCGCAACAGATCAAAAAACCGGTCTGGGACCGGCTGGGAGAGAACGTCATTGTAAACGCTGCGCAGGCTGACGCCGATCTGGTCGGCCATTTTCGCGGGCGCTCTCGCCTTTACAGGGACCACCCGTCCGGGCGCACACACACCATAGCTGATGGCCTCAATCTCTGGCTTGATATCCTCCCCCGCCGATTCTTCGCCATTCCGCGCGCCCACGCCAGCCTTCGTCAGTTTCGTCACTCTATCACCCTTGCTGCTGGTCCACACGGTCGCCGCTGCTTCGCAGCGCCGCCGTTTTATTGCCCCGGCTTTCGACTAACATGCATTGATCCGCGATAGCTATCCGGCTGATTTTCCGAAAGACTTGGCGTGCGGCCGCAAAAGGCGGTAACTTGCTAAGTCTCGGCTCAAAACGCCTTGCGCCGCACAAAGTTCCCGGTTTTGGGAACCATTTCGCGAGCCTTGGCATTTTCCTTCGAGGCCGCACGCAGCGGCGCAAGTTTGTCCACAGGGGCGTTTTTAATGTCAATATCTCAGGCAATCTCCTCGCATATCCCCTATCTGCGCCGGTTTTCCCGCGCCCTGACGGGATCGCAGGCGGGTGGAGATGCTTATGTTCTTGCGACGCTTGAGGCGATCGTTGCGGACCCGAGCGAATTTGAAACCGAGCCGGATGTGCGCACCGCGCTCTACCGGCTTTTTCTCAAGGTTTGGAGCTCGGTCTCGGTCAATGATCACGTCGACGAAGTCGGATTTTCCGGCGACGAGATCGGCGCTCATCGTAATCTCGAGGCCATCACCCTGCGGCCGCGCATCGCCTTCCTCCTGAGCTCGCTCGAGGGGTTCAAGACGGACGAAGTGGCGGCGACGCTGGAATGTCCGATCGAGGAGGCCGCCTCCCTGATCGATGCGGCCGGCAAGGAGATCGCCAACCAGATCAGGACGGACGTCGTTATCATCGAGGACGAGCCCTTTATCGCGCTGGATCTGCAGACGCTGGTGGAGGAGCAGGGACACCGCGTCATCGCCGTCGCGCGCACGCACCGCGAAGCGGTTGAGGCCGTCAACAAGGAGCGGCCCGGATTGATTTTGGCCGATATCCAGCTCGCTGACGGCAGCTCCGGTCTCGAGGCGGTCAACGAAATTCTTGAGTCGTTCTCCGTTCCCGTCATCTTCATCACAGCCTATCCGGAACGCTTCCTGACAGGAGCGCCGCCGGAGCCCGCCTTCCTCATTACCAAGCCTTTCGGCGTCGACAGTCTGAAGGCGGTGATCAGTCAGGCGCTGTTCTTCGATCGCAGATCGCATCGCAAGGAAGAACAGGCTTCGAAGGGCGCGCTGGTCTGAGCGGCCATCCTTTGCTCGCAACACAAAAAGCCGATGCGCGTGGACGCGCATCGGCTTCTTTTTGGCGGCGTTGCATGTAGTTTGGATCAGAGAAGCTTGCGCTTCGACCCCAAGGTGCGGCCAAGGAAAACGCCTGCCCCCGCGGCCATCACCACCAGGGAAAAGGGGCCGAGCTGCTTGGCGACCTGCGTCCCCGCTTCGACCGCTTTCGCCTCCTTTTGCATTCCCGCTTCGCGGAGGGCGTCGAGGATGGGCGATGCGATCGTGTCGAGGTTTGCGGCAAATTGCGCCGCCGTCGGGCGAGCCGCCGCGGACGGCGCACTGAGCAGCGCCGGATTGGCCGGCTCCATCAGCGCCGCAACCGTCTGCGGGGGGGGAGCCCCTGTCTCCACAACCGCCGGACGCCGAAGCGCGAGCGAGAAAAACAACAGGGCAAAGACAGCATAGAAGCCGGCTATGCTGCCGGCGGCGACGACCGGACTCGAGACGCTCTCGATGTAGAGAAACAGATCGACCGTCAGAAAGGCGGAGGCTGCGATGACGCAGCCGACAGCCATGATGATCAGCGCAAATTTCTTGACCAGTCGGCCAAGCATATCCTCCAGTGGAACCGTCGCGTCATGCGCCAGCCGCTTGAAGAAATTATTCACTTGCGCCCGCCGGTCAGGAGACCGACGACAAGTCCGGCGCCGAGCGCGATCAGCACCGCCATCAGGGGATTGCGTTCGATCACGGCTTCAAGATCCGAGCTTGCGCCCGAGATTTTCTCCTTTGCGTCCGAAGCGTGATCGCTCAATTTCTGCCGCGCGGCGTCCATTGCCCCGTAAACGCTGTCGGTGGTCGCCGAAGCCTCGGCCTTGACCAGCTTCGCCACAGACGCCGTCAGCTTCGAAATATCGTCGCGCAAGGCGCTGAGGTCTGCTGCAAAGTCCTTTGAAGCATCTTCGAGCGATTTCGTGTCGGTCATATTATCTCCGTGCTGTTTCTGGCGGCGCCAAGACCGCCGCTCGTAAAGTATTGCTGGAATGTTGACCCCAAGTTGATCGGGATCAAATCCGAGCGTCAGCGCCGCCGCCGCATCACCGGCAATCATAACCAGATGACCCGCTGCAGCGCCATAATGGAATGGCGCGATCTAGCATTTAGAATCAGGATGAAAAAGACTTGTCGCCAAGGGGAGGAGTCCCCACTGCTTTTTCCAGCGCGAAATCAAACTCTGCCGCTGTTGGTTGGTTCCCTGCGCCAATTGGACGGGTCAGCTACCCGAAGCGGGACGTTGATTGGATCCGACGGGTCCGGGGCTGGCGGATCGATGATTGGCGGCAGCGGCAAATCGCCAGGATTGTCGACCGGGAGCGGGGCGGGGTCGGGCGGGGGGATGTCGGGCCCAGGCGGCGGCGGAAAGTTTCCCGGCGTCACATCCGGTTGCGGCTGCGGGTCAGGGGCAGGCGGTTTTGGAGTCTGTTGGAATTCGAGCGCGCTTTGCAGGGCCAAGACAATGTCCTTCATGGGCAGATATGAGCGCGTTTAACGTGCGCCCACCTTGCCGGTTCCTCGCCGATGTCGGCCGCGGCGAAAGTGGCAAGGGCAAATGAACCTTATGCCGCTTCGCGCTTTTCCTTGCGACACCCTGTTGCAACCCGAAACAGATATGAGGAGCGACCATGCCCGTGAAATCGATGAACGACCTTTTTCTGCACACCCTCAAGGATATTTATTACGCCGAGAAACAGATCTACAAATCGCTTCCGAAAATGGCCAAAGGCGTAGGCTCGCCGGAGCTGAAGCAGGCTTTTGAGAAGCATCGCGACGAAACGGAGCAGCAGATCGAAAGACTGGAGTCGATTTTCGAAAGCTGTGGCGTTGCGGCGCGCGCCATACGTTGCGAGGCGATGGACGGTATTCTCGCCGAAGGGAAGGAAGCTTTAGAGGATATAGACGACAAGCAAGTGCGCGACGCCAGCGTTATCGCCGCAGCGCAGACGATTGAGCATTACGAGATCGCCCGTTATGGCGCATTGATCGCCTGGGCCGAGCAACTTGGCATGCAGCAGGCGGCAGAGCTGTTGCGCGTGACTCTCGAGGAAGAAAAGAAAACGGACGCCGCGCTGTCAAAGCTTGCGGTGCAGAGCGTTAACAAAGCGGCGGCTTAAGCGGCCGTCCGCATGCGGGGCGAGCGGCTGCGCCGCCGCCCCTACGCGGGAAGGCGTTTTCCGATGGACCAGAACCCTTTGAAAAATCCCGTCGCGCCTGTTGTCGGCGCCAAAGCGGATCGGCGCAACGAACTCCCCGTTGCCACCGTCCGCTATGTGTTGATCGGCGGGTTGGCGCTGGCGGCGCTGTCCGGCGTGATGATGTTTGTCGTGCAGTGAGGCTTTCGCTCAACTGGCGCCGGCGAAGGAATGCGGCGCCGGGCTGATCGGAGTGGTTACGCCATTGTCGATCTGCAACACCGCAAGGCCGCGCTCATTCGAGCCGTCGGGCAGAAAGCGGAACACGCCGTCCGCGCCGTTGAAGCCGGAGCGGTTGGTCAGCACGCTTTCCGAATAGCGTTGCGAGCCCTGCGTATGCGCCAACGCCGCCGCCAGAGACACGGCGTCATAGCCAAGGGTGGCGATGCGCGCCGGATCCGCGCCGTATTTCGCGGCGTAGCGGGTCGAAAAAGCGTTGTAGCCGCCATTTTCGGGCGCCGAGAACCACGCGCCCTGCAGCGCCGGAAGCTTCAGCACGCGCGCGTCGTTCCAAAGACCCGTGCCGAGGATTTGCACCTGCTTGGCGTTCAGTCCCGCCGTCGTCAGGGCCTGCGACACCGCCGGCATGGCGTCGGCCTGTTCGGGGATGAACAGCGCGTCGATCTGATCGCCGAGCGCGGCGATTTTCTGGACCGAGGCGGCAAGCGTTTGCGCCTGAAAATGTTCGATCGTCATCACGCGAACGCCGTTGCGCGCCGCCGCCTGCTGAAAAGCGGCCTCAGCGACTCGGCCGTAATCATTCTGCGGTATGAGAGCCGCCATCGATTTCTTGCCGCGCGAGGCGGCGTAATCGACGATGCGATTGACGTAGGAATCGACCAGGAAAGATAAAAGATAGACGCCGCTGCCGCCGGTCGAGGAGTCCGTCGAAAAGGCGATCACCGATTTTCCGGCGCCGCGCGCAACGCGTCCAACTTCCCGCACATCCGGCGCGAACAGCGGCCCGATGATGAGATCGGCCCCTTCGGCAACAGCTTCCTGGGCAGCGATCCGCGCCCCGTCCGGGGTCGAGCGGTCGTCCTTCACGATCAATGTGAGATCATTGCCGCCGGCCTCATTCAGCGCGAGTTCGGCCGCATTGCGCAGCGATGCGCCGACGACGCTGGGGCTTCCCGAGGTCTGCGTCAGCGGCAGCACCAGGGCCACCTTGACGGGACCGGAGCCGATCCGCTCACCGGGGGCGCTGGGCGGCGCGACGGGTTGGCTGCTGACGGTCTCCGAGGGCGCGCGGACGACCGGGCCGCCCGAGGGGCCGCAGGCGGCAAGGCAAAAGGCAAGCGCGGCAGCGCCGACCATGGCCAATGGGAAGCGCCGTTGGGTTAGCTGCGACAGGGCGTTCATGCGCCGTCTCCGGCGATGGCCTGGAGCCTGCGGCTCGGGTGAGGCTGACGGGAGCTTTTGGTCATCAGTTGCAGTCGCTTCACTCGCGGTTTTCGGCCGGCGGCCGCACTGGCGGAAGAAAAACCTAAAATTGTGTTAGCATAAAAATGGATGCTCGTTTCAGTCATAAAATCGCCGCGCGGGCAAGCCGGCCTAAAGCGCTTTCTTGCCAAATGCGGGCAGATGTTCTATAAACAGAACGAAAGATTGTTTTAAAGAACGCAGCCGTTTTTTAATCGGCGGGGCAGCAGCCATGAGCATCAGCGATCGGGAACGCAAAAGCGCCGATTTTCGCGCCGACGCAGCGGGAAAGGCGGAGGGTGGGGCCTCCAGCGCCTTCACGGCCTTTGGTCTGCGCGCGGAGGCTGAGCCGATCCGCAAGGGCCTGCATGTCGTCGCGACGCCGATCGGCAATCTCGGCGATATCTCCTTTCGCGCGCTGGCGACCCTCGCCGCGGCGGACGCCGTCGTCGCCGAAGACACGCGCGTCACGAAAACGCTGCTCGCCCATTATGGCATCGCGACGCCGCTCGTCGCCTATCATGAGCACAATGCGGCGGTCATGCGCCCACATCTGCTGGCCCGTCTCGCCGGCGGCGCCGCGCTGGCCCTGGTGTCAGACGCCGGCACGCCGCTCGTCTCGGATCCCGGCTATCGGCTGGTCGCCGATGCGCTGGCGCAGAATATCGAGGTGATCTCCGTGCCGGGTGCCTCCGCCGTCCTCGCAGCGCTTGTGGTGGCGGGCCTGCCGACCGACCGGTTTTTCTTCGAAGGTTTCCTGCCGCCGAAATCAGCGGCGCGACGTCAGCGCATTGCTGAACTTGCGCCAATTCCGGGAACGCTCGTGTTCTTCGAATCGCCGCGCCGTATCGTTGAGACGGTGGCTGATCTTGCAGCCGTGCTTGGTCCGCGCGACGCGGCGCTTGCTCGCGAACTGACCAAATATTACGAGACGGTGCGCCGCGCGCCCTTGCCCGAGCTTGCCGCCGCGCTCGAAGCGGAAGGACCGCCGAAAGGCGAGATCGTGCTGCTCGTGGGGCCGCCCGACGCTCGCGCCCTGATCGACAATCAGGACGACATCGACGCGCGGCTAACCGACGCGCTCGAAACGCTTTCGGTCAAGGACGCGGCGGCGATCGTCTCGGCGGCGACCGGCCAGCCGCGCCGCAAGGTCTATGCAAGGGCGATCGAATTGACGGGCTCGTCGGAATCGCGAAACAAGTCCGACGAAAAAACAGACTGATTTGGCGGCGCCATGTCCAAGCCCAGCAGCGTGACCAACATGATGCGCTTGACGCGGGCTTGCCCCGGCCGGGCGGGTCGCGTCGGCCAGCGCACGCGCTGACCCCATGCGAGACGCTGACGACCGGCGCGCGGCGCTGTGGCAAGGCAGGATGGCCGAGCGGGCCGCAATCCTCGCGCTGCGCCTGAAGCGTTACGCGATCCTTGAGCGCGGCTACCGCATTCATGGCGGCGAGATCGACATTATCGCGCGGCGCGGCGACACCATCGCTTTCGTCGAGGTCAAGGCGCGCCCGACGATGGATGGCGCGCTTCAGTCGATCACGCCGCAAAAGCGGAGGCGCATCTGCCGGGCGGCGAGGGTCTGGCTGGCGTCGCATCCCTATGCGGCGGCGATGACCTTGCGCGGCGACGCGGTTTTCGTCGCGCCCTGGCGCTGGCCGCATCATGTCGCCGCAGCCGTCGAACTTGATTTTGGTTGATCTCTGGTCGCGGTTACTGGCGAAAAATCGAGCGATCGCTAGATTACGCAAGACCTCGATTTTGGAATCGGCGAACACGGATGCAGACGCTTGAAAGGGATGAGATCAACGAGGCTGCGCCGCCCTCCCTCGCGGCGGGGCAGGCGATCGCCGTCGATCTCATCGCGGTGACCGTCGCCGTGACCAATGGCGACCCGCGCGTCCTGACCATCGAAGATCAGGGGGCGCTCCCCTCCGGGCCGTTCCAAGTCGGCCACCGTTCGCTGCAGTCGGGGCTGCGCGCCTGGGTCGAGCGGCAGACGAGCCTTCCGCTCGGCTATATGGAGCAGCTTTACACCTTTGCCGACAGGGACCGCGCCGGCGTCGAACAGCAGGTGATCTCGATCAGCTATCTCGGGCTGACGCGCGAGCAGCAGGCGTCAGGCGAGAGCGAGGCGGGTTGGGGCAGCTGGTACGCCTATTTTCCCTGGGAGGATCACCGCGTCGGCACGCCGGCGATGATTGCGCAAGAGCTCGAGCCGCGCCTGCGCGGCTGGATCGAGGCCGGGCGCGACCCGGAGCAGCGCCAGATCAGGCTGCAACGCGCCTCGATTACCTTTGGGCTCGATGGCCGGCCCTGGAACGAAGATCTCGTATTGCAGCGCTATGAGCTTTTGTTCGAGGCGGGCCTTATCGCTGAATCGGGAGCGGCCTCGACCTTGACAGGACGGGCGGCGACGGGCGGTCGCCCGATGATCCTCGATCATCGCCGTATTCTTGCCACCGGCATCGCGCGGCTGCGGGCGAAAATCAAATATCATCCTGTCGTGTTCGAGCTCATGCCGGAGACCTTTACGCTGTTACAGCTACAGCGCTGCGTTGAAGCGCTGGCTGGCCGACTGGTGCATAAGCAGAATTTTCGTCGTCTGATCGAGCAGCAAGAGCTCGTCGAGGAAACCGGCCAAGCTGCTCAGGATACAGGGGGAAGACCGGCTAAACTGTTTCGATTCCGGCGCGCGGTCTTCACCGAACGGGCGATCGTCGGCACCAAACTTCCGATCTCCAAGGCTTGACAAATCTTATACTCATCCCCAGCATATGATACAATAATGCTCACAGGGAGTATAAGGCTATGGCTTCGCCGGCGGAAGTATTGCGTTCAACGATTCGCGGCGAAGGTCACTCCTTTACGCCCAAACCCCAGGCGCCCTCTGCGCGCGACCTTTACGCCAAGGTCAGCCACGCCGTGCCGGCGATCGAGTGGCCAGTCTATGCCGCCGAGATCGACGCTATTATGACGCTGAAGCGCACGCGCAACGCCGTCGTGCTGGCGCATAATTATCAGACGCCGGAAATTTTTCACTGCGTTTCCGATATCGTCGGCGACAGCCTCGCTTTGGCGCGGGAAGCGATGACCGTCGACGCCGACGTCATCGTGCTCGCGGGCGTGCACTTCATGGCCGAGACGGCGAAACTGCTCAATCCAAGCAAGACCGTGCTGATCCCTGACTTGGGGGCCGGCTGTTCGCTTGCGGACTCGATTACGCCGGCAGATGTCCGGCGCCTGCGCGCCGCCTATCCTGGCGTCCCGGTCGTCACTTATGTGAACACTTCGGCCGCAGTGAAGGCCGAATCCGATATCTGCTGCACCTCCGGCAACGCCAAGGCCGTCGTCGAATCGCTCGGCGTCGACCGCGTCATCATGCTGCCGGACGAATTTCTCGCCCGCAACATCGCGGCGCAGACCGACGTCAAGATCATCAGCTGGTCCGGCCATTGCGAGGTGCATGAGCTGTTTACCGCGCAGGAGGTGCGCGATCTGCGCGAGGATTACCCCGGCGTCGTCGTGCTGGCCCATCCCGAATGCGCCCCCGAAGTCGTGGCGGAGGCTGATTTTTCCGGCTCGACCGCGGCGATGCAGGCCTATGTCGCGCGCGAGCGTCCGGCCAAGCTGGTGCTCCTCACCGAATGCTCGATGAGCGACAATGTCGCCGTGCTGCATCCCGATCTCGACTTCGTGCGTCCCTGCAATCTCTGTCCGCATATGAAGAAGATCACGCTGCGCAACATCAGGCGCTCGCTTGAGACGATGCAGCACGCCGTCGAGATCGACCCGAGCGTCGCCGACCGGGCCCGGCTTGCGGTCGAGCGCATGCTGGCGGTCAAATAGCCCGCTGCGCGGTTTCGGCTCGTCTCTCAAAATCAGATCATGGCAGGTGCAATCACGATGGACGCGACAGGCGCTTGCATCATCATAGGCGGCGGCCTTGCCGGACTTTCGGCGGCGCTCGCGCTCGCGCCGGCCCCGGTGATTCTTGTCAGCAAGGCGCGGCTCGGGACGGAAGCCTCGAGCGTGCTGGCGCAGGGCGGCGTCGCCGCCAGCGTCGGCCCTGACGACGATCTCGCCTTGCATCTTGCCGATACGCTGAAGGCAGGCGACGGGCTTTGCGACGCAGTGGCGGCAAAGGCCATTCTCGCTGCTGCGCCGGCGGCGATCGAAAATCTCGTAAAGCTTGGCGCGCCCTTCGACCGCGACGCGGAGGGACGCCTGATGCTCGGCCTCGAGGCCGCCCATTCGCGCCGGCGCATCGTCCACGCCGGCGGCGACGGCAGCGGCCGCGAAATCATGCGCGCAATGATCGCCCGCGCGCGCAACACGCCCTCGATCACCTTCCTCGAAGGAGTCGAAGCGCATCGCCTCATTATCGAGGACGGCGCCGTCGCCGGCCTTGTTGCGGAAGCCGAGGGCGAGCCGTTGCTGATCGCCTGCAACCACGTCGTGATCGCGACGGGCGGCGTCGGCGGGCTTTATCTGCACGGCACGAATCCGGCGGGTTCGTTCGGCTCGGGGCTCGCGCTGGCGGCCCGCGCCGGGGCGGAGATGGCTGACCTCGAATTCGTGCAGTTTCACCCGACCGCGCTCGACAGCGATGATTTTCCACTAAAGCTTATCAGCGAAACCGTGCGCGGCGAAGGCGCCATCCTCGTTGATGAGCGCGGCCACAGATTCATGGCGCAGACGCCGGGCAAAGAACTGGCCCCGCGCGATATCGTCGCCCGGGCCGTGTTCGCGCAGCTCGCGGCGGGCCATCGCGTCTTCCTCGACGCGCGCGAAGCCGTCGGCTCCCATTTCGCGGAAAAATTTCCCGCGATCACCGGCTTTTGCCATGCTGTTGGCATAGATCCCGCGACACAGCCGATCCCGATCCGCCCGGCGGCGCATTATCACATGGGGGGCATCAAGGTGGACCTTGCCGGCCGCAGCTCCATTGAAGGGCTTTGGGCCTGCGGGGAGGCCGCATGCACGGGACTGCATGGAGCGAACCGGCTCGCCAGCAATTCGCTGCTCGAAGCCATTGTGTGCGGCGGTTTTGTCGCCGAGAGCGTCGCGGCGGCGAGCCCGACGCGCCGGCGTAAGCTGTCGGGTGAGGCGGCGCAGATTGTCCCCCAAAATCCGGCGCCTGTGCGGAAAATCATGTCGCGTGCAGTCGGCGTGTTGCGCGAGCGCGACGGATTGCGGCAGGCCGCCGGCGCTCTGCTTGCCCTGTCGCGCACGGACGCGACCGCGAGCGATGCGGCGAGCGTCGGTCTGATGATTGCCGTCGCGGCGCTGAAGCGGCAGGAAAGCCGCGGCGCCCATGCCCGCACGGATTATCCCGGTCTTGCGGCGGCGCCCCGCCGAACCACGCTACGGCTTGACGAAGCGGTGCGGGCGGCCGAGGAATTCCTTCCCGAAATGGCCGACTGAAATTCGTCCAGGACATGGTGTGAGATGAGCCCCGCGCGATGCTAGCGCCGCTGCCAAGATTGCTGACCGAGCCGCTGGTTCGCGGCGCGCTGCTGGAAGATCTTGGCCGGGCGGGCGATGTCACCTCCGACGCCATCGCTCCGGCCAGCCTCAACATGCGCGCGGTTCTCGCCGCCCGGCAGCCGGGAGTGGTGGCTGGCCTCGACCTTGCGCGGCTGGCTTTCGAACTGATCGATCCGCGCATCTTTGTCCGCATCGAGCGTCCGGACGGCGCAGCCGTCGCGGCGGGCGATCGGATCGCTGTCATCACCGGACCCGCGCGGGGCGTTCTGACAGCCGAGCGGACGGCCCTGAACTTTCTTTCCCATCTCAGCGGCGTTGCGACCGCAACCGCCACGCTGGTCGCGGCGGTCAAAGGGTATAAGGCCAAGATCGTCTGCACGCGGAAAACCACGCCCGGCCTGAGGGCGGTCGAGAAATATGCCGTGCGCGCCGGCGGTGGCTCGAACCATCGGTTCGGCCTCGACGACGCTCTGCTGATCAAGGACAATCATGTCGCCATCGCCGGCGGCGTCGCCGAGGCGTTGCGGCGCGCGAAAGCCGCAGCCGGCCATCTCGTCAAGATCGAGCTTGAGGTCGATACGCTGCAACAGCTGGTGGAGGCGATGGAGCAGGGGGTCGACGTCGTCCTGCTCGACAATATGACTCCCGACATGCTGACAGAGGCTGTCAGGATCGTCGCGGGGAGGGCCGTTACAGAAGCGTCTGGGAGGATAACGGCAGCGTCGGCCCCCGCCGTCGCGGCGTCCGGGGTCGATGTCATTTCGGTGGGCTGGCTAACGCATAGCGCGCCAATCCTCGACATCGGGCTCGATTTCGAGCCCTGAGCCGAAGCGCCGCCTGATGGTTACTGCGCGGGTTCCAGCTCGAAATCGATCGGGGCGAATTCGTCGAAGGGGGTCAGCGTGTCGGCGGGCGCCGGCGCGAAAGCGCTACGGCCTTCCTGAACCGTCTCGATCGGCGTCACGCCAAGCATCGGCTGGCTATATTGGACGTCGGCGATAAGGAGCGGAAATTCAATCTGGGCCGAGGCCGCGCCGGCTGTCAGAGCAAGGGCGCTAAAAGCGACCGCGGCGAAAAGACCTTTTTTCATGGCGTTCTCCAGAGTGAAACATGGCGCTAGCTCTACAATGCCGGCGGACATGAAAGGTTCCCCGCTTTCCGGCGAAACCGGGGAAAATCCCGTGTGTTCGCGCCGCCATCAAAAGCAAGAGTCATTGACGCCAAAGGAGCGGCCGTGGTTAGTTGCCGCCATGGGGTTGATCGCGATTACCCCGTGAGGCGCCAGCCCAAAGATCGCGTCCATGATCCCTTAAAAGGGTTGGACGCTGATGCCCTCAAATACAGAAATTACCCCCTCGCAGCTAACTCGGCTCGTCGGTTTGTCGACCGCGCCGACCATCGTCGATCTCCGCACGGAGGAGGAGTTCGCCTCCGACCCCCGCCTGCTGCCGGCTTCCCGCCGCCGCGACGCGCGGATGGTCGAAATCCTTGCCAAAGAACTGATTGGCCGCGACGTCGTCGTGCTCTGTCAGCGCGGATCTGATCCGAGCCAGGGGGCCGCCGCCTGGCTGCGTCAGGCCGGCGTCAAGGCCGAAACGCTGGAAGGCGGTTTTGACGCCTGGCGCACGGGAGGCGGCCTGCTTGTCAAAACCGCCAAGCTGCCGCCGGCCGACGCCGCCGGGCGAACGCTTTGGGTGACGCGCGCGCGGCCGAAGGTCGACCGCATCGCCTGCCCCTGGCTGATTCGCCGCTTTGTCGATCCGGCCGCCGTTTTTCTCTTTGTTGCGGCCTCCGAGGTCGGCGCCGTGGCAGAACGCTTCAACGGCGCGGCTTTCGACATCGACAATGTGTTCTGGAGCCATCGCGGCGAGCGATGCGCCTTCGATACGATGATCGAGGAATTCGGCCTGAAATCTGAGCCGCTCGCGCGGCTGGCGACGATCGTGCGGGCGGCCGATACCGCTCGGCTCGATCTCGCGCCGGAAGCGCCGGGCTTTCTCGCCGCCTCGCTCGGACTGTCGCGCATGTTCCGCGACGATCTCGAGCAGCTCGAGGCGGGACTGCTTCTCTATGACGCCTTCTATCGCTGGTCGCGCGACGCCACCGACGAGACGCATAACTGGCCGCCCGGCCGGAAAATGGCGTGAGGGAGGCGAGCATGTCCGTCAATTTCAGGCCGCAGGAAACGATGGCTCCGCCCGCGCCTCCGACGTTTGCGGAGGCCGCGAGGGTCTGGGCCAAAATCGGCCTGCTGAGCTTCGGCGGCCCGGCCGGCCAGATCGCCTTGATGCATAAGGAGCTTGTCGAAGAGCGCCGCTGGATTGGCGAGCAGCGCTTTCTGCATGCTCTCAACTATTGCATGGTGTTGCCGGGTCCCGAGGCGCAGCAGCTTGCTGTCTACATCGGCTGGCTGATGCATCGCGCGCCCGGCGGCCTCGTCGCCGGCGTGTTGTTTGTTCTGCCCGGCGCTGTTGTGATGCTCGCCCTTAGCATCATCTACGCGCTCACTCGCACCGCCCCTGTGGTCGATGCGCTCTTTTTCGGCGTGAAGGCGGCGGTGCTTGCCGTTGTCGTCGAGGCTATGCTGCGAATCGCCCGCCGTGCGCTGAAGAATCGGGCGATGGTCGCGATCGCCGCCGCCGCCTTTCTCGGTCTCTATGTGTTTCATATTCCGTTCCCGCTGATCATTTTGGCCGCCGGCGCCCTGGGCTGGATTGGCGCCCGTTACGCTCCCGAGCTCTTCATCGCCCGCGGACATGGTTCGGCGGGTTCGGCGCCAGATCTCAAGGGGGTCGTCGACGGCATGTTTGAGCGCGGCGAGATGGCTCACACGGAGCCTTCGCTCGCGCGCGCTTTGCGCGTACTCGCCGTCTGGCTGCCGATCTGGCTTGGTCCGGTCGCAGCGCTCTGGATTCTCACTGGATGGTCCAGCGTCTGGACGCAGATCGGCGCCTTTTTCAGCTCGATGGCGGTCGTGACCTTCGGCGGCGCCTATGCGGTTCTGGCCTATGTGGCGCAAGCGGCGGTCGTCGCCTTCGGCTGGCTTGCGCCTGGCGAAATGGTCGACGGCCTCGGTCTCGCCGAGACGACGCCGGGGCCGCTGGTGATGGTGCTGCAATTTGTCGGCTTCCTCGCCGCCTATCGCGCGCCGGGCGCGCTGACCCCTCTGCTCGCTGGGGCCCTTGGCGCGCTGCTCACCAGCTGGGTGACGTTCGCGCCATGCTTTCTCTGGATCTTTCTCGGCGGCCCCTACATCGAAGCGCTGCGCGACAATAAGGGGATCTCCGCCGCCCTGTCGGCCATCACGGCGGCCGTCGTTGGCGTGATCATGAATCTTGCGTTGTGGTTTGCCTTGCACGTCATCTTTCGTGAGGCGTGGCGCTTCGATTTTCTCGGGATCAGTCCCGACCTGCCGGTGATCGCTTCGATCGATTGGCGCGCCGCGCTTCTGTCCATGGCGGCGCTGGTCGCGATGTTGCGATTCAAGATTGGCATGGCGCCGACGCT
Organism: Methylocella silvestris BL2; assembly: GCF_000021745.1. Taxonomy (NCBI): domain Bacteria; kingdom Pseudomonadati; phylum Pseudomonadota; class Alphaproteobacteria; order Hyphomicrobiales; family Beijerinckiaceae; genus Methylocella; species Methylocella silvestris. The sequence continues at coordinate 341,747 of NC_011666.1, forward strand.
CCTCGCCTGCGCGGCCGGCGGCGCCGTGCTTTTGAAGCTGACGGCGGCGGGCTGATCTTTCTATTTGGCCCCGTAGCGCCGGGCGATCAGATGATCCAGCGAAAAAACGCCCGGGCCGCGGGCGATGACCACAAGAAAGCATGTCGCCCACACGCCATGTGTCGGCCATGCGTCGGGGTAGACGAAGATTTCAATGACAAGCGTCATTCCAAGCAAAGCGAGCGCGGCGAAGCGCGAAGCGAGGCCGACGACGAGCAGGAACGGAAAGAAATGCTCCGCGAAGGCCGAAAGATGCGCCGCGATCGACGGATCGATCAGGGGCAGCCTGTATTCGTCGCGGAATAAATCGACGGCGCTGTCGCTAAGATGCCAGCCATCGACCTTGGTCTCGCCGGACATCCAGAACACGGCGGCGGGAAACACGCGCGCGCAGAGCGAAAGGAAGGATTGCGGAATTCGGTTGAGAAGGTCGATGAAGATTTGGATCGCCCGCACGGGGACGGCCGGCTCGGAAATTCTATGCGTGATATCCATGAATTGTCTCCATCCGTTTGGCGCCGTCCGCTGAGACGACGAGCCCGCCGCCGATCAGACTGGCGATCATGAGAGTGAGGTCGAAATCTTTCGCGCGAGCGGCGGCGCTATTGGCGGCCTCACCGAAACTCATGCCGCGCCCTAAAGCTTCGAGGAACGCCGCTGCGCCAGGCGGAGCGCGGCGGACCTCGACTTCAAGCCGCGGCCGCGCGATGAGGGCGGTTTCGCAGCGCCAATCCTCGATCGCCGTCAAAGGCGCTTCGCCGGTGCAGCTTGCCCAGATGGTGACGATCGGAAACGCCGATTCGACAATGTCCAGCGACGGATGCGGCGCGAGGCGCAGACGCGCGAGACTCTCGGGATCGAGCGCCGCGAGGGCTGACAATTCGAGCGGCTCGGCGTCGGCGGCGTGATAGGCTTGCGTGCGCGCGGCCTCGAGGCGCGCGATATCGGCAAGATAAACGATCTCGGCGGCCGGCTCGAAACTCGCGATGAAGCCCGGCAATTCGTCGCCATAGCGCATCATCAGCGGCGAACGCGGCGGCTGCGCCTTGATATAGAGACACGCCATGGCGCGAAAAAATTCATCTCCGACGAGACGGCGCGTCGCCGGGAAACGCGCCTCTAGCGCGCCGATCAAACTCACCGCGACATTGTTGCGATAGACAGCAAAGCGCTTCGATGCCGCCGGAGCGGCGTGAGCCGAAAGCGCAGCGGGCAGCGTGGCGAGCGGATCGCGCAACGCGGCGGCGAAATCGCCCGCAAGGCTAGACATGACGGACGTCATAACGCTCTCCGGTCAAGTCGCCGCGCATAGCCGCGTTCGGCATGGCGAAGCCGGTCTTGCGCTTTCATCGCCTCGGCAAGCAGCACGGGCCAGTCCGGAACGTCATTGTCCCATTCGATCAGCGTCGGCAGAGGTCCGGTTTGTTCGATTGTCCACTCGAACAAGGAGACGACCTCGTCTGCCACCGTCGCCCCATGCGAATCGATGAGCAAAGGCGCGGCCGCCTCCTCGCTGGCGTCGAAAAATCCGGCAAGATGAATCTCGCCCACGCTGCGCAGCGGAAAGCTGGCGAGATAGCCGAGCGCCGACTCGCCGTGATTGCGCGCGCTGACAAATACATTGTTGAGATCAAGCAGCAGACCGCACCCCGTGCGCCGTGCGAGCTCGGCCAAAAATTCCGTTTCGGGAATGTCGCTTTGCGAAAAGCGGACGTAGGTCGCCGGATTTTCGATGAGGATGCGCCCACCCAGCGCGGTCTGCGTCTCGTCGACGTGGGCGGCGACGCCGGCGAGGGTTTCTTCCGTGTAGGGCAGGGGCAGCAAATCGTTAAAATACACGCCGCCATGCGATGACCAGGCAAGATGCTCTGAAAAGCTCTCCGGCTGATAGAGGGCGCAAAGCCGCCTCAAGCGGGAAAGGTGATCGCGATCGAGCGGCTCGGGCGAGCCGATCGAGAGACCCACCCCATGCAGCGAAAGCGCGTAGCGCTCGCGCAGGAAGCGCAGCTGTGCATGGGGAACGCCCCCCGCGCCCATGTAGTTTTCGGCATGAACCTCGAAGAAGCCGAGCGGCTGCCGTTCTGCGGCGATCCCGTCGAAATGCTCCGGCTTGAAGCCGACGCCGGCGCGCGCCGGAAGAAGCGCAGGCGGGGCGGAAATGTAATTCATAGCGCGCTCCAAGCGATGCGGCGCGCGAAAACTCCGCGCGCCGGTCAATCCCTCTTGTCAGGATTTGGTGGGAGCGAGCGAACCCGTTCCATGCGGCGTCTTGATAGTGTCGCAGGCGCCTTTGGCGACATATTTCCAGGCGCCGCCGTCATAATCGACCTTGGAGGTGCCGGCGCAGGAGGTTCCGGCGCCCGCCGCGCAATCATTGTGGCCTTTCAGCGAGATCCCGTAGCATTTGTCCTTGCCCGGCTGCGGCTCGACCGGGCCGGCCGAGGCCTGCGACGCAATAAGGGACAGAGCGGCGGCAAAAGCGCCGGCGAGAGCGGAAGCGGTCAAACTGGTGTTGGCGGACATGTTCGTTTCCTTTATCGAGAGGGACTGCCCAGGCGAAGCATCTGCGCCTTGCGCCTTCATCTTCGCCTCTACGGCGCGGGGCGTTACACGGGACGTCGCTTTTTTGGCGTTGACGAATTATTGACCGTTCTTTGACGCAGTCGTGTAACGCCAGCGGCGACGGCGGCGAAGATCATCATGCGATTGGAGCGCGCGTGCGCGTCGAGGACCGCGAAAAGCAATGGCGCCTGCTCATGCTGTCGGCCAATGGGGGCGACGCCGCGGCCTATCGGAATTTGCTTGTCCAGCTGACGCCGGCGCTGCGCGCCTTCGCGCGAAGGGGCGTCGCGCGCGCAGGCGCCGCGCTGACCGACGCTGAGGATATTGTGCAGGAGACCCTACTTGCGGTGCATTTGAAGCGGCAGACCTGGGATGAACAGGCGCCGCTCAGTCCGTGGCTTTTCGCCATCGCTCGTCACAAGCTGATCGATGCGTTGCGGCGGCGCGGCCGGCGAATAGAGCTGTCGATCGACGATTTCGCCGAGTCTTTGCCGAGTGCCGACGCGGGATCCGACTCGATTGTATCCGACGTCAAGCGCCACCTCGAAGAGCTGCCGCCTGGCCAGCGCAAGGTGGTGAACTGCATCGCAGTCGAGGGCGTCTCGATCGACGAGGCGGCGAGCCGCCTGTCGATGAGCAATGGCGCCGTTCGCGTCGCTTTGCATCGGGGCCTTGCGGCCCTTGCGGCAAAATTCAGGAGTGTTGAATCATGAAGACGAGCGAGCTTATCAACGCGATTTCCGAGGACAGGGAGATGCCCCTGGCCCCTGGCCGCGCGTTGTGCCTCGCGCTGATTCCAGGCCTCGCTGTCGCGATCGCGCTGTTCTCGCGTTTCGGCCCGCGGCCGCATTTCCTGTCGTTGCTCGCCGACCCGCGCTTTTCCCTGAAGCTGCTGGTTTGCTATCTGCTCGCGGCGCTCGCCGGCCTTTTCGTCCTTCGCCTGTTCCGTCCGGGCGGGTCGTGGCGGGGCGCTCTGTTTCTGCTGGCGCTGCCGCCGGCGCTGCTTGGGGTCGGCGTTATCTTCGAATTATTCGTCGTCAGCCCGGCCAATTGGGAAACGACGATGATCGGACACAACGCCATGTTCTGCCTGAAGACTATTCCGCTCCTTGGCATCGCGCCGCTCATCGCCATCCTCGTGGCGTTGCGCAACGGCGCGCCGGAGCGCCCGGCCGTCGCCGGCGCGGGCGCTGGCCTGTTCGCCGGGGCGATCGGCGCGGCGCTCTACGCCTCCCATTGCCCCGATGATTCGCCGCTGTTCGTGGCGGTCTGGTATCCGATCGCGATCGCTTTCCTGACGGCGCTCGGCGCGGCGGTCGGGGCGCGTCTTTTGCGCTGGTAAAGCGTCACGGCGACATGTCGCCGCGCAAATCCTTGCGCAGGATCTTGCCGACATTCGATTTCGGCAGATCGTCGCGGAAGACGACGTGTCTTGGTATTTTGTAAGGGGCGAGCCGCGTCCGGCAGAAGTCGCGCAACTCCTCGGCGTCGAGCGATTTGTCGGCGCGGACGATAAAAGCCCTGACCGCCTCGCCGACGCCGGCGTCGGGCACGCCGACCACCGCGCATTCCTTGACGCCCGGATGTTCGGTCAGCGTCGCCTCGACCTCATTTGGATAGACATTGAAGCCATTGACGAGGATCATGTCCTTGCGCCGGTCGACGAGGGTGAAATAGCCTTCCTCATCCATGGTGGCGATGTCGCCGGTGTAGAGCCAGCCATCGCGCAGGGCGATCCTGGTTTCCTCGGGCTGGCGCCAATAGCCGCTCATGATCTGCGGACCGCGCGCGATCAGTTCGCCATGTTCCCCCGGCGCGACTTCGCGGCCATTGTCGTCGACGCATTTGATGTCGGTCCAGGGCAGCGGCACGCCGATCGTTCCCGGTTTGACGCGAAGCGTGGGATTGAAGGTCAGCACAGGCGAGGCTTCGCTGAGGCCATAGCCCTCGATCAGCGGCGTCTGCGTCACCTGCTCCCACCTTTTGGCGACGCTCTCGTGCAGCGCCATGCCGCCGGCGACGGACAGGCGCAAATGCTGTGGCGGCTTCTCGACGAACCAGCGCTCATGCAGCAGTCCCTTGAACAGGGTGTTGACGCCGGTAATGAAAGAAATCGGCGCCTTGGCGAAGGCGGGCCGCAGATTAACGAGCGGGCGCGGATTGGGGATCAGCACATTGTGCGCGCCGCGGAAGAAGAAGCCTAGCATATTCACGGTAAAGGCGAAGCAATGATAGAGCGGCAGCGCAGTCAGCACATGATCGTCCTCGCGAATGGCGCCGCCGACGAAGCTCAAGAATTGCGCGACATTCACGATCAGATTGCGATGGCTGAGCATAGCGGCTTTGCTGACGCCGGTGGTGCCGCCGGTATATTGCAGGCAGGCGACCGCATCGGGATCGAGCCCGGCCGTATAGGCCCGCACATCCGCGCCTTCCGAGATTTTTTGCGCCCCCATGGCGAGCGCCTGAGCGAAGGCGCAGGCGGCAAAGCGCGGGCGAGGGATTTCCTTTCGGACATATTTTTGCACGGCCCCGATGATGAGCCGGGGCGCGGCCGGAAACAGGCTCGCCGCCGAGGTCAGGACAACATTGGGAATGGGCGCGTTCTCCAGCGCATCCGCCAGTTTTTCCGCGAACATGTCGATGGCGACGATCGCGTCCGGCTGCGCATCGGCGAACAGATGCATCATTTCCGTGGCGGTATAGAGCGGATTGACGTTGATGAGCGTGCAGCCCGCCTTGAATATGCCAAAGGCGACGATCGGATAGGCGAGCCCGTTCGGGGTCTGCACCGCGATTCGCGCCCCTGTCGGAAGTTTCAGATTTTCGCGCAGATAGGCGGCGAAAGCGTCGGACAGCCGGTCGACGTCATTGAAGGAGAGCCGCCCCGACATGCCATTCGGCATGACTGTGGTGAAGGCGCTCGCCCCGCCGCGCCTCGCCGCCAGATCGGCGGGGGCTTCGGCAAGCAGCCGGTAGCGCGGCGTCTCGATTTCGGCGGGAACGCTCGAGGGGTAGGTCTTGAGCCACGGCGGGCGCAAATCCACGGCCTGTTCTCTCATGGCGTCTGCCCATTGCCCCGCGGGTTCTTCGTTTCTTGTTTCGTGTCGCGGGCCAAAGCCGAGCCCGGAGCGCGGCCGCGGCCTTGCTCCGCGCGCCGCTATGATATACTCGCGGGGCCTATTTGCCTATCTTGGCGCGCCGCGGCGCGCGAGGCGGTGGCGACGCCGCATGCAGGAGAAATCGCGACTTGGCTCAGATTCCGGCTCAGAATTCGCCTTCCCCGGCGAATTTGGCGACCCCCAAGCCAATCAATTGGCTGCATCTTTCAACCATCGTCGCGGTCGCCATCCTCGTCGGCACGGAAATGGTCGGCGCGTCCTGGGCGGCGGGATGGGCGATCGGCGGCCTGTTGCAGCTCGATCCCTCGATCAGCCGGCTGATCGAGATCGGCTTCACCCTTTGCGGCTTCGTCCTCCTCTATTTTTTCATGCGCATCGCCATCAGGCATGAGCCGATCCGCGGCTGAGCCCTACGCCCGACGCCCCGACGCGCTGCGCGCATCTCATCACAAGGGTTTGAGAATGACTGGCTTTGACCGGAGGTCGGTGCTGAAGGCCGCCGCTGCGATGGGTTTTAGCGCGGCGGGATTCAGCGCGGCCGCGGCCTTGGAGGGGCTGAAGCTCGGTCCGGCGCGGCCTTTCTCCTTTGAAGGGTTGAAGGCGGCGGCAAAGCGCAGGGCGGCCGAGCCCTATGTCGGGCCGCCGCATCCGGCGCCCGAGATCGTCGGCAAGATCAATTATGAGGCCTGGGGCAAAATCGCCTTCGACATGGATCATGCGCTATTCGCCAACGGTCCGGGGCGGTTTCCGGTCAGCTTTTTCCATCTCGGCATGTTCTTCCAGAAAGCCGTCGAGATGAATGTCGTCGAAGGCGCCAGCGCGCGCGAGATCATCTACGATCAAAGCTATTTCACGATGCCGGATGATTCCGTCGCCAAAAAGCTGCCGCAGGGCGCGGGCTTTGCCGGCCTGCGTATTCAGGAGCCGCGCGACGGCGCGCTCGACTGGCGCAAGAATGACTGGGTCGCCTTTCTGGGCGCGGCCTATTTCCGTTCGATCGGCGCGTTGCGCCAATATGGTCTCTCCGCCCGAGCGGTGGCGCTTAACGTGGCCGTCGCCGGCAAGCCGGAAGAATTTCCCGATTTCACCAAATTCTATATCGACGGGTCGGCGACAGGGGATTCGCTGACGATCTATGCCCTGCTTGAAGGGCCCTCGATCGTCGGCGCCTGCCGTTTCGTCATGACGCGCGGCAAAGGCGTCGTCATGGACATCGATCAGACGCTGTTCCTGCGCGCTGACGTGACGCGGTTCGGCCTGGCGCCGGTCACCTCCATGTACTGGTTTTCCGAGACGAAGAAGGAGACCGGAATCGACTGGCGCCCTGAGGTCCATGATTCCGACGGGCTCGCCATCTGGTCGGGGACCGGCGAGCGGATCTGGCGTCCGCTGAACAATCCGCCGCGCATCATGGCGTCGGCTTTCGGCGACGAAAATCCCCGCGGCTTCGGGCTTTTGCAGCGCGATCGCAATTTCGATCATTATCAGGACGGCGTCTATTACGAACGCCGCCCAAGCCTCTGGGTCGAGCCGTCCGGCAAATGGGGGAAAGGGAGCGTCGAGCTCGTCGAAATTCCGACCGACGACGAAATCCACGACAATATCGTCGCCATGTGGACGCCTGCGACGCCAGCGACGGCCGGGTCGGATGTGTCGCTCGCCTATCGCCTCCATTGGCAGGCGGACGAGCCGTTTCCGACCGATCTCGCCCGCTGCGTTGCGACCCGTCTCGGCAATGGCGGCCAGCCCGGCCAGCCGCGACCGAAGGGCGTGCGGAAATTCATGGTGGAGTTCGCCGGGCCGCCGCTCGCGAACTTGCCATTCGGCGAAAAGCCCGAGCCGGTGCTGTGGGCCTCGCGCGGGACCTTCTCCTATATTTTCACCGAAGCCGTGCCGGACGATCAGCCGGGCCATTGGCGCGCCCAGTTCGACCTGACCGCTTCGCCCGGGATCGATCCGGTGGAAATGCGCCTCTTCCTGCGGTCGGGCGAAAAGATCTTAAGCGAAACCTGGATCTTCCAATATCATCCTTTTTGATTGAAGCGCCTTTCGACGGATCGGCCCATTCGGCGATATCAATCGCCGCGAATTCAGAAGCTTGACCCAGTTCTGTCGATCAGACTGAATCAAGTCATCGGAATATGGCTCAGGCGCCGGCTGACAGCTCTGTCTCCCAATTGTAATAAAGCCCGGCTAGTCGGGAAGGCTGGCGCGTTCGCCTGATTATCTCTTAAGGCAGGGCTCATGCTGATCCTTCATTCGACCGTCGCCAAGGGGAAGATCGAGGCCGATCTTGACTCCTCCGTCCTGCCCAGCGGGGTCAATTGGATCGACGCATTCCGGCCCGATCAAAGGGAAGTGGCCTATCTCGAACGCACCCTGAAGATCGTGGTGCCGACCCTCGAACGGCTTTCCGAAATCGAGACGTCAAGCCGACTTTACCGCGACAAGGATCATCTCTTCATGAGCATGCCGATGATCGTGCGCGCGGCGAGCGGTCAGCCGCAGACATCGCCGCTTGGCTTCGTCCTGTGCAAGGATCATATGCTGACGATCCGATACAAGCAGATCAAGGCTTGCGAGGATCTCCAATACGCCGCCCTCGTCGAGAACGGCCGGGCGGGGGATGGCCCCGGCGCTTTCATCACGCTTCTCGAGGCGATCATCGACCGCGCCGCCGACGAACTCGAGAAGATCAACGCCGAACTCGAGATCCTGTCCCAGTCGGTGTTCGGGACCAGCGCCGTTCACGAGTCGCGCGGACCGGAACAGGCAAGCAGCGATTTGCGGCGTCAGCTGACGCATGTCGGCCGGTTCGGCGATTTGGCGTCGAAGATCAGCGACGTGCTGCTCGGCATGTCGCGGATGCTGCCCTTTGTGACGAGCGAGGCGGCGGACTATCTTGGCGCCGATCAGCGCGCCAAGATCAAAAGCCTTGGCCGAGATATCAGCTCGCTCAACGAATATGAGACGCGCCAGACGGACAAAATCCAGTTCCTGCTCGATGCGACGCTCGGCTTTACCAACATCGAACAGAACAACATTTTCAGAATCCTGACCATCGTGTCTGTCGTCGGCATCCCGCCGACCCTGTTCGCCGGCATTTACGGCATGAATTTCAAGAACATGCCAGAGCTCGACTGGTCCTTTGGCTATGCCTATGGCCTGGCGGTGATCTTGATCAGCGCCCTCATTCCCTTTCTCTGGTTTAAGAAGCGCGGCTGGTGGTGAATTTGGACGAAGCTCCGTCGCCCCTCTCGGAGGCGGAGCTTAACGCCAGGCTGCTGTATCGCGATGGCCTGATGCTCGTGATCGATAAACCGGCCGGCGTAGCCGTTCATCGCGGGCCGAAGGGCGGAGCCAATCTCGAGGCCGCCTTCCACTGGCTGCGTTTCGGCCTGCCGCGCAGTCCGGCGTTGGCTCACCGGCTCGATCGCGACACCTCCGGCTGTCTCGTGCTCGGCCGGCATCACAAGGCGCTCGAAAAACTCGGGCTTTTGTTCAAGCAGGGCAAGATCGGCAAGACCTATGTCTCCATCGTCAACGGACGCCCCGGCGCGGAGGAGGGGCTGATCGACCTTCCGCTCGGGCGCCGCGACGAGACCCGGGGCTGGTGGATGAAAGTCGATCCCGCCGGGCAGTCCTCGCAAACGCGCTGGCGCATCCTTGCCAAGGGCCCGGCCCACACGCTGCTCGCGCTGACGCCGCTCACAGGGCGCACGCATCAGCTTCGCGTGCATTGCGCGGCGATGGGCTTTTCGATCCTTGGCGATCCGATCTACGGCGAAGGCGGCGCGATCCCGCTGCAGCTCCACGCGCAAAAAATCGAGATCCCGCTCTATAAGAACAAGGACGCTGTGCGCGTCGAAGCGCCGATCCCGGAGTCTTTTCGCGCAGCGCTTGAAAGCTGCGGCATGGCGGGAGCCGAATTCGGATAGCGGGCCTCACCGCCCGACATATTGCCGGACGGCGGTCTGAACGGCCTCTTTGTCCTTCGGCGAGAGCTTCGCCATTTCGCTGTCGAGCCAGGCGTCCTTGATCCCGGCCGAGCGGGCGAGAAGATGCCATTTCATCGCCTCGACCGGATCTTTCGGCAAGCCCCGGCCGGCGGCGAGGATGCGGGCGATCCGGTTCTGCGCCACGGGATTGTCGCGCGCCGCCGCCTTGAGAAACTGCTTTGCCCCCGCCGTCTCGTCCTTGGCGACGCCAACGCCGTTGAACAGCATGATGCCATATTCGATTTCGCCGGGAACATTGTCGGCCTTTGCGGCGCGGGCGATCCAATAGGCCGCGCGTTCGTCGCTTTTTTCGACGCCGGAGCCGTTGCGATAAAGAATCCCAAGCGCATAAGCGGCGTCGCCATCGCCGAGATTGGCGGCAGTTTCGAAATATTTGGCGGCGCCGGAAAAGTCGGACACGACGCCGTTGCCGTCGATCGCGAGGACGCCGAGATTATACATCGCGCCGGGGTGGCCCTTCTCCGCCGCCGCCTTGAACAGCGCCGCGGCGCCGGCGCGATCCTTCGGCGTCCCGTCTCCCGTGAGCTTGGCGAGGCCGAGTTTGAAACTGGCTTGGCGGTCGCCGCGGTCGCTCGCGAGCTTGTACCACCGGTTGGCCTCGGTCGGATCGCGGCGCACGGCAAGACCTTGCGCATAAAGCTCGCCGAGCAGCGTCATCGCCGCGGCGTCCTGGGGGTTGGCTGAGATGCGCCTCATCGCCTCGGCGAGCGCTGTTCCGTAATAGCCGCGCTGATAGGCGCCGAAGGCGAGATCCGGCGCGTCATCCGCCTTGGCTGGAGAGGGCGCCTCCGCCGGCGCTCGCGCTGGATCAAGCGTCTGGGCAGGCCCCGGTTTCGCGCCGCAAATCAAGGCGGCGGCGACTCCCGCAGCAAGGACAGCGCACGCGCCTCGCAAATCAGCGCGCCTTTTCACGGATCGTCGCCAGGATGGCCGCGACGTCCGCCACCGCCGCCGTTGGGCCGCGGGGGTCGGCGAAAACAGCGTCGGCGAGCGCGATGAAATCGGCCCCCGCTTCGGCGAAATCAGCGGCCTCGCCCAGCGTTTGCGCATAGGCGACGCAGGGTATGTTGAAGATCTCGGCCCACCAGGCGACGCGCTCGAGCACGAATTCGTGCGGCTGCGGATGATCGGGGCCGCCGAACATCAGATAATCGACGCCGGTTTCGCCGGCGCTCATCGCCTCGTCACGGCTTTGCAGCGCCCCGGCGCCGACGATCCGATCGGGCTTCAGGCTGGAAAGGGCGCCCTGCAGCGCCTCGGCGCCGGCCTCGACATGGCAGCCGTCGGCGCCGGCGCGAACGGCAAGCTGCGGGTCGCCCTCGACAAGAACGGCGACGTCGCGCTGCTGCGCAATCGGGGCGAGAATCTTGATGATTTTCTTGGCGTCGCCCGGATCGCGGGTTTGCGTCCGCAGCAGCACGCAGGCGACGTCGCAGACGCTCAGCGCGGCGGCGAGCTGCGGCGCGAAAGAATCCGCCTCGGAAATCCGGGGCGTGATCAGAAACAGGCGCGGCGCATCATCGGGCATGGCGGTTATCGCGTTGCAGAAAAGCAGGAGTCGCCAGCTTCTAGCCCATATTCGCCGGCCAAACCTCTCCAATTTTTCTTGAAGGGGCGATCGAGCCGTTCAAAGACGCAGCGTTTCGGGACCGGGAAATCCGCATTCCATCTGACGACGATGACAAATGCGGGACGCTTGTTTGGGCTTTGCTTCCGTGCTACCCGCAGCCGCGGGAGAACATAAATTATGGCTAATGGAAACGGAACCGGGGCTGAAGTCGACGCGGCCCCCGCGATCAATGCGATGGTGCAATATACCAAGGACTTCTCGTTCGAGAATCCCAACGCGCCGCGCTCGCTCGGCCCTCAGGACAAGCCGCCGAACATCCAGATCCAGGTCAACGTGAATGCCAAGCAGGTCGCCGAGAATGATTTCGAGGTGAACATCCTGCTCGAAGGCTCGGCGAAAACCGACGCCGACACGCTGTTCAAATTCGAGCTCGACTATGCCGGGCTGTTCCGCCTGATCAATATTCCGCAATCGGACGCGCATCCGGTGATCATGATCGAATGCCCGCGGCTTCTTTTTCCGTTCGCGCGGCAGATCATTGCCGATGCAGTGCGCAGCGGCGGCTTCCCGCCGCTTTACATCGATCCGATCGACTTCGCGGCGCTGTATCGCCAGCGCATGAGCCAGGTCGCAGCCAATGAGCAGGCGCCGACGGTCGCCTAAGGGCGGTGGTTCCCATCCGTCCATTAGAGCAAAGCAGCGCGGATCGTTCGGTGCTAGGGTGCGATAAATGGATCGCGAGGAGGCCGTTACCCGCTTAAAGCGACACGAAGCCGATTTACGGCGGCTCGGCGTCGAGCGTCTCTATATGTTTGGCTCGACCGCGCGGGGCGATGCGGACGATGAGTCCGACGTCGACCTGTTCTTCGATTATGAAAAGGGACAGCTCGGCCTCTTCGAACTGATGGATGTGAAGGCCTTCGCCGCCCGCATCCTCGGCAGGAAGACTGACATCATGACGCGCGATAGCCTGCACAGAACCCTGCGGCGGCAAATCGAAGAAACAGCCATCCGGGTATTCTAGTGGCAGTGCGTTCGCTCATTCCTCCCTTGAGCGACATCATCGAGGCCATCGAACGGATTCGCGCCGAACTGAGGGACGTGTCTATCGATGAGTTCGCGGCTGATTGGCGACGGCGATGGCTCGTCGAGCGCGGGGTCGAGATTGTTTCCGAGGCCAGCCGCCGCCTGACGGATGAGCTGAAAGCGCGCCACCCGGAAATCCCCTGGCAGAAGGTCGCTGGCATCGGCAACGTCCTGCGCCATGATTATGAAAGCATTGCCGCGCCGATCATGTGGAAGCTGGCGCAAGCCGATCTTCCGATTTTGGAGAGAGTCTGCCGCGAAGAACTAAAGGCGGAAGAAAAAAGCGAACGTCGCGATTAGTCTAATGCAAATGCGGCTGCGCCGGCCGCGACGACGCGCTCTTGCGGCCGGCGCCGCGCTCCGGCGCCCCGGTTTCGCTGAACAGTTCGGCGAGCTTTTCCGTCATCGCGCCGCCAAGCTCCTCCGCGTCGACGATCGTCACGGCGCGGCGGTAATAGCGCGTCACGTCATGGCCGATGCCGATCGCAATGAGCTCAACGGGCGAGCGCGTCTCGATCGTCTCGATCACATGGCGCAGATGCTTTTCCAGATAATTGCCGGGATTGACCGATAGCGTTGAATCATCGACCGGCGCGCCGTCCGAGATCATCATCAGGATGCGGCGCTGCTCCGGCCGCGCCATCAGGCGGCGATAGGCCCAGTCGAGCGCCTCGCCGTCGATGTTTTCCTTGAGCAGCCCTTCGCGCATCATCAGTCCGAGATGTTTGCGCGAACGGCGCCACGGCGCGTCGGCCGACTTATAGATAATGTGGCGCAGATCGTTGAGCCGCCCCGGCGCGGCGGGCTTGTTCGCCTGCAGCCAGGCTTCGCGCGACTGGCCGCCCTTCCACGCTCTTGTCGTGAATCCCAGAATTTCCACTTTGACGCCGCAGCGCTCCAGCGTGCGGGCCAGAATATCGGCGCAGGTGGCGGCGACGGTGATGGGGCGCCCGCGCATCGATCCGGAATTGTCGATCAGCAGGCTGACGACGGTGTCGCGAAAATCCGTGTCCTTCTCACTCTTGAACGACAGCGGCTGCTGCGGATCGATGATGACCCGGGAGAGACGCGCCGGGTCGAGCATGCCTTCTTCGAGGTCGAACTCCCAGGACCGGCTCTGCTGCGCCATCAGGCGGCGCTGCAGCCGGTTGGCGAGCCGCGAGACGACGGAGGAGAGGTTCTGCAACTGTTTGTCGAGATAGGCGCGCAGGCGCTCGAGCTCCTCCGGATCGCATAAATCCTCGGCGGCGATGATCTCGTCGAATCGTTTGGTGAAGGCCTTATAGTCGGAGCCGCGCTGTTCGGCGCGGCCCGGCGTCGGCGGCCGGCGCGGATCGGCCGCCTGCTCGGACTCGGAAAAATCGGCCTCTTCCTCGAACTCGCCGGTCGGCGCGTCGGCCGCATCCGCCTCATTTTCATCGGTCGCGTCGGCGGCGGCCTCGCTCTTTTCGATCTCGCGCGATTCGCCCGAATCGTCCTTTTCGCCTTCCGCGGCCTCAACCTCGGCGTCGCCCTCGTCGACGTCGTCGGTGCTGTTCTCATCGTCCTCAGAATTGTCGTCGAGGCTGCCTTCGTCGAGCATTTCGAGCGAAGTCAGAAGCTTATGCACCGATTGGCCGAAGGCGCGCTGGTCCTCGATCGTCGTGCGCAGCCGGTCGAGGTCGACGCCCGCCTTTTCCTCGATGAAGGGCCTCCAGAGGTCGACGATGCGCTGGCCGCCTTTGGGCGGGTTCCGGCCGGTCAGGCGTTCGCGCACGATCATCGCCAGCGCATCCTCGATCGGCGCGTCGGCGCGCGTCGCGATGTCGGGATAGCGGGCGCGCTGAAACCGATCGTCCAGCATGGCGTCGATATTGTCGCCGACGCCCTCCATGCGGCGCGAGCCGATCGCCTCGACGCGCGCCTGCTCGACGGCGTCGAAGGCGGCTCTCGCCCCGGAGACCTGCGGCGACAGCCGCCGGTGCGTTTCGGCATTGTGGCAGGCAAGGCGCAACGCCAGCGAATCGGCGTGTCCGCGCAAGATCGCCGTCTCATGGGCGTCGATCTTTCGCGACGGCTCGGGCAGGCGGGCTTTGGCGACCGATCCTGTCTTGATGAGGCTCGGACGTTCGGGCGCGAAGACGACCTCAAGCTCCGGCGTCTTCGCCATGGCGCGCATGCAGGCGGCGACGGCCCGCTTGAACGGCTCCTGCGGCGCCTGGGTCTTGGCGGGCGGCTTCTGGTTCGAGGCGGGCATGCGACTCCAGCGGATCATCCTGCGCCGGACGCGCGGGTCCGCGCGCATCGGCGCAAGGGTTCGGGGCGGACCTCAGAAAGCTCTCAGGTCATAACCACATTGATCGCGCTTTCCGGCAGCTCCTTGCCGAAGCAGCGCTGATAGAATTCGGCGACCAGCGCGCGCTCGAGTTCGTCGCATTTGTTGATGAAGGTCAGCCGGAACGCGAAGCCGATGTCGCCGAAAATCTCCGCGTTCTCAGCCCAGGTGATGACCGTGCGCGGACTCATCACCGTCGAGAGATCGCCGGAGATGAAGGCGTTGCGAGTCAGATCGGCGACCCGGACCATCTTGCCGATCTGGTCGCGGGTTTCCTTGGTGGCCTGAAACCGCTTCACCTTGGCGAGAACGATCTCGACCTCCTTGTCGTGCGGCAGATAGTTGAGCGTCGCCACGATCGACCAGCGGTCCATCTGGCCCTGATTGATCTGCTGCGTGCCGTGATAGAGGCCGGAGGTGTCGCCGAGCCCGATCGTGTTCGTCGTCGAGAACAGACGGAAGGCGGGATGCGGCCGGATCACGCGGCTTTGGTCGAGCAGCGTCAGGCGCCCGGACACTTCGAGCACGCGCTGGATCACGAACATGACGTCGGGACGGCCGGCGTCATATTCGTCGAAGCAGAGCGCGATATTGTTCTGCAGCGCCCAGGGCAGGATGCCGTCGCGAAATTCGGTGATCTGCTGGCCGTCCTTCAGAACGATGGCGTCCTTTCCGACGAGATCGACGCGCGAGACATGGCTGTCGAGATTGATGCGCACGCAGGGCCAGTTGAGCCGCGCGGCGACCTGTTCGATATGGGTCGATTTGCCGGTGCCGTGATAGCCGGTGACCATGACGCGGCGGTTGCGCGCGAAGCCGGCGAGAATGGCGAGCGTGGTGTCGCGATCGAACAGATAATCGGGATCGAGGTCTGGCACATGCGGATCGCTCGCCGAATAGGCAGGCGCCTCCATGTCGGTGTCGATGCCGAACACCTGACGCACGGAGATCTTCATGTCCGGAAGGCCCGTAATGGCGCCCTCGTCGAGTCTTACGCTTTGCATTCCCCCTCCGTAGCGATGGCGCTGGCTCGCCCCTGTGGGCGGCCCTCATCGCTGAACCGCTTGATATTCGTCGCCGGACTTAGCCGCATCGCACCGATTTCAGATATTTATAGGCGCGAATGATCTCACGCAGCCTGTCCTCATTCGAACGGTCGCCGCTGTTGGCGTCGGGATGCAAACGCTTGACCAGATCCTTGAAGCGGGTCTTTACCGCGGCCGCGTCGGCGGTGGCGTCAAGGCCCAGCGTGTCGAGCGCGCGCACGGCGGCCAAACCAAGACGCGGCTTTGAAGGTTCCGCCGCGGCGCGCCGGTAACTGCGCGGAGAGGTCACTCCAAGCGCGTCGGGTCCGGCGGGCTCCGCGTCCTCGCGAAATCCCTTTTCGCCGCGCATTGATCCCATCGACCAGGTTGGGCGATGGCCGACCAGCGCATCGCGCTGGTAAAGGGCGACGTCTTCCGCGCTCATCCCGTTGAAATAATTATAGGTCGCATTGTATTCCCGGACGTGATCGAGGCAAAAGGAAAAATACTGGCCCTCGCGCAGCCGACCCATCGGCGCGCGATGGCCGCCAGGCTCGGAGCAGCCGGGATAGTCGCAGCGCGGCTGGTTCGGCTGGACCGCCGCCTTCGGCTCACGTTTGACCCGGATTCGATCGAAGATGCGAGAGTTCAAATTCATGACCTTGGCATTATGGAGGTCTTTGGGGTGGCCGCAAGCGCGGGAGCGAGGTAAAAAGATTGCTGATCCACTTGACAAGGCCGGGCTGGCTTGCGCGGCGCAGGAGCATGGAATGAGCAATCACATAGAGGCGAGCGCGGCTGGAGCGCAAGCGCCCGTCGCGGCTGCGATCCGCGCGAAGCTCGAGGCGGCCTTCGCGCCCGAGACGATCGAAATTATCGACGAGTCACAAAAACACGCCAGCCACGCGCATGTGGCGACCCGCCCCGGCCGCGCCGATCAAGTCGGCGAAACCCATTTTAAAGTCAAAGTGGTCTCGAAATCCTTCTCCGGCAAGAGCCGGATCGACCGTCACCGCGCCATCAACGCCGCATTGTCGCAAGAGCTCGACGCCGGCGTGCATGCGCTGGCGATCGAGGCGAAGGCGCCCGGCGAATAAGTTGCCGGCGTCTCCGCAGCCAGGCGTCCTCGGGCGCAAGGCCGCCAAGACGGACAAAAAGCTTCAGCGCTTTTGACATGCTGGTGGGCCGGGCAGGACTCGAACCTGCAACCAGACCGTTATGAGCGGCCGGCTCTAACCATTGAGCTACCGGCCCCGCGCGGCCGCATGAGCGGCGAGGGCGTTTCGGTCCCCGGCTTGCGCCGGGGAAGCGGCATTACACCTTTTTTGCGTTCTGAAGCAATGGCCGCGGCGAGCCTCGGCGAGCGGGCTATCGCGGCGCGCGCTTGGCGAGAATTCGCTGCAGCGTCCGCCGGTGCATGTTGAGGCGGCGGGCGGTTTCGGAAACATTGCGGCCGCATAATTCGTAGACGCGCTGAATATGCTCCCAGCGGACCCGGTCGGCCGACATCGGATTTTCCGGCAATTCGGCCTTGTCGTGCTGGACCGCCATCAGCGCATGATAGATCTCGTCGGCGTCGGCGGGCTTGGCGAGATAATCGAATGCGCCGAATTTCACCGCCGTGACTGCGGTGACGATATTGCCGTAGCCGGTGAGGATCACCCCGCGCGCGTCGGGCCGCTTCGCCTTCAATTCGGCGATCACGTCGAGGCCGTTGCCGTCGCCGAGCCGCATGTCGATCACCGCAAAAGCGGGAGGGCTCTGCGCGATCGCCTCAAGGCCTTCGGCCACCGATTCGGCGCATCTGACGCTAAAGCCGCGACTCTCCATCGTCCGCGTCAGGCGCGACAAAAACGGCTTATCGTCGTCGACGATCAACAGGGAGCGATCCTGCCCCTCGGCCATCGTCTCGGCTTGATCGTCGCTCAAGCTTTCTCCTGGGATCGCGTCAGGAGGTCCATCTGTCATCATAATCTCGATTTTCTCAACCGCCGGAGGCCGCTCCAGCCATGCGAGGCATCGTCTGTTCGGTCAGGGCGCCGAATGCTGCGGCAGACTAGCCCCATTCAACCGCGATTTCCACCGGACGTGGGATGCGGGGGAGTTCACCCGCCATCTCTAGAGCATTTCTTACCAAAGATGCAGCCCTATGCGATAAAAATCCGTTCTAACAAAGAGATATGCGGTTCAGCGAGCCTATTGGCGTGATCGGTCTCTAGGACGCCACTTTCGCGGGCGCGGGAATTTTGACGCCGCGCTCGAAGGCTGCGCGTTTCCACTCGACGATAATCCGCGCTCCCGTCGCAGGAGCCGGGACATTGCCGGTCAACACCGTCGCCCCGGAGCGCTCCAGCAATGTTTTTGCAATGAACAGGCCAAGGCCGAGCCCGGAGCCGTCGTCGGATTTCAGGCGGCGGTCGGTTTTGGTCGTGACATAGGGCGCTCCCGCGCGGCTCAAAACCTCCGGCGAGAACCCCGGACCGTCGTCTTCGATAACGAGCTTCACCCGGCTCAAATCCCAGCTGGCGTCGATGCGCACTTCGTTGCTGGCGAAATCGATCGCGTTTTCGATGAGATTGCCAAGCCCATAGAGAATGGCGGGGTTGCGCCGCATGACCGGCTTGCGTCCCGACCCGGCCTGAGTGATGGCGATTTTCACGCCAAAATCGCGCTGCGGGGCGACGACCTCCTCAATCATCACGGTGACCGTCATCTCATCAAGGACATTGCCGTCATCATTGCCGAGCGATGCGAGCTTGCCGAGAATCGTGCGGCAGCGCGCGACCTCTTGGGCGAGGAGGGCGACGTCCTCCCGGATCGGCCCGTCTTGAGGGAGCTGTCGTTCGAGATCCTTGGCGACAAGCGTGATGGTCGCGAGCGGGGTGCCGAGTTCGTGCGCCGCGGCAGCGGCGAGGCCGTCGAGCTGAGTCAGATGCTGCTCTCGGGCGAGCACCAGCTCCGTCGCCGACAGGGCGTCCGCCAGCTTGCTCGATTCCAGCGCCACCTGTGACGCATAAATCGCGATAAAGATCGCGCTGACGACATGCGCGGTCCAGGCGCCGGCCGAAAAGATGAAGGGCAGGGTCAAGGTTTCGCCCCGGTACCAGGGGAAAGGATAGTGATGGAAGGTCAGAACGCTTGCCGCCCCGATCGTCAGCAGGGTCAGGGCAAATGTCGTCCAGCCGGATAGCGACACCGCCGACACCATGATCGGCGCAAGAAACAGCATGGAAAAAGGGTTCTCGATGCCTCCCGTCAAATAGAGCAGCGCTGTCAGCTGCAGAATGTCATAGGCGAGAATCACCGCCGCCGGCTTTTCGTTCAGGAGGTCGACGCGCCCATACCGGACCCGCAGCGCGACGTTCAGCACGGCTGAAATGGCGATGATCAGCAGGCAGGGCACCAGCGGCAGCGGAAACTCGAGCACAAGCTCCGTAAACAGAACCGCGGCCGCCTGTCCGCAGAGCGCGAGCCAGCGGAGTCTGACCAGCGTGTCGACGTGCAGGCGCCGGGTGCGGCGGCGAAAATCGATGTTCAGCAGACTGCTCATTGCGGCGCCTGCAAGGAGGATCGCGCGCGCGATCCAGATGGGTCTTGCCCCGCTTCGACGATCGCCGCCATGGATAAATTTGCAGCGGTTCGGGCGCGCCTAGTGCTCATGTATTAGCCGTTCATTTCTCGGAACGCGGATGCGGATTTGCCGTTATCCTGCCGGCGCGAGCTTAACTTTAATGCAACGCCCGCGAGACGAAAAAGTGTGAATTCTGTCACTTGGTCGCGAAAAGACATGCAACTCATTCAATTCGACGCCATTATGCTTAAATATGCTGCATTATAGGACGGAATTTCGCCAATAGAAATCCACGATCGCGGGAAGAAACTTTAGCAGCTGACTTCCGCCCAAAGGGCCGAAAAGAGTGCAAAGATGCCTCCATTCACTTACGAGCTGCATGAAATCTCACACTTCGCCCTCGCCCCGGCCCGGGCGATGTCGGACATGGCCCAGCTGTGGCTGAAGAGCCCCGCGAACCTTTTCTCCTATACCCATCTTGGCAAGAACATGGTGGCGACGGTCGAGCTTTTCGAACGTATGACGCGCCGCTACAGCAAGCCGGGATTTGGCCTCGCCAGCATCCTTGTCGACGGCGACCGCGTCCCGATTGTCGAGAAAGTCGTTTGGGAAAGCGCCTTTTGCCGGCTGCTCCATTTCGAGCGCCAATTCGAAAAGCGCCTCGCAACGCCGCAGTCCAAGCTTTTGATCGTCGCCCCGATGTCCGGCCATCATGCCACTCTGCTTCGCGGCACGGTCGAGGCGTTCCTGCCTTTCTATGATGTCTATATAACGGATTGGCTCGACGCCAAGACGCTGCCGCTGTCGGCCGGCCGCTTCGACCTCGACGATTATATCGACTATCTCATTTCCATCTGCGCCTTGCTCAGCCGGGAAAACGATGGGCTGCCGCTGCATACGCTCGGCGTGTGTCAGCCCGCCGTGCCGCTCTTTGCCGCGGTCGCGCTGATGGAGGGCGAAGACAGCCCGCATATTCCCGCTTCCATGACCCTGATGGGCGGCCCAATCGACACCCGGCGCAGTCCGACGAAAGTCAATCTGCTGGCTCAAGAGCGCGGCAGCGCCTGGTTCAAGCGCAATTGCATCAGCGCCGTGCCGCTCGGCTACCGCGGCGCCGGCCGCGAGGTCTATCCAGGCTTCCTGCAGCTCGCCGGCTTCATGGGCATGAATATCGATCGCCATGTCAGCGCCCATCTCGAATTGTTCAGCCATCTCGTCGAGGGCGACGGCGATTCGGCCGAAAAGCACCGCGAATTCTATGACGAATATCTGTCCGTTATGGACCTCACCGCCGAATTCTACCTGCAAACGGTCGATACTGTTTTCGTCAAGCACTCCCTGCCCAAGGGCGAGATGGTTCACCGCGGCCGCGTCGTCGATTTTTCCGCCGTCCGCCGCGTGGCGCTGATGACGGTCGAAGGCGAGAACGATGATATTTCCGGCGCGGGCCAGACGCTCGCGGCGCATGACCTCTGTTTCAATCTGCCCGCCGCGATGCAGACCGATTATCTGCAGGAGAAGGTCGGTCATTACGGCGTCTTCAACGGATCGCGTTTTCGCAACCAGATCGTGCCGCGCATTCTCGACTTCCACGGCGCCGGAAAATCCGCCCGCAATTTGTCGCTGGTCGGCGTCTGATCCGGCTTTGCGCCCGCAATTGGCGATAGCGACTCAACAGGCGCGCCGCTAAACTGGCCGCCATGTCGCTGCGCTCGCTCTTTCTCAGGGAAGCGCCTCCCGCCGGGGAGCGGTCCTTTATCGACGTCGCTCACGACGGCGAGATTTACCGGATTTTTCTGCGCCGCTCCGGCGCGGCGCGGCGCTTTACCTTGAGAGTGCGCGCCGGCGCCCGCGATGTCGTGCTAACGGTTCCCGCGCGCGCCAGCGTCAAGGACGCGCGCGCTTTCGCCGAGCGGCATGCGCCTTGGGTCGGCGCAAGGCTGAGGCGGCTTCCCGAGGCGATCCCCTTTGAGCCCGGATCATTAATTCCGCTCCGCGGCGTTTCCCACCGCATCGTCTTGCAGCCGCCGCCGCGCGGGGCAGGGGCGGTCGCCGCGGCGCCGCCGGCGCAGGCGGGGGACGAGCCCCTCCTGCTCGTTGGCGGCGAGGCCGCGTTTGCGGCGCGCCGGGTGCGGGATTTTCTGGTCAGGGAGGCGCGGCGCGATCTCGAGGCTTGCGTCGCGCGGCACGCCGCCCGGCTCGGCGTCAAGGTTCGACGGATAACGCTGCGCGACACCACCAGCCGATGGGGGTCGTGCTCATCCTCGGGCGCGCTCAATTTTTCCTGGCGGCTGATCCTGCCGCCGCCTTTCGTATTGGATTATCTCGCCGCGCATGAGGTCGCCCATCTCGTCCATATGAATCATTCGGACGCGTTCTGGGCCGTCGTCGAACGGCTTTATCCGGAGGTGGCGGCGGCCGAGGCCTGGCTGCGCCGCAACGGGGCCGGCTTGCTGCGCTTTGGCGCGCAAACGCAAAACGCCCGGCCATAAGCCGGGCGACGCGAATTCCGCAGATAGGAAGGTGGGGCGGCAGCCGGGCCAAAAATCAGGAAGCGGCGGCCTGCTTCTTCAAAATCTCGCGCTTGATCGCGCGCGCGCCGAGCGACAGCTCTGCATCGTCCGCCTTGGCGAGAAAGGCGTCGAGTCCGCCGCGATGCTCGACCGAGCGCAGCGCAGCGACCGCCACGCGAAAACGGACCTTGCGCTGCAGCACATCGGAAATCAGCGTGACATTGCAGAGGTTGGGCAGAAACCGCGTCCGCGTCTTGTGGTTCGAATGGCTGACCAGATTGCCGGTCTGTACGGCTTTGCCGGTCAAATCGCAGCGGCGGGACATCTCAACTTCCTCTTCAATCTCAAACGCGCCAGGCCCGCGACCCAAAAGGGCGGCTTCATCCCGACTAAAGCATTTTCCGCAAAAGTTGCAGACTTCTGCGTGAAGAAAATGCGTTGCAACCAAGCATCAATGCACAGCGGCGATCCTGTGAATCGCGAATGCACTCTCATGCGGCATGTGAAGTCGCAGGACATAGGCCACGCGCCGCGCCGCGTCAAGGCTGAGCGAAAAAGGTGGTAGCGTCTCCGTTTGAATTTCGTCATTTGGGGGGACTGAACGGCTGCTATCGGGCATGCGGCTTTCCAGCTATGACACGGGAATGCTGAAGCTCACCTGCCTCTGCGGCCAAGTCCGCATCGACGTCCCAAAGCGACCGGACTTCATCAACGAGTGCAACTGCATGCTTTGCAGTAAATCGGGCGCCCGCTGGGCCTATTTCCATCCCTCGGAAGTCGGGATCGAAGGAGCGACGAAGGGATATAGCCGAGGAGATAAGGATGACCCGGCTGCAGAAATCCAGTTCTGTCCAAATTGTGGTTCAACGACCCACTTTATTCTGACCGCGAGCGCTATATCGAAGTTTGGCAACGTTCAGATGGGCGTCAATATGCGCCTAGCGGATGAGAAGGATCTCGCCGGAATTGAATTGCGCTATCCTGACGGACGAGCCTGGCCGGGCAAGGGCGGCTTCGACTATGTGCAGGACGCTCGCATCATCGGCCGATGAGTTGCTCCGGAATGACCGCCTGCGATGAGCGTCGCCCAGCTTTCAGCGAACGCAAAGAAGGCGAGAGCCGAAATTCAAACTGAGACTCTACCGAAAAGGTTCGTCCTGCGCCTTTGGCGTGGCCGCCGGTCCCTTAAGGTTAAAGCGCCTTTAACCGTCCATTGCTAATTTGCGCCTTGCTCGACGTCATCGCGGACGCGCGGCGCTCGACGCCAAAGCCGTGTGCGGCGAGCAGAGACAGGCAGTTCGACGACGGGGATCGGATGCGAACGACAACCAGTATGACGGCGCTCGACATCATCCCCGACGCCCTGCGCGCCTTCGCGGCGCGGCGCGGCGCGGAATTGGCGGGATTGGTCATCGTCGCGGCGACGATCGCCATCGTCATCGCGCTTTTGTCCTGGTCCGTCGAGGATCCAAGCTTCAATCACGCGACGCCTGGGCCGGTGCGCAACCTTCTGGGCTCGACGGGCGCAGTCACGGCCGATCTCCTGATGCAGATGCTCGGGCTTGGCGTCATCGCCGTTCTGGTCCCGCCGGGCTTTTGGGGTTGTCGTCTGTTGACGGCGCGCCGGTTGGAGCGGATTCCGGCGCGGGTTATGTTGTGGATCGCTGGGGCGGCGCTGGCGGCGGGGTTCGCTTCACTGCTGCCGATCGCCGCGCGCTGGCCGTTGCCGACTGGCCTTGGCGGCGTCGTCGGGGACGCGATCCTCCTCTTGCCAAAAAAGCTCGCCGCCGGATTCGCGCCGGGCCTCATTCTCGTCGGCGTCGCGCTTGCCGCCGGATCCATTCTCGCCCTTTCGGCGAGCGTCGGGCTGCGCGACCGGTTCGACGAACTCGACGAAGAAGAGCACGATGCGCCTGTGCGCCGGCGCGGCGGGGGCGCTGACGATGACGCCGGCGGTCCGGGCTTTGCGCTTATCGCGCTCGGCGCCGTCATTCACGCCTTTTTGAGCCTCAAGTCCGCCGCGCAGCGTCAACTCGCGCGCCGCCGGGCCGCGCGCGCGCCCTCGCCCCGCCCTGCGCCCTGGCAGACGGCGCCGCAGTTTTCCCCGCGCGATTTTGATCCCCCGCTCGGCAGTTTCGAATTTGCATCGGGCGACAATGAGCCCTTCGAACCCGCTCCCGACGCCGACTGGCTGGAAAAAGGCATTCCCGAGCCCGGGTTTGACGCCACCGCCTATGCGCCGCCGGCGACGCGGGCGGCGGCCCGGCAAAAAAGCCGAACCGTTCAGAAAACAGCCAGCGCCGACGCCATGGCCGAACCCGACTCGCGACGCATCGTCGCGCCGCCGCCGCCGCCGGTGCGGCCAGGGCAGCGCGCCCAGAAGGAGGCGCATCCCTCGCTGCGCGAGCGTCTCGGACGCCAGGATTATGTGTTTCCGCCGCTCAATATGCTCGCCGAGGCGAAACATCTCGTCAGCTCGCAGTCCGAGGAAGCCCTGTCGCAGAACGCGCGCCTGCTCGAGGGCGTGCTCGATGATTTTGGCGTCAAGGGCGAGATCATCAATGTCCGGCCGGGCCCCGTCGTCACGCTCTATGAGCTCGAGCCCGCGCCCGGCATCAAATCCTCCCGCGTAATCGGGCTCGCTGACGATATCGCCCGCTCGATGTCGGCGATCTCGGCGCGCGTCGCCGTGGTGCAGGGCCGCAACGCCATCGGCATCGAATTGCCGAACCAGCGGCGCGAAACGGTATTTTTGCGCGAATTGCTCGGCTCCGACGATTTCGAAAAATCGAAACATCGTCTGGCCATCGCCCTCGGCAAAAACATCGGCGGCGAACCGATTATCGTCGATCTGGCGCGCATGCCGCATCTTCTCGTCGCCGGAACGACGGGCTCGGGCAAATCGGTCGCGATCAACACCATGATCCTGTCGCTGCTCTACCGGCTTCGCCCGGAAGAATGCCGGCTGATCATGGTCGATCCGAAAATGCTCGAACTCTCCGTCTATGACGGCATCCCGCATCTTTTGACGCCCGTGGTCACCGACCCGAAAAAGGCGGTGGTGGCGCTGAAATGGGCGGTCCGCGAGATGGAGGACCGCTACAAGAAGATGTCGAAACTCGGCGTGCGCAACATCGACGGCTTCAATGCCCGCGTCGTCGAGGCGACGGCCAAGGGCGAGACCTTGATGCGGACCGTGCAGACCGGCTTCGACCGCGAGACGGGCGAGGCGATCTACGAGCATGAGCCGATGGATCTCTCGCCGCTGCCCTTCATCGTCGTGATCGTCGACGAGATGGCCGATCTGATGATGGTCGCCGGCAAGGATATCGAGGGCGCGATCCAGCGGCTCGCGCAGATGGCGCGCGCGGCGGGCATTCATCTGATCATGGCGACGCAGCGGCCCTCGGTCGACGTCATCACCGGCACCATCAAGGCGAATTTTCCGACGCGAATCTCATTTCAGGTGACCTCCAAGATCGACAGCCGCACCATTCTGGGCGAGCAGGGCGCCGAGCAGCTGCTTGGCCAGGGCGACATGCTCTATATGGCGGGAGGCGGGCGCATCTCGCGCGTGCACGGGCCCTTCGTCGCCGATGGCGAGGTTGAGAAGGTGGTCGCCCATCTTAAAAGTCAGGGCCAGCCCGAATATCTCGAATCGATCACCTCAGAGGACGACAGCTCTGACGAGGAGGGGGAGGCGGTCTCGCCCGGCAGCATGGACGCCGAAGAATCGGGCGATCTCTACGACCGGGCAGTGGCGATCGTTCTGCGCGACCGCAAATGCTCGACGAGCTACATCCAGCGCCGCCTGTCGGTCGGATACAACAAGGCGGCCTCGCTGGTCGAGCGGATGGAGCAGGAGGGCGTCGTCGGCGCGCCAAACCATTCCGGCAAACGGGCGATCCTCGTCGGCGGCGGCGTCGACCGCGGCGCCTTCGATCTCGCTGGAGAGGCTTAGGTTTCAGGCGGACGGGCTTAACGACCAGTCCCGCGCGCCCTCAAGCGGGCGCCTTCAGCGCCTGCGCCAGATCGGACACAAGATCCCCCTCATGTTCGAGGCCGACCGAGAGCCGCAGCAGATTATCCTTGATCCCCGCCGCCGCGCGCGCCTCGGGGGCCATGCTGGCGTGCGTCATGGTCGCTGGATGGGCGATCAGGCTTTCGACGCCGCCGAGCGATTCCGCCAGAGTGAAAATGCGGACCGATTCCACCAGCCGCCGCACGGCCGCGATTCCGCCCGCGACCTCAAAACTCAGCATCGCGCCAAAGCCCGCCTGCTGCGCCTTGGCGAGCGCATGGGAGGGATGCGAGACGAGCCCCGGATAATGCACCGCCTCGACAGAAGGATGCTGTTGTAAGAACAGCGCGATCGTTTCCGCAGTGCGCTGCTGGCGTTCGAGGCGCGGAAACAGCGTCCGCAATCCTCGCAATGTCAGATAGGAATCGAACGGCGAGCCGGTGACGCCGGTGATATTGGCCCAGCCGCGCATCTCCTCGGCGTCGCTTTCGCTGGCGCAGATCACGGCGCCGCCGACCACGTCGGAATGGCCGTTGAGGAATTTTGTCATCGAATGAACGACAAAATCCGCGCCGAGCGGGATCGGCCGCTGCAGAGCGGGCGAGAGGAACGTATTGTCGACGGCGACCTTCGCGCCGACTTTTTTCGCGGCCTCGCAAAATGCCCTGATGTCGACCACGCGCATCAGTGGGTTGCTCGGGGTCTCGATCATCAAAAGTTTCGGATTGCGGCCGAGCGCCGTGGCGACGGCCTCCGCATCGCTCTGATCGACGAACTCGACCTTGAAATGACCCTTTGCGGCGTGGGCGGACAAGAGCCTTTGGACGCCGGAATAGCAATCATGCGGCGCGATGACGAGATCATCGCGCTCCATTGGATCGAGCAGCAGATTGATCGCCGCCATGCCGCTTGACAGGGTCACCGCGCCTGCGCCGCCCTCAAGCTTGGCCAGCGTGTCGGCCAGGAGGTCGCGGGTCGGATTGCTCGTTCGCGTATATTCGTGACCGCCCGGCCGCTCGAACCCCTTGAAGGCGAAGGTGCTCGAAAGATAGATCGGCGGCGCCGCCGCTCCGTAGGCGCTGTCCGCCGCGACCCCGTTCGAGGCCGCGATGGTCTGGAGCGCTTTTTCATGCGTCATTTCGTTTTTTCCACAAGCGCGTTTCCAAGGTTGGCGCCTATAGAACAGAACGGCATGCGCCCGCGCAAGGCGGCTGGCTGAAAACAAACGCGCCCCGGCGCGCAGGGCCCCAAACCGCCATCTTTGTCTTGCGGCGCAATCCTATCTACAACGTCTGCAACTCTTAAGGATCACGCTTTAGGATCGCCGTGACAGGCGCCATCATCGGGAAGGTTTCATGACGCGAACGCCAGCCTTTGTTTTCGCGGCTTTCGCCGGGCTCGCCTCCTTCGGCCTCCATGCCGAGCCGGCGCCTGCGACCGTAAAGCCAGCCAAGCCCGCCGCCGCGGCGGCTCCGACAAAGCCTTTCGTTCCCATGGACCCGCTGGTCGCGATCCAGAAGGCGAATGATTATTTCAATACGGCGACGACGATGATCGGCGATTTCGTTCAGATCGGCCCGGACGGGCGTCGGGCGGAGGGCAAGATCTTCGTCCAGCGGCCGGGCAAGCTGCGGTTCGAATATGCGCCGCCGGCGACGCTTGAGATCGTCGCGGATGGCCTGTCCGTCGCAGTGCATGATCGCAAGACGGCGACAAAGGACGTCTATTTCATCAGCCAGACGCCGCTGAAGTTCTTGCTGAAGGACCATGTGGATCTCAATCGCGACGTTAAAATCGTTAATGTTGCGAGCGATCCGAGTTCCGTCGTGATTCAGGTCGAGGATACGGCGACTTTCGGCGGAACCTCCGAGATAAAACTCATCTTCGATCCGGCCAAGTTCACGCTCAAGCAGTGGCAGGTTACAGATCCGCAAGGTTACGAAACAGTAATCTCTTTGTTCAACATCGATTTGACCAAGAAACCAGACCCGAACATTTTCCAGCTGACGCAGGAACGGATTCCGAACACAAATAATTGAGGCCGTTGTTTACTCTTGAATTGGGGCAGGGGGCGCTTATCTTGGGATCATGTGAGCGATTCAGCTGACAGGGCGTTTCCCCCCGCTTCGCCTTGAAGGCTCTGCCGGCCCCCCTCCCGGCAAGCTTCGCTCCTAGGGCGTCCGGTCAAAAGCCGGACGCCCTTTTCGTTTGGGCTGCGCGGAGCGTTCCCCGCCGCGTTTTTCTGTGCGTCGCCGCTGTCTCATGTTGCGACGCAAGCTCCGCCGTGATCAATCGCCAGCGGAGCCCTCACATGTCCTTTTCCATCGCCACCTGGAATATCAACTCCGTCCGCCTGCGGATCGATCTTGTCGCGCGCTTCCTGAATGAGCATGCGCCGGACCTCTTGTGCCTGCAGGAGACCAAGTGCCGCGACGCGGAGTTTCCGCTTTCGGCGTTTCATAAGCTTGGCTATCCGCATGTCGAGATCAACGGCCAGAAAGGCTATCACGGCGTCGCCATCGCCTCGCGCCTGCCTCTAGGCGATATCGACCGGCGCGGCTTCTGCGAGAAGGGGGACGCGCGCCATCTTGCCGTCAGCTTCACGCCGCAGGGCGCCGCGCGGCCTGTACGTCTGCATAATTTCTATGTTCCGGCCGGCGGCGACGAGCCGGATCCGCTGATCAATCCGAAATTCGCCCATAAGCTCGCCTTTCTCGATGAAATGGCGGCATGGATGCATCATGGCGCGATCGCCGCCTCCGACGCGATCCTGGTCGGCGATCTCAACATCGCCCCGCTGGAGGCCGACGTCTGGAGCCACAAGGCGCTGCTCCGCGTCGTGAGCCACACGCCGATCGAGGTGGAAAAATTCGGCGTGTTTCAACAGGCGGGGCCATGGGTCGACGCCATGCGCCGCTACGTGCCGCCGGAGGAGAAACTCTATACTTGGTGGAGCTACCGCGCGCGGGACTGGGCGCTTTCGGGCCGCGGCCGGCGCCTCGACCATGTCCTCGTCAGCGAAAGTCTCGCGCCGCGTCTCGGCGGCATGAAAGTGTTGACCGAAAGCCGCGGCTGGGAGCGTCCCTCCGACCATGTGCCGGTGATCGTCCGCTTCGACGCCTGACGGGGAGGAGGCCTAGGCCGAGGGCGCTCCCCACGCTTTTTCGATCTCGGCAGTAAACTCGGCCAGGCGCGCGGCGAGGGCGAGCCGCAGCCGCTCGGCGCTCTGCGGATATTCGGAGAGCACCCGCCGGAACATCTGCTGCGACAGCCGCAGCACAGTCGAGGGCTCCCGCGCGATCGCGGTCGCGGGCCGCAGCGTCTCGGTAATAAGGGCGATTTCGCCGATCAGCGCCGGCGGGCGCAGAATGCGCGCGGCGGCGGACCCGTCGCCCGAGGGGTCGAGGGCGATGGAGCCGGACAAGAGAAGAAAGCCGCAGTTTGACGGCTCGTCGCGGCGAAACAGAATATCGCCGGCGCGCAGGACCTTCGTTTCCGCCGAAAAGGCGAGCAGCCGCAGCGCATCCGGCTCGAGCGCCGCAAAGGTTGCATTGCGCTTCAGCTTGGCGACGTCGTCCTCGAGAGCCATGGCCGCCTTTTTCTGATTTCCGCTTTAGGGAATCAGTTTGTAGCCGCCCGCCTCGGTGATCAGCAACTGGGCCTTGGCCGGATCGCGCTCAATTTTCTGCCGCAGCCGATAGATATGCGTCTCAAGCGTGTGGGTGGTGACGTTGGAGTTGTATCCCCACACCTCGCGCAGCAGCACTTCGCGAATGACGACGCTCTGACCGGCGCGATAGAGGAACCGCAAAATCGCGGTTTCCTTTTCCGTAAGGCGCAGCTTTTCGCCCTTTTCGCTGATGAGCAGCTTCGCGCCCGGCTGGAATGTATAGGGGCCGATGCGGAATAGCGCTTCCTCATTGGTTTCGTGCTGGCGCAGATGCGCCCGCATGCGCGCCAGCAGCACCGCGAAGCGGAAAGGCTTGATCACATAATCATTGGCGCCGGCGTCGAGGCCTTGCACCGTGTCCCAATCCGAATCCTGCCCGGTCAGCATGATGATCGGATTCTTAAATCCCTCCTCGCGCATCTGCTTGACCGCCTCGCGCCCGTCCATATCCGGCAGGCCGACGTCCATGATGATGAGGTCGGGAGTTTCCTGCCGCGAGGCCGACAGCGCGCTTTGCGCCGAATCGGCGTGCACTGCCGAAAACTCTTCGTGCAGCGAGAGTTGTTCCGCCAGAGCGGCGCGCAAGTCCGGATCATCGTCCGCGATCAAGATTTTCATAACTTGCGCCATGGACCTGTCCTTGATTTCAATCTGCGTCGCCGCTTCTCGCCGAAACCGCGGAGCGGCCTGCAATTCCTGTCAGCATCATTCAGACGCGAGCCCGAAAGGCTCGCGTGGCGCGCCATCGGCAAGCATGGGGCCCCGCCTGCTCGCCGATAGCGCGAATGAGTAATAAGGATTTATGGCATTTATTGCAAAACGGCCGCTCGCTTGGCTTTCGTCCCGGCTCGGCCGAGGCGCCCTCGCTGCGCAGTTTTAGTCACGCCGCATGAACGGCGGCTGAATGCGCAGCGCTCACCGCTTGGACGGGAGCAGCGTGCTACGGTCCGTTGAAATGAACTGCGCCGTACGCGCCGATGTCATAGCCGCCCAATTCCTCCGCGCGGCGTCTGAATGCGTCGCTAGAACAAAAGCGGATAAGCTTTTGAAACGGCGGATCAAAATAGGCTCTGCGCCAGACCAGAAGATCGAATCGCTCGACGATGAGGGGCGTGAACGCCAGCCGAAACGGGCGCGCTGCGGCCTCGATGCCCAGACCGACATCCGCCCGGCCTGCTCCGATCGCCGTGGCGAGATCCGTTTCCGATCGTTCGACCGTCTCGATAAAATTGAGGTCGCTCCGCTTCAATCCCTCCCGCTCGAGCAGAAGGTCGAGCACCAATTCGCTGCCAGCCTCCGCTTGGCGCGCCTGGAAGCGCAATTTTCGCGCAGCGGCGAGCGACGTGAGAGGGCCTTCTTCGGGCTGGAAGATCAGCCCGCGCGTGCGCTTGGCCCATTCGATCAGGACGACCGGCTGACCGGCGAATTTCTCTCGCACGGCGCCGACATTCCACGCGCGCCCCTCCGATTCGGGAATGTGCAATCCGGCGGCGATGCAGCCGTCGCCGCTGCGGCGCAGGCCGTCGAGCGCGCCATCGAGGAAGGCGGCGATCCCGGAGCGCGATTCGCGCAACGCCCATTCGAGCAAAGGATCATGTCCGCCGGCAATAATGGCGGACGAATCGGCGGCCGGCCCCAGCTCCTTTCGGGCCGGTTCGTCGCCCGCCCCGCCGCGCGACAGAAGCCATTGCTCGATCTCATCGCGCGGAAACAGCAGTTTTCCGGTGACGCGGCGCACCGGCAGCGCGCCTTCCGACGCCAGATCGTAGATTTTGCGCTCCTTGACGCGGAGCATCGCCGCCAGCTCGCGCGTGGTGAGGAATTGCGTCATGCGAATTTATGCTTTTTTCCCGAAACAGCGGAAGAATAACATGGATTCACAGAGTAGCGAGGCGGGCGCGGGCTTGTCCGTCAAAGGGGCAATCCCACCCCGGCTTGGCGCCGCGCGCGAGCCTGGCCAATAATCGAGATGACTTGGCGCGGGCCGCGGCGCGTCTACGCAAGAGTTGTAAAGTGATCCATGAAGGCGGCGCCAAAAACCTCCCTCCATCTCGTCGCGACCCGGATTCCCGGACGCTCACCGGCCGTTGGCAGGCTGCAGGTCGGAAGCTTGATCTTGCCCTGCGCGATCGGATCCGCCGGCGTCAGGCGGGACAAGCGGGAAGGCGATCATGCCTCTCCGGCGGGAAGCTGGCGGCTGCTGTACGGTTTTTTTCGCGCAGATCGGCGCGCGCCCAGATCGTCGGCGCTGCCGATGCGCGCCACGCGTCCGGGCGACGGCTGGTGTGACGATCCCGCGAGCGCGCTCTATAACCGGCAGGTGGCGGCGCCGTTTGCCAGATCCTTCGAGACTTTGTGGCGTGACGATCGCCTCTACGACATCGTCATCGTGCTCGACTACAATATCCACCCCCGCCGCAAGAGCCGCGGCAGCGCGATTTTCCTGCACTGCGCCCGGGACGGGCTAGACCCGACGGAGGGCTGCATCGCCCTGCGTCCGCGGGATTTCCGCCGCCTGCTGCCGCGATTGTCGACACAGACGATTCTGACGATCAGATAGATTTGTATCAATATGTTGAGCGATATTTTTTATGTATCGCTCAAGGCCGTGGCCGCCCTCCAAAAATCGCGCTGCCGATCCGCACATGCGTCGCCCCAAGCTGGATCGCGAGCTCGAAATCGCCGCTCATGCCCATGGAGAGCTCGCGCAGCCCATTGCGCGCGGCGATCTGGTTCAAAAGGGCGAAATGCGGCGAGGCCTGATCGTCCACGGGGGGAATGCACATCAAACCGGCGATCTCCAGCCCATATTCGTTGCGGCAGCGGGCGATGAAGGCGTCGGCCTCCCCGGGCAGAACGCCGGCCTTCTGCGGCTCGGCCCCGGTATTCACCTGCACATAGAATTTGGGCCGCCGGGCGGCCTTCGCCGCCTCGGTCGCGAGGGCTTTGGCGATCTTGTCGCGGTCGACTGTCTCGATGACGTCGAACAATTTGACCGCCTCATGCGCCTTGTTCGATTGCAGCGGGCCGATCAGATGAAGCTCGACGTCCGGATAGGCCTGGCGCAGCGCCGGCCATTTCTCTTGCGCCTCCTGCACCCGGTTCTCGCCGAAGCGCCTTTCGCCGGCCGCGAGAACGGGCTCGATCTCGGCGGCCGAAAAGGTCTTTGACACGCAGACCAGCGCGATATCGCCGGGCGGGCGGCCGGCGTCGGCGGCGGCGCGGCCGATCTCTTTGCGCACCTCGGCCAGCCGGTCCAGCACGGAGGGCGAATTTTTCACCGTTGGTTGCAAAGCCGCAGCCTTTCCTTCACACAAAGAAGCGCATTCTCCGGAACGAAAGGGAGCGCGGCCCCGCGGTCAGGTTGACCCGCCCCCTCAATAATGCTGTCTCCGCGCAACCTCAATCGACGTCATTCAAGCGAACGGCCTTTAGAGATCATGGACTTCGAGCGCTATAACGCCCGCGAAACGGAGCCGAAATGGCGGGACAAATGGGAACGGTCGGCGACCTTTAAAACCGACAACGATGATCCGCGCCCCAAATACTATGTGCTCGAGATGTTTCCCTATCCCTCGGGTCGCATCCACATGGGCCATGTCCGCAATTACACGATGGGCGACGTGATTGCGCGCTATAAAAGGGCGCGCGGCTTCAGCGTGCTGCATCCAATGGGATGGGACGCCTTCGGCATGCCGGCCGAGAACGCCGCGATGCAGAACAAAAGCCATCCGGCCGCCTGGACCTACGCCAATATCGAAGCCATGCGGGCGCAGCTGAAGTCGATGGGGCTGTCGCTCGACTGGTCGCGCGAGATCGCCACCTGCGATCCGGCCTATTATCGCCATCAGCAAAAGATGTTCCTCGATTTTCTCGCCGCCGGCCTCGTCGACCGCAAGAAGTCGAAGGTCAATTGGGACCCGGTCGATCACACCGTTCTCGCCAATGAGCAGGTGATCGACGGCCGCGGCTGGCGCTCCGGCGCGCTCGTCGAGCAGCGCGAGCTGACGCAATGGTTCTTCAAGATCACGGACTATGCCGAGGATCTGCTGCGCTCCCTCGACGGCTTGACGCGCTGGCCCGAGAAGGTCCGGCTGATGCAGGCCAACTGGATCGGCCGCTCGGAAGGGCTGCTGGTGCGCTTCGCGCTGGAGCCGACGCTGAGCGCGCCGGCGACCGAGATCGAAGTCTATACGACCCGGCCGGACACGCTCTTCGGGGCGAAGTTTCTGGCGATTGCGGCGGACCATCCGATCGCCGCCGATTGCGCGAAAGCCGATCCTGCGCTCGCGGCGTTCATCGCCGAATGCCGTCTCAGGGGGACCTCCGTCGCGGCGATCGAAACGGCGGAGAAGAAGGGTGTCGATACGGGGCTCAGGGTCCGCCATCCGTTCGATGAAAACTGGCTGCTGCCGGTCTATGTCGCCAATTTCGTCCTGATGGATTACGGGACCGGCGCGATCTTCGGCTGCCCGGCGCATGATCAGCGCGATCTTGATTTCGCCAATGCCTACGGGCTTGGCGCGACGCCGGTCATCCTGCCGCCGGACGCCGACCCGAAAACTTTCGTGATTGCCGACAAGGCCTATGACGGCGACGGCCTTCTGTTCCATTCCCGCTTTCTGGACGGGATGACCGTCGAGGCGGCGCAGGAGGAGGTTGCGCGGCGCCTTGAGGAGCATCCCCTCGGCAACCGGCCGCAGGCGAAGCGGCAGGTCAATTTCCGCCTGCGCGACTGGGGCATTTCCCGCCAGCGCTATTGGGGCTGTCCGATCCCGATCATCCATTGCCCGGAGCATGGCGCGGTCCCGGTGCCGGCCAAGGATTTGCCGGTGGAGCTGCCGCCCGACGTGAGCTTCGACGAGCCGGGCAATCCGCTCGACCGGCATCCGACCTGGAAGCATGTGAACTGCCCGATCTGCGCGGCGCCGTCGCTGCGCGAGACGGACACGATGGACACATTCGTCGATTCCTCCTGGTATTTCGCGCGCTTCACGCAGCCCTGGATGGAGGACGCCCCGACCGACCCCAGCGCCATCGCCAAATGGCTGCCGGTCGACCAATATATCGGCGGCGTCGAACATGCGATTTTGCATCTGCTGTACGCCCGCTTCTTTACCAGAGCGATGCAGGCGACCGGCCACGCCGGTGAGATCCGCGAGCCCTTCGCCGGCCTCTTCACGCAGGGCATGGTGGTGCATGAAACCTATCGCTCGGAGGCGGGCGATTGGATGTTTCCGGCCGACGTCCGCATCGAGATCGGCCCGGCGGGCCGCAGAGCCTTCGATCTTGCAAGCGGCGCGGAAGTTTCAATCGGCGGCATTGAGAAAATGTCGAAGTCGAAGCGCAATACGGTCGATCCCGACGAGATCATCGGGACGTTCGGCGCCGACACCGCGCGCTGGTTTGTCCTCTCCGATTCGCCGCCCGAACGCGATGTGATCTGGACCGAGGAAGGCGTGCAGGGCGCAGCGAAATTCGTGCAGCGGCTGTGGCGACTGATCGGCGAACTGATCTTCCTGTCTGGCGCCGACGGCGCGCCAAAGCCGCAATCGATCTCGCCGCAGGCCGCCGCGATCCGCCGGGCGGCGCATCAAAGCCTGATCCGTCTCGAGGAAGACCTCGACCGGCTGCGCTTCAATCGCGCCGTGGCGCAGGCGCATGATCTCGCCAACAAGCTCGGCGCCGCGGTCGGCGACATCGACAGCGTCGAGATCGCGCCGGACCTCCGCTTCGCTTTCCGCGAAGCCGCGGAGATCTTGACGCTGATGATCGCGCCGATGATGCCCCATCTTGCCGAAGAATGCTGGGCCCGGCTCGGCCATAAGGGCCTTGCCGCCGAGGCGCCCTGGCCGCAGGCCGATCATTCCCTCGTCGTCGAGGAAACGATTGACCTGCCGGTGCAGGTCAATGGCAAGAAGCGCGGCGATCTCATCATCGACCGCGCCGCCGGCCGCGAGGCGATCGAGGCGGCGGCGCTGGCGCTCGAGCCGGTGAAGCGTGCGCTCGAAGGCCGTCCGGTCAAGAAAATCATCATCGTGCCGCAGAGAATCGTCAATGTTGTCGCTTAAATCCATGATTTCGCGCGGCAAACGGCTGCCCGGCTGCGCGCTTGCCGCCGCGCTTTGCTTCGCGCTCGCCGGGTGCCTGCAGCCGCTGTACGGACCGCTGTCCGAAGGCGGCGGCGACGTTGCGAGCAAGCTGCAGGCGATCCGGATCGTTCCGATCAGCAATCGCTCCGGCCATTATCTTGAAAACGACCTCAGATTTGGCTTCAACGGCACGGGCGCGCATGTCGAGCCGCGCTATACACTCTATGTCGGCCTCGCCGAATCGGTTCGCTCGCCTCTGATCGACACCGTGACCGGCTATCCGACGTCGGGAACCGTCGTCATTGCGGCGACCTATACGCTGACCGAGACCCTCTCTGGCGCGACGATCGCCAAGGGTACGGCGACGGTGGCGTCCAGCTACGACCGCACGTCGCAGCGCTACGCTAATGTACGCGCCTCGCGCGATGCGGAGATTCGCGACGCGCATCTGCTTGGCGAGCAGATCCGCACCAATATTGCGGCGGCGTTCGCCGGCAAAAGCTAACGCTGGCGGCAGCCGCGATGAAAAATGATGCGCCGCCTCTTCAAAGAGTCGCTATATCTTAGGTTAACTTTCGGTCGGCGGCCGGAATTCCAAGAGGCGGAGAAGGCAGTTGAGCGTTATGCAGACTGAAGTGTTCGAAGCGTTTCGTGCGATCGACATTCCAGAAGACAAGGCTTTGAAGGCGGCCGCCGCTGTCAGCAAACGCGACGATGATGTGACGTCCCTTAAGGCCGACACCGCGATCCTTAAATGGATGATGGGGTTCGTCCTCGCTTTTCAAGCGGCGATTTTCGCAAAGCTCTTCCTGCATTGAATAAATAGGCCGGAGCCCGTCAGTCGGGTGACGAGACATCGGCGATATGGTCGCGATCAAAAGCTTTGAAGCGGATAAATTTCTCGAACGGCCGGCGCCGCATATTTTTGTCTATTTGCTTTATGGCCCCGACGCTGGCCTCGTCGCCGAACGCGCCCGGGCCCTCGTCAAAAAATCCGTCGACAATCCCAAGGATCCGTTCCAGCTGCTGCGCATCGGCGGCGACGATCTCGCCGCCGACCCGCTGCGCCTCGCCGATGAGGCCAACACCATCGGCCTGTTCGGCGACCGGCGGGCGATCTGGATCGAGGCGCAGGGCAGGGCCTTCGTCACGGCGCTGGAGCCTCTGTTCGCCGCCCCCCCGCAAGGCTCTACGATCATCATTGAGGCCGGCGCGCTGAAGAAGGACGCCGTCTTGAGGCGCCTTTGCGAGCGCGAGAAAAGCGCCGCCGCGATCGCCTGCATGCCGGATTCGCAAGAGGAGATCGCCCATCTGATCGAGCGGGAGGCTGCGGGCGCCGGCCTCAGCGTCTCGCCTGAGGCAAAAACCCTCCTGGCGTCGCTGCTCGGCCAGGATCGGTTAGCTACGCGCGGAGAGCTCGAAAAACTGGTCCTTTACGCGCATGGCGCCGGCGCGATCGGGCTTGAGCATGTCGAGGCGATCGTCTCCGACGCCTCGAGCCTCCTGCTGGACCACGCCGTCGACGGCGCCTTTGGCGGCGACTTTGCGGCGGTCGAGGCTGGCGCGCGGCGGCTCGCCGCGCAGGGCGCCGACGTCAATCAGCTTCTCGGCGCGGCGCTTCGCTACAGTCTCGGTCTGCGCCGCGCCCGCCTTGAGATCGACGCGGGCGGCGGACACGGGCACGGCTACGGTTTTGGCCGGTCGCGCGCCTTCGATCAGCATGTGCGGCTCTGGACCGCCGAGCGGCTTGCGCGGGCGATCGACATTCTCGCCGAGGCCGTGCGGCGCACGCGGCGGGAGCCGAAACTCGCCCAGCCCATCGCGCTGCGGGCGCTATGGAGCGTCGCCTCGGCGGCGCAGGCGCGCGGCGCCAGAGCCTGAGGCGTTACGGTCATCAACGGGCGCTTTGCGTGCGGCCAAGATTGCGCTTTATTGACGCTGGCTCACGCATTCGTGTGGCCAGGGTTGCGCCATAAAATATCCTATGTTAGCAACCCCTTCGCCGGCGGAAAGCGGCCTTCTCCCGCGCCGCATCTAAATAGATTCCACTAAAGTCTTCTGTCTAGGCCTTTCGTGTTACGTCATGAAAGGCCGGTTCCCGCGAAAGGCGCGCGGGACGGGGGGCGATTGAGCGCTGGGGCGTCGATTGGCGAAGCAGGAAACACTGGTTTCAGGAATGGCGGGGCGCTACGCCCAGGCCTTGTTCGCTCTGGCGCAGGAGCGCGGCGCGACCGAAGGCGTTGCGACGGACCTTGCAACCTTTGCGGCGATGCTCGATGAGAGCGAAGATCTGCGCAATTTCGTGCGCAGCCCGGTTTTTTCCGCCGAGCAGCAGACGAAGGCGCTGGACGCCCTGCTCGACCGGGCGGGGCTCTCCGGAACGACGACGTCGCAATTCCTGAACCTCGTCGCCAGCAAGCGCCGCCTGTTCGCGGTCGCCGACATGATCCGCGACTTTAATATTCTTCACGACCATGCGGTCGGCCTCTCCCGCGCCGCGGTGACGGTGGCCGAACCGCTGAAAGACGAGCATGTGGCGGCCCTGAAAGACGCGCTCGCCGCGGTCGCAGGCAGCCAGCGCGTCGAAATGTCGGTCAAGGTCGATCCGTCGATCATCGGCGGCATCATCGTCCAGCTCGGCTCCCGCATGGTCGACAATTCGCTCAAGACAAAACTTAATTCGATCCGCGCACGCATGAAAGAGGTCGGCTGATGGACATCCGCGCCGCTGAAATTTCGCAAATTCTCAAGAATGAGATCGCCAACTTCGGCAACGAAGCTTCGGTCACTGAAGTCGGCCAGGTGCTTTCGGTCGGCGACGGCATCGCCCGCGTCTACGGCCTCGACAATGTCGAGGCGGGCGAAATGGTCGAGTTCGAGAACGGCGTGCGGGGCATGGCGTTGAACCTCGAAGTCGACAATGTCGGCGTCGTCATCTTCGGCTCCGACCGCGACATCAAGGAAGGCCAGACCGTCAAGCGCACCGGCGCTATCGTCGACGTTCCGGTCGGCCGGGGGCTGCTCGGCCGCGTCGTTGACGCGCTGGGCAACCCGATCGACGGCAAGGGCCCGATCCCTTACGAGACGCGCTCGCGCGTCGACGTGAAAGCGCCCGGCATCATTCCGCGCAAGTCGGTGCATGAGCCGATGGCGACCGGCCTCAAGGCCATTGACGCGCTGATCCCGATCGGCCGCGGCCAGCGCGAGCTGATCATCGGCGACCGCCAGACCGGCAAGACCGCGGTCGCGCTCGACGCCATCTTGAACCAGAAATCGGCCAATCAGGGCACGGACGAAAGCGCCAAACTCTACTGCGTCTATGTCGCTGTGGGCCAGAAGCGCTCTACCGTCGCCCAGTTCGTCAAGGTGCTGGAAGAGAACGGCGCGCTTGAATATTCGATCATCGTCGCCGCGACCGCTTCGGACCCGGCGCCGATGCAGTTCCTTGCGCCCTTCTCCGGCTGCGCCATGGGCGAATATTTCCGCGACAACGCCATGCATGCGCTGATCGTCTATGACGATCTCTCGAAGCAGGCCGTCGCCTATCGCCAGATGTCGCTGCTGCTCCGCCGCCCACCCGGCCGCGAGGCCTATCCCGGCGACGTGTTCTATCTCCATTCGCGCCTGCTCGAACGCGCCGCCAAGCTGCGCGACGCCAATGGCGCCGGATCGCTGACCGCGCTTCCGGTGATCGAGACGCAGGCCAATGACGTGTCGGCCTATATTCCGACCAATGTGATCTCGATCACCGATGGCCAGATCTTCCTTGAAACGGATCTGTTCTATCAGGGCATCCGTCCGGCCGTGAACGTCGGCCTGTCGGTGTCGCGCGTCGGCTCCGCCGCCCAGACCAAGGCGATGAAGAAAGTCGCCGGCAAGATCAAGGGCGAGCTCGCGCAATATCGCGAGATGGCGGCTTTCGCGCAATTCGGCTCCGATCTTGACGCGACGACGCAGCGGCTTCTGGCCCGCGGCTCGCGGCTGACCGAGCTTCTGAAGCAGCCGCAGTTTGCGCCGCTGAAGATGGAAGAGCAGGTCGTCGTGATTTACGCCGGCGTCAACGGCTATCTCGACGCGCTTCCAGTCGCGCGCGTGCGCGCCTTCGAAGACGGTCTGCTCGCCCTGGTGCGCACCAGCCATGGCGATCTGCTTGAGACGATCCGCTCGTCGAAGGATCTCTCCGACGCTTCGACGCAGGCGCTGAAGGCCATCGTCGAGACCTACGCCAAGAACTTCGCTTGAACGAACTTCGCTTGAATCTCGCCAAGAACCCGGAACTCAGCGAAGCGGACACGCCATGCCCTCGTTAAAGGATCTGCGCAACCGCATCGCCTCCGTCAAGGCGACGCAGAAGATCACAAAGGCCATGCAGATGGTCGCCGCGGCGAAGCTGCGGCGCGCTCAGAACGCGGCCGAGGCCGCTCGCCCCTACGCAGAGCGCATGGGACGGGTGCTGAACGCGCTCGCCGCCTCCATCGCGCCGGGTTCGCCCGCGCCGGGCCTTCTCGCCGGCAATGGCCGCGACAAGATCCATCTTCTGATCGTCTGCACGGCCGAACGCGGTCTTTGCGGCGGCTTCAATTCGTCGATCGCGCGTCTTGCGCGCGAAGCGGCGACCGCGCTGATCGGTCAGGGCAAGACCGTCAAGATCATCTGCGTCGGCAAGAAGGGCAATGACATCTTGCGCCGCCAATTCGAGCGCGAGATCATCGAAGTCGTCGACCTTCGCAGCGTCAAGCAGCTCGGCTTCGTCAACGCCGAAGCGATCGGCCGCAAGATCGTCTCGATGTATGAGGCTGGCGACTTCGACGTCTGCACCCTTTTCTATGCGCGCTTCAAGAGCGTCATTTCGCAGATTCCGACGGCGTTGCAGCTTGTGCCGCTGTCGGTTTCACGTGAGGAGACAGCCGCGCCGGAGGCGGTCTACGACTATGAGCCCGACGAAGAGCAGATCCTGACGACGCTGCTGCCGCGCAACGTCTCGATCCAGGTTCTGCGCGCGCTGCTCGAGAACGCCGCCTCCGAACAGGGCGCCCGGATGAGCGCGATGGACAGCGCCTCGCGCAACGCCGGCGAAATGATCAAGAAACAGACGATGCAATATAACCGGTCGCGCCAGGCGATGATCACGAAGGAGCTGATCGAGATCATCTCCGGCGCCGAAGCGCTTTGAGCCTGAAGGATTTGAAGAGGTCGAACCATGTCTGACGCCGCAACCAATACGCCAACAGGCTATGTCACGCAGGTCATCGGCGCCGTCGTCGACGTCAAGTTCGATGGCGTGCTGCCCGAAATCCTGAATGCGCTGGAAACCGAAAATGGCGGCAACCGGCTCGTGCTCGAAGTGGCGCAGCATCTTGGCGAGAACTCCGTCCGCTGCCTCGCCATGGACGTGTCCGAGGGGCTGACGCGCGGTCAGGCGGTCCGCGACACCGGCGCGCCGATCACCGTGCCGGTCGGCGAGGGAACGCTCGGCCGCATCATGAATGTGATTGGCGAGTCGGTCGACGAGGCCGGCCCGATCCTGGCGAGCGATTTCCGCGCCATCCATCAGCTGGCTCCGACCTACGCCGAACAGGCGACCGAAGCGCAGATCCTCGTCACCGGCATCAAGGTCGTCGATCTGCTCGCGCCTTACGCCAAGGGCGGCAAGATCGGCCTCTTCGGCGGCGCGGGCGTCGGCAAGACCGTGCTGATCATGGAGCTGATCAACAATGTCGCGAAAGCGCATGGCGGTTATTCCGTCTTCGCCGGCGTCGGCGAGCGCACCCGCGAAGGCAATGATCTCTATTACGAGATGATCGAATCCAAGGTGAACCTCAATCCGCGCGAGAACAATGGTTCGGCGGCCGGATCGAAATGCGCCCTCGTCTATGGCCAGATGAGCGAGCCGCCGGGAGCCCGCGCGCGCGTCGCGCTGACCGGCCTCACCATCGCTGAGGATTTCCGCGACAAGGGCCAGGACGTTCTGTTCTTCGTCGACAACATCTTCCGCTTCACCCAGGCAGGCTCCGAAATGTCGGCGCTGCTTGGCCGCATCCCGTCGGCGGTCGGCTATCAGCCGACGCTCGCGACCGACATGGGCGCGCTGCAGGAACGCATCACCACCACCACCAAGGGTTCGATCACCTCGGTGCAGGCGATTTACGTGCCGGCCGACGATCTGACCGATCCGGCGCCCGCCACCTCCTTCGCCCATCTTGACGCGACGACCGTGCTGTCGCGCTCGATCGCCGAAAAGGGCATTTATCCTGCGGTCGATCCGCTCGATTCGACCTCGCGCATGCTGTCGCCGCTGATCGTCGGCGAGGAGCATTATGCGGTCGCCCGCCAGGTGCAGCAGACGCTGCAGCGCTACAAAGGCCTGCAGGACATCATCGCCATCCTTGGCATGGACGAACTCTCCGAAGAGGACAAGTTGACGGTCGCGCGCGCCCGCAAGATCGAGCGCTTCCTGTCGCAGCCGTTCCACGTCGCCGAAGTCTTCACCGGCTCGCCGGGAAAACTCGTCGCCCTCGCCGACACGATCAAGGGCTTCAAGGGCCTCGTGGAAGGCAAATACGACCATCTGCCGGAAGCGGCCTTCTATATGGTCGGCTCCATCGAGGAAGCTGTCGAAAAATCACAGCGCCTCGCCGCCGAAGCGGCCTGAGCCTGCGACGAACCTGCTCGCGCGGATTTTTCCGCGCGGGTCAAGGCGCGCTGAAGCCCATGCCGATCCAGCCCGTCAGGCCGGCGCGCGGGATCATCAGGCCGGATCAAATTTGGGGACGCGGCTATGCCGGACTTTCATTTCGAGCTTGTTTCGCCTGAGCGGCTGGTATTTGCCGGCGCTGTCGAGTCCGTCGTCGTGCCTGGAACCGAGGGACAATTTACGGTTCTGAAAGATCACGCGCCGCTGATGACAACGCTAAAGCCCGGCGTGATCGACATCGCCGAATCGAAAGCCTTGCTTCATCGCTTTTTCGTGCGCGGGGGCTTCGCTGAAGTGTCGCCGGCAGGCCTCACCATCCTGGCCGAGCAGGCGATCCCGCTCGAAAGCCTCGACGCCGCGCGGATCGACGCCGACATCAAGGACGCCGAGGAGGATATCGCCGACGCCTCTGTCGATGAAACGCGGCGCCTCGCCGCTGAAAAGCGCGATCAGCTGCTTGAGCTCAAGGCCGCCCTCAAAATCTGAATCTCTCGTCGCGTTCTGAAGAACGCATCGACTGGCGCGGCAGCCCTCCGGTCCTTCGGCCCGGAACGCCTTAGGGCGTTACAATAACCCTGCCTTTCATATGCGCAGGATGCACGCCGCAGACATAAGGGAATGTTCCGAGCTTGGCGTAGGTGTGAGAGAAGGTCTCATCCGCATCGAACATTTCTGATTTGAAATCGTCGCTGACGATCGCATGGGGCGTCTCGTCCAGATTGCGCCAAGTGACGACGGTTCCGGCTTTGACGGTAATTTCAGCCGGCCGGAAGGCAAATTTCTCGATCGTCACCTCTCGCTCATAGATCGGCTCGGCGCCGATCGACGCGTCGGCGCTGGGCGGAGCCGCCAGGGCCCCAGAGCATGCGTTTAAGAAAAGCGCGACGCCCATCGGCGCAGCGTTCAGCAAGGTCATATGTTGCTCC
This sequence comes from Methylocella silvestris BL2, assembly GCF_000021745.1. Classification (NCBI taxonomy): domain Bacteria; kingdom Pseudomonadati; phylum Pseudomonadota; class Alphaproteobacteria; order Hyphomicrobiales; family Beijerinckiaceae; genus Methylocella; species Methylocella silvestris. The sequence goes on from NC_011666.1 coordinate 384,971, forward strand.
GGAGCTTTTGCCAATTCGCGACGTCCGCCCGCAAAGAGGCGCCAACGTGCAAAAATAAGATACAACATGGCGTTGGATAGATTTCCTCATTTTCTGATCGATATGAGGATGTATTGGCAAATTGCGCCGATGCAGTTCCGCGCCTCGCTTTGATGAACTGAGGCGCCGCCTCCCTTATCGAGAAAGCGACGCCTTGACGCCAGAAAACCGCTTGACCATGGAGCTCAGGGCGCCGCTCAGATCTGCCAGGGATTGCCGTCGCCGGTCGCGGCGGCGGGCGCTGACGCCAGCGGAGCCCCAAAGCCGGGGTGGGGCGAATGATCCCGCGCGGCCCGGGACGCCGCGATGAGACCGAAGGCCGCAAAGCCGGCCACGAGGACGGCCATTCCGATGAGTTTCAGCGCGGCTCGTGCGCCTCTGATCGAGCGGAGCCGCCCGTCTTGACTGGAGGGCGCTTCGATGGAAGCGCCCCGCTGGCCGTTGGCCGGGCGATTGCGCGCCCCCGTGCGGCCCACCGCGGTTCTAGCCGACGTTAACATTGCCATTGCCTTCCGGGGCGGCGTAGCTCGCGATGTTGGCGTTGCTGTTGCCTTCGGGCGCGGCATAGCTGGCCGAGTTGACGTTGCCGTTGCCCTCGGGCGCGGCATAGCTGGCGACGTTGGCGTTGCCGTTGCCTTCGGGAGCCGCATAGCTGGCGGAGTTGACATTGCCATTGCCTTCGGGCACCGCGTAGCTCGCAACGTCGACATGGCCGTTTCCTTCCGGGGCGTAGGATGCAAAAGCCGCGGCGGGAATGAGCAGCGCGGCGCCGAAGAGCGCAATTTTAAGAACTTTCATGATCCGTCTCCTTGATGTTTGGCGAATGACGCCGCCTTGCACCAAGGATTAATCCGAGCCGGAGCCGGGCGCCGGTGGGATTTCACACCTGCCGGAGCCGCCCCGATCCAGCCGCGCCGCCGGGGCCTCGACTGGCCTCATGCCCGATGAGATCGGCGAAATCCTCCCTCTCCCGGAAGGCGACGGTTTCGATCTCTTGCGATACGCTTCTAATCTGGACGCTGCGGCGCTCGAGCGCCGGCACGGGCAGGCCGGCGCGCTCGATGACGGCGCGCGACAGGATGACGGCGCATCCGGCCTCTTTCGTCAGGGCCTGAAGCCGCGCCGCGATGTTGCCGACTTCGCCCAGGAACTGAACGGCGCGCCGGCTCTCCAACCCGCCAACGACGGCGATGCCGATATGGCATCCGGCGCCGAAGCGGACCGGGAAATCGAACGCCGCTTCGAATTCGACGCTGAGTTCGGACAGGGAGATCCATAAGTCGCGCAAGGCGATCATGGCCCCTCTCGCGGCGGCGCGCGGATCGCCGCCGCCGTCGAAAAAGCACATGACGCCGTCGCCCGCGACGCTGGTGACCTCGCCGCCGTGAGATTCGACGGCTTTGCAGACGGCGCCGACATATTTATCGATGACGTAAAAGGCGTCATAGGGAAGCCTCCCATCGGCGAGCCGCGTCGAATCGCGCAGGTCAACGAACAGAGCCACGATCTCATGTTCGTTTGACGCCACAGGGCGGCTCGCGGCCATCCGCGTTTCCCATCGCTTCAACGTGAGCAGCGGCGTGACGTCGACGTCCTCGATCGGCCGCAGCTGGCAGGCGAGCCGGACATCGGCGGGCGCACCGATCGCCGCGAGGGTGTTCGCTTCGGCGACATTTGGCGACGGCAGCGCGGCAAGGTCTGATCTGATCCGCACGCGGCAGGTCGAACAGCGGCCGCGTCCGCCGCACATCGACATATGCGGCGTGCCCGCCCAGCGGCTGGCCTCGAGGATCGAAAAGCCGCGCGGCACGACGGCCCGCGCGCCGTCCGGATAGGTGATCGCAATCGCCCGGTAGCGCCGTCGGCGCCAGTCAAGCGCGGCGCGCGCCGCGAAGACAGCGCCGACGAGCCCGAGATAGATGAGAATCAAGGTTTCGCCGATCTTTGCGAGCGCCGCGGCCTCGGCCGGCGTCTGCAGCCGGGCGAAAGCGCCGCGGAAGGCCGCATCCTGCGCGGCCGTGGCGTCGAAATCCCGCCCCGCCGCGATAATGCCGCTCATCGCCAGGATGGGGACCAGCGTCGCCAGCGCGGCGAGAACCGGCGTCCATGCCGGATACCATGGCCGAAAGCGCAGCCAGCTCCGTAATCCGATGCAGCCGTGAATCCACAAGACCAGCAGGAGGAGAAACTGGCGTGGCAGGCCGACAAAGGGAGAAAGCTCCCAGTAGCGGTAGATCAGCCAGGGATAGGTGAGCGGAAGATTGAACAGCTGGTAGCCAAGACGCACATTAACGGCGTGGAGAATGACCAGCGGCGGAATTGAGAGTCCGAGCAGGATCTGGAACAATTCGCCGCGCGGGATCCGCAAATGGCGGCGGCGATAGATGGCGTAAAGCCCGAGGCCTCCATGGATCAGGAAGGAGCCGTAAAGCAGCGTCTGTCCGAGGAGCGTGCGCCATGGCCACAGCAGAACAAACCGGACCGCCTCCATTGTCGGGAGCCGGAATATGCCGCAAGCATGGTTGAGAAAATGGCTGGCGGCGAAGGTAAACAGAAGGAGGCCCGTGCTGAGCCGAAGCGTTCGCTCAATCGGCGGAAAGCGCGACGCTTTGCGCTGCGCGGTTGACGCTGAAGACGTGACGCTCGACAAGGCGGAGACTTCTCCCTTGAGGCGTGACCGCAGAAGGACGCCGCCGCGCCATTGGCGCTATGGCTGCGGCGTCACAACGTCTTGCTGATATAACCGCAGACATCGGAACAAAATTCCGCGGCGCCGTCGACGGAAGTGAAGTGATCGACTGATTTACGCAAGGATTTTTTGGTTTACATGGCGCCCCCTCTCCTCGTGCTGCAAAGCGTGTCATTGACTTTTGGCGGACGGGCTCTGCTCGAAGGCGCGGATCTCTCCGTCAGCGCCGGCGAGCGGCTGTGCCTCGTCGGACGCAATGGCTCCGGCAAATCGACGCTGCTCAAGATCGCCGCGGGATTTCTCGAGATCGATGGCGGATCGCGTTTTCTGCAGCCCGACGCCACCATCCGCTATTTGCCGCAAGAGCCGGATCTCTCCGGCTTTGACACGGTCTTCGCCTATGTCGAGGCCGGGCTCGGACCGCTTGGCGATCCTTATCGCGGCCGGCGGCTATTGAACGATCTCGGGCTGACTGGCGAGGAAAACCCCAAAACCCTCTCTGGCGGCGAGGCGCGCCGCGCCGCGCTGGCGCGCGTTCTTGCGCCCGAGCCCGATATTTTGCTCCTCGACGAGCCGACCAACCATCTCGATCTGCCCGCCATCGAATGGCTCGAGGCTGAACTCAAAGGACTGCGCTCGGCGCTCGTCATCATCAGCCATGATCGCCGCTTCTTGCAGAATCTCTCGCGCTGCACGGTCTGGCTCGATCGCGGCCGCACGCGCTCGCTGTCTCGCGGTTTTGCCGATTTCGAGGCCTGGCGCGACCAGACGCTGGAGGAGGAGGAGCGGCAAAGCCACAAGATGGACCGCAAGATCGTCGCAGAGGAGCATTGGCTGCGCTATGGCGTGACGGCGCGGCGCAAGCGCAACCAGAAGCGTCTGTCCGGTCTCAACGCGATGCGGGTCGAGAGACGCCAGCGTCAAGGGGCGGCCGGCGACGTCAGACTCGTCGCCAGCGAGGGCAAGATTTCCGGCAAGCTCGTCGTCGAGGCCGATGAGATCAGCAAATCCTATGGCGAGCGCCTGATCGTCGCCAATTTCTCGACGCGGATTTTACGCGGCGACCGGGTCGGAGTGATCGGCGCCAATGGCGCCGGCAAGACCACGCTGATCAAGATCCTGACCGGCGCCGAGCCGCCCGATTCCGGCCGCGTGCGCCTTGGCGCCAATGTCGAGTTGGCGAGCCTCGATCAGGGCAGGGCGAGCCTCGATCCGGAAACCGCGCTGAAGGACGCCCTGACCGGCGGCGGCAGCGATTTCGTCGAGATCAATGGCGAGCGCAAGCATGTCGTCGGCTATATGAAGGATTTTTTGTTTGGGCCGGAGCAGGCGCGCACGCCGATCGGCCGCCTCTCCGGCGGCGAGCGCGGCCGGCTGATGCTGGCCCGGGCGCTGGCGCGGCCGTCCAATCTGCTGGTTCTCGACGAGCCGACCAATGATCTCGATCTTGAGACGCTGGACCTCCTGCAGGAGATGCTCGCCGATTATAAGGGCACGCTGATTATCGTCAGTCATGATCGCGATTTTCTCGACCGCGTCGCGACCTCCGTCGTGTTGGCCGAAGGCGGCGGCCGCTGGGTCGAATATGCGGGCGGCTATTCCGATATGGTCGCGCAGCGCGGCTTTGGCGTCGGCGCGGGCCCCAGCGCGGCCGCGCCCGGCAAAGCAAAGGCCGCGCCGGCGCCGCGTGCGGAAAAGCCTGCGGCGAAGCCGAGATTGAGCTTTAAGGAGAAGCACGCGCTGGAAACGCTCCCCGCGCGCATGGAGCAATTGCGCAAGGAAATGGGGAGCCTGCGCCTGCTACTCGACGATGCGGGATTTTACGCGCGCGATCCGGCGCGATTTGCCCAAACCTCGGCGGCTTTCGCCAAATATGAGGCCGAACTCAACGCCGCCGAGGAGGATTGGCTGGAGCTGGAAATTCGGCGCGAGGAAGTCGGGGGTTAACCAAGATCACGATAATTTAGGATTCAATTAAAATTATAAAAACGGTGATCGATTCCAAGTGATTGCGCGTCACGCCCATTTGCGGTCGGCGGTAAAGCTGATGTTGAGCCAGAGCGGGGTTTCCTTTTCCTCGAGCTCCGCAGCGATCTCGTCGCGGATGTGGTCGAACACCTCGATGCTCGTCGCCGGAAAGCCGGGCGGCACGAGAAAATAGGCGTCGATGAAGCGGGCGCGCCCGGTCTTGGCGACATAGCTCGTGAAGCCGGCGAAGCCATGACGGACATTGGCCGCCTCCAGCACGCGCCGGACCTCTTGATCCAGGGCTTTCGGCGCGACCAGAAAAATCTCCTTAACGCCGCGCACGACGGTCATGATCGGGATCGGCGCCAGAACGACAATCACCGCGGCAAGGACGATCGGATCGACATAGGGCGACAGCGACCCATGGTTCGCGCGCTCAAGCGCCATCGCGCCGAGAAAGCTGACGAGCAAGGCGAGGCTCACCGCGCCGCCGATTAGAAAGCCGCGCGCGTCCACCCGCAAAAGCTCGGAATTCAGCGCTTCGCCAGCCCGGCGCATACGAACGGCCATCGCCAGACAGACGGCGCAGGAGATGATTGCGTAGAGCGCGGCGGGGCCGAATTCGACGCGATGGCCGCCCTGCATCAAAAGGCTGACGGCGTCGAAAAAGGCGTAAATGCAGGACAGCGTCAGGATCGTTCCGTTGAACGCCGCAACGATGGGCTCGAAATGCCAATAGCCGAACTGGAAGCGACGGCTGCCGTCCCTGGTCAGAAGCTTCGATACGATCAAGGCGAGGCTGGTCATGGCGACGTCGACGACCGAATAAAATCCGTCGAACAGGATCGACCGTGATCCGATGACGAGGCCGGCGATCAATCCCAGAGCGCCAAGGCCGAGCGTGACGGCGATCGAAAGCCGCAGCAGGTTTTGTTCCGCGCCGACGTCTTGAGGCTGCGCGACTTCACTCAATTTCTGCTCCCCCGATTGAGAGCCGCTGTGCGAGGAAATCGCGCGCCGGTCAAGGCTGCGCCCGGCGCATAGACGCCTTGTCGCGCGCCGCCTATGTCTGTAGGATCGCGCCACGCACAATCCTCGCCCCATGCGCGCAAAGGTTGCGCCTCCCCTATCCATGAGTGCAAGGCATGACAGGCTCCCCACAAGATCGAGCCGACGCTGCTCCCGAGCGGCTTTTGCCGGAGCGTCTCGTCTCCGGCTACGAGGCTTTCCTCGGCGGGCGCTTCGCGCGCGAGCAAAGCCGCTTTCAGCATCTGGCGGAGGCCGGACAGAGACCGCGCATCCTTTTGATCGGCTGTTGCGATTCCCGCGTCTCGCCGGAAGTTATCTTCGACGCCAGCCCCGGCGAAATTTTCTGCGTCCGCAATGTCGCCAATCTCGTCCCGCCGTTCGGGCCGAACGACGATTTGCATGGAACCTCAGCGGCGCTTGAATATGCTGTGCTCGCTTTGCGCGTCGAACATATTTTAATACTTGGCCATGCCAGCTGCGGCGGCGTCCGGGCTTATGCCGAAGCGGATCTCGATCCCTATCAAAAGCCGCTTTCGGGCGGCGACTTCATTGGCAAATGGATCAGCCTGATCAAACCGGCTGCGGATCGAGTCGGCCCGGCGACGGAACCGGTTGAAGACTATTCCGAGCGTCTCGCCTTCGCCTCGATCATTCAGGGGCTCGCCAATCTGCGCACCTTCCCCAAAATTGCGGAGCTCGAAAAGCGGGGCTTGTTGACCTTGCACGGCGCATATTTTGGCATCGCGGGCGGCAAACTGTTGGCGCTCGATGAAGGGACGGGACGCTTCGAGGCGGTCTCCGCGCAGGCGCACGCCGCGGCATTGAGCGAACCGCGCTTTTAGGTAAAGCCGCCGCTTTCTGGCTTGATTCCAGATCTTTACGTGATTTTCCTTCTGATTGACATCAAGCGCCGACGCGAGTCCTGCGGCGCTTGCGCTTGCCGCATGGCCTAAACCCGCACAGCGATGTTGCGCCGGCGTCACAAGGCGTGCATCTTATGAGGCGGGAGCGCTCCGAAGAGAGCGCGAAGATACAAAGTGGGAAGGAGACCCAAAATGACAATCGCTCGCATTCTTGCGGAAAAAGGCCGGAACGTGAGCACCATCCAGCCTCACCGCACCATTGCGGAAGTTCTGCAGATTCTGGCGGTCCAGAATATCGGCGCGGTCGTCGTAACCGACTCCGAGGGTGGCGTTCTCGGAATTCTCTCGGAGCGCGACATTGTGCGCGCGCTTGGCCGGGACGGGGCCAGCGCATTGGACGACGCGGCGTCGAAATATATGACGGCCAAGGTCATCACCACGCTGGAAAGCGAATGCGTCAGCATAGCGATGGAGAAGATGACGACGCGGCGCTTCCGTCATCTGCCGGTCGTCAAGGACGGCAAGCTGGCGGGGCTCGTATCGATCGGCGATCTGGTGAAATTCCGCCTCGCCGAGATGGAGCAGCAGCACGAAGCGCTGAAGGAGTATATCGCCACAGCCTGAGGCCGCACGCGGCTTATGACGGCGCTGTCGCCGCGCGGCAAGACAGCATGCTTTGTTGCGCCGCGCCTTTGCGCGTTTCCCGCCTCGCCGAAGAACAAGGCCTGTTTCAGTCATCCTTGAGCGGCGGCGCGTCGTCGCTTCGCGGCGTCAGGGCGATATGCTCGGCGATTTCCGTGATGGCCCGGCGCGCGGCCTCGCGGCCGATCTCAATGAGTTCGCCGGCGCGATGGAAATCAAACAGCCCGATCTTGCTGACGCGCGCGTTGATGATGACGTCCGGCGGATCGCCCGCGAGCCGCGAGCGCGAAATGCGGCCCTGAGCAATGTTGAAGGCGTCCATCATCGCGCTGCCCATACCCGGCGCGCCATCCTCGCGCTTGCCGAAATGCCGGCGGTGGGTTCCGCGCAGGGCGCCGAACAGGCCGTTCCTGCGCGGCTCGCTTTCGATCGCCACCGCAAGTTTTTCGAGCGAGGGCTCGATTGATAGCCGGTCGCTGACGACAGAGCCGCGATAGCCATTGTCGCCGACGAGGTTGACGGCCAGCACGATCTCCGCGCCGAGCGCGCGGCAAACCGTGACCGGCACGGGGTTAACCAGCGCCCCGTCGAACAGCCATCGTCCGTTGATGCGAACCGGTTCGAAAATGCCGGGCAAGGCGTAGGAGGCGCAGATCGCCTCGACAGCGTCGCCCTTGGTCAGCCAGATCTCATGGCCGGTGCCGACTTCCGTCGCCACTGCGGCGAAGCTCTTTGGTAATTCTTCCAGCCGCTGGCCTTCGAGCGCTTGATGCAGCCGGCGGCGCAGGCGAGCGCCGGTCAGGAGGCCGACGCCCGAAAAAGACACGTCCATCATGCCGAAGACGCTTTTTTTCGTCAGACTGCGCGCGAATAATTCGACATTCTCGAGCTTGCCGGCGGCGTAACAGCCGCCGACCACGGCGCCGACCGACGTCCCCGCGATGACGTCCGGAAAAATTCCATGCTCGGCAAGTTCGAGCAGAACTCCAATGTGGGCCCAGCCGCGCGCGGCGCCGGCTCCGAGCGCGATCCCGATTTTTGGCGCGGCGCGCATGAAATTCAACTCTTTTCCCGCAAAGACGTCACAAGCCGGGATGCGTCGACTCGCCCCGTCAAACACATTGGGGGAGTGTTCTCTCCCGATGTTGACAATTATTGAACAGGCAGCCAGCCGCGCCGATTTTCGCGGCCGCCTGACGTTTGCATGGCGCGCCGCTGGCCCTCGTGGCCGACCTTTGAGGCGGCGCCAATGCGAGGCGCCGCGATGGAATCAGGCGGGAAGCCGGCCAAATTGCGCGGCAAGAAGAAGCGCCACCACCGCGGCCAGCAGCGCATAGGCGAGATAAACTTTTTTCACGGCAATCTCCGAGCGCGACGCCCGCATGAATCCCGGCGCGCTATGCGCGCCTCACCACAAAAGTGGCGTGATTTGCCGGAAAGACAAGCGCAGGCGCGATGATTTCCGATCCGGCGCCGGCGCCCGCAACAGAGATCGGCGGAGCCCTTTGGGCGCAGATCAGGCCTGATCGAACAGGAGAACCGTCTCGCCATCGCCCGTCTCGGACAGGCGGCGATAGAAGCAGGAGCGCCGTCCGGTGTGGCACGCGCCGCCATCCCCGCCGGCCTCGATCGTCAGCAGCAGGGCGTCCTGATCGCAGTCGGCGCGGATTTCCCGGACTTTCTGCGTCTGGCCCGATGTCGCGCCCTTGCGCCAGATCGACTGACGCGAGCGCGACCAATAATGCGCCTCGCCGGTCGTGAGCGTCAGCCGAAGCGCCTCGGCGTTCATATAGGCGACCATCAGGATCTCGCCGTCTTCGGCTGCCCGCGTCACACAGATGATGAGGCCGTCGGGTCCGAAGCGCGGCGTGAAGGCGGCGCCTTCCTCGAGTTCCCGCTTCGAGGCGCTTAGGAGGTCTGGCGGGGCAGGGGCGTCGGACATCAGAATCCTTCTGCGCCAGAGCGCGGGCGCAAACCGGCGATCGCCGCGCTTGCGGCCGAGGCTATTTTCCGCGCCGCAGCAAGGTGAGGAAGCGCACCTGCTCGGCGGGGTCGTCGCGGAAGACGCCGGTGAACTGGGTCGTGATCGTCTGCGCCCCGTGTTTGCGGACGCCGCGCATTGACATGCACATATGTTCGGCTTCGATCATCACGGCGCAACCGCGTGGGCGCAGATGCAGGTCGATCGCGCCAACGATTTGCGCCGTCAGAGCCTCCTGTGTCTGCAGCCGCCGGGCGAAGACGTCGACGAGACGGGCCAGCTTCGAAAGGCCGACGACGCCCTCTTCGGACGGATAATAGGCGATATGGGCGACGCCGATGAAGGGCACCATGTGATGCTCGCAATGCGACGAAAACTCGATGTCGCGCACGAGAATCAGGTCGTCGTAGCCGTGGACCTCCTCGAATACGCGGGAGAGCACTTCGGTCGCGTCCTCGCCATAGCCGGAAAAAAGCTCCCCATAGGCTTTGACGACGCGGGCGGGCGTATCGACGAGGCCCTCGCGATTGGGGTCGTCGCCGGCCCAGCGCAGCAACACGCGCACCGCGGCTTCAGCCTCTTCGCGCGTCGGCCGGGCCTCCCGCGCTGAAATGTCGCGCTGCGGCTCGGAGCGTTCAACCAAGGACTTAACCACGGCATCCATCAGTGGCGCCTCCAAAAACGTCAATGTTCATCCTGCAGCGGCTCCCGGGTGAGGAGCAGCCGTGTTTCCGCGGCCAGAAGCAGATTGCTGCTGAAAGCAGAGGCGCCGAACGGTCCATTCTCGGGGGAACTGCCGAGAAATGCGCCAAAGTCTCGTCGTTACGCCCTTAGATTTCTATATAGTATGACAAAACGGCCGTCACCCCGAAGCTTCCGTTGCGGATCGCCCATGCTGACAGAAATCTACAACAGCCGCATCCTGGAATTGGCGGGAAATATCCCGCGACTGGGCAGGCTGGCTGCGCCTGACGCCACCGCCAAGGCGCATTCGCGCTTATGCGGTTCGACGGTTATCGTCGACATCGTCATGAAAAACGGAAAGATTGTCGATTTCGCCCATGACGTGAAGGCCTGCGCGCTGGGCCAGGCGGCGGCCTCGATTATGGCGCGCCATGTGATTGGCGCAACCGCCCCGGAAATCCGCGCGCTGCGCGACCGGATGCGCGCAATGCTCAAGGAGAATGGCGCGCCGCCGGACGGAAAATGGGCGGAGGCGGCGGTGCTTGAACCCGTCCGCGACTATAAGGCGCGGCACGCTTCCACTTTGCTGACCTTCGACGCGACGCTCGACTGCGTCAATCAGATCGAGATGGCGCAGGCGCAACAGCAGGAGGGATAGGGGCCGGAGCCCCTGATCGCCGGTTCAGGGCAGGAACGGGATGTCCAGATGGAAGGAATGCGCAATCACGACGCCGCCGGTGTATTGGTTCAACGAGCCAAGATTATTCGGGATCGGGCTCGCGGCGGCGCTGGAGACGAGGCGGCTATAGCCCCCGAACACGGTCGCGCTCCAATCCGGCAGGAAATCATATTTGACCGAAGCGAGGCCGCCGACGGAAGCGAGGCCGCCGTTCGCCTGATAAGCCCCGACCCTTCCATTTACCGCCGCCTCATAGGGCGTCACGGAAAAATAAGCGTTCATATATTGGGTGTCGCCGAATTGCAGGCGCGGACCGATTGCGAAAGTGAAGGCGTCGTATTTCTGGATGGCGTCGAGCGCGATGTTGGCGTCGAGCCCGTCATGGCCATTGACGCCCTGGCGCACTTCGGCGCGGGCGCGGAAGTGCTCGGTGTACCAAAGCTCGCCATAGACGCCGAGCTCCAGCGTCCAATCGACGTCGTGGAGGCCATAGAAGGCGCCGTTGCCGCCGCTGAGCCCGCGTGAGGACATGACGCGGCCGACCGGACCGGCTTTGAACCAGCCGATGTCGAACAGCGCGAGGCCGAAGCCGTCGTCCGGGGAGGCGAAGGGCTCCGGTTCGCCGGGGCGGCGAAGGGCCAGCGTGCCGGTCGGCCACACGGTCACCGACTTCGCGCCGGGAAAGGATGTTTGAACCTGCGGCCCGAGGCCGACCGTCAGGGTCCAGCCGCTCGCCGGCGGTGGCGGCGTCGGCGCGACGTCGGCGGCGAAGCCTGCCGAGGCCGTGGCGGAAACAAGTCCAGCGAGAGCCAAAGTTTTGATCATGGACACGGGATGGGCACCACAGGCTATAAGGCAGGAAAACGCTGCGATACTATGCGGCGAGTCTGTGGCGGCTCATAGTGTATATCCGCCACAGTCCCACGCGATACGCACGCAGGATCGGCGCCCGATGGGACAGACCTGATGCAACGCATGACGCGAATTGGGCGCGGGGCGGCCGTGGGGCTGATCAGGGCCTATCAGCTGACGCTGTCGTCGCTGGTCGGCTCGCAGTGCCGCCATCTGCCGAGTTGCTCGGCCTATATGAGCGACGCGATCACGCGCCACGGGCTTTGGGCCGGCGGCTGGATGGGATTTGCCCGGCTTTGCCGCTGCCAGCCTTTTGGCACGGCAGGATTCGATCCCGTTCCCGCCGAACTGCCCATTGGCGCGCGCTGGTGGCGGCCGTGGCGCTATGGCCGCTGGCGCGGCCCGCTTCTTCAGGGCGACGAGAGCGATGGGGCCGAAGCCAAGTCAGGCTCCGAGCCGAAGCGCGACGAGGGCCAGGGCGACGGCGCAGGCATTGGAGACGTTGAGGCTTTTAATCGGTCCCGGCATGTCGAGACGCGCGACGAGGTCGCAATTCTCCCGCGTGAGCCGGCGCAGTCCCTTGCCCTCTCCGCCAAGGATGAGCGCCAGCGGCCGGCTTAGCGGGGCGTCGGTCAGGGTGCTTTCGCCCTCCGAATCGAGGCCGACGCGCAGATAGCCCTGATCCTTCAGGGCGCGCAGCGCGCGCGCGAGATTGACGACATGGATGATCGGCACATGTTCGAGGCCGCCCGACGCGGCTTTCGCCAGAACGCCTGTCAATTCGGGCGCATGGCGTTCGGTCATCACCAAAGCGTCGACGCGAAAGGCCGCCGCCGTCCGCGCGATGGCGCCGACATTATGCGGATCGGTGATCTGGTCGAGCACGAGGACCACGCCGCTTTCAGGGGCGATGTCGGAAATGTCGAGAGCTTCGAACGGGCGCGCCTCCAGCATGACGCCCTGATGCACAGCGGCGGGGCCTAGCCGGCGCGACAGGTCCTCGGCCGCCACGAGCCGCGCGGTCAGTCCGGCAGCGGCGATCTCCGGCGCGAGTTTTTGCGCGGCCGCCTCGGTTGCGTAAATGTCGAACATCTTGCGTTTTCCGGCGCGCAGGGCCTCGCGCACTGCATGGAAGCCATAAAGGACAGAGATATCAGCCGAAGAGCCGCGGAAGGAGGGCGTCGCGGCTTTATGCGGCGGTTCGGCCGCGCGCGCCGGACGCGGCGCTGGCCCGGCGGGCCCCGCGGCGCGCCATCCTTGCGGCTTGTCGCGCCGGGCTGGGCGGGACGGTCCGCCTGTGGCGTCCATGGGTTTGTCGCGTTTCAAATCAAAAGCTCGGCGTTGCGCTGATCATCGTGGTTCAACGTCTGTGTCATGAGCGCAGGCTGAGCGCAATCCGCGTCCGCCGCGCCGGTCGCCAGAGATTTCCAGTTGACAGCAGCGGGCGGGGTTTCCATAAGCCGTCCATCAAGTCCGGCGACGGAATCTTGGGGGAGTGTCCCGAGCGGCAAAGGGGGCGGACTGTAAATCCGCTGGCTACGCCTTCGTAGGTTCGAGTCCTACCTCCCCCACCACCGCCCGCTTTCGTTCCCGCCCCGCTTTTGTCCCGGGGGGGGGGTCGCCAAGAGCGGCGCCGGCGCTTCCCGCCGCAAATCGGTGAATTGGTCTCAAGCGCAAGAAAAGCGCCGCACGCGTCACGAGACGGCGGGGCGCTTTTCGTTCAACAACACTGCGCTAGACTACAGACGCCGCTCCAGGGGCGGCTATTCGAGATAGCCGTATTTCGAGTAATATTTCCGATAATAATGATTGCCGTGATAGCGCTGGTAGCGGCTCTGCGCGGCCATATCGACCTTGTTCAGGACGACGCCAAGAAGACGGTCGTACACACCCTGAGCTTCGGACAGTCCGCGCTCGACGATGTCGATCTTCGTCTTGCCCCACTCGATGATGTAAACATAGGTGTCGATGACATGACCGGTGGTGCGGACGTCCACGATCGGCGCCACGGGCGACAGATCGACGATGATATAATCATAATTCGTCCGCAGGCTGTCGATCAGGCTCTTCATCGCCGCCGAGGCGAGGATTTCGTTGGTGTGCGGCAGCTTCGACGTGGCTCCGGCCGCAAGGAAATGCAGCCGGCTGGTCGAAACCTGGATGATGGCCTTTTCGAGCGACACATTGCCGATGACGACGTCGATCAGACCAGGCGCGTCCGGGGCCAGCCACCGCGACAGCGACGGGCTGCGCAGATCGGCGTCGACGAGGACCACATTGCCGCCGGCGTCGGCGATCAAATGAGCCAGATTGGAGGCGAAAGTCGATTTGCCTTCATTGGGCAGCGTTGAGGTCAGGCCGATGACCTTATGCGATTTCAGCGCGCCATTGAGATCGGCCGCAATTTTAACGGATCGCACCGCCTCGGCGTAGCGGGAGAAAGGCGCGTCCACGACATTGCGCAGGAAGCCTTGTCCGGTCGCGGTTTTGGTGTCGCCGTCTTCTCCGTCGGCGCGCGGGCCCGCGGCCTTGAGGGCCGGCGCGATGGCCAGACAATTAACCCGAAGTGTTTCTTCGACCTGGTCGCTGGTGCGGAAGACGCCGTCGGACGCTTCGCGGAGATAGGCGACCGCGAAGCTCAGCAATCCGCCGCCCGCGAGCGCCAGCATCAGGATCATCGAGCCCTTGGGGGCGCTTTTCACCAGTGGCGGCATGGCGGGGCTGATCAGCCGCGTCTCGCTGATCGGCGCGGAATCCTGCTGCTGCATGGCCTCCATGTAGCGCTGCAGGAAATTGTCGTAGAGCGAGCGCGCCGCTTCTGCATTGCTGGTCAGTTCGCGGAGCTGGACGCCGGCTTCCCCCGAGGTCTGCGACTGGGTGACGGCGGCGGACAGATGATCCTTAAGCGATTGCTCGCGGGTGCGCGCGATCTCGTAGTCGCTCTTGTAGCTCTCCGCGATCTTGCGCATTTCGTCGGAGATGCTGTGGCGAATCTCCTGCATCTGCGTGCGCAGATTGACCGTTGCGAGATGGTTCGCGCCGTAGCGCTGCGAGAAAATCGCCTCGCGCTGCGCGAGGTCGAGATATTGCTGGCGCAGCTTGATGATGACTTCGCTTTTCAGCGCGTCGGCCACGGAGGCGTCGGGAACGTCCTGCGACATGACCGCGGTGATGCGCTCGAGGCGGGCGCGGGCTTCGGCGGTCGCGGCGCTGGCGAGAATGAGCTGGCTGTTCACTTCCGACAATTGCTGATCGTTGATCAGCTTGCCGCCTGTCCCAGAGCCCGTGTCGACGATATTGTTCGCCTTCTTGAACTCGACGACCGCATGTTCCGCCGCAGAAGCCTGCGTGCGGAGCTCCTTGATGCGCTCGGCGAGCCATATCCCGGCCCGCTTCGTGGCGTCATATTTGGCGTCCATCTGATTGGCGACGAAGGCGTCGACGGTCGTGTTGACGATCAGCGCCGATTTCGCCGGCTGCAGCGAGGTGAAGCCGATGTCGATGACATAGGTCAATCCCTCGCGCGTGACGCTCAGCCCGCCCCTGAAAACGCCGAGGGCGATTTGCTCCTTTTCGGCGTCGGTCAGCGGCGTGACCGGTTTCGGCGGGAACAGGAAGCTCAACAGGCCGCCCTTCGACTCGGTGGGGGGCGAAACGAACTCGGGATCGTCGATCAGATGCAGCTGACGAATCACCGCAAGGGCGACGCTATCGGACTTCAGGAGCTCGACCTGCGTCTGGACCTGGGCGGCGTCGATCTGCGCTTCGCCCATCAGGGTCTGCTTCTCCGACAACACCTGCATCTTGCGCGTGTCGATCACCATCGATCCGACGGCGGTGAATTTCGGCGGCGTATTGGCGAGATAGAGGATCGCCAGGGCGACGCTGCAGATCATGATGACGATGACGATCGGCAGCTGCCGGCGGATGATGCGCGCTGCATTCTGCAGGGCGTCGATCAGCGGCGCGATGACTTTTTGGGAGTCCTGGCCGGCGAGGGGCGCCCTTTTGTTGATCTGAAGCATAAATGTCAACTCGCTGTCGGCCGGATCAGATGGTTAATTCGTTATCATACAAGCTTGCTTGACTACAAATATCGCGCACCGCCGAATTCCGTGCGGATACTTGCGAGAGCTCCTTGGGATGCCAGCTCCGCCAGATAAATTCGACGGGCTGAGCCAGCGCAGGACTGTCGCGTGAGAGAACGCGGCGCCTGCGCAGCCGTCCGCGATCCGGCGCGCAAAATACGCGCCCGACACACCTCGCGCATCCCCCACTTGCGCTGAATTATTCTCATCGAAAAGCGCTTTAAACTTATCAGACTGTCCCTGGACTTACAATCGCAACCGCCAACTATCCAATCTTCCAGCAAAGCTTTATTTTTCCTGGGTCTTCGCGCCGTCGTCTATCTTGCCTTCAATCATGACAAACAATTGACTGTGACCGTAGGTTGATCTTTAGTGGATGCGCTAAGACGCTGGTTTTTACCTTCGCGCGGTCCATCATTGCCATATAAAGCTTGACGCTGCGGCAAAGCTGGCTGCATTTTCTCCGGAAATAGGAAGCAATAGTTAGGCCAACTCTCCCCTTGTCCACGGTCACGCTCGCGCCTGGCGGCCCGCCGGCAGGCTCACCCGCTGCGCACGGCGCTCCAGAATCCCGCGCATTGCAGGGTCGGCGACGACCATGTGCCTGACGCGAGCCGGCCTTTGACCTTGCCGGCGACATTGGCGACCTGATTGTCGCGCCGGAACGCCAGCGAGACGCCGCCTTGCGCGTTGATTTTGCCCGAGGCCTGCATGAATCCGTCCACGGGAGAACTGACGCGCCCCGCCGAGACGGTGATGGTCCAGCGGTAGACCGGATCACAGCCGCCGGTCCGCGTATGAATTTCCACGGCGTAAACGCCGTCATGGGGGCCGGCCCTCAGCGAGGGCTCTCCCAGCGCATCGCCGCTCGACGCGCCCGCAATAAAGACTGCGAAAACAAGAGAAGGGGTGACCAGGGGGCGGCTGCCAAAACCCATTGCGAGATCTCCGCGTCAGATCATTTAAAATTGCAGATCTCGCCGCAAAGACCAAGCGAGGCTGAGAAAAAATGCCGCATGATTCATTCGCTTTTTTCAAAGCGGGAGGTTCGCGCTTACTTCGTTTCGGGCGCGGCCAGCCGTGGCGGCAGCGGGGTCGGTTTGCGATCCTTGCCGATGGCGACGAAGACGAACAGGGCTTCGGTCACTTTGTTCACGGCTTCTTCCTCGCGATAGCGCCGCCACGCCTCCACCTTGACGCGCATCGACGTGCGGCCTTCGCTCACCAGCCAAGCGTATAGGCTGACTTCGTCGCCGACGAAGACCGGGCTCAAGAAGGTCATTCCCTCGACAGTCACGGTTGCGCAGCGCCCGCGCGCGCGCCGCGCCGCGACGTTGCCGGCCGCAAGATCCATCTGCGCCATCAGCCAGCCGCCGAAAATATCGCCGGCGGGATTGGTGTCGGCCGGCATAGCGATGGCGCGGATCACCGGAGACCGATCCGGCGGGCCCGGTTCGGCGTCGGAATGCGTCTCAGAGCTTTGTTCGGATTCATTGGCCATCATGCGGCTCCTGACGCCGGCCGCAGGCGTTGAATTGGCGGTTGAGCGATCTCATTGCCCCTCCAAATATTTCCGTGGGTCTCGCTCATTTCGGCGGTACCGGACATCCCATGTCGCCCTCCGCGCAGTTCAGATAGACGCCGAGCGCCTTGACGCGGTCTGCGGTAAGGGCGTTGCGGCAGTTCGCGACGATTGTTGGATAGATGCTGCCGTCCTTGACGGAGCTGGCGGCGAAGGCGCATTCGCCGTCGCGGAACTGCAGCCAGGCGCGTTGCGCGGCGATCAGGGATTGCCGCGAATCGTCGCTGTTTTTGAGGCGGCCAATGAGGCTGCGATAGATTGCATTGAGTTCGGCGTCGGTATTTTTCAATGCTGTATTGGCGCAATCATTGATCGCGGCCTGGGTCGCCGCCGCGCCGCAATCCTCGGCCCTGGCGGTCATGCCGGACAGCGCGGCGAAAAGTGAAAGGGCGACAATGAGAGGGCGCATCGGTTCGTATTCCCCGTCAGACAACGAGATCGAGGAAAGAGCGCCCGAGACGGTCCTCCGTCTCGACGATCCAGAGGTCGGGATCGAATTTGATCTGCCGCGCCAGCTTGAGCTCGGCCTCGGCCGGATCGATCCATTCGGCCGCGTGCAGACGCGCGAACAAGCGATCGTTGGCTTCCATCATTTCGCTCTGGGGAGCCGGCCCGAATAGCGCCGCCGCGCCGTCGAGGCGGTCGATCTTGACGAAGATCGCTCCAGCTTCGGCCGCGCCGCGCCGCCGCAACACAGCCGCGGCGCCCTCATGCGCGCAGCGCCGCAGATAGGCCGAGACCCAAAAATCGGCGCGCAGCCTCATTTTTCCATCCGTCGACAGGGTGATCCAGAATCGCCTTTGCCGTTATAGAAGGGACATGCGCCTCGTCGATGCAAAATCTGTGTCGGCGTATCGCGGCGCTGGCCGCGAGGGCGCTGGAACGCGATGACCTTGGATTGGATCAACCACCGGCGGCGTAGCCGTCGCCTGTCTCGCGCTCGATTGCCGCCCGCTTGATCAAAGGATTGCCTCATGGCCGCGCTGAAAACCGTCCTCGACCGCATCGACGCCAATCTTGAAGCCGCGCTGGCGCGGCTGTTCAAGCTCGTTTCCATCAAATCCGTGTCGACCGATCCCGCTTTCGCCGATGATTGCGCGGCCGCGGCGCAGTTTTTGTCGGATGAACTGGCTTCGCTCGGTTTCGAGGCCTCGGTGCGCCCGACCGCCGGCCATCCGATGGTCGTCGCCCACGCCAAGGCGGCCCGGCCGGATGTGCCGCATCTGCTCTTTTACGGCCATTATGACGTCCAGCCGCCTGATCCGCTGGAGCTTTGGGAGAGCCCGCCATTCGAGCCGAAGATCGTCGAGGCGGAGACGGGACGGCGCATCGTCGGCCGCGGCGTCGCGGACGACAAGGGCCAGCTGATGACCTTCATCGAGGCTGTTCGCGCCTTCAAGGAGACCGGCGATCTCCCTTGCAAAATCACGGTGCTGCTGGAGGGCGAGGAGGAGACGGGTTCGCCCTCATTGCCGGTTTTTCTCGCCGCCAACAAGGGCGAGCTTGAGGCCGATCTCGCGCTCGTCTGCGACACCGGCATGTGGGATCGGCGCACGCCCGCGATCACCACCATGCTGCGCGGCCTTGTCACGGAGGAAGTGATCATCCGCGGCGCAGACCGCGATCTTCATTCGGGGATTTTCGGTTCGGCGGCGGTCAATCCCATTCACGCGCTGGCGCGCGTCATCGCCGGACTGCATGACGCGGACGGGAAAATTACGCTGCCTGGCTTTTATGACGCCGTCGCGGAATTGCCGGAGGAGGTCGCCGAACAGTGGCGCGCCCTGAAATTCGACGAGGCCGCTTTCCTCGGCGCCGTCGGCCTCTCGGTTCCGGCCGGCGAGAAAGGCCGCAGCGTGCTCGAGATGGTCTGGTCGCGACCGAGCTGCGACGTCAACGGCATTATCGGCGGCTACACCGGCAAGGGCTCGAAGACGGTGTTGCCGGCGCAGGCGAGCGCCAAGTTTTCGTTCCGGCTGGTCGGGGCGCAGGATCCGGCCAAGATCGCCGAGAGCTTTCGCGCCTATGTGCGCAAGAGCCTGCCGCAAGATTGCCGCGTCGAATTCATCCCCCACGGCGGATCGAAGGCGCTGAACCTGCCGTTCAGTTCGGAATCGCTGTCGCGCGCGAGCCGGGCGCTGCAGGCCGAGTGGGACGCGACGCCTGTGCTCGCCGGCTGCGGCGGCTCGATCCCGATCGTCGGCAGTTTCAAGAGCGACCTCAATATGGATACGCTGATGATCGGCTTTGGCCTCGAGGACGATCGCGTCCATTCGCCAAACGAGAAATATGAGCTGAGCTCGTTCCACAAGGGCGCGCGCAGTTGGGCGCGGGTGCTGGACGCCCTAGCGCTGTGAAGGCGCCATGCCGTGCGTCATGTCCTGACGTTCGACCTGCTCGGGCCAAGGCCGGAACGAAACGCGCGCGCCGAAACGGCGATTCGACCTTCACTTCGGGTCCCGACTGCACGGCCGGGACGCAGGCCAGTCGCCCCTGTAGCCTCAGTTGAAGACCTCCAGCTCGCTGAGGCGGCGAACCGCGTCCGGGTCGTGGGCGGGCAGGACGATGGTCGGCTGCTGCGCGGCGTAGGCCGATATGTTGCGCAGCGTCGCGAGCGCCGTCGCGGGATCGTTTGTGACGCCGTCCGTGCGCCCCGCCCGGAGATTGTCCTGCGAATAGGCGGCGTCGCCTGCGATGAAGTATGAGACGTCTTCCCCTCGAACCACGACCGAGCAATGCCCCGCGACATGGCCCGGCGTTGGCACAAGCGCGATCCGGCCGTCGCGGGTGATCGGCCGCGAATTGGGAAAAGGGCCGATCGGCGGACCGTCCGTCGCCACCAGTTCCGGCTTGAACCACACTGGCCAGCGGTGCGGCAGGCAGCCCATCAATTTGCCCCGGAGGCCGGTCGACACTTCGTAATTGGCGCGAGGTCCGATGATCCGGTTGTGCGGGAAATGATCGAGGCCGCCGGTGTGGTCGTGGTGGAAGTGGGTGAGGATCACCGCGGCGAGATCGCGCGCCGGGTCGAGCCCCATGTCGCGAAGGCGGGGCCGACCTCCTCGGAAGGCGCAACCCGGATCGAGACCTGACGATAAAACGGATTCCAGCCTGGCAGATATCCCGGCGCCGAGTTGCGCCAAGTATCGCCGGTATCTATCAGAAACCGGCCCTCGGGGTGTTCGACGAGGAAGCACAGGATCGGCAACGGCTCGACCCAGTTCTTGTCCCGGAAAATATCGATTTTGCGGCCGATCGGGCCGCGATCCTCGCGCCCGGTTCTCTGCGCCGTCTTCATTCGGGCCTTGCCCGTCTCGATCGCGGTAACTTTGATCATCTCCGTCTCCAAAAAACGAACGAACGTTCCTTTTATAAAACTGTTCGATGGCCCTTGTAAAGAACGGTCGTTCGTTTTATTAGGTGCTAATGCCGAAGATTTCAGACGCCAAGCGCGACGCACGCCGAGCGCAGATTCTCGAAGCCGCCTGGACGAATTTCCAGCGGCGCGGCCTGCACGCTACGACGATGGACGACATCATCAGAACGTCGGGACTTTCTGCCGGCGCCGTCTATTCCTACTACCCGAGCAAGGAGGATCTGATCTTTGCCGCCGTGACCTCTTCCCTCAGCGGCCTGCGGCTTCGCCTGGAGCCGATACTGGAATCAGCGTCGCAGCTGCCGCCGGACCAGTTCGTTGGGAAGATCGCGGAGGCAATTTCGGCCTTCACCGCGCGCGACGGATACGACCTGAAGCGGATCGCCTTGCTCGGATGGAGCGAGGCGCAGCGCAACGAGCGGCTGCGCGAGACCATGCAGACATTCTATCGGATCTTCCGGGACCGGCTCACCGAGGCCGCGGAGAACTGGCGACAGGCGGGCGTGCTAAGGGAGCGGGCATCCGCGCGCGACGTCGCAAAGGTCATCCTGGCCGAAATTCTCGGCTTCGTGGTTCAGGCCGCGATCCTCGGCGAGGTCGAACCAAAGCACCTGGCAAAGGGAATCCGGGCTCTCATGTCGGCCGGCGCAATCGATACATCGTGACCGGAGCGGGCCGCGACGCCGTGCTCGCCGGCTCGATCCCGATCGT
This sequence comes from Methylocella silvestris BL2, assembly GCF_000021745.1. NCBI lineage: Bacteria > Pseudomonadati > Pseudomonadota > Alphaproteobacteria > Hyphomicrobiales > Beijerinckiaceae > Methylocella > Methylocella silvestris. Next base: position 406,154 of record NC_011666.1, read on the forward strand.
CGGCAGTTTCAAGAGCGACCTCAATATGGATACGCTGATGATCGGCTTTGGCCTCGAGGACGATCGCGTCCATTCGCCAAACGAGAAATATGAGCTGAGCTCTTTCCATAACGGCGCGCGCAGCTGGGCGCGGGTGCTGGACGCGCTGGCGCTGTGACGCCGGGAGACTGAGACGTCAAACAGCGTCACATAGACGCCGCGCGGTCCGCTTAAGGTTTGGTCGGGACGATGCCTGCACGCGGCGGCGGTAATACGCGTCCCGTGCAGCAGGCGTGGCGAGCGGCCAGGTGGCGCGCGCGCCGCCAGCGCGGATTGAAAATCGGCGGGGAAGTCATGGAGCCTAGTTTCAGTCCCGTCGACCGCGCGAGGAACGCGGCGGAGGCGGAAAATGTCCTGTTGCGGCAGATGGATCTGCTGCTTACCGTCGCGACTCGTCACGCCGGCCGGATCACCCGCAGCCACGGCGCGCTGTTGCATGCGGCCTTCGAGCAGGCGCAGGCGCTCGCCGCCGCGGCCAATGCGGCGCGGGCTCAACTGCCGCAGCAATTGTTTGATTATTGGATCGACGCCGCGCAGCGGTCGGCGTTGACGATCGACGTGCTGCGCGAGCGCGCCAACAACGATTTCGCCCATGAGGCCGCTGGAACGCCGCCTATTCTCATCTATGACAATGAGACGATCGTCGACGGGCGCAGCCTCAAGCGGCCGGTCAATTATGTGCTGCTCAAGATCCTTCCCCCGCCAGGCGTCAAGATTCTCGACTGGAAGCGGCCCTATATGATCATCGATCCGCGGGCCGGACATGGCGCCGGGATCGGCGGCTCGAAGCACGACAGCCAGGTCGGCGTCGCGCTGGCCGACGGCCATCCGGTCTATTTCGTCGCCTTCCGTCCGCATCCAGAGCCGGGGCAGACGCTCGCCGACGTCATGCGGGCTGAGGCGGAATTCGTCAAAGAGATCGCGCGGCGCCATCCGCAATCGCCAAAGCCGATCATCGTCGGCAATTGCCAGGGCGGCTGGGCGGCGACGATTCTTGCCGCGGCAAACCCCGACATCAGCGGCCCGCTGGTGATCAATGGCGCGCCGATCTCCGCATGGTCCGGCCGCGTCGGCGAAGACCCGATGCGCTATCGCGCTGGCCTCAATGGCGGCGTTGCAACGCCGCTCCTCCTGTCGGATCTTGGCCATGGCGAGTTCGACGGAGCCTATCTCGTCGCCAATTTCGAGGCGCTTAATCCCTCGCGCCATCACTGGACCAAATATTACGATCTCTACGCCAATGTGGACGCCAATCGCGACAGCTTCCTCGAATTCGAGCGCTGGTGGGGCGGCTATCATTTCATGACGGAAGCCGAGATCCGCTGGATCGTCGAACAGCTCTTCGTGGGCAATCGCCTTGCGCGCAACGAGGCCCGGATTGAGCACGGCCGCCAGATCGATTTGAAGCAGATCCGCTCGCCGATCATCGTCTTCACCAGCTATGGCGACGCCATCACCCCGCCGCAACAGGCGCTGAACTGGATTCCCGACACTTACGCCGACGAAAACGAGATCAAGATCCGCGGGCAACGGATCATCTATATGATCCACGAAAAGGTCGGCCATCTTGGCATTTTCGTCTCGTCCTCCGTCGCCAAGCGTGAGCATTCGGAAGTCGGCTCGACCATGAAGACGATCGAGGCGCTGTCGCCCGGCCTTTACGAAATGCAGATTATCGATCAGGAGGGCGAAGGAATCGGCGCCCGCTTCCGGGTTAATTTCGAGGAGCGCAAGACGGCCGATATCGAAGCGATCGACGACGGACGCCGCCGCGAGGACATGGCTTTCGCCGCGGTCAATCGCCTGTCCGAACTTGGCGGCGAACTCTACGACCTCTGTCTGCGCCCGCTGATCCAGTCCCTCGTGACGCCGCAAAGCGCGGCCATGCTCAGGGCTGCAAATCCCGTGCGATTGCGCCGGGCGCTCTTTGCCGATCGCAACCCGGCCATGCCTGTTGTCGCAGCCTTGGCGTCGCAGGTCAGAGCCGGGCGAAAACCCGCCGACGCCGCCAATATTTTTCGCCGCACGGAGGCGTTATGGATGCAGTCGGCGGGGCAGGCGATCGATTTTCATCGCGACCTGCGCGACGCATGGAACGAGCTGATTTTTTTCGGGCTTTATGCGTCGCCGCTGATGCAATGGGTCGGCCGCACGCATAATTTCCAGCGCACGCGGAAGGATCCGGCGGAACTTAAATCTCTGCCCGAGGTGCAGGCGATTCTCCTCAACATCGGCCGCGGCGGCTTTCCCGAGGCGGTGATTCGCATGCTGATCGTTCTGGCCGGGACGCGCGGTTCGGTCCGCCGCTCGCGGCTCGAACGCTCGGCGCGGGTCCTCAATCACGACGAGCCCTTCGCCTCGCTTGGCGCGGAGCGGCGGACGCAATTGATCCATGAGCAATCGGTGATCGTCGAATTCGAGCGGGATCGCGCGGTCGACGCCCTCGCCGGCCTCCTTCCGGAGACGGACGAACGCGTCAAGGCGGTTGATGTCGTCGAATATATTGCCGGCGCGCGGGATGAGATGGAGCCGAACACGCTGCAAACCCTGCAACGTTTCCGGCGCGTCCTCGGCCTGCCGCTGATCGAGGCGCGGCCTGCGCTGGTCGATCCCCTGGCCGAAGCCATGGCGTCTAGATCAATCGGCCTCCAATAGGCGGCGGACGGGGCCGAACCTCACGCCGACTCGAAAATCTTGTCTTCGGGGGGCGAGGATCTCCGCAGCTTGACGCCGGCGATATGCAGCCCGGCGAGCAGCACGGCGGCATAGATCAGCGCGCCGCCGAAGCCGAGCAGCAGAAGCTCGGTCTCATTGGCGAAATGGCCGATTTTCGCGCCGATCCGCTCGATCGGCGCCGCCGCGAGCAGCGCGAAAAAGGACAGCGCGCAGGACGCGGTCGAGACGCAGGCCGCCGTCTTCCACAAGATGAGGTCGGGTTTCATCGAGCCACGCCGGATCGCAAAAAAAGCGAGCAGCAGCAGATTGACCCAGGCGCCGACGGCGGTCGCCGTCGCAAGGCCGGCGGCGCCCCAGGGTTCGAACAAGATCAGCTTCAGACCGATGTTGACCGCGACCGCGGCCAGCGAAATCAGCATCGGCGTCTTGGTGTCGCCATGCGCCTGAAAACTGGCCACCGCCGAGCGCAGCAGCACGATCGCGATGAGGCCAAATCCATAGGCGGAGAGCACGTCGGCCGAGGCGTAGGCGGCTTCGAGCGTAAAGGCGCCGCGCAAAAAAATGCCCTTCATGATGAAGTCGGGGATCATGATGAAGGCGACGAAGAAAGGCGCGGTCAGCACCAGCGAGATGGCCATCGTCCGGTTCTGCGCGTGCAGCGCCCCCGCGGGCCTGCCGGCGGCAAGGAGGCGGCTCATCTGCGGCAGCAGCACGGTTCCGGCTGCGATGCCGATGACGCCGAGGGGCAGCTGATAGATGCGGTCGGCGTAATAGATCGAGGACGGGCCCCCCGTCGGCAGCATGGAGCCGATGATCGTGTCGGTGAAAAGCGCGATCTGGACGCCGGCCGAGCCGATCACCGCGGGGCCGAGCGTTGTCAGGAAGCGCTTGACATTGGCGGTCATCCTTGGCCAGGCGAAACGCTCGAGGATGCCGGCGCGCCAGGCGGCGACGCTGGTGAGGGTGAGCTGCAACACGCCGGAGATCGTCAGGCCCCAACTCGCCGCCACGCCCGCATCGGGAAAGAGATAGGCGACGCCAAGAAAGGCGATCATCGACAGATTCATCAGCACAGGGGCGAAGGCGGCGGCGGCGAAAAGCCCATGCGCGTTGAGCGCGCCTGATTGCAGCGTGACCAACGTCACGAACAGAAGATAAGGAAAGGTGATCCGCGTCAGCGTCACCGTCAGGTCGAATTTTTCAGGGTCCTCGCGAAATCCCGGCGCCAGCAGATCGACGAAGGCGGGCGTGAACAGAAGCGCAAGCGCCAGCAGCACGAGCTGGCAGACAAGCAAACCCACGAAAATCTGGCCCGAGAAGCGCCGGGCGCCGTCGAGCCCCTCGCCCTGCAGCACCTGCGAATAGGTCGGCACGAAAGCCGCGTTCCATGCGCCTTCGCCGAAAATGGCCCGGAAGTGATTGGGCAGCCGCTGCGCGACGACGAAAGCGTCGGCGAGCAGCCCGGCGCCCAGCACCGCGCCAAGCACAATGTCGCGCAAAAAGCCTGCGGCGCGCGACATCAGCGTGAAGCCGCCGACGGAGAGCAGGCTTTTATACATCGCGGCTCAGGCGACGTCGGGGCGCGGCGGAAAGGCCTCGCCCGCGCGTTCGTCAAGGCCAAGACGCTCCTCGACAAGATAGAGCGGCCGGCGCTTCACCTCCGCAAAGATGCGCCCGATATATTCGCCGAGGATGCCAAGCGAGAGAAGCTGAATGCCGGCAAAGAAGGTGATGGACACGATCAGCGAGGCGTAGCCCGGAACGTCAACCCCGAACAACAGCGTTCGGATCACATAGAAAGCGGCCAGCGCCAGAGCCAGGACAGAGGTCGCCAATCCGAAATAGGTCCAGATCTTGAGCGGCATGGTCGTGAACGACATCAGCCCGTCGAGCGCGAAATGCGTCAGCTTGCGATAGCTGAATTTGGAGTGGCCGGCGAGGCGCGGGGCGACCTCGAAGGGAACGCCGATCGATTTGAAGCCGATCCAGGCGTAGAGGCCTTTGGAAAAGCGCGCATGTTCGCGCATGGTTTTGAGCGCGGCCACCGCCTTGGCGTCGAGCAGCCGGAAATCGCCGGCGCCCTCCGGCAGCTGCATTTCGCCGACGGCGCCGAACAGCCGGTAGAATCGCTGCGTCAATACGCGACGAAGGGGAGCGTCGGCGGCGCGGTCGATGCGTTGCCCGTAGACGTTTTTGTAGCCCTCCCGCCATTTCTCGACGAAGGCGCGGATGATTTCCGGCGGATGCTGCAGATCGGCGTCAATGATCACAGCCGCGCCGCCGCTGATATGGTCGAGCCCGGCGGCGATGGCGATCTCCTTGCCGAAATTGCGGCTGAGCGAGACCGCCCGGATGCGCGGATCGAGATCATGCGCCTTGCGCAGAACCTCGATGGTATCGTCGGTCGAGCCGTCGTCGACGAAAATGATCTCGAACGACCGGGCGCAGGATTCGAGCACAGGAATCAGCCGATCAAGCAGCGGCCGCAGATTTTGCGATTCATTATAGACGGGCGCGACGACGGAAAGCTCCGCTTCCGTCAGCAGGCCTTCGGAGCGCATCATCGGCTTGTCTCTTTCATGGGCGCCGCGTCTCAAGGAGTTTCGCCAAAAGTTTGCGCCGCTGCGGCAAGCCGCGATTTGGGCGTCGCAGCGGAGCCGGAGAAAGCGCCAAGACCGCGCAGGGGCACGCCGCCAGCGTGATGCGTCAAAACGAGAATTTGACGCGAAGCCGGCGATTCACGGGATCCGATGTCGCTCTATCGCGCGTTTTGCGGGTGATCGTCTAGGGCCGGATGGCTGGTCATGCGAAAACCGGCAAGCGCTGTTGCGGCCTCGATCCTTCGCCCGATGAGAGCGAAGATAGCGTAAGCCGAAGCGAGAATTCCGCTTTTCGACGCCATCCTCTAGGCTTTGGCATTGAATTGCGCAAGCGAGGGCCTAAAATCCGCTTTTAAATCGAGCGCGGAGGCGCGCGAGGACAAAATCATGAGGAAGCTCGCGCAGGACGAGGCCACGCAGGCCGCTGAGGCCGTGGGGGGAACACTCACCCGGGCCGGCCGTCCGCTCGTCGCAATCAGCCTTTGCGCCGACGATTTCGGCATTTCCGCCGGCGTCAATCGAGGCGTGATCGAAGCGATCGAGGCCGGCCGGCTCAGTGCTACCAGCGCGATGACGACGCGGCCATCCTGGCCAAAGGGCGCCGCCTCGCTGCGGCGCTACGCCGCCCGCGCCGATGTGGGCCTTCACCTGAACTTGACGCTTGGCTCGCCGCTGAGCTTCATGCCGAAATTCGCTTCCTCCGGCCATTTCCCTGAAATTTCGCGCGTTCTTGCCGGCGCGCGGCGGGGCCAATTGCCGGAGCGCGAGATCCGCCACGAAATCGCGCGGCAGCTTGATTCTTTCCTCGACCATTTCGGCGCCCTTCCGGATTTCGTCGATGGGCATCAGCATGTGCAGATCCTGCCGCAGGTGCGGCAATGGCTGTTCGACGAGCTCGATTTGCGCGGGCTCAAGGGCCGCGTCTGGCTGCGCAACAGCGCCGATCGTCCGACGCGCATCCTGCGGCGCGGGATCGAGCTCAAAAAGGCGCTCGGCGTCGCCTGGCTCGCCGCCGGCTTTGCGCGCGAGGCGGCGGCGCGCGGCTTTGCAACGAATGAAGGCTTTGCCGGCTTCTCGAAATTTGATCCCTGCTGCGATTACGCCGCCGATTTTGCCGCCTATCTGCGCGCCCCAGGCCGGCGTCATCTCATCATGTGCCACCCCGGCTATTGCGACGAGGAGCTCGTGCTGGCCGATCCGGTGACGATCACGCGCGAGCGGGAGTTGAATTTTCTGCTCTCGCCGGCCTTCACCGATATGCTCGAACGCGCTTGCGTGAAGCTGGCGCGTATGGCGCCGCCGCGGATCGAGATCGCTGCGTGACGGTCTCGCGGTGAAGCGCAAGGACGTCGCTTTTGTCACCGGCGGCAGCTCGGGCATAGGCCGCGCGGTCGCGCTTCGGTTGGCGGGACAAGGTTTTACCGTCGCCGTCAGCGCGCGGCGGGCCGCCGAGCTGGACGCGGTTGCTGCCGAGCACGGGGGAATCGTCAGCTTTCCGGGCGATGTCGCCGACGGCAAGCGCATGGCTGAGATCGTTACGGCGGTCGAAGCCGCGCTCGGCCCGATCACGCTCGCGTTTCTCAATCACGGCGTCTATTTCCCGGCCGAGCGCCAAGGCTTCGACGCAGAGGTCGTCTGGCGCACATTTGAGGTCAATGTCGGCGGCGTGATCAATTGCCTCGCGCCGCTGCTTGCCGCGATGGAGGCGCGGGGCGGGGGACAGATCGCGATCACCGCCTCGCTTGCGGGCTACGGCGGCGTGCCGGGCTCGATGGCCTATGGCGCGAGCAAAGCGGCGTTGATCTATATGGCCGAGGTTCTGCGCATGACCTATGAGCCTCGGGGGCTGAAAATCCAGATCGTCAATCCGGGCTTTGTGGAAACGCCGATGACGGATCACGCCAATTTCGACATGCCTTTCCTCATGAGCGCGCAAAAGGCGGCGGCCATCATCTGCGACGGTTTCGACAAGCGCGGATTTGAAATCGCCTTTCCGCGCCGTCTCGCCCTGTTGTTCAAGGCCGCGCGCTTGTTGCCCTATCCGCTTCTGTTGCCGCTGATGCGCCGCCTCGCGCGCCGCGCGCGCACGGATCTTTGACCGAACATTCTGCGTTCGACCTCGCGACATATACGCCTGTCCCGGTCGCCTGCGGGACGCCAGCGTTTTTCGCCTTGCCCGCAGCAACCTTCCGTTACCTTCAACGTTGCGACCACAATATCAACAATGGTCGGCTACTTTAGCCATTTCTCGACTTCGAAGGACGACGGTATGTTCATTCATCGCAAGGAACTGATCCAGCCGGTTAGCGTTGGCAAGCCTGACGCCCGATTTGGCGTCTTCCTCCTTGAGCAATTCGGCGGGGCCACAGGCGAACTCACAGCCGCGCTGCAATATTGGGTGCAGTCGTTTCATGTCGAAGACGCCGGCATTCGCGACATGCTTCAGGATATTGCGATCGAAGAGTTCAGCCATCTCGAAATGGTTGGCAAGCTCATCGCGCAACATACCAGCAAGCTCGATCAAACGGACGTCTATGACGCGCCCTTGTTCAAGCTGAAAGGCGGCGGCCCCCATTTTCTAGATAGCCAAGGAAGCTGCTGGACGGCGTCTTACATTCAGGAGGGCGGCAATGTGGTGCGTGATCTTCGCGCCAATATTTCGGCGGAAGCCGGCGCGCGGCAGACCTATGAGGCGCTGATCAACGCATGTGACGACGAGGGCACAAAGAAAACCCTGGTTCACCTTCTCACCCGTGAGATCACCCACGCCAACATGTTCATGAAGGCGCTCGATTCCATCGGCAAGCTCGACGATCCATTCTTTGGCAACATACAACCAGACGACACCGTCAAGCTCGTCTTCAATCTGTCGCAAGGCGAAGACGCACGCGGCCCGTGGAACGAGGAGCCCAACTTTAAGTATATTTCGGATCCGCAACCGGCAGGCGGAATGCCGGCGGCGCCGATCAATCCGGATGATGAAAAAACCTCAAAGATAAAGAAAAAGGCCCGCGCCTAGCTGGCTCTGACGGAAAGCCGCCGACGGACTCTGTTGTCTGTCGGCGGCGAGGCCGAGCCACGCGCGGCCATTGCGTCAACTGTGTCAACCCTTAACCTTTTCAAACGCCGCCAACGCCCGCGCGCGGCCTTCGGCAAGATCGACGATGGGCCGCGGGTAATTTTTACCTAGCTCTACTCCAGCCCCGCGCAACAGGGCCGGCGGCGCTGCGAAGGGTTTGTGAATCCATTTATTCGGCAGTTTCGCCAGCTCTGGAATCCAGCGGCGTACATAGTCGCCGGCCGCGTCGAACTTTTCGCCCTGAAGCACAGGATTGAAGATCCGGAAATAGGGCGCGGCGTCTGCGCCCGATCCCGCGACCCATTGCCAGTTCATCGGATTATTGGCGGGGTCGGCGTCGCAGAGCGTGTCCCAGAACCAGTTCTCGCCAATGCGCCAGTCGATCAACAGATGCTTGATGAGGAAAGAGGCCACAACCATGCGCACGCGGTTGTGCATATAGCCCGTGGCCCAGAGTTCGCGCATGCCGGCGTCGATAAGGGGATAGCCAGTCTCGCCGCGCTGCCAGGCGGAGAGCTCTCGCGGCGCCGGTTCGCGCCACGGCATTTTATCAAAGCGGCGCTGGATATTTTGGCGCGCCGCGTCGGGATGATAAAACGACAGATGGTAGTTGAACTCGCGCCATCCGAGTTCGGCAAGAAATTTTACGCCGCCTTTTTGGGCTGCATTGTCCCAGGCTGTTCGGACCGCTGCAAAAATCTGGCGCGGGCCGATCTCGCCAAAACGCAGATGCGGCGACAGCCGCGAGACCGCGTCCGCACTGGGCCTATTTCGCTCAAGCGAGTAAGACGCAATCTCGCCCTCCAGAAAAGCCTTAAGCCGTTCCTGCGCGCCATTTTCTCCCGGCCTCCACGCTGCGCGCAAGCCGCCGGCCCAATCGGGCTTTTCCGGCAACAGGGCAAGCGCTTCAATGCTCGTTGTTCGCAGCGCCCCGCGCGGAATGGGCGCGGCCGGAAGACGGTCCGGCGCGGGGAGCGGCTCGCCGACTTGCGCCGCCGCGCTCGCCGCTCGCCAATAGGGCGTATAAACCGCAAAACCATGGCCGTCGCCGCGCGTAATGTCCCAGGGCTCGTGCAGCAGATGCCCATTAAAGCTCTTCGCCTCGACGCCGGAGGTTTTGAACTGCGCCTTCAATGCCGCGTCGACCGCCATTTCCGGACCGCCGTATCGGCGCGTCCAGCAAATGATGCGCGCCCCGGCCGCCTCGGCCAGCGCGGGCAGGATTCTTCGCGCCTCGCCGCAAAAAAGATCCAGCCGGCCGCCTTTCGCCGCGATGTCCTGTCCGAGCGCCTGCAGCGAATGATGCAGCCACCAGCGCGCGGCGCCCCCCAGGGGACGAAAGCCGGCCGTCCCATCTTCCAGAATATAGACGCAGAGAAGCGGACCGCCGGTCGAAAGGGCCGCCGCCAGCGCCTCATTGTCGGCCAGCCGCAAATCGTCGCGGAACCAGACAATCGCAGTGTTTTGTGTTTTTGGCGCGGCCATGGGTCCCCTTGATCGCGCTTCAACCGGCGCCCAGCGGTATGGTTTCATCACGCACTACGCCGCGCGCGCTTGCGCCCCAACGCCTGATCGCCTAATCGAGCTTTTTGCCGCAAGAGGTCGCCGCATGGCTGAGGACAAGCTCTATGAGACGATCGTCAGACGCCATGACAAGGTCCTGATCGTCGATTTCGGATCGCAGGTCACCCAGCTGATCGCGCGCCGCGTGCGCGAGGCCGGCGTCTATTGCGAGATTGCGCCGTTTCAGGCGGCCGAAAAGGCCTTCAATGCGCTGAACCCCAAGGCTGTTATCCTCTCGGGCGGCCCCCGATCCGTATTGGAGCCAGATTCGCCGCGCGCGCCCAAAACTCTATTCGAGTCCGGTGTGCCCATTCTTGGCATCTGCTACGGCGAGCAGGTCATGGCCGAGCAGCTTGGCGGCACGGTTATCGCCGGACATAGTCACAGCCGCGAATTCGGCCGCGCCGAAGTCGAGATTTTGCGCGAAAGCGCCCTGTTCGACGGCGTCTGGGGGCGCGGCAAAAGCTATCCGGTCTGGATGAGCCATGGCGATGCAGTCAGCGAGCTGCCGGAAGGCTTTGTCCCCATCGCGACCTCGCCGAGCGCGCCGCTTGCCGCCATCGCCGACGAGGCGCGGAGATTTTTCGGCGTGCAGTTCCATCTCGAAGTCGCCCACACGCCCGACGGCGCAAAACTCATTTCCAATTTCGTGCATAAGGTCGCCGGGCTCAGCGCCGATTGGACCATGGGCGCCTTCCGGCAGGAGGCGATCGCCGCGATCCGCGCGCAAGTCGGCTCGGGGCGCGTGCTGTGCGGCCTTTCCGGCGGCGTCGATTCGGCGGTGGCGGCGTTGCTCATTTTCGAGGCGATCGGCGAACGGCTGACTTGCGTCTTCGTCGATCACGGCCTGCTGCGGCAGGGCGAGGCCGAAGAGGTCGTGACCCTGTTTCGCGGCCATTACAATATTCCGCTGCATCACGTCGAGGCGAAGGCGCTGTTTCTCGGGGCCCTGACCGGCGTCCGCGATCCGGAGGAAAAGCGCAAGATCATCGGGCGTCTTTTCATCACCGCTTTCGAGGCGGAGGCGAAAAAGATCGCCGCCGACGGCCGCGGCGCCCCGGAATTTTTGGCGCAGGGAACGCTCTACCCGGATGTGATCGAAAGCGTCTCGTTCAGCGGCGGACCTTCGGTCACCATCAAGTCGCATCACAATGTCGGCGGCTTGCCCGAACGCATGAATATGAAGCTGGTCGAGCCGCTGCGCGAGCTGTTCAAGGATGAAGTGCGCGCGCTTGGCCGCGAGCTCGGTCTGCCGGAAGCCTTTGTCGGGCGCCATCCCTTCCCGGGGCCGGGGCTGGCGATCCGCTGCCCAGGCGGAATCACGCCGGAAAAGCTCGAAATCTTGCGCCAGGCCGACGCCATCTATCTCGATGAAATCCGCAAGGCCGGATTATATGACGAGATCTGGCAGGCCTTCGCCGTGCTGCTGCCCGTGCAGACGGTCGGCGTGATGGGCGACGGTCGCACCTATGAATTCGTCTGCGCCCTGCGGGCGGTCACCTCGGTCGATGGCATGACGGCCGATTTCTACCCCTTCGGCATGGGATTTCTCGGTCGGGCCGCGACACGGATCGTCAACGAAGTCAAAGGCGTCAACAGGGTTGTCTACGACATAACGTCAAAGCCGCCTGGCACGATCGAGTGGGAATAGCCCTCGCCCCGCGGCCACACGCAACAAGAACAACGCACAGGGCGTCGCCTTTCGGTTTAGAGTATAATATTTCCGCGTGGATTGTCGTCTTCCGCGCTGACCTCCAGGACACCTTCGTCGATGAGTTTCTTCAGCCGACTGGAATGGATGTTCTTTGCCAACCCGAGGCTCTTCTGGAGCTGATTGAACCGACGCTTGTCCTTGAAGACATCCCGAAGGTTCAAAAGAGACCACCAGCTTCCGATCGCGGATAATGCTCGGGCAACGCCGCAATCTGCGGTGCTGAGATCAGTTCTTTTTCGTTTCCTCGCCGCCCCGCTCCGCCAAAATAGGTTGCAAAGTTAAACCTAATGTCCTAGTCTGTCCAAGGGTTGTAAAATTAAACCGTATGGCCAGTTTCTAGAGACCCAAAAGAAATGCCCTCGTCGCCTTTATTTCGACCCCTCAAAGCGGGTTCTGTGGTGCTGGAGCGCTCGATCGGTATAGCGCCGCCAACGCGGATGCGCGCCTTCCAACTCGGCGTCGCGCACGTCCCGCGGCGGGGAATCGTCGGCTTACCGATCGCCAACCGCTCTCATCATTTGATCGAACCTGCAAATTCATCGGATTTAGGAAAACAGCGATGAACTCAACAATGCTGCACCGATCGTGCCGCCAACGGCTGGGCCACCACCATGGTTTGCAATGCTCGCAGAAGACGCAACCCTGGAGGCAACCGTTCTGAAGCAGCCGATCGAAGGCTGAGACAACATCATTTCCTTGATCAAACAGGCTATCCCTCTCTCGCCGCGAGGGAACTGCTGGCGGGCATAAATAACGAAGGGCTACACAAAGCGATAATGCAACAACGGGAGTTATTTCTCAATAATTAGCACATCGCTTCCATTAAAGCTCGTAACACCGAGAAGGATTACCGATGTCACGTTCGTCTCTAGGTACTGCTCTTGTCACCGGCGCCTCGTCAGGCATCGGAGCTACTTATGCCGATCGCCTTGCAAAGCGTGGCTATGATCTGCTGTTGGTCGCCCGCGATGCTGCCCGCCTGAATACCTTGGCTGAGAAGCTCGCCGCCACTTATGGCATCAAGGCTGAGGCGCTGCAGGCTGATCTGACGAATAGGGGCGAGGTACGCAAAGTCGAAAAACGTCTGCGAGAAGACGACGCGATCACGCTCCTCGTGAACAATGCCGGTATCTCCTCCAGAACCACCATACTTGAGGGCGACATTGACTATCTCGACACAATGATTGAACTCAACGTCGTCGCCGTAAACCGCCTTTGCGTTGCTGCCGCTCAGACGTTCGCCAAGCGGGGCAGGGGTGGCATCATCAACATCGCGTCCGTCACCGCGCTGCTAGCTGAACGCTTCCATGGGGTTTACAGCGGCACCAAAGCTTTCGTCCTCAACCTGACGCAGGCGATCAATACGGAAGTCGCCGGCAAGGGCGTCAAGGTTCAGGCCGTCCTGCCTGGTCTGACCCGAACCGAGATTTTCGAGCGAAGCGGCCGTTCTATCGACGATTTCCCGCCGTCGATGGTGATGGATGCGGGCGACATGGTGGACGCCTCGCTCGCCGGCTTCGACCAAGGGGAACTTGTCACCATCCCGTCGTTGCCCAATGCGGCCGACTGGAGCGCCTTCGATGCCGCCCGTACAGCGCTGGCGCCCAACCTGTCGCATAACGTGCCGGCGCCGCGCTACGGCGTCTCTTGACGGTGATCAAGAAGGTTGGGCTGCGTTAAGCCAACGCAGCCCAGCATAGGTCGGGGTACCGTCACGATCATGCCGCGAAGCAGTGGCGACAGAGCGACAACGGCGACGTAATCAAGCAGCTTGATTTCCGACAGCGTTGCGAGATCGTGATTCTAACCCAGAAGCACACTCCGGCAGGCAACCCTCTACCATGAGCGCTACAATTGGGATGCCGGCGCGGTTCAGCGCCCGGTATCATCCACGGCGACGATCAGCTTGCCGAAATTCTTTCCCTCCAGCATTCCGATGAACGCTGCCGGCGCGTTGGCGAGGCCTTGAACGATATCCTCTCGGAAGCGAACGCGGCCGTCGTTGATCCAGGCGCCGACCTCATCGAGAAAGGCAGGACGCTGATCCCAGAACTCGCGAACAATGAAGCCTCGGAGGGTCAGGCTTCGCGAAAGCGCCGTGCGCATCGTTGCGGGAAGGCGGTCCACCCCGGTCCCTGGCGCATTATATTCGGCGACAAGACCGCAAAGGGGGACGCGGGCGAACTCGTTCAGGAGCGGTAGGACAGCCTGCCAGACCGCGCCGCCCACAAGCTCGAAATAGATGTCGATCCCGCGTGGGCACGCAGCGGCCAGATCGTCCGCGAAGGTCGGCGATCGATGGTCGATCGCGGCATCGAAACCAAGCGTGTCCAGGGCATAGGCGCATTTGTCCGGACCGCCGGCGACGCCGACAGCCCGCGCGCCCTTGATCCTGGCGATCTGCCCCACCAGGGAGCCCACCGGGCCGGTCGCCGCAGCCACGACAACGGTCTCGCCCGGCCGAGGCTTGCCGATCTCCAACAGGCCGGCAAAGGCGGTAAGGCCGGGCATCCCGAGGACGCCGAGCGCCGTCGTGATCGGCTGGAATCGTCCGTCGAGCTTGGTCAGTCCGGCGCCATCGGAAATGCTGTGGGTGACCCAACCCAGACGCCCGGCGACATTCTCGCCGACCTGAAAGTCGGGACGCCGGGATTGCACGACGCGTGCGACGATCTCGCCTTCCATGACGCCGCCAACGGGCGTCGGCGGCGAGTAGGACTTCCGATCGTCCATCCTGCCGCGCATATAGGGGTCGAGCGAGAGGTAGTGGGTCTGCAGCAGGACCTCGCCGTCCCGGATCGCAGGCAGCGGCAGCCGTTCCAGCCGAAAGTCTGTCGGGCGGGGAGTCCCTTGCGGCCTTGCTGCAAGAACGATTCGTTCACTGGTCACTTCACTCATGTCTCGCCTTCACACGAAAATCCTGGAGACCAAGAATCCGTCCGTCCTGCGCCGCAAGCTGGAGCTTGGTGAGCGGTTGCCGGTTCAGAGTGTCGACCATCCTGTATTTCAGCTCGCCGGGCGCGAAGCAGTTTTCTTCGCCCCACTGCCAAAGGGCGACCAGGATCACCCCGAGTTGCTGTCCCTTGGGCGTGAGAACGTAGAGATGGCTCAGCGCCGAGTCCGGGTCCGGCTGGACCGTGAATATGCCTTCCTCGACCAGCTTTCTGAGACGCACCGACAGGATGTTCTTCGCCAGGCCGAGATTCTTCTGAAACTCGGAAAACCGCCGGCGGCCACTAAAGGCGTCGCGGACGATGAGAAGCGACCACCAATCGCCGACGACTTGGAGGGCGCGCGCGATGCCGCAACCGGACTTCCCAACATCGGTTCGCTTGCCCTTCAATTATTTCTCCTACGTCGCCGCGAATATCGGTTGCGAAATTAAACTAAGCGAGTGTAATTGTCGATAGGTTGCAAAATTAAACTTTATGCCGCGGAGTCGGCGCGATCGGAGACGCGGAGAATGAGCGATCTACTGGAACTTGCTATCGCAGCGCATGGTGGGTGGGAGCGTTGGCAGCATCTCAAGACGCTGTACGCGCATGTCACGATCGGCGGCGGGATATGGCCCCTCAAGGGATGGCCGGACGTCTTTGCCGATGCGCGCGTCACGGCTGACCCTCATCGACAGCACATCGAGTACACGCCCTTTGTCGAGGCTGGCCGCCACAGCCTTTTCGAGGCCGGCCGCACGGCGATCGTGACGGACGGCGGCGAATTGATCGAGCAACGGGAAGCGCCGCGCGCCGCCTTCGAGGGGCATAGTGTGACGACGCGTTGGGACGCCCATCACCTCATCTATTCCGGCTATGCGATGTGGACCTATCTGACGACGCCGTTTCTCTTCAAGCTCCCGGGCTTCCAGACCGAGGAAGTGGAGCCTTGGTCGGAAGACGGCGAAACATGGCGCCGCCTCAAAGTGACGTTTCCGACCGATATCGAGAGCCATTCCACGGATCAGACATTCTATTTCAATGCCGCGGGCATTCTGCAGCGCCACGACTACAGCGTCGAGGTCATGGGCGGAACGGCTAGCGCCAACTATGCAACCGAGCCAAAGGAGTTCGGTGGCTTCATCTTTCCGACCAAGCGGCCCGTCTATTCGATTGGACCGGACAATAGACCGGTGCGCGACCGCGTGTTTGTAGCAATCGACTTCCACAATATCGAGCCTGTCTGAGGGTAGGATATCGCCGGCCAAAATCGGCGCTGCGATTCTCCCCGAACGGGACCGCCAAGATGATGGTGTCGGCATCGAGTGCATCCCGCAGCGACTTGGCGACGACCGTGGGTCCAATCGCCCGAGCTTGCGGCGCCAGCGCCTCGGGCGCTCGGCGGCTGGCGACGGTGACGTCGATGTTTTTACGGGCAAAGGCGTGGGCGAGGGCCTAGCCTACCGCACCAAATCCTACAATCGCATAGCTCATAACGCTTCTCCGATCCGTGTTGATATTGATTCCTCGGCCTTCAACGGCGCGGGAATATCCGTTTTGCTGCATGGCGACCTTCGCGAGATATTCGGACCGCCAACCCAAGCGATTGCGCGTCATCGGTCCGAATTCCCGAATTGATGCGTGGACGTCCTGCCGTGAACGACTTCCGCGCGGCCGGACGATCAGCCGCTTCCCGCGATCCGGCGAGATTTCAGATAGCCGAGAAGCCGCCGTCGACAGACAACTCCACCCCATTCACAAAGCTCGAATCGTCTGAAGCAAGAAACAGCGCGACCGCCGCAATTTCCTCAGGACGACCCATCTTTCCCCGCGGGATCAGGGATTCGAACATCCGCTTCGCCTCCTCGGTGAGAACCTGGTCCTGCATCGGTGTGGCGATCGGCCCCGGGCTCAGCACGTTCACGCGGATATTCCGCCCCTTCAGTTCGTTGAGCCAGGTGCGTGCGAATGAGCGCAACGCCGCCTTGCTCGCCGCATATACGCCGTAACCAGGAAAACCTTTCACCGAAGCAACTGACCCGGTCATGAAGATCGATCCGCCATCGTTGAACAGCGGCAGCGCCTTCTGAACCGTAAACAGCGTGCCGCGCGTGTTCAGGCCGAAGGTCGCATCGAAATGCTGCTCGGTGATCTCGCCCAGTGGGACGGCTTCGCCCGTGCCGGCGCTCGCATACAGGACGTCGATCTTGCCCTTTTCCCGCTTGACCGTGTCGAACAGACGGTCGAGGTCATCGAGATTGGCCGCGTCGCCGCGCACGCCCGTCACGTTCCGGCCAATCAGCTTGACGGCCTCGTCGAGCGCCTCCTGCCTTCGGCCCGTGATGAAGACATAGGCGCCTTCTTCCACGAACCGCTTAGCGCTCGCCAGCGCCATGCCGCTCGATCCACCTGTAATGACTGCAACCTTACCGTCTAGCTTTCCCATAACTTTTCCTTTCAGGCTCTGCCTTTGGTCGTTCGGGAAGAACCCGAGAGCCTGGAAATAAGTCTGCCGGGGTCAGGGTTTGAGTGCGGAAACGCGCACATTGGTGGTGCGAAATCGATCCGGCTGGACGACCGACGCCAGCCGCGACGATCGGCGCCCGCCGTTCGGAACTGGGCCGCGCTCGTCGGCGTATGCTATGATAACCGCCCTGCGCCAGCCACTCACGAGATGCTGTTCGAGTGTTGGACGCGCACTTTGGAAGGGGCGCCGCGCGGCGCGGGATTGCGCCATGATCGACTGGGACGACGTTCGCTACTTTCTTGCCGTCGCACGCGGAGGCTCGGTGCGGGCCGCCGCCGGGCGCCTCGGGGTGAATCATTCAACCGTACTGCGACGCATCGCCCAGCTCGAGGAACGCCTCGGGGCGCAGATGTTCGAAAAGCTGCCTTCGGGCTACCGCCTGACGGCTGCGGGCGAGGAGGTCCTCGAGCTCGCGAACCAGATGGAAGCGTCGTCGCACCAGCTGGAGACGCGCGTCTTCGGGCGCGACCAGAGCGTGCGCGGGCTTTTGCGGGTGACGCTGGCGCCGCCTCTCGCGACACACCTGCTCATGCCGGATTTCGCCGATTTCACGCGCCTGCATCCGGACATCGAGATGGAAATCCTGTCGTCCGGCGAGCTGGCGAATCTGACCAACCGAGAGGCCGACGTCGCGCTCCGCGTCGTCTACGACCGCAAAACCCTGCCGCTCAACCTTCACGGCTTGAAGGGACCGGAGCTGTTCGGCGGCGTCTACATATCTCGCGATCGACTGGCCGCGTGGCGCGCGGGCGCGCCTGATCCCATCCGGTGGATCGTCATAAGCATTCATGGAATTCCGGATTGGGCCAGCGAGGGTGAGGTTGGCGCCACGGGGGTCCCATTCAGGACGACGGACGCCGAGGCGCAGATCGTTGCTGTACGGCAAGGGATCGGGATGACGACACTGCCGTGCTTCATTGGCGATGCCGACCCCCTGCTGGTAAGGGCGCCGCGCGCCGACCTGCACATGTACGGAACGGTTTGGCTTCTCACACAGGGGGAAACACGCAAGACGGAGCGCGTGCGGATTTTCACGGAGTTCGTATCCCGCAGGCTCGCCGCGTACGCGCCGCTTCTCGCGGGGCTGTCCATATCGCGCGACTGACGCCCAGCAGGTCGCCGGCGGCGCTTTCCGTAATCCATTCGGAAGCCGAGCTGCGATCGCTTGAAACAGCGTCGTTCAATCCGCGAATGTTGCGCCGTATCGCAATCGGCGCGAGGGCCAGACTACTGACGGCGACGGACTTCACCATCGCTGACGGTCATTTTGGCAGGCTGGAGACGCCGCTTTTGCGGCGAACTCCGAGGAAAATATGAGCATCGCCGGAAACGCGTCTCCGCGGGCCACAAGCTTCCGCCTGCAGCGAGTCAAATAAGAAACTATTATGTATCTTATTGACAGAATCCGACGCGGGCCGTAAGGACTTTGAACCTTATTTGCAGCAAGTCAGCGCCTTGGCCCCATCCCCACTTCTTATGCAGAGCAGCCGCGAAACGGTTGCAAATGGGCGGTCAGAGGCGCGCACCAGCAATACGATTTAAGGACGCAGGCTATGGGCGAGCGAGCAGTCAAAAACGTCCTGATATCGGGCGCCAGCATTGCGGGACCTGCTTTGGCCTTCTGGCTGACCCGCTACGGAATCAACACAACGGTCGTGGAGAAGGCGTCTTCGTTGCGGGGCGGCGGCTATCCGATCGATATCCGCGGGACGGCGCTCGACGCCGTCGAGCGAATGGGCCTCTACCCGCAGATGCGCGCGGCGCATGTCGACTCCCAGAGCATCGCCTTCGTGGACGAGCGCGGCGCGGTGATCGCGAAGATGGATCCGGAAGCCGTCACAGGAGGCGTCAGGGGCAGGGACGTCGAAATCCGCCGGGGCGACATCGCGACGATCCTGTATGCCGCCACGAAGGACAAGGCGAACTACAAGTTCAACGATTCCATCGCGGCGCTGGACGAGCATGCGGATGGCGTCGCCGTGACATTTGCCAGCGGAGACACAGGGACCTACGACATCGTCATCGGCGCGGACGGGCTGCATTCGAACACCCGGTCCCTGATCTTCGGCGACGAGTCGCAGTTCGAAAAATACATCGGATTCTGCTTCGCCGGGTTCACGATCCCAAACATTTTCGGTCTCGACCGCAGCGCCCTGGCCTATACGCTGCCGGGGAAGAATGCGGTCGTCTATGCAGGGAACGATGGCGGCCCGGCCCACGCGTTCCTGATTTTCAGACATCCCACCTCGCCATTCCGAAAGCGTATCGCCGATGAGGACAAGCGGAAGCTGACCGCCAGCATGTTCGAAGGCGTCAACGGGTGGATCGTGCCCCAACTGGTCGAGGACATGCGGAAGGCCGAGGATTTGTTCTTCGACGCCGTCAGCCAGATCCACATGCCGATTTGGTCGAGGGGACGCATCGCGCTCGCCGGGGACGCCGCGCACGCCACCTCTTTCTTGTCGGGGCAGGGCTCGAGCATGGCGCTTGTCGGCGCCTACATCCTGGCCGGCGAGCTCGCAACCCAGCCGAACTACACGTCTGCCTTTGAGGCGTATGAGAAATTGGCGCGGCCCTTTGTCGAGATGAACCAGGCCTTGGTCGAAGAAGGCAAGCACATCATGATTCCCGACACTCAGGAGGAGCTCGACGCCCGCAATGCGATGTTCCGGCGGATGGCGGAGACGCCGGTCGGCAATGTCGTCCGGAAAGCCGACTCACGCCAGATCCACAGCGCGCTCGCCTTGCCTGACTATAGTTGACGCAGGAAATTGAGCCAGCCATATCGGATCGATGGTCTGCGAGGGACTCGATCCACTCTTCCTGAAGACGAAGGATCGAAGATCACGAAATGCGGGGCCATGCTGACCCGCCAGGGGACCTGTGGTTGGCCGATCACGGGAAGCATCCTCTGGCTTTTTTCTGAATCCGATGACCGACCAAACTAAGCGTCCCAAGCTGTCGCGCCGTCGCGGGATGGCGCTCGAAAAGGCCCTGCTCCAGGTCGCGTGGGAGCAACTGACGGAGGGCGGCTACAGCAACTTCACCATGGACGCTGTGGCGGACCGTTCCCACACGAGCCGGCCGGTAATCTACCGGCGGTGGTCGAGCCGCGCTGAGCTGGCGATCGCCGCGATCGGCCACCACGTCGCGGAACACCCTGTCGTGGCGCCCGACCTTGGACGGCTGCGCGACGAGATGATCTCAGTCCTTCAGCAGTCGATGGAACGTGGGGCTCTTATCGCGGGCATCATCGCGCGGGATATGTCGGATCTCTACCGGGAGACCAAGGCCACGCCGTCCTCTCTGCGGCAGTCCATATTGGGCGCCGAAGGCAAGCTGCTGGAGAAAATCATTGAGCGCGCCGTGGCGCGCGGCGAATTGAGCGGCCAGGGTCTCACGCCGCGCCTTATATCCTTGCCGGCTGATCTCCTCAGGCACGAGGCGTTCATGACGCTCGCGCCAGTTCCGGCTTCGACCATCGCTGAGATCGTCGACGATATCGTGTTGCCGCTGCTGAGGCTCCATGACCTTCCGAAGCGGTAGCGCCTGTCCTGCAGGCGGGTGATCGCCGGGCTGAACCACATCCCACGAGCCATCTCTCCTCCCGCCGACGCAGGCTTAATTTCCGGCCTTTGCCGGCGGCGCGGCTTCCGCGCGGAAGGCGTCGACAAATGTCCGTAGATCGGCCGGGGCGATATCCGACACGGCGACATAGGCGAGGTCGCCCGCGGCCCATCGCTCAAACGAAAAGCCTGCGCGGCTTTCTCTTTCCGGCAAGGACGCCAGCTCGCTGCGCGGCAGCGCGGTGACGCTGATGACATGGGGACCGCGCCGGTAGACCAGCGTCGGCGCCGGCCTGCCGTCGATCACGTCGACGCGGCCGCCGGCCAGCGGAAAGCCGCGTTCGCCAAGATCGACTGAGTCGGGCGCGATCGTCGTCTTGCCGTTGAACCACGGTTTCACGACATGCCGATTTGACGAAGCGACGTCGAACGGCTGCGGCGCCATCATCGCGCGCAGATGGGCCGAAAGAATCTCGCCGGACGTCTCGGCGCCGGGGCGGTTCATCGCCAGAAAAGTCGTTCCGCTGCCGAGCAGGACGCCGCCCGCCAGCCCGACCAGCAAAGTCGCCGCGAGCGGCGACAGAAAACGGGTCAGCCGGCCGCCCGGCGCGCCGTCGCGAAAGCCAATCTTCTGAATGATCCGGCCGCGCAGCCCACTTGGAACGGGCGCGCCGGCGAGAGCCCCGCGCAAAGCGCCGGACAGAGCCTCCAGCCGTTGAGCCTGCGCCCGGAGCTCGGGATTCTCAGCGAGCCGCCGCTCCATGGCCAGCGCCTCGCCCGGCGATAATTCGCCGTCGCGATAGGCGTTCAGCAGCAAAATGTCCTCGTCCGTCATCAATTTTGCGCCTCTAGCCCCTTGAGGAGCTGTTGTCTTGCCCGCGCGAGACGCGACATCACCGTGCCGATCGGCGCGCCGCTGACTTCGGCGATCTCGCGATAGCTCAATCCATGATATTCGCGCAGCACCAGCGCCTCCTTCAGGGCTACGGGAAGAGCGTCGACGGCGCGCGCCAGGCGCGCGGCCTCGTCCTTGGCGAGAAGCAGGCTTTCCGGCGTCTCGAAGGCGGGCGCGAATGCGCCCCCCTGTTCCAGCGTCGCTGCGTCGGAAGCATCTAACGCTTCGCTCGACAGCGTGACGCCCGGCCGCCGTTTTTCGAGCCAGGAATAGCAGGCGTTGCGCACGATGGTCAGGAACCAGGCGCGCGCATTGCCCTCCGCAAAGCTCTCGATCGCGCGGTAAGCGCGCAGACTAGCGTCCTGAAGAACGTCCTCGGCGTCGGTCGCGCTTCCTGTCAGCCAGCGCGCCAGCCGATAGCCCTCGTCCAGCCGCGGCAGCACGAGCTGCGAGAAGCGCGCCTTGGCGAGCGTCGTCGTCACCGGCAGACTCCTCGCGACCTCAAGGCGACGCCCTTCATCAGGGCGCCTTCACGATGATTTTGCCGGTCATATGCGGATGAATCGAACAGAAATACTCATATTGGCCCGGCTCCTTGAAAGTGAAGCGGAATTTGTCGTCGGAATCGAGGGGCTTGGATTTGAAGGATTTGTCGACGCCGACGACGGTATGGGGAATATCGTCGCCATTGGTCCAGGTCACCGTATCGCCGGGGGCGATTGTCAGTTCTGGCGGATTGAAGGTGAAATTGTCGATCTTTACGCTCACGGCGGCGGCGCCCGCCGGGAGCGGGCTGACGAGCGCCGCCGCAAGAAGAAACGAGAAAAGGCTTTGGCGCTTCGCGGTCAAGACGGTTCGCAGCATGCTCCGCTCCCTCAGCTCGCCAGCGTGCTGTCGGTGATCGCGAGCGGCTCGCCGCCGCGAATGAAGTTGACGTCGGTGACGCCGAGATAGGTTCGCAGCGCGCCGGGCGCCGTCTTCATCGGTCCGGGCGAGGGCGCTGTCCCGGGCGCCGGCTGCGGGAAGGCGGTCGAGCGGGCGGTGTGGAACGTGACGGCGCCCTCCACCTTTTGCATCACCTGATGAATATGGCCGTTCAGCACCGTCACCGAGCCGAACCGTTTCAATAGCTCCAGCGCCTGCGCGCTATCCTGCGTGCCCCAACCCCACTCCGGATAGACGGTCCAGAGCGGAATATGCGCGAAGACGACAATTGGCGTCGATGACGACAATCCGCGAAGGTCGTCGGCGAGCCAGGCGAGCTGCGCCTCGCCGAGATTGCCGAGGCCGCCGGCCTTGAGGTCGACGACATTGACGCAGCCGATGAAATGGACGCCGTTTTCGTCGAAGGAGCGCCAGCCGGCTCCCTTGGTTCCCTTGCCATAGCGGGCGAGATAGGCCTTGCCCGGCTCTTCGTCGACGATGTCATGCTCGCCCGGAACATAGAAGATCGGCGCGTTGAGTTCTTTCAGGACCTGATCGGCGTCGTCGAATTGCGAATCCTTGGAAAGATGCGTGATGTCGCCGGTGTGGATGAAAAAGGACGGCTGCGTCGGCAGGGATTTGATGCGTGCGACCGCCTCGCGCAGCGTGCCGAGCGCGTCGGGATTGGCCGGCTTGTCGAAGCCGACATGGCTGTCGCTAAGCTGCAGGAAGCTGAAGGGTTTTTGCTCCGCGAGCGTCGCCGCTTTGGCGAGGCTCATCGAATTTGGCACGCCGCCCGAGACGGTCCAGGCGACGGCGGAGCCCGCCCAAAGCATGCATTCGAGCGCGCCGCGGCGGCTGAGGCCGCCCGATTCGGATTGATCATGAGTCATTTCGATTCTCCGCGAAAAACGCTTCGCGATGAGAGAACCGGAGAGGGGCGCCGTTTATTCCCTGGCTCCAGGCGAAAAATGCGCGGCGACGACGGGCCGCGCCTTGCCGCCTGGCTGCGGCTATGCTCCCCTTCGCCGAAATAAAGTCCGAGAGGGGCTTTCATTGCCTTATGACGACCGCCAGCGTGAACCTCCCCCAGCGCTAGGCAAGGGGCCGCGGATTATTTCAATCCAGAGCCAGGTCGTTCACGGCTCGGTCGGCCACAACGCCGCGCTCTTTCCCATGCAGGCGCTTGGCGTCGCCGTCGCCGCCGTGCCGACGACGCTGCTCTCCAACCATCCGCGCTACCCGACGCTGCGCGGACGCGTGCTCGACGCGCCCCTTGTCGCCGACCTGCTTCTTGGCGTCGCGGAGCGCGGCTTGATCGAGGCCTCTTCGATCCTGCTCACCGGCTATCTTGGCTCGGCCGAAATCGGCGCCGTCGTCGGGGATTTCGTCGATCGCGCAAAAGCGCGCAATCCGCAGCTTGCCTATCTCTGCGATCCGGTGATCGGCGACGACGAGCCGGGCGTCTTCGTCGCGCCGGGTCTCGTCGATCTCATCCGCGACCGCCTCGTCCCGGCCGCCGCCATTTTGACACCCAATCAGTTCGAGCTCGAGATTTTGGCGGGCGCGCCGGCGCGGGACATTTACGCTCTGAGGCGGGCCGCGGCGCTGATTTCCGCGCGCGGCCCGGGCCGCGTTGTCGTCACCGGCTGCGCGCTCGCGGATACGCCGCGGGATTGCATCGAAACTGTGGTTTGCGAATCGGACGTTATCCATCGCATCGCAACGGTCCGGCTGCCGATCCGGCCGAATGGGGCCGGCGATTTGTTCGCCGGGCTTCTCGCGGCCCATCTCGCCAGGGGCAGGCCGCTCATTGCGGCGAGCGAATCCGCTGCGCGCGGCGTATCTTCCGTACTCGCGCGCACGCTGGCCGAAGGTTCTTATGAATTGCGGATCGTCGCCGAGGATATCCTCTCCTGATTGCTATCGCCGCGCCTTTGGGGCAACACCGGCGGAGAACGAAATCAAAAGGATCTCGCCGCCCATGACCGGGGCCGGAACCGACCACACCAAGGAATGCCTGACCGGCGGCCCGGCGATCATCCTGGTTCGCCCGCAGCTTGCCGTGAATATCGGCATGTGCGCGCGGGCGATGGCCAATTTCGGTCTTTCCGATCTAAGGCTTGTGTCGCCGCGCGAAGGCTGGCCGCGCACCGGCGCCTTGAAGAAGGGCGCGCATGCCGCCGCCGCCGGGGCGGTCCATCTGCTCGAAGGGGCAAAGCTTTACGACACGCCGGAAGAGGCGGTCGCGGACCTTAATTTCGTGTTTGCAACGACGGCGCGCGAACGCGGCCAGCACAAGCCGGTGCTGACGCCCGCCGAGGCCCTGCCGGGCGCAGCGTTGGCGATTGCCGGCGGCGCGAAGGGCGGCGTGATGTTCGGGCCCGAACGCACTGGCCTCTCCAACGACGAGGTGGCGCTCGCCGACAGGCTGATCACCTTTCCGGTCAATCCCGCCTATGCCTCGCTCAACCTCGCGCAGGCGGTGCTGCTGATCGGCTATGAATGGATGCGCGCGTCCACCGAGGCGAAGGCGCCCTTCGTCGCCGATCCGCGCTCACCGCCGGCGCCGCGCGAGATGGTTTTGTCGTTCTTCGCCTATCTCGAAGGGGAATTGGAGCGGGTCGGATTCTTCCGTCCGCTCGACAAGGCGCCGGTGATGCGGCGAAACATCAAGAATATCTTTCATAGGCTGGATCTCTCCGCGCAGGATGTGAGCACGCTGCGGGGCGCCATCGTGCGGCTCGTGGAGGGTCCGCGGGCGGAGGCCAAAGCGCGCGCCAAACGAACAGCCGCCGAGCCTCATTCTGTGAGCGAAGACAAGGGCTGAGCGACAGCCTCGAGAGGCCTGCCTTCGGCCGCAATGCCGTAAAGCCATTGCGCCAGCGCGGCGGCCAGCATCAGCGCCGCGCCGATGAGATATCCAATCAGCACGCTCATTCGCGAGCCGGTCGCGATCAGGACGCCAAGCAGATACGGAGCTCCGGCGCCGCCGATCGCCGTGCCGGCGGCGTAGAAAACGGCGATGGCGAGCGCCCTGATCTCGACCGGAAAGGTCTCGCTGACCGTCAGATAGGCGGCTCCCGCCGCGGCGGATGCGAAGAAGAAAATGACCATCCAGGCGATGGTCAATTGCGCCGCGCTAACCAGTTCGAACGCGAACAGCACTCCGCTCAAGGCGAGAAGCGCGCCGGAAATCGCATAGGTGAAACTGATCATCGGCTTGCGGCCGAGGCTGTCGAAGAGCGGCCCGAGCGCCAGCGGCCCCATAAAATTGGCCAGCGCAAAGGGCAGGATGAACCAGCCGATATGATTGGCCGGAACGCCATAAAACCGCGTCAGCACAAGCGCATAAGTAAAAAAAATTGCATTATAGAAGAACGCCTGCGCGGCCATCAGCGCGAGGCCGACGAGCGAGCGCTGGCGGTAGACCACGAAGAGCGTGTGAAACACTTCGCGCAGCGGCGTAAAGCGGCGCGGACGGATGCGCAGGGGTTTGAGCGTTTCCGGCGCCTTGCCGGCCCCGGCACTCGCCTCGATCTCATCCATGATGCGGTCCGCGTCGTCGAGCCGGCCGTGGATGACGAGCCAGCGCGGGCTTTCGGGAATGAAGCGGCGCATAACCAGCACGGCGAGGCCGATCAGCGAGCCGATCATAAAGGCGAGGCGCCAGCCGGTTTCCGGGTCAATGATCGCCGGATCCAGCAGCGCCAGGGAACTCGCCGCGCCAAGGGCGCCGCCGATCCAGAACGAACCATTAATGGCAAGGTCCGTCCGGCCGCGATAACGGGCCGGGATCATCTCCTGAATCGTCGAATTGATCGCGCTATATTCGCCGCCGATGCCGGCCCCGGTGAGGAGGCGGAAGAGGCAGAAGCTCGGCAGATCCCAGGACAGGGCCGTGGCCGCGCCGCCGACGAGATAAAGGCCGAGAGTCGCGAAAAACATAAGGCGGCGGCCGAGGCGATCGGTCATCCAGCCAAACAGCAGCGCGCCGGCCACCGCGCCGACGAGATAAGCGGTCGAGGCAAGTCCAACGTCGGCGTCGGAGAATTGCAATCTTGGGCTCGCCTTGAGGGCGCCGGCGACAGAGCCCGCCAGCGTCACTTCGAGCCCGTCAAGAATCCAGGTGACGCCGAGCGCGAGGACCACAAGCGTATGAAACCAGCTCCAGGCGAGCCGATCGAGCCGCGCGGGAATCACGGTCTCGACCGGCGCCATCTTTGCGTCTTGTTTTACGCCAATCAAGACTGCCTTAACCTTTCGCGCGCTTGCATCCGACGCTGGCGGCCGCGACGGCGCCTGCGGCCCAAGGTGACGAAAGGCTGGAAAGATCGCTACGGTTCCATCGATGTCCCGCCCGCCAAAAATTCTCGTGTTCGATTCGGGGCTCGGCGGCCTCACCGTGTTCGCCGAGATCGCGGCGCTGCGTCCCGATGCCCAATTCGTCTATGCGGCCGATGAAGCAGGCTTTCCCTACGGCGCCTTGCCGGCGACAGCGCTCGCCCCCCGCGTTCTCGCCGTGATGGGACGGCTGATCGACTTATTTTCGCCAGACGTGGCGGTCATCGCCTGCAACACGGCCTCGACCCTTGTGCTGCCGCATCTGCGCGCGGCCTTCCCAGATCTTCCGTTTGTCGGAACCGTGCCCGCGATCAAGCCGGCGGCGCAGACATCGCAGTCGAAGATGATTTCGGTGCTGGCGACGCCCGGAACCGTCGCGCGCGACTATACCCGCGGCCTGATCGAGGCCTATGCCGCCGATTGCAAGGTGATGCTGGTCGGATCGAGCCGCCTCGCCAGCCTCGCGGAAGATTTCATGCAGGGCGACGCGCCGTCGGACGCCGCGATCCTTGACGAGATCGCGCCGGCCTTTGTCGAGGCGGAGGGACGCCGCACCGACGCCATCGCGCTCGCCTGCACCCATTACCCCTTGCTGATCGCGCAATTCGAGCGCCTTGCGCCCTGGCCTGTCGCCTGGATCGATCCGGCGCCGGCGATCGCGCGGCGCACGGACCATGTGCTTACGGCTGAACTGGGTTTTGCGGCCGGCGGGGGTGAAACTGCGCGAAAACCGGCGCTCGCGGTGTTCACGGGCTCCAAAGAGGCTGGGCCGAAACTGCGCGAGGCGCTCCGCCTGCGCGGCATTGCAAAAATCGCGCTGGAGCCGATGCCGCTGGTTTTTGCGTGAGGCGCGCATGATCGATCATATTGGCGTTCCGGTTGCGGATTTTTCCCGCTCGAAGGCGTTTTTCGACCGTGCTTTGGCGCCGCTCGGGATCGAAATCGTGATGCAGGTCTGGGCGCAGGAGACCGGCGGCTCCGCCCATGCGGGATATGGACGAGCCGGCAAACCATTTTTCTGGATCAGCGACGGGAGCGCCCCCGCAAGCGCCGTTCACGTGGCGTTCGAGGCGCTGTCGCGGCCGCAGGTCGACGCCTTTTACGCGGCGGCGCTGTCGGCCGGCGCAAAGGACAATGGGCCGCCGGGACTGCGGGCAGATTATCATCCGAATTATTACGCCGCCTTCGTGCTCGATCCCGACGGCAACAATATCGAGGCCGTTTGTCATCATGCGGAATAGGCGCCGGCGCTTTTAAAAGAGCGAACCCTGACTTGGCTTGCGGGAGGCCGACGTCTTTCGCGGCGCGCCCGGCGCGGCCCCGGCGACAGCGGGTTTATGGCCGTCGGCGAATTGGAGATCCAGCAGGGCGCCGTCCGTGATGGCGGCGGCGAGGCGCAGCGGATTGCCCTCCGCGTCACGCACAAGCGCAAAACCGCGCGCCAGCACATTTTTGTAGCCGAGACTTTCGCGGAGCTGATCCAATCGCCGCAGCTCGGCGCGCCGCGCGGCGATTTTTTCATGGACCGCGCGCAACAGGCGCGGGCCTAGCACGTCGAGCCGGTGGCGCGCCGCCGCCGTTCTTTCCTGCTCCGCGCGCGCGCGGGAGAGACGGGCATTGATGAGACGTTCGCCGAGGCTGTTCAGCGCCGCGGCGCGACGCTCTCGCCCGATCACGGCCGATCGTTGCATTCGCTGTTGAAGCCCGGCGAGTTTTTCGCCCGCGCGCGCCATCCGCGCCCGCGGCGTCTGCCGCGCGAGGCGCTGCGCCGCCCGCCCAAGCGCGAGCGAATAGTGGTCGTGCGCGCGCAAAATCGCGTTGGCGAAGCGGCGCCCCGCGTGATCGAGCTTCTGCCGGGGCAGGGCCAGAATCTCTTCCGGGAGCGGCAAGGCGCGGGAAAGCGCACGCGCCTCGCTGCGCCGGCGGTCGAGAAGGCGGGCCATCGCGCCCGCATGGCGGCGGGAGAGATCGGCGACGTCGGCGATGAGCTGGAGGCGCACCGGCACCGCCTTTTCGGCGGCGCCCGTCGGGGTCGGAGCGCGCAGATCCGCGGCATGGTCGATCAGCGTCCAGTCCGTCTCATGCCCGATCGCCGAGATCAGCGGAATGGCGCTCGCCGCCACGGCGCGGACGACGATCTCCTCATTGAAACTCCAGAGGTCTTCAAGCGAGCCGCCGCCGCGCGCGACGATGATCACATGCGGGCGCGCCAGCGGACCGTCCTCGGGCAGGGCGCCGAATCCCGCGATTGCGGCGGCGACTTCCGCAGCGGAGGTTTCGCCCTGAACCCGGACCGGCCAGACCAGGACATGCCGCGGAAACCGGTCCTTGATGCGATGCAGAATGTCGCGGATCACCGCTCCGGTCGGCGAGGTGATGACGCCGACGCGCAGCGGCAGAAATGGCAGCGCTTTCTTGCGCGCTTCGTCGAACAGGCCCTCGGCCGCGAGCTTGCGACGCCGCTCCTCGAACAGCGCCATGAGGGCGCCGACGCCGGCGGGCTCGATCGCCTCGACAATGATCTGATAGCTCGATTTGCCCGGGAAAGTGGTGATCTTGCCGGTGGCGATGACCTCGAGCCCTTCTTCAGGCTTAACGCGCAATCGGCCAAATACGCCCTTCCAGATCACCGCGTCGATGCGCGCGCCGGCGTCTTTCAGGCAGAAATAGGCGTGGCCGGAGGAATGCGGGCCGCGATAGTTTGAAATCTCGCCTCGCAGTCGCACAAAGCCGAAGCGATCCTCGATCGTCCGCTTGAGGGCGTTCGAGAGTTCGGAAACGGTGAGTTCGGGAGCATTGCTCGCGACGGGCTCTGGCATGAGGCTCAAATTTTCAACGGGTTCTGGCGCCGAGCCGAGCCCATCGCTGTTTTGAAGTCAAGCCGCGCCGCTGCTTCAAAAATCGACGCCGATCGTCATCTGCGCCTTGTTGCGGGAAAAGTCGCCAAGATCGAGCGGACGCGCATCCCCCGCCTGACGCCCGGCGATCTGCGTCGAAATGGCGGCGGCGAGAAACAGCCGCTCGTTGAAATGAACGTAAAAAGTCGGGCCAAAGAAAAGCGCGTCGCCGGCAAATCGCGTCAGCCCAAAATTTTCATAAGCGCGTTGATATTCGAGTTCGGCGCCGAGAACGATCTGCTTCGCCCCCAGCGTCAGCGCCGGATCGAACGAATAGGCGAGCGCCCCCGAAATTCCGGAGCGCGAGCTCCGCTCGACGGCGAAGCTTTCAGGATCGCTTGCGACTTCGGGGGCGTAAATAACGTTCAGCGCTCCGTAGAGTTTTGTCGGCACGAGCTCCGTGTCGAAAATGAGCCGCGTCTCGGCGGAAAAGGACCAGTTCACCCGCGCCGCCTCGCTGATGCGCGACCATTCGGGTTCGATCGAAACCGTAAAGCCAACCGGCGTCGCCGGGCTTCTGTGCACAAGAACGAAGCTGAATTTCGTGTCTGCGCCGCCGAAATTTACGGCGCTGCGGTCGGCGAGGCCGTCAACGCCGCGAATCCTGCCGAACGCTCCGCTGAATCCGGTGTCGATCTCCAGCCAATCGGTCGGATTGACTTCGAGAGTCGCCTTCTGGCTGCCGACATTATAGACGCCATTGCGCTTGCCGAAGGCGAGATTGGTTTCGAACTCCATCTCGCGATCCTGGTCGGGACCGATGTCCGTGCCGGAGGTGAAGCCGAAGATGTTCTTGGTTTCGAGCGGGCGGGATTTTTCGTCGGCCTCGCTATCCGCCTCCTGCGCCCGAAGATAGGCTGTCGACAGCAGAAGGGCGGCCGCCAGACTGGCGAAGAGGCCGAAAGCCCTGTGCGTGCGCGCGGAGACTGGGCTGCGCGCGGCCTCCGGTCCCGTTTGCGCGCGCACGCGATCCTCCGGCCTCTATGGCGGCGCCGATCTCGTGTGGATCGGCGCGGAGGAGAGTATTCCTGCAAATCGGGAAAAATTCTACCAACTTTGCTGAAGAATTCCATTTTGGTGAACGTCGGCCAGCGGCGCTCACTCCTTGATCAATTGACCGGAATAAACCACCGGGCCGGTCGGATCGCCGGTCGGCGAGCCGCCTTGCGGTTCGAGTGTGACGGCGAAAACCGCCTTCTGCGTCGAGAGCCCCGCCGGGAGCGGCATTTTCGCAGCGGCGTCGCTGATGACGCCCATCGATTTCGGCGCCTTGCCCTCGCCGATGTACCAGAGCTCGAGACTCTTGCCGGACGGGGTTTGCGCAGCGACGGGGCGCACATACACGGTTCCGTCAGCGAGATCGACGCGCACGACCAGCGCCGGCAAATCGCCGCCGCGATTGACCACTGCGACATAGGACGGCTGCACGGCGGGATGGCGCGCCAGTTCGCGCGAGACGGTGAGAATGGCGAGCCCGGCCGCGAGCGCGCCAGCGAAAAGCGCGGCGCTGCGCCAGATCGACGCGGTGCGGCGAAGCGCGGTTACATTGGAGACATCGTCGTCGCGATCGCCGTCAATGATCGCGGCGAACGTCGTCGCGGGCAGGGCGTCTTCGATACGCTCCCAGACTTCCGGCGGCGGCGCGATCTCGTCGAGCGCCTGGCGCAGGGGCGCGAGACGCTTTTCCCAGGCGGCGACGGCGTCCCGCGCCTCGGCGTCATTGGCGAGCGCGCTCGCGAACAGCGTGCGCTCGTCGGCATGCAGCGTGCCAAGCACATATTCCGCCGCGGCAATTTCGCGTTCGTCGCTCATCATAGTTTGTCCAGGCACGCCCGGAGGGCGAGAAGGCTGCGGTGCAGCCAGGTTTTGATCGTATTCACAGACTTGTCGAAACGGACGGCGAGCTCCTCGCGCGAATAGCCTTCATAGTAGGCAAGGAGCACGCAGCTGCGGTTGGGCTCCTCGATGCCGCCAAGACAATGGCGCAGCGCGCCGATGTCGATAAGCTCAGCCTCCTCGTCGCGCGGCGAGGCGATCTTCTCATACCAGTCGGTTTCGTCCGACGCGGGCGGGGCGAAGAAACTCTTTCGACGCAACACGTCGATGGTCCGGTTTCGCGCGATGGAATTCAGCCAGGCCATGGGCGGTCCCGCCTCGGGCGCATAGCTTGAAGCATTGCGCCAGACCCGCAGATAGACGTCCTGTAAAATGTCTTCCGCCGTCGATCTGTTGCGAATGATACGCAAGATGATCGCAAAAAGTTTCGCGCTTGTCGCATCGTAAAGCGCTTGAAACGCGTCGCGGTCGCCGTCCGCGACAGCGGCGATCAAATCGACGAGGCTCGCCTCATCTTTCGGCATGACGGCGCTTCTCCCGCGGCGGCGCTAAGATGTCAAAGCCGCCTTCGCTCGACGAAGACGGCGCGCGAACTCTAGCAAAATCGGCGACGGGCGCCAGCGGCGCGGCGGCCGTGCGCCGCCCTACGCCGCCTCGCGGCCAAATCGCTGCAGAACATAATGGGTCATGCCATTGGCGAGCTCCTGCTCGCCAAGGAACACGATGCCGGCCTTTTCCTGCCGCAGCAGGCCGGCTTCCTCCTCATTATGGGTGCGCACGACGGTTTCGATCGACGAATTGACCTTGCGGGCGGTGCTGATCATCGCGCGCACGTCGAGCGTGTCGGGCGTCGCGATGACGAGCAGGCTCGCCTTGGAGATATGCGCCTGGATCAGCACCGCGATTTCCGCGGCGTCGCCAAAAACGGCGGGGATATTCTTGCTTCGGCATTGCTCGACCAGCTCGCGATTCTGGTCGACCACAACGAAGGGAATGCCGGCCTCGGTCATCGCGGCGCCGATGCGCCGTCCAACCCGCCCATAGCCGACCAGCACAACCTGTCCCGCAAGATATTTATCCTCGGTCGACATCGGCAGCTCGGAGAGCGGATCATCCGAGCGCTCGACCATTCGCGCCAGCGCAGAATTCGAGCGGATCCAGCGCTGGATCGGCTCGAGAGCGCTGAAGACGAGGGAATTCAGCGTGATCGAAATCAGCGCGCCGGCGAGGATCAGGCTTTGTCCTTCGCGCGGCAGAAGGCCAAGGCTCATGCCAAGGCTCGCCAGAATGAATGAGAATTCGCCGATCTGGGCAAGGCTGGCGGAGACGGTCAGCGCAGTATTCAGCGGATAACGGAACAAAAGAACGAGGCCCGCCGCCGCCAGCGACTTGCCGATGATGATGATCGCAACGACAGCCAGGACGCGCCAGGGCTGTTCGATCAGGATGTGGGGGTCAAACAGCATGCCGACCGAAACGAAGAACAGCACGGCGAAAGCGTCGCGCAGCGGCAGCGTCTCTTCTGCCGCGCGGTGGCTGAATTCCGATTCGCGGATCACCATGCCGGCGAAAAAGGCGCCGAGCGCGAAGGAGACGCCGAAGAGTTCGGCCGCGCCATAAGCGAGGCTGACCGCGGCGGCGACGACGCAGAGGGTAAACAATTCGCGCGAGCCGGTGCGGGTCACCTGCCACAAAAGCCACGGAAAAACGCGCCGGCCGATCACCAGCATCAAGGCGACGAAAGCGGCGATCTTGGCGATGGTGACTTCGAGCGTCCACCAGATGTCCGGGCCGGCTTCGCCGCCGCTCAGGGCGTTTGACAGCGGCGGCAGCAGAACGAGGACAAGCACCATGGCGAGATCCTCGACGATCAGCCAGCCAACCGCGATGCGGCCGTTGGTGGTGTCGAGGATGCCGCGGGTCTCCAGCGCCTTCAAAAGCACGACCGTGCTGGCGACGGACAGGGCGAGGCCAAATACCAGCGCGCCGCCAAGACTCCAGCCCCAAAGATGAGCGAGCGCTGCGCCGAGCGCAGTCGCGACGGTGATCTGCAGCACGGCGCCCGGCAGCGCGACCTTGCGCACGTCCCAGAGATCGTCGAGCGAGAAATGTAGCCCGACGCCGAACATCAGCAGCATCACGCCGATCTCGGCGAGCTGCGCCGCGATTTCGGCATTGGCGGTGAAGCCCGGCGAATAGGGACCGATGATGACGCCGGCGATGAGATAGCCGACGAGCGAGGGCAATTTCAGTTTGGCCGCGGCAAATCCCAGAACAAGCGCAAATCCGAAGGCCGCGGCGATCGTGGTGATAAGCGGGACTTCGTGATGCACAGGTGAGTTTTCCTTTTGCCAGGCTAGCGCTCGACGCGCCGCCGCGCATCATAAGCATCGCCGCGAGCCTTCGCCATCCGCTGTGCAGCCGGACAACGCACAAAAAGCGTGAACGAGGCGGTCAGTCGACCGGATGGCGCTCGCGCAGTCGGCGCACGTTCCACCAGACGAAACCCGCGATGAAGGGAACGGCGATCGCCGTCGCCAGCGCTGGGTTCAGCTCATGCTCCTGCTGATGCGCGCCCTCCAGCATCAGATGGATAATCGAGGAGATATAATAGGTAATTGCCGCGACGGAGAGGCCTTCGACCGTTTGCTGCAGCCGCAATTGCATGCGCACGCGCTCATTCATGGTGCGCAGCAGATTCTGGTTCTGGCTCTCGAGCTCGACTTCGACGCGGGTTCTGAGCAATTGCGCTGCGCGAGCGAGCTTTTGCGAGAGCGTGTCCTGACGGGCCTCGATCGCGGCGACCGTGCGAATCGCCGGCGTCAGCCGCCGGCTGAGGAAGGCGGCGAGGGTCGGAATGTCGCCGATCGCATGTTCGCCGATTCCCTTGAGGCGCAGCTCGACGACCTCGTGATAGGCTTTGGTCGCGCCGAAGCGATAGAGGCTTTGCGCCGCCCCGGTTTCAAGTTCGGCGGCGAGCGCGTTAAGCCGCCCGAGCAATTGCCGGCTGGCCTCGAGGCCTTCGCTATCGCTCATTTGCGCGATCAGGCGCGGCAGTTCGGCCTCGATGCGGCTGATGGCGGGCGAGAGGTCCTGCGCGCGCGGCAGGCCAAGCAGCGCCAGCGTGCGGTAGGTTTCGAGTTCGAGCAGCCGCTGCGCCAGCGCGCCCGCTTCAAGCTCGGTGAGCTTGCGGTCGATGACGAGAATGCGGACAAAGCCGTAGACGTCGGCGCGAAAATCCGTCGCCACGATCGCCGCGCCATGCGAGACTTCGGCCGCCGCGAGTTCGGCCTGGCCGAACAGGCGCAGCCAGCCCTCGCCGAGGCGGGCTTCGGGCACGACGTCGAGATCGACCGCGACGATCAGCGGACCCGGCTGCGGCAGCATGCGCATGATCTTGGCGAGTTCGCCGGCGCCTGGCCTGAAGGCGGTTCGTTCGGGATCGCCGTCATTCTCCTGCGAAAACTCCCATGTGTAGGTCAAAAATTCGCCATGCCGCTCCCAGCGCAGCACGACCGGCGCCAGTTCGACGCGGTGGCGCCTTGCGCCCGCGAGCGGCGGAGGCGCGGCGCGGTCGAGGCAGAATTGCGCCAGCGCGGCCTGCGCGCGTTCGGCCTCCTCATAGTCGGTCATGAACGCAAAATGCAGGATGCGCTTCGGACCCGCCATCGACTCGAACGGGCGGGCATGGACCTCGGCCAGCACGCGCGAGCGAAGGGGGTGCTCCCGAAAGCCGCTCTCGGATGAGGTCATTTCATCGTTCACGCAAATCGCCCCTGAAATCTGAGTTTTGTCTCTTTTGGCATGGCCGGACCATGCGTCGCGGCAAAGGCTGGAAAATGTCAATCCTCGCCCGGCGTCTTCATGCCGGGACGCCCTCAAGCGCGGCGAGACGGGTCGCCTCCGCAAGCAGGGCGCGCGAGAGCGGCGGCATCGGTTCGCGGCGCGGCAGCACAAGCCCGATCGTCTGGACCTCCTTCGGCTCAACGATCGGAATCGAACGCAGCGACTGCGTCTGGTCGAGGATGTCGGCGAAGGTTTCGGGAATGATGCTCGCCCATTGGCCCGTTCTCACATGAGCAGCGAGCACCACCATCGAATTCGATTCCAGCATCGGCGCGTCGGTCGGCGCCGAGCTTGCGAGCATGCGGTCGATGATCCGGCGGTTCTGCATGTCCGGCGTCAGCAGGCAAAGCGGGATTTTCGCCACCTCTTTCCACGTCACGGAGGCGCGATCGCCGAGCGGCTGATCGGCGGAGGTCAGCAGCCTGTATCGCTCGCGATAAAGCGGCGTCGCGCGAATGTGGCCGAGCGGTTCATTGTCGACATAGGTGAGGCCGGCGTCGATCTGCAATCCGTCGAGCATGATCAAAATCTCGCGCGAGGTTTGCGAGAGAATTGTAAAGCGCACTTGCGGGTGCTTTTCGCGGAAGGGAACGGTGAGTTTTTGCACCATGCCAAGCGCGGTCGGCACGACGGCAAGGGTCAAATGACCAATGAGAGATTTTTTCGGCGAGCGGATTTCCTGACGCATCGCGCGCGCGTCGGCGACGATGCGCTTGGCCCATTCCAGCACGCGCTCGCCATCCGGCGTCAGGCCATGGAACCGCGAGCTGCGATTGACGAGCAGCACTCCGAGCGTCTCTTCCAGCTGCTTGATGCCAGCTGACAGCGTCGGCTGGGTGACGCCGCAGAATTCCGCCGCGCGGCTGAAATTACGCTCCCGCGCCAGCGCGAGCAGGAATTCCAGCTTCTCGATCACGGCGAGACGCCTTTGGCGGAACGAAGCGCCTTCTCCCGGCTGGCGTAGGCGCTGATGAAAGCGGCGTGGCTCCAGGCGAGATTTTTAGCCGATGTCTGGACGCCAGTCGTTTGATCGAATTGTTCGGAGAGGTCGCCGTTCTCCGACGTGTAGGCGGCGACCGTCGTCATGAACA
Organism: Methylocella silvestris BL2; assembly: GCF_000021745.1. NCBI lineage: Bacteria > Pseudomonadati > Pseudomonadota > Alphaproteobacteria > Hyphomicrobiales > Beijerinckiaceae > Methylocella > Methylocella silvestris. The sequence goes on from NC_011666.1 coordinate 442,684, forward strand.
GATCGCCGCACCGCAGGAGCGCCTCAAAGAGATGATGACCGTCATGTTTTGAATCGAGCCCGATGCGCGCCCATTCCGAGGCGTCGTGGAGGAAACCCTTCGCCACGGCCTGCGCCGCTTTGAAATGGAATTCTGCCGCGCCGAGCGTCGAGAAAAAATAGGCGCCGCCGCTGTAGTAGCGATCGCCGTCATAGCGGCCCATTGCCGGGGCGTCTGCGCCCGGTTGTGTCGTGTTGATTGTATAGGCATCGGCGAAAAGCGCTTCGAGCCGGCCAAGCGTCGCAATCAGTCTCGAGTCGCACACGCTATGCGCGCCAGCCTCGCGCCCGGCGTGGATCACAGCGAGCACGGTCGCGATGTCGAGCTCCTTTTGCGGGCCGGAGCCCGCCGCGGCGATGCGGCTTCGTACAAAACCTTGCGGCGCGCTCCAGAAGTCGTCGAGGCCCGCGGCGATCTCCTGCGATGCGTCAAGATATGCGGTGGCGCTCTCGATTGCGCCGCGCGACTCGAGCCATAAGCCGCCCTCGCGCAACGCCTCGCATTGGACGAGCTGCGTATAATAGTGGCGCCCGAGCTCTTCCTCCCAGATATCGAAAGATGGCGCGCGCCAGCGGGCGAAGGTGAAGCCGAGATCGCGGATGATGAGCTCTTCCGCCTGCTTGAAAATGTCCGGCCCCGGGCCGACCGACTGGCAGAATCGGGCGACCGCGAGCACGCGCAGGGCCGGCCCATCATGTTGCGGCCGCGACCATTTCAGGATGTCGATCGAACCGTCGGGATCGAATCTCGGTTCGCCCAAGATATCGTCGCCTGAGATGGCGAGAAGATCCGCCTCGGGCCGCAGAAATTGCGCGAAATGAGGCTCGACCTTCGCCCGGTAATCGCCGGCTCCCGCCAGAAATGAGCGCCCGTCGAGACCGCACAGCGTCAGGCTGAAGCCGAGGAAATCGGAAAAATGCGCAAGGCCCTCGGGCCGCGCGATTTCCTCGCTCTCGATCAACAGCCGCAAGGCGTCAATGATAACGGCAGAATCGCGCAGCCAGTGGAAGAAATAGTCGGGGTCCGGATCATAGGCGGCGATCACGGGCGAAGCGAGGATCGAGCCTTTCGCCGGCCGCAACAGCCGTCCAAAACCGCGCCGCTCCTTGACGAGGTCGACCCGTGAAATGGCGCTCATCATTTTCGCGGCGGAAAGCCCATATTGACGGCGCATCCAGACATCGAGCGACGCCTGTTGTTTGAAGGGAGCGCTCATGTCTGGCCGCCAAGATGCGGCGAGCGAAAGCGCAGACGCGTCAGGCCACGCCGGACGTCGGGATCAGACATGAACAGGCGCCACAACAATCCTGAGCGGTAGTTCTCGATCATGGCGACGATCGGCCCCTGATCGATCGCAAGATAGGTCTCCGCCCGCCATCCATGCGTTTGGCTGAAGGCGTCGACGAAGCCGAATCGTCCGAAAATCCAGTCGCCCAGATCGTCGTGAAAATGGCGCAGCGCGCGCATCGCCTCGGCTGGCGCATAGGGAAAACTGGAGAGGGCGGCGGTTGGCGAGATGACGCCATTATCAAGGTCCGGCGCATGGGCCATATAGCCGGCGGGATCGTCGCTCGCGGTCAATCCCCAGCTCGATGGGCCATAGCCTTTGAAGCCGCCGGGGTTCAGCACGCAATGCGTATGGTTTATCACCGTATGTTGCACGTTCTGGCGCCAGTAGTCGGCGTAGTCGTCGACGAGGCCGCGCGGATCGAGCCCGCAGAAGGAGTAATGCGCGAAGAACAGCGGGCCGCCGTAATCGGGGCCCAAGGGCAGCTCCAGCCCGTAGTAGGTCCTGCCGTTGAGAAAGGTGCGGCTCTGCGCATAGCCGGCGTGATAGACGATCGGGTCGATGCAATAGCGCGGCGCGGCCGCCGCCAGGACATAGGCAATCAGGCATTCATTCCAGCCGCGGACCTCGACGTCGATGCTGAAGCCGTTGTTTGGGCTCCAGTGCCAGGTCAGCGCCTTGCGGCCGTCGCGCGCATGCCAGCTCCACTCCACCTCGCTCCACAGCCAGGTGATATGATTGCGCAGCTCCTGCTCGACGCCGTCGGCGTTAAAATAGGCCCGCGCGCACAAAAGTCCCTGAAACAGCAGCGCCGTCTCGACAAGATCCCCGCCATCGTCTTTGCGGCCGAAAGGGATGGTCGCGCCTGTGCGTCCGTTCATGAAATGGGGAAAGAGACCGTGGTAGGAGGGCGTGCGCTCGAGAAAGCGGACCATCGCCATGAGCCTTTCAGCGGCAGCCTCGCGCGTGACAAAGCCTCGCGCCGCCGCGACGACGATGGCGAGAACGCCAAAGCCGCTGCCGCCGATCGAAACGAGATCGTCTTCAGCGTCGCTCTCCAGCCCGGTGCGGTCGCGCGCGAGGAAGCTGACAGGATGCGCCCCGTCCCAGAAAAAGAGGAAGCTTTTGCGCTGAACGAGATCTAGCAGCGCCTCATCGGAGCGTTGCGGAGGTTTGGCGTTGGTCATGAAGCTCCCCGCGATTCTTCTTCTTGTTGGCCCACAGTCTAGCCAGGATAACTGGCGTTCGTCGATGTTGCGACTGGGGCGCCGGGAGAGGCTGCGATCGCCGGCGCCTCGGGGCGGGGCGCAAGGCGCTCGCCGCCGGGATCGTCGATGAGATGGAGCACGCGCGAGAAGAAGCCGTTTTGCGTGTCTGGACGCCCGACGTTAAGCACCGTCGCGCCCGCAAGTTCGAGCGTGAAAATGTCGAGCACGATCGCGCGGGTTTCCTCGTCGAGCGCGTCGAGCGCCTCGTTGATCAGGATCCAGCGCGGCTTGTGCAGCAGCAGCCGGGCGAAATGCAGGCTTTGCTGCTCATCGCCGCCAAGCTCGCGATCCCAACGTCTCAGACTATCGAGCCCGGGCTTCAAATGAGAGAGACCAATGCGGTCGAGCGCTTCGGCGAACGCCGCTTCAGGGAAGTTCGAGACCGGCGCCGGATAGGCCAGCGCCGTGCGGAGCGATCCCGGCGGCAGATAGGGCCGGCTCGACATGAACATCATCGAAGCCGGCTCCGGCACGCTGATGCGCCCCGAGCCCCAAGGCCAGAGGCCGGCGATGGCGCTGAAGAAATTGCTCCGGCCGGCGCTGGACCGCGCGATAATCAGGATGCGCTCGCCGGGCTTGATCGTCACATGGCGCTCGCTGAGCCGCGTGCAGGTCGAAGCCGAGGACACCCTTAAATCGTCGAACTGGATCATGTCGGCTTCATTGACGACCCGCTCGATGCGGCCGCTCTTGTCGCCAAGACTGTCGAGTTCGATCAGCGCGCGCCGGAACATCGAGATCCGGATCATCGTCGCCCGCCAGTCGGCGATCACGCTGAAATTGTCGACGAACCAGCGCAGCGCCAGCTGGACCTGATTGAACGCGCCGACGACCATCATCAATCCGCCGAGCGACAAATCTCCCGAAAAGAACCCAGGCGCCGCGACGACGATCGGCGCGACGATGGTGAACCAGCCATAGCCGGCCGTCACCCAGGTCAGCCGCGTCACGCCCGAGACCAGGCGGCGCATGATGGAGAGCACCGGCTCAAGCTCGTTGCGCAGCCGCTGCTTCTCGTCTTCCTCGCCGCCGTAGAAAGCGATGGCGTCATTGCGTTCATTGGCGCGCACCAGCGCGAAGCGAAGATCCGCCTCGCGGCTGTAGCGCTCCGCATTGATCGCGATCAGCGGCCGGCCGACGCGCCAGCTCATCCAGGACGCCGCGCCGGAATAAAGCAGCGCCGCCCAGACCATATAGCCTGGGATGTCGGCGCGGTAGCCGAACAGTGTCAGCGCCACGCCTTCGGACAGAACCCAAAGAACGCCGATGAAACAGATCAGGAGCAGCGTGGCCTGCAACAGGCCGACGCCAAGATCGGTTGTCAGCTCGACGAGATGACGCGCGTCCTCGTGGATACGCTGATCGGGATTGACGCCGATCTCGCCCGCATTGGCGAGGCGGAAGGCTCGTGTCGGGCCAAGCCAGAGATCGATCAGATTACGCGTCAGCCGGCTTCGCAGCTTGAGCTTGGTCATCTGGTTGAGCCAGATCTGCGCAACGTTCAGGATCAGAAGGCCGCCCGCGATGAGCGCGAAATTCCACAGCTGGCGCAGGAATTCCTCCATGTCCTTGCGTGCAAGGGCGTCATAGAAGGGATGATTCCAGGCGTTGAGCTTGATCTGGCCGAAAGCGGTCGCCCCAACCACGGCGCAGAGCGCGAAGGCGAGCAGCAGAAACTGGTTGCGTTCGGGCGCGGCCATCAGCGAGCGGGCCATGCCGAGCAGCTGCCTGGCGAAACCCTCGTCGCGGAAGCTGGACTCCCCCTCGTTACGGTCTTCTTGGCTCATCAAACCCGGGCGCCGCCTGTCACTGATGCTTCGTTCGATATATTAAGCGATTCGAAATAGTCACGCGCAGGTTCCGAAATCCCGCCGTGCGCCCGCGCACGGTAAATCGTTTCCCAAACCCTTTCGCGTCTATTTTTCCGGTCGATTGAGCGGTCCAGCTTGGCCGCGACCGGATGAGGGCGGCTGACCGTGGCATTGTTCAGGCGGCGGACGCAGAGGAGGAAGGACGTGGCGCTCGATCTCAAGACACTTCTCGCCGACATGACGCTGGAGGAAAAAATCGGCCAGCTCACCATGACCGCCGGAAGCTATGCGGTCACCGGGCCGATCGTTGGCGGCGACGTTGAGGCCGCAATTCGCGCCGGGCGCATCGGCAGCCTGCTCAATCTTTGGGGCGCAACGGAAATCGCCGCTATTCAAAAGATTGCGATGGAGGAGTCGCGTCTCGGCATTCCGCTGATCGTCGGCTTCGACGTTCTGCACGGCCATCGCATGATCTTTCCCCTTCCGCTCGCGGAAGCCTGCGCCTTCGATCCAGCGCTCTGGCGCGCGACCGCGCGGGCCGCGGCGCGGGAGGCGGCCGCCGATGGCGTCTCCATGGTCTTTGCGCCGATGCTCGACGTCGCGCGCGATCCGCGCTGGGGCCGGATTGCCGAGGGCGCCGGCGAAGACCCCTTCGTCACATGCGAATTCGCCAAGGCCAAGATCGCCGGTTTTCAAGGCGAGGATCTCGCGGCTCCGGCGGCCGTCGCCGCCGTCGCCAAGCATTTTTGCGCCTATGGCGCCGCAGAGGGAGGCCGCGACTACGCCTCCGCGGATGTGTCCGAGCGCGCTTTGCACGAAGTCTACCTGCCGCCTTTCGCCGCGGCGATTGAGGCCGGCTGCGCAGCCATCATGCCGGCCTTCATGGATCTCGCCGGCGTCCCCATGACCGCGCATCAACCGCTTCTGCGCGGCTGGCTGCGCGAGGCGCGGGGCTTTGAAGGCGTCATCGTCAGCGATTACAACGCGTTGGCGGAACTGATGCGCCATGGCGTCGCCGCCAATCTGATTGAGGCGGCCGCGCTGGCGCTGCGGGCGGGCGTCGACATCGACATGATGAGTTCGGCTTACGCCGACGGCCTGCCGCAGGCTTTGGCGCGGGGCCTTGTCACGGAGGAGGACATCGACGCCTGCGTGCATCGGGTGCTGGAGCTAAAGCAAAAACTTGGGCTGTTCGACGGCGTTCTTCGGGGCGCAAGGCGCCAAGGCCGCGACAGCGCGGAGCCGGCGCTTGCGCGAGACGCCGCGCGGCGTTCGATCGTTCTTTTGACCAATCATGGCGCGCTGCCGCTTTCCCCTTCTTTGCGAAAAATCGCCTTGATCGGCCCCCTGTCGGAGGCCGCGGGCGAAATGGATGGCTCATGGGCCGCCGCCGGCGACAGAAACGCCGCCGTTTCCATTCTGGACGGGCTGACGGCCGCGCTTCCTACAACCGAGATGTTTTGTGCGGCGGGCGTCGCCGTCGATTATGGGAACGCGGCCGGCATTGCTGACGCGATGGCGCTCTGCGAGGAGGCGGAGCTGATCATTCTCTGTCTTGGCGAAAGCGCCGAAATGAGCGGGGAGGCGGCCTCGCGCGCCGATCTCGGCCTGCCCGGGCGACAAAGAGAGCTTGCCGAAGCCGCGCTCGGTCTGGGGCAGAAACTTGGGCGCCCCGTCGTCGCCCTGCTCTCGAGCGGACGTCCGCTCACGCTGCCCTGGCTTTTCGAGCGCGCCGACGCTGTGGCGGCGACCTGGTTCCTGGGCGCTGAAGCCGGCCATGCGATTGCCGATGTTTTGACTGGCCAGTTCAATCCGGTCGGACGTCTCGCGCTAAGCTGGCCCCGCGCGGTCGGACAGATCCCGCTGTTTTATGCGGCCCGGCCGACGGGCCGGCCCTTCGCCGCCGAAGATCATTACACGACCAAATATATCGATTGCGCCGTGGAGCCGCAGTTTCCGTTCGGCCATGGCCTGTCCTACAGCCCGTTTTCGCTCGAAGAATTCGCTGCCGGCCGGCAGAGTTTCTGCGCGCGCGACACGCTCGACTTTTCGGTCGAGGTCCACAATCTTGGACCGCTCGACGGCGAGGCGACCGTGTTCCTCTTTGCGCGCGATCTCGTCGCCTCGGTGGCGCGGCCGGTGCTCGAACTGAAGCGCTTCGGCAAAATCGCCTTGCCGGCGGGCGAGAGCGGCACATTACGCTTCGCGCTTGCGGCAAGCGAACTCGCCTTTCCCGGCGTCGATTTTCGGCCCTGCTTCGAGCCCGGCGCTTTTGAATTTTCAGTTGGATTCGATGCCGATCCAAGGCGGCACAGGAAGCTGAGCCTGCAGGCGACGGCGCCTTAAACCGCGTTTTGCTCAAGGGCCCAGGCCGGAGCCATCTCGTCCAGAACGCGGCGGATCGCGGGATGCTGGTTCACTTGCAAAACATATCGGCCGACGCCGGGATAGGCCTGCAGCAATCCCGATTTGCCATAGGCGGCGGTGACTTTCGGAAGGATAAATAGCGCCGGAGCCAAGATGCAATCGGCGAGCGTCAGCCGCCACCCGGCCGCGAACGGATCATCGCCGATCGTGGTCTGCAACGACGACAGTCCGCGCACGACGCGCGTCAGCCAGGCCGCCGCGTAGGGATCGTCAAGTTCGGGAACGCCCCGCCGGGAGAGTTCGACCAGCGGCGCCATGATGAGCAATTCGCCGATGCGCTGCAGCAGCCGGACGCGCGCCCTGGCTTCGGGCGACTCCGGCCGCAGCGGCGACGCGGCGAATTTGTCTTCGAGATATTCCATGATCGCCGCCGATTCTGGCAGCGGCGTTCCATCATCGAGAATGAGACAGGGGATCGTCCCCATCGAGTTGATGGCGTGGAACCTTGCCGAGAGCAGTCCGCCCGGCGGCGGCTCGATTTCGATCTGCAATCCTTTCGCATAGATTGTCGCCCTCACCGGAGCGGAAAAGGGGGAACTGTCTTCCGAGTAGAGCTTCATGGCGCCTCCGGGCCCCGATGGTCCCCAGCCCAAGGCGGTTATCAATCTGGACGGCGGGTGTCGAGCGGAAAGGCTTTCGCGCCGCGCGGATGGCGAACAAATCTGCGTTTGGAGCTCTCGCGCCAGACTTTATATAAAATCAATAAGTTACTGGAGAGCCTCTTTCGGCGTCCGCGGATGCAAAGATCGGCCGGAGCAGGAGAGTCGTCAGCTCATTCTGCTTCGGCCAAGGGTCGATCCGCGCGCCGCCGAGCCCAAGCGGCGCCGTTTCGACCGGAGCTCTATCGGCGAGGGGGCTACGCGGCCCACGGCAGGGGGCGGCGTGCGGCTCGCTCCGCAATTCGAGAGGACGAGGCGAGCCGCGTTTTTCCCAAATCGTCAGTTCGTCGTCTGGCCGATCGCGGCTCGCAGATCGGCGAGTTTGACGACGCCGGGTCCATGCAGCGCAGCGATCTGGTCAACGTCCAGCTTGAGACGAAGGATGTTGTCATAGAGGTTGACGCTGTAGGGATTGGGCGTCGTCGGACGCGGCGCATTCGGCGCTGCGGGCGTGTAGACATCGGCCTCGATCAGGATTTTTTCGGCCGGCAGATAGATGAGGGAAATATCGTCGGCGTGCCCGCTGCCGGCGATCTTGTGAATCTCGATCGAGCGCGAGCCGTCGTTCAGCACAAATTTGTCGCCGTAAGTCTGGAAGGTCGCGGCTTTCTGCGATTTGGACAGGAGATCGGGGTTCAGCGTGCGCGGCGCGGCCCAGGCTTTCTCGAAATAGGGTTTGTCGAGCTCCTGAGTCACAATGGTTGCGCCGGCGTCAGCAAAGGCGCGCAGACCGCCGGAATGGTCGAAATGAAGATGGCTGCTGACGACATATTTGATGGGTTTGCCCGGAACCAGTTCGGCGATCTTGCCAATGAGGGCGCGCGAACGCTCCTCGTTCAGCGGCGCTTCGACAAGCACGACATGATCGCGCTGCTCGATCGCGACGCTGTGGTGAGTTCCGCCCGTGAGATAAAATACCCCGTCGGCCAGCTTTTTGACGTCGACGGTCTGCGGCGGAGCGCTCGCCACGATCTGGGGAACCGTGATGTCGACCGGCGGATTCAGCTTCACTGAAGCGATATCGAGATCGAGCACGGGATGGCCGCCCTGGGTCCGCGCGATGCGTGCAGGGAACTGGACGCCGCCGAAGTCTTTGTAGCCGCCAAAGCTTGTCTCGACCAAAGTGTCGCCAAGCACCGGATTGTCGATCCAGGTGCGCACGCGCTCCAGCTGATTGCGGGCGTTGATCGCGCCGATATAGTGATATTTTCCGCCGACCGTGAACGACACCTCCACATCGGCGCCCTTCGCTTCCGACTTGGCGTTGTTGGCGAACGCCGCTTTGAGGAAGCCCTGCGGCGTCGACCAGATCTCGGCCAGACGCTCCTCGACGGCCGCGGGCTGGGGCGTGGCGACGGCCGCGGTTCCAGGCGGGGAGTTCGGCGGAGGCGCGACATTCCAGGCCTGGGCGCCGCTCACATAGAGATCGGGTTTCTGCTCGACCGGCGCCGGCCGCAGCCGGCCGGGTTCGATGGTCTGCTTTCGCGTGACCTGGACGCGGGCGCTCGGGACGTCATAGTTGATGTCGGCAAGGTAGCTGCTGACGTCGAACTGGGGCCAGGGAAGGTTTGGATTGGGCGCCTGGCCAAACTGGAACCAGCGGCCTGACCCGGAGAATTCGAGCGTTTTGACGCCGTCGACCCCGAGCGCCTTGGCCGCTTCCTGCAGGGAGGCGGCTTGCGCCGCGGACAGCGCCATGGTCAGGGCCAGCGTCAGGCCATAGGCGGGAATAATCGTCTTTCGCATGAAAAGTCTCCTGTTGCGGCTGTCGCGTGCCAACAAGGTTGCGACGTCTTCAAATCATCGTTGAGCGAGATGGGGGCGTGCGCGGTCCGGCGGGGCGCGCCTAGAGCGGCGGCGTCGCGCGGAGTTCGGCCGCCTGCGGCGCAGGCGCCGCAATTTCCGCGTGAGGCGTCCCGGCCGGCGCCCATTCGTAGGGGACAGGCTGGGCGCGATAGACCCAATTGCTGCGCAAACCGGATCCGGCTTTCGGGAACTCGCCGAAATAGGGGCTGACATATTCCCAGACGATCTCGCCCTGCGGCGTGACCTGGAAGAAGCGTCCGTTGTACCCTTCATCGATCAGGGTATTGCCGTTCGGCAGCCGCCGCGCGCTGCTGATGAAACTCGACCGGAAGCTCCAGGCAGGGCCGCCAGAGCTTTCGCCGGTGTATTCCCAGACGATTTCCTTCTTCACCGGATCGATCTCGAGGATGCGAGATCCGCCGGTGACGTTGAGCGGCGCGCGGGGATATCCGGCTTCGCCCTGATTATCGAAGACGAGCAGATTGCCGGCGCCGGGCAGGCCCGCCGCGATGACATGGGCGTCATGCTGACCGGAGATCTGGTCGACCGGACGCGGAACCGGTTTTCTGCCCCGCTCGGAGACGCCGCGCGGATAGTTCGGCCCAAGCGTCCAGACGATCTTGCCGCTCTTCTTGTCGATGATCGCAATGAAATTGGCGTTGCGGGAGTCGATCACAAAATTTTCCGGATCGAATCGCTTGTCTCCCGCATCAAACCAGCGATTCGGGCCTACGACGCTCAGATTGTTGAGGTGAAAATAATCCGGGGTGTCCGCATCGCGGACAAGCTTCAATTGATCGGCCGTAAAGCCGAATTCTTCCAGATGATCGGAAGCGATCCATTTCCAGACGATGTCGCCTTTGGGACCGATTTCGTAAATGACGTCGTCGAGCAGCTGCGGCTGCGAGAAGCCTTTGACGGGATGAACCAGATTGGCGAGGATCGCCGTGTCGCCGCTCGGCAGCCGTCGCCAATCGTGATGCTGCTGCGCCGCGCCGCCGGGGGCCTGGTCGCCGCCCCATTCCCATATGGCCTTGCCGTCCCAGTCGACCTCGCCGATCGTTTTGGAAATGTCGAGATTGCCGCCGCCCGGAACCGCGCCGGCGCCTTTCGCCGGGGCCACGGCGAGGGTGACGAGGATATGGCCCCTTTGCCCGCCCGCCAGCGCCGGATCGATGAAATAGCTCGGAAAGCCGGAATATTTCCACTCGCGCACGACATTGCCGTCGACATCGATCAGACGGGTAATCTTGTCCGCACCAGTAAAGAGCACATAGCCATTATAGGCTTTGGCGGGATCGTATTTGGTGACCCCGGTCGGATAGACGCTCGGGCTGGCGGCGACGCCCGATACGGCGGCTGCGAAGCCGAGGACGCAGGCCAGGCGTTTTGTGGCTCGCGCCATGGAAAAGAAGACAGCCCGAGACCGCTCGCACGCGCCTTTGCGGCGCATTTTGTTCGAGGCAGGGAGATCCATCGATGTCGTCTCCGTTAAGAGGCCTTACTCTAACGGATATAAATCTATAAAGTCGATAGGAATTATATAGTATACGGGGAATTGGCGCCTTTCATCGCTGCGTCTGCCGCAAGCGAGGGAGGCGTCAGGCAGGAGCGGAGAAACTCAGCACGCTGTCCTGCGGAAAATCATAAAGCTTTCCGGTCGACGTCCATTCCGGGGCGCAAATCTCCGCGATCTTCGGCGCGAGATCTTCGGGCGTCCTGAGGGTGAGCGGATTTTCGCCTGGCATGGCGAGCGCGCGCATTTTGGTGCGCAGCGGGCCGGGATTGACGATCATGACCCGGACCGGCGTGATATTTTTTGTCTCGGCGGCGTAGGTGCGGGCGAGAGCTTCGAGGGCCGCTTTCGAGGCCGCATAGGGGCCCCAATAGGGCCGCGTCTCGGCGGTATGCGCGACGCCCGACGAGATAAACACCGCGCGGCCGGCCTCCGAGGCGCGCAGCAGCGGATCGAGCGAGCGGATCAGCCGCCAATTGGCGGTCACATTGACCGCGAAGACGTCGTCCCATTGCTTTGGCTCAATATGGCCGAGCGGCGTCACCGGGCCCAGCACGCCGGCGTTGCCGACAAGAATGTCGAGCTTGCCCCACCGTTGAAAAATTGCGCCGCCGAGGCGATCGAGCGCGTCGAAATCCTTGATGTCGCAGGGGGTCAGCGTCGCCTGGCCGCCGGCGGCGCGGATCTCGTCGTCGAGCTCCTCGAGCGCGCCCTGCGTGCGCGCCAAAGCGATGATATGCGCGCCGGCCCGCGCGAGTTCGAGCGCGACGGCGCGGCCGATTCCGCGGGAGGCGCCGGTGACGAGGGCGATGCGGCCTTGAAGGGATGCTGACATGGAGGACTGACGCTCGACTGTTTGCTGTGCGAGCGAATGTCTAGAGCATGAGTCTGCAAAGGGGAAACCTTGCAGCAAATCCGCCCGATGAACCGATCAAATTTTTGGAAGAAGGGCCGTAAGAGCCGTCAGAGGATCTAGCTCGCCTCGGCGAGAAGGGATAATTGGCTCTTGGTTTCGCCGGTCAGATCGGTGAGGCAGGTCGGATAGTCGCCGGTAAAGCAATGATCGGTGAATTGTGGGCGCTGCGGATCGCGGCCCTTCTCGCCCATCGCCCGATAGGTGCCTTCGATCGAGAGGAAGGCCAGCGAATCGCAGCCGATATAGTCGCGCATCTCGTCCAGCGTATGCGTGGCGGCGAGGAGATTTTCGCGCACCGGCGTGTCGATGCCGTAATAATCGGGATAGGTGATCGGCGGCGAGGAAATGCGGAAATGAACTTCGGCGGCGCCGGCGTCGCGCATCATCTGCACGATTTTGACGGAGGTTGTGCCGCGTACGATCGAATCATCGATCAGAATGATTCGCTTGCCTTCGACGACGGCGCGGTTGGCGCTGTGTTTCAGCCTCACCCCAAGCTCGCGCACGCTTTGCGTCGGCTGGATGAAGGTGCGCCCGACATAATGGTTGCGGATGATGCCGAGTTCGAACGGTATGCCCGCGGCTTGCGCGTAGCCGATCGCCGCCGGAACGCCGGAATCGGGCACCGGCACGACGACGTCGGCGTCGACGCCCGATTCGCGGGCGAGTTCGGCGCCCATCGCTTTGCGAACATTATAGACCGGGCGGCCATGCACGACGGAATCCGGTCTTGCGAAATAAATATACTCGAAGATGCAGGGACGCATCGGCCGCGGCGGGAAGGGATGCAGACTCTCGATGCCTTCCTTCGAGATCACGACGATCTCGCCGTTCTCGACGTCGCGCACGAAGCGCGCGCCGATGATGTCGAGGGCGCAGGTTTCCGAGGCAAGAATATAATGGCCGTCGAGTTCGCCGATCACCAGCGGACGAATGCCGAGCGGATCGCGCGCGCCGATCATCATGGTGTTCGCGAGCGCGACGAGCGCATAGGAGCCTTCAAGCGCGCGCACCGCCTCGATGAAGCGCTCGACAATGCGAAGCTTGCGACTGCGCGCCATGAGATGAAGAATAACTTCGGTGTCGGAGGTCGATTGATAGATCGCGCCGCTCTGGACAAGGTCGCGCCGCAGCGTCAGCCCGTTGGTCAGATTGCCATTATGCGCAACGGAGAAACCGCCGGAATTCAGTTCGGCGAAGAGCGGCTGCACATTGCGCAGGATGGTTTCGCCGGTGGTGGAATAGCGGACATGACCGATCGCGGCTTCGCCCGGCAGGCGGGCAATGGTCGAGGCCTTGGAGAAATGATCGCCGACAAGGCCGAGGCGGCGTTCGGAATTATATCGCGCGCCGTCGAAGGAGACGATGCCGGCCGCCTCCTGTCCGCGATGCTGAAGCGCATGCAGGCCGAGCGCGGTGATCGCCGCCGCATCGGGGTGGCCGAAGATGCCGAAGACGCCGCATTCCTCGCGAAGCCGGTCCGCTTCGAGATCAAGGTCAAACCAGCTGTCGCTTTGAGCTTCAGTGTCCATAACCGCCTCCGCAACCAACGCTTGTTGTATGGAGGCGCCTGACCGTCAAAGGCTTAACGCCCGCCGCAGCGGCGCCGACTCAAATCTTGTTGAAGAGCTTGACGTGAGCCGCGCCGGCGCCACAAAACTTACATAGTCGAGATGAGGCGTTTAGTCGACCCCGCGCGCTGGCGGGATTTGTCGCACCCCCGGCTTTTTTTAAAAATCCCCAGTCAAATTCGCCTCCGGAGCCTTCAGGCGGCGCTCAGCTCTTCTTGCCGAGGGGCTTTGGCGGCGGCGCTGCCGGGGCTGCAGGGGCGGGTTTGGGTTCGACGTCGGCGTCGGGCGCCGCCTCCTCGCTGGGAGCAGCTTTGGGCTGCTTCAGCTTGGCGAGAATGCCCTCCGGATCGTCGGGAAGCATGGCCATCAGCTGATCGCCCGTCGCCTGTAACAACGGGCGCATTTTTGCGGCCTTGACCCATTCCGGCTGGGTTTTCTCCGGCACCAGCCAATTGAAGAAGATGAAGGCGATCACACAAAGCAACAGGCCGCGCACCGCCCCGAAGGCGAAGCCGAGCGAACGGTCGAGCGCCCCGACCTTGGAATCAAGAATCGCGTCGGAAAATTTGATGGTGATCAGCGAGACGATGATCAGCGTCACAAAGAACACGGCGGCGGCGGAAAGGGCGAGCGCGATCACGTCCTTCGAGACATAGGGCTTGATGTAGGGCAGTACCAAGGGGTGCAGATAGATCGCGGCGACCGCCGCCGCGCCCCAGGAGGCGATGGCCAAAACCTCGCGCGTAAAACCGCGAAGCATGGCGAGCAAGGCCGAGACCAAGATGACGACGATCAAGCCTAGGTCGAGATAGGACGGCATGGGTTCCCTGGCCTTTTCGGTCCGGCTGTTCTGGCGTCGGACCCATGCGTTGGGCCTTGACCAAAATGCGAAGGCTCGATTGCGATCGGAGCGTCGTGATCGGCTCGAAGAGGCGTAAGGCTCGAGCGCGAGCGGCTCCCCCTGTCAAAGCGCCGCGACTTTCCTATAAAGAACCGCATCTTCAAAGAAAAGCCTCAGCTCCTACGTCAGCCTTGCCGGCCGGAGCGCAGCGCCGCTCGGGGCGGCTTCGAGCCGATGTCCGCCGCGAGGCCGGAAATATGCCGCATCGGCTTGGCGGCGATCGATTTCGGGGCGGCGTCCTCGCGCTCCGCGGCGGCGGGAATCGTCGCATGGCGGAAGCCGAGCTTTGCCGCTTCCTTCAGCCGCGCCGGCGCCTGCGCCACCGATCGTATCGCGCCGGAGAGCGCGATCTCGCCGAAAAAAACCGAATCGGCGGCGAGCGGAATATTGCTCAAGGATGAAATGAGGGCGGCGGCGGCGGCGAGATCGGCGGCCGGCTCGCGCACCCTGAGGCCGCCGGCGACGCTCAAATAAATGTCGTGCTGGCCGAGCTTTATGCCGGCGTGGGTTTCGAGCACGGCGACGATCATCGACAGGCGCGAGGCGTCCCAGCCGACGACGGCGCGGCGCGGCGTTCCGAGCGTGCTGGGCGCGACCAGCGCCTGGAATTCGACGAGCAGCGGGCGCGAGCCCTCCATGCCGGCGAAAACCGCCGCGCCCGGCGCCGCCTCGTCGCGCGCCGACAGGAACAGCGAGGAGGGGTTGGCGACTTCGGCGAGCCCGCGCCCGGTCATCTCGAAGACGCCGATCTCGTCGGTCGGCCCGAATCGGTTCTTGACGCTGCGCAGCAGGCGCAGGTCGCGTCCGCCCTCGCCTTCGAAGGAGAGCACGGCGTCAACCATATGTTCGACGACGCGCGGGCCCGCGATCTGGCCGTCCTTGGTGACATGGCCGACGAGAATCACTGCCGCGCCGCTCATCTTGGCGAAGCGGATGAGCGCCTGCGCCGCGCCGCGCACCTGGCCGACCGTACCGGGCGCCGCCTCGATCACGCTCGACCACATGGTCTGGATCGAATCGATGACGACCAGAGACGGCCGCTCGCCGCGCGAGAGCGTCGCGACAATGTCCTCGACGCTGGTCTCGGCGGCGAGTTCGACGGGGCTCTGGCCAAGGCCAAGGCGATGGGCGCGAAGGCGCACCTGATCGACCGCCTCCTCGCCGGAAATATAGACGACGCGGCGGTTCTTCGCCGCGAGGGCGGCGCAGGCCTGGATCAGCAGCGTCGATTTGCCGATTCCCGGCTCGCCGCCGAGCAGTAGAGCCGAGCCGGCAACGAAGCCGCCGCCGGTGACGCGGTCAAGCTCATTGATGCCGGTCAGGATGCGCGGCGGGGCGGGGCGATCGGCCTCCGCGAGGCTCGCAAGGTCGAACACGCGGCCCTTGCGCGCGCCGGCGGCCTGTTGCGCGCCGATGCCGGAGGCGGCGCTCTCCTCGATGATCGTGTTCCATTCGCCGCAGGCCTCGCAGCGCCCCTGCCAGCGGCTCGTGACGGCGCCGCAATTCTGGCACACGAAGGAGGCTTGCGACTTCGCCATCAAAATCCCGCCGGGTTCTGCGTTTGATCGCCCAAACTCAAATCCGATCGGGCAGGGCGTCTTCCCGGGCGAGATTGGAGAAGCGCGTCAGTTCGGCCTCGAAGGCAAGCTCCACCGTTCCGGTCGGGCCGTGGCGCTGCTTGCCGATGATCACTTCCGCCTTGCCGTGGACGCGCTCCATATCCGTCTGCCACGTGACGAATTCTTCGGTGCCTTCGCGCGGCTGCTTATTGTTCAGATAATATTCCTCGCGGAAGACGAACATGACGACGTCGGCGTCCTGCTCGATCGAACCCGATTCGCGCAGATCCGAGAGCTGCGGCCGCTTGTCGTCGCGCGATTCGACCTGACGCGAGAGCTGCGACAGCGCGATCACCGGCACATTGAGTTCTTTCGCCAAAGCTTTGAGGCCCGTCGTAATCTCGGTGACTTCCTGCACGCGGCTGTCAGATCGGCTTTTCGACCCGCCGAGAAGCTGCAGATAGTCGATCACGAGCACGTCGAGCCCGCGCTGGCGTTTGAGACGGCGCGCCCGCGCGGTGAGCTGCGCGATGGAAAGGCCGCCGGTCTGGTCGATATAGAGCGGCACTTGCTGCATTGTTCGCGCGGCGTCGGCGATGCGGTGGAATTCGCTTTCCGTCATGTCGCCGCGCCGGATCTTATAAGACGCGACGCCGGACTGTTCGGCGATCACGCGGGTCGCCAGCTGCTCGGCCGACATTTCCAGCGAGAAGAAGCCGACGACCCCGCCATTCATCGTCTCATGCGTCCCGTCCGGCCGCACGGTGAATTCATAGGCCTTGGCGATATTGAAAGCGACATTGGTCGCGAGCGCCGTTTTTCCCATGCCGGGACGGCCGGCGATGATGATGAGATCGGAGGCCTGCAAGCCGCCCATATAGCGGTCGAGGTCGGAGAGGCCGGTGGCGATGCCGGAGAGGCGCCCGTCGCGCTCGAAAGCCTTGGCCGCCATGTCGACGGCGGTGACGAGCGCGTCGGAAAAGCGCTGGAAGCCGCCCTCATAGCGGCCGAGTTCGGCGACCGAATAGAGTTTTCGCTCGGCCTCCTCGATCTGCTCGCGCGGCGAGGCGGCGACGGGGGCGTCATAGGCGGAATTGACGATGTCCTCGCCGATCAGGATCAGATCGCGCCGAACGGCCAGATCATGGATGGTGCGGCCATAATCCTCGGCGTTGATGATCGTGGTCGCCTCGGCGGCGAGGCGGGCGAGATATTGCGGCGCGGTGACGCCGCCAAGGTCATGCTCGCCCAGGAACGTTTTCAGCGTGATCGGCGAGGCGATCTTTCCGGCCCGGATGAGCTGGCTCGCGATATCGTAGATGCGCCGATGCACCTCTTCGGAAAAATGCTCGGGCTTTAGAAAATCCGAGACGCGATCGAAGGCGTCATTGTTGACCAGCACGGCGCCGAGCAGCGCCTGTTCGGCCTCGATATTGTGCGGCGCGAGGCGGTAGGTCGGGGTTTCGGCGCTTTGGCGGGCCGCGCCGGGGCGAAGATTGTCGATCGCTGACATAGGGTCTTTCTTGCAGTTTTGCTTGGCTTTTTCGCCGCCAGCGAATCAGCCCGCAAAGGGTCGCCCTTGATGCCATGTCCGCCCCGCGCGCGCAAAAGACGAGTGGATCCGCGCCCGCTATTCACATGGCGGGCAGCCGCTGAGGCGCTTGTTTGCGCCGGCGCCGTCGGATAAGAGCTCGACGGTCACGAAAGAGCGGCTGGCGCCCCTGGCTGCGCCAGCGCCTTTGCGCAAGGCGGCGTCATGACCGATCTCTTCAATTGCAACGCAGCCGATCCAACGATCGCCGGCTCGCAATGGGTCTACTGGCGCCCGATGATCGACGGAATTTCGGAACTCGGCCTATTGCGCGGGCGCGGCAGTGAACTCGCCATGCATTTCCACGAAGAATTTCAGGTCACCTTTGTTCTTGCCGGCCGCCGCGCGCTGCAATTGGGCGACGCCGTCATCGAACTGACGTCCCGTCGTTGCGCCTGCATTCCCGCCTGGACGCCGCATCGCTCCCTCGAAGGGTCTTCCGATCTCGTCAGCGTCAACGCCTATCTTCCGGCCGGCGACTATGCCGTGTCGGCGATGCAGGCGGAGATCGAACGGGAATGGCGCATGGTCGAGGGCTTTGAATGGCGTGACCTTGCGGCTCTCATCCGCGCCCACAAGGGCGGCTGCGCAGCCGACCGATCGATCGCGCTCCGTCCGGACCGCCAAGAATCCGTAAGCCGCCGCGCCTCGCGGACGGGACAGAGCCGCGAAGGATTTTCGCGCGCTTTCGCCAAGCGCTACGGCATGCCGCCGCACGCGTTTGAGTTGATCGGCCGGCTCAATCGCGCGCGGGACTTGCTGCGGGCGGGAGAAGCCGTCGCGGCCACGGCGGCGGAGACCGGCTTTGCCGATCAAAGCCATCTTGGCCGATGGTTTCGGCGCGCGTTTGGCGCGACTCCGGGCCGCTATCGCCTCGGCTGACGCAGGGTCACAAACGTTCCAGACCTGCGCGTCGCGCTCTGTTCAAATGCTCGCAGATAGGAGAGCGGGCATGGAGTTCGGACTTTATTTGTTGGTTGTCGGCGCCGGGGCGAGCCTTGTCCTGCAGCAGGCGCTCAACTCAAATTTGCGCCTGGAGCTGGGGTCGCCATGGTGGGCTGGGTTGGTCAGCTATCTTGGCGGCGCTTTCGCCATGCTGGCGATGGTTATCGCGCGGGGCGATCCGCTGCCGATGAGAAATATGGCGACGCAAACGTCCTGGCATTCATGGACCGGGGGTCTCTTCGGGGCGGTCTTCATCGGAGTCGCGATATTCATGGTCCCGCGGCTCGGCGCCGCGACCGTCGTCGCTCTGATCGTCGTCGGTCAGATGCTCGGATCGCTGATTTTCGATCATTTCGGTTTTCTCGGCGTGCCGCAGCATGACGCCAATCCCGTCCGCCTAGCCGGCGCGGCGTTCTTGATCCTCGGCGTGGTTTTGATCCGCTATTGATTGCGGCGGCGCGCAAGCGCCGGACCGCCGCCTCTACCATTCCTCGTCCTGCTTGCCGCCGCAGGCGCGCCGTTCAAGGCACTGACACCGCCCGGTGCCTTGCTGGCAATAGGGCTTTCGGGTCGGCCCGCAGGCATAGCTGGCGCGGTCCTGACCGGTGTAGGAGCCGCCGCACGCGCCTTCGGAATCCTGCGCCCTGGCCGCGTCAAGCATGGCCAAGCTCAGAAGGGCGCAAGCGACAATGAGAAAAATTCTGTAGATCATTCCGGGTCCTGTCGTCGCATCTTTTGATCACACAACCTCGTCCTGAGGAGGGCTCGAAGAGCCCGTCTCGAAGGGTGGGCCGCCCTCGTGGTTCGAGACGCAGGCTTTGCCTGCTCCTCACCATGAGGGCTTCTTTTCGCTGAGGCGTCCTTACTCGTCCCGCAGCAGCCGCGCCACGCGCGGGGCGAAATAGGTCAGCACGGCGTCGGCGCCGGCGCGCTTGAAAGCGAGCAAGCTCTCCATAATCGCGCGGTCGCCGTCGAGCCAGCCATTGCGCGCCGCGCCTTCGATCATCGCGTATTCGCCCGACACCTGATAGGCGAAGGTCGGCAGGCCGAATTTTTCCTTCACGCGATAGATGATGTCGAGATAGGGCAGGCCGGGCTTCACCATCACCATGTCGGCGCCCTCGGCAATATCCTGCGCCACCTCGCGCAGCGCTTCATCCGAATTGGCCGGGTCCATCTGATAGGTGCGCTTGTCGCCAATGAGCGTCTTCTGCGTGCCGACGGCGTCGCGGAACGGGCCGTAGAAGGCCGAGGCATATTTAGCGGCATAGGCCAGCACCTGAACGGAGGTAAATCCCTCCGCGTCGAGCCCGCGCCTTATCGCGCCGACGCGCCCGTCCATCATGTCCGAGGGGGCGATCATGTCGGCGCCCGCGCGCGCGAAATTCAGCGCCTGTTTGACCAGAACCTCGACCGTCTCATCGTTGAGAATTTCCTCGCCGCGCATCAGGCCGTCATGGCCATGGCTGGTGTAGGGATCGAGCGCGACGTCGGTGATGAGGCCGATCTCCGGCGTCGTTTCTTTGATCGCCCGGACAGCGCGGCAGATCAGATTGTCCGGGTTCAGCGCCTCGGTCCCGGCGGCGTCGCGAAGCGCGGGGTCGGTATAGGGAAACAGCGCGATCGCCGGCACGCCAAGGGCATGCGCCTCGCGCGCGCTTTCGACGGCGGCGTCGATCGAGAGGCGCTCGACGCCCGGCATGGAGGCGATCGCCTCATGCTGATTGACTCCCTCGCGCACGAAAATCGGCCAGATCAGATCATTGGCGGTCAGGACATTTTCGCGGACGAGGCGGCGCGTCCACTCCGCCTTGCGGTTGCGGCGCAGGCGCACCGTCGGGCCGGGCAGGGGCGCAGGAGCATCGCCGTCCGGGGCGAGGGCGCGCGCCGCGGCCGCGGCAGCGCCCTCATCGGCCGGAAACTGTTTCGGTTTTGAATTGAGGGGCCAGATCATGCAACAAGGGTCTCGCGGAAAAGGCGCCGGCGGCGCGGTCGATGTTTAGGCCGCGTCAAGGGCGCCCGCAAGCGCCGGTCGCCCAGCGCAAACAGATGTGAGGCTTTATGGGACTGCTCGTCGACGGCGTCTGGCGCGATCAATGGTATGACACGCAAAGCCATGGCGGACGGTTTGAGCGCGACGCCGCGAAATTCCGCAACTGGATCACCCCGGACGGCGCCCCGGGCCCATCGGGGCGCGGCGGCTTCAAGGCCGAGCCCGGCCGCTATCATCTCTACGCCGCCTATTTCTGTCCCTGGGCGCATCGCACGCTGATCTTTCGCGAGCTCAAGGGCCTCGCGCCGCTGATCGACGTCTCGATCGTCAATTGGCTGATGCGCGAGAACGGCATCACCTTCGCGCCGGCCGACGGCGTGATTGGCGATCCGCTCTTTGGCGCGCGCAATCTCTATGAGATCTATCAAGCCGCCGATCCCGCCTATAGCGGCCGGGTGACCGTGCCGACGCTGTGGGACAAAGAGACGAAGACGATCGTCTCGACCGAATCCTCCGAAATCATCCGCATGTTCAATTCAGCCTTCGACGGCGTCGGGGCGGCGGCGGGGGATTATTATCCCCCGGAATTGCGCGACGAAATCGACGCGCTCAACGCGCGGATTTATCCGACGGTGAACAACGGCGTCTATCGCGCCGGCTTTGCGACGACGCAGGCGGCCTATGAGGAGGCGATCGGCCCGCTGTTCGAGACGCTGGATTATCTTGAGGCGTTGCTGGCCGAGCGCCGCTATCTCTGCGGCGAGCAGATGACAGAGGCGGACATAAGGCTCCTCACGACTCTTTTGCGCTTCGACATCGTCTATGTCGGCCATTTCAAATGCAATGTGCGGCGGATCGCTGATTATCCAAATCTTTGGGCCTATGTGCGCGACCTCTACCAGACCGGAACGATCGCAAACACCTTTCGGCCAGACCACATCAAGGGCCACTATTATCAGAGCCATCTGCAGATCAATCCGACCGGAATCGTCTCTGTCGGGCCAAGCATCGATTTCTCCGCCCCGCACGACCGCGCGCGGCTTGGCGGGAGTGGTTAAGGCGTTTCAAATGGCTTCGCCGGCGGGCGCAAGGGCCAGACGCGCGCGCTCGACCTCACCCGGATTGCGTCCCGCGTTCGCCGTGAAGGCCAGCAGCAGCGTTTCGTCGGAGGCCAGAAAATCGAGGACGCCGGCGAGAAATCCCGGCTCGGCCGCCGCCGCGCGCAAATTGTCGGGCTGCAGTCCCGAAAGGCTCATAAATCGCTCGAGCGCTTTGGCGTCGCCCGCGATATAACCCAAAGCCTCGATCGCCAGCGTCTCGGCGCGCTCCCGCGACGGATCGTTTTTTCCTGGAAAGCGACGATTGCCGAAACTTTGCATATTGGCGTTTTCCCTTTCGTCAAGTTCTATCCGTTACCCCTTGCAGATCGGATCAGGTGGCGCTGAGGCATGGCGTTTGGCCGTCTCGCAAGGGCTCAACAGGGTCTTTCATGCAAAAAACCATCCTGATCGTAGAAGACAACGAACTGAATATGAAGCTGTTCAACGATCTTCTCGAGGCGCACGGCTACAAGACCGTGCAGACCCGCAGCGGGCTCGAGGCGGTCGGACTGACGCGCGAGCACATGCCGGATCTGATCCTGATGGATATCCAGCTTCCGGAGGTCTCGGGGCTCGAAGTCACGCAATGGCTCAAGCAGGATGAGGCGCTGCGCCACATTCCCGTGATCGCAATCACCGCCTTCGCGATGAAGGGCGACGAGGAAAAGATCCGCCAGGGCGGCTGCGAGGCCTATCTGTCGAAGCCGATCTCGATCGTCAAATTTCTCGAGACGGTGCGCAGCTATCTGAACGAACGCTGATCCGCGCCGCCGGAGGGCGGCCGCATGACGGGAAGGAGGCCTTATGACTGCTCGCGTTCTGGTCGTTGACGACAACCTTCCGAACGTCAAGCTGCTCGAAGCGCGGCTGTCGGCGGAATATTACGAGGTCGTCACCGCGAGCAACGGCGCCGACGCCCTCGCAATCTGCGCCCGCGGCGAATGCGATATCGTCCTGCTCGACGTGATGATGCCGGGCATGAATGGGTTCGAGGTTTGCCGGCGGCTGAAGGCCGACACCCTCACCGCTCATATTCCCGTCGTGATGGTGACGGCGCTCGACCAGACGTCGGACAGGCTGATGGGGCTCGAGGCGGGCGCCGATGATTTTCTGACAAAGCCGATCGACGACGTCGCGCTGATCGCCCGCGTGCGCTCGCTCGCGCGGCTGCGGCTGTCGCTCGACGAATTGCGCACGCGGGCGATGCGCGCCGCCAAAATGGGAATCAGCAAATCGCTTGATTCAGCCGCTGTCGAAACCGGTCTTGGCGGGCGCGTTCTGGTCGTCGACGACCGCCGCTCGTCGGTCGAGACGATTTATGGCGCGCTGAAGGGCTTGCATGAGGTCGAGCTCGAGCCCGACGCATTGGAGGCTCTGGTGGAGGGCGCCGCGGGCGGATATGATCTTTTGATCGTCAGCCTCAGCCTTGAGGCCTATGACGGATTGCGGCTATGCAGCCAGATCCGCTCCATCGAGGCGACGCGGGAGCTGCCCATTCTGGCGATCGCTGAGCCCGAGGACCGCGCCAGGACGCTGCGTTGCCTCGACCTTGGCGTCAATGACTATCTCCTGCGGCCAATCGAGCGCCACGAACTGGTCGCGCGCGTGCGAACGCAGCTGCGGCGCAAGCGCTACGCCGACAATCTGCGCGAGAAGGTGGAGGCCTCGCTTGAAATGGCGGTGATCGACGCCTTGACGGGCCTGCACAACCGCCGGTTCTTCGACGGCGTGTTTCCCTCGCTGATGGAGGAGGCCAAGCGCAAGGCGCGCCCGCTTTCGGTGATGATGTTCGACATCGACCATTTCAAGAGCGTCAACGACGCGCATGGCCATGAAGCCGGCGACCGGCTGCTGCAGGGGCTCGCCGGACGCGTCAAGGGCCTCGTGCGCGGTTCCGACATGTTCTGCCGGCTGAGCGGCGATGAATTTGTTATTCTGATGCCCGACACCCGGGTCGACATCGGCGCCAAGGTGGCCGAGCGCGTGCGGGCCGGCGTCGCGGGCGCCGCTTTCCCGATTGGCAAGGCGCATTCCCTGTCGACGACGATCTCAATCGGCCTTGCGGAAAGCGCCCATGCCGGACCGGATCTGCTGCGGGAAGCCGACAGGGCGCTCTACCGCTCGAAGGAGGCCGGCCGCAATCGCGTCTTCGTCGAGGCGAAGACCGAGCCGCCCGGCAAATTTCCCGGATTCAGGGTCGTGCGGACGGGGTGAAGCGGACGGCTTCGCGCGCGTTAACGAAACAGCGATTTCGCGGCCAACAAGTGATTGCATTTAGCCGCCGCCGCGCGCTAACGTCATTGCGCCGAGCCCGAAAGGGCGTGGCGCGGAAGGGGTCCTTCAAGAAATATCCGCCGCGCCCTGCGCCATCGAAGCGCATTTGGCGACTTGACTGGAAGTTACCCTACGGAGTGCTCAGGTCCGCCGCATCTCCTGGGTCCGTAGGGTCGGCCGGCGCGCAAGTAGTTGGAGTGGCCTCCTCGAAACGCTACTTGCCGCCGGCCACCTTCAGGCCTCGCCCATGTGCGAGTTGGTTGCGCTGAAATTCAGACGACGACGAGGTCGGCGGCATTAGCGAAAGCCGCGCGCTCCTGAATGAAGGCGAAGCGCGCCTCCGGCTTGTTGCCCATCAACCGTTCGACGGAATCCGACGTGCCTTCCCGGTCTTCCGGCAGCACGACGACGCGCAGCAGATTGCGCTTTCCCGGATCCATCGTCGTCTCTTTCAGCTGCGCGGGAAGCATTTCGCCCAAGCCCTTGAATCGGCTGATTTCAATCTTGCCGCGGCCGGTGAGAACGCGCGCGATCAACTCGTCGCGATGCGCGTCGTCGCGGGCATAGACTTGCCGGGCGCCCTGCGTCAGCCGGTACAGCGGCGGAACGGCAAGATAAAGATGGCCGCCTTCGATGAGCTTGGGGGTCTGCCGGTAGAAAAAGGTGATCAGGAGAGAGGCGATATGCGCGCCGTCGACGTCGGCGTCGGTCATGATGATGATTTTTTCGTAGCGCAGTTCGTCTTCGCGGTAATGCGCGCCGACGCCGCAGCCGAGCGCGAGCATGAGATCGCTTAATTGCTGATTGGCGGCGAGCTTGTCGCGCGTGGCGCTGGCCACATTCAGAATTTTGCCCCGCAGGGGCAAGATCGCCTGGCTTGCGCGGTTGCGCCCCTGCTTCGCCGAACCGCCTGCGGAATCGCCCTCTACGATAAAGAGTTCAGAGCCTTGCGCTGCCGTGTTCGAGCAGTCTGCGAGCTTGCCGGGCAGGCGCAATTTGCGGCTGGCGGTCTTGCGCGCAACGTCTTTTTCAGCCCGCCGGCGCAGCCGATCCTCGGCGCGCTCCACCGCCCAGTCGAGCAATTTCAAAGCATGCGAGGGCGCAGCCGCTAGCCAATGATCGAAGGCGTCGCGCACCGTTTGGTCGACAATGCGCGAGGCCTCGGCCGACATCAGCCGGCTTTTGTTCTGGCCCTGGAATTCCGGCTCCCGGATGAAGATTGAGACGAGGGCGGCGCAGGAGCCCATGACGTCGTCGGCGCTGATCGCCGCCGCGCGGCGCGACTGGCCGATCCGTTCGGCATGGTCCTTCAGGCCGCGGAGCAGGGCGGCGCGCAGGCCCGCCTCATGCGCGCCGCCGTCGGGCGTCGGGATTGTGTTGCAATAGGAGTGGACGAAGCCATCGTCCATGGCGAGCCACGCCAGCGCCCATTCGAGCGAGCCGTGACCGCCGGGCTTTTCGATCTTGCCGGCGAAGATCGGCTCGATGACCCGCTCCTTGCCCTCGATGTCGACGGCGAGAAAATCCTTGAGGCCGCCGGGGAAATGGAAAACCGCCTCGCGCGGCGTCGATGAGCCGGGCTCAATGCGCTCCGGCGCGCAGCGCCAGCGGATTTCGACCCCGCCGAACAGATAGGCCTTGGCGCGGGCCATTTTGACGAGCCGG
Organism: Methylocella silvestris BL2; assembly: GCF_000021745.1. Classification (NCBI taxonomy): domain Bacteria; kingdom Pseudomonadati; phylum Pseudomonadota; class Alphaproteobacteria; order Hyphomicrobiales; family Beijerinckiaceae; genus Methylocella; species Methylocella silvestris. The sequence continues at coordinate 468,013 of NC_011666.1, forward strand.
GCGGGTTTGAATTGCGCGCCTTTGCCGAAAATCTGTGGGTCGGGCGTAAAGCGCACCCGCGTGCCGCGCCGGTTCGGCGCCTTGCCGACTTCCTCCAGCCGGCCGAGCGGCTTTCCGCGCGCAAAACTCTGGCGATAGAGCGTCTGGCCGCGGGCGACCTCGACCTCGAGGCTTTCGGACAGCGCATTGACCACGGAGACGCCGACGCCATGCAGGCCGCCCGAGGTCTGATAGGCGCCGGAATCGAACTTGCCGCCCGCATGCAGGGTCGTCATGATGACTTCGAGCGCGGATTTCTTGGGAAACTTCGGATGCGGATCGACCGGAATGCCGCGGCCATTGTCGGTCACGGATAAAAAGCCGGCGGCGTCATAGGAAACGTCGATAAAACTGGCGTGACCGGCGACGGCTTCATCCATGGCGTTGTCGAGCACCTCCGCGAAGAGATGATGCAGCGCCGCCTCGTCTGTGCCGCCAATATACATGCCAGGCCGGCGCCGGACCGGTTCGAGTCCTTCAAGCACCTCGATCGAGGCGGCGGTGTAACCGGCCTCTCCGGGCGTTCCGAGCCGCGCCGGCTCCTGCGCCGCGCTTTTTATGTCGGCGCCCTTTGCGGCGCTGCTTCTCGCGCTTTTGCCGGCCTCGGGGCGCGCCGCGGCGGGCTTGCGCGCCGCAGCTCCAAAAAGATCACCATGATTGGCCATTGAACGCCACACACTCCGAAACGGCTCTCCAGAACTGCCATGACCCTTATGCCATGGCGATCGGAGGAAAGGAACAGAACAGAAACAAATAAAAGGGGATAGATTGACGCGCGGTAAATGCGGCGGTCGATCTTCGCGCCGAAGGCCATGCAAAAGAAAAGGGGCGGCCCTAAGGCCGCCCCGCATTCGTTCGTCCGATCTTGCGCCCTTACGCGCTGGCCGCCTTCAACTGCGCGACAGTCGGCACGGATTCGATCGTCTTCAGGATGACCGAAGCGATCTGGTAGGGGTCCCCCTGAGAATTGGGGCGACGATCCTCAAGATAGCCTTTGTAGCCGTTCTTGACGAAACTGTGCGGCATGCGGATCGAAGCGCCGCGGTCGGCAAGTCCATAGCTGAACTTGTCGATCGACTGGGTTTCATGCAGTCCAGTCAGGCGCATATGGTTGTCGGGGCCATAAACGGCGATATGTTCCGCCTTCGCCGCGTCGAAGGCCGCCATCAGGGCCTCGAAATACTCCTTGCCGCCCGTTTCCCGCAGGAAGGTCGTCGAGAAGTTGGCGTGCATGCCGGAGCCGTTCCAGTCGGTGTCGCCGAGCGGCTTGCAATGATATTCGACGTCGATTGCATATTTTTCGCAGAGGCGCTGCAGGATGTAGCGGGCGACCCACATTTCGTCAGCGGCTTTCTTGGAGCCTTTGCCGAAAATCTGGAATTCCCACTGGCCCTTCGCGACTTCGGCGTTGATACCTTCGTGATTGATGCCGGCGTCGAGACAGATATCGAGGTGCTCCTCGACAATCTGGCGAGCGATGTCGCCGACGTTCCTGTAGCCGACGCCCGTGTAATAGGGGCCCTGCGGCGCGGGATAGCCGCTTTCCGGGAAGCCGAGCGGGCGTCCGTTCTTATAGAAGAAATATTCCTGCTCAAATCCAAACCACGCGCCCGGATCGTCGAGAATGGTGGCGCGGGCGTTGGTGACGTGCGGGGTGACGCCATCCGGCATCATCACTTCGCACATGACAAGGACGCCATTCTTGCGCGTCGAGTCGAAATAGACGGAAACCGGCTTTAGGACGCAGTCGGAGCTTCTTCCTTCGGCCTGCTTGGTCGAGCTGCCGTCAAAACCCCAATTCGGAAGCTGATCCAAAGTCGGGAAATTATCATATTCCTTGATGAGCGTTTTACCGCGAAGATTCGGGACGGGCTTGTACCCGTCGAGCCAGAGGTACTCGAGCTTATATTTGGCCATGTTTCCTCTAGCCTCCTTTCGTTGTTGACGCAGTAGCGCCGCGGTGGAGTTGAACGCTACTTGCGTAAGCAGTTTTCACAGCTGCAAGGGCGCGGGCACACCGGTCTCTCGCATCATCCATGCCAAAATAGGCGGATTCGCCACTCTCTTTTGCGTTACCGATGCAGCGCCATAAACTCTTGTAAATTCAATGCGATAGAAGAAAGGCGAGACCCTGTCCGAGCGCCGTGCCCAAGCTTTCGCGGACGCCGCCAAAATGCGTGGCTGCTGTCGAGCTTTGGCGTGCGCCTTGCTCTCCAGTCGGCGCCCGCGTTTTAGGCAGATGGGACTCAAAACGAGCAGTCGGATGTCCATAATAGCGCGCCCCAGTTGAGCCCTTGGGCGTCGCGCAACCGCGCTCTTCCGATCTTGGGGCAGTACAAATTACAAACGGCGGGAGACTCGGGGCGAATACAGCCCGTCGTCTCCCGCCGAATGTAGAAACAACTTAAGCTCGAGCGTAGCCTGAGAGGATATTGCTTCCGGCCGAAATTCCTCAGTAGGAATAATACATATCGAATTCAACCGGATGCGGCGTCATTTCGAAGCGCATCACATCGGCCATCTTGAGCTCGATATAACTGTCGATGAAATCGTCGTCGTAGACGCCGCCGGCTTTCAGGAAGGCGCGGTCCTTGTCGAGATTTGCGAGCGCTTCGCGCAGCGAGCCGCAAACGGTCGGGATCTTCTTCAATTCGCGCGGCGGAAGATCGTAAAGATCCTTGTCCATCGCCGGGCCGGGATCGATCTTGTTGATGATGCCGTCAAGGCCGGCCATCAGCATGGCGGAGAAGGCGAGATAAGGATTGGCCATCGGGTCGGGGAAGCGGACCTCCACGCGCTTGGCTTTCGGGTTGGAAGCGGTCGGGATGCGGCAGGACGCCGAGCGGTTGCGCGCGGAATAGGCAAGCAGGACCGGCGCTTCGTAGCCGGGCACCAGGCGCTTGTAGGAATTGGTCGAGGGATTGGTGAAGGCGTTCAGGGCGCGGGCGTGCCGGATGATGCCGCCGATGTAATAGAGGCATTCCTGGCTGAGGTCGGCGTATTTGTCTCCGGCGAACAAGGGCTTGCCGCCCTTCCAGATCGACTGATGCACATGCATGCCTGAGCCGTTGTCGCCAAAAACCGGCTTCGGCATGAAGGTCGCCGTCTTGCCGTAGCTCTGCGCGACCTGATGGATGCAATATTTATAGACCTGAAGGTGGTCGGCCATCGTGGTGAGCGGGCCGAACTTCAGGCCGAGTTCGTGCTGGGCGGAGGCGACTTCGTGGTGATGCTTCTCGACCTTGGCGCCCATCGCGGCCATCGCCGCGAGCATTTCGCCGCGCATGTCCTGCGCGGAATCTTGCGGCGGCACCGGGAAATAGCCGCCCTTGGTGCGGATGCGGTGGCCGAGGTTGCCGCCCTCATAGGGCGTGTCGGAGTTCGACGGCAGCTCGGCGGAATCGAGCACGAAGCCCGTATTATAAGGATCGGCGCGGTAGCGCACGTCGTCGAAGACGAAGAATTCGGCCTCCGGGCCGACGAAAACAGAGTCGCCGATGCCCGATGAAACGAGGAAGGCTTCGGCCTTCTTGGCTATGCCGCGTGGATCGCGGCTGTAGGGCTCGTTGCTGTTCGGCTCCAGAATGTCGCAGACGATAACCATCGTCGGCGCCGCGAAGAAGGGATCCATCACGGCGGTCGAGGGATCCGGCATCAGCAGCATGTCGGATTCATTGATCGCCTTCCAGCCGGCGATCGACGAGCCGTCGAACATGGTTCCCTCGGCAAAAATGTCCTCATCGATCAGGCTGATGTCGAAGGTCACGTGCTGCCATTTGCCACGCGGATCCGTGAAGCGGAAATCGACATATTTGACGTCGTTGTCCTTGATTTCCTTGAGCACGTCGGCGACGGTCTTCATAGTCCTGCCTTTCGGATTGTTGGATAGCCGATCTGATTGATAGCGCCGGAAAATCGGCGAGGCGAAGCCTCAGCGCAAACGGGTGGGGCTCAGATGGCGTCCGCGCCGGTTTCGCCGGTGCGAATGCGGATCGCGCCTTCAATATTGGAAATGAAGATTTTGCCGTCGCCAATACGACCAGTCTGCGCCGCCTTGCGGATCGCTTCGACCGCCGCGTCGACGATGCTGTCGGCGACAACGACCTCCACCTTCACCTTGGGAAGGAAATCAACGATATATTCGGCGCCGCGATAGAGCTCGGTATGGCCTTTTTGCCGGCCAAAACCTTTGGCTTCGGTAACGGTGATTCCAGCAACGCCGGCTTCGTGCAGCGCCTCCTTCACCTCATCGAGCTTGAAGGGCTTGATAATCGCCTCGATTTTTTTCATGGGCGGTTCTTAAGTCGCTTTTTTGTGGGGAGCCATCGCGTTTCGAGCCGGCGTTTATCATTTACAGGAGGAAAACGCCATCGAATTTCGGCGAAATCGCCTACAGGAACGCATTCGGGACCTCCATGCAGAAGGCGGCTTGTTATAGCAATCAGCGGGCCAAAATTGCAATCAGCGCGCCCGATCGGCAACGCGGTCCTGGCCTGATCCCGCCGTGCAGGCGAAGGCGAGGGGACGGAGGCCGGCGCCGCGGCGACGCGCAAAATCCGCGAACGCCAATAAAGCAAGCAATCCTGTTTTGAAGTCCGCCCAGTAAAAAACCCGCTCCAAATTTGGAGCGGGTTCTGCGGGGAAGAAGCCAAATTTGACGAAGGAAAGCCGGCCGCTATTCCGCCGGTTCGAGAACTTCCTCCACCTTTGCCGGCGCCTCTTCCTTGGCGGGGCGCACGTCGACCAACGTCACGCTGACGCCGGAGCCGAGCAATTGCAATGAGATCTCCTTGCCATTGCCGAATTTGACGCCGTCCCTGTAGGCGCCGTGCTCGAGCCGGGCGAACACCACATGTTCGGCGGGCTGAACGCCGAGCCGCGTCTGCAGATCGCTGGAGATGCCTTCGAGATTAAGGTGCGTATCATATTGCACGCACACGGCGGTGGAGCAGTCGCCCGGCGTTGCAAGACCGATGCTCCCGGAAGGGAACCGCGTCGTCACATATTTCTCCGACTCGCGGGCAGGCCGCGAGGCATACATTTCAAGCGAATAATCACACATGTGAACCACTCCAAATGTCTCGAGATGCGGAGTCCCTTCCGTGCGGAGGCTTTCCCGGCGCGCAAAGGCGACGGGTTGGGCTACGAGCTGTGAAGATATTCAGCCCCCCAAGAAGGAAGGGGAATGTGGAGGCCTCTCAGGGCCAGCCTGGCTCGATCTAGAAAAACGCTGGCGCTTGGCTGCGTCGACCGATACCGCGCCTGACGGTCGTCAGGCGCTCCACTTAACGCTACGAACGCGAGGACGCCAATTTGGTTCGCCCCGAGTCGCGCTTAAACTTATGATAGCTCAGCCCTTTGCAGCGTCAAGCTCTTTCGGCCGAGCTGCGATCAAATCCCCAGCGCGCAATCCGTTCAGGCAAGCTTCAGCCGGCAATGTCTTCTGCCTCTCCGGTGGCGATCGGCAGGTCGAGACGTCCGCCCCATTCGCTCCAGGAGCCGTCGTACAGCGCGACGCCCTGTTTGCCGACGCTCTCAAGCGCGAGCAGCAGGATCGCCGCGGTGACGCCCGAGCCGCAAGTCGTGATGATCGGCCGCGACAAGTCGACGCCAGCCTTGGCGAAGGCGGCTTTGACTTCTTCGGGCGGTTTAACGCGACCCTTTGCGGCGACCTCGGGCCATGGCACGTTGCGGCTTCCCGGAACATGGCCCGAGCGCAGCCCCGGCCGCGGCTCGGCGACCTCTCCCGTAAAGCGCCCGGCGCTGCGCGCGTCGACGATCTGCGCCGTCGCCATTTCGCTCGCCTTCAGAACATCGGCGGCGGCGGCGACCCCGGCGCGGTTCAGCTTCGCCGCAAAATTCCGCGGTTTGTGCAGCCGTTCGCCTGTCTCCAAAAGCCGTCCCTCCTTGCGCCATTTGGCGAGGCCGCCTTCAAGGACCTTCACCTCTTTCGCGCCGAACAGCCGCAAGGTCCACCAGACGCGGGCCGCGCCGACGAGATCGGAATTGTCATAGACGACGATCGTCATTCCCTCGCTGAGGCCGAGTTTTCCCGCCGCGGCCGCAAACGCCTCGGGCGAGGGCAGCATATGCGGCAAGGACGTCGAGCGATCGGCGATGGCGTCGATATCGAAAAACACCGCTCCTGGAATATGCCCGGCGGCAAATTCGGCGCGGGCGTCGCGCTGTTCGGCGGGCATGAAGAAACTGCCGTCGACAATGGCGAGATCTGTCGAGCCGAGCCGGTCCGCCAGCCATTCGGTGGAAACGAAGAGAGTCTGGTTCACCTGCGTCGCCTCGTCGTCGGTCCGGCCTGCGCAAAGGGGATTGCAAGTCGCGGCGGACTCGTTTGATTGCCCGCGCAAGATGTAAAGCGCGCCGCCGCGTCTTCCAACTGCAAAACTTTTGGCCTTCGCTTTGTAAAATTTTGTCGTGGAACATGCGCGGTGGCGCCGCGTAAGGCGGCGCGCCTTTGAAAACCTGCCGGACCTGCGCCGACGCGCCCTCAAATTCCATCCGAACCATTTACGCCGCCGCCCGTTAGGCCCGCCGCAAGCGGCCGAGAAAAAACGGCTGCATATGTCCACACGGAGGAGTTTTAGAATGAAGTCTGCTGCCGCTATCTTAGCCGCTATGCTGGCGCTCGCGCCGGCCGTCGCTTTCGCTCAGTCGGAGTCCGGCAACGGCCGGGGAAATGGCGACAAGGCCGTCGGACCGGCCTCCGAGAACGGCGACGCCTCGACCAGCAATACGAAGCAACCGGGCGGCATGGGACGCTCGGCCTATCCGGATAATTCAGCTACATCGGCGCCCGAGACGCCGCCCGCGGCTGGGTCTGTCCCGCCGACGGAGACCACTGGTTCGGGCAAATACTAGCCGAGCTTGCTAACAAAGATTGCGGCAAATCACCGCCATGCGTTGAGCGCAGCGGCGATCCAGTCCTGCTGCGGCCCAATCAGGATCGCTTGGGTAAGGGCGCCGCATGCGGCGCCCTTTTCGCCGCTGGCCCATGTGGCGATCGCGACCAGCCGGCCGTCAAGAAGCAAGGGCGCCCCGGAATCGCCGACGCAAGCGCCGGACCGCGATCCCGGCCGGCCCCGCGCCCATAGCAAGACAGGCGACATTGGCGCAGCAGTGATCAGCTCAGCCGAACGCAACACGCCGCCGGTTTTTGGCTGGCCTTCGACGCCAAAGCCAAATCCGGCGAGGCGAACCCTTTGCCCCAGCGCCGCCGAAGCCTCTGCAAAACCCAACGGCGAAAAAGCTGCGGGAAGGTCGCGGGAGAGGCGCAGCAGCGCAAGGTCGATTGAAACCACGCGGCGGCGGATCGCGTCAGCCCGGTAAAGCGGATGCAGCCGGGTCTCGGCGATTTCAAGCAGCGCCGCGCCGCCCGCCGTCTTGACATAAACTCGCATGTCTTTGGGCGCTGAGGCGCAATGCGCTGCGGTCAGAATGACATTTTGAGCAACGACCGCGCCCGTACAAAATCCCGCCGAGTTTGCGGCCCGCGTCAGCACCATCACGGCAAAGGGAGCGAGGTCGGGCGCGTCTTCCGCGGCGCCGACGACCGCGTTCGCTGGCGCGGCGAGTAGAAGCGTGGCGGAAAGCTGCAACAGAAGCCGAAAAAACGGCCGCATGGAGCCGGCGTTCATTGACGGTTCAGTCTCCGCGCGGCAGCGTGTTGGCATGAATAGCGTCATTCTTTCGCTTGGGGTCCTTGTCGGCCTCTGCCTTTGCGCGCGCGCGCAGGCGGCGCCACAATGCTATTCGACCGGGGAAACGCGCGAAAAGATAGTCACGGACGGCCTGACCGAGCCGTTCAGAGCGATGCAGAAGGCGGCCGCGCGCACGCAGGCCGAAGCGCTGGCGGCAAAACTTTGCCTCGGCGACGATGATTTCGTCTATGAGATCAGTCTGCTGCGCCGCGACGGAAAATTGATCCGCGCGTTCGTTAACGCCAAGAGCGGCCAGATCATCGACGCAAAAAGCGAAAAGAAGCGCGGCGATTAAGGCGATCCATGGGCTGCGGCGCGATCTTCACCCAAGACATCCGCGCAGATTTGCGCATCGCGCTTTAGCCGCCGGGCAGGAGAACCAGAATGCGCCTGCTCGTTGTCGAGGACGACAAGGATTTGAATCGGCAGATTGTTTCTGCGCTTGAGCGCGCGGGCTACGCCGTCGATCGCGCCTTCGACGGCGAGGAGGGCTGGTTCCTCGGCGATACCGAGCCATATGACGGCGTCGTGCTCGATCTCGGCCTGCCGGGCAAGGATGGCGTGACCGTCCTTTCCGATTGGCGCAAGGCCGGCCGCGTGATGCCGGTGTTGATCCTGACGGCGCGCGACCGCTGGGGCGAAAAGGTCAAAGGGTTCGACGCTGGAGCCGATGATTATGTCACCAAGCCGTTTCATATCGAGGAGCTGCTCGCCCGGCTGCGCGCCCTGATGCGGCGCTCCGCGGGCCATGCCTCGAGCGTGTTCTCCTGCGGTCCGGTCAGTTTCGACGAACGCGGCGGCAAGGTTTCGGTCGAGGGACAGCCGGTCAAGCTCACCTCGCATGAATATCGGCTGCTGGGCTATTTGATGCATCATCAGGGCAAGATCGTTTCACGCGCCGAGATCGTGGAGCATCTCTACGATCAGGATTTCGACCGCGACTCCAACACGATCGAGGTTTTTGTCGGACGCCTGCGCAAGAAGCTCGGGGTCGACGTCATCCATACGATGCGGGGCCTTGGCTATATATTGGCGCCTCCGACGGCGGACGACGGCGCGGCCGCAAGCCGCTCCGAGCCGCCCGCCGGCCGCTGATGTCGCGCTCGGACCCCGTTGCGGGCAAAGCCTCGGGGTGGGCGGCAAGCCGGATTTCAATCGCCAAGCGGCTTTTCCTGTCGGCGGCGATTTTAAGTTTCGCCATCCTGTTCCTCGCCGGCGCGCTTCTGACCGCCGTCTACCGGCAGGCCGCCGAGCGCAATTTCGACGAGCGCCTCAACGTCTATCTGCGCGCCCTCATCACCGACATTGCGACCGCCAGCGAGGCCGACCGGGCGGGGCCGGACGAATTAAGCGATCCGCAATTCGCTCTCGCTCTCTCCGGCTGGTACTGGCAGATCACAAGGCTCGACGGCGATCAGCGCCAGATCAGGAGCTCGCGCTCTCTCTTCGCCGCGCGCCTTCCCCGGCTGTCGGATCTTGGCGTTCCGGTCGGGATCGGCGGCGCGCGTCAGGGCTACGCCAAGGGCCCCGACGACCGGCGCCTGCGCATCGTCGAGCGAATCGTCGACGCCGGCGACGACGGCATTTATCTCGTTCAGGTGGGGGCGACGACGGCCGAACTCGAATCGGCCATCGAACAATTCGAAGCCTATCTGACCGTCACCTTCACGCTGCTGGCCCTGGCGCTCATCGCATCCTCCGCGCTGCAATTGCGCTACGGCCTTGCGCCTTTGCGGCAGCTGCGCGAGGGCGTTGCGGCGATCCGCCGCGGCGAAGCCGAATCGATCTCCGGCGTCTATCCCTTGGATCTTGCTCCGCTCGCCGGCGAGCTCAATCTGCTGATCGGCGCCAATCGCGCCGTGGTCGAGCGCGCCCGCACCCAGGTCGGCAATCTGGCGCATGCGCTGAAAACGCCGCTGAGCGTCGTCATAAACGAGGCGGCGCTGGAGCCCGGGCCACTGTCGGCCAAGGTCGCGGAGCAGGCGGCGATCATGCGCGATCAGGTCGGCTATTATCTGGACCGCGCCAGAGCCGCCGTGCGCGCCGGAATGCTGACCGGATCGACCGAGGTCGAGCCAGTGATCCGCGCGCTGCTCGCCGCCTTCGAGAAGATCTACGCCGATCGGGCGCTTGAATTTTCGCTCGACGCGCCATCGCCCATTCGTTTTCTGGGCGAGAAGCAGGATCTTGAGGAAATGATCGGCAATCTGATCGACAACGCCGGCAAATGGGCGCGCGGCAGCGTCAATGTCACTGTCGCCGCCGAGACGCCAGACCCGGACGCCGAGCGCTCCTTTTTCCATATTGTCATCGACGATGACGGTCTCGGGCTTCCCGCCGACCGGCGCGAGGAGGCGATCGCGCGCGGCCGGCGCCTTGACGAAACCAAGCCGGGCTCGGGGCTTGGCCTCTCGATCGTCGTCGATCTTGCGACGATGTATGGCGGCGGCCTGACGCTCGACGCCAGCCCCGCCGGGGGTCTTCGCGCGCAATTGCGCCTGCCGTCGACGCAAAACCCGCCCGAGCCAACGCGTTCGTGAGCGAAAGACCCTTTGCAAGGGCCCGCGCCGATGACTAAGAGAACGTCATGTTGTGGGTATTTTTTGCAGCTTTGACGGCGGCCGCCCTGACAAGCGTGTTCTGGCCTCTCCTTCGAACGCCGCGCGGGCCGTCGCGCAGCGCGATCGACGTCGCCTTTTACAAGGCGCAGCTGGCCGAGATCGAACGGGACGCTGCGCGGGGGCTTGTCGCCAAGCATGACGCCGAGGGCGCGAAGGCGGAGGCGGCGCGCCGCCTGATCGCCGCGTCGGAGACGCCGGGTCCGGGCGCCGCCGACGCGTCTCAAACCAAAGCCCGCGCCGCCATCGCGGCGGCGGTGCTGTTCGTGCCGGCGCTCGCAATCGGCCTCTATTCCGCCATCGGCCATCCCGGACTGCCGGACCTTCCGCTGACCGCCCGGCTGGCGCAGCCCGCGGCAAAACTCGACATCATGGCGGCGATCGGCAAGGTCGAGGCGCATCTTGCCGAAAATCCGAACGACGCCAGGGGCTATGCGATCCTTGCGCCGATCTATATGCGCCTCGGTCGCTACGAGGACGCCGCCAAAGCCTATGCCGCAATGCTGCGTCTTGAGGGCGAGACGGCGGAGCGCCTGTCGCTCTACGGCGAAGCGCTTGTCGCGGCGGCGCAGGGCGACGTCACGGCAGAGGCGAAAACAGCCTTCGAGAGCGCCGTGGCGAAGGATCCGGCGGCGCCGCGCCCGCGCTTCTATCTTGGCCTTGCCGCCGCAGAGGCTGGCGACAAGACGGAGGCGAAGAAAATCTGGACCGAGCTGCTGGCGCAATCGCCCCCCGATGCGCCCTATGCGCCGGCCCTGCGCGAAAAACTCGCCGCGCTCGACGGAGCGCCCGCGCCTGCAGCGCCGGGACCCGCGCAAAACCCGGCGCTGGCCGCAAACATAGCCGGTATGGCCGGCCCGGAGCAGGCGCAGGCGATCAAGGGCATGGTCGACCGGCTCGCGGCGAAGCTCGCAGAGAATGGACAGGACGTCGAAGGGTGGCTGCGCCTTGTTCGCGCCTATGCCGTACTGCATGAATCCGAAAAGGCGCGCTCGGCCGTGGTCGACGCCAAACGCAATCTCGCCGGCGATGCGACGGCCAGCGCCCGCATCGACGCGCTCGCGCGCGAACTCGGCCTTGAAGGATAAAAGCCCGACATGACGCGCAAGCAAAAGCGGCTCGCCTTGATCGCATCCGGAGCGGTCGTCGTCAGCCTCGCCGTAGGCCTTGTGATGTTCGCCCTTCGCGACAACATCGTTTTCTTTTATTCGCCGACCGAGCTCGCAGAAAAACCGGCGACAAACGGCGCGCGTCTGCGCATCGGCGGACTCGTCAAGCCGGCCTCGCTCGACCGTCAGGGCGATCAGACCGTGCGCTTTACCGTGACCGACATGAAGCACGACGTCGCCGTGACCTATACCGGCCTGTTGCCGGATCTGTTCCGGGAAGGGCAGGGCGTCGTCGCAGAGGGCGCCCTGCGGCCGGACGGCGTTTTCCACGCCGACAGCGTCCTCGCCAAACATGATGAGCGTTACATGCCGCGCGAAGTCGCGGACGCCTTGAAGAAACAGGGCGTCTGGCAGGAAGAGGGCAAGTCGGAGGGCAAGCCCAGCGCTATTCCGGCCCAGACAGCGCCGCAGGGCGCGCAGGCTTACTGAAAGATGAGGCTGGCATGATCGTCGAAACCGGCCATTACGCGCTTGTCCTTGCGCTGGCGCTCGCGCTCGTCAATTCCGTGCTGCCGATCTGGGGCTCGCTTGCGGGCGACCGCCGCCTAATGGCCGTCGCGCCGCCGGTCGCGATCATGAGCTTCCTGCTGATCGGCTATTCTTACTTCGCGCTGACCTATGCGCATGTGACGTCTGATTTCTCGCTACTCAACGTGGTGGAGAATTCGCATTCGGCCAAGCCCCTGATTTACAAGATCAGCGGCGTCTGGGGCAATCACGAGGGCTCGATGCTTTTGTGGGTGCTGGTGCTGGCTCTGTTCGGCGCGGCGGTCGCGCTGTTTTCCAGCTCGATGCCTGAGGATTTGCGCGCCAATACACTCGCCGTCCAATCCTGGATCAGCGCCGCTTTCGTGCTGTTTATTCTTTTGACGTCGAATCCCTTCGCGCGGTTGGGCGCGCCGCCAGCCGAGGGCAACGACCTCAATCCGCTGCTGCAGGATCCCGGCCTCGCGATCCATCCGCCGCTGCTTTACCTTGGCTATGTCGGGCTTTCGATCACCTATTCCTTCGCCGCCGCCGCGCTGATCTGCGGACGCATCGACGCCGTCTTCGCGCGCTTCGTTCGGCCATGGACGCTCGCCGCCTGGATCTGCCTGACGCTCGGCATCGCAATGGGGTCATACTGGGCCTATTACACGCTCGGCTGGGGCGGCTTCTGGTTCTGGGATCCAGTTGAAAACGCCTCGCTGATGCCTTGGCTCGCCGCTACCGCGCTGCTCCATTGCACAAGCGTCATGGAGAAGCGCGAGGCGCTGAAGATCTGGACGATTTTCCTCGCGATCCTCGCCTTTTCGCTGTCGCTGGTCGGCACCTTCCTGGTTCGCTCCGGCGTGCTCACCTCGGTGCATGCTTTCGCCACCGATCCGATGCGCGGCGTGTTCATTCTCTTGATTCTTGTGCTGTTTATCGGCGGTTCGCTGGTTCTGTTCGCGGCGCGCGCGGGCGGCCTGAAGCAGGGCGGGCTGTTCGCCCCGATCTCCCGCGAAGGCGCGATCGTCGTCAATAATCTGATCCTCTCGACCTGCTGCGCCACCGTCTTCGTCGGCACGCTCTATCCGCTCGCCCTCGAGGCGATGACGGGGGAAAAGATCTCGGTCGGCGCGCCCTTCTTCAATCTGACCTTTGTTCCGCTGTTCGTCCCGCTGTTCATCCTGATGCCGGTCGGCCAGATGCTCGCTTGGAAGCGCGGCGATCTGCTCGGCGCGGCGCAACGGCTGATCTACGCCTTCGGCGCCGGCCTTCTGATGGCGGCGGCGCTGGCGGCGATCCACGGCGGTCCGGCCGTCAGCTTCATCCTTGGCGGTCTCGCCGCCTATGTCATCGTCGGCGCCTTCACCGATATCGGCAGGCGCCTCATTAGCGCCGGCGCGTCGCCCGCCTTGATGCTGCGGCGCCTGTCGGGGCTGCCGCGACAGGCGTTCGGAACGGCCTTCGCCCATGCGGGCATCGGCGTCACGCTGCTCGGCCTTGCGGCCTCCGGCTGGGGCGTCGAAAAGATCACCACCTTGCGTCCGGGCGATTCGCTCGACGTCGGGCCGTTTCAATTGACGCTGCAGGAGATCGCCAAGCGCGAGGGGCCGAATTACTCGGAGATTTTTGCAACGACGGTGATCCGCTCCGGAGGCGTCGTCGCCGCTGTGGTCGAGCCATCGCTGCGCTCCTATCCGACCCGGCGCAGCAACAGAACGGAAGCCGGCATCGCCACGCTTTCTTTGGGCCAAGTCTATATCAGCATCGGCGGCCTCGAACCCGACGGCAGAGTCGACGCGCGTATTTTCTGGAAGCCGCTCGTCTCGCTGATCTGGGGCGGCGCGCTGATCATGGCCTTCGGCGGCGCGCTGTCTTTAAGCGACATGCGGCTTCGCGTCGGCGTCGGCCGCCGCGCGCGAAAGCCGGTCGCGCCGCAAGCCGCGCCGGCGGAATGAGGATGAAACCTTCGCTTCGCGCCCTTCTGCTGCTTGGCTCCCTTGCGCTGGCGCCCGTCTCGGCCGGGGCCGTCGAGCCGGACGAGATTCTTCCCGAAGCTTCTCTTGAGACGCGCGCGAGAGACATCTCGGCGCATTTGCGCTGCATGGTTTGCCAGAATGAATCGATCGACGATTCCCATGCGCCTCTCGCGCGCGATCTGCGCCTGCTCGTGCGCGAGCGCCTGAAAGCCGGCGACAGCGACGCCGCGATTTTTGACTATCTCGTGCGCCGCTACGGCGATTTCATCCTCTTGAAGCCGCCGCTGAAGGCTGAGACGCTGGCGCTGTGGGGCGCGCCGCTCATCGTTCTGATTGTCGGGGCGGCCGCGATCATCGCCAATATGCGGCGGCGCGAGCCGAACGCTTTAGCGCCCAAAGAACTCAGCGAGGCCGAAGCGGCAAAGCTCAAGTCGGCGCTCGAACGCGATCAGGCCTGAGGCGGCGCGCTGCGCTTCGGCAGAGCCTCGAGCGCTTCGACGCCCGTCACTTGGCGACCCTTCGGCCAGACCCAGAAATCGGCCGACTGGGCCATCGCCCGCGCAAGGCGGCGACGGTAGATTTCCTTGGGGATTTCGACGGCGCCAAGCGATTGCAGATGCGGCGTCACGAATTGCGCGTCGAGCAGGCTGAAGCCGCCCTTCCGCAGCCGCGCCACAAGATGAGCCAGCGCGACCTTCGAGGCGTCCGTCTTGCGGTGAAACATGCTTTCGCCGAAAAACGCGCCGCCGAGATGGACGCCATAGAGACCGCCGACCAACTCGCCGTCCTGCCAGGACTCGACCGTATGCACGCGTCCGGCGTCGAACAGCTGGCGGTAGAGGCGGCGGATGCGCTTGTTGATCCAGGTCTTTTCGCGATCGGGATAGGAGGCGGCGCAGCCATCGATCACGGCGTCGAAATCATGGTCCACCCTGACTTCGAAGACATCGGAGCGGATTGTTTTCGCAAGGCTTTTCGATACGATGAGGCCGTCGAGGCGAAAGACGCCGCGAAACTCGGGATCGACCCAGAAAAGGCTCGAATCCTCGGCGCTCTCGGCCATAGGAAACAGACCTATGGAATAGGCGCGCAGCAGAATGTCGGCGGTGATTTCGAACGGGTCGCGCGCGCGGCTCATGCAGCCTGCCTTTTTTGGTGGCGATTGGCGCCGCCAACAGCATGCCTTGCGGGCGTCGCTTGCGCAATCGCGGCCGGCCTCCGGCCTGCGCCCGGGTCAGATTCCACTTTGTCCGGATCGGCGGCTCGTATATGGCCAATCGACTGACTTGCTCGCCCTGCCTAAGAATGTTTCGATCTGCTCATGCTTTCAGCCGTCGTGCTTTACGAAATGACTCATCTCTCGCCCGGCGTCGATCCCGCGGAAAGTCTCGTCCGCACGCTGAGCTCGCTGGTGAGAGCGAATGTCGAGGGACTCTTGCGCGACGTCGCCATCGCCGGACCCTTCAGCCAGGGACTTGAAATCATCGCCGATCACGCCGGCTGCGGCCTGATCGAGGCGACCGGCGAGCAGGAGTGGCTTCGCGAGGCGATCGAGGCGGCGCGCGGCCCGCATATTCTTTTGCTCCGCTCGGGCTTTGCGCCACAGCAGGGCTTTATCGAGGAAGCCGGCGATTTCCTGCAACGGCCCCCGCGCGCCAGCGGCGCGGATGTCGCCATGCTGCGCGCCGCGCCCGAGCGCCTGTTTGAGCGGATGTTTCCCGGCGCCGCGCCGCTTGCGGGGCTTATCGCGCCGCGCGATCGTTGCCTCGAAGGCTCGGCGACGCGACTCGCGGGGCTCGCCCAGTTCCTGCGGCCGGCGACGACGCTGCGCACCCATGCGCGGCGGGTCGCATAGACGTGATGCCGAGAAGTTGCGGATTTTTCGGACCGACATCAGGCGCCAACGACTTGGAAAGCCTGCTCACCTCTTGAACGTATTGCAGGCGTTGACCTCGCCGGATTTCAGCCCCGTGTTTAGCCATTGCTCGCGCTGCGCCGCCGATCCATGCGTGAAGGAGTCAGGCACCACATAGCCCTGCGCCTGCTTTTGCAGACGATCATCGCCGATCGCCTGCGCCGTATTGATCGCCTTATCGACGTCGCCCGGCTGCAGGATTTGATATTTCTTCTGCGCATTCGCGGCCCAGACGCCGGCGAGGCAGTCGGCCATCAGCTCGACGCGGACCGATAGCGCATTGGCGTCCGCTTTTGAGGCGCGCTGCTGCGCCGCCTGCACCTTCGGCAAGATTCCCAGCAGATTCTGGATGTGGTGGCCGATCTCATGCGAGATGACATAGGCGTAAGCGAAATCGCCGCCGCCGCCGAGTTTTTCCTTCATGTCGCGAAAGAAGGACGTGTCCAGATAGACCTTCTGGTCGTTCGGGCAATAGAAGGGGCCCATCGACGCGCTGGCGCCGCCGCAGCCGGACCGAGTCGAGCCGCTATAAAGAACCAGCTTCGGCTTCACGTAATTGACGCCGGCCTGCGAGGGGAGGATGTCCGTCCAGACGTCCTCGTTTTCGGCGAGAACCGCCGCGACGAACTGGCCCATCTGGTCGGTCGGCGTTCCCGCTTGCTTGGATTGCGGCTGCGGCGGCGCGCTCTGCGTCTGCGAATGCCGCGCGCCGTTAAAGAGCTCGGCGCCGCCGATGAGAAGCCGCGGATCGATGCCGAAGGCCCAGCCGATCAACCCGAGGACGACAATGGCGCCGATCCCCAGTCCGCCGCCCCCGCCGCCGCCAAAGCTTTGTCCCGCGCTGGCGTATTCCGTCTCGCCGCGCCGGTCCTCGACATTGTCGGATCGGCGATAATCTTCCCATCTCATTAACCGGCTCCAGGCTTTCGGCGTGCAGAAGTCTTGCAGCATCGCAGGAAACTGCAAGACTTCTGGACGAGATCGGCGGTTCAAACAAGATGCGAAAAGCGCAACCTACGCGCGCGCGTCAGGCGTTTCGCCGGGCGTCTTCGGGGCGTCCTCGCCCATGTCTGCGAGCGCTCGCGCGAGCATCCGCAAATCCTGCCAGGCCAGCTTCTTCTGCCCCGGCTGGCGCAGCAGATAGGCTGGATGGAACATGGCGAGCGCGCGGATTGGCGTTCCGCCGCAATCATAGGTCAGCCAGCGGCCGCGTATCCGCGTCATGCTGTCTTTCGCGCCGAGAAGCGTCTGCGCCGAGGGCAAGCCAAGGCAAACGAGGATTTTCGGGCCGACCAGCTCGATCTGGCGTCGCGTGAAGGGCAGGCAGGCCGCCGTCTCGATCGGCGTCGGTGTGCGGTTTCCGGGCGGACGCCAGGGCACGACATTGGCAATATAGACATCGCGCCGGTCGAGACCGATCGCCGCAAGCATCCGATTCAGGAGCTGCCCGGCGCGGCCAACGAAGGGAACGCCCTGCCGATCCTCGTCGGCTCCGGGCGCTTCGCCGACAAACATGACTTTTGCGCCCGCCTCGCCATCGCCGAACACGAGCTGCGTCGCCGTGGTCTTGAGCCCGCAGCCCTCGAAGGCGAGAAGCTCCGCGCGCAGCTTTTCGAGGGTTTTCGCCGCTGCGGCCGCCTCGCGCGCGTCGCGCTCAAGCGAATCGGCGCCCGCGATTGCAACCGGCTGGCGGGGCGCCGACATGGCGGGCGCTTGCGGCGGCGCGTTGATCGCGATCGCGGGCCGCTCGGGGGGAGGCTGCGCCGGCGCGCGCGTGCGGTCGTGCGGGATTTCGTCGAGCGCAATGTCGACTCCCATCTCAGCATACCAGCGCAAGAGCGCGATCAGGCTTTCGGCCACCGTGTCTTCCACTTGAGACGAATTTTCGCGCGCGCCGCGCCGAAAAGATTAATCTCGATTTGTAGAGCATGATTTATAAGCGCGCAGATTTTTCGGGAACGGAAAACGGCGGCGGGTTGGGAAGCCGCGCGGCTCGCTCGGATTCGAGCGCGCTCACGACGGTGAATTGGCGAGGCAGAGACTTATGACTAGAGGCAGATGAGCAGCGATCTGGCGCAGCCGCGCGAAAGCATGGATTTCGACGTCGTCATCATCGGCGGCGGTCCCGCCGGACTTGCTGCGGCCATCCGGTTGAAGCAGCTCCAGCCCGATCTCGCCGTCGTCCTCATTGAAAAGGGCTCCGAGCTCGGCGCCCATATTCTGTCGGGCGCCGTCATCGATCCCGCTCCGCTCGACGCGCTGCTGCCGGGATGGCGCGAGGAAAAAGACCCGCCGCTGCGCACGGCGGTCGCCGCCGATGAATTCTACTGGCTCACCGGACGCAGGGCGGTCCGGCTGCCGAATTTTCTGATGCCGAAGCTGATGAGCAATCACGGCGCTTTCATCGGCTCGCTCGGCAATCTCACGCGCTGGCTCGGCGCGAAGGCGGAGGCTCTCGGCGTCGATATTTTTCCCGGCTTCGCTGGAGCCGAGCTTCTGTTCGGGCCAAAGGGCGAGGTCCTGGGCGTCGCGACGGGCGATATGGGCATCGGCCGCGATGGACGACCCAAAGATTCATTTACCCGCGGCATCGAGCTGCGCGGCAAATATGTGCTCATCGCCGAGGGCGCGCATGGCTCGCTCGCGAAAAAACTGATCGCCCATTTCCGCCTGTCGGAGGGACGCGAGCCGCAGAAATTCGGCCTTGGCCTCAAGGAGCTGTGGCAGATCGACAAGGCGCTCTGCCGACCGGGACTGGTGCGCCATTCCTTCGGCTGGCCGCTCGATGATTCAACGGGCGGCGGCTCGTTCCTCTATCATTTCGATGAGGATCACGTCTCGGTCGGCTTTGTCGTCCATCTGAATTACGCGAACCCGACCTTGTCGCCCTATGACGAGTTCCAGCGCTTCAAGACGCATCCCTCCGTCGCGCCGCTGTTCGAGGGCGCGCGCCGCATTTCCTATGGCGCGCGGGCGATCACCGAAGGCGGCTGGCAGTCGGTCCCAAAACTCGCCTTTCCGGGCGGCGCGCTGATCGGCTGCGCCGCTGGCTTCGTCAACGTCCCGCGCATAAAAGGCTCGCACAACGCCATCGCCTCCGGCGCGCTCGCGGCCGAACATGTAATCGAAGCGCTGGGCCAGGGCCGCGCCAATGACGAGCTGGCCGCCTACGAAAACGCCTGGCGCGGGTCCGTCATCGGGCGCGACCTTTTCCCGGTGCGCAACGTCAAGCCGCTGTGGTCGAAATTCGGCACTGTGAAGGGGATCGGTCTTGGCGGGATCGACATGTGGCTGAATACGCTGACCGGCCATTCGCCCTTCGGCACGCTGGCCCATGGCAAGCCGGATCATGCCTGCCTGAAGCCGCTCGCCGAGGTCCGCCCGATCGCCTACTCGAAACCCGACGGGCGGCGCTCCTTCGATAAATTGTCCTCGGTGTTTATCTCAAATACCAACCATGAGGAGGATCAGCCGGTCCATTTGCGGCTGAAGGACCCCTCGATCCCCATCGCCCAAAATCTGCCGGTCTATGGCGAGCCGGCGCGGCTTTATTGTCCGGCGGGAGTGTACGAAGTGACCTATGCGGATGAGGCGCAAAAATCCGATCCGCGCTTTGTTATCAACGCGCAGAATTGCGTGCATTGCAAAACATGCGACATCAAGGACCCCGCGCAGAATATCGACTGGACGCCGCCCGAGGGCGGCGGCGGCCCGAATTACCCGAATATGTGAGGGGTTTAAGCGCGCGGCGCGGCGGCGCGCTTCAGCCGGTCGTTGATGGCCTCGCCGATGCCGCTGCGGGGAATTGGCGCAACCGCGATCGCGGCGGGGCCTCCCGCGTCAAGCTCGCGCAGAAAAGCAAACAGATTGGCCGCCGCCTCGTCGAGATCGGCGGCGGGCGACAAATCCAGCGTCGCCGGGCCGCGCGTAAACCGCCCGCCAAAGTCGAGCCCGGCTTCGCCCGGCTCCAGCTTTTCGGCGTCGAGCCGCACCAGGGCGCGCGGCGCATAATGCGAAGCGAGCGCTCCCGGCGCGACGATTTCGCTCGACGCCTCGCGCGCCGGCAGGGCGAGGCCGAGCGCTTCTTCGATCACCGCCCGCGAGAGGCCGCCCGGCCGCAACAATTGCGGCGTCTCGCCGAGGCAGGCGACGATGGTCGATTCGACGCCGACGTGGCAGGCGCCGCCGTCGAGGATGAGATCGACCTCGTCGCCAAGATCCTCTGCGACGTGACGGGCCGTGACCGGGCTGACGCGCCCGGACCGGTTGGCGGAGGGGGCCGCGATCGGCAGCCCGGCCGCGGCGATCAGGGCGAGAGCGTCCTTATGCGCAGGAACTCGGAGCGCCACCGTCCGCCGCCCCGCCCGCGCCAGTTCGCACACGCGGTTGGTCGCAGCGACCGGCAGGACCAGCGTCAGCGGACCCGGCCAGAATGTTTCGGCAAGACGCCGGGCGGCGGCCGAAAAAATCCCGTGCCGGGAGGCCTCCGCGAGGCTCGCGACATGGGAGATCAGCGGATTGAAAGCCGGGCGGCCCTTCGCCGCGTAAATCCGGGCGACCGCGGCGTCGCAAGAGGCGTCGGCGCCGAGGCCATAGACCGTCTCGGTTGGAAAGGCGACAAGCTTTTCGGCCTGGAGAAGGCGGGCGCCCTCGGCGAGTCCTGCCGCATTGGCCGGAATGATGCGCGCCGTTCGCGCGTTCGGCCAGACCGTCGAGCCGCTCACGGAGAAAACCTCAAGGGTGGCGGGGCGGGGGGCTCGCGCTTGGCGGCTTCGTCGAAACGGAGCCGGGCGTCTTCGATCGTTACGAGATGTTGCTGCGCCCAGTTTCCGAGCGCCTGCACCGGCGCGCGCAATGACTGGCCCAGCGGGGTCAACTCATAATCGACGCGCGGCGGAACGGTCGGAAAAACTGTGCGGGTCAAATATCCGTCGCGCTCCAGCCCGCGAAGCGTAAAGGTCAGCATCCTTTGCGAGACGCCGCCGATGCGCCGCCGCAATTCATTGAAGCGCATCGGGCCGTCGCCCAAAATCATGATGACGAGGATGCTCCATTTGTCGCCGATCCGCGCAAGGATCGGCGCGACGCGCCCGCATTGCGAGGGAACATGCGCGTGACTGGGTTCCAACTCTGTGCCTCCTTGCGCGGCATGGACAGGATAGCTTAGTGCCTTGGTCACAAATCTATACTGTGAAAAGGCGTCCGTCCATGAAACTTCTGCACATCGATTCCAGCATCCTCGGCGATCATTCCGTCAGCCGCCAGTTGACCGCAGCCATCATCGCGAGGCTGCAAGAAGTCACGCCTGACCTCGACGTCTCGCATCGCGATCTCGCCGCAAATCCGCTGTCGCATCTGTCCGGCGCGCTCCTCGCCGCAAGCGCGCCCGGCGCGCCCGCGCCAGATCCCTCGACGCAGGCCGCCCTCGGCGAGAGCGCCGCGATTCTGGCGGAGTTTCTTGCCGCCGACATCGTCGTCGTCGGCGCGCCAATGTATAATTTCGCGATTTCGAGCCAGCTCAAAGCCTGGATCGACAGGCTGGTGATTGCCGGCAAGACGTTTCGCTATGCCGATGGCGCGGTTGAAGGATTGGCCGGCGGCCGGCGCTTGATCATCGCCTCCTCGCGCGGCGGCGTTTTCGAGGCGGGCGCGGCCGCCGCTGCGCTCGACTACCAGGAGACTTATCTGCGCGCGATTTTCGGCTTCATCGGCATCGCGGATGTCGAAATCATCCGGGCCGAGGGCCTCGCTTTTGGCGAAGACGCCCGCGCCTTGGCGATCAAACAGGCGGGAGACGCAATTTTGCGGCTTGAGGCCGCCTGAGCGGAAGACCTTATTTCGCCAGCACCTCGACGTCGCGGTCGAGCGTCGATTCCACCTTGAAATTGGTCTGGTAGACATTGTTGTCGTGGCGGGCGATCGCGACATATTCGCCTTCCGCCAGCACGAGCGAGGGAAAGGCGCCGATCATTTCCCGGATGACGTCGCCGCCGGGCGTCAGGATCGTAAACGAGGTGTTGGCGAGCGCTTCGCCCGACGGGCCGCTGACAAGCTTCAGCGTCATCGTCGCGGCCCGGTGGCGCAGCGAGGCGTCGGTGAGTTTTCCGGCCTGGACGCGGAGATCGGCGTTGATGACGGAATTGGTCGGATTGACCGCCCCCGTGGTTTGCGGATCGAGCAGCGTCGAGACGACGTGATAATTGCCTTCCGGCAGACCGATGGTCTCGCCGGATTTGATATTGGCGACGAGCTTCGCCTCGGAATTGTTGCGCTCGGGCACATAGACTGAGATCTGCGATTTTGTCGCCGGGAGCGGGGCGTCGCCGAGCAGTCCCATAATCCGCAGCGCGCCGGCGTTGAGCGCCACGCGTTCGCTGACGCCCTTTCCCTCGATTGTGACGCGTTTGGTCGCGCCGGCGAGGCCGAAGGCGGCGTGCACGATAAAGGCGCCGTCGGGCAGGGTCAGCGCCGGCGTCGAATCGGTCGATTCGGCGACGAGCACATGCGATCCATCGAGCTCGACGCGCTCGTTGAAGACGCGCCAATGTACGCCGCCGCGCAGGGGCTGCGCGTCGGTCGCGCTGAGATAGGCCGTCAAATGCAGGATGTTGCCGGAGACGGCCTCTGCCTTGGCCGGAGCCTGACCGGCGGGCAGGCGCAGCGGCGGGATGGCGCCGGCATCGGCGGGGGGAGCGCCCGAGGGGGCCGCGGAGGGAGCAGCTGGCGGCGTCTGCGCCGCGGACGGCCGAGGACTCGCCAGCGTCAGGAGAGCGAGGCAAAGCAGAGCCGCAACCTGCGCGGCGCCTTTTCCTTTATCGAACCTCACGGGCGCGTCACTCTTCCGTCCTGTGCGACACGGCCGACGCCGCGGCCGATAGATTGGCGAGCGAAAAGGGATGGAAGGCGAATTCGATGCGATGGCTGCCCGCAGGAATTTCGACGCCGCGAAAGAGCAGATTGGCCTTCAACAGCGGCTGCAGCTTGCCGTCGACGCGAACCTCCCAGCCAGGATAGAAAAGATCGTGCAGCACGACAAGCCCGGGCCGATCAGTGGTGGCGTCGAGCGTCACCGCATTGTCCTTGTAGCTAGTCACCTCGACGCGCGAAAGATTGGGCGCGGGCGCCGGGGAAACCGCGTCGTCCGGGAGCGGCAGAAGTTCTTTCAGGCTCGCGAGGCTGCTGCGATCGATCAACGCTTCATGTGACGCGTCGAAATCGGGCAAGACCTGCGCGTCGAGCGCCTGTCCGCTATCGACCGCCTTGATCTCGGAGGCGAAATAGGCGCGCGGCGCGGCTTTGCCGAGCTTGTACGCATACATGCCGCCGCCGGAATAAATCAGCGTCGCTTTCGGTCGCGGCACATGACGCGGCAGGCCTGTCAGCGGCCGGTCGAGCACCAGATATTCGAGACCCAGCAGCGAGGCGAGGCGGCATTTATAGCCGCGGAAGGTGCCGGGGAAATGGCGCAGGTTCGGATCGCCGGAATTGTCGCCGGGGCCGACGGCGCGTTCATAATCCTCGATGCGCAGAGGGTTATAGCCGATGGTGTTTTCAAGCTTGAGCGTCATCGAGGCGTTTTGCCAGGGTCCCGGAAGGCCGAGAATTTCCACGCGGGGATGATCGCCGTCGCGGGTTTTCGCGGCGATTTCACGGCGCAGCACCGCGACGACATCTTTTTCCGCCGGCGTCATGTCGGCATAGACGCTGTAGCGGCTCGTCGGCTCGGCATTGAGCGGGGAGGCCGCGTTGCGCCACAAAATCTCACCGGCGCTCGCGAGCACGATGAGGCTGGCGGCCAAGGCGCGGGCGCGGCGCGTGGACGGCGCCGCCAGAACCGCAGCGCCTGCCGCGGCGATCGCCGCGGAGAGGCCAAGCTGTTGCAGCGAGGCCGAGAATTGTCCTTCGTGCAGCGAAAAGCCAAGTCCGGCGCCGATCAGCACGGCGATCGCGATCCCTGTCACGGCCGCCGCCGCAACGCCAAGCCAGCGCGGACCGGCGGGGAAAAGGCCTGGCAGTCCATCCAATTCGTAACGATGCAGCAGATAGCCAGCGGCGAACGCCAGCGCGATATTCAGGACGAACGTCGCGTCGGCCGGGCGGCGGTAGAGCGAAACGCCCGGAATCCAGTCAAACGCCACGGAAAACAGCGGCGTATAGCGGCCAAGCGAATAAAACAGCGCCGCGACGATGAGGATGAGGAAAAAGCGGCCGCCACGGGCCATCAGCCGGCCGGCGCCGAAGCCGTGCCAGAGGATCAGGAGGATCGGCAAGGCGCCGATGAACAGATAGTCGACGGCCCGATCGGTCCAGTCCGCCTTGGCCATGGTGTCGTAATCGGGACCCCAATAGTCGTAAAGGTGATTGAGCGAGCCGAAGAAATTCGGCGCGAGCAGCGTCATCAGATTGACTGGCGCGAGCGACCCGGCCGCCGCGACGCCGAAGGCGATGCCCGGACGGTTCGACTCATGCAGAAATTGCATCGTCAAAAGCGCGGGCAGGGCGATAATAGCGACAAGCGTCGCGCCCGCGGCGGCGAATACGCCAAGCCGGTCGCGGATATAGGCAAGCGGCGCGCGGGACTGGGCGATCGCATAGACCACCCGTCCGGCGAGGGTCATGTCCATCAAGAAGGCGACCTGATCGCGCCCCAGCGTCATCAAGGCGGCCAAAGCCCCAAACAGCAGCGCGCGCCAGAGCGATCGGCGCTCCAACATGCAATCGAGAGCCCAGAACGCCGCCGGGAAAAAGGCGTAGGAGATGATCATGCCGGTGTGCTGGAGCCGCGCCGAGGCGGCCCCGCCAAGCATGAAAATCAGCGCCGCGAGCAGCGCGCCGGCAGGGCGCCACCGCCAACGGCGGCAGAGGCCGACGACGCACAGCCCGCCAAAGCACAAATGCGCCAGGATCACGGCGTCGAACAAACGCATGGAGGCGTCTGGCGCGATCAGCGCAAACAGCACCATGCTCGGCGTGAACAGCAGCGATTGCGGATCGGCGGCCGAGGGGTGCCCGGCAAAATGATAGGGGTTCCAAAGCGGCAGCTCGCCGTGGCGCAAAGCGTCGGCGAGGAATCGGAACATTGGATAGAAGTGATTCTTGGAATCCCAGGGGACAACGGCGCCGGCGATCAGCCAGAAGGCGAGCGCCGCGGCAAAAAACGCGATGACCGCCGCAACGGCGAAGGCCGTCGTGCGGCGCGACCAGTCCGGCGCCTCAAGCCCTTCAAGCGCGTCGAGAGATCCGCGCCGCGCGCCCTGACCTTTGAAAGCTGCGGGCGGATAGCTGATCGTATCGAAGAGCGACATTGAGGGTCTCGGGGAATTGGTCGGGCGGGAGCAGCTTCAGGGTACAAAATACGCCGAGCAAATGAGCATCATATGCCGCAAGGATGCGCATTTGATCGCTTTATACGGCATTTTCATGGAGTTTGACGGCGAGGTCGGCGAATTGGCGGAAGGTGGTCAACAGTCTGGCAAGCCTAGCAAGTCATGTTCGAAAAGCGCGTGCGAAACGATTCATGCCAGCTCTGCGTCTCACGTCTGTGCGCGGGCTTGTGTCTTCGGCGCCGGCAGGCTTTCATCGAATGACACATCTAAGCCGGAGTCGATGAACCTCCCATGAATGCAATGATTGAAATGCTGAAAGCGCGGCGCTCCGCGCCCCCGGTTACGCTCCAGGGTCCGGTGCCAACTACAGAACAGATCGCAACGCTGCTCGCCATCGCCTCACGCGTCCCGGATCACGGCAAGCTTGCGCCCTGGCGGTTCATCGTGTTTGAAGGAGAGGCGCGCGAACGCGCCGGCGCTATGATCGCCGAAGTCTTTCGGGACGCCCATCCCGAGGCTGACGAAAAACGGCTTGAAATCGAAAAAAACCGGCTGAGCCTTGCGCCGCTTGTCATTGGCGTCGTGTCGCGCGCGGCGACTCACCCGAAGATTCCCGAATGGGAGCAGGTTTTGTCGGCGGGCGCAGCCTGCATGAATCTTGTCGTCGCCGCCAATGCGATGGGCTTTGCGACCTGCTGGCTGACCGAGTGGTTCGGTTATGACCGCGACGTGTTGTCGCGTCTTGGCCTCCGGCCGGGCGAAAAAATGGCGGGCTTCGTGCACATCGGCCGCAATGATGCGGAGCGCGAGGACCGCATCCGCCCGGCGCTTGGCGACATCGTCACGCGATTTTAAGAATTCGACGCGCACCCCGGAGACGCTTCATTGTCGCGATCCTTCAAATCCATCCCGGAAAAGAACGAAAAAACAAGCATTAACGCTAATTTCGCGAAACGCTTGATCATCTTTCCGGACGCCGCGACCTGGACGCCGTCGCCGCAAAAGGGCGTCGAATGGCTCAATCTCGAACTCTTTGGCGAGGAGAGCGTGCGGACGACCTATTTCGCGCGCTTTGCTCCCGGCGCCTCCTTGCCGCGGCGCGTGCATGACGGCGGCGAGGAAATCTTCGTGATGGAAGGCGGTTTCGAAGACGAGAGCGGCTTTCATGGCGAGGGCGCCTATCTGCGCGATCCGGACGGGTCGACCCATACGCCGACGAGCGCGCAAGGGTGCCTGCTCTTCGTCAAACTTGGCTATTTCCTGCCCGGCGATGAGGAGCGCGTCGCAATCGAGACGGCCTGTGGCGAATGGCGCAAGGCGCCGGAGGGCTTCGCCATCCAGCCTCTGCATCATTTCGCGGGCGTCACGACCTTTCTGGTCCGGCTCGACCCCGGCGCGGTGCTCAACCGCATGATTCATCCCCAGGGCGAAGAGGCGGTCGTGCTTGCGGGCTCGTGCCAGGATGATGGAGGAAATTACGCGCGGCGCAGCTGGATCCGCGACCCCGGCGGTCATCCGCAAAGTCTGATTTCACCCGGCGGCTGCATGCTCTATGTCAAGACGGGGCACCTCGCGGCGGCGGGAGAAGCTGCGCGGCCGACGGCCGGCTGATCAGCCGGCGGCGCGGGCGTTGTCCGCGTCGGTCTGAGCCGGCGCGCGCGGCGACAGGCTTTGCGCCGCAGCGCCGACGATCTCGATCTTCTGCGGTCCAGCGTCGGGGCCGTCGAAGAATTTGTGCGCCCGGAATTCTTTGAAAATCGCAAAATGCAGATCGCTGCGGACGCGGGCCATCGTCTCGACGTCGGCGACAAAGGCGGCGAGTTCGAAATTCAACGTCGCGCCGCTCATTCCGGTAAAATAGATTTGTGGCGCGGGGATTTTCAGGACGCGGTCATTGGCTTTGGCCGTCGCGAACAGGACTTCGCGCACCTCCTCCGGATTGGCCGAAGCGTTCACCGCGACTTCGATCAACACGCGGCCGGAACGGTCGTTGCGCACCAAATTCTTGACGACGCCGGAAATCAGGCTCGAATTCGGGATGATCACCTGGGAGCGATCGACCGTTTCGATTTCCGTCGAACGCACATTGATGCGCCGGACAAAACCCTGATCGCCGCCGACCACGATCCAGTCGCCGACCCGCACTGCGCGCTCCCAAAGCAGAATCAGGCCGGAGACGAAATTATTGACGATCGATTGCAAGCCGAAGCCGATACCGACCGATAGCGCGCCGGCGACGATGGCGAGGCGCTCGAAGCTGAGGCCGAGATAGCTCAACGCAACGCCGGCCGATAGCAGAAAGCCGAGATAGCCAAGGCTCGTGATGATCGAGTTGCGAAGCCCCGAATCGAGATTTGTCTTGGGCAGGAGGCTGGAATCCAGCCAGCGCTGCAGGGCGTGAACGGTGGCCGAGACGAGAGCGAAAATCACCGCCGCGCCGAAGATGGCGACCGGCGATATCGTCACCTCGGCGACCTTGAAGCCGAAAAAGGCCGCGCGCAGATCGAGCGGAACATCGGTCGACTGGAGACCCCAGGGCGCAAGGATCGCGATGAGGCCAATGATGAAGAGGCTCACGCGCAACACGCCGGAGAGCACGACTCCGAGCAGTTCCAGCGAATTGCGCCTGACGCCAACCCGTGTCGTCAGCCAATCGCCGAGCCGGGCGCCGGGTTTGAACCCCGCGGTGATGCTTTCATCGATCAAAACGCTGGCGAGAAAATAAAGCGCGGCGATCGCGCTGACCCAAAGCAGCTGATCGAGGAAAAAGCTGGCGAAGGTGGGGTAGCCGGCAAGCACCGCGCCGCCGGCGACCACGGCCCCAATAAGAGCGACGCCGCGCAGAATGCTAAACCAGTTCAAGCGCCGCGTGACCGGCGGACCGAAGCAATCCTCGTCGGAGACGTCGGCGCCGGTCCGCCACAGGCCCATGCCCAGAGCAGCCGCGCCGATCGCCACGCCCAAGCCGCGCGTCGCCACCGAAAAAGAAAAGGATGCGTCGACGACCTCGTTCAGCGCCTCGCAGATGCGCGTGATCGAGACGATGGCGGCGACGCTGACCGCGACGCTGACGATGCGCGAGGCCGCGGCGTCGCTGATCGGCGGCAGGCGCCAGTTCGGCCGCGTCGGCGCGAACAGACCGCGTGCGAGACCGGCGGCGACGCAGACGCGCGCGACGGCGCCGGCGATGGCCATAAACACCGTCTGAATCCGGAAACTCGTGAGATTGGCGGCATCGAGGGAAAAGACGACGAGATAGATCAGCGCGATCGGCGGCAAGGCGATCACCAGCGCAATCCACCAGGCGCCGAATATTTTCAGGAGGCGGCTTGGTTTTTCCACCGTATCGCGGCGCGCGAGCACGCGCCGCGCCAGCCGCGCCAGCGGGATGTAGATGAGGAACACGGCGGGAAGGCAGAGCCAGAACGCAGCCAGGCGCCAGCCGTCGAAACGGTCGTTGATCCGCCCGGCCCAGTCGGTGAAAAGGGTGACGACGCCTTCCGCATTCTTCGGCGTTTCGGGCAGAACGTCGCGCCACAGCCTGGCGTCGGCGATGCTCGATGAGCGCTGGAACAAGGAGCGCGTGAACAAAGCGCGCCGGCGCGAGGCGACGCTCGTGCGCAACTGCTCCGTCCGGACGCTCAGCAGTTTGGCGCGTTTCAACAGCTCGTCGGCATTGTTATAGCTTTGCTGCTGAGCGGCGCGTTCTTCCGTAACGCTTTGATTTTCCGGCGGCGACTTCTCATCCGGCGGAAGGCCAAGCTGATCCAGCCGCGCCTTGATTTCGCCGAGCCGCGGCGCGATCTTCTCGGCCGTCGCATTGAGGACGTCGCCGATCGGCGCCAGCCTCTGCCGCTTCGCGACGAGATCGGCGTCGCTTAAGTCGTGACGCTCGAGCCCGGCCTCGACGTCATTCAAGGCGGCATTCGCTTTTTCGAGCTCATCCTGCGCGCGGGCGAGATCGGGCGGCGGCGGGGCGGGGGGCCCCGCCGGCTGAGCAGGGGCCGCGGCCGGCGCGGTCTTGTCCTTTGCCGCGTCCTGGGGCTGCTGCGCTTTGGGAGCCTGCTGCGCCGCGGGGGCGGCGGGCTGCGCTGTCTGTCCGCGCGCGGGCGCAACCGCGAGCAGCGCCAGGGCCGCGATCGAGACAGCCAAAATGCAGCCAGGACATTTCACCCAGGCAATTCCCCAAAAAGGAGCGGTTTGCGCGTCGCGCGATTGTTGCGTCGACAAACGTCCAGATAGGCGATTTTCAGCGGCAATTGGAACCCTTGTCGGGCACAATTTATCTATCACATTGATTTCATTTAAGGAACTTGCGGCGGATAGAGGTGCGTCGCGCCCTGATAATCGCGCACGCGAAAAACGCCGTTGGCGCCGGCCGGCTCGATGAAATCCGGCCCGATGGGGGATTTGCCGTGTCCGCCCGGCACATCGAGCATATAGGCCGGCTGGCAGAGGCCCGAGAGGCGTCCGCGCAATTGCTGCATCAGCTCGCGCCCCTTCTCGATGTCAACGCGAAAATGGGCGACGCCCGGCGCGAGATCGAGGTGATGCAGATAATAGGGTTTTACGCGCGCCTCGACGAAGCCGCGCATCAAGGCGCTCAAGGTTTCGACATCGTCATTGACCCCCGCGAGCAGGACGCTCTGGCTGACCATGGGAATGCCGGCGTCGATCAGACGCGCGCAAGCGGCGCGAGCCTCTGACGTCAATTCGCGCGGATGATTGGCGTGAAGCGCCACGTAAATGGTCTTGCCCGATTTCTTGAG
This sequence comes from Methylocella silvestris BL2, assembly GCF_000021745.1. Classification (NCBI taxonomy): domain Bacteria; kingdom Pseudomonadati; phylum Pseudomonadota; class Alphaproteobacteria; order Hyphomicrobiales; family Beijerinckiaceae; genus Methylocella; species Methylocella silvestris. Next base: position 498,011 of record NC_011666.1, read on the forward strand.
CGCGGCGATCAGGGCGGCGTCGATCGCGTCAGGGTCGACGCAGGGCACCCGGGTATGGACCCGGACGATCCTGACATGTTCGATCGCCGCCAGCCGCTCCATAATCTCGGCGAGGCGCCGCGGCGACAGGGCGAAAGGATCGCCGCCGGTCAGGATCACCTCCCAGATGCGCGGGTCGGCGGCGATATAAGCGAGCGCTGCGTCGAGCGCCTCGGGCGAGAGATGCGCCGATTTGCCGGGACCCACCATGTCGCGGCGAAAGCAGAAGCGGCAATAGACGGGGCAGACAAGCAGCAGCTTCAACAGAACGCGGTCGGGATAGCGGTGAACCACGCCTTCGACAGGCGAATAGGCCTCGTCGCCAATCGGGTCGGCGAGATCCTCCGGGCGTGGCGAAAGCTCGGCGATGTCGGGCACGAACTGGCGCGCGATGGGGTCATTTGGAGCGTCGCGATCGATCAGCGCGGCGATGGCCGGCGTCACGGCGATGGGATAGGTTTCGCCGACGCTTTCGATTTCCGCGCGCCGTCGCGCCGAGGCCAGGCCTGCTTCGACGAGATCGTCAGCGCTGCGCAGGGTTTTTGCGCGCAAGGATTTTGCGCGGAGAGATTTCGCGGTCGCGATCATTTGCTCGGAAAGGCCTCGGCCACCGGCGTCCAGATCACCTGTTCGATCCTTTCGGCGGCCGTCGCCAGCATCACCAGCCGGTCGAAGCCGAGCGCAACGCCGCTTGACGGCGGCATCAGAGCGAGGGCGGCGAGAAAATCCTCATCGAGGGGATAAGACTCGCCGTAGATCCGTTGTCGCTCCGCCATTTCCGCGACGAGGCGGCGCCGCTGCTCGACGGGATCGGTCAATTCGCCGAAGCCATTGGCGAGCTCGACGCCGCAAGCATAAAGTTCGAATCGTTCGGCAAGCCTCTGGTCTTCTTGCAGATTTGCCAAAGCCGCCTCGCTCGCAGGATAATCCATGAGGATCGTCGCGCGGCCATGGCCGAGCTGGGGTTCGATCTTCACCGACAAAATCTTGCTGAAGATGTCCGACCAGCTGTCGTCCGCGACGACCCGCACGCCGATCTTGCCTGCCGCCGACGCCAGCGCGTCGCGATCCGTCGCGGACCCGTCGACGGTCGCCAGAAGATCCACTCCGGCGTAGCGGTCGAAAGCCTCGGCGACGCCGAGAAGCTCAAGATCCTCAAAGGGGTCGGCGGACGCGCCGCCATGGACCAGGAGGTCGGCTCCGGCCGCCTGCGCCAGCGCCGCAAGGAGGCCGGCGCAATCCTCGATCAGCCTCTGATAGGGCGTCTTCGCCCTGTACCATTCGAGGAGCGTGAACTCGGGATGATGCAGCTTGTCGCGTTCGCGATTGCGGAACGCGTGGCCAAAGGAAAAAATCCGCTCCTCGCCGGCGGCGAGCAGCTTTTTCATGGCGAACTCGGGCGAGGAGTGCAGATAAAGCGGCGATGTCTCGGCCGAAGGGCTAATGATCTGCGTTGCGAACGCGCTTATATGGGCTTCATTGCCGGGCGAAATCTGCAAAGCGGCCGTATCGACCTCGACGAAATGCTGCGCGCCGAAGAACGACCGCGCAGCTGCGGCCATCTTCGTCCGCGCCTTGAGAAAGGGGCGGCGGTCGGCGTATCTGTCGGGCCGCCACCAGGGCGAAGGCGCGTCGCTCATGCTATTTCGCTTGAAAAGAGACCGGGAACATGGCTAGCGATATCCCGTAAGGCGGGAGGCGCGCCAGCTCAGCTTTTCTTCAGGTCGCCCGCTAGGGGCCTCGCCCGGTCGGGCTGAAGAAAATCTGAACAATTCGCCTCCGCTTCGACCGCCAGGACCCGGACGCCCGATCGGCGCGCGCCGGCGTCGATCCATTGCATAAAGGAAAACCAGTGAAAGTCATCGCCAGTTCTATTCGCAAAGGCAATATCATCGAGCGCGACGACGGGCAGCTCTATGTCGTCCTGACGGCCGAAAGCTTCCATCCCGGCAAGGGCACACCGACGACGCAAATCGACATGCGCCGGCTCTCGGACGGCGTCAAGACGACCGACCGCTACAAGACCACCGAACAGGTCGAGCGCGCTTATGTAGAAGACATGAATTTCAGCTATCTGTATCAGGACGCAGACGGCTACACCTTCATGAACAGCGAGAATTACGATCAGGTGATCGTTCCGAAAGAGGTGATCGGCGATCAGTCGATCTATCTGCAGGAAGGCATGAATTGCGTCCTGTCGATCTTCAACGGGGTCGCGGTGGGCATTCAGCTTCCGGCCCGGGTCACGCTCGAAGTCATCGAAACCGAACCCGCGATGAAAGGCCAGACGGCGTCGTCGTCCTACAAGCCGGCCAAGCTCTCGAATGGGGCGCGCGCGATGGTGCCGCCGCATATTTCCGCCGGGACCCGCATTGTCGTGCAGACCGAAGACGGCTCCTATGTCGAGCGCGCCAAGGACTAATCGGCGGCCTGAAAGCGTTCGCCACAAATGGAAAGGCCGCCCAAGCGGACGGCCTCAAAGGTCGCTGAAGTCATAAGCGCCAAGCTAACCGAGCTTGGCGTTGATCTGTTCGAGCAGGGCGGCGAACTTATCTTCAGTGGATTCGACGCAAGGGACGTCGAACACTTTGCGCAGCCGGCTGCCGAACTGGGCGCATAGCGCGCTGGCAGCGGCTTTCGTCGCCACAGGGCGTTCAAAACGGCCGCTAAATGGCGCCATCGTTTCCACTGAAAAGCTCTCCTGTTTCAACATTCGGTTCATTGGCTCTTCCGGTCGCCCGGCCTTAACTTTTGATACATGAATTTGACCAAACTACGTTTTCAAGTGGGCAAATTCTCTCCCGCTTCCATACGGGCCGCTTACTCCCACAAACTTGATTCGCAGCCTTTTGTTCCATGCTCTTATGAAATTCCATGGAGCTTGCGTGAGCGATGTGAGTAAAGGCACGAGCGGAGCAAAGCGCCGGAGCGAGCTTCACGCGGGACTTCGGGCCCCTAACGCTCAAAGTTAATACAAACTCGATCCAATTTAGTTTCCAGTTTCTTTCTCTGCTCAAGTTGACGCAGCGCTTTTTAAGGTTTTCTTACCTTATGCTTTACGAAAGCTGAAAGAGCCCGCGAGCCCCGTCAATTCATCCTGCCGCCCAGCGCCGTTTTTGCCTTGCATTGAGGCTGTGCTTGCGCGATGAGGCGGCTCGGGCGTCCGCCCGAGCTTCCAAGGAGAGCCACAGTCGTGCCACAAAGCGACGCCGTCGACCCTGATGCAACCATCGCCATTGTCGGAGGCGGCCAGGCCGGCGCCGAAGTCGCGACTCAGCTGCGTCAGAATCGGCATCAAGGGCGAATCGTGCTGTTCGGGGACGAAAACGTGCTTCCCTATATGCGCCCGCCCTTGTCGAAGGCTTATCTTGCCGGGGAAATGGGCGCGGACGGGCTGATTTACAAGGCGGCCGTCGCCTACGAAAAAGCCAATGTCGAGCTGCGTCTGGGCGAGAGCGTTGTGGCCATCGACCGCAACGCCAAAAAGCTTGCGCTGGCGGGCGGCGAGAGCCTTGCCTATGACCGGCTGGTCATCGCCGCGGGGGGGCGAGCGCGAAAACTCCGCGTTCCCGGCGCCGACCTTGGCAATATCTTTTACCTGCGCAGCATTGCCGACGTCGAGCAATTGCGGCCGCAACTTCAGAGCGGCCGGCGCCTCGTGATTGTCGGCGGCGGTTATGTAGGGCTGGAATTTGCCGCGGTCGCGATCAAACGCGGCCTCAAGGTTTTGGTGCTCGAGGCTGCGCCCCGCGTTCTGGCGCGCGTCACCGCGCCTGAAGTGTCGAATTTTTACGAGCGCTTCCACCGCGCCGCCGGCGTCGAGATTCGCACCGGGGTCGCGGTCAGCGGTTTTTCCGCGCGCGAGGGGAGCAATGACGTCGGCGCGGTTCTGTGCGGCGAGGATCCGGCGATCGAGGCCGATTTCGTCCTGGTCGGCATTGGCCTCGTCCCCAATATGGAGCTTGCCAAGGGCGCGGGCCTCGCCGTCGACGGGGGCATTCTGGTGGACGAGGCCGGCCGGACCAATGATCACGAGATTTTCGCGATCGGCGATTGCGCCGTTCATGTGCGCCACGGCTTCTTACATCGGACCGTGCGCCTCGAATCGGTGCCGAACGCCCTCGAGCAGGCGCGCACTGTGGCCGCCGTGCTGACCGGCAAGCCTATTCCAGCCGCAACGCCGCCGTGGTTCTGGTCGGATCAATATGATCTGAAGCTGCAGATGGTCGGGCTGTCGGAAGGCTATGACGAACTCGCGATTCGCGGCTCGACGCAAAGCTCGTCCTTCATCGCCTTCTATCTCAAGGACGGCTATGTCATCGCCGCCGACGCCATCAACCGCCCCTCGGAGTTCATGGCCTCGAAACGGCTGATCGGCGACCGGATCAAAGCGAGCGCGAGGGATCTCGCCGATGAGCAGGTGTCGCTGAAGGCGCTTCTTGCGGCCGCCGCCGCGTGAACTGGAACGGTCATACCGGCAACTGGATTGCCCGCGAGAGCGACCGGCCAGGCGCGGCGGAAGGAGCAACGAGCAGGAATTCGGGGCTGAATCTGCGGCCCCGGACAAAACTCGCTTCTTTAGCCCAGTTCAGCAGCGCGTTCCGCCGATACGGCGGGACCACCGTAAAGCTGGGGGAAAACTGTATTCGCCAGCCACGCGCATCCAAATGCAAACAGCACCCAGTCCAGCAACTCCTGCACGATCACGAGGGACGCAGGCATATAGGGCGATAGCCGACTGAGCCAACAATATCCCACAAATACAATAGGGAAGATCAGGAGCGTTTTCCGCCGTGTCCTGTCATATGCCTCGATTGTGGCTGGTAGCGTCCCCAGCAAAAAAATCAACCTGTAGATCCAGCTGGATCCCATGACAAACGTAAAGCAGAAGATGGCGAGAGAGGCGAGGGCGATGGTGCTTCTGGCCGAGCGCTGATTCAATGGCGCGGTATATTTATACAAAAATTCAGGTTTATATAGCGAGCCCAGGATCGACAAGCCGCCGATAGCGAGAGCGGTCAAACTAGCCGCCAATCGCATGCGCTCGATGCTGATCGAGAAAACGCCGGCTTCGCCCATCGCAATAAAAAGGGGCATCGCGCCGTAGGATAAAGTACGCGATTGCGGTGTATTCATGGCGATTGCGCTTAGCTGTGTCGTTCCATAACCAAATATGAGTACGGCTGCAGAAACTAAAACAGTCAATATAACTGCGGAGTAGCCGTGCTTCCATCGGGCAACAGACAAAATACCCGCGATTGGATATAGCTTCAACAGCGTCAGAGTAAAGATCAATGTCGAGATGGCGCCGATTGAGGGTTCCTTTCGCAGGCTATCGGATATAAAATAAATTAGTCTGATACCTAGTACAATCAGCGAAAATATAAGCATATCGCTGTTTCCGCGTTCGAGACCGAGCATCACGGGAGGCGCCGTCGCCGCCGTGAAGGCGATCGCTCCGCCTTCCAGGGTACTCGTTTTGAAGATAGACAATAGCGAGGCCAGAATCAGAAGGATAAAAACTGCTCCGATGAGATTCGTGTTCGCGCCCGAGATCCCGAACGCGCCGAAATGAAGCCAAAGAGACGGGTAGTTGTAGAGACGCCCGAAGGCGTCGCAGGAAGCGTCAATGTAGGGGTCACGACCGCTTCGGAAGCAGTCAATCCCCTGTGTTATCGCCCGCAAGTCCGCGAAGCTTGGCGACATCGATGGTACGCCTAGAAATCGCCACGCTCGATAGGTCGACCCGGTTGTCACATAGGCCGCAGCAAAAACGGCGACGCCTACCCCGATTGCCAGAATTATCGGCCAGCGCCCGCGCCAGGAATTCATGGAACGTTTCTCCACCAAAATGAAGTGAACGAGACGCCTCTACCAAGGTTGAGCCTCGGGACAGCGCCCCAGCGACATTGATCTGATTGCATAATCGCGCATCCGGGCTCGAGTACCATACAGCCAGGACCCTGTCGCGGGTTTACGGCGCGTCGGAGATCGGAGGAAGCCGCTTGCTATCGAAGCTTCAGGTGGGCGTCACTCGCCTCTGCAGATTTCCGGATGCCGGTCCGCCGGTGCAGTGGGCTAAACGTCGCTTTCGTCGTCCTCGTCCTCCTTGACGGGAGCTGTCACATATGCATGGCAAAGGGTCGCAATTGCCAGGGAAACGGCGAAAGGACCTAAAATTGCGACTAGGGCGCCGCGCAGGATAATAAAGATGTAAGACGCAACGGTCGCAACCAGCACCTGCCCAAGCGCATCCGCTGTGTTTTTGAAATGAAGAAAATAATCGTCGCCGAGCCTTATCAGCATGCCAAAGATGAACGACAGGACGACGACGCCCGGAAATCCGAAATCGATGTAGAATTCCGATGGAAGCGGCGACGAAATGTTCCACATTGGGTAACCTTCGAAGATCGCCGCCTCCCCGCCGGTGCCTCCTGATTTTTGCGGCCAAAGAGGTCTTGGCACAAAGAATAATAGAGCCGACGCTAAGTTCACGCCATGCTTGCCACCTAGCTGGTCATGATACGACGTGACGTTGATCGTAGACTGGAAACCGTCAAAGTCTCCGCTGGTTGTGAAGTCATCAAGAGGAGCCCAAACATAGGCGGTGCCGAGATCGCCTCGTGACAAGTAACTTATATATGAAAACAAACCAGCCTGCGCTCCGATGAAAGCAAAGGCCAGCATTAATTTTTGAGGTCTGTTAAATTGAACAAGAACAATAAATACGCCAATGACGTAACTGCCGATTACAAACCGTGTTACTGCCAGAGGTGAATTCAAAGTAAAAAATAACGCCGTAGTCGAAAGGCAAACGAGCGCATTTATCAGGCGCCGATCATCCCTCAAAAGAAAGATCCCATACATAAAGCCATAGAAACTGGTCGCCCGGGCGAGGGCGCCAATAATCAGCTTGATCGGAGTCGCCGTTTCGCCCGTCGTTTGGGTTGTGAGATTGCTGTCTCGAATGGTCGTCATAAAGCCGCTGAAGCCCAGAGACCCCGCACAGACTATGCCTGTTATCAGGCAAAAAATCGCCGCCCTCTGCAGGCGACCGGGAACGATTGCCCGCCGGGCCCGCTTGCCGCGCGGGAAAAGTACAATCCCATAGCCGATCAAGAAAAACGCCAAAAAGGTGGCGACGACCATGGACGCTGTCAAGACCTGCGCGGGGCTGTATCCCGCCTGGAAAAACGGGAATCGTGCGTATGCTGTGTGGAAGTAGCCAGGAAGAAGATAGAAGAATATCATGTATATACAAAACAGTAAATGAATCGGGCGAGGGCGGGGATCACATAAATTCGTAATTAGCATCAAAAACAGCGCAGAAATGCAAAACGCTAAAATGACAAGTGAGTCATTATACTGGGCATTATATGGAAGAATAAATAGAAAAAAGAGAGCTGAAACAATACATGAAAATAAAACAAGAGCCATCTGGAAGGGAAATATACGATACTCTTCTTGCATTGCTATTCCTTGGCCCTTTTCTCGTCCGCAAGGGCTTTGCGTCACAAAAAAAGCGCAGCGCCTCTAATGATTACGCGTCAAAAATTCTTGAACCGTCGATCGGCGGCGCCGGGTAATCAAGAGCGAGTTTCCTCTATTCCAGCGCTGCGTCAAGGCAGGCGTCGCCTAATGATGGCTTCTGTTAATGGATGATAGCAGTTAAAATTTGGCGCCGCTCCGAAAACCATATTGCCGGTGACTCCCCGCCGTGATCGAGATCCTCAAAACCGCGGGAACCGATTCATACCATTATCATCGGGCTTTCCCTCGAGCTCCTTCCGAAAAGGTGGGGCGCGGTGTTCGGTTTGGGAGCGGCGACCGCCCGGGGCGCCCCTTGCTGCGTTTTTTGCGAGACCTTTTGCCTCACGCATGTGTCCGCAAAAACTGGAAAGACAACCCAGTGTATTCGAAAACAAGAGGTCTGGCTCACAGCGGGACTACGCCTTGATATTTCCATTTACGTTGACGTTGGTCGGAACACTGTTTCGCACGCGCGCCTAAACGCCAAAATGGCCGAGATGCTGCGGGCATGGCTACGTTTCAAAATCAAGTTTTGTGGCGAATGTGTGATGAATATTATTCCGCCATATTTACACACTTCCGTCAGTTCGTGCCGCGGCCGGGTTTGAAGTTGTAATTAATATTGATACAAATGAAAAAAAAGATGTATAAACGTATTAAAATAACATTGATATTAAATACTATACTGTTAATAGATACTATATGACAATAACATGAATATAAAATAGTACATTAATATTTGACATAAATAGTTTTTATATAAGTCATAAAACTATATAAATAAAAAAATTATTTATATTGAATTTATACGTATTAAATATACTTTAAATTATTATATCATATCTTTTATTATGATTTGCTGCGGAATTAAATAAGATATACATTGAGCATTCCGTATATAGGTCGTTTTGCGGCAGCTCTATTATTTAAAGGCTTCATCTTTAATTTAAATTACCGGAATTCGCGATGGCGAGATTTCTCGGCCTTGTAAAATGTAACGAATATGATTATTTCATATTTACATTTTACGGACACATTTTCGATTTAACATACTGCCGAGTCCAAGCCAAGCGGGCGGCATCGCAACGTCACCGCTTAAAACCCCCGAGGAAAAAATGCCGCCGCTAATGAATTTGCAATATTTTCGACCACGCGCTCAAAAAGCACTGACGGCTTTTCTGCGGGCGGTGGCGAAATACGCTATCCCGGTCATTTGCCTTGGGGTCGCTGCTTCTTCGGCTTGCGCCGATGGAATTCCCTACCAATCCCCAAGTTATGATGATGTCTTGGGGTCGTCGAAAGTTGTTTTCGCTCACTATGTTAATTCTCCTTTGCAAACCAGACAGGATGATTATTGGCCGAACAGCACTTGTATGTATTATATTATCCCGGGGAATACGCCTGGCTCAGGCGGAAACCAAAGAGTATGCCCTGGGCCCCAGATAACGGGCGGATCAAAGTCGACCTATATTATCGATAACTTGAAGGCTGAGATCGTGCGCATGATTGCACGGGGCATAAATGGGGTCGCCGTCAATCTCTTTTCGCTCTGCGACTGGTCGGAATCAGGCGCCAATTGCCCCGGCAATCCGGGTGGCGGAGGAATGAGCGGCTACCCGGGCACCTTGATTAACATGCTCAACGCGGCTGCGGCCGTCGATCGACGATTCAAAGTTCTGCCCATGCCTGACATGTCTGCTGGCATCAAGCCGTCAGATCTTCCAAATCTTTGGAAGGCAAAAATCGGCGGGACAACAATCTACAATCATCCCAATCTCTACCGTTGGCCCGACGCCAACAACTATCCTGAGCTTTCTCCTTTTTGCACGGAGTGCTTTCCCGCCTCTCAATATTCAGCAGCGTTCGCGACGATGAAGGCCAACGGTACGCCAATTTCTTGGGCCCCCACTTTTGGCAGCCTCGGCTGCAACGGCCAGGTTAACGGGTGTGTCTTTTCTCCCTATGCAAGCTTGCCGACGGTATCGATCAATGGCATCCAGGGTGTAAGCGCCGATCGGACGATGGCCGCCCTCGCTTTGCGGAACGTTGGCGGCGCGTCCGGCGGCAAAACCTATGGCGGCGGAACCCCCATTAACTGGACAGGGCCTGTCAAGCTTTTTGGCGGCATGAGCCCGCAGGGATATCAGAGCGGAGGCGGTACTGTTTACGAGGCGCAAAACAGCGCGGCATATCGCGGCGCCTGGGAATCACAGATCGCGCTCGGAGCCTCGCTCGGCAACATCATGATCTTTACGTGGAACGATTTCGGCGAAAGCACGGCCGTCGAGCCTTCGTCCAATCAATTCGGCGCCCCTTCGACCGGATATTACGACCTTACGGGCTATTACACGACCTGGTGGAGGAAAGGCGCGGCGCCTCAAATTACGAACGACGCCATCATGTACTTCTATCGTCGGCAGACTTACCTCGCCGCGCATAACGCGACGATACCGGGTTTGAAAGCGCGTCCGACGATCCCGTCGTGGAACCTTCCTGCCTATGATAATATTGAAATGGTGGCTTTTCTAAAAGCCGACGCCACCCTTTCGATCAACATTAAAGGCGTGAGCCAGACGCAGGCTGGAAAAGCAGGACTGAATGTCTTCACAATACCCTTGGTAAACGGCACGCCGGTGTTTTCTATCATCCGCGGCGGGGCGGCCACGCTTACGACAACCGGCTTCCCGACCTATGGGTCAGGCCAAATCCCGTCCCAGACGGTCCCAGGCTTGACGATATGCTCGTCCTGTTTTCCCGCAGGCATTCCGGACCCCGTTTATTACAGCGGAAGCACGTTTGCGTGGAGCGCTGGGGTCGATTACTATGGCGGCGATTTGAGGACAACAACGATCGCGTCGGAAGACCCGAACCTTTGCGAACAGAGCTGCAAAGCGGACAGTTCGTGCAAGTCCTGGTCGACGCGCGGCAGGTCTTGCTGGCTGAAATCCAGCATTCCGCTTCCGTCGTTAAATGCGACCGTAATCTCGGGGGCGATCCCAACGCCGGCGAAGTAGAGTTAGAACCTGTATCTGCCGGCCGGAAGTTCTGTGCGTCCCGGTTGAACAGCTCGCACCCCTATGTCTGAGTCGCTGAAGTGGCGGGTCATCGCAAAGATGATCCGCCGCTCGTTTTTTCGGCTGCTGGCAGAGTAGACGCGGGCAAACGTGACATAGACCGACAGCATCAAATAGCCGAGCGACCATAAAGACGCGGCGCCAAGGCGCCCGATCGTAGCAGGAAGCGAGCCGCATCACCATGCCGACGAGGCCTTGGCGACATCTTGCAGGCGACCCACGCAGTGAACGATAGGCGCTGTCGCTCGCCTCGCCGCTTGCCGCCGCGTCGCTTGCCGCCACGTTGCTGACGATGGCGTGGGAGGGGCCCGGCGTGTCTTGCGTGCCCCGCACGCTTGGCGCGGAACATCTCGAAAAAGGACAGTGACTGACGGGGGTGCGGGAGCACATTACGTCCGGGTTGAAAACCGCATGTTCCGTCCGCTGCTGTGGCGCCCGCGCCGCCACCGCGTTTTTGGCGTGTCGCTCGCGCTGCGCTCGGCGGGATGCCTCGACTTAACGCTTCGGTTCAAAGACCGGCGAGGCCATGCGTGAGGGACGCGTCATGTTTTCGATGCCGAGCAGATCGGCGAGCTGCGTCGGCGTCATCAGCCCTTCCTCAAGCACGATGTCGGCCACGCGGCGGCCCTCCTGAAGCGCGCGGCGCGCGATATGTGAGCAGGTCTCATAGCCGAGCATGGGGCCGAGCGCGGTAACGAGGCCGATGCTGTTCTCGACGAGTTCGAGGCAACGCTTGCGGTCGGCTTCGATGCCAATGACGCAGCGCTGGTTCAAAGTATCGATCGCGTTGGTCAGCATGCGCAGCGACGTCAGGATCGAATAGCCGATCGTCGGCTCAAAGGCGTTGAGCTGGAGCTGGCCGCCTTCAGCGCAAAGGGTCACGGTCAAATCATATCCAATCACCAAATAGGCGACCTGACTCACCACCTCCGGGATCACCGGATTGACTTTTCCCGGCATGATCGAGGAGCCAGCTTGCGCCGCGGGGAGGCGGATCTCGCCAAATCCGGCGCGCGGGCCAGACGACAACAGCCGCAGATCATTGCAGATTTTTGAGAGCTTTACGGCGACGCGCTTCAAAACGCCCGAGAACAGAACGAAGGCGCCCATATCCGAGGTCGCCTCGATCAGATTGGCGGCGAGCGCCAGGCGCTCGTTCGACAGACGGGCAAGCTCGGCGACGGCGAGCGAGGCGTAACGCGGATCGGCGTTGAGTCCAGTGCCGATCGCGGTCGCGCCGAGATTGACCTCGCGGAAAAGATCGGACGCTTCGCGCAGCCGATCGACGTCTTCCTTGATGGTCACGCTGAAGGCGTCGAACTCCTGGCCGAGCGTCATCGGCACCGCATCCTGCAATTGCGTGCGGCCAATCTTGAGAACGTCGCTAAACTCGACCGCCTTGGCCTTGAAAGAAAACGCAAGCTCCTCCAGCGCATGAGCGAGGGAGCGCGAGGCGAAGATCACCGCAAGCCGCAGCGCCGTCGGATAGGCGTCGTTGGTCGATTGGGCCATATTGACGTCATCGATCGGATGCAACGCGGAATAATCGCCGCGCGGACGGCCTAAAAATTCCAGCGCGACATTTGCGATGACCTCATTGGCGTTCATGTTCGTCGATGTGCCGGCGCCGCCCTGAACCGCGTCGACCACGAAATGGGCGGCAAAGCGCGGATCGCTCGCGATCAGCTCGCAGGCGCGGTCGATGGCCTCGGCGCGCTCCGGCTCGAGATGGCCGAGCCGGCGATTGGCGCGCGCCGCGGCGCGCTTGACCAGGGCTAGGGCGCGAACAAGCTCGGGGAAATGCCCGATCGGCACGCCGGTGATCGGAAAATTATGGATCGCCCGCAGCGTGTGAACGCCCCAATAGACCTCATTTGGGATCTCGGCTTCGCCAAGGAGGTCGTGCTCGCGCCGGGTTTTTGACGCGGACAGACTGTAGGTGTGGGTTTCGGCGAGGGTTAAAGCTGGCGGCGGCTCCAGCAGGTCGTCATTTCGGGCGTCGACAGCAAACTCCATCATGGCGTTAATCCAGTTGATGTGCAGCGCAAAACGGCGCGCGCTCGACTTTAAGATTGATTACAGATGCTCGGACGGCTTCCATTTCAAATCGATGAAGATTTGACTCTAAATATGGAGTTGCGGCGTGAGTTGAATGCGCTTTTCGTCACATTCTGGCCGAAAAGGAGCGAAAACCGCGCTGAAACGCGCATTACGTTGAAATATTGCGATGCAACATAACTTCGCTGCGCCCGATTTTCGGCGCTTATTTACGGCGAAGCGCTTCGGCGAGAGCGGCGCCGAGCGCGCCCTCTGACGCGCCTCGATCCACAGCTTTCGGACGTCGGTCCTGCGGCCGAAACGCGTCGCTCGGCGGCGGCGGGGCGGCGCCAGACCCTTTAGCAAGATCCTCCTTGCGCATCGACAAAGCGATCCGCTTCCGTTTCAGATCGACTTCCAGCACGCGGACCTTGACGACGGCGCCCGCCTTGACGACTTCGGCCGGGTCCTTGACGAAGCGGTCGGCTAATTGGGACACATGGACAAGCCCATCCTGATGCACGCCGATGTCGACGAAGGCGCCGAAATTGGCGACATTGGTCACCGTGCCTTCGAGGACCATGCCGGGCTTCAGCGCGGCGATCTCATCGATCCCTTCCGCGAAGACCGCCGTCTTGAATTCGGGACGCGGATCGCGACCGGGCTTTTCCAATTCGAGGAGAATGTCGCGCACCGTCGGCAGGCCAAAGCGCTCGTCGATGAAACGGGCCGGATTCAACGCTTTCAGCGCCGCGCCGTCGCCCATCAGCGCGCGCAGATCGCGCCCGCAGGCCGCGACGATTTTGCGCGCGACGCCATAGGCCTCGGGATGAACGGATGACGCGTCGAGCGGCTCGTCGCCGTTCGGGATGCGCAAAAATCCGGCGCTGAGCTCAAAGGCGCGGGGTCCCAAACGCGGCACTTCGAGGAGCGCTCGGCGCGTCTTGAAGGCTCCGTGTTGATCGCGATGGCCGACGATCGCCTCGGCAAGCGAAGCGCTGAGCCCCGAGACGCGCGACAGCAACGGCGCCGAGGCCATGTTGAGATCGACGCCGACGGCGTTGACGGCGTCCTCGACGACGGCGTCGAGGGCGCGGGCGAGGCGCGACTGATTGACGTCATGTTGATATTGACCGACGCCGATCGCCTTTGGTTCGATCTTGACGAGTTCGGCGAGCGGGTCCTGCAGACGCCGTGCGATCGAGACCGCGCCGCGCAGCGAAACGTCGAGGTCCGGCATTTCCGCGGCGGCCCGCGCGGAGGCCGAATAGACCGAGGCGCCGGCCTCGCTGACGACGACTTTGGTGGGCTGCGGCGCCGGCAGCTGCTTGATGATTTCGGCGGCGAGACGCTCGGTCTCGCGACTGGCCGTGCCATTGCCGATGGCGATCAGTTCGACGCCATGTTTGCGGATGAGCCGGGCGAGTTCCGCCTCTGCGCCCCGCACATCATTGCGCGGCTGGAACGGATAGACCGTCGATGTGTCGAGCAGTTTCCCGGTGGCGTCGATCACCGCGACTTTGACGCCGGTGCGAATGCCGGGGTCGAGCCCCATGGTGGCGCGCGGACCGGCCGGGGCCGCCAGCAGCAGATCCTTGAGATTGCGAGCGAAAACGTCGATCGCCTCGGCCTCGGCCCGTTCGCGCAGCTCGCTCATAAGATCCAGCGACAGATGCAGCGAAAGTTTGGCGCGCCAAGCAAAGCGCGCGACCTCCATCAGCCAGGAATCCGCCGCGCCGGCCTTGGCGTCGATGGCGTAATGGCGGGCGATGATCTCCTCGACCGGCCTGATCGGGGCCTCAATATCGGCGTCGACCTCGATGTCGAGGGACAAAAATTCCTCGTTGCGCCCGCGCAGCATGGCGAGGGCGCGATGGCCGGCCGTCGTCGCCCAGCGCTCGCTATGGGCGAAATAATCCGAAAATTTGGCGCCGGCCTCTTCCTTGCCCTCGATCACGCGGGCGCGCAGCACCGCGCGGCGCTGCATATAGGCGCGAAGCTCGCCAACGAGATCGGCGTTTTCGCTAAAAGTTTCGGCCAGAATATCGCGGGCTCCATCGAGCGCGCTTTTAATGTCGGGGACGTCCGCAGAGAGAAAGCCTTGCGCGAGTTGGGTGGGGACGCAGGCGCGATCGACAAGAATGCGCTCGGCCAGGGGCCCAAGGCCGCGCTCCCTGGCGATTTCCGCGCGGGTGCGGCGTTTGGGACGGAAGGGGAGATAAATATCCTCAAGTTCCGCCTTGGTCGCGGCTGCGGCGATTTTTTGCTCCAGCGCCTCGGTCAATTTTCCCTGCGTTTTGATCTGGTCGAGGATGGAGGCGCGACGCGCCTCAAGCTCGCGCAGATAGACAAGGCGTTCTTCGAGCAGGCGAAGCTGGTTGTCGTCGAGGCCGCCGGTCGCCTCCTTGCGATAGCGCGCGATGAAGGGAACCGTTGCGCCGGAATCGATGAGATCGACCGCGACCTTCGCCTGTTCCGGCCGGGCGGAAATTTCGGTGGCGATGGCGCTCAGAATGCGGTCGTTGGCGGATGACATGCGTATTTGGCCTCTCTCGATTCGGGCGCGCAGCTTAGGGCAGGGCAGGCTCAAATCCAATCGATCGGAGCCAAAGCGGCGGCGCGAAGGGCGGGTTGCGCTCGCCGCGCGGACCACTATAGTGCGCCGGATTCGCGCCCCCGGCGGCGCTGCGATCCCGAGAAGGGTCGAAAGCAGCTTGGGTCTGGACGTTCGTCCAATCATTTTAGCGAAAATGCGGAGGGGTGGCCGAGCGGTTGAAGGCGCACGCCTGGAAAGTGTGTATACGGGAAACCGTATCGCGGGTTCGAATCCCGCTCCCTCCGCCACCGGCATGTTTGCAAGTGTTTGTCAACGTCAAAAACGACATAAAAAATCAACTAGTTGACGAATACTGCGTTTGTTCATGTCTCTCATTATTTGCCTCAAGCACCGTCCGGGACTAGGATAGAATTAGGACGGAAATTGAGGCCTGAGTGGCGTAGCTCCATCGATTGACGGCACGCTTTTGCGCGACCGTGGCAAAGCCCGGTCGCCACGCGGATGGCGGCAAGCTTTATTTGCGCGTCGACGCCTTGGGCGTGGCCCGCTGGACTTTTATGTGGGTTCGCGGCGGCCGTGAGCGCGAAGCGGGGCTCGGCTCCCGGCATATGGTCGGCCTTGCCCAAGCCCGCGAACTCGCCGGCGGCATGAGAGAGATGCTCGCCAAAGGGATCGATCCGCTCAACGCCCGCGCCGCAGAACGCCGCGCCAATGCCGCCCGCGTGACTTTCGGCGAATGCCCCGACGCTCTGCTCGCCTCGAAAGAGTCGGGCTAGCGCAACGAAAAGCACAAAGCGCAATGGTGTATGACCTTGAAGGTCTATGCCGCTTCTTTGCGGCCGATCGCCGTCGCCGACGTGTCGACGCAGGACGTTTTGCGTGTTTTGCAACCAATCTGGCGCACAAAGCCCGAAACGGCGAGCCGGTTGCGCGGGCGCATCGAGGCCGCGGTCGATTCGGCCCGCGTCGCAGGTCATATCGACGATCGCGCGCCCAATCCCGCGCGATGGGGCGGTCATTTGGAAATGCTTTTGCCGAAGCCTGAGAAGCTTTCCCGCGGCCATCATGCCGCGATGCCTTATAAAGACGTGCCCGCCTTTTCTGAAGAGATTACGCTAGGCCGAAGGCCTGAGCGCCCGCGCCCTCAAACTGGCGATTTTGACGGCCGCGCGGAGCGGCGAGGTCTTGAACGCCAAATGGCCTTAAAATCCTGAGCCGCAGCGACGCCGATTTCAAAGACCAGATTGGGGCCTGCTTGCGGAGCCTCGAACGGCAATTCTTCCTCGCCGCGGAGAATGGTGGTCGTCCTCTTGATAAGCTGTTCCTGGTGAAAGCCCGACAAAGAGTTGCTGGGGGCGTCGTAGCCGCAGTCGCGCTTCGAACTCATCCAGGGCGGGCGAGGCGCGGCTCGTCAAAGCTTGGAACCAGGGCGTTCCCGCGAGCGCGCTCAGTGAGCGCTTCGGCGTCAGCGAAAAATCGATCCTGCAAAAAATTCATACGCTCCGCGCCGCCGGCGTCGAGCTCCGCATGGGCGAGAGCGCGATTGTAGCTCTTGAGAATCGCAGGCGGCAGATGTTGGCGCGCCTGAGGCTGCTCATGAGAGTTTGCCCTGCGTCGGTTCCGCGCGAAGCGCAATCCAGGCCGTAATATGACGCGAGCGCTCCTAAGATTTCTTCAAAGCGACTTGTGCAGGCCGAGATTGAAGGGCCATCGCTCCCGGAGGCACATGGAAGCAGCCCTCAGAAATGCCCCAGCGCTTTATTCGCTGGCGCCAACGCCTTGAATGATGGTGTTTTGGCTTCGAGCATCCATTTGAAGACGATCATCGCCGTCGTCGCGAGCGTCGCACCGGCGTCGGCCATGCTCCTAACCTAACCGAGTGAGGAGCGGCCTTCAGGGCCAGGAAAGCGTACCATTTCCCCAACCGTCGGCTGGATCCCCGCGCTGGCCAACAAGACGCGACACGGGACGACGTTTCCAGACCGCAGAGCGGTTCTACGTCCGAGGCGGGCAACCGAAAATCATCGAGCGGTTGCACGCCGCGTCGGGAGGAGTCGCTCAGAACCGCACGGAAATGCGCCCGTTGAAGGACCGCCCGAGGCCCGCGACGGGGAAGCCCCATGCCGTCGCCGTCCCCATCATCGAGGTGGTCTGGTAGTTGACGAGATTGGCGCCGCCGAGCGGTAGGAAGTAGTTGGCATTGAGCACGTTCTCGATTCCGAAATCGACTTTCACCGCATCCCACTGATAGCCGAGGCGCAGGTTGAGCAACGCGTAATTCGAGGTTTCGAGCTCGTTGCGGACCTGGCTCACCAGCGTCTTCGAACCGACGATCTGAACCTCTATGCTCGATGTCCATCCGCCATAGGCCTGATCGAGCGCCAGCGTCACATTGACCGGCATGATGTGATAGAGATCGATCCCGTCAGTGCGCTGGCCGCGCACATAATTGAAGTTGGCGCGAACGCGGCCCTGGCCGAATTCCGGGGTATCCCAGAGGTTGAGCTTGCCATCCAGATTGACGCCATAGAGCCAGGCGTTGTGGTTGGCGAACTGGAGATAGACGAAATTATCCGTCGTCGTCAGATTGGTCGCCAGATTGGCGAGGCAGCCGGCAAGGGCGCAGCGGTCGGCGTCGATATAATTCGCGACATAGCTGTAGTAAGGCGTCGCCCTGAGCTCCCACGCGGCCTTGTCGGGATCGCGCCATGTCGCCGTGAGGCTCACGGTGTTGGCCTCCTCCGGCTTGAGGTTGATGTCGCCGACATAGCCGTTGCCGTCGCCGAACCAGCCGATCATCTGCATCGCCATCACGTTCGTGGACCAAGCGTAGCGTTCGTAGAGATTGGGCGAACGCGCCCTGTGGGCGAAGCCGAGCTCGTAACGGCTGCCGGGATCTGGGTCGAAGCGGACCAGCGCGGAACCGTCGAAATTCACGTCGGTGCGGGCGTGGTTCTGGGCGTTGAAGGCGGCCGCATCGGCGCCATACATCATCGCATCGTAGCCCTGAACGTCGCCCGTATTCATCGCCACCACGTCGTTGCGCGCGCCAAGAACGGTCGTCCACGCGCCGTTCCAGCGGCGCTCCCATTCCGCGAAGGAGCCGATTCGCGTACGCTGCCCATTGTTGATGTTGATGAATGTATCCGGCCCCATCATCATAGAGCCGCTGACCGGCGGCCACCAGTCATCGAGATTATTGTAGGCGAGCTCGTTGCCGACGCGCAGAAGATCCTGCGCGTCGATGACGACGGTTCCCTTGACCGAATAGCCCGCGTCAATGCTCCTAGTGTCCATCGGCATGTCTCCGGTCTTGTCCGGCGGCAGAAAGCCCATGGTGTGGCGGATGTAATTGCCATAGGCCGTGGCGTCGAGGCCGCCCCAGCTGAACGCGCCCTCGTAGTGACCGTTGAGGTAGACGCTGTGGTTGTCGACCATGTCCATGTACTGGTTGACGAAGCCCTGATAGGGGATCGCCTGGCCGCCTATCTGCAGCGTGAAGAAACCGTCCTGCACCTTCTTTGAAAGGCTGAGCGCGTAATTCATCGTCTCATAGAGCGTCGACTTGATCTTGGTCCCGTCGCCGGCTGTATAGTCGCCGGAGCGCGCGAACCCGCCGGCGAAGGCAAGGCTCGTGTCGTAATTCGAGATCGTCGTGTCGATGCTGGAGCCATAGGCGAGGCCGTTCGAGCGGATGAAGCCGGACACATTTCCGCTCGTGATGATATCCGGGCCCGACACGAAAATCGGCGGCGCAGTTTTTGTCACAATCTTGCCGCCGGTGAAGTCTCCTCCGACGCTGACGGGAGCCGCGGCGGTGTAGACCTGCGCGCTGGCGATCATGGCGGGATTCACAAAAGAAAGGGGCGGGTTCATCTGGTTCGGGCAGGCGGGGGCGAAAATCATCCCGTTGACCGTCGTTTGCACGCGATCGGCGCCCATGCCGTTGATGGCCGGCAGGCTCGATACGCCGCCGGCGCCCCAGGCCGAGCCGCCGGGCGTATCCCAGATCAGCGCGCCCGAGTCGCTGGTCCAGAGCTCGGAGCTCCTTGCGGACGCGCCGGAAATCAAGGAGGCGCTGGCCGGCATGAGACCGGCCAATGCGGAAGTCGCGCCGCCATCGCCGGGCGCGGCCGGCTCGACGATGACGGTAGGAAGACTCGGCGCGGTCTGGCCGAGCGCCGGCGCCGCGCAGAGCGGCCCGAGGCAGATCAGCGGAAGCAGGGGATGGGCAAGCGAGGTCGTCGCGCGCAGCGCGTCGCGGAAGGATGCGGCGTGAAGGGGGGTCATGGCGAATTCCATCGGCGCGGGCGAACGCGGACAGGCGCGACTCATTGAAGTCGCGGCCTCGCGTTCAGGCCCGTACAAGCCGAATCAGGAGAAAGTTGAGGGAGGTTCGGGTTCGCCGCGACGCGGCGGCGGCGCTAGGCGAGCCCCGGGGGGCCGCGCGGCTGGCCTGGTGAGCGTTGCGCGCTGCATGCTGCGCCCACGCGCAGCGCCGTCTCAAAATGCAGTTCAATCGCGAAGCGATCAATGACCGGCGTCGCCGGCGGGAGCGGCGGCGGCGGCGCGTCAGCGCGGCAGCAGCATAACGGACAGTGCCCTTTTGCCGGCGCGCCCTTGTCGCCGGAGAATTTCCCGCACAAGGGCAGTGAGCCGCCAACGCTCCGGTCGACGGGAAGGCTGGCGGCAAGCGCGCTCGTCAGCATGATTTGCAGAACGAGCGCATAAGCCGCCGCGCAGGCGGCCGCCATCGCCACGTTTCTGAACCATCTCGCCGGTCGCGTCATGGAGAGCCTCTCATCCATGGCAAGCGGTAACATGGGCGTGAGCGCGGAAGAAAGGGCTGGCGGCGCGCGCTGGCGGCGCGGGGCGCCGATTTCAGTGTGACGTGGCCGAGGCGCCACGGACCGGCGGCTTGTCGCCCCTGCTCAGCCCGGCGGTGGAGTCAGGCCGAGATTGGCGGCGGCGACGAGAACGAGAAGGCCGGCCGCCAGTTCAGCAGCAATGGTCCACGACAGGACGCGTTTCGCGCGGCGCGCCTCGACCCCGTTTGCGCGGAGCCGCGGCGTCAGCACGAAACGGTTGATAGCGGCGAGGATAAGCATGACCACGACGAGCGTCGCTTTAGCGAGAAGGATCTCGAAATAAGGAGAGCCGGCAAGGTCTGCGCGCCAAAGCCTGATGCGGAACCAGGCGTTTACAGCGCCGGTGGCGACCGCCAGCGGCGCGGCGATGCTCGCGACGACGGAAAAGCGCAAGAGCGCGGTGAGCGCAACGCCCGCAGCTTCCCCTTCCCGGTCGCGCTCCAGCATCACGAACAGGAGTGGCGCGAGGCCCCCAGCCCAGGCTGCGGCGGCGCAAAGATGCAGAACATAGGCCGCGACCATGGCCAAGCCATAGACGGTGGCGCCGCCCTGCGCCGCATGTCCAAGGAAGGCCTGGGAGATGAGCAGTAGCGCTCCGATCACGGCCATGGCTCGGAGCGACCCCGCCCCGCGCCATGGCCAGACGGCCGCGAGGGCCGCCCCAAGCAGCGCGAGGCGCGCGATCCATGGCGGGCCGAAATCGGTCTCAAGGAAGAAGGAGCGCCAGTTCGCGGGATTTTCGAGGCCCGACAGATCCAGCGCGCCGTCCGCACTCGTCATGTCGGCGAGCGAGCCTGTCAGCCAGGCGAGCCCCGACAGCGACGCCGCGACCGCGCAACAGCGCAGGAGAAGGCGCGTTGTGGCAAGGCTCGACGGCCGCGCGCGGTCGCCGGCCTCAAGGCGCGGAAAGGCGTAAAGCCAGAACAGCGATGCGCCGAACAGCGCGAAAACCGCGCTGAAATGAACGAAGCGGGCGACGACGAGACCATCGAAGATTGTCATCATCACCGCCCTTCGGCGCGGCGCTTACATCTCATCGCCCGACCGTGAAGGAAAAGGCGCCCTGAGTTTTGTGGGTGTCGACCGACACCACATGCCATTTTACCTTGTAGATTCCTGGCGCCAGCGCGTCGCTGATCGGGATGACCAGCGTTTTCTTATCGGCGGGATCGAGCGCGGGCTTGCCGCTCTTGACCGCAGCTCCAGCCGCGGTCGTCACCTGCACGCCGGAGAATTTTGCCTCCACCCCCTCGCTGAAAGTCAGACGAATCTCTGTCGGCGCCGTCGTCACCGTGGCGCCCACAGCCGGCGTCGCCGATTCGAGCATTGCGTGAGCGCTGGCGGGAAGGCCCGTGGAGCAGAAGGCGGTCGCGAGCGCCAGCGCGACGAAAAGAAAATTTCGGATGGTTGTCATGGCTCGTATCCTAAAAGGCTGCATTCGGACCGGGAAAGATGGGCTTGCCAACGAAGCTGTTGGCGAAGAGATCGTCGAGATAAAGATGAAGCTGGGCGATGGCGCCGACGTGCTTGCCGCTTTGAGAATTGATCGGCAGCTGGGCCTCGACGCCGAGCTGGAAGCCGTCGCCGACATAGATCACGCCTGGATTGACGAGCCCGGTCGTCGTATGGCTGTTGCCGGCGTCGACCGGCCCAAGATTGGCGACCGGCGTCGAGAAAGCCACCTCGACAAGCGGTATCAGGCGCCTCAGGAACTCATTGCTGATCGCGCTGACATTGGCGTTCATGTAAGGCAGATTGTACTGAAGCGTGAAGCCCCAGTTGAAGAACGTCGGATCGTAGTCGAGGGTGGCGACATTGGCCCCCGTGTCGGAGTCGTGGCTCACAGCGACGTCGATCGGGTGGGTCGAGAAGGAGGCCCCGAGCTGGCCGGTGACCGCAAAGGGCTTCAACAGGCTGAGATTATCGGGAAGGTCGCCCATGCCCTTGCCGAAATAGATCTGCGGCCCCCAGCTCGTGAACTGGTCAGCGCCGACGCTGGCGTTGCCGGTGCCGCCCCATTCGAAGCCGACGCCCGTGGCGAAGATGAACTCATGCTCCGGGTTCTCAAACAGCACATATTTGATTTCGGTCTCGAGATTGTCCCAGCCGTTGGCGCGGGGATTATTCTGGTGGATGAAGCCGTCACTGACCGAAATGCCGAGGTTTGGCGTGATGCGCTTGTCCCATTCGACCGCGAATGAATAGGACTGCGAGCCGTCGGGACCGGTCAGGTAGGCGAAGGTCGGAAGCGAAAGCTCATCGTTGACGCCGGGATCGTCTATGAGCAGCGTCGCGGGAAAGAAGCGGTTGCCGACGATGACATGGGCGGAGGCTGACGAAAGAAGGCCGCAAGCGAGCGTCGCCGCAAGCCCGCAAGGGGCTGCGAAAGCTTTAAGAGACATGGAGTTTTCCTCGATCTGAAATGGATGGGCGGTGCGCCTTGGGCGCGGCCGCAGCGGAGCTTTCAGACGGAGGAAGGCGGAGCCCGCGGCCGACCGGCGAGGGTGCGTCGGCGCGAAAAAAATCCAAAGGAGACGGCGGGGGCGGACTCGTCGGCCAAGACCGGGGACCGCGCGGGCGCGAACATTGCGTCGGGCGCGGTCGCGAGGGCGTCCGAGACGCCGCAGCAGGCGCAATCAGTGTGCGATGAATGGCCCGACCCGTCGTCCGGCGCATGATCGCCGTCATGGCTGTGGGAAGAGCACATGATGATGGGCGCATAGCCGTCGAGGGCTGAAGTCTGCGCAGCGAAGGAGGGGGCTCTGCCAAGGCAGCAGAGGTGAAGCGGCGCGAAGACCACGGCGATCCAAGCCGCGAGCGCAAACGCCAGAACGCCGGCGCTGTGGCGCCGGGGGCGGACGCACGCACGCTGAGATGCGGTCACGGTGCTTCCCTCAAGGATCGCTATGATCAAGCTTAATGCCAATATTTCGCGACGCGCAATCGAGCCGTGCTGATCCGACATGAGCCGACCACCCATCGGCGCAGGAAATTCGCGGGCTGGCGCTTTTCCGCCACAGCGCCCGGGGTCGGTCGGCGCGGGCCACGGCAAGGTCGTTTACTGCGTCGCCGCAATCCGGTCTTCCACGCTTAGTACGCCTCTTCGAACACGCCCTATTTTCTCGCGGCCGAAAGCGCGCCTTAGTTCTGAACGTGCTTTCTCAGCCTCACGTCGTCGGCGCGTCGATTTCCAGCGCCGATCTTCTGAAGAGAGAAGGTGGACGCGGCAATCACTGAAACCGCTCACATCATCGAGGAAGCGCGGGCCAAAGAGATTGCTGAACGCGAAGCCGCGTGGCGCGCGGCTTTTGTGCCGCATGCGATAATATTGACGGAACGAAGCCGACCGGGGCCGATCTTTCGCCGCTGTGTTCATCGGGGCCAATCGCATTTTGCGGGTGGATTTTGATCTGGCTGCGGGTCCGGCAAGCTTCGTTCATCAGGGCCTGAACGGCATTCGCCTGAAGCTCGCGGAGTTTCCGAACCCGTCTGGCGTTCTTCCTTGCTTTGGTCGCCCCATCGGGTTGGCTATTAATTACGAGTCGCACAGATCAGTCCATTTCGACCTTCAAGGGCGCGCGCTCAGCATTTCTCCACGGGCGTTCCGGGTAGGAGACGCCTCCTGCTCAACGGCAACCATCAGCGTCGAGGCCAGTAACTCAAGAATGCGGCGGGGCAGACGGCGGCGCGGACGTTTACGGCGGTCTCGCGTCGTCTTGCGCCTGAAGGCTTTGAAACGGCAGCGCCGATGGCGTTGCGGCCGCGGTAGCGCAACGGCGAAAAGCAGTTCGTCTTGCGCCATACATGGCAAAAGCGCGGCTATCCGAGTCGACTGCGCTCGATGCGCTTCGGGATTGCCAATTGTTCCCGGGTGAAATGGAACGTTCGCTCCTTCCGCCACAACCCGCGCGGTGCTTAATGAACCCGCTTCTCACGAGTGAGTCTGGCGCAGCGTAAGAAGGCGCAGCTCCTTGCGATAAAGCTTGAATCGGTCTGCAAAAGCAGCCGGGAAAAACTTCAGGACCGCGACCTCCGTCAGGCGTCTTAGAGCTTGGCGGACCGTGCGTCTCTACTGGGCAGGAACGTGAGGGACGTCGAGAATGCGCACACTTTTAACCTCTGTATCCGTGGCCACGCTCGTGGCCATTTCTCAGTTCGGGTTTGCGCCGATTGCATCGGCGAACGACAAGCTAAACCAACTGTCGCAGAGCGACGACAATTGGGTGATGCCGGGCAAGGATTATAAATCCGACAACTTTAGCAAGCTCACCCAGATCAACGCGAGCAACGTCAAGCAGCTAAAACCGGCCTGGTCCTTCTCGACTGGCGTTTTGAATGGTCATGAAGGCGCGCCCCTCGTCGTCGACGGCAAGATGTTTATCTCGTCGCCCTTTCCCAACACGACTTTTGCGCTCGATCTCGACGAGCCGGGCGTGATCCTTTGGGAAGACAAGCCCAAGCAAAATCCCGCGGCGCGCGCGGTCGCATGCTGTGACGTCGTCAATCGCGGCCTCGCCTATTGGCCGGGCGACGGCAAGACGCCCTCGCTGATCCTCAAAACGCAGCTTGACGGCCATGTCGTCGCCTTGAACGCGGCGACGGGCGAGGTTTACTGGAAGGTCGAGAATTCCGACATCAAGGTGGGCTCGACGCTCACCATCGCGCCTTATGTTGTAAAAGATATCGTTCTTGTCGGGTCCTCAGGCGCCGAGCTTGGCGTGCGCGGATATGTGACGGGATACGACGTGAAAACGGGCGAGCAGAAATGGCGCGCTTATGCGACCGGCCCGGATTCGGACCTGCTTCTCGCCGACGATTTCAATATCAAGAACCCCCATTATGGCCAGAAAGGTCTTGGCACTTCCACCTGGGAAGGCGACGCCTGGAAGATCGGCGGCGGCACAAACTGGGGCTGGTACGCATTCGACCCCGACACCAACATGACTTATTTCGGCACCGGCAACCCGGCGCCATGGAACGAAACCATGCGTCCAGGCGACAATAAATGGACCATGACGATTTTCGGCCGTGACGTCGACACCGGCAAAGCCCATTTCGGCTATCAGAAAACCCCTCACGACGAATGGGATTTCGCCGGCGTCAATGTCATGATGCTGTCCGATCAGAAAGACAAGGACGGCAAGCTGCGCAAGCTTCTGACCCATCCGGATCGCAACGGCATCGTCTACACGCTTGACCGGACCAATGGCGACCTCGTCAGCGCCAACAAGATCGACGACACCGTCAACGTCTTCAAGCAGGTCGATCTGAAGTCTGGCACACCGGTCCGCGATCCCGAGTTCGGCACGCGTATGGACCATCTCGCTCGCGAGGTGTGTCCGTCGGCGATGGGCTATCACAATCAGGGTCATGACTCCTACGACGCCAACAAGCAGCTCTTCTACATGGGCATCAATCATATCTGCATGGATTGGGAGCCTTTCATGCTTCCCTACCGCGCAGGTCAGTTCTTTGTGGGCGCGACGCTGAACATGTATCCCGGTCCGAAGGGCGACCGTCAGAACTATGAAGGCCTCGGACAGATCAAGGCCTACAACGCCATCACCGGCAAATTCAAATGGGAGAAGATGGAGAAATTCGCGGTTTGGGGCGGCACCATGTCCACGGCTGGCGACCTTGTCTTCTACGGCACGCTCGACGGTTTCATCAAGGCGCGCAACACCGACACCGGAGAGCTGCTGTGGAAGTTCAAGCTTCCGTCCGGCTCCATCGGATATCCGATTACCTACACCCATAAGGGCATTCAATATGTCGCCATCAACTATGGCGTCGGCGGATGGCCGGGCGTTGGCCTCGTGTTCGACCTTCAGGATCCGACCGCCGGCCTTGGCGCCGTCGGCGCGTTCAAGAAGCTCGCGCACTACACCCAGATGGGCGGCGGCACGATGGTCTTCTCGCTCGACGGGAAGGGCCCCTATGACGACGTGAATCTCGGCGAGTTTGCATCAAGCAAATAGCCCCGATCGACGCCCTCGAATTGACGTTTCGCGGCTTCCCCCGACCAGCCGCGAAATGTTCAGAGCGGAACGCCGGCTTCCGGACCGAACACACCGGCGTTCCGCTCATTTTTCACAGATGAAACCGAGGATATCCCAGCCATGCGACGCGACAATCTTCTTTTCGGCTGGCTAGGCGCTGGCGTAGCGCTTGTCGCCCTTGGCGGCGGCGCGATTGCGGAGCAGGCCGCGGCCGACAAAAGCAGGGACCTGAGAATCTGCGCGTCGGAAAAAGAGGCGCCGTTCTCGATCAAGGACGGCAAAGGCTTCGAGAACCGTATCGCCATCGCGCTCGCCGAGGCGATGAATCGCAAGCCCGTCTTTGTATGGACCGCCCGGCCGGCGATCTACCTCGTCCGCGACTATCTCGACAAGAATCTCTGCGACGTCGTCATCGGAGTTGATACGGGCGACGCGCGCGTGCTTTCGAGCGCCCCCTATTATCGCTCCGCCTATGTCTTCCTCTCGCGCGAGAATGAAAACCTCGATATTGAGTCCTGGAAAGATCCGCGAATTGACAAGGTCGGTCATATCGCCGTTTCGTTCGGTTCGCCTGGAGAGGTGATGCTGAAAGATCTCGGCAAATATGAAGACAACATGGCCTATCTCTATTCGTTGGTGAACTTCAAGGCGCCGCGGAACGAATATACGCAGATCCCGCCCTCAAAGATCGTCGAGGAAGTCGTTCTGGGCAACGCCGGTCTCGCGGCCGCGTTCGCGCCGGAAGTCGCGCGCTACGTGAAGGCCTCGCCGGAGCCCCTTCGCATGACGGTAATTTCCGATGACGCAATCAGCGGCGATGGAGCGAAGACGCCGCAACATTTCGATCAGTCTGTTGGGGTGCGTAAAGATGACGTTGCCCTTCTCGAGGAGGTGAACGCAGGCCTCGCGAAAGCTCAGCCCAGGATCACATCGATTCTCAAGGAGGAAGGCATTCCTCTGCTCGACAAGGGGATGTGACCGGCCGCGCCGACAAACGTCAATGACAGAAACTTTGCGTGACCTGGAATCTAGAATGAAGCGTCTGAAATTCTATCGGAACCTCGCGTTTTCCATGTTGACCGTCACAATCTGCCTAGGAGCTTTCGCACAAACAACCAGCCTCGATCTCAGGAATACGGTGACCGGCGAACCCATGTCGCTCGATGACGCTTTGCCAGACGGGCGCGACACGGAAGGCGTGAAGCGCTTTCTGCAAACCGGGCACAACCCGTATAGCTCGGACAAGAGCTGCCTGTACAAAGGTTCGCAGATCTTCCTAACGGCGTGCTCGGGCTGTCACGGCCATCTCGCCGAGGGTAAGATTGGTCCGGGCCTTAACGATGACTATTGGACCTATCCGAAGAATCAGACCGACCAGGGCATGTTCGAGACGATCTTCGGCGGCGCGCAAGCGCAGATGGGACCGCAATCGCTCAATTTGACGCTTGACGAGATATTGCAGGTCATGTCGTGGGTCCGTCACCTCTACAAGGATGGCGCCAGCGGAGCGGTCTGGCTGACGCCAGAGGAGAAAGCGCACTTTAAGCCCTACAGCGAACACGATGCGCCGATCCCTGCGGATTCGCCGGGTCTCTGCAATCCGGCCGCCGAGGCCAAGCCAGCGACGGCGCTCAGCAAATAATAAGCGGCCAACAATGGCCGCCAAGCGATATCGCGCCAAACATCGCGATTAACCCGGAGGAGAACAACATGCTCAAGAAGATCGCATATGCATTGCCCTCGGTCTGCGCCGCTGGTTTCGTGCTTGCAGTGACGACCTTTTCCGCTGCAGCCTATGATGGCCAGACCTGTGTCGCGCCAGGCAATTGCTGGGAGCCGAAGCCGGGATTTCCGGCGAAGATCGCCGGTTCGAAATACGACCCGAAGCACAATCCGAAAGAGCTCGCCAAGCAGTCGGAGTCAATCACCGCGATGGAAGAACGCAACGCCAAGCGCGTCGCGGCTTTCAAGAAGACCGGCAAGTTCGTCTATGAGGTCGAAAAGATCGCAGACTGATTTTCGAGCGCGTCCCGGCGCCTCGCTCCGCCCCATGTGGATTTCGTCCCGTTCCCGCGCATCGCCGGGGCGGGACGCAGGATTCAATGCCTCGATCCCGACATCCAGCACAATGGAAAATATGACAGCGGCGCCGCAGCAAGAGTCTGCTCCAGATCTCGCGGCATGGCGCAACGCCGCCCATGCGCTGCAGGCTGAGATCGGCAAGGCGGTGCTCGGTCAAAAACGCGCCATAACGCTGTTGACGATCGCGGTCTTCGCGCGCGGACATGTGTTGCTGGAGGGCGATGTCGGCACCGGGAAGACGACTCTTCTGCGCGCATTCGCGCGCGCGATAGGAGGCGCTTTCGAGCGGGTCGAAGGCACGATCGACCTGATGCCGGGTGATCTCATCTATCATACCTATCTTGCGGCGGACGGGCGGCCGCGGGTCGAGCCGGGTCCGGCGCTTCGCCGCGGCGAAGAGCTATCGATCTTTTTCTTCAACGAAATCAACCGCGCGCGGCCGCAAGTTCATGCGCTTTTGCTGCGGCTCATGGCCGAGCGCAGCCTCTCGGCTTTTGATCGGGATTATCATTTTCCGTTTCTCCAGGTTTTCGCCGACCGCAATCGCGTCGAGCGGGAGGAAACATTCGAGTTGCCGGCAGCCGCGCGGGATCGATTCTTCATGGAGATCGGCGTCGAAGCGCCGGCCGACAGGGAAACGCGGCGGCGCCTGATATTCGAGACGCGGTTCCACGACGCGGATGCGCTGGTCAACTCAGTCCAGCCAAATGTGGTCGACTATCGCGCGCTCGACGAAGTTGCTCGCGCCATTCAGCAACAAGTCCGCGCAAGCCCGGTCATCGAGGATTACGTTGTGACGCTGTGGCAGGCGATCGGCGATCCGCTTTCGTTCGGGATCGCGCTTGCGGATGTCGACATGGAGCGGCTGATCCAGGGCGGCGGCAGTCCGCGCGGACTGAGCTTTCTGGTTCGCGCCGCCCGCGTTCGCGCCTGGCTCGAGGGCCGCGACATTCTCCTGCCGGAAGACGTGCGCGACGTGTTCTTCGAGACGATGGCGCACCGTATTTTCCTCGATCCGATTTATGAACTGCGTCGCGAGGCGCTGGTCGCGGAGCTTTGCCGGCGAGTCTTTGAGACGGTCCCATCGCCCTGATGGGTCAATATTCTTGGACATCCCGATGAGAGAAGATGCGCTCCTGTCCTACCGCCCGCATGCCCGACCGCGAACGGGGCGCCCCGGAGCTCATCCCGGCGCCGATGTCGGCAGTCTCGGCCTGTTTCGCAATCATGCGCCTTTTTCACGCCATCCGGAGGCGCGCCGGATCGATCTTCGCGCCAGTCTGCGCGATCCGTTCGGCGAGATCCATGTGCGGCGTTTCGAGCCGCGCAGCGTCGTCAACGTCTATGCGCTGGTCGATCTTTCGGCTTCGATGGGTTTTACGGGGCGGGCCTCGAAGATCGCCCTTGTTGAAGACATCTGTGTCGCCATGGCGCGCGCGGCGCATCGCTACGGCGACGCCTTCGGGATCATAGGGGCCGACGCGCACATCCGCCGGGATTTCCAGATTCGAGCGACGCGCCGGCGAAGCCTGGAAACGGAGATCGAGGATTTGTTTCGTCGATCGGCTCCAGCGGGGCGGAGCGCGGCGGGACTGGCCGAGGCTGCGGGCCTCATCGCGGGGCGCCGCAAGCTCGTCTTCATTCTTTCCGATTTCCGTCAACCGGCGACCGTCATCGACTCCCTTCTCGCAAGTCTTGTTCGCCACGATGTCGTGCCGATTGTCGTCGGCGATTCCGCTGAAGAGAGTGATTTGCCCGAATGGGGCCTCATCGAGATGCAGGATCTGGAGACAGGCCAGAGCCGGGTGGTGTTCATGCGTCCGGCCCTCCGCCGCAAATGGCTGGATGAGGCTGCGCGGCGCAAGAGCGAGTTGCGGCGCCTGTTCCTGCGCTACGGACGGACGCCCGTCATCGTCGCCGATCGCCTCGACATCGAGAATTTGTCCCGCCAGCTTTTGGAAGCCTGACGCGAATGTGGCGCATGGCTTTCATCTGGTTGTGCCTGGCGATCGCCTGTCCTGCAGCGCAAGCGCAAATTGTCTCTGTGCAAAGGGAGGAGCCGCGGCCGTTCGGCTATTTTGTTGGCGACCTCATCGCCCTTGAGGTCTTCGTCGCCGTCGACTCCGGCTATCTGATCGACCCCGCGTCGCTGCCGAAGGCGGGGCCGGTCGCCTATTGGCTCGATCTGCGCAGCGTGTCGGTCGACGATCTCGGCGGCAGTCCGAGACAATGGCGCCTGCGACTCGTCTATCAGAACTTTTATGTTGCGCTCGACGTCCGGCGCATGACGATTCCGGGCTTCGACTTGATCTTCAAATCCGGCGGAAATTCCGCCAAGGCGTCTGTGGCGCCGTGGCCGTTCAGCGTGTCGCCGCTGCGCGAGATTCTGCCGACCGCCGATAACCCCATCGATTTCCTGCGCGCCGATATTGCTCCTGCGCCGGTCAGTCTCGGGCCGAGCCGGCGCGCGCTATTGGTCTTTTCGGGCCTCTCGGCGTTGATGCTCGGGCTTGTGGCCTTTGATCGTTCGTGGCCCCCGTTTCGGCGCGCGCAGGCGCGGCCCTTCGCGCTGGCGGCCCGGCGTCTTCGCAGGATGCGGCCGGACGGGTCAATAGACCAGTTTGGCGCTGCGCTCCGAACCCTGCATCAATCGATCGACGTCACCGCCGGGCGCCGCCTGCTGGCGGAAGATCTTGAGAGCTTTCTTGCCGAACATCCAGATTATCTCGTCGAGGCGGAGAGTTTCGCGCGCTTCTTCGGAGCCTCGCACCGTATCTTCTTCGCCAGCGACGAGGCGGCGGCGGAACGCCTTTTGCCGCCACCTGAACTTGTCTCGTTCAGCCAGCGTCTCGCGAAGCTCGAGCGAGCCGCGGCATGAGTCTGACATTCGCCGATCCCCAGTTCCTCTGGCTCACGCCGCTGGCGGCGCTGCCGCTGCTTGGCGGCCTTCTGCGCCGTTCCGCATACCCTTCGCTCGGCGGCGTTCCCGTCGACGTCCTGTCGCGCCTGTTATCATTGGCGCTGACGTTTGCCGCTGTCGCCGCCATCGGATCGACGGCGCTGGCGCTCACCGGCCCGCGTCGAGGCGGGGAGCTTGTTGAGAAGATCGGCGACGGCGCCGAGACCGCGCTCCTCATCGATCGCAGCGGCAGCATGAACGAGACCTTTGCCGGGCGGCCGCCGGAAGGCGGCGAAGAGTCGAAGGCAAACGCGGCGCGGCGCGTCCTTCAGGACTATGTCCGGCGGCGGCAGCATGATCGCTTCGGCGTGGTCGGGTTTTCGACCTCGCCGATCCGCATGCTTCCGTTGACCGACAATATGGACGCCGTGCTTGGCGCCGTCGCCGCGATCGATCGTCCGGGCCTTGATTACACCGACATTGGGCGAGGTCTTTCGACGGCGCTCAGCCTGCTGTCCGAGGACGCCGGCCAATCCCCGCGCGTGCTTCTGCTCGTTTCGGACGGCGCGGCTGTGATCGATCCCAAAGTGCAGCAGACGTTGCGCATGACCTTCGCGCGCATGCCGGTCAATCTCTACTGGCTGTTTCTTCGCACCGCCAATTCGACCGGCATTTCAGACACGCCAAAGCCCGGCGAGGATACGCCGCAGGCGATGCCCGAGCGTCATCTCGATCTCTTCTTCAAGAGCCTCAAAATTCCCTACAAGGCGTTCGAGGTCGAAAATCCCGGCGCTGTCGAGGCTGCGGTCGCGGAGATCGGACGACTCGAAACCCATCCGATCGTCTATCGCGAACGCCTGCCGACGGAAGATCTCACCGGCTTCTTTGCGGCGCTCGGGCTGCTGTCGAGTCTCGCCCTCGTCGCCGCGAAGATTTTCGAGACAGGGCTCTTCAAAAGCAGTCTGCCGCTGGGCCTTCCTCAAGCGGCGGGGCCCTCTCGCAGGAGAGCCGCATGATGCGAAGGATCTGGAGCCGCCTCGCAGAGATTGCGCGCAGGGCGAGATCGCCTCTTCTCGTTGGCTTCCTCGCCGCTTCTCTCGCTGGCGTCGCCTATGCCGCCTCAAAATACGCTGCAGCCAGCGCGGATAACCGCAAAATCGCCGCCCTTCGCGAGGGACGCGACGTTCCCGTTTCGCTTAATTCTGCGGGGGAAGTTGTATTCGCCCGCATCCATTTTCTGCTCATTCACGATTCGATCGATGAAGCGCAGGCGCTCGTCAATGCATTGGATCAGAAGCCCGGCGCGCCCGTGCGAGCGCGAGCGCGCTACGATCTCGGCAATGCGCGAATGCGTCTTGGCTTCGATCTTGTCGAGAGCGGCAAACTGGAAAAGGCCGAGCCGCTCATCAATCTCGCCCGCTCCGACTACAGGCAGGCGCTGAGCCTCGACCCGGACCTGTGGGACGCGCGCTATAATCTCGACGTTGCGATGCGGCTCATCCGCGATTTCCCCGGCTTCGACGAAGCGCGCGGCGAAGAGATCCCCGCCAAACCGGGAGAGTTCTGGACCGATCTGCCGGGCAAGCCGCGGGGTTTGCCGTGACTGCGGGGCCGCGCTTTCCGCGCCGCGAGACGCTGCGCGACGGGCGCTTCTGGCTGCTTTGCGCAACGGCCTTTCTACTCGCTGTAAGTTTCGCGCTGCCAAGTTTTCGAAGCAAGGCCAATGGCGTCGATCTCCTCGTTGTCGTTGACATCACCGGCAGTATGAACACCCGCGACTACCGCGAAAATGGCCATCCTGTCAGCCGCCTTGAACATGTGAAAGCAAGCCTGCGGTCGCTCCTTCCCGAGCTGCCATGTCCGGCGCGCGTCGGCCTCGCCATATTCACGGAGCGCCAGCCATTCCTTCTGTTCGAGCCGATCGATGTCTGCGGCGCCTTTGCTCCCGTCGAGGGCGCGATCGCCGGACTCGATTGGCGCATGGCCTGGGAAGGCGACAGCCATATCGCAGCGGGCCTCTATCGCGCCATCGACATAGCGCATGATGTGAACGCGGATCTCGTCTTCTTCACCGACGGTCAGGAAGCGCCGCCTTTGCCAGCTTCGGGCGGTCCCGAATTTACGGGCGAGCGAGGCGCGGTGAAAGGGCTCATCGTCGGGACTGGGGGCTTTGCGCTTTCTCCCATTCCCAAATTCGACGACGAAGGCCGCGAAATCGGCTTTTTCGGCGTCGCCGACGTGCCGCACGAAAATCGCTTCGGTCCGCCGCCGGCGGATGCGGAGCAGCGTGAAGGCTACAATCCGCGCAATGCGCCGTTTGGCTCGGCGGCCGCGACGGGAACGGAACATCTCTCGTCGCTGCGCGAGCCCTACCTCAAGTCGCTCGGCGACAAGACAGGCCTTGGCTACATTCGTCTTGAGGACGCCTCGGCGCTTCGCAAGGCCATCCTGGCGGAAGCCCGGCCGCACGCGGTCGAACGGGAGCGCCCGCTGCGGCCTTTCGCGCTCGGACTGGCGTTCATCCTGCTCGTCGCTCTCTACGGGGCTCCGCCCCTGTGGACTCTCTTGAAGCGATTGCGCGCGGATCGCATCTCAACCCTCGCAATCTGGAGAAAATCGCGGGCATGAAACATTTCTTTTCGATTGTCGCATTCTTGCTTTTCGCGACCGCGGCCGCCGCGCATGGACCAACGCCGCAAAAGGCCGAAGAAACGATCGCCATCGCAGCCAGCCCGAACGCTGTATGGGCGATCGTCGCCGATTTTGGCGCCATTTCCAGCTGGCATCCCCTTATTGCCGAAAGCCAGTCTACAGACGGAAATAAAGCCGGCGCGACGCGAAAGCTGACGCTGAAAAAGGGCGGCGTTCTGACGGAGGATCTCGACGAATATGACGCCCCGGGAATGAGCTACAGCTATCGCGTCGAGGACCCCAATCTCGACGCCCTGGCGGTCAGTTTTTATTCGGCGACCCTCAGCGTCAAGCCCGCTGCGGATGGCGGCAGCACGGTCGAATGGTTCGGCCGTTTCTATCGCGGCGACACCGGCAACTTTCCGCCGGAAGATCTGAATGATGAGGCGGCCCAAAAATCCATGTCGGAATTTATGAAAGCGGGACTGGCCGGTCTAAAGGCGAAAGCCGAAGCGAAACCTTAGGAGAAGCGGTTGGTCACGCGGCGCGATCTCCTTTCCGGCGCATTCGGCCTCGCCCTTGCGGCGCCCCGAGCGTTCGCAGCGCCCGTCGGCGCAAGAGTCGGGTCGCGCATCTATGTCGCGGACCAGGATGGCCGCCGGATCCTCGTCATCGATCCCATGCGCGATGAAGTGGCGGCGGTAATCGCGCTCGGGGCAGGGCCTGCCGCTCTCGCCAGCGCGCCGGACGGGTCCGCCATCTATGCGACGCATCCGGATTGCGGAGAAATCTCCGTGATCGGCGTGCGGGAACAGAAGCTGCTCCAGACCTTCTATGTTGGCGGGACGCCTTTTGGCCTCGCCGTCGCCGCCAACGACGAACTTGTCGTCGGCGACTGGAATGACGCCGTCTTGATCCGCGTCAATCGCGGCAACGGCGAAGTCAACGGGCGCATCGCAATCGGGCGCTCGCCCGCATTGATTGTCGCCGACCCGTCCCGCCGCCGGCTCTATGTCGCGGAAAGGGGGGATTCAACGATCGGCGTCATCGACGTGGACCGTCTCGAGCGCATTGCGGCGCTCCGGGTCGGGGAGGCGCCCTTCGCGCTCGCTTTGACGCCGGACGGGCGACGTCTTTACGCCGCGAATGTCCGCGGCGGAAACGTCTCCCTTGTCGATACGGAACGGCTTGCTGTGGTTGGCGCGTTCGAATCCGGCCCGATGCCCTACGGCCTCGCTGTGGCGGACGACGGCAAGACGCTTCTCGTCGTCAATCAACAGGCGGGGACGCTGTCCCTTATCGCTACGAACCGCTTTGAGGCGGCCGTCAAGATAAAGGTCGGCCGCTACCCGGAAGGCGTCGTGGTCGCCGCGGAGCTTGGCAAAGCCTATGTCATGAACTGGTTCTCGGGAGACATTTCGGTCATCGATCTCGAAGCCGGCCTCGAGGCGCGGCGGATCAGGACCGGCGGCGGCCCGCGCGCGGCCCTCCGCGTGTCTGGCCCGACCCTTTGAGAGAGCTGCGCGCCTCATCGTTCGGCAAGGCCACATCGTATGAAT
Source organism: Methylocella silvestris BL2 (assembly GCF_000021745.1). Lineage (NCBI taxonomy): Bacteria > Pseudomonadati > Pseudomonadota > Alphaproteobacteria > Hyphomicrobiales > Beijerinckiaceae > Methylocella > Methylocella silvestris. The sequence continues at coordinate 533,286 of NC_011666.1, forward strand.
GATCGCAAAGTTTTGGGGACTGCCTTCAGATCCGTACTGGCGGGCGCGATCGCGCTATTGCCAACGTCTCTGCTGTCGGCCTGTAGCGACGACGCCCCGCCGCCCGAGAGGCGCAATATCGCGCAGGAGGCGCCGCCGGATGTCCCCGCATGGGTTTATCTTGGCGACCACGTCGATCTGGGCTGGTGGCTTGCAAGCCGGCGCGCCTTCCAGCCGGCGGCCAAAGATAGCGCCATGGCCGCGGCCTATGATCTGTATCTGAGGCAAGCCTCGAAGCTGTTCGTGGAAGACCAGCGAATGATCGCCAATCGAACGGTGCAAACATCGTCAACCCTGTCTGAACAGGGGATCGAGGAAAATTACGACGCGATTCTGGATAAGTTCACGGAGCTGGCGGAATTCAGTGGGCGCAAACTTCTTTATGGCGAGCTGTGCCAGCACTATGTCAACTTAAGAATGGCGGGGAAGAACAGCGACGAGGCGCTCGCGGAACTGAGAAGCCGCTATCAACATGCGCCATAGAACGTCTAAGGAACTCGAGCCCTTTTCGCCAATAGTTGAGACATGACAGATTCTCCATCGCCACCCCTTTCCGCGCCAGACCGATGGATGCTCTCGCTTCGCACACAGCTGATCCTCGGCTTCGTCCTCATCGACATTCTGGCCGGAATAGTTTGCGCCGGCGTTATCATCGTAAAGGCCCGTCACGCGGCGCTGATCGAGATGAAAGTGTCGGTGCGGTTGGCGGAAATACTTGTCGCCGAATCGGTTCGGCTGACCGAACCGCATACGCCGCCCGATCGCCTTCTCAACACGCTGGCGCAGCAGCTCGGGTTTATCCGCCACGTCCGATTTGCGGTGTTCGATGCGAACCAACAGGAAATCCTCGTCGACCGCACGCTGACGACGGATCAGCTACGGGAGCGCGAGCCTGCTCCTGGCTGGTTCGTGTCCTTGATTGCTCCCCCCGCGGAGCGGCATCAGATGCCGATCATCGCGCAGCATCGCAAGATTGGAACAGTCTTCATTATCGAGGCTCCACAGGATGAAGTGGCGGAAGTGTGGGAGGATATGTCGGCCTTGACTGCGATCGCTTTTGTCGCCAATCTGGCGATACTTGGCATGTTGTATCTGACTTTCGGCCGCATACTCGTGCCGCTAACCAGGCTGGCGCATGGGCTGTCCGAGCTCGAACACCAGAACTTTGCAACTCGCGTCGCCGAACCGCGCATCCGCGAACTCGCTGAGATCGTCCGCCGGTTCAACCATCTCGCCACGGCGCTTGGCGAGACGCATGACGAAAATCGAAGGCTCAATCAGCGGTTGATCAATCTGCAGGACGAGGAACGCCGCCGCATCGCGCTCGATCTGCACGATGAATTCGGGCCTTGCTTCTTCGGGCTGAGCGCCAGTCTCCGCCTGCTCAAAGCCATTGCCGCATCATTAACCCATGAAGATCACTCCAGTGCGATTGAAACGCTGACCGAGCAGACGGCCCTGATGGCGGAAATTATCGAACGCATGCGAGTCGCCAATCGTGGTATTCTCACCAGCTTGCGACCGATGGCGCTCGGCCATGTTCCCTTGCAGAAGGTATTGGAAATTCTCATTGCCGATCTTTCAAAACTTCACGCGGGCGTTTCCATTTCTCTAAAGGCGGAAGGGCTGCGATACACCTACAGCGAGCCGATCGATTTGACGGTCTACCGATGTGTTCAGGAAAGCGTAACGAACGCCATTCGCCATTCGACGGCGTCGACGATTACGATTGAACTTCATGAGATGGAGGACATGCAGGAAAATGCAAAATGCAAGACATGTTTGCGCTTGGTTGTTGAGGATTCAGGCAAAGGAATTATGGACGACATTCAAGCCGGCTTTGGTCTTGCGGGGATGAAGGAGCGCGTCAACGCTCTTGGCGGCGTCTGGTCGATCGCCAATCGGGATGGATATGGCGCGCGCGTTTGCATGATTCTCCCCATCTGACGCTCCGCGTCTTCACGTCACGCGACGCGCGGCGTGGTGAGAGCCGCACTATGAAAGCAGACGCGCCATAATGAGATCAGCGCTTATTATCGAAGATCATCCGATCCTTCTTCAGGCTTCCAAGCGTCTTCTCGAAGATATCGGAGTGTCGCCCGTCTTCGTCGCGAGCGACGTCTTGTCGGGATATCGCCTTTTCCACCGGGCGAAGCCGGATGTCGTGATCGTCGACCTGGTCATCAAGAGCAACGGACTTGCCGGACTGGACCTCATCCGCCGCATGCGCCTGCGCGACCAGAAGGCGCGGATCCTGGTTTTCAGCATGCATGCCGATCCGGTCATCATCGGTCGCGCTCTTGAAGCGGGCGCGATGGGCTATGTCGTCAAGGACGCAGGCCCGGACGAATTCATAGAGGCCTTCAAGAGAGTTGATTCCGGTAAACCCTATCTGAGCAATGCGATTGCAACCGAGGTGGCTTTGGTCAACGTACACGCCTCGTCGAATCCGCTTGCAAATCTGTCGCGGCGTGAGATTCAGACCCTGGCGCTCCTTGCGGAAGGAAAATCTTACCGCGCCATCGCCGACGAGCTGAGGGTCAGCTACAAGACGGTCGTCAATGTCTGCTCTTTGCTTCGGCGGAAACTCGGCGCCGGCAGCCTTGCCGAGTTGATCGCCCTTGCGGTTCGCCATATCGGATAGGGCGTCAATCTGCGCTCTCCGACCGGAATTGCCTGGCGCAGAGCGAATCTCGCGTCGGGCGAGCATCAGCGATCCCGCATTTTTGTTTTATGCAAGAAAAATCACAATAATTCGTGCTTTTAAGGGCGCGACGAGTTAGCTGACGAGGCTTATCTTTTTTGAATCTCTGAAGATCTAACGCCAAGACTTAGTTAAGCGATGGCGGGAACTTTACTCATTTAGGATGCCGGAGAGGTTTGACGCCGGAGCTCATGCGCGAGGAACTATGGCGGACTTCTTCAGCACTCAGATGGACTTTATATTCTTCTTCTATGGGCTTGCGTTCATCCTTCTCGGCGCAACCTGCTTCGCCATAGCAAAGGGAGACCGGAAACAGCCCTGGACCGTGCTGGGACTGTTTGGCGTTGTTCATGGGGCAAGTGAGTGGCTGGATTTGACCGCGCTGATCGTCGGCGACGCATTTCCATTCGCCCTTGCGCGAACTGTGTTAATGACGGTGTCGTTCTTGCTGTTGATGGAATTTGCGCGGCTGGAAGCCATTCATTTTGGCCTAAGGCCGCCAGGGCGCTGGTTGTATGTCGTATTGGTTCTGTTGGCAGCGTATGGCGGGTTCGCCGGCGGGCTGAATGTGGCTGGCGTCACTGCGCGCTACGCGATTGGGCTTGTGGGCTCTCTCGCCGCCAGTGTCTTATTTGCGCTGCACGCCCGAGGGTTCTCGGGCGCAGCAAGACGCTTTTCAATTCTTGCCGCGGTGGGATTTGCGCTTTATGGCGTCGCCGCCGGCGCGATTGTCCCGGCCGTTCCATTCTGGCCTGCGAGCGTTTTCAACTACGAATGGTTCATCCATAACACAGGCGTTCCCATCCAGCTCGTGCGCGGTGTGCTCGCGTGCTGGATAGCTCTTTCGATCTGGGCGATTTGGGGACAAAAGCTGATTTTGAAGGTTTCGTCCGAGCGGTTTACACGGTTTTTACGCAAGCAATTTGTTTTGACCGCAGGCGCCATGGCGACGATTCTTGTTCTTGGCTGGCTGCTGACGGAGTTCCTCGGAGGGATTTATCAACGAAATGTCCAGGACGAGGCGCGCGGCGATATCAATCTGCTTGCGAGCCGATTCTCTGGCGAGACTGGCGTCGTTGAGGCTGTGGGGAGAACCTTGGCCGGATCGCCGTCCGTGCTTCCTTTGCTGGTCGGCGGCAGCCGACATGACCGCGAGGTCGCCCAAGCCGTTCTGGAGGTTGGCGTCAAGGCGTCAGGAGCCAAGCTCGGCTACATATTGGATCTAACCGGAGCAATCGTCGCTGCTTTCGATCCGCGGGACGACTCTGCGTTGCAAGCTCCCGGTGACGCTTCAACTTCCCATTTTTCGAAAGCCAATGCGGGAGAACCTATCTCCCATTTTGCATTGGATCCTGTGGAGCGCCGGCCTTATTTCTATGCGATCTACCCGATTCGCCTCGCAAATAGCGAGGTGGTCGGCCATGCTGTCCTTAAGAAGTCCCTGAACGTTCTTGAAGCCGATCTCAGGGCGTTCGACCAACCCTATTTCTTCGTTGATCCTGACGGTCTGATCGTGCTGACGAATCAACCGGCGCTTCTTCTCCGCCAATTGTGGCCTCCATCCTCCGACCGGAAATCTATCCCAGCGCGACAGAGTCCGACGGTGAATATTGCGCCGCCCTCGAAGCGGGAGATCGTAGACGCTACATGGATTAATCTCGGTGGAGAGCGCGTGTTCGTCCGCAGGCGCTTCGCGAATGACAGCGAATGGTCTTTGGTCCTCACGATCCCGATGGCGGAGTTATTCGCCAACCGTGTTTTGGGAATCGTCATCACTCTACTGGCGACATTGATGGCGTTGATTTATCTTTTTGGCAAGGAGCGATCAGTCTACGACAGCGTTCAAATGGACAAGCGCCTCAAATTGCAAGAATTGGCTCGCAGCCTTGAATTTCAGGCGAGCACCGACCCCCTCACAGGCCTCTTCAATCGCATGAAATTCGATCAGGCGCTGGCGGCCGAGATATTAAGGGCGAATCGCTACAACAGACCGCTTTCTTTGGTGCTGTTCGACATTGATCACTTCAAGAATATCAATGATCTCCACGGTCATCAGGTGGGCGACAACGTGCTGGTGCAACTGTCCCGCATAGCTGCGGCGCATATCAGGGGCACCGATGTGCTTGCTCGTTGGGGGGGAGAGGAATTTGTCATTCTGGTCCCAGAATCCAATGGTCAAATGGCGTATCAAACTGCAGAAAATCTGAGAAACGCGATCGGCCAAGCCGTATTCGAGAAGGCCGGGGCCGTCACCTGTAGTTTCGGGGTTGCTGAATATGTTGATGGGGATGCCGCGGAATCGCTCATCTCTCGCGCGGACGCCGCTATGTACCGCGCCAAGATCAAGGGCCGTAACCAGGCAGAGTTGTCTTCTGTGACCGCCCCTTCGTCCGTCGAGACGTCATTTCCGTCGCCGGCGTAATCGCTGACGTCCATGTTGTCTCGATGAGCGCTGTGGCGTGCTCGCGGATAGGGAGAAGAAGCCGCGCTAGATCTTGCTTGCGGCGTCTATGACGACATAGCGTGCGAAAGCTTTCCTTCGTCCTCAACGTCTTCGGCAAGCGCGCGAATTCGCTTAAGATCCGCAACGAAGGCCGAATATTCGCGCTGCTTCGCCTCTGGGTCGGGCAAACGCAAGAGATAGGACGGATGCACGGTGATAATTCCCGCGCGCCCTGCGAATTTAGCCGCCCCGCGGACTCGCGAGATCGGCAAGGCCTTGCCGGCGAGCGCCAGAACGGCGGTGGCGCCGAGCGCTACGACGAGGCGCGGCTGAACGAAATCGAGTTCCTTTTCGAGTTGCCAGCGGTAATGCTTGACCTCGCCGGCGGTCGGCTTTTGGTGAAGCCGCTTTTTGCCGCGCTGCTCGAATTTGAAATGCTTGACGGCGTTTGTGACATAGGTTTTGGCTCGATCAAGACCGGCCTCTGACATGGCGCGGTTCAAGAGTTGCACCCGGGCCAACGAAGGGCCGGCCCTGCAAATCTTCCTGATCGCCCGGCTGCTCGCCGACGAAGGCGATCGAGGCTCCAATCGGGCCTTCGCCAAGCACGGCCTGCGTTACGCCCTTCACGAGCGGCGGCGAGGCGGCGATCATCGCGTTCAATTCGCCGAGGGTTTTCGGCTCCCGTTCGAAAAGGGCGGCGACGCCCTTGTCCGCATTGCGCCCGATCGCCATGGCGGCCTCCGTTCAATCTTCGCCTAACGCGCAACGCGCAGAATGGGTCGCGCAACCTTCGATTGTCAGGGAAACGGCTCGCCCGACAGTCGCTTGATGTTCAGTGTCGAAACGTCGCTGGCGCTATGTTCACTATATGTTCTTGTCGCACCAAAAGGCAAGCGCAGCCATAGCGCGTCTTTCCGCCGGGCGCTGACCGCATAAGCGCCGCCGCGTCAGCGAACGCCGAAAAGCGAGGCTCTTCGGCGTTCAGCGCTTAACGCGCGCGAAATCGCTGGCTGACGGAGATGCGCCGTAGGGCCGCGACGAGCGCGTCGATGTCGTCAAAGGTGTTGTAGAGGGCGAGGGACGGCCGGACCGTCGTCTCGAGGCCAAAGCGGCGCAGAATCGGCTGGGCGCAATGGTGGCCGGAGCGCACGGCGATGCCTTCGCGATCGAGCGCCGCGCCGACGTCCTCGCTGCGGCAGCCGTCGAGCACCAGCGAGAACACGCCGGCCTTCTCATCCGCGCAGCCGATGATGCGCAGTCCCGGAACGCTCTTGAGACCTTCGGTCGCATAGATCAAAAGCTCATGCTCATAGGCGGCGATATTGGCCATGCCGATCGTGTCGAGATAGTCGAAGGCGGCTCCAAGCCCGACCGCATCGGCGATATTGCCGGTGCCCGCCTCGAAACGGCCCGGCGGCGGCTGGTAAATCGTCTTTTCGAAGGTGACGTCGGCGATCATATTGCCGCCGCCCTGCCACGGCGGCATCGCCTCAAGCACCTGCTGTTTGCCATAGACGACGCCGATGCCGGTCGGCCCGAACACCTTATGGCCGGAGAACACCAGAAAATCGCAATCCAGCGCCTGCACGTCGACGGGCATATGCGAGACGGCCTGGGCGGCGTCGGCGATGACGCAGGAGCCGAGGCGATGCGCCATGTCGATCATGTCCTTGGCCGGCGTGACCGTCCCGATGGCGTTGGCGACCATGGTGAAGGAGACGATGCGCGTGCGGCGCGACAGCAGCTTTTCATATTCGTCGAGCCGGACCTGACCCTTGTCGTCGACCGGGGCGACCTTGAGGATCGCGCCGGTCTCGGCGCAGAGCATCTGCCAGGGCACGATATTGGCGTGATGCTCAAGCCAGGTGATGAGGATCTCATCGCCTTTCTTGACGTTGCGGCGGCCGTAGCTCTGCGCGATCAGATTGATCGCTTCGGTCGTGCCGCGCACGAAAATAATGTCATTCGTTGAGGGGGCATTGATGAAGCGGCGCGTCTTTTCACGTGCGGCTTCATAGGCGTCCGTCGCCCGCGCCGCGAGCGTATGGGCGGCGCGGTGAATGTTTGAGTTTTCGTTCTCGTAGAAGGACGAGATCCGGTCGATGACCGCCTGGGGCTTCTGCGTCGTTGCGGCGTTATCCAGCCAGATCAACGGCTTGCCATGCACATATTGACGCAGGATGGGGAAGTCGCGGCGGATCGAGGCGGCGTCGAAGGGACGCGCGCCGACGCCAATGGTCGGGCCGAGTTCAGGCCTCACCTCATGAGCGACGGGGTATATCGTATGGACGCCGGATGGCGTTGCTTCCGGCAGCGGCGAGGCGGGCGGAGCCGGCGCGGCGCTTTCGGCGGGGAGAGTGAAGAGGTCGCCCGGAAGCGGGGGATTTGAAGAAAAGAGCGAAGCCGCCTCGCGCGGCTCGAAGCCCGGAATCTTGAAGGCGGGCGCGTTCGGAAAACCGGCGGGCGTGATGAGTCCCCCGGGCGTCGCTCCGAAGACCGCCGGCCGGGTGGCGGGGGTTGCGGCTGGGGAATTCACGGCGGGAGCCGCGGTCGCCCCGGCGGTGGGAAGCGGGGCGTCCGGCGCGGCGCCTGGGCGCAGCGATCCCGTTTCCGGAAGCGCCGGAGCGTCGGACGGCTTGGCGCCAGCATGCGGAACGCCCTGCCGCGTCGCGCCGGCGTGGCTATCGCGGCCATCGAGGAAATAGAGCGACTCGCCGGGCAGAGCCTTATCGCCCGCGGAATAGCCGGCGCCGCCGAGCGCCGGATGGGTCAGGGCCGTCGAGTCCGTCAACGCGCCGGGCAGGGCGGCGAGCTCCGCCTCGCTTGGGACGGCTTCCGATTGGCCGCCATATCCTGACGGCGTCGTGACGGGAGCAGCGGCCGGCGATAGGGGCTGCGAATAGGCCGCGGGGGCAAAAGCGAAGACCGTTGACGCAGCTGTTGGCAGCCCGACGTTGGGGGCTGACGCCGGCTGGCCTCCGGACGGAAATCCGGGCGAGGATGCGAAAGCGGGCGAGACCGGAGCGTAGGGTGGCGATCCGGCCTGCGCCGCAACATGCGAGGGCCCGACCGAGGCGAGCAGCGGATCGGGCTGCGGCGGAGCAGGCGGAAAGCCCGCCTCCGGCGCGCCCGAGCCGGCGGCGCCCGTGGAAGGGGCGGGATCTCCGGGAAACGCCTTGAACAGCGCGTTGGCGAGCGCCGCGATCGTCGCCGGATCGGGTACGGAGGGCGCCGCGCCGCCCCATTGAGACGCCGGCGAAGCCGGAAGCGGCGTCAGCGCCGCGGCCGCGGCGGCAGGCTCAGGCGTAGACATGATAGCGGTCGATCTCCACGCCTTCGAGAACGCCGAGCGCGTCCGGCGTGAGGATCGCCGACGAGCAATAGAGCGAGATCAAATAGGAGGCGATCGCCTTGCGGTTGATGCCCATGAAGCGCACCGAGAGGCTTGGCGCGACTTCGCCGGGAACGCCCGGCTGGAACAGGCCGACGACGCCCTGCTTGCGCTCGCCCGTCCGGAGCAGCAGGATCTTCGTCCTGCCGTCGACGAAGGGCAGCTTGTCGCTTGGCACGAGCGGCAGGCCGCGCCAGGTCAGAAAGGGCGTGCCGAACAAATTGAGGGTTGGCGGGGGCACGCCGCGGCGGGTGCATTCGCGGCCAAAGGCCGCGATGGCCTTGGGGTGAGCGAGGAAGAAGGCCGGCTCCTTCCAGACGAGAGCAATCAGCTCGTCGAGATCATCGGGCGTCGGCGCGCCGGCGCGCACGTTGATCCGCATATTCGGCGCCGCATTCGGGATCAGGCCGTATTCCGGATTGTTGATGAGTTCGTTTTCCTGCTTCTCTTTGACCTTTTCGATCAAGAGACGCAGCTGTTCCTGAATCTGGTCATAGGGCTGGTTGTAAAGATCTGTGACGCGCGACTGGACGTCGAGGATGGTCGTCACCGCGTTGAGGAAATATTCGCGCGGATGATGATCATAATCGACGAAGGTCTCGGGAAGATCGGTGTCGCGCTCGCGGCTGGGGCTGCATTCGACGTCGCTCTCGCCCTCGCCTTCAACGACGCGGTTCAGGCGGTAAATGCCGGCCTCGACAGGAACCCATGGGAGAAAAGAGACGAGCCACCGTGGCGTAATGCCGGACCATTGCGCTCTGGTCTTGGTGGCGTTGGCGAGCTGGCGGGCTGCCGGCTCGCTGAGCGTCCTACGAGCCTCGACTTCATCAGCCATCGAAAATTCCTCCTGCCGCAACTCATGCGGCGTCGCGTTGCAAGCTGAGCAGGCTGTAGCACCGCTTTAGGAGAATTTTGTTCTTTTTTGCAGAATTGAGCCGGAATAGATGCATTCCAGCTTTTCTATAGTATCATCAACTAACGATTTCTATAGTATATATTTTTTATGGAGATAATCTTGTTATATTTTTGCGACAGATACATCGCAATGTAAATTCTTTATCAAAGCCTAATGTCAGTTTTGTCTTTGCTTTCCTTGAAGAAATTCCTTTATCTGGCTGTCAGTGTTCGACGGGGGCCCTCGGCGACGGGCGGACCTTGGCCGCGAGGCTTATTGGCTCGCCGAGGACCGATCAGGCGTTGCGCCGGCCAAGGCCTTTATCTATAAGACGCGGCAGTCGGAGTGTAGCGCAGCCCGGTTAGCGCACTAGTCTGGGGGACTAGGGGTCGTGGGTTCGAATCCCGCCACTCCGACCAATCATCCCCATCTTCTCAAGAAAATTCGTGACAAGGCCGCCATCGACGGCATGGCGCCGCCGCGTCCGTCAGTTCGGATCCGGATTGCCCGGCAGGCGCTCGGCGGTAAAGGACCCATCGATCAGATTCGCTGCCGACGCGCTTCGGGCGACCATTCCGTGGTCTTGCCAGAATGCGAGCTGCGCCGAGACGTCGGCCTCGTCCAATCGCCCGAGGCGATCGCAATAAAGAGGCGCCTGATCGATAAGGCGCGGCGCGACATTCGCTTGTTCAGACACCAGCTGCAACGTCGAGTCGTAGTCGTCGGGCTTGGCTTCGTCGTCGCCGTCGGACCGCTGAAGAAATGTAAGATCGTAGGAGGCGACGCCCCGCTGATAGGCGCGGATGAATTTCTCGACGATCGGGCGGTTTGAATCAATCGTCTGCTGGGCCGTGAAGACCGCCCCCATTTGCGACTGCGCCAGATCGCCCATCCTGACGAGAACCAGATCGCTGGCGGAGGAGGCGGTTTCGAGCGCCGTGTGAAACGAAACGACGGCGGCGTCGATTTCGCCTTTGCGCAACGCCTCAAATTCTCTTTGAGGCCTTTCAAGCGCGGCGATCGTGAGCTCGTCTGGATCTAGCCCGTAGCGCGCGGCGATATGCGCCAGGGCGTAGCGACGGCCAGATCCCACATCCTCGAGGCCGATCTGTTTGCGCCGCAAATCGGGGACGCTTTTGAACCCTGCGTCATAGGCCGGTTTGACGATCACGAGAGCATTGGCGGGAAACCCCGCCTGATCGCTGAATTGCGAGGCGATCAGCGTCAGCCGCTGATCTACCGCATAGCTGAAAAATGAGGCTGTCAGCTGCGAAACGCCGAAGGCGGCCTCGCCTGCGGCGACGGCGGCCCTCGCGTCATCATCGGACGCAACGAAGCGCAGCTCGGCATCGAGCCCTTCGTCCGCGAAATATCCCTTTGCGGCCGCAATGAAGAGCGGGCCGGACCCTGCGCTTCGGACGAGAGCGACTGTAATCTTCGGGACGGCGGCCGCCCCCCTCGACGGCGAAAACCCTAATGCGCAAAAAGCGGAGATTTGCGCGACCGCCTGTCTCCGCGTCGGCGCGTGATCGCCGACGGCGCCTGTGAGTCTCATCGCAAATTTCCGCTCTTGGATGGAAGCGGCGGCGGCGGAGTCGAGCGCCGCCGCCGGATTGGCGCGCGACGCTCGCCGCATCGATCAACCGCGCGCAGGCCTAATGGCAGAACTCATGAACGCGTTTCTTTCGGCCGTCGATATCCCAGCGATCATCAGACGGGTCATAGACCATCGGCTTCAGGAAATCATTTGGATCGACCAGCCAACGGATTTCCGGCCGTGGGCCTCCTGCGGCGAGAACAGCCTGGACATAGGCTTTCTTGAATTCGAGCGATGAACTCACAGCGGCGACGTCCGTCATGTGGATCGGCACATAGATCTGCGGCTTCAGATGCTGTTGATACATAATCGCGTCGCGCGTGCCGTTGGTGGCGTAGCCGAGGCTGACAATTGAGCCGAACTCGACATTTGTCTGGGGCAGCGCGTCCATGATCGAAAAGAGATGCGCGCCGACCGTCGGCGAGGGCAGTCCGGGGTCAGAGCCCGCGCCTTCCTTCAGCGGTCCTGTGGTGTTGTGCCAGACAAAGGTGAAGTTGTGGCTGTCTCGCAGCACGAACTGAAAGAACAGGCTGATGGGGCCGCCCGGGCTTCCGGCGACGCTGCCGAAGCCTGTCGTCGTCAAATTTTCCTGCCCCTTGACTGGCGTGAGGAACGGCGGATTGCCAAGACATCCCTGCAGGCCATTTGCTTTTGTCGGGGTCACGCAGGTTCCGGGCGGATAAAGATCCGGTTCCCGCGGATCGCCGATGTTCTGCACCGGGAATGATGGAAACGACGTATCCGTGGGCACCGCTCCCGAATGAATGTGTTTAAACACGACAATGCAGGCAAGCGGCTCAAGCTGCTTGATGGTGTGGATTTCGGATCCCGGCACAGAACCGCGCGACACCACCGGAAGGCACGTTACCGGCCTGGCGTTGGGCACCAGCTTGGCGCCCCCATTCGCAGTGTTGGGATCGGCGGCCATGCGGGCGACGTCGAGTTGCATGACGTCGCAGGTTTCCGGCGACGCATAGATCGGGATGTTCAGCCATTTCGCGACATAGGCCGCGTTGTCGGCGTGATCGCCATGGCCATGCCCGAGGAAAATCGCTTCCGGATGAAGCTGCACCAGATCATCGACGCTGATCGGAGTCCGGCGCAGGTCGGGTTTGTTGGGATCGGGCGCAACCTCCAGCCGATTGAGGTAGGTGTCGAGGAGGATGACCCGTCCTTTCAAAGACACCGCAAGCGTTGCGTTCGTCGTCCAGCTGAAGATGACCCGATCGCGACGGACTTCTCCGGTACGGGAGTTGATGTTCTCTGTTCCAAAGAATTTCTGCCTGGCGGCGATCATCGCCGCAAGCTCCTCATTATTATGTCCGCCGCGCCCCGCTTGATCTACAGCGCCGCCAAGATCCTCGGCGCGCCCCAAATTCGCGCCAGCGCTGAATCCCAGCGCGAGCGAAAAGGCGAATGCAATTCTTCTATTTCTTCGCAACACGATAGCCCCCGCCGAATTAGCCCGAAGCGGAGGCTATATTTCGCTGCGACGGTTGCGTCTTCCATGAACGTCCGGTCTCTACAATAATCTGGATATTGTTGTCTGGGACATGTGGCGCAGCGTCTGACAGATCTCAGGGCGCGATAAGTGCGGTTCCTAGCGGTTCGCGTAGGCGGTGATCTCGAGCTTTTTCAAGAGCTCGGCAGGAGTTGCGACAAACTCCAGATCGGAAACGCCGACGCCCTGCGGCGAGAGCGCGATCAGATTGAAGCTTTTCGGATCGGCGATGAATTTGGCCAGCTCCGAGCCGACGAGGCGCAGAGCCGGCGCATTTCCCGCCAGAGCCGGCAGCAACAGGCTCGCTTTCATCATATCGGCCTGCCGAACTTCGTCGACGCTCAGATGCTGGCTCTTCGCCTGGGCGGCGAGCGCCTTGTCGACGACGCCTTCATTGACGAGCGTCACATCGACTTTCTTGACCAGCACGCGGCGCGCCGCGGCCGTCGCGACCTCCTGGTCATGTGAGGCGATCTCCGGCGTCACGTCGCCAAGCAGCGCGGACAATTGCAGCGCGCCCATGTCGGCGCCCTGAAGCGAGAAGTCGCTGATCGCGAGTTCGCTCGAGGCCCGCGTCCAGACGGCGTTCAGCCGGCTAGTCAGATCGAGCTGCGAATAGCCCATGGCGACAAGATCGGGCAGGGGCCCCGGCTCGTCGAGCGCAGTCACGAAATGATCGACCGCGACGTCAAGTCCGATGCTCGCCGCCTCATTCGACTCGAAGCTTTTGACGCCGATGCGATCGACTTTGAAGGCGCCGCTTTTTTGCGCTGGTTCGTCTGCGGCGGAAGGACGGTCGCTGGCGAGAGCCGTCAGCACAATCTCATCAAATCTCGGCCGCAGATTTTTCTCAAGCAGAGTTTGGCCGTTTTCATTGACGGTCAAGGGTTCGAGATTCAGCCCTTTGAGGCTGGCGCTATTTAATGAAATGCGCCGCGGTCCCCGCTCGAAAACAGCCCCCTCGAAATCGAGGGCGTCGATGCGGCGCCCGTCAAGGCGGGCCAAAAGCGCGCGCGTCAAACGAAGATGACCAGGCTCCTGGCCGTTATGCAGTTCGAGCTTGATGTCCGTGGCGGCGAGTTCGTTGATCTCCATCGCATCAAGCCATTTCAGCGCGTCGGCCGTCGTCGGGTCCAACTTGGCGGCGCCAGAGATGGACGCAGGCTTCAGCGGCGGTCTCGCCAGGACGCTGGCGAGCGTAATCGTCTTCAGGTCCAATCCGAATTGCGCGTTTTCAATATGGGCGCCGTCGACAGCGAGGGAATTATAGAGCGGAAGCTTTTCCGTCGGCTGATCTTGCGTCTCGCTGACCATTCGCGCCGAAAGCACGAGGTCCAAATCCTTGAGGCCGATGCGGCCATAAGCGCCTTTAACCTCGCCTGTCTTCGGATCGGACAAGGAAAAACTGGCGCCGCTGGCGGCGACGCCCGCCGCCTTGCCGTCCTTGACGCCGCTTAGCACAACATCACGATAGGTGAAGATCTGCGTCGTCTCCCCGATGCGGGATTCGATCGTCAATTCGGGCATCGTGATCGTCGTGGCGGAGAGCGTTGCGAATCGGTCGGGGGCAGATTGTTTCTCGCTGGAATCGAACAGTTTCAGGAGATCGGCGCTGGAGATCGACGCGCCGGCGAGGTCGATTTGCTTGATTTTATAGGTTGAGGAGCCCGTGACGATTGTGACGTCCGTCGCGCTGGCGGAACCTGCCGCGGCGAAGGCGGCGGGGATCAGCGTCCATCCGGGCGCATCGGCGACTTTGACCGTTCCGGCGTGAAACGACAGGCCCCGACCTCGCCAGTCGACGCCGCCAAATCGAATTTCGCTCCGCCACGGCTCGCTGGCGGCGCTCTCGATTCTGAGGCTCGGGTTCGCCGCAAGGGCCGCGGCGACCGCCCCGTCGAACGCATGGCGTTCGCCGACATCAACCAGAATCGCTGCGAAACCGGCAAAACCGGCGGCGGCAAGGAAAGGCTGCAGCTTCATAACGCCTCGGGGTTAGCGATGATCGGGTCGCGCAGAAGAGATGTGGATCACGAAACTTTGGACCGAAACAATCCAAAATCATGAAACTGATCAATTTCAAATATTTAGAAGACGATGGCCGGCCCGAAAAGTCTGCAACTTTTCGGCATCGCGCTTTTAGGGCAGGGCGCCGCTTGAGGCTGATCCTATGCGGCGAGGTCACTCGAGGCGAAAGCGCATGTCGCGACGCCCGCGAGCCGCCCTCAGCCCCTGCTTCACCTTAAAGGATTATCGCGACGGTAAATGGAGAAACGATCGTCTTCACAATAAAGCAAGTGGGCCCAAGCGCCTTCATAAGATGCCGCAAGCCGCGGAACACGCGCCGTCCAAAGCGCATGTCGACCTAAAATCCGATCGGCGCGAAATCGTTCAGTTCTTGCCGGTCAGATCGGTCAAAATCGGATCGGGATCGCCCTAGACGGCAAAGCTCGACCCGCAGCCGCAAGACGCGGTAGCGGCGGGATTTTCGATTTTGAACATCCGCCCCATCAGATTGTTGATGAAATCAATCCGGCAGCCGCGCAAGAATTCCAGCGAGACCGGATCGATCAGAACGAGCGCGCCGTCGCGGTCGAGCACGAGGTCCTCGTCGTCGCGCGCCGTCTCGATCTTATAAGTATAGGTGAAGCCCGAACATCCGCCGCCATCGACGCCGATGCGCAGGAAGGAGCCTTCCGGCTCGGTCTTGAGGATCTCGGAAATCCGCAGCGCGGCGTTTTCGGACATTTCGACGGGCGCTTCGACAGCGGCTTCGCTCATGATCAACCTCGAACATCTTGGACGATTGGGCGCAAGCGCGCCACATGCTTGCCTCGCGGCTAAATAGAGAACATAGGTCGCCGCGTTCATAACTGCAACGAGCTTAGTCGTCGCGCGATGGGGGCTTCATGTCAGTCTCACCCTTTCGGCCCGTCCGCGCCGCCTATGCGGCCGACTCCGACGCGAGCCGCGGGCGGCTGTTCAGCGAGCCGGGCTCTCCGTCGCGGACCAAATTCCAACGCGATCGCGACCGCATCATCCATTCGACAGCTTTCCGGCGGCTGGCGCATAAAACGCAGGTTTTTATCCCGCATGAGGGCGATCATTACCGCACGCGCCTCACCCATTCGCTCGAAGTGGCCCAGATCGCGCGGGCTCTGGCGCGCGCGCTCGGCCTCGATGACGATCTCGCCGAAGCGGTCGCTCTTGCGCATGATCTCGGCCATCCGCCGTTCGGCCATGCCGGCGAAGAC
Source organism: Methylocella silvestris BL2 (assembly GCF_000021745.1). Lineage (NCBI taxonomy): Bacteria > Pseudomonadati > Pseudomonadota > Alphaproteobacteria > Hyphomicrobiales > Beijerinckiaceae > Methylocella > Methylocella silvestris. Next base: position 549,113 of record NC_011666.1, read on the forward strand.
GCCCTTCATGTGATGATGGCGCCCTATGGCGGCTTCGACCACAATGCGCAAACGCTGCGGATCGTCACCAAGCTGGAGCGACGCTATGCCGCATTCGACGGGCTCAATCTGACCTTCGAAACGCTCGAGGGCCTCGTCAAACATAATGGCCCGCTGCGTTTGCCCGATGGGTCGCCAACGCCGCGCTTTGCGAAATCGGGCGTTCCCGCCGCCATTCTCGAATTCGACGCGCTTTTCCATCTCGATCTCGCCCGCTTCGCCAGCGCCGAGGCGCAGGCCGCGGCCATCGCCGACGACATCGCCTATAACGCCCATGACATCGACGATGGCCTTCGCGCCGGACTGATCGACGTCGTCGATATTGCGCAGGCGCCTTTTCTCGGCGATCTCGCCGCCGAAGTCGCGGCGCTGCGCCCCGGCCTCGAGCCGGCGCGCTTCGTTCACGAACTGGTGCGCCGCCTGATCACGCGTTTCATCGAGGACGCCATCGGCGAAAGCAGGCTGCGCCTCGATGCGGCCGGCGCCGGCAGCGCCGAAGATATCCGCGACGGCGCGGCGCCGATGGTCGCCTTCTCCCCGGCGATGACGCGGCTCGAGGCGGAGATCAAGCAGTTTCTTCTGCATATCCTCTATCGCCGCGAGCCGCTCAATCGCATCCGCGCGCAGGCGGCGGAGGTGATCTTCAATCTGTTTCCGCATTTTTTCGGAAAGCCCACGAGCATGCCGGTGGATTGGGCGGCGGCGGCGCAAGCGGCGGGGGGCGACGACACGCGCCGCGCGCGGGTCATCTGCGATTACATCGCCGGCATGACCGATCGTTACGTGTTGCAGGAGCATCGCCGCATTTTTGGCGCGGCGCCGGAGCTTCGGTAGCCCCGGAATAGCTGCCGGTTTCCGCCCGGTGAGTTATAATGGGCCTACTCTTCAGCGTCGCCGATCGCCGGCCGCCACGTGGCGGCGATCGCTCCCGCCTCGCCGCGTCCGTCTCGCGCCTTGCAAGCTTATCCGATAAAAGCCAAATCGGACTGCCGCCCCCGCCGCAAGCTTTTGCCGCGGAGCTGGCGAACATTGCGGGATGAAGAACCAAAGCCCATGAACATTTACGCCGATTTCCATCAGCGCATCGCCGCAATCCTTGAGACCATTGTCGCCTCAGGACGCCTGCCGGCGGAGCTTGACCTTAATCGCTTCGTGGTCGAGCCGCCGCGCGACGCCTCGCATGGCGATCTGGCCGCCAACGCCGCCATGGTCTATGCGAAAGAGGCGAAGGCGTCCTTCTCCAATCCGCGCCAGCTCGCGAGCGAAATCGCCTTCGCGCTGGCGGAGGACCCCGACGTCGCCAGCGCCGAAGTCGCCGGGCCAGGCTTCATCAATATTTCGCTTAAGCCCGACGTGTTCGGCCGCATCCTGCGGCGGGCGCTCGAACTTGGCGCCGATTTCGGCAAGGGCGCAGCCAAAGCCGGCGGCAAGGTCAATGTCGAATATGTTTCGGCCAATCCGACCGGCCCGATGCATGTCGGCCATGGGCGTGGGGCGGTGTTCGGCGACGCGCTGGCGAACCTGCTCGAATTTGCCGGGGCCGACGTCACGCGCGAATATTATATCAACGACGCCGGCGCGCAGGTCGATGTTCTCGCCCGCTCGGCCCATTTGCGCTATCGCGAGGCGCTTGGCGAAGAGATCGGCGACATTCCCGAGGGACTCTATCCCGGCGACTATCTGAAAAGCGTCGGCGCGACTTTGGCCGCGCGCTTTGGCGACAGCCTGGTCCAGCGCCCAGAAACCGAGTGGATGGAGCCGGCGCGGGCGGCCGCGATCGAGGGCATGATGGCGATGATCCGCGACGATCTCGCCGCGCTCGACATCACCCACGCGATTTTCTTTTCCGAGCGTTCGCTGACCCGCGGCGAGGCGGGCGATCAGGTCGCCGCGGCGATCGCGGCGCTGCGGGCCGACGGTCTCGTCTATGAGGGCAGGCTTCCGCCGCCGAAGGGTCAGGCGGCGGAGGACTGGGAAGACCGCGAGCAGACCTTGTTCCGCTCGACCGCCTTCGGCGACGACGTCGACCGGCCATTGCTGAAGTCAGACGGCGGCTATACTTATTTCGCCTCGGACATCGCCTACCACAAGACGAAGATCGATCGCGGCTTCGCGCTGCTGATCGACGTTTGGGGTGCGGATCACGGCGGCTATGTCAGCCGGATGCGCGCCGCCGTCGAGGCTTTATCGCGCGGCAAGGCAAGCCTCGACGTCAAGTTGTGTCAGCTCGTCAAGCTGATGCGCGCCGGCGAGCCGGTGAAAATGTCAAAGCGGTCGGGCGATTTCGTCACCTTGCGCGAAGTCGTCGACGAAGTCGGGCGCGACGCCGTCCGCTTCATGATGCTGTTTCGCAAGAACGACGCGCCGCTGGAATTTGATCTTTCCAAAGTTATCGAGCAATCGAAAGATAATCCGGTATTCTACGTCCAATATGCGCATGCGCGCGCCAGATCGGTGTTGCGGCAGGCCCATGTCAGCATTCCTGCAAATAAACTCACGACGTCCGCCTTCGAAGAGGCGGAGCTTGGGCTTTTAGTCGATCCTGGCGAGCTTTATCTGGTCAAACTTGTCGCGCAATTTCCGCGTGTAATCGAGGCGGCGGCCAGCGCCCATGAGCCGCATCGTCTCGCCTTTTATTTGCACGAACTGGCGTCCGCCTTGCACGGTCATTGGACTCGCGGCAAAGATCAGCCACAATTACGATTTCTTAATGAAGAAATGCCAAATCTAACCATTGCAAGGCTTGCTTTGGTAAAGGTATTGGCGGGCGTATTGTCTGCTGGCCTTGGAGTTTTGGGGGTCAGCGCTCCTGACGAGATGCGCTAGAGGCTATTTTGGCCGGGTCGGCAGGATCTGCCGCCCGGGATAGGCTCAGGGTTTTGACTTCGGCGCGATTTCTAAGACCGCTGCAGGTCCATCTCCAGGAGAACGCTAGCCGGGCAAAGTCGTGTGAACGGCGTCGACGCGCGGACAATCGCATTTAAGAAATCCGCGCCGGCAGAGTTGGCTAAAGACGGGTTCGCCCCCCGGGGCGGCCCGCAGTAAGCGTATCGACCGCGCGCCCGTTCCGGCGCGCGCTCTGTCCGCTTGCAGAGTGGCGGCGGGAGGGTAGGATGAGTACGCGTGAGACTGTTGCTAAGCGGCGCCCGATGATCGATCTCGAGCAATTCGAGAAGCGCCTGCGCCAGACGACCCCTTCGAGCCGGTCCGACGATGATCCGCTTGCCGAACTCGCGCGGTTCGCCGGCGATCGCGACGATCCCTATAAGGCGGTTTTCGAGCATAAAGCGGCCCGGCCCGCGATCGAGGATCGCGACGCGCAAGATGGCTATGAGACGCCCGCCGACCACGACTCGTGGCCGCAGGCGGAGCCTGATCCCTTCGACCCTCATCGCTCTTACGCCAGCGCCGTCTACGCTCCCGAGAGCGAAGACTTTCCCCATCCGGGCGAGCGCCGGCGCGACCGGGAAGAGGAAGTCGCGAATTATTCGGCGCCCTTCGAGCAGGCGCAGGAATGGCGCTATCAAGAGGAAGCGCCTTACGCCGCCCCCGACTATGAGGCGGAGCCAAGGTCGCGGCGCCCGCTCTATATCATGGCCGCCATCATCATCGCCGGCATAGGCGGAATCGGCGCGACCTTCGCCTTGAAGGGCGGATCGTCGTCCTCCCATATGGTCGCTTCGATCAAGGCCGTCGACGGCCCCGTCAAGGTGCAGCCGGAAACGACTGGAGGCGTCGACTCCCCGAACCAGAACGCCTCGATCCTCGACCGTACGCCGCAGGCCTCTCCGGTCGCCGTCGCCGACGGTTCCGAGCAGCCGGTGGACCTCTCCCGGATGCCGGACCGCGCGCCGCGCGTGATCGCCATGAACGGGTCCGGTTCAGGCGCGGCCAGCGTCGCCGCGCCGCCGCCGCCGGGACGCGCGCAGGCCCCGCAAGGGAGCGAGGAGCGCAGCATCGCCAATCTGATCGAGCCGAAGAAAGTCAAGACAGTGTCGGTGCGCCCTGACGGCAGCGTGATCGCCAATGATCCCATCGCCGCGGCGGCTGCAGCGCCGGTCCCGGAGCATCACGCCGCGACGGTTGCCGCCAAGCCGGCGACGCCTAAGACGACCACGCGCGCGGCGACGACGCCGAAACCCGCCGCGCCGGGGGACGCCGCCGTGAATGCCGCCGCCAAACCGGCGGCCAAAACCCGCTCGGTCGAGGTCGCCAGCGCCGATGCGCAGGCGACGCCCGCGGCCGGCGGAGGCTACGCCGCCCAACTGGCGGCGCCCGCGTCCGAGGCCGAGGCGCGCGACATCCAGGGCAAGCTGATCAAGAAATATGGCGCGCAGATCGCCGGCTTCCATCCCTCGATCCGCAAGGCGGTGAGCGGCGACAAGACGGTCTATCGCGTCCGCTCGGTCGGACTTTCGAAGGAAGATGCGACCAGCCTCTGCCAGAAGGTGCAGGGCGCGGGCGGGGCCTGCTTCGTCGCCAAGAACTGATGGCGGCGATGGCGCGGCCGGCGGGTTTCGCAGCGCCGGACGAGCCCGCTGTGGACAGAATGGACTGAACGGCAAGGCGTGTTGCGGCGTCGGTTCAATCCGGTCAATCTGATTGACTTGATCGAATCATCGAACGGGGCGGCCTTTTGGATTTTGATTTCGACCCAAAACCGGACGAAGGGGACGAGGAACGCTCCTTCGTCGTCGACGTCGAAGGATTCGAGGGGCCGCTCGATCTGCTCCTCGATCTCGCGCGACGCCAAAAGGTCGATCTTGAAAAAATTTCCGTGCTGGCGCTCGCCGAGCAATATCTCGAATTTATCGAAGCCGCCCGCAGCCTGCGCCTCGAGCTGGCCGCGGATTATCTCGTCATGGCCGCCTGGCTCGCCTATCTGAAGTCCAGGCTTTTGCTGCCGCGCGCTGAGAAGGGCGAAGAGCCGGAAGTCGAGGAATTGGCCGAGGCGCTGCAGCTGAGGCTGCGGCGGCTGGAGGCGATCCGCGCCGCCGCCGAGGCGCTCGTCGCCCGCCCGCGGATGGGGCGCGACGTATTTTCGCGCGGGCGTCCGGAACTCGTCGACCCCGACGGCGCGCCACGATGGCAGGCGAGCCTCTATGATCTTCTCGCCGCTTACGCGCAGCGCCGCCAGAAACATGCGCTGACGCGCGTGACCTTGAAGCAGCGCTTCGTCTGGTCGCTGGCGCAGGCGCGCGAGGAGCTTGAGAAAATGATCGGGCGCGCGCTCGACTGGACTGATCTCGACGTTTTCCTGATCGAATTTTGCACGACGCCGGAAACGCGGCGGACGATCCGCGCCTCGACCCTGTCGGCCTCGCTCGAAATGGCGCGGGAGGGTTCGATCCTGATCCGTCAGGACGCGCCCTTCGCGCCGCTGTGGATCAAGACGCAGGCGCCCGGCGCCGGACCGCAATCGACGCCATGACGGGAAGGGATCTACACACGCAGATGGGAGACATCGCCAGACTCTTCCAGACCGAGGCCGAGCCCGGCCCATCCGCGGCGGCCAATGCGCAGCTTGTCGAAGCGATGCGGATCGCCGAGGCGATGATTTTCGCAAGCCCGGAGCCGCTGGCCGAGCAGGAGATCGAAAGGCGGCTGCCGCGCGGCGTCGCGATCGCCTCCGTTCTCGATCATCTGAAAGCGAGCTACAGCGCGCGCGGCGTCAATCTCGTGCGCGTCGGCGGCAAATGGATGTTCCGCACGGCGACCGATCTTGCCTGGCTGCTCGCCGGCGGCGAGGGCGAGCAGAAGAAAATGTCGCGCGCCGCGCTGGAGACGCTGGCGATCATCGCCTACCACCAGCCGGTGACGCGCGCCGAGATCGAAGACATTCGCGGCGTCGCCATCTCCAAGGGGACGCTCGACGTCTTGCTCGAAACAGGCTGGGTCCGGCTGCGCGGGCGCCGGCGCGCGCCGGGACGCCCGCTGACCTATGGCACGACGCAGGAATTTTTGATCCATTTCGGGTTAGAGGCCGTTGGCGACCTGCCTGGCCTTGAAGAATTGAAGGGCGCCGGATTGTTCGACGGGCGGCTGCCGTCGAGCTTTTCCATCCCGCAGCCGAGCGACGACGACGCGCTGGCCGCCGATGAGGATCCGCTGGAGGATGATGCGGAGCCGGTGGAGGAGGAGGAAGCCGCCGAGCGGGATCCGGCTGGATCGCAACAGCCCACCGACGACTGACGCGCGTCCCCTCAAAGAAAATCCGGCTTGATCTGCAACGGGCGCTCCAGCCAGCCGGGCGTCGGCAAATTCTTCGAGCGCAGAAACTCTGGGTTGAACAGCTTCGACTGATAGCGCGAACCCGAATCGCACAGGATCGTCACGATGGTGTGGCCGGGGCCGAGCTCCCGCGCCAGCCGTATCGCGCCCGCAACATTCACGCCGGACGAGCCGCCCAGCAGAAGCCCCTCGTTCTCAGCGAGGTCGAACACCAGCCGCACCGATTCCTCATCGCCGATCTGATAGGCGAAATCGATGGGGGCGCCTTCGAGATTCGCCGTAATGCGGCCCTGACCAATCCCCTCGGTGATCGAAGAGCCGGAGGATTTCAGCTCTCCCGTCGTGTAATAGGAATAAAGCGCCGCGCCCGGCGGATCGGCGAGCGCGATCTGAACGCCGGGATTCTTGGCCTTCAGCGCCATGCCGACGCCGGCCAAAGTCCCGCCGGTGCCGACCGCGCTAACGAAGCCGTCAACGCGCCCGTCCGTCTGCGCAAATATTTCCGGCCCCGTGGTCTCGAAGTGCCCCTGGCGATTTGCGACATTGTCGAATTGATTGGCCCAAATGGCGCCTGCGGGATTTTCCTTGGCTAGGCGTTCGGCGAGACGGCCCGATAATTTCACGTAATTGTTCGGATCCGCATAGGGGACCGCCGGAACCTCGATGAGCTCCGCGCCCTGCAGCCGTAGCAGATCCTTCTTTTCCTGGCTCTGCGTCTCGGGAATGACGATCACGGTCTTATAGCCGAGCGCATTGGCGACGAGGGCGAGACCGATGCCCGTGTTGCCTGCCGTGCCTTCAACAATGACTCCGCCCGGCTTCAGCGCGCCGCGCGCCACGGCGTCGGCGACGATTGCAAGCGCGGCCCGATCCTTGACGGAGCCGCCGGGGTTTTGGAATTCCGCCTTCCCCAGAATGAGGCACTGGGTCTCTTCCGATGCCCGCCGCAATTTGATGAGAGGCGTGTTGCCGATCGCCTCAATGACCGATTTTGCAAATGCCATTTTGCCTGATGTCTCGCTCTTACAAAATCGCGCGAATTGGCCCGAGGTATCTGACGATAAATCCATAAAAACTATAAACTGCTCTAAGCTTGGCTGTCGAGCTTTGGCGGCGGCGCCATTGCGGTTCGATGCAAAAAAGCCTGCCGGGCAGGGGCGCGGCAGGCTCTCGAGATCAGCGGATTGAGCCTTGGCTCAAGCGGCGGGTTTATACAGCACCCTTGAGACAATGCCGGCCAGAAGGGCGCCGGCGATCGGCGCGGCCCAGAACAGCCAGAGCTGCGAAATATATTCGCCGCCGGCAAACAGCGCCGGGCCGGTGCTGCGCGCAGGGTTGACCGAGGTGTTGGTCACCGGAATCGAAATCAGATGGATCAGCGTCAGGGTAAAGCCGATGGCGATGCCGGCGAAGCCGGCGGGCGCCGCGGCCGAGGTCGCGCCATGGATGATCAGCAGGAAGAAGAAGGTCAACAGCGCTTCGATGACGAGACAGGCCAGCAGCGAATAATGGCCGGGACTCAATGCGCCGTAGCCATTGGAGGCGAAGCCGCCGAGCTTGAACTCCGGATGGCCGCTTGCGACGACATAGAGGACGGCGGCGGCGGCGATCGCGCCCGCGACCTGGACGATAATATAGGGCAGGACGTAATTCGCGGTAATCCGGTCGCCGGCCCAAAGGCCAACGGTCACCGCCGGATTGAAATGACCACCCGAGATCGGGCCGACCGCGTAAACCATGGTGAGAACGGTCAGGCCGAAGGCCAGCGCGACGCCGGCAAAGCCAATTCCGAGCTGCGGAAACGCCGCGGCGAGCACGGCGCTGCCGCAACCGCCGAAGGTCAGCCAAAAGGTGCCCAGAAACTCGGCCGTCAGCCGTTGAGACATCGAAAAATTCATGATCCCACCCCAATCATCAAAGTTCTTTGTTGCAGGCGCCGACTGCATCGGCGCTCATTCTTCTGTCGCCCGCGGATCGAAGCCGACGCTCCTTGTGGTTCGAAAGCTGCAGTCTTGCCCGACGTGATTTGAGCAACCCTTCGTTCAGAACGGCCGCAAGCTATGAAAACCTTGCTTAGCGGCGCCAAGTCTAGACCAGGAAGGGCGCGCGGCTAAAGGGGGCGCGCAGAAACGGAAGGCTTGAACAGTTTGCAGGCTGGGGATTGATAAGGCGTTGCTTCGGGCGACTCTGAAACCGTCTATAGTTGCATAATACTAGCGTGTATCGTTGAGCGGGCATCAATTGGTCAGAGGCGATGCGCTTTGTCAATTGTCGGTGGTTCAAAATTCGGTGGCGTTCGGCAACGCATTGGCGCCGCTTAACCAAAGCCGGGCATACGCAGAATCCGGCACGGCGCGCCGGCCTCGGCGGCTGGGGCATGCGAGGGGCGAATCACCAAGCATTCTGCCCGCGCGAGCACGCTCAGCAGCGATGAATCCTGCGCGTCGAAGGGCGTCGCGACGGGCGGGCCGTCGCCCTCGCGCGCCAATGTCGCGCGCATAAAATCTTGTCTCGAATCATTGGCCCGAACCGGCGCTCCGAGCACCGCAGTTTCGCTGGAGTCCTTTGCAGCCAAGGGATCGCCTGAGAGCGCGCGGACCAGCGGGCACAAAAAAAGGATTGCGCAAACCGTCGCCGACACGGGATTGCCGGGCAGACCGACGACGGCCGTGGGCCCAAGCCTGCCATAAACCAGCGGGGCGCCGGGCCGCAGCAGGATGCGCCAAAAATCGAGCTCCATGCCGCGCTTGAGAAGCGCTGGCCGGACTAGATCATGATCCCCGACCGAGGCGCCCCCGCTCGTCACCAGCACATCGCATTCGGCCTCGAGAGCGGCGCCGATGGCGTGTTCGGTGGCGGCGAGATCGTCGCCAACGATGCCGAAATCGACCGGCTCGCCACCGGCCCATTCGACGAGGGCGGCGACGGTGAAACCATTGGAGGCGACGATCTCATCGACGCCGACGGCTGCGCCGGGAGCCACGAGTTCGTCGCCGGTCGCAAGAAGGCCGACGCGGGGGCGCCTGGCGACGGGCAGCTCGGCGTGGTTCATCGCCGCCGCGAGCGCGATCGCTCCCGGGCCAAGACGCGTTCCCGCCTTCAGCAAGGTCGCGCCCTCGATAAAATCGAGCCCCGCCTTGCGAACATAGAGGCCGGGCGGGACGCCGCGCAGCGGCTCGATCAGGCCATCGACGACGCGCGCGTTTTCCTGAATCAGGATGGCGTCGGCGCCGTCCGGAACCCGCGCGCCGGTAAAGATCCGCGCCGTCTCCATCGGGCCGAGCTTTCCCGCGAAAGCATGTCCGGCGGCGCTTTCGCCGATCTGCTTTAGCCGGGTCGGCAGGATCGAAAGGTCCGCGGCGCGGACGGCGTAGCCATCCATGGCGGAAACGGGGTAGGGCGGCTGTGTCCTGCCTGCAGCAAGGTCCGCGGCAAGGGTGCGGCCGAGCCCCCTTGCCAGTGGGACCGTCTCTCGCGGACGATCCGGGCAGACGCCTGCGAGAATGCGCGCCTTCGCCTCTTCAACGGTCAGGGACGCGCGCCCGCTCATGCTCAGGGAGCCTTGACTTCGGAGGGCTTGGCGGCCTCGACGTCGTCACGGCGCCAATCGCCCGATTTTCCGCCGGTCTTCTGCAAAAGTTCAATCGCCTCGATCCGCATCCCGCGGTCGACCGCCTTCAGCATGTCGTACAGGGTGAGGCAGGCGACGGAGACCGCCGTCAGCGCCTCCATCTCGACGCCAGTCTGCCCCAACGCCTTGGCGCTGGCGCGCACGACGATTCCCGGCAGAGCGGCGTCCGCTTCAAGATCGACGCCGACTTTCGTCAGCTGCAGCGGATGGCAGAGCGGAATGAGCTCATGGGTCTTCTTGGCGGCCATAATGCCGGCGATCCGCGCCGCGCCGAAAACATCGCCCTTGCTGGCGTTGCCCGATAGCGCAAGCGCGAGCGTCTCCGCGCGCATGACAATGCGGCCGGAGGCGATGGCGATCCGCTCGGTGGCCACTTTGGCGGAGACGTCGACCATCACCGCTTCGCCGCCCGCGGACAGATGGGTGAGGCCCGATTTCGCGACAGTCATAATCCGTGCGCGTGCTTGCCGTGGAGGGGCGGCAATTTGCCGATGAGCAGATCCTTGGTCGCCGCCGCAACGTCCTTTTGGCGCATCAGGCTCTCTCCGACGAGAAATGTCGAAACGCCATGCGCCTTGAGGCGCAGACAGTCCTGATGCGAGGCAATTCCGCTTTCGCTGACGGCGATGCGGTCGGAAGGAATCTTTTCGGCCAGCCGTTCGGTCAGTTCGAGGCTGGTCTCGAAGGTTCGCAAATCGCGGTTGTTGACGCCGACAAGCCGCGTTTCGAGCCGCAGCGCGCGCGTGAGTTCGGCCTCGTCATGCACCTCGACGAGAATATCCATGGCAAGATCATGCGCCGCCCGCGTCAGCTGGCCCGCCTCCTCGTCATCGACGCAAGCCATGATGATCAGAACACAATCGGCGCCATTGGCCCTTGCTTCATAGACCTGATAAGGATCGAACAGGAAGTCCTTGCGAAGACAGGGTAAATGGGTTGCAGCGCGAGCCGCCTCAAGGAAGCTGAGATCGCCCTGGAAGGAGGGGCCGTCGGTCAGCACGGAGAGGCAGGCGGCGCCGCCCTCCTCATAGGCGCGGGCCAGCGCCGGCGGATCGAAATCGGCCCGGATCAGACCTTTGGACGGGCTCGCCTTCTTCATCTCGGCGATCAGCGCAAGCTGATTGACCGCGTGTTTCGCCTCGATCGCCTTGACGAAGCCGCGCGGCGGATCATGGTCATGCGCCTTGCGCTCCAGCGTCTCGAACGGCATCCGCACTTTGGCTTGCGCGATCTCGCGGCGCTTGTAGAGCGCGATGCTCTTTAGAATGTCGGTCATGGACAAGATCCTGCGGCGACGGCGGGAAGGCTCGCCCGGTTCGATGCTTCAACGAGTTTTGACAGGGTAGAGGCTGCGCGGCCATCGTCAATGGCGGCGGCCGCCAGCCTGGCGCCCTCGCGGAGGTCTGCCGCGCGCCCGGCGACGATGAGCGCCGCGGCGGCGTTGAGGATCGCGATGTCGCGATAGGGCGATTTTCGTCCCTCAAGCACGGCTTTCAGGGCGGCGGCGTTGAAGGCGGGCGATCCGCCCTTGAGGTCGGCGAGCGCCGCGCGCTGGAGGCCGGCGTCTTCCGGCGTGATGTCGAACGCGCGGATCGCGCCATTCTCCAGCGCGACGACATGCGTCGGACCGGTCGTCGTCGCCTCGTCGAGCCCGTCCGCGCCGTGAACCAGCCAGACGCGCGTCGAGCCGAGCGCGCGCAGCGCCTGCGCCAGCGGCTCCAGCCAGCTCTTCGCATAGACGCCAAGCAGCTGAAATTTGACGCCCGCAGGGTTGGCGAGCGGGCCGAGGATATTGAAGATGGTCCGCGTCCCGAGCTCCGCTCGCGCCGCCGCGACATGGCGCATCGCCGCGTGATGCGCCTGCGCGCTCATAAAGGCGACTCCTGCCGCCTCGAGGCACGCTTCGACCTCCCTGGAGTCAAGGCCGATTTTAACGCCGAGGGCGGACAGCACGTCGCTCGCGCCCGACTGCGACGAGGCGGCGCGATTGCCATGCTTGGCGACGGGAACGCCGCAGGCGGAGACGATCAGCGCCGCCAGCGTCGAGACATTGTAGGTGGAATGACCGTCGCCTCCCGTGCCGACGATATCCATGGCGTCCGCTGGCGCATCGACGCGAAGCATCCGCGCCCGCATAGCGGCGACCGCGCCAACGATCTCGTCGATCGTCTCGCCGCGAACCCGCAGCGCCATCAGGAAGGCGCCGAGCTGGGCCGGCGTGGCGGCTCCTTCAAAAATGAGGTCGAACGCCCGCGTCGCCTCCGCCTGCGTCAGGCTGGCGCCGGTCGCAAGCTTGCCGAGCAACGGTTTCATGGCGTCCAATATGCAATCCTCAAACGGCGGCGGCGCGGCGCGTCGCGTTCCAGCGCGCGGCGAGGGTGAGGAAATTCTCAAAAATCCGCATGCCGTGCTCGGAGGCGATGCTTTCGGGATGGAACTGGACGCCATGGGCCGGAAAATGCCGATGCGACAGACCCATGATGAGCCCATCCGTCTGCGCCGTCACCTTGAGGTCTGCCGGGGCGGTCTCGGCGCGAACGACCAGTGAATGGTAGCGCACGGCGCGGAACGGCCCATTGATGCCGTGAAACAGCGCTTCGCCCTGATGGTCGATGGTCGCGATCTTGCCATGCACGGGGGCCGGCGCGCGCACGATTTCGCCGCCATAGGCCTCGCCCAGCGCCTGATGTCCGAGGCAGACGCCAAAGATCGGGATCGTGGGCGCCGCGGCCTTGATGAGTTCGAGGCAGATCCCCGCCTCAGGCGGCCCGCAGGGCCCCGGCGAGAGCACGATCCCGTCCGGGGCGGCGGCCATGATTTCTTCGACGCTTATTTTATCGTTGCGATGGACAGTGACATCCGCCCCGAGGCTGCCAAGGCAATGCACGAGGTTCCAGGTGAAGCTGTCGTAATTGTCGATGAGGGTTATGGCGGTCACGGGCGGGGTCCGTCTCGTAAGCCGCTCTTTTGCGGCGCGCGGCCGGCAAGGTCAAGGAGGATCGCCCGAGACGGCGAGGCGTTGCGCAAAGCGGTCGGCTTCTATTGCCCGCGCTTGGCCCGCGACGCGAAACGCACGGCCTCCTCGGCGGCGCGGAACAGAGCTTGCGCCTTGTTGACGCATTCGCGCTGCTCATAGGCGGGATCGCTGTCATAGACGATGCCAGCGCCCGACTGGACATGCATGACGCCATCCTTGACCATGGCGGTGCGCAAGATGATGCAGGTGTCCATCTCGCCCGAAGCGCCGAAATAGCCGATGCAGCCGCCGTAAACGCCACGCTTGTCCGTCTCGAGCTCGTCGATGATCTCCATCGCGCGCAGTTTCGGCGCCCCCGAAACGGTGCCCGCGGGAAAGCCTGCGCTGAGGGCGTCGATTGCGTCATGCGTCTTCGAGAGACGGCCCTCCACGTTCGAGACGATATGCATGACATGGCTGTAGCGTTCGATGGCGAATTGCTCCGTCACCTTGACGGAGCCGATCTCGGCGACGCGGCCGACGTCGTTGCGGCCAAGATCGAGCAGCATCAGATGCTCGGCGCATTCTTTCTCGTCGCCAAGAAGGTCCTGCGCCAACGCATCGTCCTCGGCCTTGGTCTTGCCGCGCCAGCGGGTGCCGGCGATGGGCCGGATCGTGACCTTGCCGTCGCGCAGCCGGACCAGAATTTCAGGGCTCGAGCAGACGATCTGGAACGGTCCGAAATCAAGGTAGCAGAGGAAGGGCGAGGGATTGACCCGGCGCAGGGCGCGGTAGAGCGCGAAAGGATGCAGCCCAAAAGGCGCCGAAAAGCGTTGCGACAGCACGACCTGAAAAATATCGCCGGCGCGGACGTAATCCTTGGCGCGCGCGACCATCTCGTGAAACCGCGCCTCGCTGGTATTTGAGGTCGGCGCGACAGTCGAAAGCGCGGGATCGGCCGCGACCCAGTCATGTTGAAGCGGCCCCTCCAGCGTCACGCTCACCGCGTCGATGCGTTCGCGGGCATGGTCATAGGCGGCAAGGAAGGAAACGCCGGGGGCAGGGCGCAGCGGCGTCACCACGAAAATCTCCTCGCGGACGGAGTCGAACACGACCATCACGGTCGGGCGCATCATCATCGCGTCTGGCGCGCCGAGGGGATCTGGCTTTGGCGCGCCAAGCTGCTCCATCTGCCGCGCCATATCATAGCCGAGATAGCCAAAGACGCCGGCCGCCATCGGCGGCAGCTCCTCGCTGGCGTCGATGCGGGATTCCGCGATCAGCGCGCGCAGCGAGTCGAGCGGGGGCTCCGCGCAAGGCGAAAAGCTGTCGGGATCGCTCAAGGCGGACCGGTTGATTTCGGCTCTGTCGCCGAAAGCGCGCCAGACGATATCGGGGTCGAGGCCGATCATGGAGTATCGGCCCCGCGCGGCTCCGCCCTCGACGGATTCCAGAAGGAAGATGCGTCCGACGCGCCCCGCCGACAGCTTCAGAAAGGCGGAAACCGGCGTTTCGAGATCGGCGATCAGGCGCGCCGAAACCAGGCACGGGCGGCCGGCCGCATAGGCTGCGGCGTAATCCGCATGAGCTGGAGAATCCATCGGCGTCGTCTCAGTAGAGGTCAGCTGAGCCGCTCGTCGCGGCCGCGAGCGCCTGCGCATTGATCTTCACGCCGAGCTTGTTTTGCAGCGTCCCAAGATATTGCGTCACCAGATCGTCGGAGTAGGATTTTTTCACTTCATTCGCCAAAGAGACGAGAGTGGCGTCAGCGAAATCAATCGGCGGCGCGGTCGCGCCGGCGACCTTGAACACGAGCCGGTCGCCCGCCTCGAGCCGCGTCGAGCCGACGCCGCCGACGCCGACGTTGAAGGCCTGGGCCACAGCCGGCTGCGGAAAATTATCGCCGCCGCCACGCCGCACATTCTGCGCCCGCTTGACCTCAAAACCGCCCTCGGCGGCGACTTTGGCCATGGGCTCGCCGGACTCAAGCCGTTTCGTCAGATCGATGGTTTTAGCCGTCATCAGCTTCGCCGTCTCATCGTCGCGCCAGGCCTTCTCGACGGCGGGTTTCGCCTCCTCGAAGCTCTTCTGCCGCGCCCTGTCGATTTTGCCGACCTCGAACCATTGATAGCCGCCCTGCGGCAGGCTCAGCGTTTCATTGTCGACGCCAAGGTCGGAGGCGAAACCGGCTTTCAACAACGCCGCGCTATTTGCCAGATCGGCGATCGGAACGCCCGCGGCGTCCTTGCCGCCGGCGTCGACGGCCGGAATGACGCGGACCTCGAGGCCGGCGCTCTTTGCCGCCTCGGTCAGCGTCTTGCCGGACGCGCGCTGATCCTCGATGGCGTCATGCAGCCGCGCGATTTCTCCCCGCGCTCTGGTCGTGGCGATCTCCCTCTTGATCTCCTCCTTGACGTCCTCGAACGGCTTTGCGCTCGACGGCTCGATGGCGGCGACGCGAATGAGCACGCTGCCGAATTGCGTCTTGACGGGCGCGCTGACCGCGCTCTCGGGGAGGGCGAAGGCGACGTCGGCGACAGCCTTGTCGATCAGCTGGCCCCGCGTCACGAGACCAAGCGAGACGTCCTTCATGGTCGAGCCCTGCTGGGCGACGATGTCCTCGAAGCTCGCGCCCGCGTCGAGTTTTTCGCGCGCAGCCGCCGCAGCGGCAGGATCGGAGAAGAACAGCTGATCGATCTGGCGCTTCTCGGGGGCGCCATATTTTTCGCCCTTGATTTCATCGTAGCGGCGCAGAGCGTCGGCGTCCGAGACGGCGTCCGGTTTCGCGATGCTCTCCGGCGTCAGGGTCAAGGTGACGAGCGTGCGGTATTCCGGGGCGGAATAGCCGAGTTTGCGATCTTCGAAATATTTGCCGAGTTCGTCGTCGGACGGCAAAGCGATGGTCCCGGCTGCGGCGGCGGGCAGCACAAAATAATCGAGCGTGCGCGTCTCGGTCTGGTAGCGATGGATCAGTTCAAGCATGGCTTTGGGCAATTGCAGGCCGTTCGTCATGGAATCGATCAGCTCCTGACGCAGATAGACGCCGCGCTGTTCGCGCACAAAAGCCTTTTCGGTCAGGCCATTGTCGCGCAGCAACTCCTCGAAGCGGGCGCGGTCGAACTGACCGCTCGCCCCTTTGAAAGAAGGGTCGGCGGCGATGGTCCGCGCGATCTCGGCGTCGCTCATCGCAAGGCCGAGCGCGTGCGTCTCCTGATCGAGCACGGCTTCGCTGACGAGCCGCGAGAGAACCTGGCGATCGAGGCCGAAGCGCTTGGCTTCGTCATTGGTGATGGCGCGCCGCGCCTGTCGCTGCGCCCGCTGCAATTCCGTCTGATAGGCGAAGCGAAACGCCTCCGTCGTGATCTGTTCGTTGCCGACTTCGGCGAGCTTGTTTGCGCCAAAGCCGCGGAAAATATCGCCGATGCCCCAGACCGCGAAGCTCAGAATAATGAATCCGAGCACGATCCCCATGACCGTTCGGCCGATCCAGCCCTTTGTCGCGGCGCGCATGGCGTCAAGCATTTAGTTACTATCTTTCCCGAGAGAGCTCGCGGCCTAGCTTGGGCCAAACATTTACAAATTCGGGCGGGACTATAAGAAGGTGCGCTATCGCTTGCAACGCGTCTGCGGCTCATCGCGAGCCTTAAAGCCGGAAGCTTGATAATGACAAACGGGCCCTCGCGGTCGGAACGGCGCCCCCTCGTCGCCGGTAACTGGAAAATGAACGGTCTGCGCAAGGATCTCGTCGAGGCCGAGAAGATTTGCGTGGCCGCGGCGGCCGGCGAAGCCGGTGAGGCCGAGGTCGTGATCTGTCTGCCGGCGACTTTGTTGATTTCCGCGGCGCCCGCCTGCCATGCGGCGGGAGTCGGGCTCGGCGGCCAGCATTGCCATGGGGAGCCGAAGGGGCCCTTTACTGGCGATCTCTCGGCGGAAATGCTGAGGGACGCCGGCGCCTCCTATGTCATTCTTGGCCATTCCGAGCGCAGGGCCGGCCACAATGAAGGCAACGCCGCCGTCCGCGAAAAAACCCGCGGCGCCTTCAGGGCGGGACTGACCGCGATCGTCTGCGTCGGCGAGACCCGCGGCCAGCGCGAGGCGGGCGACGCCCTGCCGATCGTCGGCTCGCAGCTGACCGGCTCGATTCCCGGCGAGGCGACGCCGCAAAACCTCGTGATCGCCTATGAGCCGGTCTGGGCGATCGGCACAGGCCTGACGCCGACGCTCAGAGATATCGCCGAGATGCACCGATTCATCCGCGAGCGGGTCGGCGTCGATCTGCCGCGCATTCGTGATGGGATCCGCATCCTTTATGGCGGCTCCGTCAAGCCGAACAATGCGGCCGATCTTATGCGCGTCCCGAATGTCGATGGCGCCCTCGTCGGCGGCGCCAGTCTGACCGCCAAGGATTTTATGGGGATCGCAGGCGTTTATCGCGACTATTGCCTGGCGTCCTAAACCAATTGCGGCCTGAAAGGACGCTTCCGACAGGCGCCAAGCCGAAGGCCGCCGAGGCGTCGCCGCTTTATTTGCTGGCGCCTTCGACGCCGCCCGTTGTAGAACCCGGCAAATCCGGCGCCGCTGCGGAAAACTGGCGACGCTGCGGGTACTGCTTATCTTAAAGACCGAAATCGGGGTCCAGGACCCCTCAGGCAGAGTCAGGGAAGAGAGTTTCGATGCAGACGGTGCTGATCGTCATCCACCTCATGATCGTCGTGGCGCTTGTCGTGACAGTGCTGTTGCAGCGGTCGGAAGGCGGCGCGCTCGGCGTTGGCGGCGGCGGCGGCTTCATGACCGGCCGCGGACAGGCCAATGTGCTGACCCGGGCGACGGCGATCCTCGCGGCTCTGTTCTTCGCGACGAGCTTGGGGCTGACGGCGCTCGCCAAATATACCCAGGCGCCTTCCTCGATCCTGCAGCATGTCCCGGCGGCTGCGCCTGAGCCGAATGCGCCGGCGGCCCCGAGCACGGGCGGCGGCCTTCTCGATCAGCTGAAGCAGCTCGAAGATCAGCGCCAGTCGGCGCCCCCGGCTTCGCCGCCGCGTTGATGGCCCGCGTCTTCATCTGAGCGGCCAAACCGCAGCCGTTCCCCCGGCGCGGTCTGACAAATCTTCACTGTGGATGAGCCGGAGAGGAAGCGGAATAGGCTTCCTCTCGCGGCGAAACTCGGATAGAGCTCAAAGCCCATGGCGCGGTATATTTTCATCACCGGCGGCGTGGTCTCCTCGCTTGGTAAAGGCTTGGCTTCGGCGGCGCTCGGCGCATTGCTTCAGGCCCGCGGCTACACCGTCCGCCTGCGCAAGCTCGATCCCTACCTCAATATCGATCCGGGGACGATGAGCCCCTATCAGCACGGCGAGGTTTTCGTCACCGACGACGGAGCGGAGACGGACCTCGATCTTGGGCATTACGAGCGGTTCACCGGCCGCCCGGCGCTGCGCGACGATAATATCACGACCGGCCGGATCTATCAGGAGATCATTGCCAAGGAGCGCCGCGGCGACTATCTCGGCGCGACGGTGCAGGTGATTCCCCATGTCACCAATGCGATCAAAGATTTCGTTCTTTCGGGAACGGACGGCGTCGATTTCGTGCTGGTCGAGATCGGCGGCACGGTCGGCGACATTGAGGGCCTGCCGTTCTTCGAGGCGATCCGCCAGCTCGGCAATGATCTGCCAAGGTCGCATGCGATCTATATCCATTTGACCTTGCTGCCCTTTATCCCGAGCGCCGGCGAACTCAAGACCAAGCCGACGCAGCATTCGGTGAAGGAATTGCGTTCGATCGGCATCCAGCCGCACATTCTGCTCTGCCGCACCGACCGCACCATTCCGCGCGAGGAGCGGCGCAAGCTCGGGCTTTTCTGCAACGTGCGCGAAAGCGCCGTGATCGAGGCGCGCGACGTCCAATCGATCTATGACGTGCCGCGCGCCTATCACGCCGCCGGCCTCGATCAGGAGGTTCTCGCCGCTTTCGGCATCGAGCCGGCGCCAAAGCCGGATATGAGCCGCTGGAACGCGGTGATGGAGCGCGTCCATAATCCCGAAGGGGAGGTGACGATCGCCATCGTCGGCAAATATACCGGCCTCAAGGACGCCTATAAGTCGCTGATCGAGGCGCTCGCCCATGGCGGCATGGCGAACCGGATCAATGTCCGGATCGACTGGATCGAGTCCGAAGTGTTCGAGAGCGACGATCCCGCCGTCTATCTCGACCACGTGCATGGCATTCTCGTTCCGGGCGGCTTCGGCCAGCGCGGCGCGGAAGGCAAGATTCTTGCGGCGCGCTTCGCGCGGGAGCGCAAGGTGCCCTATTTCGGCATCTGCTTTGGCATGCAGATGGCGGTCATCGAGGCGGCTCGCTCGCTCGCCGGCGTCAAGGACGCGAATTCGACCGAATTCGGTCCAACGAAAGAGCCGGTCGTCGGCCTCATGACCGAGTGGATGCGTGGCAATGAACTTCAGATTCGCGCCGCCGAGAGCGATCTTGGCGGGACGATGCGGTTAGGGGCCTATCGCGCGAGCCTCGCGCCGCATTCGAAGATCGCCGCGATCTATGGCGCGACCGAGATCTCCGAGCGTCATCGCCACCGCTATGAGGTCAACACAGCCTATCGCGAGAGGCTGGCCGAAAACGGCGTCATCTTTGCGGGCCTCTCTCCCGACGGCCTGCTGCCCGAGACGATCGAACTTCTGGATCACCCCTGGTTCATCGGCGTGCAATTCCATCCCGAGCTGAAATCGCGGCCGTTCGAGCCGCATCCGCTGTTCGCAAGCTTTATCGCCGCGGCGCTGGAGCAATCGCGCCTCGTTTGATCCAGCGGGACGCATGGCTCCCGCGAACGAATCTCAGCCTGCGTAACGGAGGTCGTCATGGAGTTGCGCCAACTCGGCCGCACCAATCTCAATGTTCCGGCGATCTGCCTTGGCACCATGACCTGGGGCCAGCAGAACACCGACGCCGAGGCCCATGCGCAGATGGACTATGCGCTGGAGCAGGGGGTCAATTTCTTCGACGCCGCCGAGATGTATCCCATTCCGCCGAACCCCGAGACGCAGGGCGAGACGGAAAAGATCATCGGGTCCTGGTTCAAGGCGCGGAAAAACCGCGACAAAATCGTGCTCGCGACTAAAGTCAGCGGCCGCGGCAGCGCGAACTGGCTGCGCGGCGGGACCAAGCCGTACCGGCTGTTCGGCAAGCCGACGGAGCTTAATCGCAAAAATATCTTTTACGCGGTCGATCAATCGCTGCGGCGGCTGCAAACCGACTATATCGATCTATACCAGCTGCATTGGCCCGATCGGCCGGTTCAGCTGTTCGCGGACCGCTCGACGACGTTCCGCGAGCCCGCCAAGGGGCCCGAAAATCCGATTCCCGGGACCGTCGAAATTCTCAATGAACTCGTGAAGGCCGGCAAGATCCGCCATTTTGGCGTGTCCAATGAGACGTCCTGGGGAACCATGCGCTTTGTCGCCGCGGCGGAAGCCGGCAAGGGCCCGCGCGTCGTCTCGATTCAAAACGCCTATAATCTGTTGAACCGCACGTTCGAGATCGACCTTGCCGAAATCGCCATGCGCGAAAAGGTCGGGCTGCTCGCCTATTCGCCTTTGCTGCAGGGCTATCTCAGCGGCAAATATCAGTGCGGCGCGCGGCCGCCCGGTTCCAGGACAGCCCTGTTTGGCCGCGCCCAGCGCTGCGAGAAGCCGGGCGTCGAAGAAGCGATCGCCAAATATCTTGCGATCGCGAAGGAATTTGGCCTCGACCCGGCGCAAATGGCGCTGGCCTTCGTGACCTCGCGGCCGTTCGTGACGTCAACGATCATTGGCGCGACGACGATGGAGCAATTGAAGACCGATATCGGCTCGATCAAAGTGACGATCCCGCCTGAGCTCGAGGACAGGATCAACGCTGTGCACCAAACAAGCGGCAATCTCGCGCCCTAAAACGCTCACCCGCGCCCGCGATAGGGCGGCACGCCCTGATCCGGCAGCCACAGGCCAGGCGGAGGCGCCCCCGTCGACCAGAATACGTCGATCGGCATCCCGCCGCGCGGATACCAATAGCCGCCGATGCGCAGCCAGCGCGGCGCCAGCACGGCGACAAGATCCTTGCCGATCCGCACCGTGCAGTCCTCGTGGAAAGCGCCACGGTTGCGAAACGATCCCAGATAAAGCTTTAGCGACTTCGATTCGACGATCCATTTGTCCGGCGCATAGTCGATGACGAGGAGCGCGAAATCCGGCTGCCCGGTCACCGGGCAGAGCGAGGTAAATTCGGGCGCGGTGAAGCGGGCGAGATAAAGCGCTTCCTCATGCGGGTTCGCCACGCGTTCGAGCGTCGCCTCCTCCGGCGAGCGCGGCGCGGCGACGTTTGCGCCCAGTTGGCTCGCCCCGTCGTGAATTTTGACCATGGGGCCTCATTGAGAAGGGGAGGGCTGACGGGCCGGCCCCGGATTGCTTAGCCCTGATCTCGCCAAACCGCGCCGTTGTTTCAAGCCAATTCTGTGCCTCGCGAACGAAATCAATAATGCAACAACGTGATGACAGATGTTGAAATCTGTTATCGCGATCGGTATAGCTGCAAAACCATATGGCGAGGCTCCGCAGCCGATGAATGACCAACCGCTCACCCCCGACGCCATCCTCGACGCCACAGAGGCTGCGCTGCGCCGGTTCGGGCCGACCAAAACCAGCGTCACGGATGTCGCTCGCGCCTTAAAAGTCAGCCACGGCGCGCTGTACCGGCATTTCGATGGCAAGGCGGAGCTGATCGACGCCGTGGTCGCGCGCTGGCTCGAGCGGCTCGCGGGACCGCTCGCCGTCATTGCGGCCGAGAACGGCCCGGCGCCCGAGCGGCTGCGGCGCTGGTTCGACGTGCTGATCGCCTCGCAATCGGCCAAGGCAAAAAACGATTCGGATCTGTTTCAGGCTTATGCCGGCCTGGCCCGCGCCAATCGATCGATTGTCGCCGCCGAGATGGAGCGCCGCGCGACGCATATCGCGAAAATCATCGACGATGGGGCGAAGCAGGGGGCGTTCGCCGCCATCGATCCCGGCGGAGCCGCGCGGGCGATCCTGGACGCGACAGTCAAGTTCCACCATCCGCTGCATGCGGACGAATGGAGCCGTCCCGAGGCGTCGCTGAATTTCGACGCGGTATTCCGATTGCTGCTGCGCGGCTTGGCGCAATAGCCCGATCCGGCTCGGGGCATTTTGCAGCTAGCGCGAAGCCACCTTTCGCCATTTCGCCTCGATGCGGCGGGTGATCGCGGCGATTCTTGCCTCATGCGCCGCCCAGAACGCCCGGCTGACCGCCTCGGTCCGAATCCGCGGCGCGCGGCGCATTGCGGTTCGCAGGCGCGGCCCGGCCGCATCGGCGATCATCGGAACCGAGGCCCCCGCGGCGAAGGGCGAGCCGATGGCGGCAAGATGAGCGCGCGCGCGGCCGCAATAGATGATTGAAAGCGCCGACATCTGCTCCTCGCCATGGCCGGCGCGATATTTCATCAAGGCCCGGCAGAGATCGCCTCCGGCGAGGCGCCAGGCCTCGGCGAGATAGGCGACGCCATAGCGGATATTGACTTCAGGCTGAGCGAGTTCGGCGCTGTCGCCGCGAAAGCCGAGCATCGCAGCGGTCTCCGGCCGCACCTGCATGAGGCCGATTTCGCCGACGCCGCCGATCACGCTCGGGTCATAGCCGCTTTCGATCGAGACGACGGCGTCGGCGATATCGGACGGCAGCCCCGTCTTCTCCGCCTCCCGGCGCAGCAGGCCGCGAAATTTCTGCCGCTCTTCGGCAACCCCATCAGAGGCTTGCCCGGCGGGTTCTTGGGCCTGTTGCGGAGCGCCGCCGCCAAGATCGGTGGGGCGCGCGAGCGGCGTCGGCGTTTGCGCGGGAGCGGCGTCGGGAGCCGCGACGGCGTCATCGGCGCCACAGGATGTGCACAATAACACAATCGCAAAGGCTATCCTGCCCGCCGCCATATTCCGCTCGATCCGAATTGCGCGCTCAAGCGCCCTAGGAGCCGTATGCTAGAAGAGAACCTTGAACAAAGGCTTTGCGCGCGGCAAGTCTTTCGCTTGCCCATCAATGGGCGTGGTCGGCATTGCCGGCCCTTGCGGCGATCCCGGCCCGGCGCTCTGACCCGCCAATGTTTTTCCCGCCTATGCTTAAAAAATTCCACATGCGGCGGCGCGCCCCGGCCCTTTCGTCCGGCGAAGCTTCGTCGTAAAAACCTTTGCAAAATCGGACAAGCCCGCCAATCGACCGTTCACTAAAGCACGCCTCAGACCCACACCCCCAAAATCGAACAGTCCCCAAGGAGCCGTCATGACTGCGATCATCGATATTGCCGCACGAGAGATTCTGGACAGCCGCGGCAATCCGACCGTCGAGGTCGACGTCACGCTCGAGGACGGCTCGCATGGCCGCGCCGCTGTTCCGTCCGGCGCTTCGACCGGCGCGCATGAGGCTGTCGAATTGCGCGATGGCGACAAGTCGCGCTACGGCGGCAAGGGCGTGTTGAAGGCGATCGAAAACGTCAACCGGGATATTTTCGAGGCCCTGAGCGGCCTTGAAGCCGAAGACCAGGGCAGAATCGACGAGATTATGATCTCGCTCGACGGCACGCCGAACAAGAGCAAGTTAGGGGCGAACGCTATTTTGGGCGTATCGCTCGCCGTCGCCAAGGCGGCGGCGGACGCCTCGGCGTTGCCGCTCTACCGTTATGTCGGCGGCGTTCAGGCCCATGTCCTGCCCGTGCCGATGATGAACATCATCAATGGCGGCGTGCATGCCGACAATCCGATCGACTTTCAGGAATTCATGATCCTGCCGGTCGGCGCCCCCTCGATCGCGGAAGCCGTCCGGTGGGGCTCTGAGGTTTTTCAGCTGCTTAAAAGCTCGCTGAAGAAGGCCGGACACAACACCAATGTCGGCGATGAGGGCGGCTTCGCCCCCAATCTACCCTCCGCCGAAGCGGCGCTCGATTTCTGCGTGCAGGCAATCGAAGCGGCCGGCTTCAAGCCCGGCGTCGATATATTCCTCGGCCTCGACTGCGCCGCGACCGAATTCTTTAAGGACGGGGCTTATGTCTACTCCGGCGAGGGCGTCACTCGTTCCCCGGAGGAACAGGCGAATTATCTCGCCAAGCTCAGCGCCTCCTATCCGATCGCGAGCATCGAGGACGGCATGTCGGAAGACGACTGGGCCGGCTGGAAGGCCGTCACGGAACTGATCGGCTCCAAGATTCAGCTCGTCGGCGACGATCTGTTCGTCACCAATGTCACGCGGCTTGAGGAAGGCATCAAGAAGGGGATCGCCAATTCGATCCTCGTCAAGGTCAACCAGATCGGTTCGCTGACCGAAACGCTAGCCGCCGTCGATATGGCGCAGCGGGCCGGCTACACCGCGGTGATGTCGCACCGCTCGGGCGAAACCGAAGATTCGACCATCGCCGATCTCGCCGTCGCCACCAATTGCGGGCAGATCAAGACCGGCTCGCTGGCCCGCTCGGACCGCACCGCGAAATACAACCAGCTGATCCGCATCGAGGAAGAGCTCGGTTCGCAGGCGCGCTACGCCGGATTGAAGGCGCTGAAAGCCCTCGCCTGACGAGGGCCGAGTGATGCGCCTCCGTCGCCGCCGCTAATTCAGCGGCGAGGCGGGGGAACTTGCCGCGCCGCCAGGACTTGGAGCGACAAGCTCTCAGCTCCCTTGGCGGTCACGTGCGCCTTCAATATACGCTCGACGCATTGAATTTCTTTCTGGCCGATGTCCGCGAGGGCCTCGGGCCTTATCTCGCCATCTATCTTTTGACCGAGCGTCATTGGCCGGAAGACAAGATCGGCCTCGTTATGACGGTGGCTGGACTTGCGGGGATTGTCGCCCAGACGCCGGCGGGCGCGCTGACGGACGCCAGCCGCGCCAAACGCGCCATCATCATTGTCGCCGCGTTGGTCGTCACAGTCGCCTCGCTTCTTCTTCCCTTCATGCCCTCTTTTGCGCTCGTCGCCGCCTCGCAGGCGGCGGCCGGCGCAGCGGCGGTGTTTTTTGCCCCCGCGATCGCAGCGATCACCCTCGGTCTCGTCGGCCCAAAGCGGTTCACGCGCCGGATCGGCCGCAACGAAGGTTTCAACCACGCCGGCAACGCCTTTCTGGCTGCGGTCGCGGGATTATTGGCGTGGAAATGGGGGCCGATGGTCGTCTTCTATCTGATGGCGGCGATGGCCCTGTTATCCATCGCAAGCGTCCTTGCCGTCGATCCCAAGGCGATCGACCACGAGCAGGCGAGGGGACTTGCGCCGGGCGACGACGCCACGGGCGAAAAGCCGTCGGCGCTGAAAGTTCTGCTCTCATGCAAGGGCCTTTTGATCTTTTGCCTTTGCTGCGTGATTTTCCATCTCGCCAACGCCGCCATGCTGCCATTGGTGGGCCAGAAGCTGGCGCTGCAGGATAAGAACCAGGGCACGGCCCTGATGTCGGCGTGCATCGTCGCTGCGCAAATCGTCATGACGCCGATGGCGGCCCTCGTCGGCCTCAGAGCCGACGTCTGGGGCCGCAAGCCGCTGTTTCTCGCCGCCTTTGCGATTCTGCCGCTGCGCGGTTTTCTTTACACCCTGTCCGACGACCCCATCTGGCTTGTCGCCGTGCAAACGCTCGACGGCGTCGGAGCAGGCCTCTATGGCGCGCTGTTTGTTATCGTGGTTGCCGATCTCACGCGCGGCACGGGCCATTTCAACCTGGCGCAGGGCGCGGTCATTACAGCGCAGGGGATCGGCGCTGCCGTGAGCACGACCCTGGCGGGATTGATCGTCGTCCATGCCGGCTATTCGGCGGCCTTTCTCGTACTCGGCGCGATAGCGGCCGGCGGATTTCTGCTTTATCTCTTCGCCATGCCGGAAACGCTTCAGCCCGATCGGCCACAGGCTGCGCAAATTCCCGCCGTGGCCGCGGCGCGATGAGCTTTGGCGAAATAGACTGGGGGGCGATCGACTGGCGCGCGATTGCGACGATCGCGATCTTCCTGGCCACGCTCTGCGGCGTCGCCGTCGGCCGCGCGCCCGGCTTGCGGATGGACCGCGCCGGCATGGCGCTTGTGGGCGCGGCGCTGATGCTCATCGTCGGCCCGCAGAGTTTCGAGGAGTCGCTCAAAGCGGTCGACCTCGACACGATCACGCTGCTTCTCGGCATGATGATCATCGTCGCGCAACTGAGGATTTCCGGTTTCTTCGATTTTGCAGGCCGGTTTGTGCTCAAGAGAGCGCACGGCCCGCTGACGCTGCTCGCCGGCGTGGTCGCGGTCACGGGATTGCTGTCGGCGTTCCTCGTCAATGACGCAATCTGCCTCGCCCTGACGCCGCTGGTCCTTGAAGCGGCGCACAAATTGCGCCGCAATCCCGTCCCCTATCTGCTGGCCGTTGCGATGGCTTCGAACGCTGGAAGCGTCGCAACCTTTACCGGCAATCCGCAGAATATGATGATCGGGGTCGCCTCGCATATTCCCTATGGGCAATTCGCCCTAAGGCTGACGCCGATCGCCCTTGTTGCGCTGCTTTTGACCTTCTGCCTCATCGCGCTGCTGCATCGCGCTGAGTTTTCAACGAAATTCACCGCCGCTGAGCCGGCGGCCCGATCCCCCCTGCATCGCTGGCAGACGGCCAAGGCGGCTCTGGTGACCACCTGCGTGATCGCCGGTTTTTTTGCCGGCGCGCCAGTGGCGAAGGCGGCGATCATTGGCGGCTCGCTGCTCCTCGTCTCACGCGCCGTCAATCCGAAAAAGATCTATGCCCAACTCGACGGCGCGCTTCTCTTGATGTTCGCCGGGCTGTTCATTGTCGTGTCGGGCGCCGAAAAAATTCTGCTGACGCCGACGACGCTGGCGACCGTCGCCGGACTTCGCCTCGACAGTGGCTGGATCCTCTCCGGGGTCGCCGCCGCCCTGTCCAATCTCATCAGCAACGTTCCCGCGGTGCTGGTCTTGAAACCCTTCCTTGAGGCGCTCCCGGACGCCAATCAAGCCTGGCTCATTGTGGCGATGAGTTCGACGCTCGCCGGCAATCTGACGCTCGTCGGCTCGATCGCCAATCTTATCGTCGCGGAGCGCGCAAAGCGGTCGGGCGTCGTCATCTCCTTTCTCGATTATTTCAAGGTCGGCCTACCCTTGACTCTGCTCAGCCTTGGCTTCGGGACCTTCGCGCTGAATGCAGGACCGCGTTAATCATTCGCTAACCTTCGTCGGCGAAGTTCGGGCATGGTCATCCGCAGGCGCATCCGCGCGATCGTTTTTCCGCTTCTGCTCTATTGCGTCTCCGGCGCGGCGGGCGGCTATTTCGTCTGGCACGCCCTGAATGGCGAGCGCGGCCTCAAAACCAACGACGAATATCAGCTGAAGATTGCAGGTTTCCAGACCGAACTCGATGGCCTCAAGGCCGAAAGCGCCCTGTGGCGCCGCCGGATCGCGCTGATCAATGGCGCCATCGTCGACCGCGATCTCCTTGACGAAGAGGCGCGCGCCCTGATTGGCCGCGCCGACAAGAATGACCTCGTCGTCATGCTGCCGCGACCGGCGCAATAGGCCGACCCCTAGCCGCAAAGTACTATCGTCCGCCGCTTGCCTCTGCCGCGGGCAAGGGCTACGCAGCCTTCAGAAATTGATCTAAATCATTTGGCGCGCGCCGCTCGCTTTCGGCGACAAGCTGCGCTAGCTTGCCTGCGGAAACGCCGAGACGCCAAGCAAGGAAGGTCCGTGATGGCCGACGCATCAAGCTCCGTCCGCACCGAATCACGGTCCCGGAAAGGGACTGAACCGCCGCCGGCGCCGCCTGTCTTCACCAAAGAGCAGGAATTCAAGGCCTATCGCGAAATGCTGCTGATCCGGCGCTTCGAGGAGAAGGCCGGGCAGCTCTACGGCATGGGCCTCATCGGCGGTTTCTGCCACCTCTATATCGGGCAGGAGGCCGTCGTCGTCGGCGTCATGATGGCGGCGAAGCCCGGCGATCAAACCATCACCAGCTACCGCGATCATGGCCATATGATCGCCTGCGGCATGGATCCCAAGGGAGTCATGGCCGAACTGACCGGACGACGGGGCGGCTTGTCGAAAGGCAAGGGCGGCTCGATGCACATGTTCTCCAAGGAGAAGCATTTCTACGGCGGCCACGGCATCGTCGGCGCGCAGGTGCCGCTCGGAACGGGCCTCGCCTTCGCCAATCGCTACCGCTCCAACGGCAATGTCTCCTACACCTATTTCGGCGATGGCGCGGCCAATCAAGGGCAGGTCTACGAAAGCTTCAATATGGCGGAGCTTTGGAAACTGCCGGTTATTTTCATCGTTGAAAACAACCGCTACGCCATGGGGACGTCAGTCAAGCGCTCCTCCGCGATGAGCGACTTTTCCAAGCGCGGCCAGAGCTTCAATATTCCCGGCGAACAGGTTGACGGCATGGATGTCCGCGCGGTCAAGGCGGCGATCGAACGCGCCCGCGACTGGTGCGTCGGCGGCAACGGCCCGATCATCCTTGAGATGCAGACCTATCGCTATCGCGGCCACTCGATGTCGGATCCCGCCAAATACCGCTCCAAGGAAGAAGTGCAGAAGATGCGCGAGGAGCATGATCCGATCGAGCAGGTCAGGGCGCGGCTGCTGCGGGACCACAATGTGCCTGAGGACGAGCTCAAGGCGATCGACGCCGAGGTTCGCGCCATTGTCGCCGAAGCAGTCGACTTCGCCTCGCATGACCCCGAGCCCGATCCGGCCGAGCTTTGGACCGATATTCTGAAATAAGGCGCTTTCGCAAGGCCCGCGGCAAGCGGGCGAGAAGGGTTCAGGGAATTCCGATGGCGACCAACATTCTGATGCCCGCGCTCTCGCCAACGATGGAGCAGGGCAAACTCGCAAAATGGCTGAAGAAAGAGGGCGATCCGGTGCGCTCCGGAGACGTTCTCGCCGAGATCGAAACCGATAAGGCGACGATGGAGGTTGAAGCCGTCGACGAAGGAACCCTCGCCAAGATCTTGATTCCGGCGGGTTCCGACAATGTCGCCGTCAATACGCCGATCGCCATCCTCGCCGGCGAAGGCGAGGACGCCTCGAAGGCGAGCGTTCCGGAAACCGCGCCGGCGGCCGAGCCCGCCCCGAACGGGGCAGGCGCGGAACCGCAGGCGGCAAAGCCCGCAACGCTTCAGCCGGCCGCTGCCCCGGCGATCTCGCGCGCGCCGGAATTTCCCGAAGGGACCGAGATGGTCTCGACGACCGTGCGCGAGGCGCTGCGCGACGCTATGGCCGAGGAAATGCGCCGCGACGAAAGCGTCTTCGTCATGGGCGAGGAAGTCGCCGAATATCAGGGCGCCTATAAGATCACGCAAGGCCTGCTGCAGGAGTTCAGCGACCGCCGCGTCGTCGATACGCCGATCACCGAACACGGGTTCGCCGGTCTTGCCATCGGAGCGGCGATGGCGGGGCTGCGCCCGATCGTCGAATTCATGACCTTCAACTTCGCCATGCAGGCGATGGACCAGATCATCAATTCCGCCGCCAAGACGCTCTATATGTCCGGTGGACAGATGGGCTGTCCGATCGTATTTCGCGGCCCGAACGGCGCCGCCGCGCGCGTCGCCGCGCAGCACAGCCAGGATTACACGGCATGGTTCTCCCATGTTCCGGGTCTTTATGTCGTCGCCCCCTATAGCGCCGCCGACGCCAAGGGCCTGTTGAAGAGCGCCATCCGCGACCCCAATCCGGTGATCTTTCTCGAAAATGAAATTCTCTACGGGCACAGTTTCGACGTGCCGAAGATCGATGATTTTCTCGTGCCAATCGGCAAGGGCCGCATCGCCCGCCCCGGCAAGGATGTGACGATCGTGTCCTTCAGCATCGGCATGGTCTATGCGCTGAAGGCCGCCGACGAACTGGCCAAGGATGGGATCGAAGCCGAGGTCATTGACCTGCGCACCATCCGTCCGATGGATGCCGAACTCATAATCGATTCCGTAAAGCGGACCGGCCGCTGCGTCACCGTCGAGGAAGGCTGGCCGCAAAGCGGCGTCGGGGCCGAGATCGCCGCCGTGCTGATGGAGCACGCCTTCGATTATCTCGACGCGCCAGTCGCGCGCGTCACGGGCAAGAATGTGCCGATGCCCTATGCCGCCAATCTCGAAAAGCTCGCGCTTCCGAACGTCGGCGAAGTCGTCGCCGCGGCGAAAGCCTCCCTCTACGTGTGATTTCCGTCCCGGCCCCGCATCCGTCTTCCCGCAAGGGACGCCGCCCGCCAGATCTGATCTGACAAAAGCCGGCGTTCAGCTCGAGATCAAGAGCCTCCCATGCCCGTCAACATCCTGATGCCCGCCCTTTCGCCGACCATGGAAAAAGGCAATCTCAGCCGATGGTTGAAGAAAGAAGGCGACAAGATCAAATCCGGCGACGTCATCGCTGAAATCGAGACCGACAAGGCGACGATGGAGGTCGAGGCGGTGGACGAAGGCGTTCTCGCCAGGATCGTCGTCCCCGATGGCACCGCCGACGTCGCCGTGAACGACGTGATCGGGGTCATCGCCGCCGATGGAGAGGACGTATCGGCCGCCGCGGCCCCTGCCGCCGCCAAACCCGCGCCCGCGGCGCCCGCGTCTGCCGCGCCAGCTTCCGCCCCGTCCGCGCCCGCTGCATCCGCAGCGCAAACGGCTCCGGCGCCCGCCGCCGTCAACGGGCAGGCGGGGCCGCGCCTGTTCGCCTCGCCGCTCGCGCGCCGCATCGCCAAGGAGTCGGGGCTCGATCTCTCCGGCGTCGCCGGCTCAGGTCCGCATGGCCGCATCGTCGAGCGCGACGTCAAGGCGGCGCTGGCCCAGCCAAGACCGCAAATCGCCAAGGCGCCGGCGGCGCCCGCCGCGCCGTCTCCGGCCGCGCCGACTCCCGCCCCGGCGTCGGATGAAGCCATCCGCAAATTCTATGCGCCAGGCTCCTATGACGAGGCGCCGCATGATTCAATGCGCAAGACAATTGCGAGGCGCCTTGTCGAAGCGAGCCAGACGATCCCGCATTTCTATCTGTCGGTCGACTGCAATCTCGACGCTCTGCTGGCGTTGCGCGAGACGGTGAACGCGCAGGCCTCTCGCGACAAGGACGCCAAGCCCTCTTACAAAATCTCGGTCAATGATTTCATCATCAAGGGGCTCGCTCTGGCGTTGATCCGCGTGCCGGAAGCCAATGTCACCTGGACCGAATCGGTCATGCTGAAGCACAAGCATGCCGATGTCGGCGTCGCCGTCTCAATTCCTGGCGGCCTCATCACGCCGGTTATCCGTTCGGCCGACACGAAGTCGCTGTCGGCGATTTCGAACGAGATGAAGGATTATGCGGCGCGGGCCAAGGCGCGGAAACTGAAGCCGGAGGAATATCAGGGCGGCTCCTCCTCGGTGTCGAACCTCGGCATGTTCGGCATCAAGAATTTTTCCGCCATCATCAACCCCCCGCAATCCTCGATCCTCGCGGTCGGGGCGGGCGAGAAGCGCGTCGTCGTCAAGGACGGCGCGCCGGCGGTGGCGACGTTGATGAGCGTCACGCTCTCGACCGATCATCGCGCGGTCGATGGGGCGCTTGGCGCCGAGCTGCTCGACGCCTTCAAATCCCTGATTGAGCATCCGATGTCGATGCTCGTTTGAAATCATTTCTTTTGCGAGATCCTCATGGCTGACCCCTATGACGTTCTGATCATCGGCGGAGGGCCTGGCGGCTATGTCGCCGCCATCCGCGCCGCCCAGCTCGGCCTCAGGACGGCCGTCGTCGAGCGCGAGCATCTCGGCGGCATCTGCCTCAACTGGGGCTGCATCCCGACCAAAGCGCTGCTGCGCACGGCCGAGATCTTCCACTACATGGAGCACGCCAAGGATTATGGGCTGAAAGCCGGCGGCAAGGCCGAGGCCGATGTCGGCGCCGTCGTCAAACGCTCGCGCGCCATCTCCGCGCAGCTCAACGCCGGCGTCGGATTCTTGATGAAAAAGAACAAGGTCGATGTGATCTGGGGGGAAGCCACGATCACGAAAGTCGGCGAAGTCGCCGTTGCCGCGACCAAGAAGGCCATCGTGCAGCCGCAGAACCCGATTCCGAAGGGCGTTCTGGCGGAAGGCGTCTATCGCGCCAAAAACATCATCATCGCGACGGGCGCGCGGCCACGCGCTCTGCCAGGGCTTGAGCCCGACGGCAAGCTGATCTGGACTTATTTCGAGGCGATGAAGCCCGACGCCTTTCCCAAGAGCCTCATCGTGATGGGGTCGGGCGCGATCGGCATTGAGTTCGCCTCTTTCTATCGCACGCTCGGCGCCGAGGTGACCGTCGTCGAGGTGCTGCCGCAGATCCTTCCGGTCGAGGACGCCGAGATCGCCACGCTGGCCCGCAAGCGCTTTGAGAAGCAGGGCATGAAGCTGCTGACCTCCACCAAGGTGACAAAACTCGAGAAGACCGCGGACGGCGTCACCGCGACGCTCGAGGACGCCAAGGGCAAGGTTGAGACGCTGAAAGCCGAACGCGTGATCTCGGCCGTGGGCGTCGTCGGCAACATCGAAAATCTCGGCCTTGAGGCGCTGGGCGTCACGCTCGATCGCGGCACAATCAAGATCGACGATTACGGCCGCACAAACGTCGCCGGGATTTACGCCATCGGCGACGTCGCCGGGCCTCCCATGCTGGCGCATAAGGCCGAGCATGAAGGCGTGATCTGCGTCGAATCCATCG
The DNA here is from genome assembly GCF_000021745.1 of Methylocella silvestris BL2. Lineage (NCBI taxonomy): Bacteria > Pseudomonadati > Pseudomonadota > Alphaproteobacteria > Hyphomicrobiales > Beijerinckiaceae > Methylocella > Methylocella silvestris. The sequence continues at coordinate 581,690 of NC_011666.1, forward strand.
CCGGCAAGCATCCGCACGCCATGGACAAGCTGATGATCCCGGGCTGCACCTATTGCAATCCGCAAATCGCCTCGGTTGGCCTCACCGAGGCAAAAGCCAAGGAAGCCGGCTTCGAGCTCAAGATCGGGCGCTTTCCCTTCATCGGCAACGGCAAGGCGATTGCGCTTGGCGAGCCGGACGGCCTCGTCAAGACGATCTTCGACGCCAAGACCGGAAAGCTCCTCGGCGCGCATCTTGTCGGGGCGGAGGTCACCGAGCTCATTCAGGGGTTTGTCATCGCCATGAATTGCGAGACGACCGAGGAAGAGTTGATCAACACGGTGTTCCCGCATCCGACGCTGTCGGAAACCATGCATGAGAGCGTTCTCGACGCCTATGGCCGCGTGATCCATACGTAATAGGTCGCGCGGTTGGACAGTCGCCCGCGATCCGCCCATATTGATATCTCAGCAAGACGCCCCGCCAGCCGGCGAGGGCAGGGCAGGAAGACTTATGGCCTCGGATTCTGACCTCCTCGACACCAAACCAGCCGAGACGCGCCATCCTGAAAAAGCGCACCGGCCGGATCAGCCGACGCTGCGCAAGCCCGACTGGATCCGGGTCAGGGCGCCGGGCTCGCCCGAATGGGCGGCGACCAACAAGATCGTCAAGGAGCACAAGCTCGTCACGGTCTGCGAGGAAGCCGGCTGCCCCAATATCGGCGAGTGCTGGGCGAAGAAGCACGCGACCTTCATGATCATGGGCGACACCTGCACAAGGGCCTGCGCCTTCTGCAACGTGAAGACGGGCCTGCCGCGCGCCCTGGATCGCAATGAACCGCAGCGGGTCGCCGACGCGGTCGCCAAGCTCGGTCTGTCCCATGTCGTCATCACTTCGGTCGATCGCGACGATCTTTCCGATGGCGGCGCGCGCCATTTCGCCGAGGTGATCGCGGCGATCCGCAGCCTCAGCCCGAAAACGACGATTGAGGTGCTGACCCCTGACTTTCTGCGCAAACCCGGCGCGCTCGAGATTGTCGTCGCCGCCAAGCCGGACGTCTTCAATCATAATCTCGAGACGGTCGCCGGAAAATATCTCGGCGTGCGGCCCGGCGCGCGCTATTTCCATTCGCTGCGGCTGCTGCAACGGGTGAAGGAGCTCGATCCGACTCTGTTTACGAAATCGGGGATCATGCTCGGCCTCGGCGAAGAACGGCAGGAAGTGCTGCAGCTGATGGACGATCTGCGCAGCGCCGACGTCGATTTCATGACCATCGGCCAATATTTGCAGCCGACCAAGAAGCACCACGCCGTCGCGCGTTTTGTGACGCCGGAAGAATTCAATTCCTATGCGGAGATCGGCCGCGCCAAGGGATTTCTCCTGATGTCCTCCTCGCCGCTAACGCGATCGTCGCATCATGCCGGCGAAGATTTCGCCAGGCTGAAGGCGAAGCGCCAGGCGCTCGCGCCTTGCGCGGAAGCGGGGCAATAGCTAGATCCTGCTCTCAGCTTCGGAGGCCATTGCGCTTCGACATCGATTCACGCTGGCTGTTCAACCTGAGCCGCGCAGCCAGTCATGATGAGATATGCCGTCTTTCCGCACGACCCGAAAAGTTCGCCATAGCGCGAGGGAAATGTTCGATCTCGTGGCGGATACCGAAGCCTATCCGCAATTCGTGCCCTTGTGCCTCGACTTGAAGCTTCGCCGCAAAACCGAGGACGCAGGCGTTGTCACCAAAGTCGTGCAGATGACGGTCGGCTATAAAGCGCTGCGCGAAACCTTCACAAGCCGCGTCGTCTGCGATCCGCAAATCCTTCAGATCCTGGTCTCTTATGTCGACGGCCCGTTCCGGCGACTCGAAAATCGCTGGTCCTTTCGCGACGAGGGGCCGGGGGCCTCGATCGTCGAATTCGAAATCGCCTATGAGTTCCGCAGCCCGGCGCTGGGGCTCTTGATGGGCGGAGTGTTCGACAAGGCGTTCCGGAAATTCGCCGAAGCCTTCGAACAACGCGCCGACCTCGTTTATGGCGCGTCCTTGAGATAGCGGCGGTTTAACGCGCAGCCGCCTCCAAAAGGTCAAGGCCGACCAGGACCGAAGCCATGCGGACCTCATTGCGGCCAAGGTCGCCAAAGCGCTGTTCGAGGACCTTTGGCTCCGCGCCGCGACGGGCGCAGCCAAAAAAGACCAGCCCAACCGGCTTTGCCGGAGAGCCGCCGCCGGGCCCGGCAATTCCCGTGACCGACAAGGCCACATCGGCGGGCGAATGCGTCAAAATGCCCGCCGCCATCGCGGCGGCGACGTCCGCGCTGACCGCGCCGACGCGCTCGATCAACGCAGCCTCGACGCCAAGGCTTTCGGCCTTCGCTGAGTTGGAATAAGTGACAAAGCCGCGCTCGAAGACGTCCGAGGAGCCCGGGATCGCTGTGACGAGCGCCGCGATCAGGCCGCCCGTGCAGGATTCGGCGCTGGCGAAGGTGAGGCTGCTCTCGCGATAAAGCGCGACGAGGCCGGCGGCGCGGGCGAGCAGGGGGTCGCCAAACATCAGAGCGGCAAACGTACGGTGGCGATTGCGAAGGCGGCGATCCCCTCTTCCCGCCCCGTAAAGCCGAGGCGCTCGCTGGTCGTCGCCTTCACGGCGACGCGGTCGAGGGAAACGCCGACGATCGCCGCGAGGCTGGCGCGAATGGCGTCGCGATGCGGCCCGATCTTCGGCCGTTCGCAGACCACGGTCGCGTCGATATGGGCGATCATGCCGCCGCGCGCGCGCACCCGCGCCGCCGCCGCCGCGAGGAAAATCTTTGAAGCCGCGCCGCGCCATTGCGGATCGGAGGGCGGAAAATGGCTGCCGATGTCGCCGTCGGCGAGAGCCCCCAGCAGGGCATCGGTGACGGCGTGGCTTAACACGTCGGCGTCAGAATGGCCGACAAGGCCATGATCATGCGACATCTCTACGCCGCCGAGCCAGATATGGTCGCCGGCGCCAAAAGCGTGCACGTCATAGCCTTGCCCCGTTCTGATGTCGGCGAGATCGCGAATGAGCCTGCCTTCGGCGGCGGCGAGATCCTCAGCGCTCGTAATCTTCATATTGTCGGCGTCCCCCTTGAACACAAAAACGCGATGCCCGGCCCATTCGGCGATGGCGGCGTCATCGGTCAAATCGGCGGCTCCGGCCGCGGCGGCTTTGCGGTGCGCGTCGAGGATCAGGCTGAAGTCGAAGGCCTGGGGCGTCTGCACCGCCCGCAGACGCGCGCGCGGTGGGGTGGCGGCGATGCAGGCCTCGACATCGATCTCCTTGATCGTATCGGTGACCGCGATTCCGGGGATCGCGGCGCCATATTCTCTTGCCGCCTCAATGGCGCGCATGATTAATGTTTCGCTTGCGAAGATTCGTGCAGCATCATGAATCAGAACGATATTCGGGCGGTTCGTAGGGTCGGCGGCAAGAGCCTCCAGCCCGGCGCGCACGCTGTCTTGCCGGGTCGCGCCGCCCCAGACGGGCGCCGTCAACTGGCCTCGGGCCGCCGGATCGAGGCCGGCGATCGCCTCGCTATAAAGATCGAAATCGTCGGCATGGATGACGGGCGCGATGATCGCGTCCGGCGCGGCGCGGCCCAGCGCGTTGAGGCTATGGGCGAGGACGGTTAGGCCGGCCACTTGCCGATATTGCTTTGGCGCCCCGTCGCCGGCGCGCGACCCGCGGCCGGCCGCGACGACAACGATGGCGATTTTGGCGGGCGGAGGGGCGGGAAATTTCATCGAAGGTCCAGAAATCGTGCGGCTGTTCCTCTCGCGTTTCGCAAGCGGCGTCAAATGCGAGCCAAACTGTTGCGAAAGGTTCAAAAAAGAGGATTGCCGCGCTGCACAAAATGACTATGATATAGGCATGAGCGCTGCTGCTGAAAAATTAGGCAAGACGGGGAGAAGCGCTGCGTTGCGAATTGGATCGGTCGCCCTTCCCGGATGCGCTTTTCTGGCTCCGATGTCGGGCGTGACAGACATTGCGATGCGCCGCGTCGCCCAACGCTTTGGCGCATCGCTTGTTTTTACCGAAATGGTGGCGGCTGAAGCCTATGCGAAAGGCGACGCAGAGAACCGGCTGAAGGCCGAAGGGCGCGGCGTCGACCCTCATGTCGTGCAGATCGCCGGTTGCGACGCGCAGTCGATGGCGCGGGCCGCGCGCATCGCCGCCGATTCGGGCGCCGCAATCCTCGACATCAATATGGGCTGTCCCGCGAAGAAAGTGATCAACGGCTATTCCGGCTCGCATTTGATGCGCGACCTGCCCCTGGCGCTGGATCTGATCCGCGCCACCGTGCGCGCCGTCGACATTCCCGTGACGCTCAAGATGCGTCTTGGCTGGGATGAAGCCTCGATCAACGCGGCCGAGCTCGGTCGCCTCGCTGAGGCAGAGGGGATCGCCATGCTGACGGTTCACGGCCGCACGCGCAGTCAATTCTATAACGGCAAGGCGGACTGGCGCGCGATCCGCGCCGTCAAGGAGGCGGTCTCGATTCCGGTCGTCGCCAATGGCGATTGCGCCAGCCTCGCCGACGCCGCCCGCATGATGGATGTGTCCGGCGCCGACGCGGTGATGATCGGCCGCGCGGCGATCGGCCAGCCCTGGCTCGTCGGGATGATCGCTGAACGCCTCGCCACGGGCGTGGTCGGCGCGGAGCCGTCGCCGGCGGAAAAGAGCGAGGCGGCGCAGGAACATTACGACGGCGTGCTGCGCCTGTTCGGGCGCGAGCAGGGGATGCGTCACGCCCGGAAGCACCTTGCGGCTTATGCCGAGCGGTCGGGATCGCCCGCGGCCGGCGCTCTGCGCGCAAGGCTCGTCACCGCGGACGATCCCGAAACGGTGCGATCGATTCTGAGCGAGTTGTTCGATTTTCCCTTACGCGCGGAGGCGGCATGATGGCGGTGCTATGGGCTCCTCGTTCCCATGAGGCTGCGGCGCGCCCGTCCGCGCTCGATCCGGCCAGGATGCTCGACGCCTTGCCGCATCCCGTGCTAGCTGTCACCCTCGATGGAGCCGTCACGGACGCCAATGTCGCCGCCGAAACCTTCTTCGGGATGAGCCGCGAGGCGATGCGCCAGCATCGCCTGAACCAGCTTGTCGCGTCGGGCTCGCCGCTGCTGCAATTTGTCGAACAGGTCAATGCAAGCGGAGCCGCGCAGAATAGCTACCGCGTCGAGCTGACCCTGGCGCGGAGCGGGGCCGAACTGCTCGTCGACATTTTCGTGACGCCGCTGCCGGAAAGTCAGGACGGCGTCGTCGTCATGCTGCAGGAGCGCTCGGTCACCGAAAAAATGGAGCGCCAGCTGACGCATCGCGGCGGCGCGCGCTCCGTCGCCGCCATGGCCTCGATGCTCGCGCATGAAATCAAGAACCCGCTATCAGGCATCAGAGGCGCGGCGCAGCTGCTCGAGACCGAGGCCAATGATTCCGACCGGGCGCTGACCCGGCTGATCTGCGAAGAGACCGACCGGATCGTCAAGCTGGTTGACCGCATGAGCGCTTTCTCGGACGGACGGCCGATTGAACGCGAAAGCGTCAATATTCACGCGATCCTCGACCATGTGAAGAAAGTGGCGCAAGCGGGCTTCGCGCGGCACATCCGGTTTCATGAAAATTACGATCCCTCGCTGCCGCTCGTTCTCGGCAACAGGGATCAGCTGGTGCAGATGTTCCTCAACCTCGTCAAGAACGCGGCGGAGGCCATCGAGGTCGGCAAAGACGGCGACATCGAGCTTTCAACGGCGTTCCGCCCCGGCGTTCGCATGCAGATTCCGGGAGAAAAAGCGCCCGTCAGCCTGCCGCTCGAATGCTGCGTCCGGGACAATGGCCAGGGCGTCCCGGCCGACGTCATGCCTTATCTGTTCGATCCCTTCATCACCACCAAGGCAAGCGGAACTGGCCTTGGACTTGCATTGGTTGCGAAGATTATCGGGGACCACGGCGGCGTGATCGAATGTGAGTCCGCGATGCGGCGCACGACTTTCCGGGTTCTCATGCCGATGTATTCGGCTCCCGCGCAGGCGGATGGCGCGGACCTCTGACAACGGATCGTCTCGACGCAAGTCCCTGGAAGATCAAAGCGCGCAGCGACAGGGTTGCGGCGCTGGCGCTTATCCGCTTTCGCGCCTGAACAAAAGGCTATGGCTATGGCGACCGGAAATATCCTGATTGCAGACGACGACACGGCGATACGCACCGTGCTCAGTCAGGCTCTCTCGCGCGCCGGCTATGATGTCCGCGCCACTGGCACCGCGGCGACGCTCTGGCGCTGGGTTCAGTCGGGCGACGGCGACCTCGTCATCACCGACGTCGTCATGCCGGATGAAAACGCCTTCGAGCTTCTGCCGAAGATGAAGAAGCTGCGGCCGGAACTCCCGATCATCGTCATGAGCGCGCAAAACACCTTCATGACCGCGATCAAGGCGTCCGAGCGCGGCGCCTATGACTATCTGCCAAAGCCGTTCGATCTGCGCGAATTGGTGTCGATCGTCGGCCGCGCGATGAGCGAGCCGAAGAACCGCGTCAAGGTCGAGCGCAATGAAGAGCTCGAGGGCATGCCCCTCGTCGGACGCTCGCCCGCGATGCAGGAAATCTACCGCTCGCTGGCGCGGCTGATGCAGACCGACCTCACCGTGATGATCAGCGGGGAATCGGGCACCGGCAAGGAGCTGGTCGCGCGCGCCCTGCATGACTACGGCAAGCGCAAGAAGGGCCCGTTCGTCGCGATCAATATGGCCGCCATCCCGCGCGACCTGATCGAAAGCGAATTGTTCGGGCATGAGAAGGGCGCGTTCACCGGCGCCAACCAGCGCTCGGCAGGCCGCTTCGAGCAGGCCGAGGGCGGCACGCTGTTCCTCGACGAGATCGGCGACATGCCGATGGAGGCGCAGACGCGGCTTCTGCGCGTGTTGCAGCAGAGCGAATATACGACCGTCGGCGGCCGCATGCCGATCAAGACCAATGTGCGGATCATCGCCGCGACCAATAAGGACTTGGCGGTCCTGATCCAGCAGGGCCTGTTTCGCGAGGATCTGTTTTTCCGCCTGAATGTCGTGCCGCTGCGCCTGCCGCCCTTGCGCGAGCGCGTCGAGGATATCGGCGATCTCGCCCAGCATTTCTTCGCGCAGGCGGCCAGCGAAGGCCTGCCGCTGAAACATATCGAGCCGGAAGCGCTCGACCGCATGAAGCGCTACCGCTGGCCGGGAAATATCCGGGAGCTCGAAAATCTGACGCGAAGGCTCGCGGCGCTCTATCCGCAGGAAGCGGTGACCGGTCAGCTCATTGACATCGAGCTCGCCAGCAACGGGCCGTCGCTGGCGCAAGGACACGCCGCGTCCCCCGCCGGCGTTCGGCAGCATGAACAGTCCGACCGCGGCCCTGGCCTAGCCGTCGCCATGGAGCGCCATCTTGCCGAGCTGTTCCGTGGTCATGGCGACAGCCTGCCGCCGCCCGGCCTCTACCATCGCATCCTGCGCGAATTGGAATATCCGCTGATTTCGGCGGCGCTGGCGGCGACGCGGGGCAATCAGATCAAGGCCGCCGAGCTTTTGGGGCTTAATCGCAATACGCTGCGCAAGAAGGTCCGCGATCTCGACATCCGATTGATGCGCTCGCCGCGCTGATCGATTCGCCCGATCGGTCTGAAATGCGCAAACTTCGCTGCTCATCGGAGGCGACATTTCCTTGGCGCGCGCGTCATGGCCGCGGAAATGTCGCAATCGCGCAACACCGTGGCATAATGGCAACTTCCGTTTCTATGGATTGATGCCGTCGGTCCGGCTGACAGAAGATGCGCGACAGGTTGGAAGCACCAAAAAATCAGGGAGCATCGCGCAGCCAGCGGCGCTTTACGGTCCGCTATGGACCCGCCGTCGTCATATTGGTTCTGCTGATTGCGCTCGGCAGCTTTCTCATCTTCGCCGGCTTCACGCCGGTGCCGCCGAGCGATGCGGTTCTGCTTGGCCTCCTGATCGCCAATGTGGTTGGCATCTTCGTCGTCCTTTGCTTCATCCTGATCGAAGCCTATTCGCTGTTTCGGGCGCGCCGCGCCGGCGTCGCCGGCGCGCAGCTTCATATCCAGATCGTTGCGCTGTTCTCGATCGTCGCGGCGGCGCCGGCGCTGCTGATGGCCTGGGTCGGCTCGGTCACGCTGGAACGGAGCCTCAATCCCGGCTTCATGCATGATGGGCGGGCCTTCGTTCAGACGACGATCGACGCGGCGCGCTTGTTTCGCGAGGCGCAATGCAAATCACTGCTGCAGGAAGCGCGGCTGACCGCCTCGGACCTCGACCGGGCCAAGCTGATGTTCGAGGTCGACCGGCCGCTGTTTCGTGACTTTTTCACCTCGCGCACGCGCTTTCTCGGCTTCACTGCGGCAGCTCTCATGAAGCCGGACGGATCGGTCATCGAAAAGATCGAAACGGGATCAGCGATCGGCACGACGATCGTCCGGCCCGAGCCGGCGGATTTCGACGACGCCAAGAAAAACGAGCCGCTCTGTCTCATTCTCGATGAGGGGAGAACCTTCGCCGCCGTCAGGGCGATGATCTCCTTCGAGAACACCTTCCTTTACGTCGCGCGCCCGGTTGATCCCTTTACGGTGGAGTTCCCGCGCCAGGCGGCGCGGCTCGTGACGCTTTACGACGCCTTCGACAGCCATCGCCGCAGCATTCAGATCGCTTTCGCGACGATGTTCATTCTGATCGCGCTGATCATGCTTTTGTCGGCGACCTGGCTCGGCCTCTCTTTCGCCAATCGTCTCGTCGCGCCGATCCGGCGCCTCATCGCCGCGACCGATCAGGTCTCGTCCGGCAATCTCAATGTGCAGGTCGCGGTGCGCAAATCGGAAGGCGATCTCGCCCATCTCGGCGAAACCTTCAACAAGATGACATCGGAGCTGCGCCTGCAGCAGAACCGCCTGATCGCTGCGAGCAGCCTCATCGATGAGCGCCGCCTGTTCACCGAGGCGGTCCTGTCCGGCGTTCCCGTCGCTGTCGTCAGCGTCGGCTCGAAAGGCGAGATCACGGTGCTGAACCCCTCGGCGGCGCGGCTGGTGCAGCCGGACGGCGAAGGAGCCAAATCGATCCTCGGCCAGCCGCTCGACAACGTCTTGCCCGAGATCCGGGAGGTCTTTGCCGAAGCGCGCGCCGGCCAGTCGCGCATGGCGCCGGCTGAAATCTCGATCGTGCGCGGCGGGCTGGAGCGGCTCTTCAGCGTCTCCATCACCACCGTGCCCACGGGCCGCGGCGGCAGGAGCTATATCGTCACGCTCGACGACATCACCGATCTCGTCAGCGCGCAGCGGACCGCCGCCTGGGCCGACGTCGCCCGCCGCATCGCCCACGAAATTCGCAACCCGCTGACGCCGATCCAGCTTTCGGCCGAGCGGCTCAAGCGCAAATATGGACGGCTCATCACGCAGGACAGGGACATCTTCGATCAATGCACCGATACGATCATTCGCCAGGTCGACGACATCAAGCGCATGGTCGATGAGTTTTCCTCCTTCGCCCGGATGCCGAAGCCGCGCGTCGAAAACAACGATCTTGGCGAATGCGTGCGCCGCGTCCTGTTTCTGATGCGGGTCGCCCATCCGAACATCATCTTCGAGGACAGCCTGCCCGAGGAGCCTGTGCATGGCCGCTTCGACCGGCGCCTTCTGTCACAAGCCTTGACCAACATCGTAAAGAACGCGACTGAAGGCATTGAGGCCGAAGTGGCGGCGAGCGGGCCGTTCGAAGGCCATATCGGCGTCGCGCTTTCCGTCTCGGAGGACATGGTGGTCATCGACGTTGTCGATAATGGGAAGGGGTTCCCGAAGGACAACCGGCAGCGGCTGCTGGAGCCCTACATGACGACGAGAGCCGAGGGCACCGGACTCGGGCTCCCGATCGTCGCCAAGATCCTTGCCGACCATGGCGGCGGACTTGAATTGCGCGATGCGCCGAGAGGGCGGGGCGCATGGGTCCGCCTGTTCTTCCCGCTCGACCAGGCGACGCCGGATCAGGCGGACGCTTCATCTGAAGTTGTGACCGCAACGGCAACTCAAGACTCGTGAAGGAAACGTCATGGCGAGCGATATCCTCATCGTTGACGACGAGGCTGACATCCGGGAGATCGTGTCCGGGATTCTTTCGGATGAAGGCCATGGAACGCGCGTCGCCAAAAATTCGGACGAGGCGCTGGCCGCCGTCGAAGCGCGCCGGCCGGGCCTCGTCTTTCTCGACATCTGGCTGCAGGGCTCGAAGCTCGACGGGCTGCAAATCCTGAAGATCGTCAAGGAGCAGCATCCGATGCTCCCTGTGGTGATGATTTCCGGCCACGGCAATATCGAAACGGCGGTCCAGGCGATCAAGCTCGGCGCTTATGATTTCATCGAAAAGCCGTTCAAGGCGGACCGACTGGTGTTGGTCGCCGAGCGCGCGCTCGAAGCCTCGCGGCTCAAGCGCGAGGTCAGCGATCTGCGGCTGCGCGCCGGCGCTGTCAACAAGATCATCGGCCGCTCGACCGCGATCAATCAATTGCGTCAGACGATCGACCGCCTAGCTCCGGCCAATTCGCGCATTCTCATCACCGGCGCGCCGGGATCGGGCAAGGAGCTCGCCGCGCGCTCCATTCACGAGCATTCGGCCCGCGCCAACGGTCCCTTCATCGTCATCAATGCGGCGACGATCGCGCCGGACACGATGGAGATCGAACTCTTCGGGGTCGAGGGCAGGGACGGCGCGCAGCGCAAGATTGGCGCGCTCGAGGAGGCCCATGGCGGCACGCTGTATCTTGACGAGATCGCCGACATGCCGAAGGAGACGCAGGGCAAGATCCTGCGGGTTCTCGTCGAGCAGAATTTTCAGCGGGTCGGAGGCGCAACGCGCGTTCATGTCGACGTGCGCATCATCTCCTCGAGCGCGCGCGACCTTGCCGGCCTGATCGAGGACGGCTCGTTTCGGGAGGATCTGTTCCATCGCCTCGCCGTCGTGCCTGTACGCGTGCCCTCGCTGTCGGAGCGGCGTGAGGATATTTCCGAACTGATCGCCTTTTTCATGGATCAGGTGTCGTCGACGACAGGCATGCCGAAGCGGCTCATCGCTGACGACGCCATGGCCGTGCTGCAATCGCATGACTGGCCAGGCAACATCCGGCAATTGCGCAACAACGTGGAGCGCCTGATGATCCTGTCGGCCGGCGATCCCGACGCGGCCATCACCGCCGATCTTTTGCCATCCGAGATCGGCGCTCTGGTGCCCTCGACGCCCAATGGGGCGGGCGGCGAGAAGCTGATGAGCCTGCCATTGCGCGACGCGCGCGAGGTGTTCGAGAGGGAATATCTCGTGGCGCAGATCAACCGCTTCGGCGGCAATATTTCCCGCACGGCCGAATTCATCGGCATGGAGCGTTCGGCGCTGCACAGGAAGCTGAAATCGCTGCGGGTTGATTAGCGCCAAAACATGACCACGGCTCCTGCGACGGATACAGAGCGGCCGCCTGCGCGGCGCGATCTTTTTATGGCGTTTTTCAAGATTGGCCTCTACGGCTTCGGCGGCGTCGCCGGCTGGGTGCGGCCGATCCTCGTCGAGGAGCGGGGCTGGCTGAGCGATCGCGAATTCGCCGAATTGCACGGCGCCGCAAGCGTCATTCCCGGCGCGAACACCGTCAATCTCGCGGTGATGCTCGGCGACCGCTTTCAGGGACCGGCCGGCTCGATCGCGGCGCTCTGCGGCCTGCTGCTCGCCCCACTCGCCATCCTGATCGCGCTTGCCTCGCTGTTCGATAGCTTCGGCGAGTTGCCTGCCGTCAAAGGCGCTCTCTCAGGCGCCGCCGCGGCGACGGCCGGATTGGTTATCGGGAACGCCTACAAACTGCTTCGCGCGCTGAACGGCGAGATGCTCGCCCTTGTCGTCGCGGGAGCGACTTTCGCCAGCGTGGGCCTGCTGCATTTTTCTTTTGCTGACGACGCTGCTGCTGGTCGCTCCCGCCAGCCTCGCGCTGTTTGCGGCCGCCCGCCGCCGGCGCCGATGAGCGCGGCGCGTCTATGACTGTCACGCTTGGCCAGCTCGCCGCGGCGTTCTTGAGCCTCTCGCTGGGAGCGATCGGCGGCGCCAACGCCACCCTGCCGGAACTGCACCGGCAGATGGTCACGGTCCTGCGCCTTATGGACGATCAGACGTTCGCTAGCCTTGTGGCGCTCGCGCAAGCCGCGCCGGGGCCCAATGTGATTGTCATGAGCCTGATGGGCTGGCATGTCGCGGGCGCATCCGGCCTTGTCGTCGCGACGCTTTCGATGATCGGTCCCTCATCGGCGCTGGCTTTTGCGAGCGAGCGCGCGCTGCGGCGCTATTCCGCCAGCGGAGCCGTCGCGATCCTCAAGAAATCGCTTGCTCCGATCGCGGTCGGGCTGATGGGGGCGAGCGGGCTCGTGCTGGCGCGGGCCGCCGATCGCGGCGTCTTGACGCTGGCGCTGACAGGCGGCATGTCCCTCCTATGCGGATTGACGCGGATTAATCCTTTATATGGCATCGCGGGCGGAGCCTGCGTGGGGCTGGCCGGCTCTCTGTTCGGCTTCCCCATCTGACAGTCCCGGAGCGCCTGTGAGCAGAATAACCTATGTCAACGGAGCCTATGTCGCGAGCCGCGACGCGGTCGTTTCGGTCGAGGATCGCGGCTATCAGTTCGGCGACGGCGTCTATGAGGTATGCGAGGTCTACGACGGCGCCCTGATCGACGAGGCGCGTCATCTTGACCGGCTGGGGCGCTCGCTCAAGGAATTGCGCATCGAAGCTCCCGTCAATCCCGGGGCGCTGAAAGTGATCCTGCGCGAGATCCGCGCGCGAAACAGGCTGTCTGACGGCTATCTCTACATCCAGGTAACGCGGGGAGTCGCCAAACGCGATCATGTCTTTCCGGATCCCCCCGTCCGCGCCAGCCTCGTCGTCTCGGCGAAGGCGATCGCGCCGGAAAAGGGCGAGGCCGCGGCGCGCAAGGGCGTCGGCGTCGCGACCATGCCGGATTTGCGGTGGAAACGCGTCGACATCAAATCTATCGGCCTGTTGGCGAATGTTCTCGCGCGCCAGGACGCCAAGGAGCAGGGCGCCTATGAGGCGTGGCTTGTCGATTCCGACGGCATGATCAGCGAGGGCGCCGCCTCGAACGCCTGGATCGTCGATCAATCGGGAGCGATTGTGACCCGCCAGCTCGACCATTCGATTCTGCGCGGCGTCACGCGGACGACTTTGTTCGACATCATCGCCGCCGAAGGGCTGCGGCTGGAGGAGCGCAAGTTCAGCCTCAAGGAGGCGCTCGCGGCGCAGGAGGCGTTCATTACCGGCGCGACGACTCTCGTCATGCCTGTTGTCGCCATCGACGGCGTGAAGATCGGCGACGGTGCGCCAGGACCACTGGCGCGCAAACTGCGCGCGCTGTTCCATCTTGCCGCGGCGCATTCAAACTGATCAAAGAGAGGCATAGTAATCGCTGATCGTGCCGGCGGCGTGGCGTTTGCGCCAAGCGAGCGCTCGGCCGATCGAGAAAGAGCGATTGCAAAGGAAGTCGGCAAAAGCTCTAATGTAACTGGGCGCTCCGCTTCCGTATGGGGCCAGACCGAGACGCGATTGCGCCCCACCCAGAAACGAACCGCGCCCCAACGCGCCAAAAAAGGAATCGCAAGATGGCAGCTGAAAGGCCACAGAATTTACAGGACACTTTTCTCAATTTTGTTCGTAAAAACAAAGTTCCTTTAACAATTTTTCTGGTCAATGGCGTGAAATTGCAGGGCGTCGTGACCTGGTTTGACAATTTTTGCGTTCTGCTCCGCCGCGATGGCCATTCGCAGCTTGTCTACAAGCACGCGATTTCCACGATCATGCCGGGTCAGCCGATTCAGATGTTCGAATCGGGCGAGGACGCCGCCGCGTCATGACGCCGGGCGGTTGGGGCGGCCGACAATTGTTCCGCCGGCCCCTCACGAAATTCTGATCGGCGCCCCATATCAGCTGTGGCGATCTTCGCCGACGCTAACACGCAGGACTTGATGCTGGATAAAAGACCGGGACTTGAAGACAAGAGCCAGGGCTCTGACAAGATGCTGACGCGAGCGCTGGTCGTCGGCCCCTATCTCAACGAAAAATCTCAATCAAAAAAGAGTTCGTCCGCGGGCTTTGCGGCCCGATCGACCGAGGCGCGAATGGATGAGGCGGCCGGCCTTGCAGCGGCGATCGACCTCGACATCGTCGGCGCGATGATCGTCATGCTGGCCAATGTCCGCCCCGCGACCTTTATCGGCAAGGGCAAGGCGCAGGAGATCGCGGATCTCGTGCAGGCCGAAAACATCGATCTCGTGATCATGGACTGCGCGCTGTCGCCCATTCAGCAGCGCAATCTGGAAAAAGCCTTTTCGGCCAAAGTGATCGATCGGACCGGCCTGATCCTTGAAATCTTCGGCCAGCGCGCGCGCACCAGCGAAGGTGCGCTACAGGTCGAACTGGCCCATCTCGCCTATCAGAAATCGCGGCTGGTGCGGTCCTGGACCCACCTTGAACGCCAGCGCGGCGGCTTCGGCTTTCTCGGCGGCCCCGGCGAAACGCAGATCGAAACCGATCGCCGGCTGATTCAGGAGCGCATGACCCGCATCGAGCAGGATCTCGAAAAGGTGAAGCGCACGCGCGGCCTGCACCGAAAAAGCCGCCGCGACGTTCCCTATCCCGTGGTCGCCCTGGTCGGCTATACCAATGCGGGAAAATCGACGCTTTTCAATCGGATGACCCACTCGGACGTGTTCGCCGAGAATATGCTGTTTGCAACGCTCGACCCGACGCTGCGCGCGGTTTCGCTTGGCGCTGGCGCCAAGATCATCCTGTCGGACACGGTCGGATTCATTTCGGACCTACCCTTGATGCTTGTTTCCGCCTTTCGCGCGACGCTCGAGGAAGTTTTGGAGGCGGACCTTATTCTGCATGTGCGCGACATCGCCCATGAAGACGCCGACGCCCAACGGACCGACGTCGAGACGATCCTGCGCGATCTCGGCGTCGATCCGGACGATCATCGCCGCATCCTTGAAGTCTGGAACAAAGCGGACCTGCTCGATGAGGCCGCGCGCGATGCGGCGCGTAACGCCGCAAAGCGCAGAGCCGGCCGGGATGGGGCCGAGCCGGTCATCGTTTCGGCGCTGACGGGGCAGGGGCTGGACGAACTTCGCGCGCAGATCGAGACGCGTCTGGCGATGGATCGCCTGACCTTCGAGATCGAACTTCAGCCGGAAAATGGCGAAGGGCTGCATTGGCTCTACGAGAACGCGGAAGTCTTGCGCCGAAGCGCCGGCGCCGACGGAACGCTGCACATGAAAGTCAGGGTTGGCCCCGAACGCGCCGAATCGATACGCCGGCGATTCATTCCGATGGCGGATGGCTCAGCTCAGGTGGAGGCAGGATCGCCGTCCTGAACCGAGGCGGCTGAATGCTTTGGCGCGCGTTCGAGAGCCTTGGCGTCGTTCCAGAGAGTGTCCATTTCGGCGAGCGTTGCTTGCCCGAGCGGGATCTTGCGCCGTTCGAGCTCCTGCTCGATAAAACGGAAACGCCGCGCGAATTTCATATTGGTCCGTCGCACGGCGCTTTCGGGGTCGGCCTTGACGTGGCGGGCGAGATTGGCGACGGCAAACAACAGATCGCCAATTTCATCGGCGATCGCCTTGGCCTCGCCGCTTGCGAGAGCTGCCTCGATTTCGTCGGTCTCCTCGCGAATCTTGTGGAGCACCAGACGGGCGTCATTCCAGTCGAACCCCACCTCCGAAGCCTTCGCCTGCAGCTTTACCGCGCGGGTGAGGCCGGGCAGGGCCAGAGGCGCCCCATCGAGGTGGCTCTCTGTCTCTAAAGCGGCAGGCGCCTCGGAGTTTGCCGCCAGCTTGGCCGCTTTTTCCTCCGCCTTGATACGCGACCAAAGCTTGCTGATCTCCTCCGCCGGGAGATCGCGCTGCTTTGCGAAGACATGGGGATGGCGGCGGATCATTTTCGCCGTGATCGCCTCGACAACGCCCCCGAAATCGAATGCGCCGAGCTCCTCGGCGATGCGGGCATGAAAAGCGACCTGAAGCAATAAATCGCCGAGCTCGTCCTTGAGGTCGGGCAGATCGCGCCGGCCGATGGCGTCGGCGACCTCATAGGCTTCTTCGATTGTATAGGGGGCGATCGTCTCGAAGGTCTGGGCAAGGTCCCAGGCGCAGCCGGAGCCCGGGGTCCGCAGCGCCGCCATGATCTCGAGGAGCCGCTGGATGTCGGTGGATGGCTGCATATAGCGGGCAGACCGGAATTGCCGCGATACAGGCGGCAGGGCAAGTTTGTCCCCGGCGCGCGTGGCGCGCCGGAGCGTTTCGACAACTCGATTCGGGGAAGCCTACTCGAGCGAAATCGACAGAGCTTCGCGGCCTTTCGGCGTATCGACGACCCGCATGCTGACCGCCTGGCCTTCCGCCAGATTCTGCACGCCCGACGGCCCAAGAATGGAGATATGGACGAACACGTCCTTGCCGCCATCATTCGACTGGACGAAGCCGAAGCCCTTATTGTCGTCGAACCACTTGACCGTGCCGGTGACCGAGATCGCCGTCGACGGATCGGGGGCGCGGCGGGCAGGGCGCGGCGAATCGCTGCTAAAGCGCGGCTGCTGCGGCGCACGTTCGGCAGCGCCTGCGGTGTCGACTTCGAGCACCCGCGTAACCTGAGCGCCCTTCATGCCATTGCTGACATTGACCTTGAGCTTTGCGCCCGGCGGCACCGTCTCATATCCGGCTGCCTGAAGCGCGCCGATATGCAGGAACGCGTCGCCTGTACCATTTCCGAGTTCGACGAAGCCGAAGCCCTTGTCGCCCTTGAACCATTTCACGACCGCGTCAATGCTGGGCCCTGAAGTTGGCATCGGCATCTCAGGCGCACCGCCGAAGCCGCCGCCGCGGGGCGACCGGCTCTGCCGCGGCGGGTCGTAGGGGGACGGCCCATCATCGTCGAAACCGCGCTTCTTCGGTCCCCGGAAGTCTCTGCCTTTGCTCATGTCAATGCCTATTCGTCTCAGCCTGCGCCGCCGCTTTTTGCCTGAACCACGGGACAGCCGACACGCCAAAAGGCCGGCCGCCAGAGGCGCCAGCTTGAGATCATCACCTATGAAATTCTTTAGGAATGCCCGACGCCCCGTGTCGCCCAAAATATATCAATAGACGCTTCGCTTGGCTACCCTAATCGGAACGAAAAAAGTACGGGCTGGGGAGAGCTTTGGCAAAGGGGCGTAAGGCCTCAGTGTTGATTCGCATAATTTATATTATGGAACATAGTGAAAGCTATCTTGATATCAGAATGTTGCAGCGACATCCGAAGACAGCGCTCTCGTTACCCTAATCCAGTCAAGCTAAGGATCGACGCCTTTGATCAGCCGACAATCCGCATGCCGTCATAGGCCGGCTCCACGTGAGGCGGAAGCTCTGCCGCAAGGCGCGCGAAATCGAGATCGGTATGGAGATTGGTCAGGATCGCCCGTTTCGGCTTCAATCTCGCGATCCAGTCCAATGTCTCGCTGAGGCTGAAATGGCTCGGATGGCGCGTGTAGCGCAAGGCGTCGACGATCCAGAGATCGAGGCCTTCGAGATAGCCAAGGCTCTCGGCGGGAATTCCATTGAGGTCCGGGGAATAAGCGATGTCGCCGAAGCGAAAGCCGAGCGCGTCGATTTCGCCATGTTCGAGCCGGAACGGCGTCGCCCGCAACGGACCGCCCGGACCGTTGACAGCCACAGGCGCGCCCGGGATAAGGCGGTGTTCCGTTAAAAGCGGCGGATATTGGCTGCCCGGCGGGGTGACGAAAATATAGTTGAAATTGGAGCGAACGACCGCCGACGTCGTCTCATCCATGTAAATGTTGATTTTATGCCGCGCCGAAATGACAAGCGGCCGGACGTCGTCGATGCCATGCGTATGGTCGGCATGGGCATGCGTCATCAACACGCCGTCGAGCCGCGTCGCGCCGAGATCGAGCAATTGCTCGCGCAGGTCCGGCGAGGTGTCGACGAGCACCGCCGTCTTGCCGCCGTCCGGCCCGGTCTGTTCGACAAAGATCGAGCAGCGGCGGCGTCTGTTGCGCGGATTTAGCGGATCGCAGGCGCCCCACCCTTGGGCGACGCGCGGCACGCCGCCGGACGATCCACAGCCGAGAATCGTGATCGCAAGGCTCATTCGGCCGCGACTTGCTTCACCACGGGGGGCGGCATCTTGCTGAAAAGACGAAGGGCGTTGGCGCTGGTCTCCGCGGCGAGCGTTGCGGCCGAGACGCCCTTGACTTCCGCCAGCGCCCGCGCAGTCGCTGCGACGAAGGCTGGCTCGTTGCGTTTGCCGCGGTGAGGGACAGGGGCGAGAAACGGCGCGTCGGTTTCGACCAGGAGACGATCCAGAGGCACGATCGCCGCGATATCCCGCAGCTCCTGCGACTTCTTGAAGGTGACGATGCCCGAAAAAGAGATCGACAGTCCCAGCGAGAGGCCGGTCCGCGCCAGCGTCAAAGACGATGTGAAGCAATG
Organism: Methylocella silvestris BL2; assembly: GCF_000021745.1. Taxonomy (NCBI): domain Bacteria; kingdom Pseudomonadati; phylum Pseudomonadota; class Alphaproteobacteria; order Hyphomicrobiales; family Beijerinckiaceae; genus Methylocella; species Methylocella silvestris. The sequence goes on from NC_011666.1 coordinate 600,233, forward strand.
GAGAATGGCCCTGAATGGCCCCTTCCCCATCTCGTCCTCGAGAATTCGGGCCATATCGGCGTCGGCGTCGCGGCTGTGAATGACGAGCGGCAATCCGGTCCGCCGCGCCGCTGCGATATGGGTGCGGAACACGCGCTCAGCCTTGTCGCGCGGCGCGCTCTCATAGTGATAGTCGAGGCCCGCCTCGCCAATGCCGACGCATTTTGGATGCGCCGCCAATGCAATGAGCTGATCGAGCTCGGGCTCTGGGGCGGCGCCGACATGTTCCGGATGCTCGCCGATGGTGCAGAATACATCCGGGTAGGCCTCGGCGAGCGCGCTAATCTCGTCGAACCGCTCGATCCGGGTCGAGATGGTGACCATGCGCGCGACTCCGGCCTCGCGGGCGCGCTGAATCACAGCGTCGCGCTCGGCGGCGAAATCAGGAAAATCCAGATGGCAATGGCTATCGATCAGCATCACGCGCCCATGGGAAAGATCAAGCCGGCGCCGGCGCGTCGTCCGCCTCGACATAACGCGGAAACACCGGCGTCGGCGCCGGCAACGGACCGGACGGCGCGCGTAGAATAAAGTTCTCTGCGTCGGCGAAGCTGCGCGCGTCCTTGGCGACGCCAAGACTGTCCAGAAGCCTCTCCATCGAGGCGGGCATAAAGGGCTGCGTCATGATCGCGATGATACGCAAGACCTCAACAGTCACATAGAGCACGCTCTCCATTCGCGCCGGATCGGTCTTGCGCTTCACCCAGGGCTCTTCCGTTGCAAAATAACGATTGGCCTCGCCAACCACGCGCCAGATTTCGGCGAGGATCAGATGCAGCGCATAGTCTCGCATATGCCCGCGCGCCTTCTGCGGCAGCGCCCGCGCCTGAAACAGGAGCGCCTCGTCCGTCTCGTTCAGCGCCGGGGACGACGGCAACACGCCGCCGCAATTCTTGGCGAGCATGGATAGCGAGCGCTGCGCCAGATTGCCAAGATCATTGGCGAGATCGGCGTTGGTGCGGTTGACGATCGCCTCATGCGAATAATTGCCGTCCTGCCCGAACGGAACTTCGCGCAGCAGGAAATAGCGGAACGGATCGACGCCATATTCCTTGGCGAGGGCGAAGGGGTCGATCACATTGCCGATCGACTTCGACATTTTCTCGCCGCGGTTGAACAGAAATCCATGCGTGACGATCTGCTTTGGAACCAGCAGTCCGGCGGACATCAAGAACGCCGGCCAGTAAATCGCATGGAAGCGGGTGATATCCTTGCCGATCACATGCGCGTCGGCCGGCCAGAATTTCGCGCGGGGCGAGGCGGCGTCGGGAAAACCGGTCCCCGTGATGTAATTGGTCAGCGCGTCGACCCAGACATACATCACATGTTTCGGATCGCCCGGCACGGGAACGCCCCAGTCGAAAGTCGAACGGCTGATCGACAGATCGGTCAGACCGCGCTCGACGAAGGCGACGATTTCATTGCGATATTTCTCCGGCGTCACGAAATCCGGGCGCTCGCGATAAAGCGCAAGCAGCCTCTCTTGATAGGCTGACAGCCGAAAGTAATAGCTCTCTTCCTCGACCCATTCGACCGGCGCGCCGGTCGGCGCCAGCTTCGATCCGCCCGGCCCGTCCGTCAGCTCGGAGTCATCGAAAAAGGCTTCGTCCCGCACCGAATACCAGCCGGGATATTTCGACAGATAAATGTCGCCCGACGCCTGCATCCGCTTCCAGATTTCCTGCGAGGCGGCGTGATGGCGCGCCTCGGTCGTGCGCACAATATCGTCGGCGGACGCGTTCAATAATTCGCCCATCGCGTAGAATTGCGCCGCCGTGCGGTCCGCTAACTGTAGCGGGCTCAAATTCTCGCGTGCGGCGGTCTGCTGCATTTTCTGGCCGTGTTCGTCCATGCCGGTCACGAACAGCGTCTCGTAGCCGTCGAGCCGCTTGAAGCGGGCAATGGCGTCGGTCGCGATCCGCTCATAAGCGTGCCCGATATGGGGCGCGCCATTGGCATAGGGAATCGCGGTCGTGATGTAGAAAGTCGGGGCGGACATTGGCGAACTCGGCGCGGCGATCTTGAGGATTTGGAGACAGTCTTGGCGTTTCACGGCGGTCGAGGCCAGCCAATCGCGCGCCGCCGTCCCGAATTCAGGCCGAAGCCGCGCGTGCGGCCGCGGCAAGATCGGCGAAGAGGGCGAGAACAAATGGCCGCTTGTCGAGATTGAGCGCTTCGGTCTGCTGCGCTGCCTCCGTCACTTTTTCCCATACCTCGGCATAGGGCGCAAGCGCGCCGGGACGGACGAGCGAGTCCCCGGCCCCGTTGCGCACCCTCGCCTCCAGCCAGTCGTAGACAGCGGCGAGCAGGGCGTCATAATCGTCGGCGTTGTCGCGCGGCGCGACCTCTTCCGCAAGGGCGTGGGTGGCGCGCCAGTCGACTTTCGGCAATTCGCCGAGCATCCGCCGCAGCTTTCCGTCAAGTTCGAGCCCGCGTCCGCTGAGCAGACGCAAGGTCCCATGCAGCGATCCGCGCGTGCGTGCGATCGCGTCCTGCAATTGCGGCTTTGGCGCTTGCGACCACGGGGGGCCCAGCGTCGCGACGATGCGCGCGACTTCGTTCTCCTGAAGCGGCTTCAGCATCAGCTTGCGGCAGCGCGAGCGGATCGTCGCCAGCACGCGGCCCGGGCGATGCGCGATGATGATGAAAACGCAGCGCGGCGGCGGCTCCTCGATGAGCTTCAGCAGCGCATTGGCGCCGGAGGCGTTGAGATCCTCGGCGCTGTCGACGATCGCGACGCGGTAGCCCTGCCCGCCGGCCGCCTGATGGAACATATGGATGGCGCGGCGCACGTCCTCGACCCGGATCTCCGTCGCCAGCTTTTTTGTTTTCTCATTCCACTCGCGGCGCAAGACGAAGAGATCCGGATGAGCCAGCGACAGCGCCTGCCGCGCAGCCGGATGATCCTGCTCGGTGGCGAGATCTTGCGCCTTGGCGGCGGCCGCGGCCGGCTCTCGATTCACGAGGAGAAACCGCGCGAGCCGCCACGCCAGCGTCGCTTTGCCGACGCCGGAGGGCCCGCCGATCAGGATCGCGTGCGGCAGTTGACCCGCGGCGCAAGCGCGCAAAAGCTCCGCCTCCGCTTCCTCATGGCCGATAAAATCCGACGCGGCGCGCGGGTGTGGCGCATCCTCGAAGCGATCGGATTCCGGAACGGCGTCGTTATCCGTCAGCGCTTTAGGAGCCATGCGCGCGATCGAGCTCCCGCTCCTTGAGGAGGCGGTCCGACACTGCTGTCCAGATCGCTGCGGCCACCTCAACCTCGGAAGCGCTGGCGTCGACGACGACGCATCGCTGCGGATTGTCAGCGGCGATCGTCAGGAATGCGGCCCGGATCGCCTCATGAAAGCGAAGATCCTCGCCCTCGAAGCGATCGACGCCGTCTGCGTCTTTGCGGCGGGCGGCGGCGCGGCGCAGCCCCTCCCCTGGCGGAAGATCGAGGATCAAAGTGAGGTCCGGCTGCAAATCGCCAAGGGCCGTTCGCTCCAACGCATTGATCAGGCGGTTATCGAGCGAGCCCGCGCCGCCCTGATATGCGCGCGTCGAATCGGCGAAGCGGTCGGACACGACCCAAATTCCCGCCGCAAGAGCCGGCTCGATCAGGGCGTCGATATGATCGATCCGCGCCGCCGCAAAGAGAATGGCCTCGGCGGCGGGGCCGAGCGGCTTGACGACCCCCGACAGCAGCACCCGGCGAAGAATTTCGGCGCCTTCGGAGCCGCCGGGCTCTCGCGTTGCGACAGCTTCAATTCCTTCGTCCCGCAAGCGCTGCAGCAAACGGCCAATCTGCGTCGATTTGCCGACGCCCTCGCCGCCTTCAAGCGTGATCAGCCTGCCCCGCCGAGGGGACGACGGCGCGGGATCATTGGTTTGCGACATATTTGCTGTCGATCTTGCTGCCCACATATTTGCGGAACAAGCCCCCGACATATTCAAGCCCTGCTCCCATGGCCCGGCGCGGCAGCGAGCCAACCTCAACCGCCTCTTGCGTCTTCAGCGGCAGATCGAGCACCTCGACCGCGCCGCGAAAGATTTTCAGCCGCGCCACTTCCTTCCCGGCCTCGACCGGCGCGATCAGCGGGCCATTATAAACGATGCGCCCGGTAAATTTCTCGCCGCCGACGCGCGGCACGAGCGCCTTGACCTCTCGCCCAGCGACAAGCGGCGCCTCGAAGCTAGCTCCGCCGTAAACCTTGGCGTAGCCGATCGTCTCATCGGCGCTGAACAGCGACTTGGAGCTGAAGGACCGGAACGCCCAGAGAAACAGTTTGCGCGCTTCCTCGGCGCGCTCCTTCGCGGTCGTCGCGCCATAAAGCGCCAGGATCAACCGCTGGCCGTTCTGCACGGCCGAACCGACGAGACCAAAGCCGCTGGCGTCGATATTGCCGGTCTTGAGGCCGTCGGCGCCGATATCCATCGTCAGCAGCGGATTGCGGTTGGTCTGGCGGATCTTGTTCCAGGTGAACTCCTTCTCGCCGAAATATTTATAATAATCTGGATAGGTCGCGATCACATGCGCGGCGAGAATTGTCATCTCGCGCGGCGTGACCTTCTGCTCCGGATCGTCCTTGCCCCAGGGATTGGTGAAAACCGATCGGGTCAGCCCGAGCTCGTGGCCGCGCTTCATCATCAAGCCGGCGAAGGCGGTCTCGGACCCGGCGACTCCTTCGGCGAGCGCGATGGCGGCGTCATTGCCGGAATCGATCACAAGGCCGCGGATCAGATCCTCGACGCGCACGCGGCTGTTGAGCGCGGCGAACATGCTGGAAGCGCGCGCGGGCGCCCCGCCCGTCCGCCAGGCGTGCTCGCTGATCGTAAATTCGTCGTCGAGCTTGATGCGGCCCTGGGCGAGTTCGCCAAAAACGACGTCTGCGGTCATGACCTTGACCGTCGAGGCGGGCGTCACCGGGGCGTCGGCGTCCTTCTCGAACAGCACGCTGCCGGTCTCGACATCGATCAATATGGCGTGCGGGACGCTTGTCTGGATCGCTTGCGCCGAGGCTGGACCCGAGCCAAAACAAACCCCGGCAAGGATGGCGAGGCCCATGAGCCTGAGGATGTGAAGCGGCGGATTTGGAACGATCACTTGAATGCTTCCCCGCGCGCAACCGAGTCTTCGAGACGCGAGCAGCCGCAGGCTACGCGCCCCTGGTTACAAATACACGGTTAATGTGGCGCCGCGAATAGTCGCGATCAAGGCGGGACTCGCGCATCTACTGGGAGAAGCTGACCGCCTTAATCGGCTTGCTTCGCGCGCATTGCGACATTGACGCGGCCGGAGGCTGCGCCAAGGGCCGTGGGGCGCGCTGGCGGCAGAGGCGCCGCGGAGAATTGCCGGCTGAGGCGCGGCGGCGGGGCGTCGTCGTCGGCGGCGGACTCGTCGGCCGCCGCTGCGGGGGCGCTTTGTTGCGGACGTGCGACCGGGAGGGGCTGAGCTGCGGCGGTGCGGCTTGGGAGGTCATCGCCGGCAGAAGCCCGCAGAGCCGAAGGATCGAGCGACGCGGCGCGCGTCGGCAGGTCGGTGGCGTCGGCGACCATGGTCGGCGCGGCGCCGTCGAGACTGGCCGGGCCGTCGAGGCGAAGCGTCGCGAGAAGCTTTTCATCGTCTGAGCCGTCAAGGCTCGCGGCGGCGAGATATTCGACCTTCACTTTCGCTGTGCCTATATGGCGAAATTCGAGCGCGTCGGCGGTCCGGCGCGACACGTCCATGATGCGATTGGCCTCGAACGGACCGCGATCGTTGACGCGGACAACGATGGAGCGATGGTTGCGCAGATTGGTGACGCGCGCATAGCAAGGCAGCGGCATGGTCGGATGGGCGGCTGAAATCGCCTGACTGTCATAGACCTCGCCATTGGCGGTGCGCCGCCCATGGAAGGCGTCGCCATACCATGAGGCGAGCCCGACGGCGGAGTAGCGCTTTTCGCTCGGATAATAGGTGCGGCCAGCGATCGTATAGGGCTTTCCGACCATATAGGCCCCGCCGCCGTGGGGCACCGGTTCGCCGTCCGCGACGACCCGCGCGCTCGCCGGCCCATATTTCGACGAAGGAAAATATTCCTTGGAATGAGCCGCCACGCGTTGCAACTGCGGTTGTTGCGCGCAGCCGCCAAGACTGACGGCGCCGCCGCCGACAACCGCCATCAGGAGCGCCCCGCGCGGCGCGAGCGAGAGGCGGGAGGCAATGTTGGCGCGGGATGAAAACTGCGCGCATCGGGCGAGGGCTCGGGATGAGATATACAGAAGCCGTCTCGCCAGCATGCGCATATCCTGTCGTTTCCCTGCCCTCCACGGTCGGACGGGCGATCATCTGCTCAAAGTTTCGAATGCGAGCTTTGCATTCGAGCTATTGCCGAAGCTTTAACGGCGACAGCTTGTTGCTACACTATGCATGAGCGTTTGAGGAAGCCGACTGGAATTTCGTTAAAACAGCCTTCAATGGCCTGAAATTGCGACTATTGAAGCGTCGATTTATCCTTCTATTTCAATGTATTATGCAATCCTGCCACAGGTCCGCACATTCGCGCCAAAGGGGCCGAAACGGCGCAAATGTTAAGAGATCAAAAGCTTCCGCATGGTAAACGGCGCGGCTTGCATAGAGCTGATGCGATCGAGCCGCGGCGCGGGGACTACAGAAACGCTTCAAGCCTTTCGCGCAAGGCTGTCGCATCCTTGGTCTCGCATTCAAAGATTGTCAGCACATCCCAGCCTTGCGCTGTGAGCTCCTGTCTCGTCCTCGCGTCGCGGCTGCGGTTGCGCGCGATCTTTGCGGTCCAATAGGAAGCGTTGGTTTTCGGCATGCGCGCGCCGCGCTTGCAGTCATGGCCATGCCAGAAGCAGCCGTCGACGAAAATCACCTTGCGACGAGTGGCGAAGACAAGATCGGGACAGCCCGGCAGGTTCTTGCGGTGCAGGCGGAAGCGAAATCCGAGACGGTGCGCAAGCGACCGGACGATCATTTCCGGCCTTGTGTTCGTCGATTTCACGGCGCGCATGACGGCGCTTCGCTCGACGCTGACAGACCCTTCGGAAAGCGGCAAGGACCCTGCCCTCATTCAGCCGCCTCCGCGGGCTGCGCCTGATGCGCCAAAATCGGCTCAAGAATATGCTGCGCAATATGACGGACGACCGGAACCGCCAAACCGTCGCCCGTCAGATGATAGGCGTCATTATAATTCTGCGGCAGGATGTAGGAATCGGGAAGCCCCATCAGCCTTGCCGTCTCGCGCGCGGTGATCAGCCGCGATCTGACGCGCTGCTTTTCGACCGCAAGAATGAACTGCCGGCTCGATCCGCCCGATGGCGTCCGCAGACATCCGGCGAGCCCGTCGAACCTTGCCTCGGCCCGCTGGCGCCGCACGCCGTCGGCCTCGAGGCGCGTCCGGCGATAGGCGCAGCCAACGACGGGCGCGCCGCCCTCAGCCGCGCCCCGCGCGGCCGCAAGCCTTTGCCGGTTTGTCTCGTTCATCAGCGACAGCAGAGCGTCCGTTTCGGCGTCGCTGCGCCAGCGGACCTCGCCGTCATCTTCAAGAATATCCTTGAGGCGCGCCGCCTGAGGGGCCGGCTCGGGCATGCTCAACCAGATGAACCGGCGCTGCAGCGCAGGCGGCAGCGCGGCATGGGCCTGCCGCACAGCGGGGGGATGCCACCCGGACGGAGCGGCGGCGGCGAGGCACTGCGGCAGGCGAAGATGTTCGCGAACGCCGATGACGAAAAGGCGCGGCCGCGATTGCGGCGCGAACAGCGCGGCGTCGACGATCACCGCTCCGAAGGCGTAGCCGGCGCGGCTGAGACAAGCGCATAGCGCGGTAAAATCGGCGCCGCCATGCGAGGTCAGCGCTCCCTTTACATTTTCAAGGACGATGAGGTCCGGCGCGCGGCGCTCCCGCGCAAGCTTTTCGATCAGGCTCCAGAACGGGTAGAAGGATCCGCTCCGGGCGCCGCCAAGTCCCGCCCGTGCCCCCGCAAGCGAGAGATCCTGACAGGGAAAAGACGCCCAGGCGAGATTGGCGCGCGGCGTCTTAATGTCCGCGGGTTGAAGCGCGCCGACGTCCGCCTCAAAGAGTTCGCCGGCGCCCCAATTGGCTCGATAGGACGCGCATTTACGCGCGTCGAAATCATTGGCGAATCGGCATGTCCAGTTTGGGCCGAGTCCCGCGCGCGCCATGCCCCCGCCGGCGAAGAACTCAAGGAAATCCGGCAACCCTGCTCTCCCCGGACCTTGGCGCGCCGAAATTTTGCGGCGATGGCGACCCCGGCAGGATTCGAACCTGCGACCTGCCGCTTAGAAGGCGGCTGCTCTATCCAACTGAGCTACGGAGTCTCACGCCGCCGCGGGAGCCAGCGGCGGTCCAATTCGCTATCTCGCGGAAGGCGGCGCCAGCCAATCAAACGCCTGCACATGCCCGGACCGGCTCAATGAGTCCATTGTCCGATCCGCGTCGAGCGGAAATTGTCCGAATACGACAGGATCTTGCGCGGATGCGGCTTCGGCTCCTCGACGCGATAAACAATGCCATGCTTTTGCGCATAGGCGATGGCTTCATCCTTATCGCCAAAGCGAAGACGCACCTGGCTCTTCATATCGCTCGAACTGGTCCAGCCCATCAGCGGATCGATCTCGCGCGGCGAGGCCGGCTCGAATTCCAGAAGCCATAATTTGGTCCGGGCGCTGCCCGACTGAGTCGCTGTCTTCGCAGGCTGATAGATACGTGCGGTCATGGAGCGTTCCGATGCCATCGTGACGGCCGCGCCGTTCTTGCGGCGCGAGCTTCGATCTTGCCAGCCTAACGAAAAAGCGCGCGTCAATCCACGCGCTTTGCCGCGAAGGCTAACGGTCCGCTGGTCGGGGCAGCAGGATTCGAACCTGCGACCTGAAGTTCCCAAAACTTCCGCGCTACCAGACTGCGCTATACCCCGACTTGAACGTCCCGCCGCGAGAGTGGCTTTCGCTATCACGCAGCGGCGGTCCGAACAAGATCATCCTCAAGCGACCCCCGCGCCAATCGCGCTTGCCGGCCTCATCGCCGTCGCGACGCTCTCGGCAAAGCGTCAATACAGCCCAAACGACGATTGACCCATAGTTGTATCTGTAAATATACAGCTAACAGGCGAGAAACAGTGCGCCGGTTCAATGATCCAAGGGGGACATCCGAATGAAATCAATTTTTGCCGCGTTCGCGCTCGTCGGAGCGCTGCTTGTCTCGCCAATCGCGGTCTGGGCGCAGTCCGCGCCGCCGACTGCCTCTTTCATTGTCAGCGGAGAGGTGACGCAGCGCCTCGTCGTCAACCTCGCCAAGCTGAAGACCTTTCCCGTCGCAAGCGCGGACGTCACCTATTTCGCCGCGGGAGCCGTAACGACCCATTCCTTTACGGGAGTTCTGCTTTGGGACGTCCTGCAAAAGGCAGGGATCGTCGTGGATCCCACCGTCAAGAATGACATTTTACGCAAGACCGTGACGGTGTACGGCAGCGACGGTTATGTGTCCGTCTTCAGCGTCGGCGAAATTGACCCGTTCTTTGGCGGCAATCAAATCATCCTGGCTTATGCGCAGGACGGCGCATCGCTCGGGAACAGCGGTCTTGCGAAGCTCGTCGCGCCGGGAGACAAGGCCGGCGGCCGCTTTGTTTCGAATATCGCCAGGATCACCGTTCGCGACAGCGGACGCTGATCCATCTTAGGGCGCGAACATCGCATGCCGGACGCTGTCGCCGATTTTCACGCCGATTTTCGCGGCGGCGCCCGCATTCAGTTCGAGCACGCCATAGGCCGGCGCGCCGGACGGAATGATCGTCTCGGACAAAGGCTCGGCGTTCTCCGCGACGCCGACGACCTTGCCGCTCCTTGAAATAAAGATCATGTCGAGCGGCAGATAGGTGTTTTTCATCCACATCTGGATCGGCTGCTCGACGCCGAAGTCGAACAGCATGCCGCGATCCTGAGCCATCGCGCGGCGATACATCAGCCCGCGCTCGCGCCCGGCCTCGGTGCGCATCACCTCAACGAGGAAGGCGTGCGGCCCGGTCGGCGTGACGATTTCCAGAGATTCGAGCTTCGCGACCCCGCTGTCAGCGCCCGCGCGCAACGCGGTCAGCGGCTGCGCCAGCGTCAAAATCATAGCGAGCAGAAATGCCGCCGTGGCCCATCGCGCCAGAGCGCGCCCCGAGAAATTCTTGATCGACGGCATCGGCAAACTCAGGCGGCGATCGCGTCGCGCTTAATTCAGAGGCGGATCGCGGTCATGATCTGGACTGCGCCAACTCCAATATCATCGCGATCTAATGCGTCAAAGGCGCGGCGGCGTTGAGCGGGCGCACTTCGGCCGCCATCAGGCCTTTCGGTCCGTCGCCGAAACGGACCAGCAGGCTTTCGCCGGGGCGCAATTCGCCGATGCCATAATGCCGCAAGGTCTCCATATGGATAAAAATATCCTCGGTGCCATCGCCGCGCGTCAGAAAGCCAAATCCTTTCATGCGGTTGAACCATTTCACGACGACGATCTCGAAGCCGCTGCTCGGGGCGACATGGACATGCGTTCTCGGCCGTCCTTCGCACGGGCGCGTCGGCGGCGCATCCATCGAATTGATTTTCAGGACCTGCAGTCCCTTCGCCCGCCGCGCGGCTTCGCAAACGATTCGCGCCCCCTCATGGGCGGCCGCATAGCCGTCGCGCCGCAAAATCGTGACGTGCAAAAGCACGTCGGGTCCGCCGTCATCCGGCGTGATGAAGCCATACCCCTTGGCGACGTCGAACCATTTGATCTCGCCGCTGATCTCGACGAGGCTGTCAGGCTTTAACGGGCCGCTTTCGAACACGGCCTCGCGGCGAACAAGCGGCTTTTCGTCCAAGGAGCACCTGTTTCGGAATGCGGCCTTAGGGCTTTGAGAATCGGTTCCGACGCGGTGATCGGGCGTCAAGGATATCATCGCTCGGGACAGGCGACAGCCGCCGCTCGCAGGAATGTGTGGATGACGGAGCGGCGACCGCCTGCGCTATGAGGCGAAAGGTTGAAAAATGTCGCCGATGTCGCCGCGCAGGACGAGGTCGGCTTCGGCGTCGAGCGGCGTCTCCTCGCCGTTGACGATGACGAGTCGCGCGTCGGTTTCGCGCGCGAGCGATGGGAAGGCGGCGGCGGGATAGACCACGAGTGACGAGCCAATGGCGAGAAACAAGTCGCAGGCGACGCTTGCCTTGTAAGCCCGCGCCAGCGCCTCCTTCGGCAATGGCTGACCAAAGGAGATCGTTGCCGATTTGACGATGCCGCCACAGGCGGCGCAAACGGGCGCGGCGCCGGTCGCCTCGAAAGCGCGCCGGATCGGGAGAAGCTCATAACGGGCGCCGCAGGACAAACATCCCGCGTAAGAGCCATTCCCGTGCAATTCGATGATGCGCTCGGCAGGCACGCCCGACGCCTGGTGCAGATTGTCGATGTTCTGCGTGATGATGCTGGCGGCCTTGCCGCTGGCGACGAGATTGGCGAGGGCGTAGTGGCCGCGGCCGGGCGTGGCATGGGCGTAAAGATCGTCGAGCGCGAATTTTCGCCGCCAGGCTTCCTCGCGCATCAAAGCGTCGGAGAGGAACAGGTCGAACTCGATCGGCCTCAGGCGTCGCCAGGGCGAGTCCTTGGAGCGAAAATCAGGCACGCCGCATTCCGTCGAGATGCCGGCGCCCGTGAACGCCGCGATCTGGCCGGCGACTTCGATCAAATCGCCGAGCGCGGCCTGCGCCGCCTGAAGGTTCGTTACCAACAACCCTCGCCTCCTCCCTGCCCGCCTTAGCCGACAACGCTGGAACGCCGTCGCGCTTTGAAATAAAACGTGACCCCGCGGCTGTCCGGCGCAGCCTAGACACTTCAGCGTCGAACATCTATCGACGCCTCCTTTCGATTATTTCTTTCTGGCAAGTTCGGGCATCTATGACGCGGAAAACGTCTCTCCTCCTTCAACTCGCGATAGCGGCGGGTCTTGTCGGGCTTATCGCCTGGCTTGAAATCAAGCATCCCGTGACGCAGTTCCGCGTGTGGACCTTGCTCGCCGCCAGCCTCTTGCTGGCGAATCTCGCGGTCGCCCTGCAAGGGCGCGGGCGGGACGTCTTGATCGCCCTGACCGCCCTTGGCGTCGGCCTGACCCTTGCGGAGGGCGTCGCGATCGCGATGCAGCAGGGCGGCGGCCTCGACATTACGCGCGGCTGGTCGGTGCGTCAGCCGATTATGGGCTGGGGGCCGGACAAAGCGGGCGTCTATCATGCCGAGATGCGCGCCCCGAAAACCAACGCGCTGATCTACAAAGCCGATTATACGATCGATTCCAATCTCTTGCGCAAAACGGACTCGGCCGCAAACGGGCCGGCCATCGTGTTCTTTGGCGATTCCTATACATTCGGCGACGGCATCCAGGACAATGAAACGCTGCCCCAGGTGTTCGCCGACTCCCTGAATCCGAAGCAACGCGTCCTGAACCTTGGCTTTACCGGCTACGGGCCGCAGCAATTCCTGCGTGAGATGGAGACGTCTCGTTTCGATCAGCTTATCGGCCCGGATCCGAAATTGTTCATCTTTTTGACCGCCCCGTGGCACGCCGAGCGAACGGCCTGCAAGGCCTATTGGACGGCGCACGCGCCTGTTTACCGAGTCGAAAACGGCCACGTCGTCTTCAAGGGCCTTTGCGATGAAGGCGCCAAGCTCTGGCTTCGCGAATGGCTGCAGAATTCGGTCGCCTACCGCACGCTGACAGAGCCGTATCGCCACATGGTCAGCCATGACGACGTCGAGCTCTATGTCCGCATTCTCGAGGCGGCCGTCGCCATGGCCAAGCAAAAATACGGCGTCGCCACGCTGATCCCCTATCTGCGGGTTCCGCCCGCCTATTTGGCGGCCTCGGGCTTCACCGATGAGGAGATCATGGCGCGTCTGACCGCTGCGGGCGCGATTGTCCTCGACGCCTCGCTCAAGGCCGAGGCGGCCGCGGGGGCAACGATCACCATCAAGGGCGACGGCCATCCGACCCCCTTCGCCAATGTCCGCCGCGCCGAGATGATCAAGACCTATCTCGAGAAAAATATGGCCGGCGTCCTTCTCTCGAATCTGGATTAGACGGCGCTGCGCGCGGCTTCTCACCTGCGGCCAGGAATCGCGCGCTCTTGACGCGACGCTTATAAGCGGCGAGGACCTTCGTCCTCGCGCGTTTGGTTCCGGTCTTAAGGCCACCTCCTCGCGCAGGAACCGCCTTGACGCTCCAGACCGGGACGCGCATCGCCTCAGGGCCAACAGGAGTGTTTTACCCTGAATAAGATCGATCCCTCGTCCGATTGGGCTCAAAAGCTTCGTTTCGGCTGGCTGACGCCGCGCTTCATCTCCATCGTCCTGCGCCTTGCCGCGATTCCGGCGCTGATCGCCCTGATCTTGCACGTCGAGGCGAGTCATTCGCCGACGCTGTTCCGGCTGGTCAGCTTCTCGCTTCTGTTTCCGCTGTTCGCCGTCATCGCCTCCCTGCTGCGCGGGGTTGCGCGGAATTGCGCAATCGTTCTGGCCTCGCTCGCCTTGGGGCTCAGCGTGATGGAAGCGGCCGCCACCTTCCTCGAGCCAAAGCAAATCGTCGTCACGACCGACGGCTGGAACGGGCGTCGGCCGATCCTTGGATGGGCGCCGCAGCATCCGGGCGTCTTCCATTCGGACCGCATTGACCCGAAGACCGGCGCCGTCATTTACAGCGCGGATTACACGATCGACGCCAATCTTCTGCGCGAAACGCGCTCGGGGGACGCCAATCCGACGATCGTCTTCGTCGGAGATTCCTTCACCTTCGGCCTCGGCGTCGATGACGCCGACACCATGCCGCAGCAATTCGCCGATCTGATCCAGCGCAAACAGCGCGTGATCAATCTCGGCTTTACCGGCTACGGACCGCAGCATTTCCTGCGCGAAATGCAGACCGGGCTGTTCGATCAGGCGATCGGCCCCGATCCCGGCGTTTTCGTGTTTCTGACGTCGCCGTGGCACGCCGAGCGGACGTCTTGCAAAGCCTCATGGGTCATCGACGGGCCGCGCTATGAGATCGAAAACGGCAAGCTGGTCGACAAGGGCCAATGCTATGAAGGCGATGCGCTAAAACTCCGCCAGTTCATGGAGAGCAGCGCCCTTTACCGCTTTGCGCTGCAGCCCTACCGCAGCACGATCACGGCGAAGGACGTCGAGGGCTATATCGCGATCATTATCGCGGCGGTCGATCTCGCCAAGACGAAATATCACGCGCCGACAATCGTGCCCTATCTGAACGGGCATGGATATCTCGCTCAGACCGGCTTCACCGACGCGACAATCATCGAACGTTTGAGGCAAGGCGGCGCCATGGTCATCGACGCCTCGCTCGAGAAGGAGTTCGCCGAGGGCCAGCCTTTGGTCATCAAGGGCGACGGACATCCAACCGCCCTCGCCCATCGCCTGCGGATGGAGGCGCTGAAAGCCTATATCGAGCAGAACCTGCCGGGCGTCCTGCAGCCGAAACCGAATTGAGAGGATTGCGGCCAGCAACGCCTCGAAACGCTGAGATCAAGCCGGCGCGTCAATCGAGCTCGAAGGCGTTCTTGTAATCGAGTTTGAGCGCCGGGTTCTGCTGATCCTTGATCAGGATGCAATTGCCGACCGCGAGAAACTCGATCTCGCTGCCCATAAAGCAGCGGAACGCGTCTTCCGGCGTATTGACGATCGGCTCGCCGCGCACATTGAAGCTCGTATTGATCAGCACGGGACAGCCGGTCAACGCCTTGAAACGGCTGATCAGCGCGTGATAGCGCGGATTGGTCTCTTCATGCACCGTCTGGACGCGCGCCGAATAGTCGACATGGGTCACCGCCGGAATGTCGGATCGCTGTATATTCAGCTTGTCGATGCCAAACAGCGCCTCCTCCGCATCCGACATCTTGCGGCAGCGTTCTGACTTCACCGGGGCGACGAGCAGCATATAGGGCGAATCGACGTCGAGCTCGAACCAGTCCGAGACGTCCTGGCGCAGCACGGACGGGGCGAAGGGCCGAAAACTCTCGCGATATTTGACCTTGAGGTTCAGCGCCTTCTGCATCGTCGGCGAGCGCGGATCGCCAAGAATCGAGCGATTGCCCAACGCGCGGGGCCCGAACTCCATCCGTCCCTGGTGCCAGCCGACCGCCTGCTCGGCGGCAAGCGCGGCGGCGGTTTTCTCGATCAGATGGTCATCGTCGACAACGGAAAATACCGCCCCGGCCGCGGTCAGTCGCGCTTCGATATCGGCCTGCTCATAGCTCGGACCGAGATAGGCGCCCTGCATGGCGTCCGGCTTTTTCACGCTCTTTTGCGCGCCGGCCGGCTTTTCGTCGAAATAGACCGCGAGCGCCGCTCCGAGGGCGCCGCCAGCGTCGCCGGCCGCGGGCTGCACGAAAATATTGTCGAAGCGGCCGTCGCGCAAAATCTTGCCATTGGCGACGCAATTCAGCGCGACGCCGCCAGCAAGACAGAGATTACGCGAGGCTCCGGCCTCCGCGGCGAGCGCGCGCGTCAGCCGCAGCACGATCTCTTCGGTGGCCGCCTGAACAGAGGCGGCGAGGTCCATATGACGCTGATCGAGCGGGTCGGCGGCGCTACGCGCCGGACCGCCGAAGAGGTCATCAAACCGGCTGTTGGTCATGGTAAGGCCGGTCGAATAGCCGAAGTAATCCTGGTTCAGCCGGAACGAGCCGTCGGCCTTGACGTCGACGAGATGCTCGAAAATCTCTTTGACGAATCTCGGCTCGCCATAGGGGGCGAGCCCCATGACCTTGTATTCGCCGGAGTTGACCTTGAAGCCGGTGTAATAGGTAAAGGCGGAGTAAAGCAGCCCGAGCGAATGGGGAAAATGGATCTCCTTGGTGATTTTCAAGGATTC
This sequence comes from Methylocella silvestris BL2, assembly GCF_000021745.1. NCBI lineage: Bacteria > Pseudomonadati > Pseudomonadota > Alphaproteobacteria > Hyphomicrobiales > Beijerinckiaceae > Methylocella > Methylocella silvestris. The sequence goes on from NC_011666.1 coordinate 616,166, forward strand.
GCCTTCGCCGACCGCCGCCGAGGTCGTCGCCCACTCGCCGACGCCGTCCATGGTCAGCACGGCCGCGTCGCGGAACGGCGAGGGAAAATAGGCCGAAGCCGCATGCGAAAAATGATGTTCGCTGAAGCGCAGCTTCGCCTTGTCGCCAAGCGCGGGGTCGATCTCCTTCAGGGCGCGGATCAGAAGGTCGCGCTGAAACAGCTTCTCGCCGATCCACAGCGGCATCGCCTTGCGGAACGAGGCGAAGCCATTGGGCGCAAAAGCCAGATAGGTTTCGACAAGCCGCTCGAATTTCAGGAATGGCTTTTCATAAAACACGATGCGATCGACAGCCGCAGCCGACGCTTTCGCCTCGCTGAGGCAATAGCGGATTGCGTTCGCCGGAAAATCCGGATCGTGCTTCTTGCGGGTGAAGCGCTCTTCCTGTGCGGCGGCGAGAATCTCGCCGTCGCGAATCAAGGCGGCCGCGCTGTCGTGATAGAAGGCCGAAATGCCGAGAACGAGCATCGCGCGTCAGAACAGCGTGTAGATGAAGGGGGCGACGGCGGAGCCCTGGCTCAGCACGAACAACCCGCCGAAGATCAGGAAGAGAGCCAGCAGCGGCAGCAGCCAGAACTTCTTTCTGGCTCCGAGAAATTCGAAAAGTTCTGCAATGATCGACATGGCTGTTCCTCAGAATTGTTTGGTCATGCCGCCCTCGCCGGAGGCGGGCCCGCGGGCGATCCAATAGGTGGCGGCGTCAGGTTTGAGCTGGAGGTTGAGCAGGTCGGCGCCCCGTTTGCGCATGATCCAGCCGAGCGGCGTCACCGCGCCGAAGAACATCAACCCCATCACGAGCGGATTGACGATGCGGTTCAAAAGCAGGCCGAGCTTGAACCAGGCGCGGTTGAGCGGATCGAGACGCTCGGGCGCGGCCATGGCCACAGCTGCGAAAAGCACTGCGACCGCAAGCAGGATCCAGCGCGGCGAGTGATGCGGCGAGTGATGATGAATGAGAGGCAAAAAGGCGAAGACCGCAAAGATCGCGGCGAAGGTCAGCCCGAATTTCCGATTGGACCCCAGAACGACCTTTCGGAAGCTGGAGACATTTTCATGGGTCTGCATGGGCTTGTGCTTCGTCCTCGGGAAAGTGTCGGGAGGTCCTGATACGCCGCTGGCCGCAGCCAGCCGCTTCGCGCTGCCAACAATACAAGGGCGCGCCCTATATGGAGATCGACTATGGTGTAAGTTCGAGCCTATCGAATCGCGAGTCTTTTGTCATTTCCCCGTCGTCAAAACAAGTCCAAAGCGGCGGCGCCATTTCTACACCTATCGGCCCGAGCTGACGCCGGTCGAATAATTCTCCTAGATTCAAGCCGCGCCGCAACTATTGTCTGCTAAAGCCTACAAAAATAGTGGACATTTGGCGAAAGGGCGCCTATTTGCGTGGCGCATGACGCTGAAAAGTTACAGAGTTTCCGAGCCAGCATTATGCGCTAAATTCTTGGAATCGATGATTTTCATGATTCTTGATTAAGCTGGTTCAAAAATCAGCTGCGCTCAAAAAGCGTGACGCGAGCGCGATCCTGTCCAAAAACGCGCGCATGGGGATTTGATGCTCACCAAAAAAGGCAAATATGGTTTGAAGGCGATGGTCCACCTGGCCGGATATCTTCCCGGCGAAGCGACCCTGGTGACGGATATTGCGACGGCGAATCAAATTCCGAAGAAATTTCTCGACACAATCCTCGGCGAATTGCGCAACGCCGGTTTCGTCAATTCAAAGAAAGGCAAGGGCGGCGGCTATACGCTGGCCCGTCCGGCGCATGAGATCAAGGTCGGCCACATCGTGCGTGTGCTTGACGGGCCGCTGGCCCCGATCCAATGCGCCAGCGCCACATCCTACCGGCGATGCGACGATTGCACGGACGAGAAGCGCTGCGGCGTCCGGCTGATCATGCTCGAGGCGCGCAATGCAATCGCTGAGGTGCTCGACAACCGCACTTTGGCTGAGATGCGCGCCCTGACGCAAAGCGATGACGCGCGCCTCATGTATTATATTTGATTGAGTTTCCGGGCGGCGGCTGATCGACGCTTTTGTCGATCAGCGCTCGGGAAGCCAGCCTGAAATCGCTCAGAAAGCGAGCGCCTTTTCGATGGCGGCGGAGACGTCGTCGATCGGCGCCATGCCGTCGACTGCCTTGAGCGCGCCCTTGCCCGCATAGAAGGCCGACACCGGCGCCGTCTGCGCGTGGTAGGATTCAAGCCGTTTCTTGAAGGCTTCGGGATTGTCGTCGGCCCGAATCGTCTCGCCCTTGGCGAGGCTTTCCTGAGCCCGGTTCTCGATGCGGGCAAGCAGCGCCTTGTCGTCGACTTTGAGCTCGATCACGGCGTCAAGTTTCATGTTCTTCTTGATGAGAATGTCGGCAAGCGCTTCGGCCTGTTTCACCGTCCGCGGAAAGCCGTCGAGGATGAAGCCCTCCTTGGCGTCCGGCTCGTCGATGCGATCGGCGATAATGCCGACGACGACTTCATCGGGAACAAGCCCGCCGGCGTCCATGATCGCCTTGGCCTTCAGACCGACAGGGGTGCCAGCCTTCACGGCGGCGCGCAGCATGTCTCCAGTCGATAATTGCGGGATGTTGAACTTCTGCTGGAGCCGCGTCGATTGCGTCCCCTTTCCGGCCCCTGGCGGACCCAGAAAAACTAGCCTCATTTTCGTCTCCCCCGCAATTTTGCTTTTTTAACGAGCCCTTCATATTGATGCGCCTGGAGGTGGCCGAGCACCTGAGCCACCGTATCCATGGTGACGCTCACAACAATAAGAAGCGACGTGCCGCCAAAGTAGAACGGAAGCGCGGCGTAGGAAATAAGCATTTCTGGCAATAGACAAATCACGGCGAGATAGGCGGCCCCGATCACGGTGATCCGCATCAAGATAGTGTCAATATATTGCGCGGTGCGCTCGCCGGGCCTTATGCCGGGAATGAAGCCGCCGTGCTTCTTCAGATTGTCGGCCGTCTCTACCGGGTTGAAGACGATTGCGGTGTAGAAGAACGCGAAGAACACGATCAGCCCGACGTAGGCGACCATATAGAGCGGCCGGCCGTGGGCGAGATAGCTCGAGAACAGGGCGACGATTCCGCTTTGGTTTTGCGAGAAATTGGCGATCGTCGTCGGCAGCAGCAGCAGCGAAGAGGCGAAGATCGGCGGAATGACGCCCGCCGTATTCAGCTTCAACGGCAGGAACGAGGTCTGGCCTTCGTAGACCTTGTTGCCCTGCTGGCGTTTTGGATAGGTGATCAGAAGCCGCCTCTGCGCGCGCTCCATGAACACGATGAACGCGATCACGCCGACCGACATCACGAGAACCGCGATGATGAGCCCGGTCGAGATCGCGCCCTGGCGCCCGAGCTCAAGCGTATTGATGATCGCCGAGGGGAAGGCGGCGACGATGCCGGCGAAGATGATCAGCGAGGAGCCGTTGCCGATGCCGCGCGAGGTGATCTGCTCGCCGAGCCACATCAGAAACATGGTGCCGCCAAGCAGCGTGAGAACCGTCGACACGCGGAAGAACCAGCCGGGATCGGTGACGACGCCCTGCTGGCTCTCAAGACCGACGGCGATGCCATAGGCCTGGAACGCCGCCAGAACGACGGTCAGATAGCGCGTGTATTGATTGATGACCTTGCGGCCGGATTCGCCCTCTTTCTTCAGCGCCTCGAGCGTCGGAATGACCGACGTCAGCAGCTGAATGATGATCGAGGCCGAGATATACGGCATGATGTTCAGCGCGAAGATCGCCATGCGCTGCACGGCGCCGCCCGCGAACATGTTGAAGAGTTCGAGAACGCCCTGCTTGTGATTGGTGAAATTCGCCTCGAAGGCGGCGGGATCGATGCCGGGCAACGGAATATAGGTGCCAAGCCGAAATACGATCAACGCGCCGAGGGTGAACCAGATGCGCTTCTTCAGCTCTTCGGCTTTGCCGAAAGCGCTCCAATTGACGTTTGCCGCAAGCTGTTCCGCAGCCGATACCATCTCGTGCTCCTCGGGCGCCTTACGCCGGAATGCCTTCTCAGGACCCCGCGTCAGCCAGCGGCCGAAGCGCCTGCCAATCGCGTTCGCCGCGCGGCGCGGGCCTGACGCGCGAAGGAGGATGACCGCGCCCGCGAATGTGGGGTTGCAAGCGATCGTCCGCCAGATTCAGGTCTGACGCGCTCCGCAGGGAACGGGGCGCCGACACCCTTATAGGTCAGGCGGGAGACGATCAAAAGCCCTCCCCTGCGGTTCGACGCCCCGCATCGGGAACGGCGGCGTAGACGCGCGCGTCTTTGCGTCTCGCGCCTGTTACGCCTCGGCGGACGCTGTCGGCGCCTCGGGCGCGCGCTTCAGGAGTTCAATCGATCCGCCTGCCGCCTCAATGGCGGCGACGGCGCTTTTCGACGCAGCGGCGACCTGGAAAGACAGTTTCGCCTTGAGTTCGCCGACGCCAAGAATCTTGACGCCGTCCCGCGGCTTTGAGATGAGGCCGGAGGCGATCAGCGATTCATTGGTCACGACGGCGGCCACATCGATCCGGCCGGCGTCGACCGCCTCCTGGAGGCGCCCAAGATTGATCTCATTATAGTCGAGCCCGAAGGGGTTGTAGAAGCCGCGCTTCGGCAAACGCCGATGCAGCGGCATCTGGCCGCCCTCAAAGCCCTTGATGGCGACGCCGGTGCGCGCCTTCTGGCCCTTGACGCCGCGTCCGCAGGTCTTGCCCTTACCCGAGCCGATGCCGCGGCCGACGCGCATGCGCGACTTCGACGAGCCGGGATTGTCCTGAATTTCATTGAGTTTCATAGCATTATCCTCGACGGCCGCGGCCTCAGTCGTTTTCGACGACGCGCACGAGATGCGCGACCTTGGCGATCATGCCGCGGATGGCAGGCGTATCCTCAAGCTCGGCGCGGCGGCGGATCTTGTTGAGCTTCAGCCCCTTCAGAGTCGCGCGCTGGTCAGCCGGGCGCCCGATCGGGCTCCGGATCTGCTCGACGATCACCTTGGGCAAGGTTTTGGCGGTCATCATAGGTTCCTTAGGCTTCGCTTGCGGCTTCTGCCTCGCCGCCCGGACGGCGACCCTGCAGAACGGACACTTTAAGGTTGCGCCGCGCAGCGACGGCGCGCGGCGAATCCTGCCGGCCAAGCGCGTCGAACGTCGCCCGCACCATGTTGTAAGGGTTGGACGAGCCCTGCGACTTGGCGACGACGTCATGCATGCCGAGCGTCTCGAAAATGGCGCGCATCGGACCGCCGGCGATGATGCCGGTGCCGGCCGGGGCCGCGCGCAAAACGACGCGTCCCGCGCCATGGCGTCCATTGACGTCATGATGCAGCGTGCGGCCCTCGCGCAGCGGCACGCGGATCAGCGAACGCTTCGCCGACTCGGTCGCCTTGCGGATCGCTTCCGGCACCTCGCGGGCCTTGCCATGGCCGAAGCCGACGCGGCCTTTCTGGTCGCCGACGACGACGAGCGCGGCGAAACCGAACCTGCGGCCGCCCTTCACCACTTTGGCGACGCGATTGATATGGACCAGGCGGTCCATGAATTCGCTGTCGCGCTCCTCGCGGTCGCGGCCACGGCCGCCTTCACCCTCACGCGCCATCTTTTTGTTCCATCTTCATATCGGTTGTCCGTTGCGCCTCGCCGGCGGCGGAGACTGGCTCGCCCGCTGGCGCTCCGGCTTTAGAAATTGAGGCCGCCTTCGCGAGCTCCTTCGGCCAGCGCCTTGACGCGGCCATGATAAAGATACGAGCCGCGGTCGAACACGACGTCGGTGACGCCGGCGGCCGTCGCGCGCTCGGCGATCAGCTTGCCGATCGCCCGCGCCGCCTCGACGTCGGCGCCGGTCTTCAGGCTCTCGCGGGCGCTCTTTTCGAGCGACGAAGCGGCGGCCAGCGTCAGGCCGGCCTCGTCGTCGATGATCTGGCAATAGATCTGCTTCGACGAGCGGAACACCGAAAGCCTTGGCTTGCCATAGGCGCGCGCGCGCAGGGTGCGCCTAACGCGCGCCCGCCGACGGTCTGTCGCCTTATTGTCCTGCGCCATAGCTGGCTCCTCTATCCTTCAACTTACTTCTTCTTGCCTTCCTTGCGGAAGATGAATTCGCCAGCGTATTTGACGCCCTTGCCCTTATAGGGCTCGGGCGGGCGCAGCGCGCGGATTTCAGATGCGATCTGTCCCACCTGACGCTTGTCGATTCCCGAGATCGCGACCTCGGTCGGCTTCGCCGCGACGATCGAAATGCCGTCCGGAATGGGAAAGGTCACGTCATGGCTAAATCCCAGCGAGAGCTGGAGATTTTTGCCGGACACAGCGGCCTTGTAGCCGACGCCGGTAATCTCGAGCTTGCGCTCGAACCCCTTCGATACGCCGACGACGAGATTATTCACCATGGAGCGGGTCATGCCCCACATGGCGCGCGCGCGCTTCGTCTCATTGCGCGGCGAGACCTCGATGCCGCCGTCGCCGAGAACGACGGTGACGTCCTCCGGCGCGGCGAAGGAGAGCTGACCCTTGCCGCCCTTGACCGAGATCAGCTGGCCGTCGACATTGGCCGTCACCCCGGAGGGAATCGCGACCGGCTTCTTTCCGATACGAGACATAATTGAAACTTCCTCGTTCTTTCGGTCAGAAGACCCTGCAGAGAACTTCGCCGCCGACATTGGCTTCGCGCGCGGCATGGTCCGCCATCACGCCCTTCGGCGTCGAGACGATTGTAATGCCCAGGCCGTTTGCGACACGCGGCATGGCGTCGACCGCGGCGTAGACGCGCCGGCCCGGCTTTGAGACGCGCTGGATCTCTCGGATCACCGGCAGGCCGTCGAAATATTTGAGCTCGACTTCGAACTCGGTGCGGCCGTTGCCATATTCGGTCGTCGAATAACCGCGAATATAGCCTTCCGACTGCAGCACGTCGAGAACATGGGCGCGCAGCCGCGAGCCCGGCGTCTGCACCTTGCCCTTGCGGCGCATCTGCGCATTACGGATACGGGTGAGCATATCGCCCAACGGATCGTTGACAGCCATGACGCCGCTCCTACCAGCTTGACTTGACGAGGCCGGGAATGAGGCCCTGCGACCCCAGCTCCCGCAACGCGATGCGCGACATCTTCATCTTGCGCGTGTAGGCGCGCGGACGGCCGCTGACCTCGCAACGGTTGCGCACGCGGACCGCCGACGAATTGCGCGGCAGTTCGGCAAGCTTGAGACGCGCCTCGAAACGCTCCTCGACATTCAGGCTCTTGTCATCGGCGATCGCCTTGAAGCGGGCGCGCCGCGCGGCATATTGCTTCACCAGCTTCTGCCTGCGCTTGTTCTTCTCAATCGAGCTTTTCTTCGCCATAAACCTCTACCCCTGGTCGCCGCGTCTGAAACGAAACCGTTTCACTGCCGGAACGGGAAGTTGAATGCGCGCAACAATGCGCGCGCCTCTTCGTCGGTCTTCGCCGTGGTGCACACGATGATGTCCATGCCGACGACGTTCTCCACCTGATCATAGTTGATCTCGGGGAAGATAATGTGCTCCTTGATGCCCATCGCGTAATTGCCGCGTCCATCGAAGCTTTTCGGGTTCAGCCCGCGGAAGTCGCGAATGCGCGGCAGCGCGATCGTCACGAGACGATCGAGAAACTCGTACATCCTCGTCTTGCGCAAGGTGACCTTGGCGCCGATCGGCATGTTCTCGCGCACCTTGAAGGTCGCGATCGCCTTGCGGGCGTGGGTGATCACCGGCTTCTGGCCCGCAATCAGTCCAAGATCGGCCGCGGCCAGCGTCACCTTCTTGGTGTCGTTGACCGCCTCGCCGACGCCCATGTTGAGGACGATCTTCTCGATCGTCGGCACTTCAAGCGGGTTCTTGTAACCGAACTGCTCGATTAGCTGCGACCGCACGACCTCTTCATAATGCTTCTTGAGACGCGGCGCGTAATCGGCCGGCAGAGCGAGATCGGTCGCCGAGGCGGTCGGACCCGCCGCGCGCTCACGCCCGCCGCCGCCGCCTTCGGCCTTGGCTGTCGCCTTGACTGTCGACTTCGAGCCCTTGGCCGCCGTCTTGGCGTCCTTGCCGCCCTTGGGAGCGGCGCCCTTGCCGCCTTTCCCTGCTTTGGAATCAGCCATCTATCACGTCTCCGGAACGCTTCGCGAAGCGAACCTTGCGGCCGTCTTCGAGAACCTTGAAACCGACGCGAGTCGGCTTGCCGTCCTTCGGGTCGGCGACCGCGAGGTTCGACAATTGAATAGCCGCCTCCTTGGAGACGATGCCGGCTTCCTGCTGCGCAGTCTGCCGCTGGTGGCGCTTGACGAGATTGACGCCGCGAACGAGGGCGCGGTCTTCCTTCGGAATGACCTGCAGCACTTCGCCCGAGCGGCCCTTGTCGCGTCCGACCAGTACGACGACCTTGTCGCCTTTCTTGATCTTTGCCGCCATCACAACACCTCCGGCGCGAGCGAGATGATCTTCATCTGGTTGCGCGCGCGCAACTCGCGCGGCACCGGTCCGAAGATGCGCGTGCCGATCGGCTCGGCCTGGTTGTTGATCAGCACCGCCGCGTTGGAATCGAAGCGGATCACCGAACCATCGGCGCGCTTGATGTCCTTGGCGGTGCGAACCACCACGGCCTTCATCACATCGCCCTTCTTGACGCGGCCGCGCGGGATCGCCTCCTTGACGGAGACGACAATGATGTCGCCAACCCCGGCGTATTTGCGCTTGGAGCCGCCGAGCACCTTGATGCACATCACGCGGCGCGCGCCGGAATTATCCGCGACGTCGAGATTTGTCTGCATCTGGATCATCGTTTCATACCTTTCTAGTCAGACCGGTTTCCGGCGGCGCCCGCTGCGCTCCGGACTACGTCTGAAGGAGGCGAACCCCCTTTAGCATTCCTGCAATCTTCAGCCTTGGGCTTGCGCCGCCGGCAACACGATCCAGCGCTTCAGCTTCGACATCGGCTTCGTCTCTTCGATCGACACCGTATCGCCGATCTTGAAAGCCTTCGTCTCGTCATGCGCGTGATAATTCTTCGAGCGCCGCACCGTCTTCTTCAGAAGCGGATGCGTGAACCTGCGCTCGACCTTCACGACGATGGTCTTTTCCTGCTTGTCGCTCACGACGACGCCCTGGAGAATTCGCTTCGGCATAGTCTTTCAAACCTGTTCTTTTCGGACCGGCGAGAGCCGGAAGGAAGCCTATTTCGCGGCCGCGCCGCGCTGCTGCGCCGCGATCGTCTTGAGACGGGCGATGTCGCGCCGAACGACGCGCACGCGCGCTGTATTCTCGAGCTGCCCGGTGGCGCGCCGGAAGCGGAGATTGAACTGCTCTTTCTTGAGGTTCAAAATCTCCTGCTCGATCTGGTCGCCGGTCATGACCTTGAGGTCGGCCAAACGTTGGGTCCCCTTCATCGCCGCTCCTCCTATTCTTGAATGCGCTGAATGAAGCGCGTCTTGATCGGCAGTTTCGCGGACGCAAGCTGCAGCGCCTCGCGGGCGAGATCGACCGGCACGCCGTCGAGCTCAAACATAATGCGCCCGGGGGCGACGCGGACGGCCCAAAGTTCCGGCGCGCCCTTGCCCTTGCCCATGCGCACTTCGGTCGGCTTTTTCGACACGGGCACATCCGGGAAGATGCGGATCCACACGCGGCCGGCGCGCTTCATGTGGCGCGTCATGGCGCGGCGGGCCGCCTCGATCTGGCGCGCGGTGATCCGCTCGGGCTCGAGCGCCTTCAGTCCGAACTGACCGAAGCTCAATTCGAATCCGCCTTTGGCCGCGCCGTGAATACGGCCTTTGAAGGCCTTGCGGAATTTGGTGCGCTTGGGTTGCAGCATAGTCAAAAACTCTCAGATGTTCGCGCAGCTCAAGCCGCGTCGCGGTCGCGCCTGCGTCGATCGCCGCCGCCGCCGCCGTGATCCTGCTCGGCCATTTTCTTGTCCTGGGCCATCGGATCATGCTCAAGGATTTCGCCCTTGAAGATCCAGACCTTGATGCCGCAGGCGCCATAGGCCGTATGCGCCGTCGCGGTGCCGTAATCGACGTCGGCGCGCAGCGTATGCAGCGGCACGCGGCCTTCGCGATACCACTCAAGACGCGCGATCTCGGCGCCGCCGAGACGGCCGGAGCAGTTGATGCGGATGCCTTCCGCGCCAAGCCGCATTGCCGATTGAACCGCGCGCTTCATGGCGCGCCGGAAGGCGACGCGCCGCTCGAGCTGCTGCGCGATCGAATCCGCGACAAGCGTCGCATCGATCTCAGGCTTGCGAACTTCGACGATGTTGATGAGGACTTCGCTGTCCGTCATCTTGGCGACGAGCTTGCGGATCTTGTCGATATCCGCGCCCTTCTTGCCGATCACGACGCCGGGACGCGCCGAATGGATCGTCACGCGGCACTTCTTGTGCGGACGCTCGATGATGATCTTGGAGACAGCCGCCTGCTTCAAGGTCTTCATCAAGGCCGCGCGGATCGCCATGTCTTCATGCAGCAGCTTGCCGTATTCGTTCTTGCCGGCGAACCAGCGCGAATCCCAGGTGCGGTTGATGCCGAGCCGAAGGCCGATCGGGTTGACTTTCTGTCCCATCTTCTCTCCTCAGGCCTGCGCCGCTACGGCGACTTCGCGCAGCACGATCGTCAAATGCGAGAACGGCTTCTGGATCTTGCCAGACCGGCCGCGCGCCCGCGGACTGAAGCGCTTCATCACCAGCGCCTTGCCGACGAAAGCCTCGGCGACGACGAGATCGTCGACTTCGAGACTATGATTGTTCTCGGCGTTGGCGATGGCCGACTCCAGCGTCTTGCGGACGTCGAAGGCCGCCCGCTTGCGCGAGAATTCGAGCTCGGCGAGAGCGCGCTCGACCTTCTTGCCGCGAATGAGCTGCGCAAGCAGGTTGAGCTTTTGCGGGCTGATGCGCAGCATCCGCGCGACAGCCTTCGCCTCATTATCCTTGAGCGCCCGGGGGGTCTTCTCCTTGGACATGATTAGCCTCTCCTGGCTTTCTTGTCCGCCGAATGACCGTGGAAGGTCCTCGTCGGAGAAAATTCGCCGAACTTATGGCCGATCATCTCCTCGGTCACATTGACCGGGACATGCTTGTGGCCGTTGTAGACGCCGAACGTCAGCCCGACGAATTGCGGCAGGATGGTGGAGCGGCGGCTCCAGATCTTGATGACTTCGGAGCGGCCAGTGGCGCGCGAGGCATCCGCCTTCTTGAGCAGATAGCCGTCGACGAACGGGCCCTTCCAGATCGAGCGAGCCATGGTCAGCCCTTCTTCTTGCTTTTGTGACGCGAGGTCACGATGAATTTCGTGGTGGACTTGTTCGAGCGCGTCTTCTTGCCCTTCGTCGGCTTGCCCCAGGGGGTCACCGGATGACGTCCGCCGGAGGTGCGGCCTTCGCCGCCGCCGTGCGGATGATCGACCGGGTTCATGGTGACGCCGCGGTTATGCGGACGGCGGCCAAGCCAGCGGCTGCGTCCCGCCTTGCCGATCGAGGCGTTCATGTGGTCCGGGTTCGACACCGCGCCGACCGTCGCGAAACACTGTCCGTGAATGAGGCGCTGCTCGCCCGAATTGAGGCGAATGATGACGTAGCCCTGATCGCGGCCGACCACCTGAGCGAAGGTTCCGGCGGAGCGCACCATGGCGCCGCCCTTGCCGATCTTCATCTCGATGTTGTGCACGATTGTGCCGACCGGCATGCTGGCGAGCGGCATCGCATTGCCGGGCTTGACGTCGGCCTGCTGCGACGACACCACCTCGTCGCCAACGGAAAGCCGCTGCGGCGCGATGATGTAGGACTGCTCGCCATCGGCGTAACGGATCAGAGCGATGAAGGACGTGCGGTTCGGATCATATTCGATCCGCTCCACCTTCGCCGCGACGTCGAGCTTGCGGCGCTTGAAGTCAATGATGCGATAGGTCTGCTTGTGGCCGCCGCCGCGAAAACGCACGGTGATGCGGCCATTGTTGTTGCGCCCGCCTGACGACGACTTGCCTTCAGTCAGCTGCTTGAGCGGCTTGCCCTTGTAAAGGTCGCTACGGTCGACGATCACGAGCTGGCGAAGGCTCGGCGTGACTGGGTTGAACGTCTTCAGCGCCATAGGCGTCTATCCTTAAGTCCTGAACTCTAAAGGCCGGTCGTGACGTCGATCTTGTGACCTTCGGCGAGGGTCACGACCGCTTTCTTCACATCCGACTGAACGCCGCGCGTCCCCTTGAACACTTTACGCTTGCCCTTGCGGATCAGCGTATTGACGCCGGTGACCTTGACCTCAAAGAGGCGTTCGACCGCGGCCTTGATCTCCGGCTTCGTCGCGGTGCGGCGAACCTTGAAGATGACCTGGTTGGCCTCGGAGGCGAGCGTCGCCTTCTCGGTGATGACCGGGGCGATGATCACGTCGTAATGATGCGCGTCGAGCGCCAGTTTCGAGCTCATTTGAAGCGCGCCTCCAGGGCGTCGATCGCGGCTCTGGTCAAGACCAGTTTTTCGCGGCGGAGAATGTCGTACACATTGATGCCCTGCACCGGCAGGACGTCGATCTGCGGAATGTTGCGAGCCGCGAGCGCGAAATTCTGCTCGACCTCAGCGCCGTCGATGATGAGGGCGCTGAGCAGGCCGGCCTTGGCGAAGCTCGCCTTCAGCGCCTTGGTCTTGGCGTCAGTGGCGCTGGCGTCCGACCACACGATGATCCCGCCGCCCTGAGCCTTGGCCGAAAGCGCATGCTTCAGCGCGAGGGCGCGAACCTTCTTTGGCAGATCATGCGCATGGGAGCGCACGACCGGACCGAAGGCGCGTCCGCCGCCGCGAAACTGCGGCACGCGGGCCGAGCCGTGGCGGGCCGAACCGGTGCCCTTCTGCTTGTAGAGCTTCTTGCCGGTGCGGGCGATTTCCGCGCGGCCCTTGGTCTTATGCGTCCCGGCGCGCCGCTTGGCGAGCTGATAGCGCACCATGCGGGCGATGAGATCCTGCCGCGGCTCAAGGCCGAAGATCGAATCGTCGAGATCGATCGACCCGGCGCTGTCGCCGTTGAGGGAAGTAATGTCGATCTTCACGCTTGCGCTCCCGTATCCGATGCGGCGTCGGCCTCGGCCGGCTGAGGCGCGGCGCTGTTGGCGAGGCGATATTTGCCGGGCTGCGGCGCATCCTTTGGCAGCGCCCGCTTGATCGCGTCGCGCACCTGAATCCATCCGCCGGCGACGCCGGGGACGGCGCCCTCGACGAGGATCAGACCACGCTCAATGTCGAGCTGCACCACCTTCAGATTGAGCGTGGTGACGCGCTCCGCGCCCATGTGGCCGGCCATCTTCTTGTTCTTGAATGTCTTGCCCGGATCCTGACGACCGCCCGTCGAACCGTGCGAACGGTGAGACAGCGAGACGCCATGCGTCGCGCGCAAGCCGCCGAAATTCCAGCGCTTCATCGGGCCGGCGAAGCCCTTGCCGATGCTCGTTCCCGTGACATCGACGAACTGGCCGACGACGAAATGATCGGCGGTGATCTCCGCCCCGACGGGGAGGAGATCGCTCTCCTCGACGCGAAACTCGGCGAGCTTCAGCTTCGGCTCGACTTCGGCGATCGCAAAGCGGCCGCGCTCGGCTTTCGAGACGTTCTTGACCTTGGCGCGGCCGATACCCAGCTGCAGCGCCGTGTAGCCGTTCCGCTCCTTGGTCCGATGCGCGACGACCTGGCAGCCGTCGAGCTTCAAGACCGTGACCGGCACATGCTCGCCGCCGTCGTTGAAGACGCGCGTCATGCCGAGCTTTTGTGCGATGACACCTGACCGCATGGTTTAATCCTCAAAATCCCGGACGCGGGGCGCGTAGCCCGCAAGCGACAAGGGTTCGTCTTTTCCTGACCAGCCGACCCGACCAGTTGGGCCTAGAGCTTGATCTCAACATCCACGCCGGCGGCGAGGTCCAGCTTCATCAAAGCGTCGACGGTTTGCGGCGTCGGATCGACGATGTCGAGCACGCGCTTATGCGTCCTGATCTCGAACTGCTCGCGCGACTTCTTGTCGACGTGGGGCGAGCGGTTCACCGTGAACTTCTCGATCTTCGTCGGCAGCGGGATAGGACCGCGAACATGCGCGCCGGTCCGCTTCGCCGTCGAGACGATCTCTTTCGTCGACGTGTCGAGAATCCGATGATCGAACGCCTTGAGGCGAATGCGGATATTCTGGCCGTTCATCTATGCAATCCCTGTCGGCCCGCGTCGGAGAACCCGTCTCGCCGGCTTCGTCTGTCCTTGCGCCTTCTAAAGGCCGGCGCGGCGCGCCGGCCTCGGCTGGCCGGGCAAAGCCCGGCCGATCGCGTAAAGCGTTACTCGGTGATCGAAGCGACCACGCCCGCGCCGACGGTCCGGCCGCCTTCGCGGATGGCGAAACGCAGCTTCTCTTCCATCGCGATCGGCGCGATGAGTTCGACGTCCATCGTCACATTGTCGCCGGGCATCACCATTTCCGTGCCTTCCGGCAGGGTCACGACGCCGGTCACATCCGTGGTGCGGAAGTAGAACTGCGGCCGGTAGTTGGTGAAGAACGGCGTGTGGCGGCCGCCTTCATCCTTCGTCAGGATGTAGGCTTCAGCCTTGAACTTGGTGTGCGGCTTCACGGAGCCGGGCTTGCAAAGCACCTGGCCGCGCTCGACGTCTTCGCGCTTCGTGCCGCGCAGCAGCGCGCCGATGTTGTCGCCGGCCTGACCCTGATCGAGCAGCTTGCGGAACATCTCAACGCCGGTGACGACGGTCTTGACGGTCGGCTTCAGGCCGACGATCTCGATTTCCTCGCCGACCTTGACGATGCCGCGCTCGACGCGGCCGGTGACGACCGTGCCGCGGCCGGAGATCGAGAACACGTCTTCGACCGGCATCAGGAACGGCAGATCGATCGGACGCTCGGGCTGCGGGATGTAGGCGTCGACGGTGTCCATCAGCGCGAGCACGGCGTCATGGCCGATCTCGGGCTGCTTGCCTTCGAGGGCGCAGAGAGCCGATCCCTTGGTGATCGGGATATCGTCGCCGGGGAAGTCATACTTCGAGAGAAGCTCGCGAACTTCGAGTTCGACGAGTTCAAGAAGCTCGGCGTCGTCGACCATGTCGACCTTGTTCATGAACACGACGAGCGCCGGCACGCCAACCTGACGCGCAAGCAAAATATGCTCACGGGTCTGCGGCATCGGGCCGTCGGCGGCCGAAACGACCAGGATCGCGCCGTCCATCTGCGCGGCGCCGGTGATCATGTTCTTCACATAGTCGGCGTGGCCGGGGCAGTCGACATGCGCGTAATGGCGCTTCTTGGTCTCGTACTCGACGTGAGCGGTCGAGATCGTGATGCCGCGGGCCTTCTCTTCCGGGGCCTTGTCGATCTGATCATAGGCCGTATAGGTCGCGCCGCCGGTTTCAGCGAGAACCTTGGTGATTGCAGCCGTCAGCGAGGTCTTGCCGTGATCGACATGACCAATCGTGCCGATGTTGCAATGCGGCTTGTTCCGCTGAAATTTTTCCTTGCCCATCTTGTGGCTCCTCTAGAACGCTTTGCGCTTCAACCGCGGCTCAGGCGTATTTCGCTTGGACCTTCGCGGCTTCGCCCGCGGGGACCTGTTCATAGTGATCGAATTGCATCGTGTAGTTCGCCCGGCCCTGACTGAAGGACCGGAGCTGATTGACGTAGCCGAACATGTTGGCGAGCGGCACCATCGCATTGATGACAACCGCATTGCCGCGCATGTCCTGACCCTGGACCTGACCGCGACGGCCGAGCAGATCGCCCATGACCGAGCCGGTATAGTCTTCCGGGGTTGTGACCTCGACCTTCATGATCGGCTCGAGCAACACCGAGCCGCCCTTCTGCAGCGCCTCGCGGAACGCGGCTCTCGCCGCGATTTCGAAGGCGAGCACGGACGAGTCGACATCGTGGAAGCCGCCGTCGATGAGCGTCGCCTTGACGTCAACGACCGGGAAGCCGGCGAGAATGCCCGACCCCATGACGCTGTTGATGCCCTTCTCGACGCCGGGAATGAATTCCTTCGGCACCGAACCGCCGACTATCTTCGATTCAAACACGTTTCCGGCGCCCGCCTCATTCGGCTCGAAGACGATGATGACGCGGGCGAACTGGCCCGTGCCGCCGGTCTGCTTCTTATGCGTATGGTCGATCTCGACGCGCTTGGTGAGGCGTTCGCGATAGGCGACCTGCGGCGCGCCGATATTGGCGTCGACCTTGTAGGTGCGGCGCAGAATATCGACCTTGATGTCGAGATGGAGCTCGCCCATGCCCTTCAGGATTGTCTGGCCGGACTCCTGGTCGGTCGAAACGCGGAAAGACGGATCTTCGGCCGCGAGCTTGGCCAACGCAAGGCCGAGCTTTTCCTGATCGGCCTTCGACTTCGGCTCGATGGCGATCTCGATGACGGGCTCGGGAAACTCCATCCGCTCCAGAATGACCGGCTTCGAGAGGTCGCACAGCGTATCGCCGGTGCGGGTGTCCTTGAGGCCGGCAAGCGCGACGATGTCGCCGGAATAGGCTTCCTTGACGTCTTCGCGATTGTTGGCGTGCATCAGCAGCATGCGGCCGATGCGCTCTTTCTTGTCCTTGGTCGAATTCAGCACGGTTGTGCCGGATTCGACATGGCCGGAGTAGACGCGCGCGAAGGTCAGCGTGCCGACGAAAGGATCGTCCATGATCTTGAAGGCGAGCATCGAGAAGGGATCTTCGTCGCGCGGCATGCGCAGCACTTCCTCGCCCGTGTCGACGTCGACGCCCTTGATCGCCTCGCGATCGATCGGCGAGGGCAGATAGTCGACAACCGCGTCGAGCAGCGGCTGCACGCCCTTGTTCTTGAAGGCGGAGCCGCAAAGGATCGGAATGAAGGTGATGTAGCGGACAGCCTTGCGGATGAGGCGCTTCAGCGTCTCCTCGTCCGGCTCCACGCCGTCGAGATAGGCCGACATCACGTCGTCGTCGAGTTCGACCGCCGTCTCGATCAGGATGTGGCGGTATTCCTCGGCCTTGGCCAGAAGCTCAGCGGGAATCTCGGCGTCATTATATTTTGCGCCGAGCGCCTCGTCCTGCCAGACGACTGCTTTCATGCGGACGAGATCGATGATGCCCTTGAAATCGGATTCGGAGCCGATCGGAAGCTGGATGCAAACCGGGCGGCCGCCGACCTTGGTCTTGATCTCGTCGACGCAGCGATAGAAATCGGCGCCGATCTTGTCCATCTTGTTGACGAACACGATGCGCGGGACGTGATATTTATCGGCCTGACGCCATACGGTCTCGGTCTGCGGCTCGACGCCCTGATTGCCGTCAAGCACACATACGGCGCCGTCGAGCACGCGCAGCGAACGCTCGACTTCAATCGTGAAGTCGACGTGGCCGGGGGTGTCGATGATGTTCAGCCGCTTGCCGTTCCAGAAGGTGGTCGTCGCAGCCGAAGTGATCGTGATGCCGCGCTCCTGCTCCTGCTCCATCCAATCCATGGTCGCAGCGCCGTCGTGCACTTCGCCAATCTTATGCGACTTGCCGGAATAATAGAGGATACGCTCCGTCGTCGTCGTCTTGCCCGCATCAATGTGGGCCATGATGCCGAAGTTACGGTAGTCCTCGATGTTATGACTGCGCGGCATAGTCCATTCCCTTCAGAAGAAGGCTAATTCTCTTACCAACGGTAATGCGAGAAGGCGCGGTTGGCTTCCGCCATCCGGTGCGTGTCTTCACGCTTCTTGACGGCGTTGCCGCGATTGTTGGCGGCGTCCATCAGCTCGGCCGACAAACGGTCGACCATGGTCTTGTCGTTGCGGCCGCGGGCGGCCGTGATGATCCAGCGGATGGCCAGCGCCTGACGGCGCTCCATGCGGACTTCGACCGGCACCTGATAGGTGGCGCCGCCGACGCGGCGCGAGCGCACTTCGATCGCCGGAGCGACGTTCTCAAGCGCCTGCTTGAACACGCCGAGCGGTTCGGTGCGGGCCTTCTGCTCGATAATGTCGAAGGCGTCATAGACGATCGCCTCGGCGACCGACTTCTTGCCGTCATACATGATCGAGTTCATGAACTTCGTGAGAATGACGTCCCCGAATTTTGCGTCGGGGATGACTTCCCGCTTTTCGGCGCTGTGGCGGCGAGACATATCGTAGGCTCCGGTAAACGTCTAATTCATCATGCCGGCTGTTTGCGCCGGCCGTCTCAAAGCGGCGAATTACTTCGGCCGCTTCGCGCCATATTTCGAACGGCGCTGCTTGCGGTTCTTGACGCCCTGGGTGTCGAGAACGCCGCGCAGGATGTGGTAGCGCACGCCGGGCAAATCCTTGACGCGGCCGCCGCGGATCATA
This sequence comes from Methylocella silvestris BL2, assembly GCF_000021745.1. NCBI lineage: Bacteria > Pseudomonadati > Pseudomonadota > Alphaproteobacteria > Hyphomicrobiales > Beijerinckiaceae > Methylocella > Methylocella silvestris. The sequence continues at coordinate 634,513 of NC_011666.1, forward strand.
ACCACCGAATGCTCCTGCAGATTATGGCCCTCGCCCGGAATATAGCCGATGACCTCAAAGCCATTGGTGAGACGCACCTTTGCGACCTTACGCAGCGCCGAGTTCGGCTTCTTCGGCGTCGTCGTATAGACGCGGGTGCAGACGCCGCGCTTCTGCGGCGACGCGCCGAGATGGCGGGCCTTCTCACGGTAGGTTTTTTCCTGCCGCGGCTTGCGGATCAACTGACTGATCGTCGGCATGCTTCAAGTCTTCCCGAACAAAAGAGGGCAAACGGCGCCGCCCCGCAAGGAGCCGCGCAATTCGCCTGAATTTCCGGCCCGCCCGCCGGCTGGCGCGCAAAAACGCGAAAAAGTCAGCGCCAAGAGCCGGTTCCGGCCTTCGGCGCTGGGTGCGCGCAGAGGACCGCGGCGAAACCACGGTCTTGCTTCTAAAGATCCAAGGCGCGAGCCAAGGATCGTTTTGGACATTTCAGTCGCTAGATCCGGCAGCGTTTAGGTTTCGAAAGGTTCCGGACGCGACGTCCTGAACACAAAAACCTACTGCCTGCCTGAGGTGGGCGGAACTTAGAGAGGTCAGACTTGCCCGTCAACCCCTCATGCAGAGGAAAATCATGCGCGCGAGACCGGTTTTTCCGAGTTTGGTCTTTCGAGCGCAGGTTTTTCGATGCGGGTGATCCCGCCCATATAGGGAGCCAGCGCGTCCGGGACAATAATAGAGCCGTCCTCCGTCTGGTAATTCTCAAGAACAGCCACCAGCGCGCGTCCGACGGCGACGCCCGAACCATTCAGCGTATGGACGAAACGCGTGTTCTTGGCTCCTTCGGGACGATAGCGCGCGTTCATCCGCCGCGCCTGAAAGTCGCCGCAGACCGAGACGGAGGAGATTTCGCGGTAGCGGTCCTGTCCCGGCAGCCAAACCTCGATGTCATAGGTTTTTTGCGAGGCGAAGCCCATGTCGCCGGTGCAGAGCGTGACGACGCGATAGGGCAGCTTCAGCCGCTTCAACACCTCTTCGGCGCAGCTGAGCATGCGCTCATGTTCGGCCAGCGCCTGTTCCGGCGTCGTGATTGAGACGAGTTCCACCTTGGTGAACTGATGCTGGCGAATCATGCCGCGCGTATCGCGCCCGGCCGAGCCGGCCTCGGCGCGAAAACAGGGCGTTGAGGCGGTAAAGCGGAGGGGCAGCTGTTTTTCGTCGAGAATCGATTCACGAACGAGATTGGTGAGTGGGACTTCCGCGGTGGGGATGAGCCAAAGCCTGTTTTTCTTCATTTCCTCAGCCTCTTCCCTACCGAACATATCGATCAAAAGAGGATGCGCCCCTGGACGAGCCCAAAATTGGTCATTTTCGAACTTCGGCAGCTGCGCCGTGCCGAACATCGCGTCATCGCGGACCAGAATCGGTGGATTGACCTCAGTATAGCCGTGCTCGCCCGTGTGCAGGTCGAGCATGAAGGCGCCAAGCGCCCGCTCCAGCCGCGCCAGCGGGCCCTTGTTGACCACAAACCGCGCGCCCGACAGCTTTGCGGCCGTCTCGAAATCCATCAGCCCCAAGGTCTCGCCAAGCTCGTAATGCTCGGCGGGGTCGAAGGAAAAGCGCGGCTTCTCACCAAACGTGTGATGCTCGCGATTGTCGTTTTCGTCGCGGCCGAAGGGAACCTCTTCAAGCGGCAGATTGGGAATTTCGGATAAGGCCTTGTCCAGCAAAGCCGCGGCGGCGCGCTCGGCCGCCTCAAGTTCGGGTAGGTCGCGCTTCAAGGCGGACACTTCGGCCATGAGGGCGTCGGCTTTCGCCTGATCCTTCGCGGCCATCGCCTGACCGATTTCCTTGGAGGCGGCGTTGCGGCGCTCCTGCGCCACCTGCAATTTCGCGATTGCGCCGCGACGGGCGTCGTCAAGCTCAAGCAGGCGCGCGGCGAGAGGCTCCAGTCCGCGCCGCTTGCGCCCCTGATCGAAGACCTCAGGATTGTCGCGAATCCATTTGATATCGTACATAAACTCGATTCCGCATTGCTACGCCCCTCATGCTGAGGAGCGGGCGAAGCCCGCGTCTCGAAGGGCGAGGGCCTCCGTATTGGACCATTGTGGTTCGGAGACGTATTCTCTAACCCTCGCTCCGCTCGCCCTCTTCCATTGCGATCGCTTTGCGAACCGCTTCGCTCGCACGGAACTTTGGGCGTTCTTGCGCTTAGCTTCCGGGCGTTTCGCCGGCTGCGCGCTCCGCGACTTGCCTTTTCTGGATCACGCCAACGGCCAAGATCGAAAGCTCGTAGAGAAGCAGCGCCGGCGCGGCAAGCGCGAGCATCGAAAAAATATCGGGCGGCGTCAGGATCGCCGATATGATGAAGACCAGCACGATCGCATAGCGGCGCTTGTCGCGCAAAAACGCCTGATCGACGATGCCGACCTGCCCCAGCAAGGTGATCACCACCGGCAGCTGAAACGTCACGCCAAAGGCGAAGATCAAGGTCATGATCAGCGAGAGATATTCGCTGACGCGCGGCAACAGCTCGATCTGAGCCCTGCCCGGCTCCTTCGCCTGTTGCATTCCGATAAAGAAATGCAACAGATTCGGCATCACGATGAAAAAGACAATAATCGCGCCGAAAGCGAAGAAGATCGGCGTCGCCAGAAGATAGGGCGCAAAGGCGCGGCGCTCGTGCTTGTAAAGCCCCGGGGCGACGAAGGCGTAGAGCTGCGAGAACACGATCGGGCAGGACAAAAACGCCGCGGTGAACAGGGCGACCCTGATCTGCGTGAAAAAATACTCCTGCGGCGCCGTATAGATCAGCGTCGCCTCGGGCCCCGCAACGCGCTGATAGGGCTCAAGCAGCACATTATAAATGTCCTTGGCGAAGAAGAAGGCGATGACGAACATCACGAGAAAGGCGACCAGCGCCTTGATCAGCCGCGAGCGCAGCTCGATCAGATGGTCGAGAAGAGGAGCTTTCGTCGCCTCGATGTCGGCGTCGGTCATAGGCGCTGAAGTCCCTGGCGGAATTTTCTGTAGTTTTGCCGGTCTGACTGCGGCCGGGGCGTGGCCGCGCGGCGAGGCTTAAGCCTTGTCATTTGACGCCGGCTCCCTGGAAGAGGCCGGATCGTGAGGCAAAGGCTGCAAGGACGCGCCCGCCCCCGCCGGGGCCGCGATCTCCGCCTTGAGCGCGTCAGCCAGAGCCCGCATCTCGGCGTCGAGCCCTTCGCCGGATCGCGGCGGCGAGGGCGCGTGCGCTTCGTCCGGCTGTCTTTCATCGCGCGCCAGTCCGCCCTCGGGCTCGGCCTCGCCCAGGACGCCGAGCGACCCGGCCGCCGCCGGGGCGATCGCTGTAAGTCCGGGCGCGGTAAGTGAGGGCGCGGCGTGATCGGGCGTGATCGGACCGCCAAGCGGCGCGGAGGCCGGCTTGTCGATCGCGCCCTTAAGCTCGTTGCGGATATCGGCGAGAGGGTCGAAAGGCGTGTCGAGCTGTGCGCTCTTGGCGAGCTTTTCGACTTCCGCCTTGGCGTCCGCGACGTCTGCCTCGCGCATCGCCTCCATGAACTGGCCCTGGAATTCGCTGGCCATCCGCCGCATTTTGCCGACCGCCTGGCCAAGCTGGCGCAAGACGCGCGGCAGATCCTTGGGGCCGATGACGATCAGGGCCACAATGGCGATGATGATGAGTTTGCCGGCGTCGAAATCGAACATGCGGGAGGATCGCTCACATAAATTCCCGCGCCGAAGCCCGGCGCACCTGCGCCGGCGCCGGAACCGACTGCTGCTTCACGTCACGCATTCCCGCCCGGCCGTTTCCGGCTCGGAGGGTTTAGCCGATTTTGCGGGCGTCCGGCGTCTTGAGAGGATCCCCGGCGCCCTGATGGTCGAGGCTGCGCAGCGAAGGCTCGCCGACAGGCTTGGCCTCGGCCTTTTCTTCGTCCTCCGAGAGGCCCCTCTTGAAGGATTTGATGCCCTTGGCGACATCGCCCATGATGTCGGAGATTTTGCCCTTCCCCCCGAAAACGAGCAATACCACCGCGCCAACGATAAGCCAGTGCCAGATCGAAAGACTTCCCACGGCGAACCTCTGTTTCAAGCCTGACGGCGCATGATTTCTGTGCGGAACTTATGCCGCCCGACCTCTAAAAACAAGCAAAGCCGCATTATTTAAAGTCGGGCGTGAACCGCCGCCGCCGCGCTCTAGACTCAAATTCCACTCATCTTGGCGAATTCGGAAGAATCTGCTTGGCCTCGCACTCAATCTTCAAGGTCGCCGCTTTGACCAGCGTCTTTCTGCTGTCAGCGCTGCGCCTTGCCGCGGCGGCGCCGGAGGGCCCGTTCGGCTCCTGGCTGGCCGAAGACATCCGGGGCGCGGGCGTGATCGACCGGAGCCGAACGACTCTCGACATCTCGCCCGCCGGACGGGCGTCCGGCTCCGGCGGATGCAACCGATTCCAGGGCGCCGCCAAAATCGCCGGCGCCGCGATTGCCTTCGGGCCGCTGGTCTCGACCCGGATGGCCTGCCCCGGCGCCATCGGCGATCAGGAGCGGAAATTTTTCGAGGCGCTCGACGACGCGCGCCAATGGACCCGCGACGAGCAGCGCGGCCTGCTGTTCCTGCGCGACGCGGACGGCCGCGAGATCCTGCGCCTCTCCGAGACCAAATAGCCGCTTCAGTCGGCGGCCGATTGCGACGCGTCAGCCTCGACGGAGGCGGCCTGCCGCGTAAAAATGATGATCACCCGCAGTCCCTCGCCGGGCTTGGATTCAACGATCATCTGGGCCCCGGCGTTTTGCCGAAGCGAGCGGACGATCAATTCGCTGAGCTTGCCGCGCCTCGGCCATTCGACGCCCTCTGGCAGTCCCTGCCCGTCATCGGAGATCTCGATACGGCACCCGGAGGCGTCGACGTGAAATTGCAGCGAGATGGTGCCGCCCTCGCGCTCGGCAAAGGCGTGTTTGAGCGCGTTGGTCATGAGTTCGTTGACGACAAGGCCGGTCGGCATGGCGACATTGACGGAGACCGGATAGGCGTCGACCTTTAGGTCAAGAGTGATGCCTTCGCGCGCGTGCGCCCGCATGACATGCGAGGCGATCTGACTGAGATAGGAGCCAAGGTCGACTTCCTGCCCAAGCGCGTCGTCGGCCATGGACCGATAAAGCAGTTGAAGCGCCTCGATCCGGCCAGCGATCTTGTCGAACGGGCCGCGCGCCGCGCTATCGCCAGCGATCCGCGCCTCGTATCGAATCAGAGCGGCGATCATCTGCAGATTATTGCGGACGCGGTGCTGAATTTCTTTCAGCGCCATGTCCTTGTCGCGCAGCTGATTGGCGAGAGCCTCGCGGTCGCTTTCCTGCGCGGCGCGGTTGGGCGCGAAGGAAGCGAGCCGGAAGATGGCGGCTCCGTCGTCATCTTCGATGACATTTGCATAGATATCGATGATCGTCACCTCGGCCCCTGGCGGCTCGATCGCAGAGCTGCCGAGATAGTCGGCGCCGGCGACGATGGCCTCGCCGAGGGCGACGTTCGACTCGATCATGCGTCCGCGCAGGGCGCTCCACGGCTGGCCTTCGAGTTCGCTCGGCGACTGGCCGGAGATTTTCTCGAACTCCGGATTGGCGTAGACGATGCGTTCCTCGCCGCGCATGTCGGAGGCGACGAGCGCGATCGGCGCCTGATCGAGAAAGCGCCGGAACTGCTCGCTTTCGAGCGCCTCTGCAAGCTGAGGGCTCGTCAGCAGCTGGTCAATCTGTTCCGGCGTGTCGTCGTCGGCCATGGCGCGCGGAAAGCCTTCATATTGAGGATAAGACGTCGGCAGCTTATCCCGATATCTATTTGAACATCCATGACATAAAAAGCGCCGGTCGAACGGGCGCAATTGCTGCATCGCCGTAAATTGCTATTTTCGCGCCGGAACCGCCGAAAAGCGCCGATCTGCCAGACACAAGAGGCGCATGTGCCGCCAGCCCAGAGCCTCATCGCCAAAACGCCCGCCGGGGTTCTTCTCGACATCGACGGCGTCATTTGCGTCGGCGCCCGGCCCATCGCGGGATCGATCGAGGCGGTGCGCCGCCTGCGCGAGCGCGACATTCCGGTCCGATTTGTGACGAACACCACGCGCCGCCCGCGCCGCCGCATCCTCGAGGATCTGCGCCGCTTGCCGCTCGAGATCGCAGACGGCGAGATTTTCACGCCGGCGCGCATCGCCCGCGATCTCCTCACCGAGCGCGGCCTCGCGCCGCTCCTGATCGTGCATCCCGACCTTGGCGAGGATTTTACCGGCCTGCCGCAACAAGGACAAACAGCCGTCGTGGTCGGAGACGCCGGCGAGGCGTTCTCGTATCAATCGCTGAACGGCGCCTTTCGCGCCCTTCTGCATGGCGCCGAATTCTTCGCCCTAGCCAACAACCGGAATTTTCTCGATTCTGACGGCGATCTCAGCCTCGACGCCGGGCCTTTCGTCGCGGCGCTCGAATTTGCCTCGGGCAAGAAACCGCTGGTGCTCGGCAAGCCCGCGCCCGCCTTCTTCAAGCTCGCGGTGGAAAGTATGGGGCTCGATATGGAAGATGTCGCAATGATCGGCGATGACGCGGAATCGGATGTCGGCGGCGCCATGGCCGCCGGGCTGATGGGCGTCCTGGTGCGCACGGGCAAATATCGTCCGGGCCAGGAGGAACGTCTTGCCGAGCCGCCGACGTCGATCGAAGACGATCTATCGGCCGCCGTCGCAAAACTGTTCGGCTAGATGATGACGCCAATATCAAAGAGCGCGCCCTTGGCCGCGCTGCTTTTTCTCGTTGCAGCCTCGCTTTCACACGGCCAGACGCTCGTCAAATGCCCCGTCGAAGACCGCGATCCCGCGCTGATTGCGCAGGCGGCGCAGGACGCTCCAAGCTGCGCGCAGGCCTATGAAATCATGAATGTCTGCCGGTCCAATACCAATGGTGACGCAAAATTCGCTCAGATCGTGGTGGACAAATGCGAGAAGATTTTCGTGCCGGCGCTCGATGAGCCGACCTTCAAGGCCTATCACGCGGCGCGCGATTCCTGCGCCCGCCGTTTTGCGCAGCGCAAAGACGCCGCGGCGACGTCGTTCCAGTCGACCTGCGAGGCCGGCGTCGCTGTCGTTTTCGCGCACCGTGCTGAACTTGCGGCGATGCGCGCGCTGCGCGATCCGAGGCAGCCGCGAGGCCCCATACGGACGCCCGCGCCCGAAGCGCCGCCGCTGGAGCCGCCAAGGGGCGCGCCATTCGGCGGCCTGGGGCCGAGGCCTTAGCGTTTCGCGTCAGCGTAACGCCAATCTGAAAACCCGCTCCGCTCGCATTGACACGAACCGTGCGGGGCGCCACTTTGCATCGCCCTCATAACAAAGCCGCTCGCCAAAGTTGGAGCGAGCGCGCGCCTATGGGGAAAAAATGTCCAAATCTGCCGGTCTTACAAAGGGCGTCGCGGTCGCGGCGGCGCTAATGGCGTCGAGCTTTGCAGGCGCTTCTCGCGCCTCTGCGCAATTTTATAATGGCCGGGAGCCGCTGGTCCTGATGTCGCAGGGCAGCTTTTTCGTCGGCGGCGAGAACCGCGTGACGGACGCCGTCACCTCAGGCGCGCCCGGCGCCGGCACGATCACAATCAACCAGATGTATGTGCAATACATGTATCCGAAAGTGTCCGGGCAGTCGAAAACGCCTGTGATCATGATTCACGGCTGTTGCCTCAGCGCGAAATCATGGCAGGAGACGCCCGACGGCCGACAGGGATGGGATGAATATTTCGTCCGCAACAAGCACGCCGTCTTTCTGCCGGATCAGGTTTCGCGCGGACGCTCCGGGTTCGATCCGACGATCCTGAACGAGATCAAACTCGGGCTCGACGGGAAAACCGCCAAGGATATTCCATTCATCCTTGCGATCGGCCACGAGGACGCCTACACATCATTCCGCTTTGGCGCGACTGTAGGCGTTCCCTATCCGGATGAAAAATTCCCGGTCAAATATGTGGACGAATTCTACAAGCAGATGATCCCGGACCTGAATGGCTTCCTCGGTCCCGACTTCCCGCCGACGCCAAATCCCACTTATAACAACCTCTCCGCGCTGGCTATCAAGGCCGGCGGCGCCGTGATCATCGGCCATTCGGAATCCGGATTCTTCCCGCAAAACGCGGCGCTCGTCAGCACCGCCAACATCAAGGGAATGGTCTCCATCGAGCCGGGCGGATCGTGCACCACGACCAACCCCAGCACGCTGCCGTTGACGCCCGCTCAAATCAAGATCCTCGCGACCATTCCGCAGCTGGTCATGTATGGCGATCATCTTGTGGGAAGCTGGGTCAGCAGCTTCAACAATTGTCAGGCCTATGCAAAGGCGATCAAACAGGCCGGCGGCGACATCACCTTCATTCATTTGCCTGACATCGGAATCCGCGGCAACAGCCACATGATGATGATCGACAAGAACAACCTCGACGTCGCGGATGTGGTGCTCGACTGGATCGACAAGCACGTCGATCGCCGCCGCGGACACTAGGCATCGAACAACGGGGAACGGCGGCGCTTATTGCGCCGTCGTTTTCTCCACGATCACCCCTTCGCCTCGACAAAGCTCTCCAACACCATTTTGCGTCCAGCCTTGTCGAAATCCACCGTCAGCTTGTTGCCGTCGACCGCGGCCACTGCGCCATAGCCGAATTTCTGGTGGAATACGCGCGCGCCCTTTGCAAAGGCCGATGACGCGCTCGATTTTGCGATCAATTCGCCCTCGATCTGCATCGGCCCGCGTTGCGACGTTTTGCGCGCAAAGCCGCCGCCGCTTGAGGCGCCGCTTTCGGCGCGCGTCTCCTCCGTGCGGCGCTGCGCACGGCGCCAGCCGGGTGTGCCATAGGTCGAGCCGAAACTATCCATATTGGCGAAGCGCGATTGCGCATAGCCGCCATAGGCCGCGCCCGTCGCCGCCTCGACCACCTCGACATGATCGGGCGGAAGCTCATCGAGAAATCGTGAGGGAATCGTCGTTTGCCACAGGCCATGGATGCGGCGGTTGGTGGCGAAATAGATTTTCGCACGCCGCCTTGCGCGCGTGATCCCGACATAGGCGAGGCGGCGCTCCTCCTCGAGCCCCGCCCTGCCGGATTCATCGAGCGAGCGCTGATGCGGAAACAGCCCCTCCTCCCAGCCGGGCAGAAAAACCGTTTCGAATTCGAGGCCCTTGGCCGCGTGCAAGGTCATGATCGAGACGCGGGGGCCGGCGTCCTTCGTCTCGGCCTCCATCACCAGCGAAATATGTTCGAGGAAGGCGGCAAGGTCCGGAAACTCTTCCATGGCGCGGACGAGCTCTTTCAGATTTTCGAGCCGTCCCGCCGCCTCGGCGGTGCGGTCCTTGCGCCACATGTCGGTATAGCCGGATTCCTCCAGAATCATTTCTGTGAGTTCGCCATGCGGCTTCTCGCCGATCAGCGAAGCCCAGCGCGAAAAATTCGCCAGAAGATCGCGCAAAGCCTGGCGCTGCTTCGGCTTGATCTCATCGGTTTCGATCATGAAGCGCGCGGCCTCGATGAGCGGAACCCGCTGCAGCCGGCCATATTCATGCAGCTGTTGCAGCGTGCTCTCGCCAAGGCCGCGCCGTGGCGTGTTGTAGATGCGTTCGAAGGCGAGATCATCGGCCGGCTGGGCGACGCAGCGGAGATAGGCGAGCGCGTCGCGGATTTCGGCGCGCTCATAAAAGCGCGGGCCGCCGATGACGCGATAGGGCAGCCCGAGCGTGATGAAGCGCTCCTCGAATTCGCGCATCTGGAACGAGGCGCGCACGAGGATCGCGACCTCGTCATAAGCGTGGCCCTTGCGCGCCAGTTGCTCGATCTCCTCGCCGATCCCGCGCGCCTCTTCTTCCGAATCCCAGACGCCGGTGACCGTCGGCATCAGCCCGGCTTCGTCGTCGGTGAATAGCGTCTTGCCGAGCCGACCCTGATTATGCGCGATGAGGCCGGCGGCGACAGCGAGGATATGCCCGGTCGAGCGGTAATTACGTTCGAGCCGGATCACCTTCGCGCCGGGAAAATCGCTCTCAAACCGCAAAATATTATCAACCTCGGCGCCGCGCCAGCCATAGATCGACTGGTCGTCGTCGCCAACGCAGCAGACATTGTGTCGGCCCTGCGCCAGCAGCCGCAGCCAGAGATATTGGACCGTATTGGTGTCCTGATATTCATCGACGAGCATATATTTGAAGCGGTCCTGATACTGCTTCAGGACGTCGGGGTTTTCCTTGAAGAGCCGCAAGGTTTCGAGCAGTAGATCGCCGAAATCGGCCGCGTTGAGGATCTTGAGGCGCTCCTGATAGAGCGCATAGAGCCGGCCGCCCTTGCCATTGGCGAAAGCAGCCGCCTCCCCGGCTGGAACATGGGCCGGATCGAGGCCGCGATTTTTCCACGCGTCGATCTGATAGGCGAGCGAGCGCGCCGGCCAGCGCTTGTCGTCGATGTCTTCGGCCTTCAGAACCTGCTTCAGGAGGCGAATCTGATCGTCCGTGTCGAGAATGGTAAAGCTCGACTTCAGCCCGACGAGTTCGGCGTGGCGGCGCAGGATCTTGGTCGAAATGGCGTGGAAGGTGCCGAGCCAGGGCATGCCTTCGCCCACAGGGCCGGCGAGAAGGGCGACGCGGTCGCGCATTTCGCGCGCGGCCTTATTGGTGAAGGTCACGGCGAGAATTTCATGCGCGCGCGCCCGGCCCTCGGCGAGAATATGGGCGATGCGCGTCGTCAGCACGCGCGTCTTGCCCGTGCCGGCGCCGGCCAGCACGAGAACCGGACCGTCGATCGCCTCGACGGCGGCGCGCTGCTCAGGGTTCAGACCGTCGAGATAGCGCCGTCCGCCCGCCGCCGCCCGAGCGCGCGCGGCGATGCCGCCGGGCTGCGGCGCCGGCGCATCGGTCTCGGAGAGCGAAAAAGGATCGGTCAAATTTTTGCGGCTCCGAAGGCGTTGCGGCGTTCGGGCGGCGCGCGGCGCCCGCCCCGAATCATTTCAGCTTGTCGCGCTAACTTATATCGCGGCGGCTCAAGAGCATAAGGCGGGACGCTGCCCAGGCCCGCAGATCCTGCTGATGTCCCAATGTGGGGCCTGAGGCTTCCCCTGTCGAGGCGAGGATGAATGGAGCCCCGCATGGGCTTTCTGACCCGGATGGATGCGCTGAATTTGGATGAGACGCGGCCCGTCTTTGCCTATATCGGACAGGATCAATCCGGCTTCCCGAACGACGAGACCGATTTGCGCGATAGCCTGACCGTCTTCGCCATAGGCGTGATCCTCGTTCTCACCGCGGCGCTCGTCGGCCCCTATCTCGTCGACTGGAGCGCGGAGCGCGGCTTGATCCAATCGCGGCTCAGCGCGGCGATCGGGAGGCAGACGGAAATTGCTGGTCCAATCGACCTGAAGCTGCTGCCGACACCCTATTTTGTCGTTGGCGATATATCCGTCAAAGGCCCGGAGGGCCCCGCGTCCTGGCGCGCGTCCGCCAGCAAAATGCGGCTCGAAATCGCTTTTGCGCCCTTGCTGCGCGGCGAGGTGGAATTTGTCGAGGCGGCAATCGAGAACCCCCGCCTTGAGGTTTCGCTTGGCCCAGACGGAGCGCCGGCGCTCACGCTAAAAGACAGCCCTTTGGCCCGAAACGTGCGGTTTCAGCGGATCAAGGCGACGGGCGGCTCGCTTCTCATCGACGATCCGACGCGAAACCGCCGCTTTGAGCTCGGCGGCCTTGATCTTGAAGCGGAAGCCGGATCGCTTTACGGCCCCTTCAAAGGCCATGGCTCGGCGCCTCTCCCAGACGGACGGTTTTCCTTTCAGTTTCTGACCGGCGCGGCCGAAGCCGGCGAGATGAAGCTGAAGCTTTCGGCGGAGGCGCCGTCACGCGGCGCGCTGTCCTTCGAGGGCGGCCTTACATTAACGCCCGAGGCGCAAAAGCTCGCCGGGGCGCTGCGGCTGCAAAGCGCCGACCCCGCCTTGCGGACGCTGAGCCAACTGACGCTGACGCCGCAACGAGCGGCGTTTGACGAGATCGAAGCGACGCTCGGCGAGGAGCCCAACTCGGCGACGGCAAAGGGCGTAGGGGAGCTTGATTTTTCGGGGGCTCCTAAGGCGAGCCTGACGCTGTCTTCCGACCGGGTCGACGTGGACCTTCTCTCCAGCGGCCGGGCCGCAGCGGAGCTGGCCGCGCTTCCGCCGCCTCCTTTGCCGTTCGTCGTGAATTACAAAGCCAAGGCGCTGACCTGGGGCGGGGCCGGTTTCGCCGACATTGGCGCCAATATCGTGTTTGGCAAGAAGGCCGAGGACCCCGGCGCGACGCCGGGCGTCTGGCTGCGCCTCGAGGCGCGCGGACCGAAAAGCTCCCGGCTCTTCGTTGATGGCGCGGCGCGCTTCGGCGGGGCGCCTGAATTCGACGGTAAATTCAGCGCCGGCACGGAGGATGCAGGCTGGCTGAAGCCCTGGTTCGAGCGGGCCTTTGGCGCGCAAGCGGCGGCAGCGCCATGGCCAATGGGCGGGGCTTTCGACGACATTGCCTTTTCTGCAATCGATCTCAGCGCTGCGACGCGCATTACATCGCAGGCGATTGAATTGCGCGATCTCGACCTTGCGCTCGATGATTCACATCTTTCAGGTCAATTGTCTTATTGGCGCAAGCTCGCCACAAGGCCGGCGCGCATCGAGGCCGATCTTTCCACCCGCTCCCTCGACCTTGCGGCTGTCGCCAACGCCTATGCAGGGGGCGCCGCGTCGCGCGCAGTGAGCGACCTCGACGGGTCGCTAAAATTCGAGGCCGCCGCCGTGCGTTTCGGCGCGTTCGCCCCGGCGGGCGCGCTCGGTCTTTCGATCAACAAGACAGGCGATCGCATTGAGCTCGATCAATTGACTTTCGAGGGACCGGATGGGGCGATGGCCGCCGCGAGCGGACTGCTGTCCAGCCAGAACGCCCGCCTCGACGCCGTGCTGAGCGCGCCGCGTGGTTTCGGGATAGCGGCGGCCTTGGCGAAAATCGCTCCAGGGGCCCCGGCGAACGCCCTGCTGTCGCGGGCGGACGCGCTGACGCCGGTCGATCTCAAACTCTTTGCCGAAGCCGCGCAGAGGCAGTCGGCTTTCGCCTTGAAAACACTCACCGCGAAAGGATCGATCGGCGGCGCGACGATCGCCGCGACAATCAATGGCGATCCGGACAAGGGCGAGGAGCTGAGGCTATCCGCTATCCTCGACGCCCGCGACAGCCTGCCGCTCATGCGCCTTGCCGGGCTTGCCGCCACTGCGGCCGACAATCCCGGCCGCGCCCATATCGAGCTGAAGGCGCGCGGCTCGCCCCATGAGGCGACACAGGCCGCGGTGATTTCGGCCGTCCTCGGCCAAGCCCGATTGAGCTTCGACGGGCGCGTCGGAGCCGATCTTTTTGACCCTTCCGCGATCGGAGCAATTTCCTTCACGGCGCCCGACGCCGCGCCTTTTTTGCGGGCGGCAGGCCTTGTTTTTCCGGATTTTGCCGCGAAGACCCCGGCCGCCGTCTCGGGCGATCTGACGCTGACGGCGCGCGAGGTGAAACTCGATAGCCTCAAGGCTAATATCGCCGGGTCGTCCTTTGCCGGTTCGCTTGCCTATGACGCCAAAGCGCAACCGCGACTCATCGGCGACCTCGCGGCGGACAGGCTGCCTGCGGCGGCGCTATTCGCCCTCGTGCTCGGACCACCCGAACCCGCCAAGGGCGGCGCTCTCTGGTCAAGCCTCGCTTTCGCGCCGCCGGCGTTTGATCTGCCGAGCGCACGCATCGCGCTGACGGCGCGGGAAGCTCCGCTCGGCGCACCGCTCGCGCCCGGCGCCGGCCTTGGCAAAAATCTCAAAGCGACTTTGGTCATGTCGCAGGGGCGTCTCGACCTTGAAGACTTCACTCTCGATCTCGCTGGCGGGCAGGCGTCCGGCGATCTCAAGCTGCGCCGATCAGGCTCCGAAGCCTCGCTCGCAACGCGGCTCGATCTGAAAAATGTAGCGCTCGATCTGCCCTCAGCGCGCGGGCGTCTCGACGCCTCGATCGAGGCGGCCGGGAGCGGCAGAAGCGCGGACGGGCTCGCGGGCGCCGTCGCCGGCTCAGGCAAAACCGCAATCGCCGATCTTGTCATCCCCCGCATCGATCCCGGCGCCCTGCCCCGGATTGTCGCCAAATTCGATGAGGACGGCCATGAGCTCGGCGCAAAACAGATTGCGGCGGCCCTTGCGAGCGAATTGAAGCGCGGCGATTTGCAGGCGGGCGACAGAGCTTTCGACATCGCGATCGCCTCCGGCGTGCTGACGCTGGCGTCAAAGCCGCCACAACCGGATCAGTCGGGATTTTCCGCCTCGTTCGACTTCCGCCGCGCGTTGCTAACGCAACGCCTGACGCTCGTCGATCCGGCGCCGCCGAAGGGATGGAGCGGCGCGCCGCCGCAGATCGTGGCGACGATTAAGGGGCTCGCTGGCGCGCCCTCGGTCGAAATCGACGCGGCCGCGCTCGCCAACGCGCTGGCGAACCGCGCGATCCAGCGCGAGATCGCGCGCATCGAGGCCTATGAATTCGACATTCATGAACGGGCGTTCTTCTATCAGCGTCTGCTGTCCGAGCGCCGCCGGCAAGCCGAGCGCGACGAGGCGGCGGCCGAAGCAGCGGCGGCGCCGAAGCCCGCGGAATCGGCCGCGCCGTAATCCTCGATTATTCGCCAGCTTCGGGCGAAAGCGCCGACTGAAGAATATAGACGCGGATCGCCGAGGATAGATTGGCGCTGCCGCGCGCGGCGTCGATCTCTGCGACGCAGGCGGCAAGCGAGGAGCCGCGTTCGGCCGCGATCCGCTTCAAACGCTCCCAGAAGGCGCGTTCGAGCGAAATGCTCGTTCTATGCCCAGCGATGGTCAAGGAATGTTTGACGTTGGAGCGCAGATCGCGCGCGCCCTCATCGAGCGGCGCGGCGCTCATCGGGCGGCGGCGTCATCCGCCGGACCCGTCGTCCGGGCGCCGATGGATCGGCTGCACACCACCTTGGTCGGATCTCCTCCGTCGGACCGAACCGGTTCGAGCGAAAGATGCTCCAGCAGATGACCGTCGAGCCGCAGTTTCGCCTGGGCGCACAGCCTTTCGGCGGCGCTCCGCTCGGTCTTGGCGAGCCCTGCCCTCACGCGCGCATGCTCCGCGGCGTCCGCTGCGTCTTCGCGCGCGCGCCTCTTCCGGAACAGTCGCAGGTTGACGATATTGGGCATCAGGTCTTCTTACGGAATTTGTCGATTGAAACGATCTTGTCTTCGCCTGCTGAGGTAACGTTCATTTCTTTTATGACCTTTGCATCTGACTCGGCGCCTTGCAGCGACGCCTTCTCCGGAAGCGAAAGCGCGGGAGCATCTCCCTCGACAGGCGATCCGGCGTCGTTGGCGCTCGTCTCCACAGCCTCATCCAGCTTGAACTCGAGATCGAAGCCTGCGGCGGGGTCAGAGAATCGGGTGACGGCGTCAAAAGGCACGAGCAGCATCTCGGGAACGTTCTTGAACGAAAGCCCGACCTCGAATGCGTGCTCCGACACCGACAGATCCCAGAATTGATGCTGCAGGATAATCGTCATCTCCTCGGGATAGAGTTCTCGCATGCGCGCGGACAGCCGCACGCCGCGCCCGTTGGTGCGGAAGGTGATGTAGAAATGATGTTCTCCGACCAATCCTTCGCGCGCCATATCGGCGAGCACTTTACGGACGACTCCGCGCAGCGCCTCCTGCACAAGAATATCATACCGGATCAGATCAGCGGCCATCGAACCCCCGGCATGACATCTTTTTTCCTGAAGATTTTGGGTTGAATCGATTCAAAATCGCACATGTGCTCGATTCCAAGAGTCAGAAAAATGACGCGCCTCCGAAAAGCCTGCGACTTTTCGGCGTCATGCTCCCGTGACGAACACAAACGTAGGCATCTGCCTTAAACAAAAATGGGAGAAAAAGAAAGTGGAGGCTTCTGTTGCCAGGCGCCTCCGAGCCCCGCCTTGAAGTGCTACCCCCAAGGACTTGATTTCGGTGCTAACGCCGCATTACGCGGCGACGGCGACCGGAGCATAGTTGTCATTGGCAACTATAAGAATAGCCCGATAACGGCGGTACAATGCCGGGCAAAAGACAGTCCTTTACACTCCCTGTCGAACCTATTTCGCCCCCGCCGAAGCCCGCCGCAAATCATCGCGACGGGCTTGGGTGGAGGCGCCGGGTACCGCCCCCGGGTCCAAAGAGCTTATTCCGACGTCGTTTATCGCCATAGCCGCTTTGAGGCGGCACATTGAATATAGAGTGAAACGCCCAAATTACAAAGCCTTCGACGCGGTCGGCGCATTTTCCGCAGAGGACAGGCTTTTCCCCGCTACGCACCGGCGCTGCGCCGGCCGCCGAGCTTGATGCGCCCGCCGGGCCCAGCTAGATCGTGCTATCCGCGGGGCGAATCCACAACGAAGGATCGGACCATGCAGGCCTATCTCGATCTCATCGACAAGATCCTGCGCGAGGGCGTCCGCAAACCGGACCGCACCGGCACCGGCACGCTTTCGATCTTCGGCTATCAGATGCGCTTTGACCTCGGCGCCGGCTTTCCCCTGGTGACGACAAAGAAGCTGCACTGGAAGTCGATCGTGCATGAGCTGATCTGGTTCCTGCGCGGCGACACCAATATCGGCTATCTGAAGGACAATGGCGTCGGCATCTGGGACGAATGGGCCGATGACAGCGGCGATCTCGGCCCCGTGTACGGACGGCAATGGCGGTCCTGGCAGGCGCCGGACGGACGCACGATCGACCAGATCGCCAATGTGATCGATGAGATCCAGCGCGATCCTTTTTCGCGCCGGCTGCTCGTCTCGGCCTGGAACCCGGCCGACCTGCCGGCGATGGCGCTGGCCCCATGCCACTGCCTGTTCCAGTTCAACGTGCGGGACGATTCGACGGGAACGCGGCGGCTCGACTTGCAGCTCTACCAGCGGTCCGGCGACGCCTTCTTGGGCGCGCCCTTCAATATCGCCAGCTATGCGCTTTTGACTGAACTCGTCGCCTCCGTCTGCGGGCTCACGCCGGGCGATTTTGTGCACACGTTCGGCGACGCGCATCTCTATCTCAATCACATCGACCAGGCGAAGCTGCAGCTTTCGCGCGATCCGCGGCCGCTGCCCAGGCTGCGCATCAACGGCAACGTCAAATCGCTGTTTGATATCCGCTTCGAGGATCTCAGCCTCGAAAATTACGACCCTCATCCGGTGATCAAGGCGCCTGTCGCGGTTTGACGCAGGCGCGGCGTTTTCAGCCGGCGGCGCAATGAGCTATAGGCGTGAAGCGGCGGCTTCTGCCGCCGCGGTCGAGGTCCATGGCGCCTTCAGCATCCACGCAGAGCGATCTGCCCGGCTTGACGCCGATTCCCGGCGCCAGCGCTTCGATTGCCTCCGGCATTCTCTGGATGCTGCTGACGACGCTCCTGTTTGTGTGCCAGGATTCGACGGCCCGCATCCTGCTCGCCCATTATCCGGCGACGGAAATCGCCTTCGGACGCTATTTCGTCCATTTCGCCCTTGTCGGCGCTTTTCTCGCCCTGCGCGCGCCGCGGCTGCTGCGGTCCCGCCGGCCCGCGCTTCAGCTCACCCGGTCGAGCTTCCTGCTCGCCAATACGCTGTTTGGCATGCTGTCCTTGAAAATCATGCCCTTCCTCGATTTTTCCGCAGTGGTCTGGGTCGCGCCTGTTCTGGTGACCGCGCTTTCGATCGTCGTCCTCCACGAGAAAGTTTCGTTGACAGGCTGGATCAGCGTCTTCATCGGCCTCGCGGGCGTGTGGATTATCGTCGTCGGCGCCGGGTTTAGCGTCTCGGCGCTGATGATTTTGCCTTTAATGGCGGCGCTGACCAATGCGCTCTATCAGATCGCCACGCGCTTTTTGCGCACGGCTGACGCGCCGCTGACGACGTTGTTTTACACGGCCATCGCCGGAACCGTGTTTTGCGCGCTGTTTCTGCCCTTCGTCGCGGTGAGGCCGACGCCCGGCGATCTCGCCTTGATGACGCTGCTCGGCGTCCTCGGAGTGGCCAGCCATTTCTGCATCATTCGCGCCTTTGCGGCGGCGCCCGCCAATGTCATCGCTCCCTTCGGCTATACGGCGCTGCTCTGGGCGAGCCTGTTCAGCGTCGTGATTTTTGCGGAAATTCCGACGCTGCGGACAATTATCGGCTCTTGCCTCATCGTCGGGGCGGGCCTTGCGATCTTCTTCGGCCCCCGCGCCAAACGGAGCGTCTGACCTCATGGCTTTGAACAACCCGCGCGCAAGAATCCGCCCCGCGAGAGCGGAGGATTGCACGCTGATTCTTTCCCTGGTCGCCGAGCTCGCGGACTATGAGCATCTATCCGCCGAAATGCATGCCGGCGAGCAGGACATCTTCGCTGCGCTGTTTGGCGACGCGCCGCGCGTTTTCGCCGCTGTCGCCGAATGGGATGGGGAAGCGGCCGGCTTCGCGCTCTGGTTCTACACTTTTTCGAGCTTTCGCGGCCGCCATGGCGTCTGGCTGGAAGATCTTTACGTGCGCCCGGCCTTTCGCGGCAAAGGCTGCGGCAAGGCGCTTCTCGCACATGTCGCGCGCCTTTGCGTCGCTGAAAATCTCGGCCGTTTCGAATGGTCCGTGCTCGACTGGAACGAGCCGTCGATCCGCTTCTACAAATCCATGGGCGCGACGCTGATGGATCAATGGCGCATCTGCCGCGTGGAGGACGAGGCGCTCTTGCGCCTTGGCGCCGGCGCGCCAAAACCATGAGCGCCGCTCTCGCGCTTGTCGCGGCGCTCGGTGAAAATGGCGTCATCGGCGCCGGCGATCGCCTGCCCTTCCGGCTGCCGAGCGACCTCAAGCGGTTCCGCACGCTGACTTGGGGCAAGCCGCTGCTGATGGGGCGCAAGACATTCGCTTCGATCGGGCGCCCTTTGCCGGGCCGCGAGACGATCGTTGTGACGCGCGACAAAGATTTCGCCGCGCCCGCAGGGGTGCATCTGGCTTTCAGCCTCGAAGAGGCGCTGAGCCTTGCCAAAGCCCGCGCCGCGGCTATGGGCGCCGATGAGATCATCCTCGCCGGGGGCGGCGAACTCTATGCCGCGCTGCTGCCCTGCGTCGAGCGCATGTATCTGACGTTGGTCGAGGCCTCGCCGCCGGGCGACGCTTTGTTTCCCGCCGTCAATTGGTCCGACTGGATCGAGACGGAGCGGCTTACCCCCGAGCCGCAGGCAGGAGACGAAGCAAAATTCGCCTTCGTCCGCTTCGAGCGGAAGTTTAAATTTACGTAATGAACCGGCGTTCGCCTCGGCTCCAGCGCCGGGCGGCCGTGGCTCCGATTTGTGCTGGCGCGGGCGCGCTCCTATAAAGGGCGGTCTTCAAATATGCACAAATGAGGTTTCATGCCGTGGATCAGTGATGGCGGTGGCGGCGGTTCGTGGAAACCCAGCGGACCGTGGGGACAAAAACCGAGTTCCCCGCAGCAGCCGGATTTCGAGGATTTGCTGCGGCGCGGACAGGAGCGGATCAAAAGCTGGATGCCCGGCTCCGGCGGCGGCTTTACCGGCGGGCGCGGCATTCTCGCCTTGGCGCTGATCGGCATTGGCGTCTGGCTGTTGTCGGGCTTCTATACGGTCGCGCCGAGCGAAGTCGGCCTCAACAAGATCTTCGGCCGCTACACCGGCAAGACCGGGCCGGGCCTCAACTATAATCTGCCGTTTCCGATCGGCGAGGTCGAAAAGCTCCCCGTCACCACGCGCAGCACCATCAATGTCGGCTTCACTTACCGGCCCGACATGCGCACCTCGGTCGATCTCCCCGAGGAAAGCCTGATGCTGACGGGCGACGAAAACATCGCCGACGTCAAATTCGTGGTCATCTGGCAGATCGATCCGGTGCGGCCGGAGGATTACGCCTTCAATATCGCAAACCAGAAAGAAACGGTGAAGGCCGTTGCCGAAAGCGCGATGCGCGAAGTCATCGGCCGCAGCCAGATTCAGCGCATTCTGACCGCCGAGCGCAAAGTCATCGAGCCCGCCGTGCAGGAGCTCATGCAGCGCATCCTGAACCAATATAAGGCGGGCGTGCTGGTCCTGCAGGTGCAGTTGCAGTCGGTCGATCCGCCGGAGCAGGTCATCGCCGCCTTCCGCGACGTGACCGCAGCGCAGCAGGATCAGAACCGCATGCGCAACGAGGCGGAAGCCTACGCCAATCGCGTGGTGCCGGAGGCGCGAGGCAAGGCCGCCGCGACCATTCAGGAAGCCGAAGGGTATCGGCTGCAGACCGTCGCCGAGGCGACCGGCCAGGCCGCGCGATTCGACAAAATCTACGACGAATACAAGAAGGCGCCCGGCGTGACCCGCGAACGCATGTATCTCGAGACCATGGAGCGCGTCTTCGGCGGCATGGACAAGGTCATCGTCGATCAGGATGGCGACCGCTCCGGCGTCGTCCCCTACCTGCCCTTAAGCGCGCTCACCGGCAAGGCGACCGAGGGAGCGCATAAATGAGAAGCGTCTCCGCTCTCGCGATCATCGCCGCCGCCGTCATCCTGCTCGTCCTTGCGACCGGATCCCTCTTCACCGTCCAGCAGACGCAGCAGGCTCTGGTGCTGCGCTTCGGCGAGCCGGTCGCCGGCCGCGGCCTCGTGACCCAACCGGGACTGCACTTCAAAATTCCGTTCATCGAGAACGTCGTTTACCTCGACAACCGCATTCTCGACCTTGAAGCGCCGAAGCAGGAGGTTCTCGCCTCCGACAATACGCGCATCGAGGTCGATTCCTTCCTGCGCTACCGCATCGTCGATCCGCTGAAATTTTACCAGACGGTCGGCACCATCGAGCGCGCCAACAGCCAGCTCGGCTTCGTGCTGAATTCGGCGGTGCGCCGCGTGCTCGGCGAAGCCAATCTCACCCAGATCGTGCGCGACGACCGCGCCAGTCTGATGGCGCGGATCAGGGATCAGGTCGAAGCCGAAGGCTCCCGCCTCGGCATCGTAGCGGTCGACGTCCGCATCCGCCGCGCCGATCTGCCAAGGCAGATTTCGGAGCGGGTTTACAGCCGTATGCAGACCGAGCGCGCCAGAGAGGCGGCGGAGTTCCGCGCGCAAGGCTCTGAGCAGGCGCAGAAGATCGTCGCCGGCGCCGACCGGAACGTCGTCGTGCTGAAGGGCGAGGCGCAGCGGCAGGCCGACCAGACGCGCGGCGAGGGCGACGCCGAACGAAATCGCATCTTCGCCGCATCCTTCGGCAAGGACCCGGACTTTTTCGCCTTCTTCCGCTCCATGCAGGCCTATGAGACCGGGCTGCAATCGGGCGATACGCGGATGGTGATCAGCCCGAAATCGGAGTTTTTCCGGTTTTTCGGCTCCCCCTCCGGCGAGCGGGCGCAGGCCGTCGCGCCCGTCGCCAAGGAGCCGGCGCCCGCTTCGGCCTCGAGCCCCTAGACACCGATGATTTTGAACCGAAGAGGTCCGAAATCATAAGCGTGAGAAGCGTTTAGAGCACGATGTCGGGCAAAAAAATGTTGCCGCGCTTGGCATTGTGCTTCAACGCCGCGGCGTTTTCCGCCGCGTCGTGATCATCCAATGGCTTGAGCGGTGGGCTAAGCTCGTCCGCCGGTCCGACGCCGCTCGTTCAGCGTAAAGGCAGGCCAAGCCTGCAATGCTGCCGATCTCGCGGCTAGGGCCGGAAACGCCAGACCTGCTCCCTCACGAAGTTTTGCTGGATTTCGACGCCCCTTTCCGCTCCATTGCGTCACAACCGCAGATATACCGGGTCCATTCGTCAAAAGGACGACCGCTTCGCCCGGAACAGGCGCGCTGCCATCACATGAAGGAGAAACCGCCCATGGGCCTGTTCAAGACTGCGCGGCGCGGCGCGATTGCGTCTGCCGCCGGCGGGGCCGCTCCGCGAAACGCCTGCTCCCTGCTCGCCATTGCCGCCGTGCTCATGTTTGGAGCCGCGTCCGTCGCGCCCGGGCTCGGCGCGCCGCCGGCCTATGCGAAGGGACCGGACTCCCTAGCGGATCTTGCCGCTGACGTCAGCGACGCAGTCGTCAACATCTCGGCGACGCAGACGATGGACGAAAAGCGCTCGGGCGGGGCTCCGCAGCTTGAGCCGGGCACGCCCTTCGATGATCTGTTCGAGGAGTTCTTCCGCCGCCGCCAGCAAGGCCAAGGCGGGCCGGACCAACCCACGCCGCGCGCGCCGCGCGAGCGCAAGTCGAATTCGCTCGGCTCAGGCTTCGTCGTCGATCCGTCAGGCATTATCATTACCAATAATCACGTCATCGCCGACGCCAATGACGTCACGGTGATTTTTACCGATGGACAGAAACTGAAGGCCGAAGTCCTCGGCAAGGATTCGAAAGTCGACGTCGCCGTCCTGAAAGTGAAGCCCGACAAGCCGCTGAAGGCGGTCAAATTCGGCGACAGCGACAAGATGCGCGTTGGCGATTGGGTCATCGCCGTCGGCAATCCGTTCGGCCTTGGCGGCACTGTCACCGCCGGAATCATTTCCGCCCTGAAACGGAACATCGATTCCGGCCCCTATGACAATTATTTCCAGACGGACGCCGCGATCAACAAGGGCAATTCGGGCGGACCGCTCTTCAACATGGCCGGCGAGGTCGTCGGCATCAACACCGCGATCCTCTCGCCCTCGGGCGGATCGATCGGTATCGGCTTCTCGACGCCTGCTGCGACTGTGACGCCGGTCATCGATCAGCTGCAGAAATTTGGCGAGACGCGGCGCGGATGGCTCGGCGTCCGGATCCAGAACGTCGACGACACGATCGCAGAAACGCTGAACCTTGGCTCGGTGCGGGGCGCGCTGGTCGCCGGCGCGGACGACAAGGGACCGGCTAAGGCAGCCGGGATCGAGGCTGGCGACGTCATCTTGAAATTCGACGGCGTGCCGATCAAGGAATCCCACGACCTGCCCAAGATCGTCGCCTCCGCGCCAGTCGGCAAGGATGTCGAAGTGGTGCTGCTGCGGCAAGGCAAGGAGATCACTAAGACGATCAAGCTCGGCCGGCTCGAGGACAATGAAAAGCAAAAGGCCGCCTTGACCGTCAGGCCCGGCGACGACGACAAGCCGCCGGCGGCCAACGCCTCGATGGAGCGCGCGCTCGGCATGGCCTTCTCAGGGCTTAATGACGGCGCGCGCCGGAAATATTCGATCAAACAGAGCGTCGCCGCCGGCGTCATTGTGACCGATGTCGAGCCGGATTCGGGCGCCGCGGAAAAGCACATCCAACCCGGCGACGTGATCATGGAGATCAATCAGGAGCCGGTGAAGGAGCCGGCCGACGTCGCCAAGAAAGTCGCCAAGCTGAAGGACGACGGCAAGAAGTCGGCGCTGCTTCTCGTCGCCAATGGCCAGGGAGAAATGCGCTTTGTCGCGCTTCCCTTCCCATAAAAATCCGCGGTCTCGACGAGCGCAATAAGCAGGGTTTCGCCCTTGCCGCCCGGGAATGAGGTGGCTATAAGACCTCAGCCAAAGCGGCCGGCGTCAATTGCCGGCCAATGTCGGAGTGTAGCGCAGCCTGGTAGCGCACCTCGTTCGGGACGAGGGGGTCGGAGGTTCGAATCCTCTCACTCCGACCAATGCTTTGAAGGCTTCGCTTATACTTTCCATCTTGGCCGGCCGCCGCGGCAGTTTCGCTTGTCAAGTCGGCGGACCGGGAGATAGCCGTGCAATGGATTCGGTTTGACGCCAGTCTCGAGCAGAGCATCGAGCAAGCCTTCGACGCCTGGAAGGCGCGGTTGGCCACGCATGATGCGAAAGAGGCGGAACAGCGGCAACTCGTTGAAGGGCCGAAGTCCCAGAAGGCGGTCGCCAAATTGGTCGACCGTCGCTTCATCGACTACCTGCGGGAAACCGGCATTCCCTTTGAGCGTCCTTGAACTGACGTAGCCTCCGGCGCTCGCGCAATTGAGGCAATTCGTCGCGTCTTGATCCATTCGGCGGCGGCGCTCTCCCGCGGGTGCTAAGGCCGCGGCATGAACAAAGCAGAGCTATTGGAACAATTGTCAGCGGCGATAGATGCGATCGCGCGGAGCGAGGAGCTCGTCGCGAATCAGCGGCAGATCGTCGATTTATTCGAGCGCCAGCGCCAGGACGCCATACAGGCGAAAGAAATGCTCGAGCAATTCGAGGAGATCTTGGCGTCGCAAATGGCGAATCGGGACCGGCTGCTCAAAGAGCTGTCGGAAATTTCTGGATGATCGAGCGCCTTCAATTGCGCCTTGCGACTCGCATCTATGTCGGAAAGGATATAGCTTCCACTTCCATCTGATCTTGCCGGATTCGCCTCGGCGACGGCGGACGAGGGAGTTCGGAACATGAAACTTAGCGCGCTCAACCAAATCAAAGGTAAGGTCGTCGACGTCAAGAAGGGCGTGACCACGGCGCATGTGAGAATCGATTTGGGTCACGGGATCGTGGTTACTTCGTCGATCACCAACGAAGCCGTTGATTTATTAAATCTGTCGCCCGGCGATGAAGTCACCACTTTGATTAATGAGTCCAATATAATCATCGGCAAGTAACTCAACGCATGAAACGAGACGGCGGCTCGCTTGTATTTCTCCGCGCCGCTCTTTTGCTTTGCTTGCACTCCGCCTATGACGTTCCGACGGCCGCTTCCGGCCGGCAGGGCATCAGGACTTGTAGGCCGCGCACTGTTGACGGCGTCGTGTCCTGAGCCT
The DNA here is from genome assembly GCF_000021745.1 of Methylocella silvestris BL2. Classification (NCBI taxonomy): domain Bacteria; kingdom Pseudomonadati; phylum Pseudomonadota; class Alphaproteobacteria; order Hyphomicrobiales; family Beijerinckiaceae; genus Methylocella; species Methylocella silvestris. Next base: position 659,229 of record NC_011666.1, read on the forward strand.
GTCGAAGGACGACACGGTCCTCCCGGCCTCCTTATTATGAGGGCGTTGGATTTGGGACGCCGCTATAAATATTCTGGCGCCCCCCACCAGCTTTAAAACGCCGCTTGGAGACCAAGAGCGCAACAGCCGTCATCATGATCGAAATCAGCGTCTCGCTAGCGCAAATCCCAAGATCAAGCCGACGCCCATCGCCGTCGCCAAAGCCATTATCGGTTGATTTGACGCAAAGCTCTTCGTCTCACTTAATGCCGTCCCATACGCTTTTTGGACTTGGTCGACACTTTGGTCCACCGTTCCACGAGCCTGGCGCAGCGTGTCGTCCGCGAAGTCCCCGAGGGCGTTATTTATCTTGTCGCCAACATTGCTCGCTGCGTCCGAAAAACTTTGATTATTCATTATGCTGCTCCTCTTCGAAGGGATTTGCCACGCTCATGAATCACGCGAGCGAGCGCTGTAATTGTCGACAGAGCGCGGAGATTCAGAGTGGGCAGACGCCCTTTTCTTCCATCGAACGTCATGCTTCTTTCGAAGTTCCTCGCAGCGGTGTTGGGAATGCCTGCCGCATGACCTTTGAATGAAGCACTCCAAAGTCATCGCGGTCTAGCTCGGCGCGGCGAAGGAGCGGCCATGGCGCGGTAGAAAAGGGCTTTGACGATTTCGACGAGCGCCAAATAGGCAAGCGTCGCGCCTATCAGATAGGCGAAGAAGAGCGGCGGCGGCGCGACAAAGCCAAACCAATGACCGATGGGCGACAGCGGAAGCGCGATCGCCACCGCGACGACCCCGAGCGCCATCGCGACGAGAAACCCGTTCGGCCGGCTCCGGAAGAACAGCCGGCGCGTGCGGATGGCGAACACGACCAGCACCTGCGTCGCCATCGATTCCATGAACCAGCCGGTCTGAAACAGCGATTCGCCAGCGCCGAACACCGCAATCAGAGCGTAGAAAGTGAGAAAATCGAAGATCGAACTCACTGGCCCGAACACCAGCATGAAGCGTTCAATAAAGCCGATATCCCAACTCACCGGCAAGGCGATGGCCTCTGGATCCACTCCATCAAACGGGATGGCGATCTCGGACACGTCGTAGAGCAAATTATTGAGCAGGATCTGGATCGGCAACATCGGCAGGAACGGCAGGAACAAAGCGGCCCCCGCCATGCTGAACATGTTGCCGAAGTTCGAACTCGACCCCATCAGGACGTATTTCGACACGTTCTGAACCGTTTGGCGTCCGCCGACGACCGCTTCGCGCACGACGGACAGGTCATGTTCGAGCAAGATCAGATCGGCGGCGGCGCGCGCGACGTCGGCAGCGCCGTCGACCGAGATCCCGACATCGGCGGCATGCAGCGCCGGCGCGTCGTTGATGCCGTCGCCCATGAAGCCGACGATATAGCCGAGCCGCTTCAGCGCCAGCAGGATCCGGAGCTTCTGCTGCGGGTTGACGCGGCAAAATAAATTGACCTGCGGCAACGCGCCCAGCAGCGCCTCGTCGGAAAGATGCGTCATCGCATCTCCGGTCAGCACGCCGGTAACCGGCACGCCGATTTCGCTGAAGACGTGACGGCTTACAATTTCATTGTCGCCGGTCAGCACCTTCACCGCGACGCCCGCATCCGCCATGGACTTGATCGTCGCGCCGGCGCTGGCCTTCGGAGGATCGAGGAAAACAGCGAAGCCGGCAAACACAAGATTGCATTCATCGACGATCGCGGCCGCTGGGCAGGCGTCGTCGAGGGTATGGCTCGCGACGCCGAGCGCGCGGAATCCCTGCGCGCCGATTTTTTCGAGAGTGGCCTCGAATGCGCGGCGCGTCTCCGGATCGAGGGCCTGCTCCTCGCCGTTCGCCGATTCATAGCGCACAGACAGGCGCAACAGATCCTCAGGCGCGCCCTTGACGATGAGACGCCGCTTCCCCTCGTGGGCGGCCAGCACGGACACGCGCCGGCGCTCGAAATCGAAGGGGACTTCGTCGATCTTGGTCCAGCCCGCCATGTCGAAAGGCTGAGCGGCGAGAATCGCCTCATCGAGCGGGCTTTTCATGCCGGTCTCGAAACGGCTGTTGATGAAGGCATAAGCGAAAGCGGAGGCGCTTTCCGCGCCGCGCCCGTCGATCACATGCACGAGCTTGATCGAAGCCTCGGTCAGCGTGCCCGTCTTGTCGGTGCACAGCATGTCCATCGCGCCGAGATCGTGGATGGCGGAGAGGCGCTTGACGATCACCTTGCGCTTGGACAACGCCATCGCCGAGCGGGCCAGCGTGACCGTCACGATCATCGGCAGCAGTTCGGGCGTCAGGCCGACGGCGAGCGCCAGCGCGAACAACAGCGATTCCAGCAAGGGCCGATGAAACCAGACGTTGACGACCAGAACGAAGATCACCATCAGCAGCGTGAGGCGCATGATCAGCATGCCGAAGCGGCCGATGCCGACCGTAAAGGCAGTCGCCGGCGGCTTTTCGGCAAGGCTCGTCGCCAGATGGCCGAGCGCCGTCCGCGCCCCGGTGCGGCAGATGACGATCGTAGCGGAGCCGCTGATGACGGACGTGCCGGCGAAGACGGCGTTCACGGCCCCGGCGGGGTTCTCGGCGCCCGAGGCCGTTTCGGTCGCCTGCTTTTCCGCCGGATAGGGCTCGCCCGTCAGAAGCGCCTGGTTGATGAAGAGATCGCGGCTTTCAAGCAGCCGAGAATCCGCCGGAACGAGATCTCCGGCGATCAATTCGACGACGTCGCCCGGGACCACTTTGTCGATCGGAATGCAAAGGATTGCGCCATCGCGCCGGACGCTCGCTTTTACCGCCACGGACCGGCGAAGCGCCTCGACTGCATTCTGCGCGCGGACCTCCTGGATGAAATCAAGCGTCATGCTCAGCATGACGATGCTGACCACAATGGCGAAACTCGGAATGTCGCCTGTCGCAGCGGACAATCCGCTCGCCGCAAGCAGAATGATGACCAGCGGGTTGCGGAAGCGGGACAGGAATTGCAGCCAAAGCGGCGATCGTTTGACGGCGGCGGCGTCGTTGGGTCCGACGGCCGCGAGCCGCGCCTCCGCCTCCGCAGCGCTAAGACCGGCCGGCGTCGTCGACAAACGGGCGAGCAATAGCGCAGCCGGCATCCGCCACACATCTTCGGCGCTGATTTCGTCGGACTTCAAGTCGGGAGACGCCTCGCTGCGTCCTTGCATCAAATTCATCGCCGGTTTTCCTGGGGACCGCCGCGCGGGAGGCGACGTCTGATCGGGACACGAGCAAAATCCAAGTGATCTTGCGCCGCAGCATGCCATTCAAAGTTGAGCGTGATCAATTCTTGAAAAGCGCTCCGCCCGTGGTCATCCATATCCGTGCCAGACTGGCGCATCCGCGCGAAAGGGAGATGAAGGATGTTTGATGCAATCCTGATCGAAAAGGAAGGAGACCGCAGCAAGGCGAGTCTCGCGCGGCTTGACGACAGCCGGCTGCCCGAGGGCGATGTTACGGTGCGCGTCAGCCATTCGACGCTGAACTACAAGGACGGGCTGGCGATCACGGGCCGGGGTCCGATCGTGCGGTCGTTTCCGCTTGTGCCGGGCGTCGACTTCACCGGCGTCGTCGAGGACAGCCGCGATGCGCGGTTCAAAGCCGGCGACTCCGTTCTGCTCAACGGCTTCGGCGTCGGCGAATCGCATTGGGGCGGCCTTGCAGGGCGCGCCCGCGTCAGCGCCGATTGGCTGATCCGGCTCCCCGAGCGATTGAGCGCAGCGCGCGCGATGGCGCTCGGCACGGCGGGCTACACTGCGATGCTCTGCGTCATGGCGCTGGAGCGGCAGGGGGTTGCGCCCGGCGCCGGCGAAATCATCGTCACCGGCGCGGGCGGCGGCGTCGGCGGCGTCGCCATCCAGATCCTCGATCGTCTCGGCTACCGCGTCGTCGCCTCGACCGGCCGGCCGCAGGAGGCCGATTATCTGCGCGAGCTCGGCGCTGATGAGATCATCGATCGCGCCACGCTCTCGGCGCCCGGCAAACCGCTCGCCAAGGCGCGCTGGGCCGGGGCGGTCGACAGCCTCGGCAGCCATACGCTCGCCAATGTATGCGCGGCGATGAAAGAAAATGGCGTGGTCGCCGCCTGCGGCCTTGCGCAAGGCATGGATTTTCCGGCGACCGTCGCGCCTTTCATCCTGCGCGGCGTCACGCTCGTCGGCATTAATTCGGTCTACCGATCGATCGCCGACCGCGTCGAAGCCTGGGACCGGCTCGCGCGGGAAATCGACGTCACGAAGCTCGACGCGATGACGACGACCATCGGCCTCAAGGACGCCATCGCCGCCGCGGGCGATCTCATCGACGGCAAAATCCGCGGCCGCATCGTCGTTGCGATCGGAGACGAAACATGAGCGCCGCCCCGCTATGAAAGGCTCAGGGTTCGTCCCGCAGATCGAAAGTGATTTCGGCGGCGAAGGAGCGCTGCGCCCCCTCCGGCGGCTTCGGGAAAGGCGAGGCTCTCGCAACCAGCGCGAGGCTCTCGATATCGAGGTCGGAATCGCCGCTTGAGCGCATTAGCGACACATTGGCGAGCTCGCCCGATTCCTCGAGCGTAAAAGAGACCACGGCGCTGCCCCGCGCCCCGCGCTCGCGCGCCGCCGGCGGATATTGCTTGGCGCGCTCCAGCATGCCGAACACGATGACCTTGTAGCTCATCTGTTCGTCGCCGCCCTCGGTCGGCAAAGGCACGGCGACGGCGCGGAAAATGGGCGGCCCGTTGTCGAAGGGAAGCTGCATCTCCTGCCCGCTCTTCGACGCGCCAAACCCGGCGGATTGCAGCGGCGCGCCCTGGCGATTGGCGCTGGCCGCCGCTGCCTCCCGGGCTGCAGCGCTCTTGGCCACCGCCGCGGCTTTCTTTTCCGCCCGTTCGGCGCGTTTTTGCTCGGCGCTCGCCTGCTCGGCCTGCCTCGCCTGCGCCCTTGCCGCTTTCGCCTGTTCGGCCTTTTCGGCTGCAGCCTGCGCGGCAGCGGCTTTTTCCTCCGCAGCCTTGGTTGCGGCGGCCTTGGCTTCAGCAGCCTTCGTTTCGGCAGCCTTCATTTGCGCAGCCCTGGCTTCTTCGGCCTTCGCCGCCTCAGCCTTCGCCGCGTCAGCCTTGGCTGCTTCAGCCTTAGCCGCGTCAGCCTTGGCCTGAGCCGCCTTTGCCGCCTCGGCTTTGGCCGCCTCGGCTTTGGCCGATTCAGCTTTAGCCGATTCAGCTTTAGCCGCCCCGGCTTTCGCCTCGTTCGCCGCAGCGGCGTCCCGTGCGGCTTTGGCTTCAGCGGCCTCCGCCGCTTTAGCGGCTTGATCGGCCTGTTGCTTCGCCTGCGTCGCCTTGGCTTGCTCCGCAGCCTTGGCCTGCTCGGCCGCCTTGGCCGCGGCTTGCCTTGCCTGTTCTTCCGCGGCTTTGGCTTCGGCCTGCTTGCTTGCAGCCTGCCGGTTCGCGGACTGCTTCGCAGCGGCTTCTTTCGCGGGGTCGGGCTTTGGTTGTTCGATCACGACTTCGATCGGCGTTTCCTTTGACGCCTCGGGCGGTGTGTCCCAGGGGCTTGCCCAGAGAAAAGCGAGCAGCAAGCAGGCATGCGCCACAAGCGATGCGGCCAGCACGAAGATCACGCCTCTGTCAAAGAAGGAGCCGGCCGGACGATCGGCGGCGAGCCTGTCATCCGCGCTGACGGCGATTTCCGACTCCGCGTCGCTCAGGCCGCCGGCGCCAGATTCGTCGCGCGCCGCAAAATTCAGCTCGGCGCCGTCAAACTCCGTGGCCCAGAAATCCTGCGGAAAATCGCCATATTGCGTTGGATCATCTTCGAGCTTCAGGGCAGCGCCGGCCGCAAAGCCGCGCACGGCGGCTTTCGCACAGCTTCGAGGCGACGCCGAATGCATCATCCGCTCAATCTTCCCGTCCGGAGCCGCTGATGAGGGCCCGGTTATGCGGCGGCAGCGCTGGCGCCCAAGCAAGGCGCAGGGCGAGGCTGGAGAATTCCGCAATCAACTCAAATATGTAGAACAAATTTTGCAGCGCCGAAACGGCGCCGCGGACACAGTTCGCCAAAAACGGTCTCGCCGCTCGTGGCGTGGGCGCAATTAGACCCGCAATGAGGGCGGATTTTTGAAGGCTTAAAATGCCGGATGGCCGGCCCTGAGGGAATCGTGCGCGCTTTCCACGATGACAAGCGCCGCCTTGAAGGCCGCTTCGACGTCGAGCTTGGTGGTGTCGAGCACCACGGCGTCGTCGGCGGGTTTGAGCGGCGCCGCGGCCCGGCTCGAATCGCGCAGATCGCGTTTACGGATATCCTCGAGCACGGCGGCGTAATCGACCTTTTCGCCGCGTCCGCGTAATTCCAGGGCGCGGCGCGTGGCGCGCGCTTCGTCGCTTGCGGTGACGAAGATCTTGCAATCGGCGTCGGGGCAGATGACCGTGCCGATATCGCGCCCGTCCAGCAGCGCGCCGCCCGGACGGCCGGCGAAGCGGCGCTGCATGTCGACCAGCGCAGCGCGCACCTCAGGGATCGCGGCGACCACGGAGGCCGCTTCCGCCATGTCGCGGCTGCGCAGCCCCGCCTCGTCGAAATCGGTCAGCGCAAGGCTTCGCGCGGCCGAAATCGCCGCCTCTCGATCGGAAAGGTCATGGCCGTGATCGAGCAGCGCGCGCGCCGTCGCCCGATATAACAGGCCGGTGTCGAGATGCGGCAGGCCAAAATGGGCCGCAAGCCGTCGCGCCAAAGTGCCTTTCCCGGACGCCGCCGGCCCGTCGATGGCGATAATCATGAAAAACGCGCTCCGAGGCTCTCCATCTGCGCCCGAAAATCCGGAAAGCTTGTCGCGATCATGCCGACATCGTCGATGGCGACGGGCTTTTGCGCGGCGAGGCCCAAAATGAGGAAGCTCATCGCGATGCGGTGATCGAGATGAGTGGCGACAAGGCCGCCGCCCGAAACCTCCGCGCCGCCTTCGACGATCAGATCGTCGCCAATGATCTGCGGATCGACGCCGCAGGCGCGAAGGCCGGCCGCCACCGCCTCGAGCCGGTCGGATTCCTTGACCCGCAATTCGCCCAGTCCCCGCATCCGCGTCTGTCCGCGCGCAAATGAGGCTGCGACGGCGAGGATCGGATATTCATCGATCATGCTGGGCGCGCGGGCGGCCGGAACGTCGACGCCTTTGAGCGCCGCGCCCCTGACTCGAAGATCAGCGACCTCCTCGCCGCCTTCCTCGCGGCGGTCGATGATCTCGATATCGGCCCCCATTTCAAGCAGCGTCGTCAGAAGGCCGGTGCGCAGCGGGTTCATCATCATCGATTCGATGACGATGTCGGAGTTTTCGACGATCGTCGCCGCGACGAGCGCGAAAGCCGCCGATGACGGGTCGCCCGGCACCGCGACCGGCGCGGGCTTAAGCTCCGGCCTGCCCTGCAGCGTGATCTTGCGCCCGTTCTCGCCGAACGGCTCGACCTTCAGCGCCGCTCCAAAATAGCGCAGCATCTTCTCGGTATGGTCTCGGCTCGCCTCCGGTTCGATCACCGAGGTCTCGCCCGGAGAATTGAGGCCGGCGAGCAGCACCGCCGATTTGATCTGCGCAGATGCGACGGGGGATTTGTAGACGATCGGAATTGGTTCGGCCGTCCCTTTGAGGATGATCGGGCAGCGGCCGCCTTCCGCCTGCGACAGCGTTTGCGCGCCCATCATCATGAGCGGGTCAAGCACGCGCCGCATCGGCCGCGTGCGCAGCGAAGCGTCGCCGTCGAGCGTTGCGGTAATAGGATGGCCGGCGACGACGCCCATCATCAGGCGCATGCCGGTGCCGGAATTGCCGAAATCAAGCGTCTCTTCCGGCTGGAGCAGCGAGCCGATGCCGCAGCCTTCGACGCGCCATCGTCCCGGCGCCAGTCTTTCGACGCGCGCGCCGAGGGCGCCGCAGACTTTCGCCGTGTGGATGACGTCCTCGCCTTCGAGCAGACCGGTAATCTCGGTCGTCCCGACGCTGAGCAGGCCCAGAATCAGGGCGCGGTGCGAGATCGATTTGTCGCCCGGCGGCTTGATGCGGCCGGCAAGCGGCCCGCTTCGTTCCGCCGTCAGCCGGCTTGTCGCAACCTCCATAAAATCCTCTTTTGCCGCAGCCCGAAGCCGGAGACGGCGCCGCCGAGAAAGGCTGGCCGTTGCGGCGCTGGTTAGCATGGCGCCGGACGCCTTGTCATCAAAGGCCGCAGGCCAAGCTCAACTTCTATTTGACATGCGCGCCCGCGAACACTAACCGGACCGACAGTTGCGAGGGGCCTTTTGAAGTCCCTTCCCTGCAAGAGGTAAGTCCGTGGCCAAACCAGAACTCGGCAACAAGCGCCAATGCCAGAATTGCGGCACGCGCTTTTTCGATTTGAATAAAAATCCGATTGTCTGCCCGAAGTGCGGAACCGTTTTCCAGGGCGCGCCGCTCTCGCGCGCGGCGCAAAGGGCCGCCGCCGCCGATGACGATGAAGAAGCGGCCCCCGCGGAGCTTGTGTCGCTGGAGGAGGTCGACGCGGAGGCCGACGCCGACAAGCTCGTCGTCGCTGTCGACGAGGACGTCGAGATCGAGGTCGCCGACGATCCGTTCCTTGAGGAAGAGGAAGACGGCGACGACGTCGGCGATCTGATCGACGGAGACCGGGAGGACGACGAGGAGCCGTGATTTTGGAGCCGTGATCTTTCAGCTTGTGCGCCCTTAGGGATGCGGCTATACAGCGGCCCTTCCCGCCGCGCGAAAGACGCGGCGGCGCGGCGCGACGCCGCGTTCGTCATCCAGCCCAACCGGATGACGCGGAAGCTCGAAAGCGATGGGGCCATAGCTCAGTTGGGAGAGCGCTTCAATGGCATTGAAGAGGTCGTCGGTTCGATTCCGTCTGGCTCCACCAAATCCGCTTTCCGTTTGACTCACCAAATCAAATCGCGAGATCGAACCCTAACGGGACGGATCGAAGAAGGAGCATGGCGCCATCACGGCGATGCGTCCTTTGAGCACACTGCTTTGACTTAAGCGATATATAATTCTATATAGCTATGGCGGGTTGATATCCTTCCCGCTGCGGGAGTGAGATGCCGTCCCCCGATCCGTCAAACCCTGTCGCATTCTTCACAGCGCTCCGCCGCGGCTTTAGCGAGCGGCTGACGCGGCCGCGCGTCAGGGAAGTGGTCGTCGACCGGCTGCTTGAAGATTGTTTTGCGGCGCTCGATCAAAGCTGCGGCGATGTGACGGGGCTTGCCTGCCGCCGCGGCTGCGCGACCTGCTGCGCTGTCCGCGTCGTCGCGACCGCCCCGGAAATTCTGCTGATCGCTCGGGCCATCAAATCGCAGCGCAGGAAAGCCGCCGAAGATCTGGGCCGCAGGATCGCCGCGGCCGCGCGCGCGACGCGCCAGCTCGACGAGTTGGACCGAATGGCGCTCGCCGCGCCTTGCCCCTTCGTCGGCGACAATATTTGCCTCATCTACGCGATCCGGCCCCTCGCCTGCCGCAGCCATGTTTCTTTCGACGAAGCCGCGTGCCTCGATGCGCTCGCGGGCCTGCCCGTCGAAATTCCGGTCTCGGCGATCCATCTGACGGCGAGAAGCTTGATCCAGAACGCCATGCAGGCCGCGCTGCGCGACACAGGTTACGCTTGGGGCATTTACGAATTGAACCAGGGACTGCGGATCGCACTCAAGGATCACGGCGCCGAACGGGCGTGGCTCGATGGCCATGACGTGTTTCGCAGCGCGCTGATAAACGACGTCAGCGAGCAGGAAATGGCGCAAGCCTTCGACGCCATCAAAGAGCTCGGCGGTTGAGCGCAAACGCCGGTCGCGAGCCGTTTCACGCCTCAATTTTTGAGGCGATGGCTTATGGATCAGGGCGCCGCGATCGGCCAAAGCCAGGCGGCGCCGCGAACGCCGCTCGAATCGCCATGCACCGCGCGGCGCACCGCTGTGTCGATGCGATCGGAGAAGGCATAGCGCGCAATCAGCTCCGGCAGGCCGCTGTAGAGCGCGTCGATATTGGAGAGGCCGCCGCCGACCGCGATCACATCGGGATCGACAATATTGATGACGCCGGCGAGGCCCCGCGCCAGACGATCGCAATAGAGCGCAAGCAAACGTCCCGCTTCCGTTTCGCCCGACGCGGCGGCCGCGGCAATTTCATGGGCCGTCAATGCCGCGCCGGTACGGGCAAAATAATCGCGGGCGAGGCCGGGGCCGGATAAAAAAGTCTCGATGCAGCCGAATTTGCCGCAATAGCAGGCGGGCCCGGGCCGCTCGTCGTCAAGCGCGGATGGGAGCGGATTATGGCCCCATTCGCCGGCGATTCTGTTGCGCCCCGACACAAGCTTGCCATCGACGACCAGGCCGCCGCCGACGCCGGTGCCGAGAATGACGCCGAAGACGACGCTTACCCCTGCCCCCGCGCCGTCCGAGGCCTCCGACAGCGCGAAGCAATTGGCGTCATTCTCGATTTTGACGGGCCGCCCGAGCTTTGCGGAAAGGTCGCGATCAAACGCCTTGCCATTCAGCACCGTGCTGTTGGCGTTTTTGACGAGGCCGGTCGCGGGTGAGATCGCGCCGGGCGCGGCGACGCCGACGCTGCCTTTGCGGCCTGTCGCCGCCTCGACGAAAGCCACGAGCTCCGCAATGACGTCGAGCGTCCCCGCATAATCGCCTGCTGGCGTCGGCTGGCGTTTGCGGATCAGTTCAGAGCCAGAATCGTCGAGGGCCAAGACCTCGATTTTCGTGCCGCCGAGGTCAATTCCGATGCGCATGCAGGGCCGCCGATTGGCTGGATCTTCCAGCTCGTTTTGTTTGTATCAGGCGCAAAAAGAAAGGCCGGCTCAAAGCCGGCCCTCCACATTGAATTCTTCTCGGTTCAGTGGCCGCCGCCGTCGGCGTTCCGGCTCGCCTCGAACAAGAACCACGTGCGGCGTTCCGATTCGTCGATGTAGATTTCAAGAACGCTGGTTGTCGCCGAATCCTTGTGATCGTCGGCGACTTCATGGGCGGCGCGAAGAGCTGCCGTGAAGCTCTTATTGTCCTTTACGAGTTCGTCCAGCATGTCCGCTGGCGACACAAAGGCGCTGTCATTGTCCTTGATGCGGGAGAGCTTGGCGATCTCGCCGATCGAGTGGATCGTCGTCCGGCCGAGCTTGCGCGCGCGCTCCGCCAACGGGTCGATCGCAGCGAAAATCTGGTCGCTCTGCTCGTCGAGCAGGAGATGATAATCGCGGAAATGCGGTCCGCTCATGTGCCAGTGAAAATTCTTCGTCTTGACGTAAAGGGCGAAGGCGTCGGCCGTCAGTTTGTTGAGTTCGGCGGCGATCGCGGCGGTCGCGTTGTCGCCGAGGTCGGACGGCGTATGCAGCGCGGTAATGTTGGTGTCGTCAGCGCGAAGCGCTTTGCTGGAAGGCGCCATTCGTTAAAGTCTCCAAATCGATCCGGGAGGGCCAGAATTCATTTTTGCGAGAACGCCGCCGGGCGTTCAACCGTTCCCGGCGGCGCCGCTGGCGTCAGCCGTGCGTTGCAAGAGACGCTGCGGTCGCGTCGATGTGAGCCACCAGCGCAGGGTCGAGCGCGAGAGCGGAGGCGAGCGACTTCAGGAACGCCAGCTCCTGCGGGGTGCGCGCGACGATATGAGCAGCGGCGTAAACCTGCAGCGCCAGCTCCTTCGACGAGCCGACCGCGGCGGCGATGTCCGTTGCGCTCGCTGGATTTGCGATTTCATGATCGAGAAACTCGGCCGCCGCCTCATCGACGCCCGCGCTCTTGATCTGGCCGATGATCTGCGTGCGCTGGGCCTGGTCGACATTGCCGTCGGCCGCCGCGGTCGCAACCAGCGTGCGCACCAGCAGCAATGCGGTGTCATTGGTATGGGCGTCGGCTGAGAAGGGAGTCTCCTGCGGCGGCGCGGTCAATTGCTCAAGACCGGGCACGCCCTGCGTCAGCGGCTTTCCCTCTTGATAGTTGCGCAGCGCCTTATAGGCGAGGCCGCCAATCGCTGCGAGGCCGCCAATCGTTGCGAGTCCTCCTGTCGTCTTGCGGCCGCCCGGAGTGCCGATCAAAAGCGCGGCGAGGCCGCCAAGGGTCGCCAGCGTGCCGACCGGGTTCTGCTCGACGAGATCCTTTGCCTTGCCGATATAGTCGGCCGCTTGCGTGCCCTTGAACTGCTCCTGAGCCTGTCCCAGCACATTTGAGAGCGTCGCCGCGGTCTGATTGGCGGCGTTTGTGGTGGCGTCCTTTGCGGCTGCGGCGGCGTCGCCGACGGCAGCCTTGCCGCGTTCAATCGTGTCATTGACGCTTGCCGCGGCGGCGTCCCCGCCAGCTCCGAGCCTGCCGCCCGCGATCAGGTCCAAAAGCTGCTTTGCGTCGAACATGCGTTTTTCTCCCTCTTGCGGCGCGATCTGGAACCGAACATTCGTTCTGCTTCGCCGCTTCAAAAATGCCTGAAAATAACCGGCGAATTCTATCGATCTATTGTGACAAACCGATCGGCGCGAGCCGGGGCTTTTCGATCGAGCGACGGCCTCGGCCCTGCGCCCCGCGGCGAGATTAGCCCTAAGCCGCTAGCCGTCAATTCCAATTCGCGTGTTCGGGTCGCGATCGGGCCGGTTGCCAGTAAAGGTCAAGACGAGGAGAGCCAGAGCGGCAGAAATTCAGGACACATTTTTCGTGAACGGGAACAAAACCGGCGGCCAAGCATTGGCCAGCGTTGTAAGCGCGCCTCCACTTCGTTCTGGCGCGGGCCGCCCGTTGAATACTCACCATCGACAATCCCAAACGAGGCGGCCGGAGCAAATCTAATCCTGGGAGCCGCGGTCATGAGCAGTTTTCATGTCATTGCCGGGCACGGCGAAGCAAACGTCTACCCCGGCGTTCGAAAGATCGGCTTGTCCGACCTCCGGGCCGCCCTCGCAGCGGGCTTTGACGATTTTCGCGCCATGCCGTCGCATCTTCTTTTCCTTGCAGTCATCTACATCATCATCGGGGCTTTTCTCTATCCGTCGACCTCGGGCGAAAACGCGCTGCCTCTTTTGTTTCCGGTTCTTGCCGGCTATGCGCTGATCGGTCCTTTCGTGGCGATCGGGCTTTATGAAGTCAGCCGCCGGCGCGAGCAGGGGCTGCCTTATTCATGGAGCAACGCCTTCGACGTTCTGCGCTCCCCGGCCCTTCCATCAATCGTCGCTGTCGGCGCCCTGCTAATGATCATATTTCTGTTGTGGCTCGCGACGGCGCAGGCGCTCTATCAGGCGCAGTTCGGCGTCTGGGCGCCGCAGTCCTATGCGCATTTTATCAATCAGGTCCTTTCGACTCCCGCAGGACACAGGCTGATCGCGCTTGGCGTCTCGATCGGCTTCGTCTATGCCGTGGCCGCCTTCAGCATCGGCGTCATTTCGTTTCCGTTGATGCTCGATCGCGACGTCGGCGCGGCGGTCGCCGTCTACACCTCGATCAAGGCCGTTTTGGTAAATCCCGTGGTGATGGCCGTCTGGGGCTTGATCGTCGCGGCGTCGATCGTGGTTGGCGTCGCGACCTTGGGCGTCGGCCTCGCTATTCTGACGCCAATCATGGGCCACGCGACCTGGCATCTTTATCGCCGCGTCATCCTCCCCGATTAAGATCGATCCGGCCCGCCCAATTTAACGGCAAAAACCGCGCGCGGGAGACGATGGTCTGGCGCGCGGAGCGTTTTTTGTGCGCCAGAATCCGATTTCTTCGCAACGCGGTATGGTAAGATGCCTTTTACCCGCCGGACCGGCCGCAGCGCCGCCGCGCCCTTCAAGTCAAACTGGAGACGCAACATGCAGGGGCTGACCCCCGAGGGCCAAAGGCTCGTTGACGAGATCGCCGTCAGGCATGGTTTCAGTAGCGACGCCGCTTCGTCCTTGTTCCAGGCTCTGGCGCTCGGAAACGGCGTTCAGGCCCAATTCAATCATCCCGAATTCGGCGGCATGGGTCAGTGGTCGCAAGGCGGCATGATCATGATCGGCGACATGTTCAACCAGAATCTGAAATGGCGCGTCAGCGCGCTCTGCGACGATCTCGCCGGGCTGTCGCGCACGGATGGCGTTTTCGTCCGTCAACCGCCGGCTCCAAGCTCCTGGCAGGGGCAGAGCTACAATGTGTCGGGAGCGAGCGTCAGCCTGTACGCCCAGGGCTTTGGCGGCGGCTGGTGGCCGGCCGACCTCGGCCAGCCCTCGTCTTCGGGCAGCCAGAATGACCTGCAATATGCGTTTTTCCCGGGCGCGCGGCGCCTTGCGATCCGCAAGGGCGAGCGCATCACCGTCTATGATTCCGGCGATCACAATATTTCGGGCGTGTCGCAACAGCAGGGCGGCGACCAGACGCTGACGTTCAGCAGCCAATATGGCGCCGTGAGGCTCGGCGACCTCAAGATCGTGGGGCAGCCGGACGCCGCGCCGCCGGTCCCCCCTCAATCGACCTCGCCCAGGCAGGAGGCGCGGGCGCCAGACGCGCAAATCCTGACGCCGGTCGATCCGCAGATGAATTTCGCCGCGCCACGGGCGGCGGAGATGCCGGCGCCGCAGGCAAGCGAAAGCGACGTGTTCGTCACCCTCGAAAAGCTGGCCGCCCTTCGCGAGAAAAAGATCATAAGCGACGATGAATTCGCGGCGAAGAAATCAGAGCTGCTGGCCCGGCTCTAGAAAGCCCAAAGGGAGCGACGGCAGCCCCAAAGCTGTCGTCGGCCCCGGTTTCTCCCGTTTAGCTCAGGCGGTCATTTCGATCACGTCGCGAAGTTTCGGATAGATCTCATTGTTCCAGCGCCGGCCGCTAAAAGTGCCGTAGTGGCCGACGCCGGTCTGGACATGGTGCGATTTCTTATACTGCCTGAGGCCGGAGCAGAGATCTTGCGCCGCCAGCGTCTGGCCGAGCCCGCAAATATCGTCGCGCTCGCCCTCTATGGTGAGCAGCGCCGTCTTGCGGATCGCCTTCGGCTTGATCGTCCGTCCATGCACCTCCAGCTTGCCGAGCGGAAGCAAATGATCCTGAAAGACGGTCTTGACGGTTGGAATATAAAATTCCGCCGGCAGATCCATGATGGCGAAATATTCGGCGTAAAAATCCTTGATGAATTTGAACTTCGGCATGTCGTTTTCGGTATAGGCTTTCGCCATATCCTTGAATGACTGCATATGGCGTTCGGGATTCATGCTCACGAAAGCGGTGAGCTGCATGAAGCCCGGATAGACCTTCCGCCCCGCGCCGCCGAATTTTTTCGGCACGTTAGCGAGGAGATTGCGCTCGAACCATTCGATCGGCTTCGTCTTCGCGAGCTCATTGACCTTGGTCGGGTTGATCCGGGTGTCGATTGGCCCGGCCATCAGCGTCATGCTCGCCGGCTGCGCGGGGTCATCCTGCTCAGCCATGATCGAGGCTGCGGCGAGCACGGCGACGCAAGGCTGGCAGACGGCGACGACATGCGACCTCGGCCCCATCACGCGTAGAAAATCGATCACGTGATCGACGTAAGTGTCGAAGCTGAACTCGCCCTCGGCGATCGGGATATCCCTTATATTGCGCCAGTCGGTGATGTAGACGTCGTGATGCTGCAGCATCGTCTTCACCGTGGCCTTGAGCAGGGTCGCAAAATGGCCGGACATCGGCGCGACGATCAGCACGCGCTGCTGCTGCGCGCTCGTCTCCTTCTTGAATCGCAGAAGCGTCGCGAAAGGCGTCGAAGCGACGACTTCCTCGGTCACCGGGACAATCTCGTTGCCGTCCGCGACTTCCGTAATATCGAAAGGCAGACGCTCATGCGTGATGGCGAGATTTGCGAAGGTTTCGAGCATTCCCGCGAATTTACGCGTGGACAACATCTCGCCAAACATGGGCCAGGGTTGCCGCAGGGCCGCCACCGTCGCCGAAGCGAGAGGACGGCAAAAATCGAGCACATTGGCCTGTGCGCCATAGGCTTCATACATCATTGATCCGCACCCGATCTCAAGAAAATTCATTAGGGAAAGTCAGTCTTTGCAGGGGCCCGGCACGCTATATGCTCCGCTCACGCCGCCATGGCCAATGGCTTTTGCCCGGCCCGGCGGGGAAACCGAGGCGTAGCTTCGATCCAGGGTTTGAAGAGGTGTGCATTGAGCGAGGCCATTCTGACCATCAGCAGCAAGAACTATTCCTCATGGTCCTTGCGGGGCTGGCTGATGACGAAATTTTCCGGTCTGCCCTTTGAGGAAAAGGCCGTCTCGATCGACGATCCGGCGATGCGGGCGGAGCTGTTGCTGCTGTCGTCGTCCTTCCTGATCCCAAATCTGGAGCATAATGGCCTGAAGATCTGGGATACGCTGGCGATCGGCGAATATCTGAATGAAATCAGGCCGGACGCCCATCTCTTGCCATCCGACCTCGAAAGGCGTTCGCGCTGCCGCTCGATCAGCGGCGAGATGCATTCGGGCTTCGGACCGATGCGCTCCGCGTTGCCGATGAACCTCAAGGGCGATTTTCCGAACTTCAAGGTCTGGGCGCGCGCGCAGGCCGACATCGATCGGATCACCGCGATTTGGCGGGAGCACCTCGGTCTCTACGGCGGCCCGTTCCTGCTTGGCGAGCGCTCGCTTGCCGACGCCATGTATGCGCCCGTCGTGACGCGGCTGCGCACCTATCACGTCCCGGTCGACGCAAAATGCAGCGCCTACTGCGACGCCATCATGGCGATGCCGGAAATGACGGAATGGACCGAGGCGGCGAAAGCCGAGCCCGAGGACATGGAAGAGCTCGAGGTCGAATTCTAGTCGGCGTCAGAAGCCCTCATCGTGAGCGGACGGAAGGCCCGAGGCTCCGTTGCGAGCGCTGCAAGTGGCCGAACGGAAACCGGCGCCGTCTCGTCCTCCGGCGGCCGGAGGACACGGGCGTCGACACCTACCTTGCCCATTCGTCGACGAAGGGTCGGATTGCACTAATTCTAAACTTTAAGATCATGAATTGTGCACTTTATGCGTGAAGGGCCAGTCGTTCTTTTCTGAACAACTCGGCCGCCGCTAGAATTGGATCGTCTTCCGGAGGATAAATTTCGCGATTTTGTCCCTTCCGCGCCGCAAAATCCGAAATTCTGTTGCAGGCGCTCCCGCCGCATCGCAGCGTGGGCGAGAATGGCCGGAATGCCGTCGGGCGCAGCCTAATTGTCACGTTTTTCGCTTGTCGAAAGGGTCTGGAGGCAACCGTCCGATCGGGCGGCTCGTATTGCGCTGCAAAAAACTTCCGGCGCGGAACAGCACAGACCTTTGCCCGCCGCCGCGACAGACCCGTTCGTGTTTAAGGAGATGAAATTATGAGCGTCGTCGATCTCAAGAAGCCTTCCGCGGATCAGGCCGAGACGAAATTCTCGATCGTGAAGGCAGACGAAAATGAGTTTCATGGCGAAGGCCTGCGCGGCTTCTTCGAATATCGCGATCTCGGCATCGCCGACGCCACCAATGGCAAGGTGATCGCCCACCTCGTGCGCGCGAAAAAGCCGCCGACGGACGGCACCGGTTGGCATCGCCATATCGCCGATTTTCAGATCGTTCTGATGACCAAAGGCTGGGCGCGCTTCATGTATGAAGACAAGGAAACCCTGGTCAAGGCCGGCGACTGCATCCATCAGCGCCCGGGAATAACCCATTATCTCTTCGACTACTCGCCGGACATGGAATATCTCGAGATCGTCGGGCCGGCCGATTTCGGCACGGTCGACGCTCCCGCCCCGGCCGGCGCCGTGGTGCCTCCGATCACGCCCTGGAAATAGGCGAGGCGTGATGCGCCGGGCCAGCCGCTAGGCGCGTTGAAACGGATAGATCGAGCCAAGTCCGAGCAGGCCCGACAATTCGTCGAGCGCCCGGCGGCCTTCCTCGAGCAGAGCGGGATCGCCGAGATCAGCGCCCGTCAGCCGGTCGCGGTAGTGGCGGCTGACCCAGTCTTCAAGCCGCGCCAGCAGTATCTCGTCGAGCAGCACTTTGCCTTGCATGGCGTCGCGCTCGGCGCCCGTCAGCACGATTCGAAGCCGCAGGCAGGCCGGGCCGCCGCCATTCCACATGCTCTGCCGCAGATCGACGAAGATCAGCTCGTCGATCGGCGTCGTCCCGCTCGCGACCAATCCCTGCGCGAAGGCGAGGGCCGCGGGCGATGACTTTACGTCTTCCGGCAGGGTCAGCGTCATCGATCCGGGCTTTCCCGGCCGGGACACCAGCTGGCTGTTGAACAGATAGCTGCGCACCGCCTCGGTCAGCGGAACCTCCGCCTCGCGCGCCACGATCAGCGACGCGTTGAACGAACAGGCCGCTGGGATCGCCTCGAAAGAAGCCTCGCCGTCTTCGAAGGCGTGTTCGTGCGCGAACAACACAGGACCATTGGCCACCGCGACAACGTCATTATGAAACGCGCCGGCGTCGACCGCCTGCCGCGCCTGCTGCAGAAACAGCGCCTTGCCTTCGCCGAGCCCATGGAGCCGGGCGACCGCCTGCGAGGCCTCAAGGGCCTGCCTCGGCTCGAATCCTCTATCGGGAGCGCCTTCGTCGAAGGCCGAGCGGCCGTAGACAAAAATCTCGACGCCGGGCGCGCCATGGTTCGGCGCGAGCCTCATATGGTTCGCTGCGCCCTCATCCCCGAATTTGCCGGATTGGGGCAGGAAATCATGGACGACGAAATGATCCGGATCGGCGAAGATCGCGCGCAACAGGCGCGTCGAAAACGCCGCCTCGATTGACCGATGCAGCTTCGCCGCGAGATTGGCCGGCGTGATGTGGACGCGCCCATCCTCTGTGTCGGCGCTCGGCGAGACCGTCGCCGCATTGGCCGTCCACATCGCGGAAGCCGACGACAGATTGGCGAGAAGCGTCGGATCGGCCTTAAACGCGGCTTCGACGATCGCGCCGTCCGTCCCGGAAAAACCAAGACGCCGCAACGCCCCGACATGCGGGCGCTCATGCGGCGGCAAAATCCCCTGGGGGACGCCAAGCCCCATCATCAGCCGCATCTTGGCGAGCCCCTGCAGGGCCGCCGCCCGCGGATTCGATGCGCGCCCCTTGCTGGCGATCGAGGCGACATTGCCCAGCGACAGGCCGCCGAAATTATGCGTCGGGCCGACAAGCCCGTCGAAATTAATCTCCTCAGCCTCCATGGGGCGCAAATCCCGGGAGCGCAAATCCCGGCGGACGCGTCATGCCTGCGCGCCGATCCGGTCCGCAGGCTCCTGCGCCTTGACGAGCGCATCGAGCCGCGCGCGCGGCGCGCCCTCGAGAGCGTCGATGTCGATCGAGACCATCAGCCGCTCGCCATTAGCGCGAACAGTCGTGACCGTCGGAGCATCGAGCAAGACTTCGATCTCGCGAAGCTGGCGTCCGCGTGGAATATAGAAAAAATCGCAGCAGCAGAGGCGATCCGAAGTTTCGCCCGGCCGAGCAGCGCAATAGCCGCAAAGCTCCATGAGAACCCGCGAATCCTCCGTCAGGGGCTCGAAACCGGCTTTCAGCACGGACGCGCGAGAGCCAAGATTTTGCGGCGTGATCGCCGTCAAAATCCGCGCGTCCTGATGAATCAGCGCCGTCGCGGCGGCGATGCGGGCGCGCACGAAAAGCTTCTGCAGACCGAAGCCGCGAAAATCGGCAGCGACGTAGCAGCTTCCCATTTCGATCAGCACCGGCGGAGAATCGCTGAGGACAAAGGCGCCGGCGACGCCGATGAGCCGGTCCTCGCTGCGAGCGAGGCAGAAAATCCCGGCCTCGATGGCGCGGCGGTAGTCGGAATCGGGCCGAGGCAGGAGCTTCTCGTCGCCGGAGGCGCGCAGAAAAGCGAGGATCTCCGCAGCATCCTTCGTGTGCGCCGTCGTGATCGTCGCCGTCAAACCCATGGAACTCCTTCGCTCGACGTAGAAACCCCCGCTTCCCGAATCGATCTCAATGATGACTCTATTTTGTAGCGCCAGAAGGATTTTCCAAGCGGATCGCCCCGCAATTTTGCCTGTGAGGCTTAAGCGTCACGTCGCGGGCGCGGCCGCCGGCGTCTTGGCTTTGCGTTGCTTCCTGCGCTCCTCAAAACCTTGCAGAAGCGTAAAGAACGAAGGCACGAACAGCACGGCGAGGCAGGTCGAGGCGATCATGCCGCTGAACACGCTGATGCCGAGCGAACGGCGGGCGTTGGCCCCCGCCCCTGTCGCGATGACCAGTGGCACGACGCCGAGGATGAAGGCGAAAGAGGTCATCAGGATGGGGCGAAACCGCACGCGCGCAGCCTCCACGGCGGCGTCGATCACCGATTTGCCGTTCTTGACATGCTCCTCGCGCGCGACCTCGACGATCAGAATGCCGTTCTTGGCCGACAGCGCAATCAACAGCATGAGGCCGATTTGCGTGTAAAGATTATTGGCGACGCCGAGACTGGTCAGCGCGATGACCGGGCCGAGCAGCGCAAGCGGCACGGCGGAGAGCACGGACAAAGGCAGGATCCAGCTTTCATACTGTCCCGCCAGCACAAGATAGACGAGCAGAATCGACAGGCCGAAGACGAACACGAGCTGATTGCCGACGAGCTTTTCCTGATAGGACATGCCGGACCATTCGAAGCCGGCGTCCTTCGGCAGGGTTGATGTGGCGATCTTCTCCATCGTCGCCATCGACTGCCCCGAGCTGAAGCCGCGCGCGGGGCTGCCCACGACCGTGGCCGCCGGGAACAGATTGTAGAGCGTGAGCAGCGGCGGGGCGACCTCATGGCCGAGATAGGCGACCGAGCTGATCGGCACCATCTGCAGATCCTTGTTGCGGACATAGAAATTGAGGATGTCCTCCGGCGTCAGGCGGAATTGTGAATCCGCCTGCGCATAGACCTGATAGGTCAGGCCGAATTTGTTGAACTGGTTGATGAAGCTCGAACCCAGAAAGGTGCTGAGCGTCGAGAACACGTCGCCCACAGAAACCTTCAGCGTTTGCGCCCGATCGCGATCGACGGTGACGCCCACATGCGGCGCGCTCGGGTGGAAGGTGGTCAGAACCCGCTGCAGCGAGGGATCGGCCGTCGCCGCCTTGACGATCTGCTGCGTCACCTCGTCGAGCTGCACGTAATTCTGGCTGCCGCCGCGCAATTCGACCATCATCTGGAAGCCGCCCGCCTGACCGATGCCCGGAATCGGCGGCGGCACCAGCACGAAGCCGCGCCCGTCCGGCAGATCATTGAGCTTGGCCTGCATATGCTCAAGGATCGAGATGAGGTCCTGCCCTTTTTGCTTTTCGCGGTCGGCGTAGGATTTGAAGATCACATATTCGACGCCGGCGTTGGCGAGCGTCGCATTGTTGTCGAGCACGGACTGCCCGGAAATAGCAATGACGTCTTCGACGCCCGGAGTAGCCTTTGCGATCTCCGTTGCAAGGCCGAGCGCCGCCGTGGTTCGGCCGAGCGCCGCGCCGTCCGGCAGTTGCACGGCGATCATCGCATAGCCCTGATCGTCATTTGGGATGAAGGCGGTTGGCAGTCTTGCAATGCCCCAGATGCCGAGCCCGGCCAGCGCAAGGGAGATGAGAACCATGAGGCCGGCGTGGCGCACCATGCGGCCGATCAGCGCCGCATAGCCGTTCTCCATCTTCTGGTAGACGAAATTGAAGCCGCGATAGAAGGCGTTGCGCTGGTCGGGCGGGGTCGGCTCGCGCAGCCACATGGCGCATTGGGTCGGCTTCAGGGTCGCCGCGTTGATGGCGCTGATCAGCGCCGTCGCCGCGATGACCAGAGCAAATTGCGCGAACATCTGGCCGGTGAGGCCCGGCATGAAGGCCGCCGGAATGAACACAGACATCAGCACGAGAGTGATGCCGAGGATCGGTCCGATCAATTCATTCATCGCGGTGATGGCGGCGTCATGCCCCGACATGCCGCGCTCGATATATTTCGAGACGCCTTCGACAATGACGATGGCGTCGTCGACGACGATGCCGATCGCAAGCACGATGCCGAACAAGGTCGAGAGATTGACGGTAAATCCCAGCGCCGCCATCGCCGCGAAGGCGCCGATGATGGTGACGGGAACCGTCGTCGCCGGCACGAGCGTCGCGCGGAAATTCTGCAAGAAGACGAGGATCACGATGAGAACGAGAATGCCCGCCTGATAGAGCGTCTTGTAGACTTCGGTGATCGAATCCTCGACGAAGATCGTCGTATCGAACGGGATGGTGAATCGAAGGCCCTCCGGGAAATGGGCGGAGAGCTTGTCCATTTTCGCCTTGACCGCTTTGGCGACGGCGATCGAATTGGCCTCTGGCGTCTGAAAAATCGCGATGCCGGCGCCCGGCTTGGCGTTCAGCTTGAAATCCTGCGAATAGGTTTGCGCGCCAAGATCGACGCGGGCGACGTCCTTCACCCGGACAAGCTGGCCGCCCTGCGCGGTCATATCCTTGATGATGATCTCGCCGAATTGCGCCGGATCGTTGAGACGCGACTGAATGTCGATCGTATATTGAAAGTCCTGATCCTTCGGCGCGGGCGGCATGCCGACCTGCCCCGCCGCCACCTCCTGGCTTTGCTCGCGCACGGCAAGGATCACGTCCTTTGGCTGCAGACCGTAGGAATAGAGCTTTTGCGGATCGAGCCAGATCCGCATCGCATAATTGCTCGCGCCGAACACCGTGACATTGCCGACGCCTGGCAGACGCGCGAGCTCATTGACGAGATTGATCGTCGCATAATTGCTCATGAACAGGCTGTCGTAGCGCCCGTCCGGCGAATCCAGCGTGACGATCTGCAAAATGCTGGTGTTCTTTTTCTGGATCGTGACGCCCTGCGACTGCACCGCTTGCGGCAGCTGCGCCATGGCGCTGTTGACCCGGTTCTGCACGAGCACCTGGTCGATGTTCGGATCCGTGCCGATATCAAACGTTATGGTGAGGACATAGGTGCCGTCGGCGGCGCTGGTCGATTGCATGTAGAGCATGCGGTCGACGCCATTGACCTGCAATTCGATCGGCAGCGCCACCGTATCGACGACGGTCTGCGGGCTCGCGCCAGGATAGCGCGTCGTCACCTGCACGGTTGGCGGCACGACGTTCGGATATTCCGAAACCGGGAGCGTATAAAGCGCCACCGAGCCGATGAGCACGATGATAATCGCCAGCACATTGGCGAGGACCGGATGCTCGATAAAAAACTTCGATATCATGGCGCAAAGCCTTGCTGGACCTGAGGTCCTACTGGGCGTCGATGCTGGTCAGCTTCGGGACGACCTTGAGGCCGGGGGACACGCGCCAGAGATCGCCGACGACAACGCGGTCGTCGGCGGAAATCCCGGAGCTGATCACCCTGAGATTTCCGACCTGCTCCGCCGGTTTGACGTAGCGCTGTTCGACGACATTGTCCTTGTTGACGACCATCAGATAAAGGCCGCCCTGATCCTCGCCGATGGCGCGCGCCGGCACGAGGAGCGCCCCTTGCGCCACATGGCCTTTTGGCAGACGCATGCGCACGAAAAGGCCGGGCAGTAAATTGCGATCGGGATTTTTAAAAATGCCGCGCACCTGCAGCGTGCCAGTCGACGGATCAAACTGCGGCGATACGAATTCCAGATAGCCGCTGTAGGGAAAGCCTTTGCCATTCTCGAGGCCGACATCGACGGGGACCTTCAAGATGTCGGCGGGCGACAGGCGCTTCTCGTTGAGATTGGCGCGAATGTCGAGCACCTGAGCCTCGCTCAAGGTCGCCGTCACATAGATCGGATCGAGCTGGTTGATCTCGGCGAGCGCGGTCTGCTGCCCTGCCCCGCCGACCACATTGCCCGGATCGACCAGATGCTTACCCATCAGGCCATCGAACGGCGCCCGGATTTCGGTATAGGCCAAATTCAGCTTGGCGACCTCGATCTGTCCCTGCGCGCCGAGAATTCCCGCCTCGGCGGCGGCGCGCTGATAGACCCATTTGTCGACTTCGGTCGCCGTCGCCGCGTTCTTTTTGTAAAGCGCGGTGTAGCGCACGACCTCGGTCTTGGCGTAGACGAGCGCCGCCTGTTGCGCCTGCAATTGCGCTTCGGCTTGCTGCAACTGAGCCTTGTATTGGGCCTGCTGTATGGTGAACAGAAGATCGTCCTTCTTCACGAGGGCGCCGTCTTCAAAGTGGATCTTTTCAAGATAGCCTTCGACGCGGGCGATCAGCTTGACCACATTGGCGGAAGCGACGGTGCCCGTGACCTCGACATAA
The DNA here is from genome assembly GCF_000021745.1 of Methylocella silvestris BL2. Taxonomy (NCBI): domain Bacteria; kingdom Pseudomonadati; phylum Pseudomonadota; class Alphaproteobacteria; order Hyphomicrobiales; family Beijerinckiaceae; genus Methylocella; species Methylocella silvestris. The sequence goes on from NC_011666.1 coordinate 683,393, forward strand.
TCCGTGACGGTTTGCGATTTCGGCCGCACCACAGGGATTTCCGGCGGAGCCGCCGCGAAAACCGCGCCCGGATTCGGCGCTTTGGCTTTTTCTGCGGCGTCGGTCCCGATCCCGGCGCGGGCCTCGAGCGGCAAGAGAGCGGCGGCGAGCAGGGCCAGCGCCAGTCCACGCCAAGGGGCGCCCCGCCATTGAGCGCCGACCGCCACCCCTGCGCGCCTTGTTTCCATGGACCTCGGCTTCATGGCAAAACGCCCTTTACGAAAAAAACTCAAAATTCCGGCGCCCGCACGGTTGGTCCGGCATCTTCCGGGCCCGGCAGCCCGGGCGTCGGCGCAGCCAGCGCGGGCGGCGGCGGTTTGGGAGCTCCCGCCGGCGGCAGCACATCGCCCCAATCCGTGCGCGCGCGCATCTCGGCGTTTGTGGCCGGCGGCACGAAATCATTGCCCTCGCGGATCTGCCAGCCGCCGCCCAGCGCCGCGTACACGGCGGTCACGGCGAGCGGAATGTCGCCCTCGGCGATGGCGAGATCGTTCTGCGCCTGGAGCAGATTCTGCTCCGAGGTCAAGACGGAGGTGAAATCGCGCGTGCCCTGTTGATATTCGAGCAGCGAAATGCCGAGCGCGCCATTGGCCGCCGCGACGCTGCGCCGGAGCGCCGCCGTCGCCAGCCGCGATTGCAGATAGCCGGAAATCCCGTTCTCGACGTCCTGCTGCGCCTTCAGCACCGTATTTTGATAGTCGACGAGATATTGCTGCAAGGTGGCGTCCTGGAGACGCACATTGTTGGTGATCTGGCCGTAATTCAGGATGTTCCACTGGAACGACGGGCCGAAGGAATAGGCGAGCCCCGCCGGCGTAAAGATCGAGCTCAGCTTGGCGCCGTTGATGGTGCTTGCCGAGCCGCCGATCCGCCCCGTCAGAGTCAAGGCCGGATAGAGCTCCGCCTGCGCGACGCCGATCTGAGCGCTTTGCGCCGCCGCCTGCAATTCGGCCGCGCGCACGTCGGGGCGCCGCCGCAACAGATCGGCCGGAATGCCGACAAAAATCTTCGGCGGAGCGACCGGGATTTTGCCGGTCGATCCGCGCAGCAGGGATTCGATCGGTTCCGGCGTCAGGCCAAGCAGCACGCGCAGGGCGTTGAGGCCCTGCTGCAACTGCTGCGTCAGCTGCGGGACCGAGGCTTCCGTCTGGCCCAGCACATTTTCGGCCTGATAGACGTCGAGCTTGGTCGAAGCGCCGCCGGCGAAGCGGTCGCGCGCGACCTGCACCGCCTCCTTCTGCCGAACGATATTGGCTCTGGCGATGGCGATGCGCTTCTCCAGGGTGCGCACGCCGATGTAGGTCCTGGCGACGTCGCCAAGCAGGGTGACGAGCACTTCGTCATAGCTGGCGATCGAGGCAAGATACGCGGCGTCTGCCGATTCGACTCCCCGCCGGAATTTGCCCCAGAAGTCGAGCTCCCAGGCGGCTCTGACGCCGAGCTGCGACTGCCAGAAATTGTTCAGCTGCAACTGCGGGTTGGCGGCGGCGTCGGCGTGGCTCGGCCGATTATAGGTCGTCAGCCCGAGGCCTTGCTGCTGTTGCGGATAGAGTTCGCCAATGGCGACGCCAAGCTGCGCTCTGGCCTGCAGCACGCGCGTCCCGGCGCTGAGAAGCGTCAGATTTTGCTGGTAGGCGATCTCGATCAGCCGATCGAGCGCCGGATCATGAAACGCCCTCCACCAGTCGCGATAGTCCTGGCGCGAACTGTCGACGGCCTTGTTGCGCGATTCGAGATATTTCGGGGCGACGGGCGCCCCAGGCGGAACGAAGTCCGGCCCGACGGCGCAACCGGCGAGGAGACCCGCCAGCGCGAGCGCGGCGATGCGCGACGCCGGCCCGGCGTCCGGCGCCCGTGGCTCGCGCCGCAGCCACAAGCGGGTCGGTAAGGCGTCGGCGATCCCCCCCGGCGAGCCAGGCAGACGATAGAAAGGCTTCACTGGTCAATGGCCCGGTTACGGCGTCTTCCACGGCAGAGCTAACATCAGTTTGGCGCCGAAGGCTGTGATAGTTTAGCCACGCCTCAACCAATTCAATTGCGCCGCCCGCTCCGTCCCGGCCTGTCTTTTCAGTGGGAGCCACGTCTTAGATCAGCATCGTTGCTGGACTTTTGGCCGGGAGACCTTGCGCGAAACTCGCCTGGCGTCCTTTGCCAACGACCATAAGGCGAATATTCTGTTACAACAGAGCCGCGCCACAGCTTATGCTGATGGCGAAGACATCGCACGAGGCCCATCATGCAGAGCCCATCGCCGTCGAAGCTTAAGTCGCATGTGGTCAAGGAGCGGCCCAAATTCGAGCGTATCGCCCTCTTGCTGCAGGGCGGGGGCGCTCTCGGCTCCTATCAGGGCGGAGTCTATGCGGCGCTGGCCGAGTCCAATCTTCATCCCGACTGGGTCGCGGGCATCTCCATCGGCGCCCTGAATTGCGCGCTGATCGCCGGCAATCCCCCGGAGCAGCGGGTGGCGCGCGTGCGTCAGTTCTGGGAGGAGATCACCGCCTCGCCGCTCGGCCTGCCCTTCCTGAAGATGGGCGAAATCAAGGGAGACTATCTGCACAGCCTCATTAACCAGACGCGCGCTATGGGCGTCCTTTTCGCGGGCGCCCCGGACTTTTTCAAGCCGCGCCTGCCGCCGCCCTACATGCGCCAGCCGGGCTCCGTGGAGGCGCTGAGTTTCTACGATATCGCGCCACTACGGGCGACGCTCGAACGCCTCGTCGACTTCGACCGCATCAACTCCGGCGAGACGCGGCTTAGCGTCGGGGCGACCAATGTCCGCACCGGCAATTTCGCCTATTTCGACACGACGACGCATTTGATCAAGCCCGAACATATTATGGCGAGCGGCGCGCTGCCGCCGGGTTTTCCGCCGGTCGAGATCGAGGGCGAATTTTATTGGGACGGCGGCATCGTCTCCAACACCCCGCTGCAATGGGTGCTCGACAGCCATCCGCGCGCCGACACGCTGGCCTTTCAGGTCGATCTGTGGAGCGCGCGGGGGCAAATTCCGCGTGATCTCGCGGAGGTCGATTTGCGCGCCAAGGAAATCCGGTTTTCGAGCCGCACGCGGCAGGGCACCGATCAATTCAGGAAGCAACAACAGCTGCGCCGCGCGGTCGGCAGCCTGTTGAAGAGCCTGCCGGGAGACCGCCGCAACGATCCGGAATGGCGGCTGCTCGAGTCCGAAGTGGACGAAAAAGTCTATAATATTATTCACCTCATCTATCGCGCCAGCGCCTATGAGGGATCCTGCAAGGATTTCGAATTCTCGCGCCTCACGATGGAGGAGCATTGGACGGCGGGATATAACGACACCGTCCGAACCCTGCGCCATCCGGAAGTTCTACAGCGCCCGGACAACGCCGAAGGATTTTCCGCGTTCGATCTGTCGGTCGACGGACGCGAATAGATTGCCCTGCCCTCCGCGGCCGGATCGCGCAAGGGATTGCAGGCGGGAGAGGCGCCCGCAAAACATGACTGCGATCATTTAAAATCAGCGCTGAGCGCGGCCTTGCTGCGGCCGCTGGAAATCGGCGCGGCAGATGTCTCGCGCCGCTTCCCATTCGATTCGGCCTGAGCGCACTTTTTCCCAGACTTCTCCGGTCGTTTCGGCCACTTGCGGAAAGCTCTCGGCTACCGCCAGAGCAAAGCCGGTATTCGCTCAATATTTAACGAGTCATTAACCAAGCGTTGCCTAAATTGAGACAGTTAGATTCTTAAGGGGCACACGTGACCGCCGCAGCCCGCCCACGTCATTCGATCCGCTTCCACAGCCGCTCGTTCCACGCGATGGCGCTTGCGCCGCAACCCCCGCTCGCCGATTGGCTGGCCGAATTCGACGCCTGGGCCGAGCGTTCTCCCGGCTTCTTCGTTGGACGTCCCATCGTGCTCGATCTCGCCGGCCTGCAATTGAGCAAGGACGAGGCGCTCGACCTCGTCAAAACCCTGTTCGAGCGCAACATCCAGATCATGGGGATCGAGCACGGCGATCCGTCGTGGCGCGAATTCGGCATGCCGCCGCCCTTCGTCAGCGGCGGCCGCTACGTCAATGAAACGCCGCGCGGCAATGTTGAGGCGATCGCGCGGATCATCGACCGCCCCGCGGTCGAGGAAGCCAAGGCGCCGGAACCGGCCGCGCCTGTCCGCGGGAATGCGCTTCTGATCGAGGCGCCATTGCGGTCCGGCCAATATATCGAGCATCTCGACGGCGACGTCATCGTCGTCGGCTCGGTCGCCTCGGGCGCTGAAATCGTCGCCGGCGGCTCGATCCATGTCTATGGCGCGCTGCGCGGCCGGGCGATCGCTGGCGCGGGCCATCCGAACGCGCGCATTTTCTGCCGCAAGCTCGAGGCCGAGCTTCTGGCGATCGACGGGCTCTACCTGACCGCCGACGACACAGACGCCGCCCTGCGCGGCAAGCCCGTGCAGGTCCGGCTCGACGGCGATTCCTTGATGATCACGGTTCAGGACTAGCGGGGCCGCCACAAACGGCCGCGTTTTTTTAATGGTTCACGCATGGTTTTCCGGCCCCACGCCCGGCCGGACGCCATGCCTAGCGGGGAGACAGCGCATATGGCCAAGGTTTTGGTCGTGACCTCAGGTAAAGGCGGCGTCGGCAAGACGACCTCCACGGCGGCTTTGGGCGTCGCCCTCGCCAAAAGCGGCAAAAACGTCGTCCTCGTCGATTTCGACGTCGGTCTGCGCAATCTCGACCTCGTCATGGGCGCCGAGCGCCGGGTCGTTTATGATTTCATCAATGTCGCGCAGGGCGACGCCAAGCTCAATCAGGCGCTGATCCGCGACAAGCGCATCGAAACCCTTTCGCTGCTTGCCGCCTCGCAGACGCGCGACAAGGACGCCCTGACCGACGAAGGCGTCGCCCGCGTCATTGCCGAGCTGCGTGAAAAATTCGACTGGATCGTTTGCGACAGCCCCGCCGGCATCGAGCGCGGCGCAACCCTCGCCATGCGCCACGCGGACGTCGCGATCGTCGTCACCAATCCGGAAGTTTCCTCGGTGCGCGATTCCGACCGCATCATCGGCCTGCTCGATTCCAAGACCGAGAAGGCCGAAAAGGGCGAGCGCATGGAGAAACATCTCCTGCTCACCCGATATGACGCGGCGCGGGCCGAGCGCGGCGAAATGCTGAAGGTTGACGACGTTCTCGAAATTCTGTCGATCCCGCTGATCGGCATCATTCCCGAAAGCGAAGAAGTGCTTCGCGCCTCCAATATTGGCGCGCCCGTCACGCTCAGCGCGACGCCCAACGCCGCGGCGCGAGCCTATTTCGACGCGGCGCGGCGGCTCAACGGCGAGACCCTGCAAATAGCGATGCCGAACGAAAAGAAAAGCTTCTTCGGCAAGATCTTCGGACGGAGGGCGGCATGAACTTCATGAGTTTCTTCAAGCGGCCGTCGACCGCGCCGGTCGCCAAGGACCGCCTCAAGCTGCTGCTCGCGCATGAGCGGGTGGCGATCGGCAATTCCGACGTCGTCGCCCTGTTGCGCGAGGAGATCGTCGCCGTCATCGCCAAACATTTCCCCGTCGAATCCAACGCCATAAAGGTGCGCATGGAAACCGGCGAGGCGATTTCAACGCTCGAAGTCGAGGTCGAAATCCCGACCCCGCTTTGCGTCAATGTGCGCCTCAACGCCAATGACGACGCTAAAAAAAAAGCCGAGCACCAGTCCCGGCCAATCGAGGCGGCGGCCGGGGGATGAAGCGCGCCAAACGGCGTAACCGCGCCCGGCAATTCGCCTAAGGGCGCGCCGCTTTCGACCCCGAACCCATGAGAAGAATCGCCGCTTGACGCGGCGATTTTGCGTTGTAGCGGCGCGAGAGCGCGCGATTGGTGCGGGGCATCTGCGCATGGGTCAAGGAACGACCGCCTGCGTTAAGACGCCAATCCGGGCGGGGTTTTCCCCCCTGACCGTCGGATTCCACCGACACGTCAAGGTGGTGCGGGTGGTCGGAATCGAACCGACACTCCTTGCGGAACCGGATTTTGAGTCCGGCGCGTCTACCAGTTCCACCACACCCGCAAAAGCAGCGGCTTTGCGCCGCCGCTTGTCCACGCCCGTTGCGTTAGCCGATTACGGCGAGCCCTGCAACCTTGCTTGCGCAGCGCTGGCTCTGGCGGGCCGCGCATAGCCCGTTTGGGTGCGTCTGCGCACAGATCGAGGGCGGCCGCCCGGTTCATTCTGCGCTCACAGCAAAGGGCGCCTGGCATTGAGGGGGCGCCAATCGATAGGCGGCGATAAGGAAACGCAGTCATGAAGAATGTTACGATCGTTGTCGCAACAACTTTCGCCCTCGTGACCACGGCAATGGCAGTCGAAATGGCGCGGCGCCAGTCCGCTCCGGAGCCGCAGGCAAAGGCGACCGCTGTCCTCGGCGCCGAGCAGGCGCCCCAGTCGGCCCCCTTGGCGGCTGATCCGCCCTCCGAAGTCGCGCCCGCAGTTTCACCGCCGGCGCCCACTGCCGTCGCTCAACCGTCCGGCGACGCCCTGCCCTCGCCCCTGCCGGCCTGGGCCAAGACCGCCGTCCCCGTCGAGCCCGCCTCCATGCGCGACGCATCGCCTCTGACCTCGGCTCCCGCGTCGCCGCAGCCGGCGAGCGCGGCGCCCATGAAAACGGCGGATGAAATCATCGCGGAAACAAAAGCTGCGATGGCGGCAAAGGCGGCGGCCGCCGCGCCCGTCTCGGCCCCCGAGCCGAAAACCCCCGCCGAGGGCGAAAAAGTCGCTCCCAGCGAACCAAAAACGGCCGTCGTAAAGCCCGTCATGGTCAAGCCGACGCCGGCAAAAGCCGCGACGGAGAAAGCGGAAAAGCCAAAGAGCGGGGACCCCGCGCGCCAAAGCGTCCGGCTCGCCAAGCGCGACGCCGAGCGCCAGTCAGAGCGCGACGTGGACGAAGCGCCGCGCGAACATCACCGTCCGCACGCGATCCGCACGGTGAGATGGCAAGGCGAGCCGGCCTATCGCCCCGCAGCTGCGCCGAACGCCTATAATTTTTCTGGCACGTTCGGCGGCTGCGCCTATCGCGGCTTTATCTCCAGCGCCGGCTATCGGGTTGAGAGCACCTGCTGACCGGACGTTCGCAAAACCCGGCGAAACGCTAACGCCAGGTGCGGATATCGACGAAATGGCCGGCGACGCCCGCAGCGGCGGCCATCGCCGGCGAGACCAGATGAGTGCGGCCCTTAAAACCCTGACGCCCTTCGAAATTGCGGTTCGAGGTCGAGGCGCAGCGCTCGCCCGGCTCCAGCCGGTCCGGGTTCATGGCGAGACACATCGAACAGCCCGGCTCGCGCCATTCAAAACCCGCCTCGCGGAACACGACGTCGAGGCCTTCGGCTTCCGCCTGCTGCTTCACGAGCCCGGATCCCGGCACGACCATTCCGTTGACATGCGCGGCGATATGCTTGCCGGCAAGGATTTTCGCGGCGGCGCGCAAATCCTCCAGCCTTCCATTGGTGCACGAGCCGATGAAGACGCGGTCGATCGAAATATCCGTGATCTTTTCGCCGCCCTTCAGCCCCATATAGTCGAGCGCGCGGGCGATTGAGACGCGCTTGGCCTCGCTCATCGCCGATTCGACGCGCGGCACTTCGCCGTTGATCGTCGCGACATCCTCGGGGCTGGTGCCCCAGGTGACGATCGGCGGCAGGCTCGCCGCATCGAGGCGCACTTCCTTGTCGAAATGGGCGCCCTCGTCGGAATGAAGCGTGCGCCAATGGGCGACCGCCTCGTCCCAGGCTTTTCCCTTCGGCGATTTCGGCCTGTCCTTCAGAAAGGCGAAGGTCTTGTCGTCGGGAGCGATCAGCCCGGCCCGCGCGCCGCCCTCAATGCTCATATTGCAGACCGTCATGCGGCCTTCCATCGACAGCGCCCGGATCGCCTCGCCGGCATATTCGATGACATGGCCGGTGCCGCCGGCCGTGCCGATCTCGCCGATAATCGCCAGCACGATATCCTTGGCGCTGACGCCTTCGGACGGCTGGCCGTCGACGATGACGCGCATATTCTTGGCCTTGCTCTGGATCAGCGTCTGGGTCGCGAGCACGTGCTCGACCTCCGAGGTGCCGATGCCATGGGCCAGCGCGCCAAAGGCGCCATGCGTCGAGGTATGGCTATCGCCGCAGACGATGGTCGCGCCGGGCAGCGTAAAACCCTGCTCCGGTCCGATGATGTGGACGACGCCCTGGCGCGGATCGAGTTCGTTGAAATATTCGACGCCGAACTCCCTGGCGTTGATCGCGAGCTGCTCGACCTGGGTGCGGCTCTCGTGATCCGCGATGCCCTTGCTGCGATCGGTCGTCGGCACATTATGATCGACGACGGCGAGCGTTTTCTGCGGCGCGCGCACCGTCCGGCCTGTCAGCCGCAGACCCTCGAAGGCCTGCGGGCTGGTCACTTCATGGACGAGGTGACGATCGATATAGAGAAGGCTCGAGCCATCGGCGGATTCATGCACCAGATGTTCGTCCCAAATCTTATCGTAGAGCGTACGCGGCTTGGTCATTTACAACTTCCGTGATGCGCCGGATGCGCGTTCTTCAAAAATCGTCGCGAAGCGGCAGTTCTTACTCGCAACGAGGCTCGCGGGGAAGTACCCTGCCCCCGGCCGTTTGGGCCTATATAGGAGCAAAGAGAGAAAATGCGCCCGCCGGTTGCGCCCTATCTGACGGTTTCGCCCGCCCTCGCGGCAATCGCCTATTACAGCGCGGTCTTCGGCGCGCAGCAAAAATCGATCATGCCGGCCTTCGACGGGCTGCGAATCATGCATTGTGAGCTTGCCATCAATGGCGGCTCGATCATGCTCGCCGACGCCTTTCCCGAACTCGGCCATACGCGCATGTCGGTCCCGGGCGAACTCGTCACCTCCTCTGTCAGCCTCGAATATGCGAGCGCGGATCAGGTCGATGAAATCTTCGCGAAGGCGACCTCGCTCGGCGGCAAGGTCGAAACGAGCCCAACCAAATCCTTTTGGGGGACTCGCTTTGCGACCTTTCGCGATCCGTTCGGCCATCGCTGGATCTTGAACGGACCGCTGAAGTAACCGGGGGCGCTCTGACGCGGCCGCGCTTAGAAAGCGTTTGTAAACCGTTCCCTCATCCTGAGCGAGCGAGCAAAGCTCGCGTCTCGAAGGACGCGTTAGGATGCGATGTCTAAGCCCTCATGGTTCGAGACGGCCCTGCGGGCCGCCTCATCATGAGAGCCTAGAAAAATCGAGCTTACAGGCGGTCTCTTACTCCGCGGGAGCGGCGTTCTTCTTGGCGGCCTTCGCTTCTTTTTTGGCCGCTTCGCGCGTGGCCTTGGCGGCGGGCGATTCCATCTTCTCGGCGATGCGGGCCGACTTGCCGCGGCGATCGCGCAGATAATAGAGCTTTGCGCGGCGGACCTTGCCGCGGCGCACGACCTTGATCGAGTCGATATTGGGCGAATAGATCGCGAATACGCGCTCGACGCCTTCGCCATAGGAAATCTTGCGGACGGTGAAGCTCTCGTTGAGGCCGCCGCCGTTGCGCGCGATACAGACGCCTTCATAGGCCTGCACGCGGGTGCGCTCGCCTTCCTTGACTTTGACGTTGACGATGACCGTATCGCCCGGCTGGAATTCCGGGATGGTCTTGCCGGCCAGCAGCTTGGCGGCCTGTTCGGCCTCGAGTTCCGCGATAATGTTCATTGAAGTCGAACCTGTCGTTCCGCCTGAATTTTTTCGGGCGAGCGTTTCGATACGCTGTTTTGAGTTGAGCGCGGTCCTTACACGAGGGAGGCGCGTTTGTCGAGAGAGGCGCGCGCCGCGCGTCCTATCCGCCTATCGCCTCCACCGCCGCCCCTATCCGCGCCAGATCCTGCGGCCGCGACAGCCGGTGGTCGCCGTCCTTGATCAGCGTCAATGTCACCGGGTCGCCATGCATATGCTCGACCAGGGCCAGCGCATGGCGCCAGGGCACGTCCTCATCCTGCATGCCCTGCAGAATATGCGTGGGGCAATAGCTGGCGATGGTGCCGCCGAACAAGAGATGGCCCCGCCCCTCTTCCAGCAAGGCCGCGCTGATCGGATAAGGCCCGTCGCCATAGCGGGACGGGCGCAGCCAGCGTCCCCGCGCCTTGAGTTCGGCCTTCTCAGCCTTGCTCATTTTCGCGAAAATCAGCGCCTCGGTGAAGTCGACGGCCGGCGCGATCAAAACCAGGCCATGCAGCCGAGCAACCTCTCCGCTGTCATGAAGCGCGCGGGCCAAAAGAAGCGCCAGCCATCCGCCCATCGAGGAACCGACGAGGACCTGCGGACCCGAAGTCAGCGACCTTAAGGCGGCAAGGCTCTCCTCGAGCCACAGGCCGATCGTTCCATCCTCGAAGCGCCCGCCCGATTCGCCGTGGCCGGAATAATCGAAGCGCAGGAAGGCGCTTCCCGCCGCGCGCGACGCCTGATGCAGATAGGCCGCCTTCTCGCCGCGCATGGTCGATCGGAAGCCGCCAAGCCAGACGATTCCCGGCTTTGCCGCCGGACGCGGCGGGACGCTCCGCAAAAAGGCGATGCGGCGTCCCTTTTCTCCGGTGCCGACGGTCAGAAACTCTGCGTCCGGCTCCCATGTCGAAGCAAATCCCGCCGCTTGCCCTTCCACCGCCCGGCCCGCCCGTCTATGCTCAATTGGCGAGATTTTTCAAGAATCTCTCGCAAAACTCGCTCGTTGTCTGAACGCAGTTCCTTTGGATGTCATCAGGCTCAAGCTCATATTTTCGTGACGGGACGGCGCATCCGCTCGCGGGCCGGAGCGTGCTCCAGATTGTGCCCGACCTCGATGACGGCGCGGCGGCGCGCACAACAATCGAGATCGCGGCGGCTCTGACCCTCGTTGGCGCGAACGCCTTTGTCGCCGCGCGGGGCGGCAGTCTCGTGAGCGAATTGCAGGCGCGCGGCGGACTGTTCGCGCCCCTTCCCGCAGACGCCAAAAACCCCCTCACGATGGCGATCAATGTGGAAAGGCTGGCGCGCCTTATCAAGGCGGAACGGATCGATCTCGTGCATGCGCGCTCACGCGCCTCAGCTTGGTCAGCCTATGCCGCAACCCGCATTCTGAAGACGCCCTTTGTGACAAGCTTTGAAAGCTCCTATGCCGTGGGCGGACCGCTCGCGCTGCGCTACAATTTCGTGATGACGCGCGGCGACGCGATCATCGCCGGTTCGGCCGAAGCGGCGCATGGCGCGGCGCATCTCAATCCGGCGGCGAAAGACAAAATTCATGTCATCCTCGGCGGCGTCGACTGCCGGGTCTTCTCGCCGAAATCGACGCCTCCGGCGCGGGTCCAGGCGGTCCGGCGGCTGTGGGGCGCCCCGCCCGACGCCAGGGTGGCGCTGATCGCGCTCGGCCCCAAGCCCGCCGGAGACTGCAAGGCGGCGCTGGACGCCATCCGAATGCTGGCCGAGCAAATCCGCGCCGAATCGTCTGACGCAGCCTTCGACGTCTCGAGCCTTCGGGTCATCATCGGCGCCGCCAGCGCCACCGCAACGGAGATCAAGGAGATCGACGCCATCGTCGCGGACTCCGGTTTGCAGGACATTGTGCAGCGGGGCGACATCGTTTCCGATCCGGCCGCCGCCTTGCTGGCCGCCTCGGTCATCATGGCACAGTCGAGCAATCCGGCGGCCTTCGCGAGCCTCGCTCTCGAGGCGCAGGCAATGGGAGCGCCGATCATCGCAACCACAGGGGGGGCGGCCGCCGAAACTCTGCTCGCCCCGCCGGAGGTCGAGCCCAGCGCGCGGACCGGCTGGCGCGCGCCGACCGGCGATCCGGGCGCGAGCGCCATAGCGCTGAGTGAGGCATTGAGCCTTGGCGCCACGGCGCGCGAACGGCTTTCGCTGCGCGGGCGCGCTCACGTCGAGCGGCGGTTCGCGATGGAGCTAATGTGGGAGCAGACGCTCGACGCCTATGCGGCGGGGCTCGACGCCGTCCGTAAGCCGACCAATTGACTGTTTTGCTTGAATAACGCGCAGTCAAAGCGAAGTCTCGACTTGAGCCGCATTGACTTTCCGCTGCAATCGCCCAATGTTTTCTTTGAGTCCATCGGCGCATGCAAACGCGTTCCGGCTGAATGGAATCATTTGCTCGACAAGAAATTGCTCCCTCATTCAAAAACGGGAGCATATTCCCGTCGATCAGATCGATTCCAACGGATAGCGATATGCTCTAGCGATGCGGAGCGCATGCGCGTGGATTCGTGCAATAACCATGAAGGGAGATAGCCATTCGCCGTCCGATGAAAGCGCCTCCGGTCCCGCAAAAGGACGGGCCACGCGTAAACCGTGATATCCGCGCTCGTGAAGTTCAATTGATTGACGCCGAAGGCCAGAATAGAGGCGTCGTCGATTCTCTCGAAGCTCTCCAGTCCGCTGAAGAAGCGGGCCTCGATCTCGTCGAGATCGTTCCGACGGCCAACCCGCCGGTCTGCAAAATCCTCGATTACGGCAAGTTCCGCTTTCTTGAGCAGAAGAAATCCGCCGAAGCCCGGAAGAAGCAGAAGATCGTCGAAATCAAGGAAATCAAGCTGCGTCCCGGCATTGACGAGCATGATTACGACACCAAGATGAAAGCTGTCCGCCGCTTCTTCGAGGAAGGCGACAAGGTCAAGGTGACGCTCCGCTTCCGCGGCCGCGAGATGGCCCATCAGGATCTTGGCTTCCGCCTGCTTGAGCGGGTCAAGAACGAGACGGTCACCATCGCCAAGGTCGAAGCCGAACCATCGATGGAAGGGCGCCAGATGGTCATGGTGCTCGCACCGAAATAAGCGTGGCCAGCCAGCGCTTCCGTTGCCGCAACGGGAAACAACGCCGGCATTTCAATCGCTTACGAAATTATTTTGAGATTTCGATAAAACCCTACGCGGACGGCTTCCGCCCTCGTCAGGATTGTCTTTGAAGCGAATCTGGCTCAGCGCTAACTGGAGCCGCGTCCGCCCTGCGCCGACGCTTCGACCGGCGCCGCCAGATGAGCGAAGTTTTCGACGACCCGCTCATAGACCCGGCGTTTGAAGGGAATGATCAGATCGACCAGCTGGTCGATCGGCGTCCAGCGCCAGGCGTCAAACTCCGGCCTCTGCCCGCCGGCCGGCGTCTCGATGTCGATCTCGCTTTCGTCGCCATCGAAGCGGAAGGCGAACCATTTCTGTCTCTGTCCGTGGAAGCGGCCCTTCCAGGATTTGCGCGAGAATTCATCCGGCAAATCATAGGTGTACCATTCCGGCGACTCGCTGAGGAGGGTCGCCGAAGCGACATTGGTTTCCTCGCGCAATTCGCGCAGCGCCGCCTGGAAGGGATCCTCGCCGGGATCGATGCCGCCTTGCGGCATCTGCCATTCATGCCCGATCCGGGGCTGTTCGAGCGGTTTCTTCGTCCGCCGACGGCCGACAAAAACAAGACCGTCACGGTTGAGGAGCATGATGCCGACGCACGGACGGTAATTGCCAAACTGCGTCACTTCGGACCTCACCGCTCTCCGCAATCGCGACATCGATCATGACACGCCCCGCGCGCCCTGTCTCGGGCCGCGCGATTCCATGTGATTGTGGCGCTGCCGCAGGCGAGCAGACCGCCTGCCTGACGACCCGCTGTTTCTAGTTCGGAACCTTTTCCGGCTCGGTGGCGGGCTGAGTCGGGGTCTTGCTCGAGGTTTTCGTCACGCCGCGCAGCATGTCTTCGGCGGCGATCAACTGCTTGTCGTCTTTCGGATTCGGCGGCACATAGGCTTGCGACCCGCCCTTCTCGTCATCGCCGTTCTTGAGATGGCCCTTGAGCGAGGCTTCGCCCTTGGTGTCGTCCTTGCCCTTCAGCTCATCGGGCACGTCCTGCAGCACGATCGTATCAGGATCGATGCCTTTGGCCTGAATCGAGCGTCCCGACGGCGTATAATAACGCGCCGTCGTCAAACGCACCGCGCCATTGTTCTGGCCGAGCGGAATGATGGTCTGCACCGACCCCTTGCCGAAGGAGCGCGTGCCGAGAATGGTGCCGCGCTTGTGATCCTGCAGCGCGCCGGCGACGATCTCGGACGCCGAGGCCGAACCGCCATTGATCAGCACGACCAGGGGCTTGCCTTTGGAAAGATCGCCCGGGTGCGCATTGTAGCGCATGGATTCATCGGCGTTGCGGCCTCGGGTCGAGACGATCTCGCCGCGGTCAAGGAACGCGTTCGAGACAGCGATCGACTGATCGAGCAAGCCGCCGGGATTGTTGCGGAGGTCGAGGATGTAGCCCTTGAATTTATCGGCCGGGATCTCGCTCTGGAACTTCTTGATGGCGGCTGCGACGCCCTCGCCCGTCTGCTCATTGAACTGGGTGATGCGGATATAGCCGATGTCGTCGCCTTCCTGATGCGAGCGAACCGACTTGATCTGGATCACCGCGCGGGTCAGCTTGATGTCCTGGGCGTCCTTGTTCGGCCCGCGCAGGACTTTCAGCGTCACCGGCGTGTTGGGCGCGCCGCGCATCTTGTCGACGGCCTGGTTCAGGGTCAGGCCCTGTACGTTTTCGCCGTCGATGGCGGTGATGATGTCGCCCGAGAGAATGCCGCCGCGCGAGGCCGGCGTGTCGTCGATCGGCGTCACCACCTTGATGAGGCCGTCCTCCTGAGTCACCTCAATGCCGAGGCCGCCGAATTCGCCGCGCGTCTGCACCTGCATGTCGCGGAAGCTTTTGGCGTCCATATAGCTCGAATGCGGATCGAGCGAGGTGAGCATCCCGTTGATCGCCGATTCGACCAGCTTCTGCTCGTCGGGCTTTTCAACATAGTCGGAGCGGATTTTCTCGAAAACGTCGCCGAACAGATTGAGATTGCGATAAGTATCGGACGCAGCCGCGCTTGCGACGCCGTCCGAGAACACTCTCGTCTGCGTGCCGACGGTCACGACTGACGCGCCGAGAACGGCGCCGAGCATGACAAGTGATACCTTCCGCATCATCCGCGAACCTTTTGCAACTCCGGCTTCGCCCACCATGGGCCCGGATCGATCGCCGCCCCGTCTTTTCGAAATTCTATGTAGAGAATGGGCTGCGCCGCGCCGATTGCAATGGCGGCAGCCGTCTTGGCGGACCCGTCGCCCATAACGGCGACAGGCTCCCCAGCCACCAGGAACTGACCCACGTTTACGTTGATCCGATCCATCCCCGCAAGAATAATATAATAGCCCTGCCCGGCATTGATGATCAAGACTTGTCCATAGCTACGGTAGGGCCCGGCGTAGGCGGCCCAGCCGTCGGCGGGCGAAACGACGATCGCATTGGCGCGCGTAGCAATGAGCATGCCCTTTTCAGTCCCGCCGAATCCGTCCGGCGCGCCGAAGCTGCGCTGCACCCCGCCCGCGACCGGCGTCGGCAGCATCCCTTTCGTATCCGCAAAGGCGCTGGCCGGCGCGAGCCGCGCCGGATCCTTGAACGGCGCCATGGCGATCTTGCGCTGGGCTTCGGGCGCCGCAGCCTGAGCAGCCTTCTGAGCCTCGTCGGCTTTGCGGGCTTCCTCCGCCGCGCGCCCCGCCGCAGCGACTTCGCTTTCCATCCGGGCGATCAGATCCTTGAGACTCGCCGCCTGTCTGGCGAGTTCGGCGGCGCGGACGTTCTCGGCGCTGAGCGCCTTCTCGGCGGCGGCGAGCGCGGCCTGGCGGGCGTCGATCAGGGCGGCGAGACGTTGGCGGTCAAGTCCGAGCTTGTTGACCTCATTGGCGAGAGAATCCCGTTCCGCGGCGATGGATTTGCGCAATTGCAGGAGGTCCGACAGATCGGAGGCGAGCGCCTCCGTCTCCGCCCGCATTTCCGGCAATACGGCGCCGAGCATCATCGACGCCCGCAGCGCGGCGAGCATATCGTCCGGGGCGACGAGCAGAGCCGGGGGAGGCTTGCGGCCCATGCGCTGCAGCGAGGCGAGCACTTCGGTGATGACGGAGCGACGGCTCGCGAGCGAGCGCCGGATCGCCTCCTCGCTGCCGGTCAAAGTGTCGAGCCTCTGCTCGGCCTCCGCGATGGCGCGCTCGCGATCGTCGATCTGACGCACGAGATCGACGAGAGCGGTCGTCAGCTTGGCGCGGTCTGTTCGGATCGAGGCGGCTTCGGATTCGATTTTCGCGCGCTGCTCCTCGGCCGCGCCAATCGTATCCTGCATGCCGCGCAGCTCGAGCCTGCGGCCGCTGAGCATGTCATAGGCGTCCCCGCCTGCGGGGGGATTTGGCGCGGCGGTCTGGGCGAACCCCACCGAGGCCGCCCCCGCCACGCAGCAGGCGAGCGCGAAACCGAACCGGTGGGGCGCGGCGGCTTTCGACTTCACCTGATCCTTCACCATGAAATGACAGCTTGAATCACAATCTCGAAAATATCTGAAGCATTTCTAAGACTTCGTCGGCTTTCGCAAATTAGGCGCGCCGCTCGCGAGCTTTTTTCGATTGCTGCTTAACGCCGGCGTCTTCACCTCAATGTGACTTTTCGCGGCGTAACGAAGCCCTCCGCCGCGCCGTAAGCGGCTATGTGGGTCTCAATAAGGAATCGCGTCCATGTTTACGAGGCGGACTGTCGGCGCTGGCGGAATCGCAGGAGTAGTTCTGGCGCTGTGGCGGGGCGCCGCCCGGGCCGAGGCGACGCGGCAATTTCCCGTCGCTTTTTCCGACGCCGAATGGCGCAAGCGCTTGACGCCGGAGCAATATGACGTGCTGCGGCGCAGCGGCACGGAGCGGCCGTTCTCCAGCGCTCTCAACGATGAACATCGTCGCGGCGTCTTCGCCTGCGCCGGCTGTCAGGCGCAGCTGTTCTCCTCGGCCGCCAAATTTGACAGCGGCACGGGATGGCCGAGTTTTTGGGAGCCGCTCGCCGGCAGCGTCGGCGTCGAAGCGGACCGGACTTTCGGAATGACGCGATCGGCGGTGCATTGCAACCAATGCGGCGGCCATCTCGGCCATGTCTTCAACGACGGTCCGAAGCCGACCGGCCTGCGCTACTGCATGAATGGCGCAGCGATGCGTTTTGACCCCATTGCGTCGTGACGGCGCAAACCTTCGCCGATCAGGAGATCGCTATGGCCCGACCGCATGAGATCGCTTTCCCAGCCGGCAAGCGCGCGCGCCGCTATCTGGCTCCATTGCTGCCTGCCGCGGCGATCATTGGCCTGGTTTCGCTTGGCGCGGCGCCTTCCTTCGCCATGGAGGGGAAGCAACTTCCCGCCCCGGCGATCGATGAACCCGCCTCGCAAGGCGCGACCGACACGGCCGTCCTTGCAGGCGGTTGCTTCTGGGGCGTGCAGGGCGTCTTCGAACATGTGAAGGGCGTGACGAGCGCAGTCTCCGGCTATGCCGGCGGCGGCATGGCGCAGGCTCATTACGCCGACGTCTCGACGGGCGCGACAGGACACGCCGAATCGGTGCGAATTACCTTCGATCCCGGCAAAATCAGCTATGGTCGCATCCTGCAGATCTTCTTTTCTGTCGCCCACGATCCGACGCAACACAACCGGCAGGGACCGGACGAAGGAACACAGTACCGCTCGGCGATATTTCCCATCAGCGCGGAGCAAGCGAAAATCGCCAAGGCCTATATCGCCCAGCTGAACAGCGCGCGTGTTCTCGAAGCGCCGGTCGCGACCACTATCGAGCCCTCGCGCCTCTTCTTTCCCGCCGAGCCCTATCATCAGGATTTCTTGGCGCGCAATCCGACCTACGGCTATATCGTCGTCAATGATCTGCCGAAGATCGAAAACCTGAAGCGGCTCTTTCCGAATGAGTATCGCGCCGATCCCGTGCTTGCGCCGGCGGAGCGTTAATCGCGATGGTACGGATGGCCGGCGAGAATCGTCATCGCGCGGTAAAGCTGTTCGGCCGCCATGATCCGCACGAGCTGATGCGGAAAAGTCATCCGGCCAAAGGAGACGATCGGCGAGGCCGCTTCAAGAATCTCTCCGCTAAGACCATCCGCGCCGCCAATGGCGAGGGTCAGAGCCGGCGCTCCCTCGTCGCGCGTTTTCCCGAGAAACGCGGAAAACTCCCGGCTTGAGACGAGCGCGCCGCTTTCATCAAGCGCCACCAGCCTGGCGCCCGGGCTGAGGCTCGCCAGAATTGTCTTGGCCTCGGCTGCTTTGCGTAGCGCCGGCTCTCGCGCCCGGCTCTCATCGAACTCGCGCAGCTCGACGCGCGGAAAGCCCAGGGCGCGTCCCGCCGCATTGGCGCGTTCGATATAGCGCTGCGACAGCTCCGTCTCCGGGCCGGCCTTGCAGCGGCCGACGCAAAGAAGGATCAGGCGCATCGGAGGATTGGATCAGCCGGCGCGCAATTCGCCCGGCCGGCCGACGCCCCACATCTTTTCGAGATTGTAGAAGAGGCGAACTTCCGGCCTGAAGATGTGCACGATGATATCGCTGCCATCGATCAAAACCCAGTCGCCCGCCTGCAGCCCTTCGGTGCGCGGCGCCGCCTGAACATCCTTGAACGCCTTGATGACGCGATCCGCCAACGCTCCGACATGGGTGCTGGAGCGTCCGGTCGCGATAATCATGACATCGGCGAGGGTGGTTTTTCCGTGCAGATCGATGGAGACGATATCTTCGGCTTTTGCGTCGTCGAGAGCCGTCAAGATAGTCCGCACGAGGGTTCCGGCGTCGGGTCTGGGCTGACCGGGGACCGGGTGAAGCGGCTGAGGCGCCGTTCCGCCAAAAATCGTGGGTATCAGTTTACGATCCTCTTGCAACTTCGGCGGCATCGCCGAGCTTGATCGTTAACATGGCGTAAATTCTCCGCCTTTGCAATCTGCATTACTGAACCGTAACCTTGCGCAAGCGTGAAACGCCTGAGAGGCGCCCGCGGAGGATCATGCGTCACCTTGCCTATTTAAGCGCCAGACCCCGACTTCCGCACACAGCGCGCGCGCCCGCCAGCCTGCCTAAAAAGGGGGCCGGCGTAGGAGGCGGCATCCTCAATGAACCCGCGCAGCGCCGGACGCGCGCATGATCAGCGCGCCGGCCCGCCAGTTCTGGACCTTCATCCATAACAGCCCAAGACTATTCTCCCTCCCGCTCGACATGCGCCGCCGGGCGGCGGAACGGTCGGAAGGCATGACCAGCGAGCCGCGCGGCGTCGCCTTCGCGCCGGCGCCGGACGTTCACGGCCTTTGGGCCGAGCCGCCGGAGGCCCGGCCGGGCGCGGCGATTCTCTATTTCCACGGCGGCGGCTATGTGTGCGGTTCGCCGAAATCGCGGCGCAAGACGCTCGGCCATCTGGCCCTCGCCTGCGCCGCGCGGGCGCTGGCTCCCGCCTATCGGCTTGCGCCCGAACATCCGTTCCCCGCGGCGCTCGAGGACGGCGTTTTCGCCTATCAATGGCTCCTGGCGCAAGGCGCGGAGCCGGCGCGAACGGTCATCGCCGGCGATTCGGCCGGCGGCGGCCTCGCGCTGGCGACCATGCTGGCGGCGCGCGACAAAGGCCTGCCGCCCTGCGCCGGCCTCGTTCTCATGTCGCCATGGACGGATCTCTCCCTCAGCGGCGAGAGTTTTGACAGCCGGGCGTCGACCGACATCACCTGCAGCCGCGCGGCGCTGGGCGAGATGGCCGGCTGGATCCTTGCCGGCGCCGACGCCCGCGCGCCCCTCGCCTCGCCGCTTTTTGCCGATCTTACGGGGTTGCCGCCCATTTTCGCTCTCGTCGGCGGCGACGAGGTCTTGCTCGACGATACGATCGCGCTGATCCGCAAAGCCGCCCACGCTGGCGTCGACGCGTTCGCCTCTGTCGCCGCCGGCATGCAGCACGTCTATCCGATCTGGTCCGGCGTGTTTCCCGAAGCCGATGAGGCGATCGCCTCGATCGGGGATTGGGTTATCGCCCGGACCGAATGAGATGAGATGTATGCGTCAACGTTCTACGTGCGGCGGGCGGCGTCGAGCATGCGCTCGCATTCTTCGAGGTCGCGCATGATCGCCCGCAGCCTGTCGATCGTCTGCGAACGCAAAGGCGCGGCGGCGGGGGGGTAAAGATGCGGATTGGCGCCGCTTCGCTCGGCCTCGCTGGACTGCTCGGCGTCGTCTTGCGAGCTTGTCTGCGTCCCTTGAAACAGATCTCCGCTCCAATTGGCGGCGGCCTGCTCTTGCGGCCCGCCTCCGCTCGCGGCTGTTTCCGAGGCGGCGATAACCGAGCGCGCGCCCTGCTCTTTCAGGATGCGCTGCACGCCCTTGATCGTATAGCCCTCGCTGTAGAGAAGCCGGCGGATCGCGCGCAGGATTTCGATATCATTGGGGCGATAAAAGCGCCGGCCGCCGGCCCGTTTCAACGGCCTGATCTGCGGAAACCGAGTCTCCCAGAATCGCAGCACATGCTGCGGCAGGTCGAGTTCCTCCGCGACTTCGCTGATCGTTCGGAATGCGTCGGCGCTCTTATCCATCTCGAGCCTTCGGCAAGGGCGCAGGCGGCGGAGTTTCAAGGAAGCCGCCCGAATGCAAAGCGCCGCCGTTGCTGACGCGCCCCTGGCCCGCATGGACTCGTCCGACGAGCAGACCGTCGCGTCAGATCAATAATTCGGAGCAAAGCCCGCCGAAAGGTTCGGCGTTATCGGACCATGCTCAAACATCAATCCTCGTCCTCCGCCGCCTCGCCATTGACCCGCGCCTTGAGAACGCTGGAGGGTTTGAAGACGAGAACCCGGCGCTGTGTGATTGGCACTTCGATGCCAGTTTTTGGATTGCGCCCGATGCGCTCGGACTTGGAGCGAACCACAAAGGAGCCGAACGACGAGAGTTTGACCGTCTCGCCTTCGGCCAGCGCGTCCGACAATTCGTTCAGCACCATCTGAACCAACGCGGCCGATTCCTTGCGCGACAGGCCGACGCATCGATAGACGGATTCCGCAAGGTCGACCCGCGTCACGGTGCGACCTTGCGAGCCGGACTCATCCAACCCGTCAACCATGCGCCGCGCCGAAGTTTCCCCGAGTTCGTCCGCAGCCGATATGGCTGTCACCTTGGTCATCCTGCAATCTCATTCTGCCCAGCCACGAAGGACCGTCCGGCTCCGCCCGACGGTCGTAAGCCATTCCTCGCGCGCGACCCCCGCAAGCGAGCGAACCTAAACCAAGATGCGAGCCGCCACGAGCGCGAAAAGAGCGCTCCAAGTGTAACCCAGGCAAGCTGGAAGTCCAGCTTTCGCGCCGCTCCGCGTCGACGCGTTGCGCAATCAATAAAATTGAAAAGAGCAGCGCTGCTCCCGCGCCGCATGGCCCCCGCCAACTTCAACAACTCTGAGGCAAAACCCAGCCTAAATCAAGCGGTTCCCGCTACCAGCGGATTAAAGCGGACGCCCAGGTAAATCCGCCCCCCATCGCCTCGATCATGACGAGATCGCCCCGTTTGATGCGTCCGTCGTCGCGCGCCACGCAAAGAGCCAGCGGGATCGACGCCGCAGACGTATTGGCGTGCAGATCGACGGTCGTGACGACCTTATGTGGCGCTATTTTAAGCTTTTCAGCTGAAGCGTCGATGATCCGGCGATTGGCCTGATGCGGCACGAACCAGTCGAGATCCGCCGCCGTCGTTCCCGTCGCCGCGAAAGCCTCGGTGACGACGTCCGACACCATTCCGACAGCATGGCGGAAAACTTCCCGCCCGGCCATACGCAACACGCCCGTCGTCTTGGTCGAGGACGGACCGCCATTCACATAGAGCGCTTCCCGGTGGCGGCCATCCGAGCGCAGATGAGAGGTCAGCACGCCGCGCCCCATAGCGGCTGAGTCCGGCTGCGCCTCGAGGATAAGCGCGCCGGCGCCGTCGCCGAACAGCACGCAGGTGGTGCGGTCGGTCCAGTCGAGCAGCCGCGAAAATGTCTCGGCGCCAATCACTAGCGCGCGCTTGTGCGAGCCCGAGCGCAGGAATTTGTCGGCGGTCGCCACGGCGAAGACGAAGCCGGAACAAACCGCCTGCAGATCGAAAGCCGCGCCATGGGTCATGCCCAGCGCCGCTTGGACCTGCGTCGCGACGGACGGAAAGGTAAAATCCGGCGTCGAGGTCGCGACGATGATCAGATCAATGTCCGCTTCCGTCAGCCCGGCGTCGTTAAGCGCGGCCGTCGCGGCGTTGACGCCCAGCTTTGAGGTCGGCTCGTCTTCGGAGGCGATATGGCGCTGCCTGATCCCGGTGCGCTGCACGATCCATTCGTCGCTCGTCTCGAGCACTTTCTCAAGATCGGCGTTGCTGACGATCCGCTTCGGGAGATAAGAGCCAAGGCCGACGACGACGGAGCTGAGTTTGCCTTCGGTTGAAACTGTCAAAGCTCAAGAATCCATACGAAGCTGGGCTGATTGCGGCACGGCGGCGGCCCGCTCGCCGCCGGCGGTTTGACTGTTCGGCGCGCGGGACGCCAGTTCATGCGAATGGGCGAGCGCGCCTCGGATCTGGCCCAGCAATTCATGACGGGCGATCCGGTAGGCGATCTCGATGGCGACCGAGGTCCCGAACACATCCGAATGGCCGTGGCTCTTGATGACGACGCCGTCGAGGCCGAGAAACGTTCCGCCATTGACGTTGCGCGGGTCCATCTTGGCCTTCAGAGTCGCGAGCCCCTTGCGGGCGAAGAAATAGCCGATCTTCGACATCAGATCGCGGCTCAG
This sequence comes from Methylocella silvestris BL2, assembly GCF_000021745.1. Lineage (NCBI taxonomy): Bacteria > Pseudomonadati > Pseudomonadota > Alphaproteobacteria > Hyphomicrobiales > Beijerinckiaceae > Methylocella > Methylocella silvestris. The sequence goes on from NC_011666.1 coordinate 706,049, forward strand.
CGCCTCGCGCAGATATTGCCCCATCTGGCTCGCGGTCCCTTCCGCGGTCTTCAAGGCGATATTGCCGCTGAACCCTTCGGTCACGACGACGTCGACCGTGCCCCTGCCGATATCGCCGCCTTCGACGAAGCCGACATAATCGAGTTGGGGCAAAGCCATCTCGCGCAATAGTTTCGAGGCGGCCTTGACGTCGTCGACGCCCTTCATCTCCTCGGATCCGATATTGAGCAGGCCGACGGTGGGACGCTCTACGTCGAGGACGGCGCGGGCCATGGCCGCGCCCATGATGGCGAGATTGACGAGATGGCGCGCGTCGGCGCCGATCGAGGCTCCGACATCGAGCACGATGGTCCGGCCGCGGATCGTCGGCCAGATCGCCGCGATGGCGGGCCGGTCTACGCCGGGCATGGTATGCAGGCACGTCTTCGCCATCGCCATCAGCGCGCCGGTGTTGCCCGCCGACACCGCAATATCGGCGGCGTTTTTCTTGACGGCGTCAATCGAGAGCCACATCGACGAGTTGCGGCGCCCCGAGCGCAAGGCCTGACTCGGCTTGTCGTCCATCCGCACCGCGACATTGGTGTGATGCAGAGTGGCGACCGCGGCGAGCGCAGGGTGGGCCGCCAGATAAGGCTTGATCAGCTTTTCGTCGCCGAACAATAAAAAGGCGATGTTCAACCCGCGCTCAAGCGCCAGAGCCGCTCCCGGAAGCATGACTTCCGGTCCAAAATCGCCGCCCATGGCGTCGAGAGCTATGCGAACCGTCTTCATCATGGCGTTCAGGACATCGTCAAAGTTCGCAACAAGGATAGTTGGCGCATCCGCCGGCGAGTGAGGCGCAAGGATCGGCAGAGCGCATGACAGGAGTACAACGGGCCGCTTCGACCGGCGCGGTCTCTTGCAAGATGGGCCGCCGGCTGAACCTGCCTCTCAAATTCTGAACCGCCGCGTTTACGCTTTGCCCCGTCTTGCGCGAAAGCGCGCCCGAGGTTCGAAAAACACGCGGCGCGTCAGGCGTTTCGACGCTCTCAGGCGATCAAATATAGGATAAAGGGCGGAGATCATAGTGGCGCCGAAACACGCGGCGCTGGAAATCTTTCGGCTTCGCAGCCCGTTCGAAATCGCGGTCATCGCCTGCCCCGATCATTCGTCGGTCCGCTTTTTCAGGACGGCGAAGGGCGAGGCGGCGTCCTCGGCGGCGCCCAGAACCGCATCCGCGTCGAACGAAGCGCCGGGCTTGCGCGGATGGGGATCGAGGTTCAGCACCAAAAACTCCTCGACGAGCGCGCCGAGATCGATCTGGCCGTTGAGGATCGGCTCGGGGCCCTCCAGGATCACCGGCGGCGGCTCGGGCTCGCGCCGCGCTCCGCGCGCGGCTCTCGGCCCCCGCGGGGCCGGCTCCCTCGCGACGACGAAATCGGCCTCAATATCCCCCTCGACCTCGGTTTCGAACGGATCGAGCGTCACGACGCAGGTCGCGACGACGCGAGCCTTCAACCGGCCGCCGACCTCGATCCGCGCGCCCTCCTTGGTGATTTCGAGATCGGCCGTGAGGCTTTCGATCGCGACAAGACCGTCCGCCGCGGCGATGGCGGCGCGTTCGGCCGGATCGGCGATGGCGGCGATTTTCAGTCCCGTATCAGGCACTTCGGAAATTTTGACGATGCGCGGCATGAGCGAGGCGACGCTTGGCGCCCCCTCCTTCTCCGCCGGCGCGCACCGCGTTTTACCGGTCTGACGCCAATCGTTGGATTTCATCGCAATCGTCTCCCTGATCGCCCTGTCAAGCCACGCCGGCGGGGTCCGGAAACGGCAGCGGCCCGTTGACGAATGTTTCGAAAGGCGCGCGAGCCAGCGCCGCGCCCGCCGCCGCGACATAACGGGCGAGGCGCGCCGCATCGCCCCGGCCGGCATAGATATTCCGGCGCAGCGCCTCTTCCAGCGCGGGGCCGCCGGCGCGGGCCGCGCTATCATAAGCAAGGCCCCGGCCAAGGAAAGCCTCGGCGAGAACCTTCATTTTCTTCGGCACCGTCGGATCGCCGACGCCCATTTCGCGCAAGGTCCCGTCGAGATGGGCGAATATGGCGTTGACGAGGTCCTGCGCCAGATCGGGCGCGGGCGGCGCCATTGCGTTGAGCTGGCGTAGCACCAGCGTCGCATGCAGCGTCATGGCTTCGAAGCGGCCCTCGAAACTGTCCGGAACGCCATAGTCGACAAATAGCGCGGGCTCGCGCGCAGCGGCAATGATCTCGCCAAGGAGACGCGCGATAAGCTTGCGATTGGCGGCTCTTCGGGAAAACCAGGATAGCATTCTTAAAAATATCCGCTCCGCCGGCGCCTGAAATTCACGCGGGCTTAACCTTCGAAACGCCAGATTGTCCCCGCCCAGCGGACGTCTGCCGAGCTTTGGCGAGGCGGCGCCTTGCTTTTACCAAAGCTGACGGCTAGGCATCGCCCAGCCTCGCGGCCAAAGCAAGCCGGCGGCTTCGAATTCGTTACCCGTCACATCGCAATTGCTCCGGAGATTTTAGGGAATGTGGCTCGCCATCGCGACTAAAAGCCGCCTGAAGTCGGCGCCTGGCGCGCGCTCCGGTTTCTTCGGACTGAAGCTCGCCCTTGCGGCGGCCCTGCCGCTGGGGCTTGGCGGGTGCCTTGGTTATGACGGCACGGTGGTGCATGGCTATCAATCCGACCCGCGCACCCTGGAGCAAGTTCGCGTCGGCGCCTCCGCCGAACAGGTGCTGACCCTGCTTGGAACGCCGACCACGACCTCGACCGTCGGCGGCGGCGTCTGGTATTATGTGACGCAGGTGACCGACCGCAGCATCGCCTTCCTGCAGCCGAAGCTCATCGACCAGCGCGTGTTCGCTGTCTATTTCGACAAAAACAAGAAAGTCGAGCGGATCGCCAATTACGGCATCCAGGACGGCAAGGTGTTCGACTTCGTCTCGCGCACGACGCCAACGGCTGGCGCGGAATCGACCTTCCTCAAGGGCATGTTCCTGAATTTGATGCGCTTCCAATAGTCTCGCGGCGAAGCGGCGCCTGCTTCGCCCGCTGCGGCGGCGGGCGCGCTTCTTCAGCGCCCCTGCTCTCCAACCGCTCTTCAGTTTTTATGCAAAAAGGTCAGGCGTGGCATCGCCTGACCTTTTGTGTATCTGCAATTTAGTGCGCCAGCACCGCGAGCAACAGCAGAGCGACGATGTTGGTGATCTTGATCGCCGGGTTCACTGCCGGGCCGGCCGTGTCCTTGTAAGGGTCGCCGACGGTGTCGCCTGTGACGGAGGCCTTGTGCGCCTCTCCGCCCTTGAAATGCTTGACGCCATCCTTGTCGGTAAACCCGTCCTCAAAGCTTTTCTTGGCGTTGTCCCAGGCGCCGCCGCCAGAGGTCATCGAGATCGCCACGAACAGGCCATTGACGATGACGCCGAGCAGCGAGGCGCCGAGCGCCGCGAAGGCGGAGGCGCGCGATCCCGAAATGAGCAGCACGCCGAAATAGACGACGATCGGCGCCAGCACCGGCAGGAGCGAAGGGATAATCATTTCCCGGATCGCCGCCTTGGTCAGCATGTCGACGGCGCGGCCGTAATCCGGCCGCTCGGTTCCCAGCATGATGCCGGGCTTTTCCTTGAACTGGCGGCGCACTTCCTCGACGACAGAGCCGGCCGCACGGCCGACCGCGGTCATGGCGATGCCGCTGAAAAGATAGGGAATCAGACCGCCGAAGATGAGGCCGGCGACGACATAAGGGTTGGAGATATCGAAGGAGACCGCTCCCATGCCCTTGAAATAGGGGAACTGGTCGGGGTTTGCGGCGAAATATTCAAGATCATGGCTGTAGGCGTTGAACAGCACCAGAGCGCCGAGCCCGGCTGAGCCGATGGCGTAGCCCTTGGTCACCGCCTTGGTGGTGTTGCCGACGGCGTCGAGCGCGTCGGTCACCTGCCTCACCTCCTTTGGCAGCCCGGCCATCTCGGCGATGCCGCCGGCATTGTCCGTGACCGGGCCGAAGGCGTCGAGAGCGACGATCATTCCGGCGAGGCCAAGCATGGTCGTAACCGCAATCGCGGTGCCGAACAGCCCGGCGAGCTGGCTCGTCGCGATGATGCCGCCGATGATGACGAGCGCCGGAAGCGCGGTCGATTCGAGCGAGACGGCGAGGCCCTGAATCACATTGGTGCCGTGGCCCGTGACGGAGGCCTGGGCGATCGAGACGACCGGCCGTTTGCCGGTGCCGGTATAATATTCCGTGATGACGACGATGCAGCCGGTGACGATCAAGCCGATGAGGCCACACAGGAACAGATGGAACCCGGAAACCGGAACGCCCTTGACCGCCCCGATGGTGCCCCAGCCGACGGTGAGCGAGGTCGCCAGCGCGAGGCCGATGATGGAGAACAGGCCGGCGGCAATGAGGCCCTTGTAAAGCGCGCCCATGATCGACTGGCTGGCGTCCAGCTTGACGAAATAAGTTCCGGCGATCGAGGTGACGATGCAGGTCGCGCAGATCGCCAGCGGATAGATCATCGCGCTGTAGAGAACCGGCTGGCCGACGAAAAAGATCGCGGCGAGCACCATCGTCGCGACGACCGTTACGGCGTAGGTTTCGAACAAATCCGCCGCCATGCCGGCGCAATCGCCGACATTGTCGCCGACATTGTCGGCGATCGTGGCGGGATTGCGCGGATCGTCTTCCGGAATGCCGGCCTCAACCTTGCCGACAAGGTCGGCTCCGACGTCGGCGCCCTTGGTGAAGATGCCGCCGCCAAGACGGGCGAAGATCGAAATCAGCGAGGCGCCGAAGCCCAGCGCGACAAGCGCGTCGATGGTTTCGCGGCTGTTGGCGGCGTGGCCGAGAGGACCCGTCAGGACATAAAAATAACCGGAGACGCCGAGCAGAGCGAGGCCGGCGACGAGCATTCCGGTCACCGCGCCCGCCTTGAAGGAAATGTCCAAGCCGTCAGCGAGGGAGCGCGAAGCCGCCTCTGCGGTGCGGACATTGGCGCGCACCGACACATTCATGCCGACGAAGCCGGCCGCGCCCGATAGTACTGCGCCAATCAGAAAGCCAAAGGCGATCGCGCCGCCGAGAAAAAACCAGAAGGCGATGAAAATTACCGCGCCGACGAGGGCGATGGTCAGATATTGACGCTTCAGATAGGCCTGCGCGCCCTCGGCAATCGCGCCGGCGATTTCCTGCATTCGCGCGGAGCCAGCGCTCGCAGCCATGAGTTTGGAGGACGTCACATAGCCGTAAGCGACGGACAGAAGCCCAGCGAAAATGACAAGCCAAATGGCCATCTGTTACCACCCTGCAAATTTTGTTGGGGCTTGGTTTGGAGTCGACGCTCCGCCCGATGGCTGACATTTACAGAAAGGAGTCAGGGGGCGCAATCGACCAAATCAATCGAAGCTCAAGTTTTCAGAATGACCATAAACTTATTTTAATTCAAAGACTTATCTAAAAATGGCTGAATGAGGCGCGCTCAAATCGCAGCACCTCGCCTTTTGCGTTGCGGAAGATGGGCGTAACCGCGCCTCGCCGCGCCTGCCCGATGCGGGTCAGTTTGATTCCCGCGGCTTTGGCGCCCGCCTCCAGCGCCAGCGCTTTTTCAGGGGCGGCGGCGCAAAGGATCTCATAATCGTCGCCGCCGCAGCAGATCGTCTCGATCAAGGCTGGCTGCGCCTCGAGCGCCGCCCGCGCGGCCTGCGAGAGCGGCAGATCCGCCAGCGCGACATCCGCCGTGAGCCCGGCGAGGGCGAGCATTTTCGTCAGGTCGCCGGCGAGGCCGTCCGAAACGTCCATCGCCGCGCGCGCATGGTCGCCAAGCGCATCGATGAGGGCGAGACGGGGCCGCGGCAGCAAATAGCGATCGGCCAGAAAAGCTGCGTTTTCCGCGCCAAGAGCGCCGATCCAGCCCCGATCTTCCTCCCTGTTGAGCCTCAGCCGAAGGCCAAGCGCGGCGTCGCCGACCGTTCCCGAGACGTACAGCGCATCGCCCGTGAGGGCGGCGTCGCGGCGAACCATGCCTTGCGCCGGGGCCGCGCCAAACGCCGTGATCGAAAGCGTCAGCGGTCCCGGCGTCTTGACGGTGTCGCCGCCGAGCAAGGGACAGCCGAAGTCTTGTGCATCCGCGGCAAGGTCGGCGGCAAAGGCCTTCAGCCAATCCGGCGTCCAATCCGGCGGAAGCGCGAGGCCGAGCAGAAATCCCAGCGGCGCCGCGCCCTTGGCCGCGAGATCGGAGAGATTGACGCGCAACGCCTTGCGCGCAATCGCGCCCGGGAGATCATTTTCAAAAAAATGCACCCCGGCGACGAGGAGATCCTTGGTGAGGATCAGCCCGCGGCCCTGCGGCGCGTTTAGCAGCGCCGCGTCGTCGCGAAGTCCAAGACCCGCCTCTCCCGCGATCGGGGCGAAAAAAGCGGCGATCAATTCGTCCTCAGAGAGGCTCAGCGGTCGTTCCCCCTCGGCGCGAGCTTATTGTTTAGCGCAGCTTCTTTTCGCAAGACTCTGCAACTTTTGCTGAAATTGCTTCAGCGCGGCCGCTCGAATTCCTCGGCGCGAAAGCGGCGCGCGAGATGGTCGAGAACGGCGTTGACCATGCCGGATTCCTCGCGCTCGAAGAAAGCGCCGGCGACGTCGACATATTCCTTGATCGCCACCCGCGCCGGGACGTCGGTCCGCTTTTTCAATTCATAGGCGCCGGCGCGCAAAATCGCGCGCAGCACCGAGTCGATCCGCACCAGCGGCCAGCCCTCGACCAACGTCTGGTCGATCGCGCGGTCGATCGGCCCCTGATCTGCGAGGACGCCCGAAAGAATATCCTTGAAGAAGGCGAGTTCGGCCGGCTTATAAAGCTGACCCTCGACTTCGCCGCCGAGCCAGAAGGATTCGAACTCGGCGCAGGTCTCCTTGAGGCCCTTGTCGGTGACGTCCATCTGATAGAGGGCCTGGACGGCGGCCAGACGCGCGGCGGAGCGGCCATCGGCGTTGCTCATGAGAGGGCTCCCGCGCGGCGCGCCAGACAGTGAAGCGCGACCGCCGCGCGCGCGGCGTCGCCGCCCTTGTCGCCGCGATCCGGGTCGGCGCGTTCCTCCGCCTGAGCCTCGGTGTCGACGGTGAGAATGCCGTTGCCGAGCGGAAGCTTGTGCGCCACGGCCAATTGCATCAAAGCTCGCGCGCTCTCGGCCGCGACGATTTCGAAATGATAGGTCTCGCCCCTGATGACGCAGCCGAGCGCGACGGCTCCCGCAAAAGGCGCGCCCGCACGCTTGGCCTGATCGGTCGCGATCTCGATAGCGATCGGGATTTCGAGGGCGCCCGGCACGCTGACAAGTTCGTGCGATGCGCGCGCGCGCTCCAGGGCCGCCTTCGCCCCGGCGAGAAGCATCGCGCCGATCGAATCATAGTAGCGGGCTTCGACGATGAGAAAATGCGCGCCGGCGGCGTTTTGGTCCAATTCCGTCAAGGACCGTCGCGGTATGGCCATCAGCTTGGGGCTCAATAAGCAGGAGAGGCCGCGGGCGATGCCCGATTGGTGTTGGCAGTAGCAAGGCGGGCCTTTGCGGGCAAGCAAAACCGGCGGCGCGTCTGACGCAGGGCTCCGCGAGGGGCATGGAATGGAGACGGAAATGGCGGCGGAGAGCGCGGATCAGGCCGAGGTTTTCGCCTTTCTCGGCGATCCAGCGACCCATGGCTTGCGCGAACCCGTCATCCGTATCGACACGCATGGCGCGTCGGTCTTTCTTGCTGGCGACGACGTCTACAAGGTGAAGCGGGCGGTGCGGTTTCCCTTCATGGATTTCTCGACCCTTGAGAAACGCAGGCTTGCCTGCGAGGCAGAGATTGAGGCGAACCGGCGAAACGCGCCGGATCTCTACCTCGGCGTCATTCCGATTTCACGTGAGAGTAATCATCTAAGATTAGGAAAAGGCAGTGAGATTATCGAATGGGCTGTGCATCTGCGCCGGTTCGATGAAAATCGAACGCTGGATCGCCTCGCGGCGCAGGGACCGCTCGAGCCCAAGATTGCCGCGCAGTTCGGCGAGATGGTCGCCGCTGCGCATTGCAAGGCGCCCGTTTTTCGTGACAGGAACGCGACCGCGACCTTGCGCGCCCAGATCATCGAAACGGGGCGCGGACTTGCGGACGCCGGCGATGTTTTTCCGGCTGAAGCCGCCGCGCGCCTCCAAGGCGCCATGCTCGGCGCCTTCGACGACGTCGAGCCGCTGCTGCTGCGCCGGGAAGAGGCGGGCGACGTCCGCCGCTGCCACGGCGATCTGCATCTGCGCAATATCGTCATGATCGGCGACGCGCCCGTCTTGTTCGACGCGCTTGAGTTCGACGAGAAACTGGCGATTTGCGATCGTCTTTACGACCTCGCCTTCCTCCTTATGGATTTTTGGACTCGCGGCCATTTCAGCGAAGCCAATCTGACCATGAACCGCTATCTCTCGGCGAGCGATTCCCTTGAGGCGCAGCTTTCCGGCCTAAAGGCCCTGCCCGTATTCCTCAGCCTGCGGGCGGCGATCCGCGCCCGGGTGGCGACGCTCGAACCGTCGCCGTCGCCAGAGACGATCGCGTCGGCCCGCCTTCTGTTTGCGGCGGCCGGTGATTTTCTTGCCTTCGAGGCGCCTCGTCTTGTGGCGATCGGCGGCAGGTCAGGCACGGGCAAGACGCAGCTCGCGCGTCGGCTCGCCGCCTCGATCGGCCGGCCGCCCGGCGCTGTTCATCTGCGCAGCGACGTCGCGCGCAAGCGCATGTTCCGCGTATCGGAGCTGGAGCGTCTGCCTCAGGAAGCCTACCAGCCGGAAGCCTCTGTCCCGGTTTACAGCCGCCTTTACGCGCTCGCGGCGCTGACCCTCAAAACCGGACAGAGCGTCGTCATCGACGCCGCGTTTTTCAAGGAGAGCGAGCGGGCGGACGCCGAGGTCGCGACGGGCGCAGGCGGAGCATTCCTCGGCCTCTGGCTCGACGCGCCGCTTCAGGCAAGGCTGCAGCGCGTCTCGGCGCGCCATGGCGACGCCTCCGACGCCGGCCCACAGGTGGCTCTGGCGCAGGAAGACGTTTCCCTTGGCGAAATCAATTGGGTCCGCGTCGACGCCGCGCAGCCGCCCGAACGCGTGGCGCAGGCGGCCCTCGCCGTTCTTCAGAAGCCCGGCGCGTGAGCGCCGCGTTAATGCGTCAGCTCGGCCTTCTTGACGAGCTGGGTGGTCGATTGGCCGGGCGAGAGCTGCGCCAGCACGATCCGCCCGCCGCGCGCCTTGACGATGTCGCCGCCGACGACCTGATCCTCGCTGTAATCGGCGCCTTTCACCAGAATATCCGGCTGCAGCGCCTTGATCAGATTGAACGGCGTGTCTTCGTCGAACAGCACGACCGCGGAGACGCCCTTCAGGGCGCCTATTACGGCGGCGCGCGATTCCTCGTCCTGGATCGGCCGGGTCGGCCCCTTGAGGCGGCGCACGGAGGCGTCGGAATTCAGGGCCATGATCAGCCTGTCGCAGCTCGCGGCGGCCTGTTTGATGAGCGAAATATGACCCGGATGCAGCAGATCGAAACAGCCGTTGGCGACGCCGACCGTGAGCTTCTCCTTGGCCCAGGCCCAGCGCTGCGCGACGGCGTCCTCCGCCGTGATGTGGCGCCCGTCATTGACGGAGGCCGAGGCGAGCTCGGAGCCAAGCGAGGCGGCAAGCTCCTCCGGCGTGACGCAGGCGGTGCCGACCTTGGCGACGACAATGCCGGCGCCATGGTTGGCGAGTTTCATCGATTCCAGCATGGAAAGCCCAGAGGCCAGCGAGGCTCCGAGCACCGCGATCACCGTATCGCCGGCGCCGGACACGTCGAACACGTCCTGCGCCACCGTCGCGAGGTGGATCGGCGGTCCTGACAGCGGAAAGAAGGACATGCCTTTTTCCGACCGCGTCAGCAGGATGTTGGATTCGGTTAACTCCTGCGCCTGGATCGCTGCGGCAAGCGCCTGCGAATCCGTGTCGCAGGGAAGCCGCGTCGCGGCGCCGAGCTCCTTGCGGTTCGGCGTGATGATGGTCGCTCCGCGATAGGCGGTGAGGTCGAGGCGCTTTGGATCGACCAGAACTTTCTTTTGCGTGGCGTTGCAGCGATCGATGATCTCGCGCAGCACCCGCAAGGACAAAGCGCCCTTGCCGTAATCCGACAGGATGACGATGTCGGCGCGATCGGCGGCGGCGGCGGCGGCGGCGATCAGCCGCTGTTCGACAAGATCGTCATAGGGCGAGGTGTCTTCCTGATCGACGCGCACGATCTGCTGATGCGCGCCCAGAATGCGCAATTTGCGGGTGGTCGGACGGTCCGCGACGCCGATGAGGCCGGTCAGATCGACCCGGCCATGGGTCTGAAGGCACGAAATCAAATCGTCCCGCGCGCTATCGAGGCCCGTCAGCCCGACGACGTCGACTGTCGCGCCAAGGGTCGCCAGATTGGCGACGACATTCGCGGCGCCGCCTGCCACGGATCGTTCGGACAGGGAGCGCACGATTGGAACCGGCGCCTCGGGCGAGATCCGGCTGACGTCGCCCTGAAGATAACAGTCGAGGATCAAATCGCCGATCACCGCGACGCGGCATTTCGCGAAACGGTCGATGATGGGAATCATTCTGGGCTCCGATCCTGAGGGAGGAGTCTGCGGCTCCTTGTCCGAGGGTGAACGATGAGCGAGCGGAACAGAAGGGACGGCGCCGTCCATTTTGCCTTGATCATCACGCTCCCGCAAATTCATGAATTGCCTCCAGATCTTCCGCCAGAACGAAGCGCACGCGCCCCACGCTCTCCGTTCTCCAAACTCTTGTTTTGAAACAAGGCGTTGCTTTGTGCGATCGCGCCCTTGCAGTGTTTTCCCTATGCACCCGGCGTGCCGCGCGAGGCGGCGTCAGGCGCCGATCTTCGGCTCAAAAGCGACCGAGGCCTCGGTCGCCGCCAGAAATACGTGATAGAGCGAACTTGCCGGCGCATCGGCGATGAGCGGGACGCCGTCCGCGCCGATATGATCGATCCAGCCTCCGGCGAAAGGCCGGTCGAGGAACGTCCCGCGTAAAGCGCCAATCATCGCCGCGGCAAAGGCTTCCGCCCCCGCGTCGCCCTTGGCGCGCATGGCGACCGCGGCCTTCACCGCTTCGGTATGCGGCCAAACGCGATGCGCCGACTTTATCACATTCATATCGACGTCGAGCTCGTCGAAAATCAGCCCGTTCGCCGCATGGCCGGCCTGCCGCGCGACCCGGTAAAGCCGGGCGATCTCAGCGCCAAGATCATCGCCGGCGAGCGCCTCGAATTCGGCCAGCAGCCAGACCCATTCGTAATGATGGCCTGGCTCGAAAATTCCGCGCTTGGCCGGCTCGTCAGGGAGACTCCAGTCTTCACTGAAATATTCGAGCAGAACGCCCGGCTCGGCGATGAAGAGGCGCGTCTTGAACAGATCGACGATTTTGCGCGCGCGATCGAGATAGCCGCGCCCGGGCGCCGCCGTTTCCAGAGCAAGATAGGCCTCGAGCAGATGCATGTGAGGGTTCTGGCGCTTCGATCGGTCCGCGATCGGCGATGCGTCGTAGAGCCCGCCAAAATTCTGGTCCGTCAGGGCTTCGTCGATAAAAGCGATGGTTTCGTCGGCATAGTCGATCAGGCGCGCGTCGCCGTTCAGGCGGTATAGCGAGGCGAGGGCGAAGAGAACGAAAGCATGCGCATAGGCGTCCCTGACGCCCGAGGCGACATGCCCCTCGGGACCGATCGAAAAAGCAAATCCGCCGCGCGGACCGCCCGCATCGCAAAACCGGCCGACAAGCGATTCCATGGCGCTTTCGGCGAGAGGCGCGCCTTCGTCAAACCAGCCGAGCCGGGCCGCGTGCGAAAAAACGTAAATCTGCCTTGCCTGCACCATGGCGCGGCGGGCGACATCAAGGCGCGGGCGGCCGCTCCAATCGAGGCGCTCGTGAAACATGCCAAGCGATCGGTCAAATCCAGCGGTCGCCCACAGCGGGAGAGCTGAATTGGAAAGCCACGCGCGCAGACCGCTCGCGGCGGCGGCCGCCTCGGCGGAGATGGTTTCGTTCATCGTCCTCTTTTCTTCGATGGCGGCGCATGCAGGCACGATCTCACAAACTCCCTGAAACGGGGGGTCCGAACAACCCCGCGGGACCACACACCTCCCTGATTGAATTTTGATGACCAAATCGCGCTGAGATCACGACGATTTTGGATTTCATCTATCTTTTCGTTCACGCAGCGCGCAACAGGCGCGTCGCGTCGACACGATAGGACAAGGCTTCGGCGAGATGAATGGCGCCGACGGTCGTCGCGCCATCGAGATCGGCGATGGTGCGGGCGAGTTTCAGCACGCGATGGAAGCCGCGCGCCGAGAGCCGCAGCCGCTCCGACGCCTCCTGCACGAGCTTGAGGCCGCTGGCGTCCGGCTGCGCCGCCTGTTCGATGACGGCGGCAGGCGCCGCCGCATTCGATCCGACATTCTTGAGGCCCATCGCCGCATAGCGAGCGCGCTGGATGTCGCGCGCGGCGCCGACGCGCGCGGCGACCTCGGCCGATCCTTCGGACGGCGGCGGCAACATCAGATCGGCGGCGGCGACGGCCGGCGCCTCGACATGAAGATCGATGCGGTCGAGCAGAGGTCCCGAGATCCGCGTCTGATATTGCGCCATGCAGCGCTCATTGGGCTGGCGGTGACAGGAAAAGCCGAGATCCATGGCGTGACCGCAACGGCAGGGGTTCATCGCCGCGACAAGCTGGAAACGCGCCGGATAGACCGTGCGATGCGCCGCGCGGGCGATGGCGACCTCGCCCGTCTCCAGCGGCTGGCGCAGACTGTCCAGCGCCTGAGCCTGAAATTCCGGCAGTTCGTCGAGAAAGAGAACGCCGTGATGCGCCAGCGAAATCTCGCCGGGCCGCGCTCGCGCGCCGCCGCCAACGAGCGCCGCCATCGAGGCGGAATGATGCGGCGCGCGGAACGGGCGCTGGTCCGTCAGCGCCCCGCCGGCAAGATCGCCGGCGATCGAGTGAATGAGCGAGACTTCGAGCAGTTCGGCGGGCGTCAGAGGCGGCAGGATCGAGGGAAGCCGCGCCGCCAGCATCGATTTGCCGGCCCCCGGCGGCCCGTTGAACAGGAGATTATGGCCGCCGGCGGCGGCGATTTCGAGCGCGCGCTTGGCGCTCTCCTGCCCTTTGACGTCGCGCAGATCCGGCAGCGCGCTACTGACTGCGCGCACGCCCGGCCGTGGCCGGGCCATGACCTGCGTTCCCTTGAAATGATTGACCAGCTGGATCAGCGAGATTGGCGCCAGCACGTCGAGATCCTGCCCGGCCCACGCCGCCTCGGGTCCGCAGTCATGCGGGCAGATCAGGCCGTGCCCGCGCGCATTGGCGGCGATGGCTGCCGGCAACACGCCGGCCACGGCCGTGATTGCGCCATCGAGCGCAAGTTCGCCGAGCACGGTGTAATTTTGCAGGGCGTCGGGCGCGATCGCCCCGATCGCCGCCATGATGCCGAGCGCGATTGGCAGATCGTAATGGCTGCCTTCCTTTGGAAGGTCGGCCGGCGCGAGGTTGACGGTGATGCGCTTGGCCGGCAAGGCCAGGCCCGAGGAATTCAGCGCCGCGCGCACTCGCTCGCGTGATTCAGCGACCGCTTTATCGCCAAGGCCGACCACAGTGAAAACGACATTGCCATTGGCGATTTGCACCTGCACGTCGACCGGCCGGGCATCAACCCCCTCGAACGCTACCGTCGCGACCCTGACGACCATGACGTGAACTCATCCCTCAGTTTCAGAAGGGTAGCGGAGACGGCGCAGCGAATCAAGAACAACTCATGAACAAAGCGCCAATTATCAGCGCGCGGATTTTTCAGATCACGCTCCGCGCGATGGTCAGCTCCGCCTCTTCGATCATTTCAGGCGCGCCGACATGCAGCCAGAGGCCGTCCAGCCGCTGACCAAACAGACGGCCGCGTTGCGCGGCCTCCCAGAAAAAAGGCGCCAGAGGAAAGATTTTGCTCGTTTCGCCAGCGAACAACTCCGGCTTGACGATGCCGACGCCGGCATAGACGAAGGGCGCCACCTTGGTCTCGGCGCGGCGCGTCAGCCTTCCTTCGGCGTCCATGAAAAAATCCCCCGGCCAATCGACGCCGACGCTCGCCGTCGTCGCCGCGACAAGAAGGAGGATATCCATTTTGGCCGGGTCCCACGCGCCGGCGAGGCGAAGCAGGTTTTGCTTCGGCCCCTCAAGCCAGAGCGCGTCCGTGTTGCACATGAAGAATGGCTCGGAGCCGAGCCATGGCAGGGCCTTGGCGATCCCGCCGCCTTGGTCGAGCAGTTCGTCGCGCTCATCCGAGATGATGATTTCGAGATCGGCGCGGCTCGCAAGATGGCTTTCGATCTGGTCGGCGAGGTGATGCACATTGACGACCGCGCGCCGCGTTCCCGCGCGGGCGAAACGGTCGAGCATATGATCGATCATCGGCTTGCCGCCGATCTTGATCATCGGCTTCGGGACGGTCAGCGTCACAGGCAGCATGCGTTTGCCGAGGCCGGCGGCGAAAACCATCGCCGTCGAGGGCGCTTTGACTGGCATATCGACGTCTCGCTGCGCTTGCCTTAGGCCGCAGATTCAAAAATCTGCGGCAGATGCGTTTCATACCAGATCTTGAGCTCGGCCAGAGCCTCATGGCGGAGGTTTTTCAGAAGATATTGCTCAACCCGAGGCAGATGCGCGAGGTAATGCGGCTTTCGGTCGCGCGCGTCGAGCCGGGCGAAGATGCCAAGGATTTTTGTCGCCCGCTGGGCGCCCAGCAAGGCGTAGGCCCTGACGAAATCGCCCATCGCAAAAGCGCCCCCCGCCGCTTTTTGCGCGATCGCCTCCTGGCGCGCCCGCGCATAATGGCCAAGCAGCTTCAGCTCGAGAGCGTCCGGCACGGTGACCCTCGCGTCCTGCAGCAGCGAGACGAGGTCATAGGCCGGATGACCCCTGACGCAATCCTGAAAATCGACGAGCCCGACGCGCTTCAGCCCCTCGCGGGCGGCGAGCCAGATGAGATTGGGCGAATGATAGTCGCGCAACGTCCAGCTCGTCTCCGTGGTGAGACTCTCGGTCAAGGCCTTGCGCCATAGATTGACGAAGGTCGCCTTGGCGCCCGAGGAAAGCTGCAGCCGCGCTCGGTAGGGCGCATACCAATCGAGCAACAATTCGACCTCGATCAGCAGCGCGTCGAGGTCATAGGGCGGAATGGTATAGGGCGCGGCCCCCGGAACCGGCAGCGTATCGGGTAAATCGGAGCCGTGCAGTCTGGCGAGGACCTCCGTCGCGACGGCGTGGCGCTCAAAATCGGGTTCGCCGCCAATCAGGATCGGCTCGTCGCCGAGATCCTCAACCAGGATCACGCCGGTCGCGAGGTCGAACGCATAAATCTCGGGGGCGGAAATCCCCTCGGCGCGAAGGCCCTCGCCGACGGCGATGAACGGCCGCACATCCTCGGCGAGCCGGGCGATCGCGCTATAGGGCTTGCCGAAGCGGATTGGCGGCCCGTCCGGGCGCGGCGGCGAAATCATCAGGACAGCGCTCGATCCGTCGTCGCGCACGAGCCGTTCGAACAGGCGCGACGAGGCGTCGCCTTGCATGAACTGCCGTTGCGCGTCGCGCCATCGCGTCGGGGCGAGCACGCCCTCGATCGCGCGGGCGCGAGCGAGCCGGCCGGCGAAGGCGCCATGGCCCGTCACAGTCGCGTCGCGCGCGCCGGTCGCGCTGTCGGCGTCGAGCGCGAAGCTGATGTCGAGCCTGTCTTCGCCGAGATAGGCGCCGCCGCGGTCTGGCCATTCGACGATGACGAAGGCGCCGTCGGCAGCCTCGTCCCAGCCAAGTTCGATGAGATCGCTGGGCTTTTCGAGGCGGTAGAAATCGGCGTGGACGATCGGCGCCGACGCGCCCTCATAAATCTGCATGAGGAGAAACGTCGGGCTCGGAACTTCAAGATCGGGATCGCCTGTCAGGAGGCGGATCAGGGCGCGGGCGAAGGTGGTCTTGCCGGCGCCCAGCTCGCCCGAAAGGGTCACGAGATCGCCCGGACGGATGAGTTCGGCGATTTCCGCCGCAAGGCGCGACGTCGCGTCCTCGTCGGCAAGGCGCCGCGGCCAGACTGTCGCCGTCGCCGCGAGCTGCGCCTCAACCGCCATTCCGCTCCCGCCCCTGTGATTCGACTTTCCCCACCTTCGGGCTTTTCGCGGGGAAGATGCAAGTCACTGTGGTGCCCTCCCCGAGCGCGGAGTCGATCAGGATGCGGCCGCCGTGCAATTCGACGAAGGAGCGCGCGATCGAGAGGCCGAGGCCGACGCCGCGATGCCGCGAGCCGGAGGTGTGCGTCTTGAAGCGATCGAAAATATGATCGACGACCTCGCGCGGGATGCCCCGCCCCTGATCGCTGACCTTGAAGACGATCTCCTCGCCCCGGCGCAGCGCGGCAAGGCCGATCGCGCTGCCGGGCGCGGAAAAACCGATCGCGTTGGAGAGAAGATTCATCAGAATTTGCCGGATGCGCTTGCCGTCGGCGATGAAGAAGCCGAGATCCTGCATCGGGATGACGCTCAGCGTCAGCCCCGCCTCGGCGACGCGGTCCTCGAGCCCCTCGGCCGCGGCGCGCATTGTCTCCGCGACGTCGATCTCCTCGAGCGATAATTCCATCGCGTCGGCGTCGATCGAGGCGAGATCCAGAATGTCGTTGATGATGGCGAGCAGGGCCGAGGAGGATTTCGTCACATAGCCGGCATATTCGAGCTGGCGCGGGTTGAGCGGGCCGACAGAAGGATCGCCGAGAAGCTGGATGAAGCCGATGATGTTGGTCAGCGGCGAGCGCAATTCGTAGGACACGTGGTGGACGAAATCATTGCGCAGCCGCTCGGCCTCGATCAGGGCCTGATTGCGTTCGGTCAGCGCCCGCTCGACATTGACCCCCGCCGTCGCGTCGATGAAGGTGATCAGCGTCGCTCCGTCCGGCAGCGGCGCGGCGGCGCAATCAAGCACCGCGCCGTCGCGGCGCGCGAGCCGGTTTTCGTAGCCCAGCCGCTGATCCTGCAGGCCGGCCACCACCGCCCTCAGCTCGTTCCAGTCGCCCTCTTGCATGAATAAGGGCGCGCAGAGCTCGGCGACGCGATCGATATGCGGCTGATCGCCGAGTTGATCGGGATCGAGGCTCCATAATTCCGCGAAGGCCGGATTGAACAGTTTGAGCCGGCCGTCGCTGCCGAAGACCGCGACCCCTTCCTTCAGCGTGTCGAGCGTTTCGCTCTGAACGCGGATCGCGGCGTTGAATTGCGATTCGAGGCGGAAGCGCTCGGTCACGTCGTCATAGAGATAGGTGACGCCGCCCTGTGGATTGGGGTTGATGACGATGCGCAGAGTCCGCTCATCCGGCAGATACCAGGCCTGCTCCTCCGTCTCGATCGATTGATAAGCGGCGAGCAGACCTTCCTTCCAAACGCGGAAATCGGTCTGTTCCGGAATGAGCCGCGCGGCGCGCAGACGATCGAGAATTTCCGAGTCGGTCGGCTTTTCGTCAAGCCAGGCCTGATCGAGACCCCAGAGCTGGCGGTAAGCGGCGTTGTGGAACACGAGCCGCTTTGAATGGTCGAAAATAACGACCGCTGTCGAAAGCTGATCGAGCGTGCGCGCATGGGCCTGCTTTTCGCGTTCGAGCGCGTCGCGGGCGCCTTGAAGCTCCGTCACGTCGCTCGCCATGCCGACCGAGGCCGGAGCGGCCGAGCCGGCGGCGACGGCCTCGCCCGAAGGCGCGTCGATGACGTCAAACAGGCGTCGCTCGCCGACAACGACGGCTGGCGCCCGGCCGCGCCAGACCGCGCCTGTCGCGCGCGCCTCCCGGCTCGCCTCACGGGCGGGCTTTTCGAGCAGCTCGACGTTGCGCGCCACGGCCTCGTCGGGGTCCGCCGCTTCGACCGCCCGCGCATAGGCGGAATTGACCAGCGTCAGCCTACCCTCCCCGTCGCGCAGCCACGCCGGATTGGGCGAAGCGTCGAGCATCGCCCACAAGGCCTTCAGCTCCCCCTTTGCGCGCGCTTCGAGCTCTTGAAGCCGGATGGCCTCCATCCGTTCGGCGGACACATCCCTGATCCGCATGACGGCGACGCCGTCGAGGGGACGGCCTTCGACGTCGAGATGGCGCCCGTCGAGCGTTGCGACGGCAGCGCGGAACGCTGCGCCGCGCGCGCGCAGATCGGCGACGCGTACGCCCAGCTCCTGCGCCGACGCTGCGACGAGCCAGGATCCGAAGGCGAGCGGAAGCCGCCGCTGCGGATCCTCCGCCAGCAGGGCAAGGTCGCCCTCAACCTCGGGCTGATCGTCCGCGCCGCGCCAAACGACGATGATCCCCGCGGACGCGGCCAGCAAAAGCTCGGCGCGGTCGAGCCGGGCGCGAAGACGCGCGGCCTCGCCGGTGAGATCCGCTTCGCGCCCTGCCCATCGCCGATGCGCGGCGACCGTAGCGAAGGCGGCGGCCCCAGCGAAAAGGATCAGTCCAATGACGAGCGCGCTTTCAGCGGCGGCAGGGACGGCGCGTTGAAAGGCGCCGCTGTCAAAGGCGCCTTCGGCCGCGGCTGGCAAAAGGACGCCAAACGAAGCCAAAAGGAAGCCCGCAGCGCCCGCAACAAGGCGCGCAAGACGACGCCCCCGTGACGCAAATTGCGTCCGTGCATAAGTCCGCGCATTCTGGGGCTTGCGTCGGCGCGCCTGCATGAGTCTCTCCGAAACGGGCCCGATCAAACCGATCGCCGCCGATTCGCTGCACTGTAGCGATAGCGCCTATGTTTGAGAATCCGGTAAAGATCTTGCCCCGGCCTGACCGGCGTTATTTGCGGGGACGCTGCGCCGGCGGGCGAATAATCGCCGCCCAGGGAACGCCGCTGACGAACATCAGGCCCTTGGTGACGGGCATGCCGAGCGCCCCGGCGACGTCCGGGTAGCGCGCGACGAGTTGCGTCGCGACGCGCGAGCGCGCCGACCAGCGCGGGGTGGCAGGCCCGGCGTCGGGGTCGGAACAATCGATCCGGCGTAGCAGCCGCGCATAATCGAAAGCCGTCCAGCCGCGTTCGAGAAAGAAGGCGGCGCGCTCGATCAGATGATCGACCAAAATCGCCTTCGCCCACGCATTGCTGTCGCCCGAGCAGCCCGGCTGATAGGACAGCACATTGTGCAGCTGCGGCCGCTTGGAGAATATATTGCCGCCATGCAGCCGGTAGACCGCCAGCGCGTCGTCGATCAGAACGCTGCCGCTGATCGCATTGACGCCGAGGCAGAAATAAAGGTCCGTGCCGGTGCGCAGCGTCGCGATCTCGGCGTTGTCGCAAAAAAGGTCGAGCGCGTCGCGGCGGAAGCAATTGCCCGAGGTCGGCGACCAGACCCATTCATTGGTCATCGGCGCGACGAAGCGCAGCCGCTTGAGGATCGAGCGGTCGAAATTCTCGCCCGGCCACGCCGTTGCGAACGGGCCGCCAGCCGGCTGTCGATAGGGCCGCGCATAATTGGTCTTTACGCCGCGCCTTGCGGTGATCACCCGGTTGAACGCCTCCTCGGCGCCCAGCACCACCTCGTTTCCGGCCGCCTGCAGCAGATCGCCGGAGGAAAAGCCGACATGGACCCGCAGCGACAGATGCACATAGACATGAGTCTCGATGCAATGGGGCAGCAGCAGATCGTCGGCGTCGAGGAAAATGACATAAGGCCCGCGCGAGGCCTTGAGCCCGTCGAGCGCGGCTGGCGTCTGGCCGTCATTGGCGGCGCGGCGAATGATTTTGGCCTGGGGATATCGCGCTTCGATCGCGCGCAGCACCTCGGGCGTCTCGTCCGTCGAGGCGTTGTCGACGATCACGCATTCGACGTTCGGATAGGTCTGGCCGAACACGGAGCCGACCGCCGCCCCGAGAAATCGGCCGTAATTGTAATTGACGACGACGACGCTGACGAGCGGCAGGCTCAGCGCAGGGGCGCGCGCATCCGCTTCCGCCCCTTGCGGTTCGTAGCGAAACCGTTCCGTCACGCGAACCTCGTTCATCGCCGATCTCCCTGAGCCAGGCAGAGATGGACTAACATTTTGCCGATCAGTCAATATTGACTTACACGGGAGACCGGCCGGCGGTGAGCAAATCCGACCGTCGCCTCGATCCAGCGGAGAAAATATGGCTGCGTCCTCGCCCAGAATCGCGCGTTTCCATCGCCTTGGCGCTCAAGGCCCGGACGTTTCGGCGATCGGCCTCGGCTGCATGTCGCTTTCCGGCGCCTATGGCGAGAGCGAGGACAAGAACGGGATCGCGGTGATCCACGCGGCGCTCGACGCCGGCGTCAATTTTCTCGACACCGCCGATATGTATGGCTGGGGCCATAACGAAAGCCTCGTCGGCGCGGCGATCGCGGGGCGCCGGGACGAGGCGTTCATCGCGACCAAATTCGGCCATGTCGAGGGAAATTCCGGCGAGGTCCTGATCAATGGCCGGCCGGATTATGTCTTCAAGGCCTGCGACGCCAGTCTGAAACGGCTCAAGGTCGATCATATCGACCTCTATTACCAGCACCGGGTCGACCCGCAAGTGCCGATCGACGAAACGGTGGACGCCATGAGCCAACTCGTCAGAAAGGGAAAGGCGCGCTTCATCGGGCTTTCGGAAGCAAAACCCGAAACGATCCGGCGCGCCTGCCGCATCCATCCCATCGCGGCCGTGCAGATGGAATATTCTCTGCTCTACCGCAAAGAGGCGGAAGAGGTGCTCGCCGCGACGCATGAACTCGGCATTGGCTTCGTCGCCTATTCTCCCCTGGGCCGCGGCCTTCTCACCCCGGCGCTGCGCACGGCCGCGGACGTCGCTGGCGACCGGCGAGCGACGCACCCACGCTTTTTGGCAGAAAACTTCGACCACAACCGTCGTCTGGCCGACCAGGTCGCGGAGATGGCTCGGGCCAAGCGTTGCACGAGCGCGCAGCTCGCGCTCGCCTTTCTTCTCGCCGACGAAACGGTGACGCCGATCCCCGGCACAAAAAAGATCGAGCGGCTTTGGGAAAATATGGGAGCGCTCGATGTGGAGTTGAGCGCCGAAGAGCTGGCCGAGCTGCGCGAGATGATTCCGAGCGACGCCGCAGCGGGCGAGCGCTATCCGGAAAATCTGCTGAAAGCGGCCTATCTCTAACGGGAGGCGCGGCCGAATAGATTTGGCCGGAGCGCTCAACCGTTCGATACGGACTTCCCGCTCTATCCTCCACACTGACGGAGCGGCCCGCGCAGGACGTCCGCTGGCCGGCCTGATTCGCTAGAGATCGGCGTAATGGCGCCCGGCGACGTCCGGGTGCGAGCGCAGCCGCCCCTTCAGATAATTCTCGCCGGCATGGCGGAACAGCGGATTATCCGGGTCGGCTTCGGCCCCGCGCGCCCGAGCGGCCAGTTCCGGCGGAAGATCGAGGATCGGCGTCGTCGCTTCATGGCTCGCGCCAAGAAAGAAGGCGGCCGACAGGCGGTCGCGTCCGGCCGGCGGAACGACGCGATGGACGGTCGCGCGCAAATAGCCGTTGGTTGCGATTTCGAGAAGTTCGCCGATGTTGACGACCAGCGAGCCTGGCAAAGGCGCCGCAGCGATCCATGAGCCATCCTCCCGCTCGACCTCGAGGCCGCCGACGTCGTCCTGAAGCACGAA
This sequence comes from Methylocella silvestris BL2, assembly GCF_000021745.1. NCBI lineage: Bacteria > Pseudomonadati > Pseudomonadota > Alphaproteobacteria > Hyphomicrobiales > Beijerinckiaceae > Methylocella > Methylocella silvestris. The sequence continues at coordinate 727,769 of NC_011666.1, forward strand.
GGTGAGCAGCCCGCTGTCCTTATGCGGGCCGACGCCGTGCGCGCCGCCGGCGCCGTCCTGCGCGGGATAGCGGATGATCTTGATGTGCTGGTTGGGCGCGCTCCGATAGAGCGGCTCGAACGCATCTGCCGCTTGCCCAAGCGCCTCGGCGAAGGCGCGCAGCAGGCGGACGGCGGCAGCGGTGACGGCGCCCTGCCAGGAGAGCAGCAGGCTGCGCAGCTCCGGCAAGGCGTCCGGCCATTGGTTTGGACCCTGGAGCCGCATCCAGGCGGGATCGCCCGGGCGCCAGCGGCGCTCGCCCTCGGCGCCGATGTCAAACTGCTCGCGCCAATCCGGGCGCCCGCGCGTGAGTTCCGCGCCGAGACGCGAATAGCCGCGAAAATGCGGCGACCGGATCATGTCGACGGCGCGTTTCTCCTGCGTCGGCAGGTCGAAGAATTTTCGCGCGACAGAGAGCACATCGCCGTTTTCGGCGACGCCATGGCCGGTCAGATAGAAGAAACCGACATCATGGGCGGCCTCGCGCAGATCGGCGAGAAAGCGTCGGCGCGCGGCGGGCTCCGCCGCCTCACGGGCAAGATCGATCAGGGGAAGCGCGCTCGCGGGCGATTGCGTATCGATCTTATCGCCTCCCGTTCCTTGCCGGACGGCGCTCTCCCGCAACGACGGCGCGCGTCAGCCGGCGATCGGAAAAGCCGTTTCGGATTTGATGTTCTCCAGCGCGAAGCGCGACGTCACGTTCTTCAGCGGCGCCAGCGCGATCAGCCGCTTGTAGAAATCATCGAAGGCGGCGGTGTCGGGCACGACGACCCGCAAAATATAGTCGACGTCTCCCGCGGTGCGATAGAAATCCATCACCTCATCCATCGCGGCGAGCGCGGTCGCGAAACGCTCGAGGCCCTGACCTGAATGATCGCCGACCTCAATGGTGACGAAGACGGTGATGCCGAGGCCGAGCTTGATCGGATCGAGGATCGCAATGCGCCGCTTGATGACGCCCGCCGCCTCGAGCCGCTGCAGGCGCTTCCAGCATGGAGTTTGCGACAGTCCGACGCGCGAGGCGATCTCATGGATCGAGAGAGAGGCGTCCTTTTGCACGATGCGCAAAATTCGCCGGTCGATGGGATCGAGGATTTTGGGCGGGCTCATGATGATCATTTCTATAGAATTACTATTCTATATATACACATCATCTCGCGGTCGATTGCAACCCACGTTAGAGCTCAAAGCTATGTCGTCCGAGCCGCGCCTTTCGGAGCTCCTCTGGGCGGCGTCAAGAAAGTTTCCTCGCCGGCGGCGTTCCTCGGCCGCGGCGCTTGGGTTGAGAGCCGCGGCGATCTGGTTTAGACACCTGCCTGCCTCATGAATTCTCGCTGTAGCCCGTGCGGACTCGGCGCCGTCTTTGCTGCGCTCAAGCGAACCATCCCGCAACGGCTCCGTTTGAACCGGTCAGAGCGCCGGCTAAGGCGGCCGCGCGGCTTCTGCGACAATGATCTGAAACGCCAGCCTCGATCGCGAAAGAGACCTAATGCCGAAGCGGACCGACATCTCGACGATCCTTATCATCGGCGCGGGACCGATCATCATCGGACAGGCCTGCGAATTCGACTATTCCGGCACGCAGGCATGCAAGGCGCTGCGCGCAGAAGGTTACCGGATCGTCCTCGTCAACTCCAATCCGGCGACGATCATGACGGACCCGGACATGGCCGACCGCACCTATATCGAGCCGATCGTTCCCGAGGCCGTCGCCAAGATCATCGCCAAGGAAAGATATGCCGCGCCGGGGGGCTTCGCCCTGCTGCCGACCATGGGCGGCCAGACGGCGTTGAATTGCGCGCTCTCGCTCAAGAAAATGGGCATTCTCGAGCAATATGACGTCGAGATGATCGGCGCCAGCGCCGAGGCGATCGACATGGCCGAGGATCGCGAATTGTTCCGCGAGGCGATGTCGCGCATCGGCCTGTCGACGCCGCGTTCGCACCAGATCAAGACGCTCTCCCAGGCGCTCGCCATCATCGACGATATCGGCCTGCCGGCGATCATCCGTCCCTCCTTCACCATGGGCGGGACCGGCGGCGGCATCGCCTATAACAAGGCGGAGTTCATCGACATCATCGAGCGGGGCATTGACGCCTCGCCGACAAGCGAAGTGCTGGTCGAGGAAAGCGTTCTCGGCTGGAAGGAATATGAAATGGAGGTCGTCCGCGACAAGGCGGACAATTGCATCATCGTCTGCTCCATCGAGAACATCGATCCGATGGGCGTTCACACAGGCGATTCCATCACGGTCGCGCCGGCGCTGACGCTGACCGACAAGGAATATCAGATCATGCGCGACGCTTCTCTCGCGGTGCTGCGCGAGATCGGCGTCGAAACGGGCGGCTCCAACGTCCAGTTCGCGGTCAATCCAGCCGACGGACGCATGATCGTCATTGAAATGAACCCTCGCGTGTCGCGCTCCTCGGCCCTCGCCTCGAAGGCGACCGGCTTCCCGATCGCCAAGGTAGCGGCCAAGCTCGCGGTCGGCTTCACCCTCGACGAGATCGAAAACGACATCACCGGCGGCGCGACGCCGGCGTCCTTCGAGCCGAGCATTGATTATGTCGTCACCAAAATCCCGCGCTTCGCTTTCGAGAAATTTCCCGGCGCCGACAATATTTTGACCACCGCGATGAAGTCGGTCGGCGAATCCATGGCGATCGGGCGCACCTTCGCCGAAAGCCTGCAGAAGGCGCTGCGTTCTCTGGACATCGGGCTCGACGGGCTCGACGAGATCGAGATCGAAGGGCTCGGCCTTGGCGACGACATGAATGCGCTGCGCGCCGCGCTCGGCCGGCCGACGCCGGACCGGCTGCTCGTCGCGGCGCAGGCGTTGCGCTATGGCATGACGCCGGCCGAGATCCACGAGGCCTGCCGTATCGACGTCTGGTTTCTCGAGCGGCTGCAGGAAATTCTCGACCTTGAGGCGCTGGTGCGCGCGCGCGGCCTGCCCGGCGACAGCGCCAATCTGCGCATGCTGAAGGCGGCCGGCTTTTCCGACGCCCGCCTCGCCGCTCTGACCGGGTCCTCCGCAGCCGCCGTCGGGGCGCTCCGCCGCAGCCTTGGCGTGCGGCCGGTCTATAAGCGCATCGACACCTGCGCCGCCGAATTCGCCTCGCCGACGGCCTATATGTATTCGACCTATGCGCCGCCCTTCGCCGGGATCTCGGCCGACGAGGCGCGCCCCTCGGATCGCGAAAAAGTCGTCATCCTCGGCGGCGGCCCGAACCGCATCGGCCAGGGCATCGAATTCGACTATTGCTGCTGTCACGCCTCCTTCGCCCTGCGCGAGCGGGGGATCGAGACGATCATGGTCAATTGCAACCCGGAAACGGTTTCGACCGACTACGACACCTCCGACCGGCTCTATTTCGAGCCGCTGACGATGGAGGACGTACTCGAAATCCTCGCCAAGGAAAGCGAGGCCGGCAAGCTGAAGGGCGTCATCGTGCAGTTCGGCGGCCAGACGCCGCTCAAACTGGCGGAGGGACTGCAGAGGGCGGGAATCCCGATTCTCGGCACCTCGGTTGATTCGATCGACCTCGCCGAGGACCGCGACCGCTTCAAGCGCCTGCTCGACAAGATCGGGCTGAAGCAGCCGAAGAACGGCATCGCCTATTCGGTCGAGCAATCGCGCATCGTCGCCTCGGATCTTGGCCTGCCGCTCGTGGTGCGCCCGTCCTATGTGCTGGGCGGGCGGGCCATGGCGATCATCCGCGATCATGCCGAATTCGACGATTATCTGCTCGGAGTTCTGCCCGGCCTCGTGCCCTCAGACGTCAAGGCGCGCTATCCGAACGACAAGACCGGGCAGATCAATACGGTGCTCGGCAAGAATCCCCTGCTGTTCGACCGCTATCTCAGCGACGCCGTCGAAGTCGACGTCGACGCTTTGTCGGACGGGACCGACGTCTATATCTGCGGCGTCATGGAGCATATCGAGGAGGCCGGTATTCATTCGGGCGATAGCGCCTGCTCGCTGCCGCCGCGCTCGCTGTCGCCGGACATGATCGCAAAGCTCGAACGCCAGACCCGCGACCTCGCGCTCGCGCTTGGCGTCGGCGGGTTGATGAATGTGCAATATGCGCTGAAGGACGGGGAAATCTACGTGCTCGAGGTGAACCCCCGCGCCGCCCGCACCGTGCCCTTCGTCGCCAAGGTGATCGGGGTTCCGATCGCCAAGATCGCCGCCCGCATCATGGCCGGCGAGAGCCTCGCCAGCTTCGGCCTGACGCCGCCCCGCTTCGATCACGTCGGCGTCAAGGAGAGCGTGTTTCCCTTCGCGCGCTTTCCCGGCGTCGACACGGTGCTCGGCCCGGAAATGCGCTCGACCGGCGAGGTCATGGGGCTCGACCGCTCCTTCGCTGTCGCCTTCGCCAAGAGCCAGCTCGGCGGCGGCACCAATGTGCCGACCTCGGGCGCGGTGTTCGTATCCGTCCGCGACGCCGACAAGCAGCGCGTGCTCGGCACGATCAAGCTATTGGCCGGGCTTGGTTTCCGCATCCTTGCGACCGGGGGCACCGCCCGCTTCCTTCACGCCGAAGGAGTCGCGGCGCAGCGCATCAACAAAGTCTCGGAAGGCCGGCCGCATGTGGTCGATCTCATCAAGAACGGCAGCGTGCAGCTCGTCCTCAATACGACCGAAGGCAAGCAGGCCCTCGCCGACTCGCGTTCGTTGCGCCGCGCGGCGCTTTTGCACAAAGTGCCCTATTACACGACGCTCGCCGGGGCGATCGCGGCGTCCGAAGGAATCAAGGCCTATATCGCCGGCGATCTCGAAGTCCGCGCGCTGCAGGATTATTTCAGTTAAGGAATGCTTTGGCCGCGGAAACCCCGCCCCGGCCTATCGATTGAAACTTCCCCCTGACACGAGCCACTTGCAGGAGCCTGCGCGAAAGTGTCTCTTAGACGGGAGACGGATTCGCGGCGGCAAAGCGCTGGAGCCCGGCGATTAGCGATAGCCCTGCGGCCTCCAACGAAGCCGACAGTTTTTGAAGACCACGACAACGCCGCGCCCCGGGGAGGAGCGGACGCTTTTGTTGTTTTAAGGGATGTGAAAGATACCACCATGGACAAGGTTCCCATGACGGCGGCGGGCCATCTCGCCCTCGAAGACGAATTGAAGCGCCGCCAGCAGATCGAACGGCCGCGGATCATCCAGGCGATCGCTGAAGCGCGCAGCCACGGCGATCTGTCGGAAAACGCCGAATATCATTCCGCGAAGGAAGCCCAGTCCCTGAATGAGGGCCGCATCGCCGAGCTTGAGGACAAATTGTCCCGCTCCGAGGTGATCGACGTCTCGAAACTGTCCGGCGCGACGGTGATGTTCGGCGCGACGGTGACGCTGATCGATGAAGACACCGAAGCGGAGAAAACCTATCAGATCGTCGGCGAGACCGAGGCCGATGTAAAATCCGGCCGCGTCTCGATCACCTCCCCGACGGCCCGCGCTCTGATCGGTAAGAAGGTCGGCGACACCGTCGAAGTGACGACGCCCGGCGGCGGCAAGAGCTATGAGATTTTGAAAGTGTCGTTTCAGTAGGCTGAGTTTTGTCAGCCGCCGAAGTCGCGCCCGGCGCTGCGGGCTATCCCGTTTGGCCGGCGCCCACCCGCTCCGCCGCGATCAGCGCCAGGCCCGAGGCGACCGACTGGAAGGCGTCGCCGATGTGCACGCGGGGACCGCCAAAGCGCTCCGTGAACAAGGCGCGGACGGAAGGCACGAAAGACGTCCCGCCGGTCAGAAAGACCGCGTCGATCGCGGCGGGCTTGAGGCCGGCCGCGGCGACGGCCTGATCGACGCAGGCGCCAATGCGCTTGAGATCCGGCGCGATCCAGGCTTCGAACTCGGCGCGACTGACGTCAGCCTCGATCTGGATGCCCTCGCGGCTGAATGAAAAACGCGCGCTCTCCTCATCGGACAGCCGCGCCTTGAGCGCGCCGACAGAGCGATAGAGCTCGAAGCCAAGATCGTGCTGAATCACCGACATCAGATCTTCCAGCGGCTCCGGCTCCTCGGCGCTCTGGATCAGCTTGCGCAATTCGCCGAGCGTCTGCGCCGTTTTTAGCCACGACAATTGATGCCATTGCGCAAAGGCGGCATGGAAATAGGCCGGGATCGGCAGGCGCTTGTCGAAGGAGCGGTAAAACGCGCCTTTGCCGAGTTTTGGCGCGATGACATGGTCGATGATGCGATAGTCAAATGAATCCCCGGCGACGCCGACGCCGGTATGGGCGAGCGGCCGCGCCGTTAGCGCGCCGTCCTTGCGTGAAAAGCGCATAATTGAGAAATCGCTGGTGCCGCCGCCGAAATCGGCGACGAGCACCGTTTCTTCGCGCTCCAGACGACGCGCATACCAATAGGCCGCGCCGAAGGGCTCGAACGCCAGCGCAACGTCATGAAAGCCCGCCAGCGCATAGGCGCTTTGCAGACGCGCGACGGCGAGATCCTCGTCCGGATCCTCTCCGGCGAAAACCACCGGCCGACCGGAGAGGATCGGGATTTGCACCGCGTTCGCGCCGGCGCTCAAACGCAAATCCGCGAGCAGATCGCTCAGAAACGTCGCGACCAATTGCTCGATGGTGAAGCGCTGGCCGTAGAGCCGCGTTTCGGAAAAGAGCCGGCTCGCCAGATAGGTCTTGATCGACTGGATGAAACGCTGCTCGCCATCGCCGGCGACGGCGCGGGCGATCGCCGCTGGGCCCGAGGCGTGGGCGATCCTGCGCCCCTCGCGCCAGAACATCAGCGCGGTGCGATAGGTGTCGGTCGCGCCGAACTGCGAGGGCCAGCTGAGGCTCTCGACTTCGCCGTTCTCATAGGCGAGGGCGACGACGCTGTTTGTGGTGCCGAAATCGACGCCGACGCCGGCGAGGCGCGAAGCTGCCGCTGTCATGGACGCTCCCATAAAGCCAAAAAAAGCCCGCGCGAAAAAAATTCGCGCGGGCTGGGAGAATTCATGGACCGCTGCGCGGTCCCGGATTTTAGTCTTCGGCCTTGCCGCCCTTTTCGCGGGCCTTCAGGGCCGCGCCAAGGATGTCGCCGAGCGAGGCGCCGGAATCGGCGGAGCCATATTGCGCGATGGCTTCCTTCTCTTCCGCAACTTCGAGCGCCTTGATCGACACCGTCACCTTGCGGGTGCGGCGATCGAACTGGGTGATGCGCGCATCGACCTTCTCGCCGACGGCGAAACGCTCCGGACGCTGATCGGCGCGGTCGCGCGCCAGCTCGTTGCGCTTGATGAAGGCGGTGAAGTCTGTGCCAACGATGCGAACATCGAGGCCGCCGTCCTTGACGTCCATGATCTCGCAGGTGACGACAACGCCCTTCTTGAGGTCGGACGGATCGTCAGTCGGCTTCGGAGCGCCTTCAGCGGCCGGCGCGACGACGTCGCCGCCGAGCTGCTTCACGCCGAGCGAGATGCGCTCCTTTTCGATATCGACGTCGAGCACCTTGGCGCGGACGATGTCGCCCTTCTTATAGTCCTCGATCGCCTGCTCGCCGGGCTTCTTCCAGTCGAGGTCGGAGAGGTGGACCATGCCGTCGACGTCGCCGTCGAGGCCGATGAACAGGCCGAATTCGGTCTTGTTCTTAACTTCGCCCTCGACTTCCGATCCGACTGGGAATTTCTCGGCGAAGGACTCCCACGGATTGGCGAGAGTCTGCTTGAGGCCGAGCGAGATGCGGCGCTTGACCGGATCGACCTCGAGCACCTGAACGTCGACTTCCTGGCTCGTCGCGACGATCTTGCCGGGATGCACGTTCTTCTTGGTCCAGGACATTTCGGAGACGTGGATCAGTCCCTCGATGCCCGGCTCAAGTTCGACGAAGGCGCCGTAGTCGGTGATGTTGGTGACGCGGCCGCGGAAGCGCGCATCGACCGGATATTTCGCCTCGATGCCCTGCCACGGATCTTCGAGCAGCTGCTTCATGCCGAGCGAGATGCGGTGGGTGTCGTGGTTGATCTTGATGATCTTGACGCGAACCGTCTGTCCGATCGACAGAACTTCCGTCGGATGGTTGACGCGGCGCCAGGCGATATCGGTCACATGCAGCAGGCCGTCGATGCCGCCGAGGTCGACGAAGGCGCCGTAATCGGTGATGTTCTTGACCATCCCTTCGATCACCTGCCCCTCTTCGAGGTTGGCGACGATCTCATGGCGCTGTTCGGCGCGGGATTCTTCAAGCACGGTGCGGCGCGACACGACGATATTGCCACGGCGGCGATCCATTTTCAGGATCTGGAACGGCTGCGGCACGCCCATCAGCGGGGTGACGTCGCGGATCGGGCGAATATCGACCTGGCTGCGCGGCAGGAAGGCGACGGCGCCGTCGAGGTCGACCGTGAAGCCGCCCTTGACCTGGTTGAAGATGACGCCCTCAACCTTTTCCTGCTTCTCGAAAGCCTTTTCGAGCTTGACCCAGCTCTCTTCGCGGCGGGCCTTGTCGCGCGAGATGACGGCCTCGCCCAGCGCATTCTCGATGCGCTCGAGATAGACCTCGACGACGTCGCCGACGACGGGCGCGCCTTCGCGGTTCGGACCCTGAAATTCCTTAAGGGCGACGCGTCCCTCGGTCTTGAGGCCGAGGTCAATGACGGCGACGTCTTTTTCAATAGCGACGACGGTGCCTTTGACGACCGAGCCTTCAAAAGCCTCGTTGTCGCCATAGCTCTCGTCGAGAAGCGCCGCGAAATCCTCGCGCGTCGGCGCATAGGTGGAAGTTGATGCCATTTGGTCTCCTGGTTGCCCGCGGTGCGGGCGGCGCCGGTGGTTTGGGGTTGGTGGCGCTTTCTTCCGCCGGAATCCCTGCCCGCGAGCTGGGCTCACAAGGGGCGAGAGGACTGCCGCTAAAAAAGCGGACCGGCGCCGGAACGGCGGAAAAAAGCGAGACTGATGCGCGGTATCTAGCAAGAGCCGGGCGCGACGGCAAGAGCGCGACGCGCGTTTAGGCTCTTGATCGGGCGCGCGAGGCGCGTTTAAATTTTCGGAGGAGAGCGCGGGGTGCGTTCAAGCGCCAACGGCCGGACCTCGAGCCGGATCAATGATCGCGGCGCTCGAAAGCCCGGCCGAGAAGCGGCGCTACTGCCGGGCGACCTGCAAGGTCGCCGTGCCCGCCTCGATCATGCCGAGCGCGTCGGCCGCGCCGCGGGCGAGATCGAGATCGCGGCCGCGCACGAAGGGGCCGCGGTCATTGATCCGCACCACGATCGAGCGCCCGGTTGCGAGATTGGTCAATTTCAAGCGCGCGCCAAACGGAAGCGTTTTGCTCGCGGCAGTAAAACCATTCTGATCGAAACGCTCTCCAGACGCTGTCAGCGTTCCGGATGAATAATAGGAAGCCTTTGCAAAATATCCGGCTTCTGAATCAGCAAAGCTGGCCGATAAAGGAAAAATACTCGAAACGGCGGTGATCGCTACATTGACTAACCTCAAACTTTTTCTCCTCTATCATTGACGATGGAGGGGCGGATAATTCCTAAATATGACAAAATCGAGATTGTTGCTTGGCAGATGCGGGGGATCAACTCGGGACCGTCGCGTGAAGAGACGGCAAACCCATTTCATCCCCCTCGTCTTTTCCGTCCGGCGGAGCGACAATGGGGCAAAGCCCGGCGCGTGGCGCAGAGGCTCGCGGATTGACGTGAAAATGGGAAGTGCAGGAATCGGCGATGCTGATCGTGTCAGGCGGCCAGAGCGGCGTCGATCGCGCGGCGCTGGATTTCGCCCTGTCGCGCGGTCTCGCCTATGCCGGCTGGTGTCCGCGCGGCGGCTGGGCGGAGGATCGTCCCAACCCGCCGGGCCTTCTTGCGCGCTATCCGCGGCTCGTGGAGACCCCCGAGGCCGCCCCGGAGCAGCGCACGCGCTGGAACGTGCGCGATAGCGACGCCACGCTGATCCTCGCCGGCCCCGATCATGGCGTCTCGGCGGGGTCGCAGCTTGCCCTCGCCTGCGCGATTGCCCTTGCCAAACCTCATCTCGTGATCGAGCTTGGCTCCGGCGAGGCGGTCGCGGCGGCCCGCGCATGGATGTCGCGGATCGCGCCCGACGCGCTCAATGTCGCAGGGCCGCCGCGACCGCGAAGTTTTGGGCATTTATCGGCTGGCGAGGATCTTTCTGAACGATCTATTCTGAGAGTCCGTTTGGATGGGGAGAACCGAATTTCAAAACGGCCTCCGCGTCGCGGACGCCAGCCTCACGCGTCAAAACTCGACCTTCTCGCCGCGCTGGGCCCATTCCTGAAATCCGCCAGGATAATGGGCGCCGACGTCGTCGCGTCCGGCCCGGCGGGCAAGGTCCAGCGCCGTCAGCGAGCGCTTGCCGGAGCGGCAGGACAGCACGACGCGCTTGCCCTCTGCTCGCGGCAGCCGCGACGGGTCGAAGCTTTGCAAAGGATTGAGCGTCGAGCCGGGGATATGTCCGGCGGCAAATTCATTCGGCTCGCGCACATCGACAAGCAGGATCGAGCCATCGGCCAGCCCCTGCTTCAATTCCTCGAGCGAGATATTTTCGACTTTATCCAGCGTAAGCGCCATGTTAGGTCCCGATCGCTTTGTTTATGACGCGTCTATAACGCAGCGCGGTCAGATAGTCTACAAAAATAATAGACTATAGAATTTTTCCGCTGGCGGCCGGGCGCATGGCGATCTCTTCGGCGATCCGAAGATCGTCGGGCGCATTGGCGTTGAAGAAGGGATCGAAGGGCTCGATCTCCCAATCGGCGTAGGCGACCGCGTGGCGCCTGAGAAAAAAGCCGACCTTTCGCAGGTCTTCGCAAAAAAGCGCGTGACGCAGATCCTGCCGGATCGCCACCGGCCAAAGCGCGATGACGGAATGCTCCCGTCCGCCTGAACGCGCGCAGGCGATTTCGGCGCCTTCCGCGCGCCGCGCTGCGAAAAGCCTTGCGACAAGATCATGCGGCAGAAAGGGCGCGTCGGTTGGCGCGCTGAGCGCGAAGGAGGTTCCCGGAGCGTTGGCGGCGATCCAGTCGAGCCCCGCCAAAACGCCGGCGAGCGGGCCTTTGAAATCGGGCGGATCGTCGCCGACGATCGGCAGCCCATAGGCCTTAAGGCGCCCTGGATCGCCATTGGCGTTGAGGATCAGCCCCGAACACTGCGGCGACAACGCCGCGATCATGCGGTCAAGGATCGTCGTTCCTGCGACCTCTTGCAACGCCTTGTCGCCTCCGCCCATGCGCCGGGCGAGACCGCCAGCGAGAAGCACGCCGATGCATTTTTCCGTCACAAGATGGCAACTCCAGCAATAGCTTGCAAGATAACTCTCGTGTTCAACATGAATAGCTACGCACGTTCGCCGATTTTCAGAACTTATACCAGATCGCCCCAACCGGCCCGAGCTCCCGCCCGGTGTTCTTGCCCGCAATGGTCATGAAAACGCCGAGCTGCGCCGACCAGGCGGAATTGAAATCGTAAACAAAGCTGCCTTGAAGCTTCTCCCACCAGGATTGCGGGAACCCCTGGGCCTCGCCTTGCTGGAGCGAGCCGAAGCTCTGAATCAGGACGAGCAAATTCGCGATCGGTCGAACGCCGAAGCTGACATCGAATTTCCATTCGCCCGGCTGCTCCTGCGCATAAAAGCGATAAGCGGTCTCGGCGTCGAGAAAGGCGGACATGGAGCCGAGGGCGAAATTATACCCGGCAAGGGCGCGCAGATCGAGCGAAGCGGCCCGGTGCGGCTGGAGATTGCCGTTGAAGGACGCGCCCGGCGAGGCCAGAAGCGCCTGTGCGGAAAACACCAGCTCGTCGGATCGATAGAGGCCGAACCGCGCGCCAAGCCCGCTTTGGCCGATGCCGGAATAGGATATTGCCGGCGCCGGCTGGCTGATCCGATCGTGGGACGGCGTCGCGACAAGCGTCGCCCAATCCGTCAGGCCATATTCGATATAAGCGCCAAGTTCGAATTTCTGGTAGGAGGGCACCGGCACGAGGCGCCCTTGCGCGTCGAAGGCGCGGGTCGATCCGGAAAAGGCCGTTCCGGCGATGATCTGCCCGGCTCCCGGCGGCATCAGCCAGGCCCCCGCGACGGCCATACGCAGCGTCGCGAGCAGAAAAACGCAAGCGAACAGATTGCGGGCGGCGGTCAGCCCCCCTCTCCCGACTCTCATTCCTTCCCGAAAGTCGGGCAATCGACGCAAGGCTGACACTCGCGTTGGCTGACTATCCAATAAAGCATATCGTCAGTCGTCATGCCACAGCTTAAGCGGCGGCTTGAAAAACTTGGTAAGCGGCCCCAGATCCAGAGTTCATCGAGGCGCCAAGACGCCAGCTTGACAGATCGGTTTTGCCCGCCTAGAGGCGCGGGCCTTTCGAGGCTTCTGCCTCGCCTCTGCCGGGTCGCTCCGGTCCTGCGGGGCCGATCTCAAAAGGCGCTCTTTTTCGCAAACTGAAGGATGTCTGAGTGCCTCGTCTGATCGCGGGCCTGAGCGAGATCGCCAACAGCTATGATGTCATCCTCAGCGATATCTGGGGCGTCGTGCATAATGGCGCTGCAGCCTTCGCCGGCGCGGCGGACGCGCTTGGCCGCTTTCGCACCAGGGGCGGCGCTGTGGTTCTGATCACCAATTCGCCCGCCCCCAGCCGGATCGTCACGGCCCAGCTCGACGATCTTGGATTTCCCTCCAGCGCCTATGACGCCGTCGTTTCCTCGGGAGACGTCACCGTCAGCCTGTTGATCGAGCGGCGCGGTCAAAGCCTGTTCCATATCGGCGCGCCGCAGGAAACGGGCCTGTTCGAGGAAGTCGCAGCGCGCGACGGCCAAGCGCCGCGGTTTGCGCCGATCGCCAACGCCGACTTCGTCCTCTGCACCGGTTTCATCGATTTCTTTAGCGAGACGCCGGAAGACTACGACGAGCGGTTGAAGCTTATCTTTGCGCGAAAACTTGATTTTCTCTGCGCCAATCCGGATCTCGTGGTCGAGGTCGATGGCGTCCTCTCCTATTGCGCCGGAGCGATCGCCGAACGTTATGAGCGTCTCGGCGGCAATGTGATTCAGGCGGGAAAACCCTTTGCGCCGATCTATGATCGCGCGCTGGCTCTCGCGGGCGAAGCGCGCGGCGCCCCGGTCGAACGCTCACGAGTCCTCGCCATCGGCGACGCCATGCGCACGGACATCCGGGGCGCTGTGAAGCAGGGCTTCGACAGCATTCTCGTCACCTCAGGGATTCATCGCGAGGCGTTGCATGGAGAGGCCGAGCACGCGGCCATCGACGCCGCCGCCCTGCGCCAGTTCGTGCAGGATTTTGGCCTACGCCCCAGCGCCGCAATCGCCAAACTTGTGTGGTAAGACCGTTGCCGACCAAAGACGCCAAGCTTGACTGGAGCCCGGGGCCGCGTCAGTTTCGCGCAAAATTCCGACGACAGGCTTTTTCCATGCCGCAGCACCTGAACGAGGCCATGCGGCGGCGCCGCATGCGCCAGCCAACCGACTGCCTGCCATCCGCACGGCGCCGCCTGCCTTGACCCAAACGCATGGCGACAAACGCTTCATCCTCGCGATCGACCCGCAAAGCCCGCCCGAGGGACTTGAGAGCGCCGTCGTCGCAATCGGCAATTTCGATGGCGTGCATCTTGGCCATCTGGCTGTGATTCGCCGCGCCGAAGCGCTTGCCGCCCGGCTCGACCGGCCTTGCGCGGTGCTGACCTTCGAGCCGCATCCGTCCGATTTTTTCCAGCGCGGGCGCGCCGTGTTCCGCCTGTCGCCGATGCAGGCCAAGGCGCGGTCGCTGAAGCGTCTTGGCGTCGACGGGATGATCGTCGTTCCTTTCAACGAGGCGCTCGCCGCCCTGCCCGCCGGGCATTTCATCGAAGAAGTGCTGCTGCGGCGCCTCGGCGTCAGTGCCGTCGTTGCGGGCTATGATTTTCATTTCGGCGCCGGCCGCTCCGGCACGCCGGCCTTTTTGCGCGAGGCCGGCGCGCGGCTCGGCTTTTCCGTCGAGATCGTCGGGCGCGTCAATGCCGAGGGGGCCGGCTCGGCCGGCGGCGATGCGCCAACGCCTGCCTCCTCCACCGCAATCCGCGCGGCGCTGGAAGTTGGCGACGCCGCAGAGGCCGCCCGTCTGCTCGGGCGCCCCTATTCGATCGTCGGCGAGGTGCTGGCGGGCCAGAAACTTGGACGCGAGCTTGGCTTTCCGACCGCCAACATTCGGCCGGATCCGACCTGCCGGCTGCGTCACGGCATTTACGCCGTGCGGGTGGACATCGGCGGCGTCCTGCATGATGGCGTCGCGAGCTTCGGTCGCCGTCCGACCGTCGACAATGGCGAGGCGCTGCTCGAGGCGCATGTCTTCGATTTTTCCGGCGATCTTTATGGCCAGACGCTGGAAGTGTTTTTTGTCGGCTGGATCAGGCCGGAGGAGAAATTCGCCTCCCTGGACGCGCTGAAGGCGCAGATCGCGGCGGATGCCGCGAAGGCGCGGCAGATGCTGCGCGCCTCATCCTCGCCTTGACGCGCGTCGGCCGGGCGCTTGCTATTTCGCCTCGCCTCCTCTACTTTCAGTCCTCGCCTTTAGCTTAAGGGCGTTTTTAGGGTGAGATGCTCCGTGCGTTTCGGTTTTGACTCTCCGCTGATTGGCCGCGTTGCGCTTTGCGCCGCGCCTGGCGGAGCTTCGCTTCCTGCTGGAAAGCTTCTTCTGCTTATCCGCCCCTGAGGGCCGGCCGGGCTTTTGCCTGGGCGCTCAGGGGAACGCGCCGAAAAAACCCTGACGATCACCCTTTCCGGATAAGACCATGACAGACCCCGCCTCCCCGTCGCGCTTCGAGTCCGCGCGAAATTCCGAATCCGTCGTCATCTTCGACACCACCTTGCGCGACGGCGAGCAATCGCCCGGCGCGACCATGTATCTTGAAGACAAGCTGCAGGTCGCCGAAGTGCTCGACCATATGGGCGTCGACATCATCGAAGCCGGATTCCCAATCGCCTCCGAAGGCGATTTTGAGGCTGTCTCAGCCATTGCGGAACGCACCAAAAACGCCGTGATCGCCGGGCTCGCCCGCGCTATCGAAGGCGACATCGCCCGCTGCGGCGAAGCGGTCCGCAAAGCGCGCCGGCCGCGTATTCATACTTTCGTCTCGACCTCGCCGATTCATCTTCAGCATCAGATGAACAAGAGCGAGGCCCAGGTGCTCGAGATCATCGCCCGGACGGTGACGCAAGCGCGCAATCTCGTGGACGACGTCGAATGGTCGGCGATGGACGCGACGCGCACCCCGATCGACTATCTCTGCCGCTGCGTCGAGGCGGCCATCCGCGCCGGCGCCACGACGATCAATCTGCCGGACACCGTCGGCTACGCCTTGCCCGAAGAATATGAGGCGATGTTCCGCCAAATCCGTGAGCGCGTGCCGGACGCCGACAAGGCTGTGTTTTCGGTGCATTGCCACGACGATCTCGGGCTCGCCGTCGCCAATTCGCTGGCGGGCGTGCGCGGCGGCGCGCGCCAGGTCGAATGCACCATCAACGGTCTTGGCGAACGCGCAGGCAACGCCGCGCTCGAAGAAGTCGTCATGGCGCTGAAGACGCGCGGCGATTCGCTGCCCTATCACACGGAAATCGATTCAACCCTGCTGACTCGGGCCTCGAAGCTGGTGTCGGCGGTGAGTTCGTCGCCGGTGCAGTTCAACAAGGCGATCGTCGGCCGCAACGCCTTCGCCCATGAGAGCGGCATCCATCAGGACGGGATGCTCAAGAACGCCCAGACCTATGAGATCATGACCCCGGCCAGCGTCGGCGTCAGCAAGACCTCCCTGGTGATGGGCAAGCACTCCGGCCGCCACGCCTTCAAGGACAAGCTGCGCGAGCTTGGCTATGAGCTCGCCGACAACGCCCTGCACGACGCCTTCGTGCGCTTCAAGGATCTCGCCGACCGCAAGAAGGTCGTCTACGACGAGGATTTGATGGCGCTCGTCGACGATGAAATCGTGCATGCGCATGACCGCATCAAGCTCGTCGACCTCACCGTTTTCGCCGGGACCAAGGGACCGCAGTCGGCGGCGCTGACCCTCGACATCGACGGAACGCATGTGACGCATCAGGCGACCGGCAACGGCCCGGTCGATGCGATCTTTAACGCCATCCAGGCGCTGGTGCCGCATGGGGCCGTGCTCGAACTGTTTCAGGTTCACGCGGTCACCAAGGGAACCGACGCGCAGGCGGAGGTTTCGGTGCGGCTCGCCGAGGACGGCAAGACGGTGACGGCCAAGGGCGCCGACCCCGACACGCTGGTCGCCGCGGCGAAGGCCTATATCGCCTCTCTGAACAAGCTGATGATGAAGCGCGGCAAGTCGCAGCGGGACGCGCTCGCCGGATGATCTTCGACGCAATCGCGCGCAAATAGCCTTGGCGGGGCATGGTTGGCCGCCAGGGCGCTTTCACGGTCAAGTCAGGCTGGCTTTCCGCGGCTTCGGACGCATCCCGCCCCGCTTCCGTTTTTCGCGGGCGCACTCTGGACAAGGGTGAGCCCGTTTGCTACATGAGCGCTCCCGCTGCGCGGGGCCGCAGCGGCCTCTGCATGGGTTTGATGGGCGCATAGCTCAGTTGGTAGAGCAGCTGACTCTTAATCAGCGGGTCCACAGTTCGAGCCTGTGTGCGCCCACCATCAAACCGCAAGTTAATCAAAGATCTGAAGATCTAAGCCTTTAGAACGTTCCGGCCGCTCCTGCCGAAGATATGACGATGCGCCGATTGTGCGCGTCGCCAATCGATCTCTCGGCATCTCCAGATCAGCGGCGAAAAAGCAAAGGCTCACACTTTGTTGGCGTGAGCCTTCGCATCATTGTGGAGTCGCTGGCTTCCCGTGAGCCCGCAGGACCTGCGAGCTGCGGGCTGCGGGACTTTGCTACTTCAGGACTGTGTCCCACAAGTCGCACTTGTTCTCGGCGGCGTATTGCGCGTCGGAAATCGTCGACAGCGTAGGGATATTCTCGGACAAGTAGAATGATTTATTGGGCTGAAGAACGTAACGCGGCCACGGGCTGTTTCCTTGCCCGTTGGGATTGCCCGTCCAAGCGAAGTTCGTCCACGCCTTTACGAGCTTGTCCGAGAGCGCCTGCTGCTTGTTGTTGAGCTCATGCGGAATGCCATCCGCGCCGCCATGCCAGAGAGGAAATAAATATTGGATATCGGCGGTATGATAGGCGAGAGGCTGAAAGCCTGGCATCTTGGGGAAATAGAAAGGAGCCGTCTGATCGTTGAATTCATAGGCGTAGACGGGCACCTGATTGGCAATGGACTTCAGAATTTGCCGCGTCGGACAGGCGAAAAACGCCGCGCCTTGCGTCGCGACCGCGTCCATGGCGAGTTGTGGCGTCGGGTAGGCGTCAAGTGGATAGCGGGCCAACACTTTGTCGACGGTGCCCGCCGGATAGGGCGGCGGCGAACCGGCGGGTCCTGAGTTACCGGTGTAAGTCGCCGTGACAAAACTCTTGAAGTCGTCCGCCGTAAACGCCACGCGAGGCTTCTTGTAATATTCCGTAATCGCCAAGCCAAAATTGCCTTCGTCATGCGTTGAGCCGCTCATGACCGGCACATGATTGAATTGACCGCTGGCGAACTGAGCCTTGATGCCATTGGACGGAATGATCTGGCCGTCCGCGACGATGCCATTGCCGGTGGGATAGAAGCTGGCGCTTTCAGTCCCTTGCACTTTCATGATCTGCGCAACGGTCAAACTGCGGAGGCATTTGGCGGTTGCCGCGTCGGAACCGGATCCGCAGCCGGCGGCGACGGCGAAGGACGTTCCGCTTTGCTCGGCGAAGGGCAACGGCGCCGGCTCCTGAACGCCGCTTTCCCAGATGGCTCGGTGGAAAAGACCCGCAGCGGCCGGCGACACCATGTTGACCTGCGTATCGAGGGAGCCGGCCGACTGGCCGCCAAGCGTCACATTATTTTTGTCGCCGCCGAAGCTGGCGATGTTGCGCTTGACCCATTGCAACGCCGCCTGCTGGTCGAGGATGCCGTAGTTGGCGAAAGGATGCCCTTCGGCGTCAAGCGCGGGATGCGCCATGAAGCCCAATACGCCGAGTCGATAATTGATGGTGACGACAACAGCGTCGCCCTGTGAGGCGAGCTTCGCGCCGTCGTAGCCATCGCTCGCGCCGTCGATATTGCCGCCCCCGTGAATCCAGACGATAACGGGAAGCTTTCCTTTTCCTGTGGGATTAAGGTTCGGAGAGAAGACATTCAGGTAGAGACAGTCCTCATTGTTGTTTGCCGGCCCCGCAAACAAACCCAGCGTCGTAACCTGAGCGCATTGAGGGCCGAAGCTCGTCGCTTGCAGAACCCTCGTCCAAGGCGCATGCTTTTTGGGAGGCGTCCAGCGTAGATTTCCGACCGGCGGCGCGGCGTAGGGAACACCAAGAAATTCGGCGACGCCGTCCTTGACGAACCCTTTGACCGGTCCCTCCACAGTGTCGACGCGGAGCGGTCCGGCTTTGGCTTGAGCCGGCGCGGCTAGCGCTAACGCCGCAGCGGCAATAGTGAATACTGCTCGCGCCTTCACGGAAGATCGCGACTTGTCTCCGCGCGAGCGAAGACCACGCCGCAGCTCTAAAATACGGGACATATCCCCTCCAATTGTTTGTTGAATGCTTTTTTTGGAATGCTGCCGACGCCCGTGCGCCGCTGAATGCCGCTAAAGGCCTCGTCAGATCGCGAGCGAAAACCTATCGGCGCGACTCGCGGCACGTCTTCCAAGAAGTTCCGATACGCAATAATCTGGCTATCCCCGCAACGCTCTGAGGCGGGTAAGCCGCGAAAAAGACTTCGTAAATGTTGTTTTTATACGTATTCTTCGCGTTGCCTTTCAATGTCACTTTGCCGTGAAGGCGGCGGGCGCCGCCAAAGCACGGGCTTAACGGATCAATTGCGCGCGAAAGCGAACAATTGCCCGCAGAGCTTGACGACAATTTAGATCGTATCGACGCCGCAACCTCGGGGAGCGTCGTGCGCTCCCCATTTCCTGCCGCTCTAAGAAATCCATGCGAGATCGCGCTGTGGTTGAGCGCCTGCGACGTCTGCGCGACAACACGCACGCGCCGCTGTCTCCGCGCCCCTGCTTCAGTATCGATCCAGGCCTTGCCGCTGTAGATAGTCGGACAAAATATCGGCGATCTGAATATTGTTGACGTCTGCAAACGAGAAATGCGTGTTGCCGAATATGCCGATGTCCGGCAAATGCAGGAGAGACGCATTGCCGCCATGCTTGTTGATCGCCTTGACCATGAGGCGACCCATGGCGATCCGGTTAATCCAGGTCTGCACGCGCGGATATGGGCTGGACGTAGGAGGAATTCCGTCCGAATATTGCATCCGAATGGGTATTTTCGTGAGCTTTAAAAAATCCGACATAGGCACTGGGTTTGGAGAGATCTGCGCGACGCCGGTTCCAATCGGATTGGGCAGTTCGGTATCCGGGAAGACATAATCGGTCGGCTCATAGGCATAAATTGCACGAACGTTGGCGCTTTTGGTCGCGGTGACCCAACCGAGCACGCCGCTCGCCGAATGCGTCAGCAATACCGCTGGTCCTATCTTCGCGAACAGCGCCGCGGCGCCGTCGGTCACGACAGCTCTGTCGGAAGGTCCTGTATCGACCGTAAACTGCCGAAAGAACTGATCGAGCGCGTCGGCGCCTCTGGGGAATTTGGTATTCGGATAAAAATTCGGCCAGATGCCAAGCCGCCATGCGACGAATAGATCCTGGTCGCCGGGGGTCGCAGTCAATGTGGCCGGTTGCGTGCTGTTGCCGGCGCGCCCGCGTCGCGGCTGATCAATGATGTGCACGGTGAAGTTTCGTCTCAGAAAGATCGATTGATACCCCTCG
Source organism: Methylocella silvestris BL2 (assembly GCF_000021745.1). Classification (NCBI taxonomy): domain Bacteria; kingdom Pseudomonadati; phylum Pseudomonadota; class Alphaproteobacteria; order Hyphomicrobiales; family Beijerinckiaceae; genus Methylocella; species Methylocella silvestris. Next base: position 747,642 of record NC_011666.1, read on the forward strand.
CGACCATCGGTCGTAGACTCCCAAGTCTTGCCGCTCTGGCCGCCGCCATGCCACATGACAAGCGGCAGTTTTCTTGGAAACACCGGTGATTGGAATTGCGTATAGACATGGTCGCCATGCAGAGTTTGCCCCGGACCGCCATTGACGAGGGGATTGAAATCTCCCGGAGCCTGTTTGACCGTTCCGCCCGCAAAGAAACTGCCTTGTTTTGCAATGATAAGCGGGCCGCGACGAGCGCCGTCCTGGCCGCCGCCATGATTGTCATGCGCCAGGCCCTCCCCGCCGGCGAGAAGCGGAAGCGAAGCGAGGGCCGCCCCAGCTCTCGCAAAAAATCCACGGCGGGACGAGCCTGCTTCAGCGTTTGACGGCGCGAGGCTGGACGATTGTTCGATGCCCATTGGGATTCTCCAGAGTTGTTTTCTTGTTGCGTTTTATTGTTCGTTTCGTGATTGGGCCCGTAGCAGGATGCGCCTAGCCGTTCCGCCCGAACTTCACGTTCTTTTTCAGCCATTTCATCAAATAATCGGCGACCTTGAGATTATTCTTGTCCTGCATCATCATGTGGCAGTTGCCATGTAGGCCGACCATCGGAAGCTGGACAACCTCGGATCTCCCCCCCGCCGCATTGATCGCTTTGGAGACCGCTGTGCGGCCGTTCAGACGATCTTGGCCTGTAGAGGCAGGGTTTCCAATGACATTATCCCCGAACAGCTCGATATCCGGAACACCACGATAGGCGGCAATCTGTTGCGCCGTCGGAATCGTGAGCTGATTTCCCTCAATGTTGACCACGGCCTTTACCAGATCGGGACGCAACCCGACGACAGCGTCAGCAAAGGGGCCGGACTGCGAATGGACGAGAAGGATTGCCGGGCCGAGCTGATCCAGCAAGGCGACCAGCGCCTGTGGTCCCTGCGTCAGAGCGCCCCCCTGCAGCGTGACTTCGGTGTAGGGAACGCCCTGGGCGTCAAATCCGTCTACGTTCTTAACTGGATATTGGAGGCCGGGATATGTAACCCCGAGCGCAGGGCCGAAGCGAAACGTCGTCCACGCCGCCTCTTCTGTTGTGCGTCGAATAGCGGGAAGCAGGCTCGCATTGTTTTCAAGCTTCGCCTGGTTGATAATGCTTGGATCAAACCCTGCGCGGCCCCTGCCCGGAAAATCGACGACATACACCGAATATCCGTTGCGCGCGAAATAGGTCGCCCATCCCTCGCGTCCGTCCGGAGTCGTTTCATAGGTCTGGCCGGTGAGGCCGCCGCCATGAACCATAATGATCGGATATTTTTTGGCGAAGATAGGTATTCTGTAGTGAACATACATTTGATCGATCATAATCTTCCCGGGCGTCGGCGCTCCCGTCGCCGGCGCGTCCGGGAAAGCCGTGGTGACGACTTTTCCGTTCACAAAGAACGTGCCTTCGTCCTGCAGGACGAGAGCGGATTCGAAGGTATTTCGGGGAAGCTTCGTTTGCGCATCGCCTTGAGATGGCGCGGTCAGACCAAGGATAGCGGCGGCAAGAAACGCGCAGCGCGCCCCTGGCTTGCGGCGAATGGACATGATGGCGCTCCCCTCTTTTGCGGCCGCGTTTTCTCGCGCCGTCTTGTTTCAGTTTTCACTTTCAAGGGGCGCGCCGCAGCCGAAATTCCCTTTTTCGAGCAAGTCGTCCCCGCCGACTGATATTGCAGCGTCGCGGTCGTTCCATCCAACGCGCTTCGGCGGCTATAGCGCCGTTGTAAAATGCCGCTGCACGCAGCGCGTCAGCAACCGACAAGCCAACAACTTCAGGATGTCCGTCTGTCTCGAACCGAGCGCCCTTGATCACGTTTCGGTGACAAGAACCCTAAACGCCGCGCCGGCCGTGATCTTCCACGAAATTCGGATTGTTCTATAAAATAGCTCTTTTTCGGAAACGGCTGTTCTCGACCGCCGCCTGCGTTTGTCGGCTGATCTTTGGCCAGGCGGCGAAGCGTCGATAGCCATCGGACGCCAGAGTGCGCGGGCGGTCGTGCTCACAGGCGCTCGAATGCGGCTGGCGGCGGCGTTACGGCCGCAGGCCAAAGCCTCTTGGCGCGGGGGCGGATAATACCGTCTTATTTACGAATTCAACGACATCCGTGCGCGGCGCCCGCGTCGCCCGCGCGCAATTCTGCTCGATATGGGCGATCTGCGACATGGCGGCGACGACGACGCCGGTCGGATTATTGCCGAAGGCGTAGTCGAGCAAAATCTCGCTGGTCATGAAGGGCGGCCCATAGGCGAGCTGCGACGCCAGCGACGCCAGCCGGCCGCCGTCGCCGACCAGCAGATGCGACAGCCGCTCATAGGCCTTTCCGAGCGGGCTTTGCACCACGAGAAATTCCGCATGTCCCCCGGGCGGGGCGGCGCGAACGCGCTCGATCGCACGCTCGAACGGATTGTTCCGGATCATGACGACAGGAAACAGATCGGTTTCCCGGGCAGCCTCGATCACGTCCGGACTGCCAGCGATCGCGAGGCGGCGCACATAGCCCTTGACGACCACATCGGCGAGGGCGTCGCCGATCGCCGGATTGCGGCAATCCTCGACGCTCGGATTTTGCAGCGCCAGCACATCGAGATAGTCGGTTTTAAGCCGCCGCAAACTGTCGAGGACCGAGGATCCGATTCGTTCCGGGCGCAGCGGCTCGCGCTCGTGGCCCGCCTTCAGAGCGCGCAGGGACACGGCCGCAAGCTCGGGAAAGGCGTTGAGGGCGCTGCGTTTGAAGGATGAAAAAAGCCGCATGACGCGGGACGGATTTGGCCGGGCCGGGCCGACCTTCGCCGAAACGATGACCTGATCCCGCCGCCCGGCGAGGAAGCGCCCAAGGATCGTCTCGGCGTCGCCATCGCCGTCAGACGGCGCGACGTCATACCATGTCACGCCGTGGTCAAAGGCATAATCGAGAAGGCGCCGCGACTGCGCTTCCGACACGCGCGAACCCAGGCTGACGCAACTGAACCCCAACGCCGACACGGCGCGGTCGGGGTATAGGACCGTTCGCATAGCGGCTTCCCCTCAACGCCGATCAAGGTCGGACAAAGCCTTGCGGCATGTCAACACACTTCTACCGGACGGATTGGGGGCGCCTCAAGCAATCGAATCTCGTCGCATCGACGCGGATACGCCGCGACGCTGCGATTGCGTCATTCCGCGGCGCGGGGGATATTTTCCCCGGCGCCGTCTTCGTCGAAGCGCAGACTGCGCGGCTTCAGCATCCGGGCGGGGTTGCCGCCATAGATCGTCCAGGGCGCGAGATCGCGGAAGGCGCAGCCCCGCGCGCCGAGCACGGCTCCTTCCCCGAGGGTGACGCCGGGACCGACAAAGGCCTCGGCGGCGACCCAGGCGCGCCGGCCGATGGTGACCGGGCGCGCGACGGTCTGGAAGAACGCGTCCTCAACGTCATGGCCGGCGGAGCACAAATTGGCGCCCTGCGACACAATGGCGTAGTCCTGAATGGTGATTTTCTCGACGCAATAGACATTCACGCCGGGGCCAAGCACGGCGAAGCGCCCGACGTCGAGATGCGGCGGATACCACACCTTGACCGTGCCATAGACTGCCGCATTCGAGGCGATCTTCGCGCCAAACAGGCGAAGAAGCATGCGCCGCCACCCATGCATCAGTGGCGGCGTCCAGGAGGCCAGGAGGACCCAGGTCAGGATCCAACTCGCCCGAAAAGCGCGGTTCGCCACCGAATAGGTCGGGCCGCCCTCGAGCGGCCGGGTCGATCGTGCGTCGAGTATTTTCATGCGGCTTGCGAAGTCCTGAAAGCCTCGATCAGTTCCGGAGCCATGCTGCCCATGTCGAACTTCGTAAGATAGGTCGCCCGCGCCCGTTTGCTCATTTCCTGTTTTTCGAGGGGCGAAAGGCTCAAAAAATGCTCGATCAGCCGGGTGACGCCAGGAAGGTCGTCATTTTCGACGAATCCGGCATTATTGTCAGCCACCTCGCGCCAAGTGGCGACCTTGTCTGTGGTCAGCACCGGCTTGCCGCAGGCGAGCGCCTCGGCGATGACAATGCCGAAGTTTTCCTGGTGCGAAGGCAGGATGAATCCATCGCAGGCGCGAAAGGCGCCCCATTTCAGATCGCCCTTCAGCATGCCGGGCCAGTGGATGCGATCAGCCACGCCGCGCTGCGCCGCGACCTCCTGGAGCTCTTTAACGGCCCCGACCGAGTCCGGACCGGCGATCACCAGATCGAGGTCGGGATCCCCGCCCGCCATCTTGGCGAAGGCTTCGACCAGGATGTCGCATCCCTTCTTGGGGTGAATCCGGCTGAGGAACAGCAGAAAACGGCGCTCGCCGAGCTGCGGAAGGGCGGCGCGAAAGCTCTTGATCTGGGCCTCTGCGTCGCCGCTGACGTCGACGATTCCATAAGGCACCACGCGCGCCCGCGCCCGATAGGGCCAAAAGGAGGTCTTGGCCAGTTCGCGCTCCTCTTTCGTCACGAACATGACGGACGTCGCATTGTTGATCAGCCGACCCTCGCTGGCCCACCAGAGCAACTGCTTGAAGAAGGCTTTGACGGGGGAAATCTTGTTGAAATAGGGGTCGAGCATCCCATGCGCGTAAACGAAATATCGCGTATCGGTGCCGACCAGCGCCTGCCGCGCGGCGAGCGAGGCGAAATTCCAAAGACCGTTGACGATGACCGCGTCATAGCGCTTGGCGTTTTCCCGAATCCAAGGAACAATCGCCGGACTATAGCCGTAGCGGAGGAACGGAATGCGCTTCTTCCAGGCGTGATAGGCTGGGCTAGGATTCCCCATGGGGTACACGCGCACCGGCGACGTTTTCACCCATGGATCGGTCGGCATGTCGAGCGACACGATCTCGCGGTCGCAACCCTGCGCGCGCAGGGCCGGCGCCGAAGTGAAGATGCCTTCGATAGGGCCGCCATATTCGGGGTTACACGTCGGAATGATGTGCAAAATGATCATGCGAAATCGATGTCCGTTGCTGCGTCGATAAGGATAGGCAAGGTTCGCGCCGCCGGCCTCGGCAGGGATCGCATTTCATTCAAGTCCTATCCGAAATCGGCCTGCGGAGCAACGCCGATCAAGCTGAGCCCGGGTGCGCAAAAGCACGGCGCTGACATTCTATGTAACATTCCGATAACGGTTTATGCATAGATAGTATTCATCACGCAGAAACCCTTCATATTGCAGTTTTAACGCGATTCTGGTCGGAAATACACTTGAGAATTTTAGGGCTTTCAGGCATTTGGATAATGCGCCCCGAGCCTGAGCGCCGCCGAAAGCTCCGGCCTTGCCGCGCGAGAAGAAGGAATTCACGCTGGAAGGAGCGTGAATTTGTCGCAGCCCAGGAAAACCGCTGTCGGATCCGGGCAGCGTCATAATTATCGCAATTTGATCTTTCAGGGACTTTACACGAATATGCGCATCATTCCTCGACTGTGGCCTTTTGTCCGCAGCTATGCACGCGCGGGCGCTGGCTGCGCCGGCGTGTTGTGCGCCTTGGTGGCGTGACCGACCTGCGTCGATCGGGCGCGCCGGACAGCAAATAAGGATCGCCGCTTGGAAAAGGCCTTCGATTCTGCAGACCTGAAAGACACCCGTGTTCCGCTGATCATCCCCTTCGCGGCCGCCAGCGCATTAGGCGTCGTAGCGTTGTGCCTCGGATCCAGTCTCCCGGTCGTGCTGATGTGCGTCGCGGGGATAACCGTCAGCTTTCTTCCATTACACCTTTATGGACGCGATCTCTATTCGATGGTCGCGATCCTTTTTTCAGCCCGATACCTGATCATCGCCTTGCTTTTGAAGATTGGCTACGGTCAATCGCTCGACAGCTATCTCTTCGACGCTGCCGCGGCTTATGGCTGGACGCTGGTGTTGATGGTGATTGTCACCCTCATTGTATTGCTGGCGAGGCGATGGGACCCCGGCAAGCAATTCTTTGAATTCGCGACCGATCCACCAAGCCTCCGCAAGCTTGCGCTCATATCCTTTTCCATCGGCGTGAGTTGCCTTGCTGTTATCGGCTCCCGAGGCGGCGGCGACGGAGAGGCCAGCGCCGGTCCAATAATGGTCATCGCGGCGGCTCTCGTATCCTTCATTGTTCTTGGTCTTGCCGCGGAAGCCATACGATCGGTAGAGCTTTCGGGCGGCAAGAAGTTATTTTCACCGTTGCTCGCGGGCATGTTCGGCTTCACTTTCCTGGCCGTCATCGCCCTCAATCAACGGGCCTTCCTGTTCGACGCCGTCCTCGGCGTTGCGCTCGTCGGCATCATGTATCGCGCCATCAGCCCCCGTTTGATTGTCTTTGGTCTCGTATTCGCGGTTATCTTTGCAAATTTCCTGTCGCCTCTCACTCTTTATTTGCGCAGTCAACGAGGAGTCGGAATCTCTCAATTTATCGACATTGCCTCGCAGACTGCCACACGCATGATTGTAGATCCGGAATTTCGCAGGACCGTCGTTGAAACTACAAAATTCGCCCAAACTCAGAATTTTACCGAAGATACGGCCTTTGACTATTTTGGCGACCGCTCAAACATCGCAAATCGCCTGTCCCATGTCGCTTTGCTCGACGCAGTGCTGAACGGCGTGCGCACGAGAACCTATGTCGGCTTTCCGGCGGTCGAAAAGAATCTCGCGGGCGTGATGCCCGGTTTTCTCGGCTTCAAGAAAGATGGCGTCAGCGTCGGCGACTGGCTGGCGTGGCATACCGGGCTGCTCGAACCCCCCTACACGACCTATATTGTTTATAGCTTGCCGATGGAGGCCTACACGACTTGGGGATGGATCGGCTTTCTGACCTATCCGTTTATCTTCCTCTTGCCGGTTTTGGTTATCTTTTCACGCCTCTCGAGTTTCAGACTCAGGGCGCCCGTGAGCATCTTTCTCTTCGCAGACATGCAGCACGCCTTGATCGAATCCACGTCCGACGGCTTTATGAATTTGGTGATGCGCGAAATAGTCGTTCTTGCGATCGTCCTCGGCGCCATCCATTTCGTCTTCTTCCGCGAACGGCCGCCGCGCATCGCCCGTCATCTCGTCAAGGCGGCGCTGTTAAGGGAGCCACGCCGCGTTCTGGCGCGCCGTCACGGCAATTAGGTCATCCTCATGGAGCCGCGGGCCCGCGCGAGCTCGGCGCTACATGCGCGGCCTCTGGCTGCGGCTCCCAAAAACGACAAGGATAACCGTCGAATCCGGCGTTCCCGCATTGGCGAATCGCCAGAATTGGCTTATGTTCGTCCTATCATCAACGTATCGGAAGGAGGTGATCCAGTGTCTCATTGTCATTTGCTGCGGGCCCGGACCTGGACTCGCGCCAGTGAGGTTTTCGCCTCCTAGGCGTCAGGTTCGCGGAAACGCGGTCCGACAATGGAAGGGTCGTCCGGGAAGGGCGGCCCTTCTTTTATTTTGGCGATTGTTCAAGCGGATCCGCCAAAGCGCTCTACGCGCGCGAGGCCACGGTCACCGCGCCAAGCCAGACCTGCCAATCCTTCGGCGTGCCATTGAACGCGTTGCGGTCGACATTGCCCTTGATGCCGGCGACGCGCCCTTCCGCCGTGTGCTGCCAGAAGCGCCATTTGCGCGCGCCATATTTCAGCGCCGGATGGCATTTCACGCTCCGGACCCAGATCGGATAGTCGGCGAATTCGCCCTGCATCACATCCTTGTGGAAATCGACCGACGTATAGATCACCGGCCGCTTCCCATAAGCGCGCTCCATTGCGTCGAGAATGATTTTCATTTCCGAGATGGCGACATCCCGCGGCACTTTCCTCGGGCAGGTTTTCGATTGGCCATTCCACTCGACGTCAAGAACCGGCGGCAGCGCGTCGGGATCGTTCGGCACATTGGCGGTGAACCAGGCCGCCTGCTCTTCTGCCGGGCGGCACCAATAGGCAAAATGATAAGCGCCGCGCGGAATGCCCGCGGCCTTCGCCGAGGCCCAATTCTGCGCGAATTTATCGTCGATGTGATCGCCGCCTTCGGTCGCCTTGATCCAGGCGAACTGCACCCCGGCCCCACGCACGCTCGGCCAGTCGATCTCGCCCTGATATTTCGAAACGTCGATGCCGTGAATCTGGTAATCCGACGGAGTCGGAAACGGATCCTCTCCGAGGCCGCCGCCCGCACAGCCGGCGACCAGCAGGGGAACCGCCAGCGCGAAAATGCAATAGAGGGGTCGCCACATTGTTCTGAACCGGGATGTCGATCCAATTCGATTATCGTGAAATGAGTAAAGCCTCGTTAACAAGTCGAAAAAACGGCGGCCTGCTTTCGCCAATCTGTTTTCTTTCACGCTGAAGTGATGCTCGCGCCGGATTCGCCTTTTGCGCCCGTCATCGAACTGTCACGCTTCTCGGAGACGGTTGCGATTGAAGCGCCTCTTTGCTGCGGCGGCGCTCCCCGCCTCTTCCGCCAGGCCGCATGCGGCACATGTCTAAAAGGCCGCCATGCCGCCACGTTTCGTCGCCTTCACCTCGCTTGGCCGCAAGGCCCTGCCCAATCAATATGATCTGCTCGGCCTTGGGCTAATCTTTTCCGCCTTCATCGCAATCGCGCATTTTTCGCACGGTCTGACGCTGCCGATCGCGGCGCCGAACTCGACGGTAACCTCGCTCGATTACGCGGGCCTGCCCTATTATGCGATGCGCACCACCCTGCGCATGTTCGCGGCCATGGCGGCCTCGCTGCTGTTCACTTTCACCTATGCGACGCTCGCCGCCAAGAGCCGGCGGGCCGAACTCGTGCTCATTCCCCTGCTCGACATTCTGCAGTCGGTGCCGATTCTCGGCTTTCTGTCCTTCACCGTCACGTTTTTCCTGGGGCTGTTTCCGGGCTCCATTCTCGGCGTCGAATGCGCGGCCATTTTTGCAATCTTCACGTCGCAGGCCTGGAACATGGCCTTTTCCTTCTATCAGTCGCTGCGCAGCGTGCCGCGCGATCTCGTCGAGGTCGCGAGCGGCTTCCAGCTCTCCGGTTGGCAGCGCTTCTGGCAGCTCGAGGCGCCTTTCGCCATGCCCGGCCTCATCTGGAACATGATGATGTCGATGTCGGGCGGCTGGTTCTTCGTCGTCGCCTCGGAGGCGATCTCGGTCGGCGACACGACGATCAAGCTCCCCGGCGTCGGCTCCTATCTCGCCCTCGCCATCGAGCAGAAGCGCATCGACGCGGTGTTCGCCGCCGTGGTGACGATGGCGATCGTCATCCTCGCCTATGATCAGTTGCTGTTTCGTCCGCTCGTCGCCTTCGGCTCGCGTTTTCGCGTCGAACTCTCGGCCGGCCAGAGCCAGTCGCGCTCCTTTGTCCGCGACCTCTTTCTTCGCACCCACTGGCTACGCGCGCTGACGCGGCCGCCGTCCGATTTGTTCCAGAGCTTCGCCCTCTGGCGGCTCGAATTGCGGCGCAGCCACAAATTCAAACCCGCGCCCGACCCGGCGTTGAGCCGCCTCGTCGACATTTTGTGGTTCGTCGCGATCGCGGCGATGATCGCCTGGTCGGGTTGGCGGATCGTTGACTATGTAAGCACGGAGCTCACCTTCGCCGACCTCGGACAGGCTGTCGAATATACGTTGTTCACCCTGATCCGCGTCGTCGTACTGCTCGCTCTTGCGACGATCGTCTGGGTGCCGGTCGGCGTCTGGATCGGGCTTCGGCCGGCGCTCGCCGACAAGATCCAGCCGCTGGCGCAATTTCTCGCCGCCTTCCCGGCCAATGTGATCTTTCCGATCGCCGTCGTGCTGATCCTGCGCTTTTCCCTCAATCCGGACATCTGGCTCTCGCCGCTGATCGTGTTCGGCACGCAATGGTACATCTTGTTCAATGTGATCGCCGGCGCCGCGGCCTTTCCGAACGATCTCAAGGAGGCGGTCGCGGGCTTTCGCATCCACGGCCTCGACTGGTGGAAAAGCGTGATGATCCCGGCGATCTTCCCCTTTTACGTCACCGGCGCGCTGACGGCCTCCGGCGGCTCGTGGAACGCCGCCATTGTCGCGGAATATGTGCGCTGGGGCGACACGGTCGTCGCCGCCCACGGAATCGGCGCCTATATCGCCGAGGCGACGGAAAAGGGCGATTATCCGAAAATCGTTCTCGGCGTCGCCGTAATGGCAGCCGTCGTCATTTTGTTCAACAGGCTGTTCTGGCGCCCGCTCTTCGGCCTCGCAGAGCGCCGTCTTCGACTGGATTGAGGCTTTCCATGCCCAACGCCGCCGCCTCGCTTCCCGCCGACGCGCCTCTGCTTGAAGTCAAAAATATCATTCAACACTATCAGACCGGCTCGGGAGAGCAGGGACCGCGAGTCCTCGACAATGTCTCGCTGTCCTTGAGACAGAACGAAATCGTCGGGCTGCTCGGACGTTCCGGCTGCGGCAAGTCGTCCTTGCTACGCATCGTCTCGGGGCTCGTCCGGCCAGCGTCGGGCGAAGTCAGCTATCTTGGCGCGCCAGTCGAGGGCCCGGTCGACGGCGTCGCCATGGTTTTCCAGAGCTTTGCGCTGTTTCCCTGGCTCACCGTGCTCGCCAATGTCGAACTCGGCCTTCGCGCCCGCAAGGCGCCGCGCGAGGAAGCCCGGCGCCGCGCCCTCAAGGCGATCGACCTCATCGGCCTCGACGGCTTCGAATCGGCGTTTCCAAAGGAGCTTTCAGGCGGCATGCGGCAACGCGTCGGCTTCGCCCGGGCGCTTGTCGTGCATCCGAATATTCTTCTGATGGACGAGCCCTTTTCGGCGCTCGACGTGCTGACCGCCGAGACCCTTCGCACCGACCTGCTCGATCTCTGGGTCGAAGGACGCATGCCGATCAAATCCATTTTGATGGTGACGCATAACATCGAGGAGGCGGTGCTGATGTGCAATCGCATCATCGTCCTCGCCTCCAATCCCGGCCGCATCGCGGCCGAGATCGAGGTGACGCTTGCCCATCCGCGCAACCGGCTCGATCCCGAATTCCGTCAGCTCGTCGACAAGATCTATGCGCTAATGACGAAGCGGTCCGAAACCGCGCCCGGCCGCGAAGGGGCTTTTGCGGGCCTTGGCGTCGGCATGTCCTTGCCGCTGGTCTCGACCAACACCATCGCCGGCATGATCGAGGAGGTCGCAGCCGACCCGTATCATGGCCGCGCCGACCTGCCGGCGCTCGCCGATAGTTTGCAGCTCGAGATCGACGAGCTCTTCCCCGTTGGCGAAACGTTGCAATTGATGCGTTTCGCTGAACTCGAGGAAGGCGATATCAGGTTGACGCCGGCCGGGACGCGCTTCGCCGATCTCGAAACCGACGCGCGCAAAAAACTGTTCGGCGACCACCTCGTCGCCTATGTCCCGTTGGCCGGACGCATCAGGGCAGTCCTCGAGGAGCGCCCGAGTCATACGGCGCGCGCCGCGCGCTTCCTCGAAGAGCTCGAAGATCATATGTCCGAGGACTATGCCGCCAAAACCCTGCAAAGCGTCATCAATTGGGGCCGCTACGGCGAGTTGTTCGCCTATGACGAAAAGGCGGAAATGTTCAGCCTGGAAAATCCACAATAGAAACGTGGCCTGCAAGCATTACGCTGCCTCGCTGGATTGCCGCCCCTTCATTCCATGCGCGTCGGAAGTGCGAATATCGAGCGCTTCACAACATTGCTTGCTTTACACCTTCTACAATACAGATACGTATGCAGCGCGCATGCCGGCAACAGGTTTTTGATTTGCGGAAGGCATTCTGAATGCGGCTATCGCCTTTTCCTCAGCGTCGGCTCCGCTGTTCACAAGCGCTCGGATAGCGTGTTTTTGACCACAGGTTCAAGATGGTCGCGCGTTTTCTTTCAGGCGGATTTTTCAAGTCCTTGGCTATGTCTTGTAGCACTGCTGAAGCCTGCAAAAGCTGCTCTGCTTGGATCGCCGGAGCATACCTCTACGGCCGCTTATAAAACTGCGCGCTCAGAGGCGCGCTACGCGTCCAATCAAGCTCGACAGTTTTAGACGCCTGTAGGATACTGAATCAGGTGTTGAGAGTAAAAAACAGAAAGCAGCTTCACATTTTACCATAAGAAATCGTCGTACGGCATTGTTGTATTTATTAAACAACCAAGCCTCTGCGTCTACCCGCCGAATTTCACTAGGGGGTTGCGATGGCGAATCAGGAACCGTTGGAGCAAATTCAAATCGAAGTAGCCGAGAGCCAACTGAATGAACTGCTCGGCCTCGTTCGTCGGATCTACGATCTACATTCCCTCATTTATTTATGCCCTTCCTTCATGGGACATAGCCTCTCGGAGCCCTTTATCGTTCAACCCACATGCCCCGGCTGGGCCGACCGACAAAAGATACAGTCTCAGCTGCTGGTCGATTCAATGACTTCGGCGATAGCGCGCGCCGTGCTCCCCATGGACTGGGCTCAGCTTCGTCGAAGGAGCGCGCAAAAAAGGGGGATACATTTTCTGCCGAACAGCCTCGGCAATAATCGGCAAGGGGTCACGATTCCCGTGCGCGGCCCGTCTGGCGGTTATTGGGCGTTGCTTATCGCCACTTCGAATGAAACGCATCTTCAGTGGACGGCCCGCAGGCACGAACTCACGAAAGACCTCGTCCAGATTGCCTATTACGTACACGCGCGAGCCTGCGACCTGCACGGTGTTTCATATTCAGCCGATGCCGCAGATGTAACGTCGCGCGAGATCGAGGCGCTCCAATTTATGGCCGAAGGTAAAATGATTGTAGAAATAGCAACGCGTATGCGCGTTTCACAATCGACCGTGTTGGCGCTTCTGGAGTCCGCGCGAGTCAAGCTTCACGCGCTCAATCGCGCCCATGCCGCCGCGAAAGCGCTCGGCGTGGGATTGATCTCGAAGGGGCGGTGATCTGCCGCGGTTTGCTAGACACGCAACGCCGGCGGCCTAAAGCATGACTTTGGCCCCAGACGGCGGGCATCCGGCACGTTCCGGTTGAAATTGCTCGATTCGCGCATTTACATGGTCTATATGTCGGGTTGCCGACAGTTTTGGTGGTCGCCTTCGGCGCGTCACGCGGGAAGCCGCCTGTCGGTCTTCGCGGCGATCGCAAAGCCCTTTTCAAGCCCAGAGGCATCGCCATGACAAGCCGGGAAGGAATTTCTGAAGATTCATTATCCACCGTATTCCGCCAGTTCCTCGGGTTTTTCCCAAATACGGACGAGTCACACCTGCCGGGCGCGTGGGGTCCGATCATCCGCAAGGCGCTGCAAAGCACAGCAGCGGCATTTTCAGCAGTACATGCGCCGAGGCTTGGCGCTGGTCCATTGCCCGACCCATGGACAACCATTGCCCTCAATCCTCAGCCGCTCCCGCCGCGCGTCGCTTTTGTCTGCGCAGTGGTACGGGAGGTGGCCGACAGAGCGCTGCTGATCTTTGACGTCGCCAACGCGCAGCGGGGAGGCGGCGATCAAGGCATTATCATTGTCAGCGGCTATGTCTCGCGCTTTGTCGATGACTATTGCGGCGATGATTTCCGCTTCAAATGGCCTTTCCCCGGGCCGCGCCCGGAATGGCTCTCGGAACGAGTGACATCGGTCGATCTGGTGATGGCGGGCCTCAATTTCGAACATGAATCGGCGCTTGCCCCGACCGACGATCTACAAGAGATTTTTGAGCAGGCGGGCTCGATCCTGAAAAGGGCCGGCGCCGACAGGATGCGCTGACGCGGCGCCGCGTCCCGGCCCAAAACAAAAATACGCGCGTCACCCCAAGCGGAACCACACCGTTGCGAAGCCAAGAAAGGCTGTGAAGCCGACGACATCGGTCACCGTCGTCACAAAGGCGCCCGACGCCACTGCCGGATCGATATGAAATTTCGCGAGTATTTGCGGGATCAATATGCCGCCCAAGGCTCCAGCGACGAGATTGGTCACCATGGCGAGGGCGATGACGACGCCGAGTGACGGGCTGCCAAACCAATAGCCCGCGATAACGCCGGTGAGGATCCCAAAGCCGACGCCATTCACCGCGCCGACGAGCACCTCGCGCAGGATGATGCGGGCGGCGTTGGCGCGCGACAGCTCCCGCGTCGCCAGAGCGCGCACCGCAACCGTCATCGTTTGCGTCGCAGCATTGCCGCCCTGGCTCGCGACGATCGGGGCGAGCACGGCGAGCGCAACCATTTTTTGCAGCGATCCCTCGAAAAGGCCGAGCACCGAGGAAGCGATGAAGGCGGTCAACAGATTGACGAGCAGCCAGACGAAGCGGCTCTTCGCCGTCCAGAACACGGTGTCCGACAATTCCTCCGATTCGGAGACGCCGCCGAGCGCCTTCAAATTGGCGTCGGCCTCTTCCTGGATGACGTCGACGACGTCGTCGATGGTGATGACGCCGACAAGCCGGTCGCCCTCGTCGACCACGGGCGCTGACACGAGATTGTAGCGCTGGAACAGCCGCGCGACTTCCTCGCGGTCTTCCGTGACTTCGACGCGGCGCCGGTCCGCGGACATGATGTCCTCCAGCAGCGCCCTGCTCTTTGAACGCAGCAGCGTGTCGAGGAAGACCGTCCCCAGCAGCCTGTGGCCCGGATCGACAATGAAGACTTCGTAGAAGGAATCCGGGAGATCCGCTTCGTCGGTGTCGCGCATGACGTCGATGGCCTGCCCTGCCGTCCAGTACGGCGGCGCGGTGACGAAAGTCGTCTGCATGAGGCGCCCGGCCGAATGGTCGGGATAATCGAGCGAGCGCTGCAACTGGGCGCGATCGACCGGCGACAGCGCATCGAGGATTTCCGCCTGCTCTTCCGGCTCGAGATCCTCCAACAGCGTGACTGCGTCGTCGTTTTCGAGATCGCGCACGCCTTCGGCGACTTCGCGCGCCGGCAGCCCTTCCAGAATTTCATCGCGGATATTGTCGTCGATTTCGGTCAGCGCGGCGAAATCGAAATGCGTCCCCATCAGCCGGACGAGGCGCAGGCGCTCCTCGGGTTCAAGCGCGACGATGAGGGCGCCGAGATCGGCCTCGTGCAGCGCCCCGGCGAGAACGGTGACGCGAGGCCCGTCATTGGCCTCGATCGCCGCCTTCACCTCTTCGAGGAAATCCGCGCGGACGCCGCCGTCCTCGTCGTAGATAGAGTCGTCGGCCTCGTTGGGCTCCTCGTGGTACAGTTCCGCCATTAACGCCCCAAGTGCTCGCCGCTGCCCCAGTGGCTTAATAGAGGGGATTTGCGATCCGGCAAGCCCGCAATGCGACGCCGCCTGCGGCCGATTTGCCGCCCCGACGGGTTTGACGTTTTGGCGGGAAGATTGCGGCTGACGCTGCCGCAAGGTCGGTTTATGAAGTCGCCATGAGCCGACGACGTCCGCCCCGCGCTGCAACGCTAGCCGCCGCCGCTCTGTTCGCGCTCCACGCGCCGGCCGGCGGCGCAGCGGCGCCTGCGCCAAAATCTTGCGGCCCCGACGCGCTGGGGGTCAGCCGCACCCTCGCCTTCAGCGCCAGGGGCGGCCTCGCCATCGGCTTCAAGAGCTATCCGAAGACGCTGGATCTCGCGGATCATGAAGTCGTGCTGACATTCGACGACGGCCCGGCGGCGGGGACGACGGCGAAAATTCTCGACGCTCTCGCCGCCGAATGCGTCAAGGCGACGTTTTTCCTCATCGGCCGCAACGCGCGAGGACTCCCCGCCCTCGTCCGCCGCGAGGCTGCCGAGGGCCACACCATCGCCCATCACAGTTTTTCGCACCCCGATATGCGCCGCTTAAGCGAGGCGGCGGCCAAGAAAAATATCGACGAAGGCTTTGCCGCCGACGATATGGCCGCCTATGGCGCCGCGGCGTCGGAGCCGCGCACGCCGTTCTTCCGCTATCCCGGCTTTTCCGACACGCCAACGCTGAACGGCTGGCTGGCCTCGCGCAACATTGCGGTGTTCGGTGCGGATCTTTGGGCCTCGGATTGGAACAAAATGACGCCGCAGGAGGAACTGGATCTCGTCATGTCGCGGCTTGAGGCGGCAAAGGGCGGCATCTTGCTCCTCCACGACATCAAGGCCGAGACGGCGGCGATGCTGCCGCAGCTGCTGCGCGAGATGAAGCGGCGCGGCTTCCGCATCGTGCATATCCGGCCGGGCGACGATCCGCCGCCGCTGCGCGACGCGCCCGCGGGCTGGTCGTCGGAGACCGAGAAAATTGCAGCGGGATTTTATGCCGGCAAGCCGGCGCCGCGCGCCGCCAGGCGCCCCTGAGGCAAAAAAACAGCGCCAAAAGAGGCGCCGTTGAGCAGGTCTTTTAAATGTTTGGTGCGGCCAAGAGGACTCGAACCTCCACCCCTTTCAGGACTAGCACCTCAAGCTAGCGCGTCTACCAGTTCCGCCATGGCCGCATCGCCCGTCTTCGGAGCAATCGCTCCGCGGGCAGGCGCGTCGTCTAACAAATGCAAAGCCGCGTGGCAAGGGCGCGGGCGTCCTGAAGATCCGCTTCGTGAGCCCATTGATCCCGCGCCAGAGAGGACTAAAACTCCGGTCCCATGACAGCAACGCCAACGATCTCGCGCGAAAGCCTGAAACCGCTCCCCTGGACCCGAGCCGATGGCGCGCCGGTCGAATGGCGCGTCTCCGATGGGCTCACGCCCTATGAGGACGCGGTGCGCTTCATGGAGCAGCGCGCCGAGGCTATCGCCGCAGGCCAAGCGCGCGAACAGATCTGGCTGCTCGAACATCCGCCGATCTACACCGCTGGAACCTCCGCCAAGGACGCTGACCTCGTCGACGCCCGCTTTCCGGTGTTCAAGACCGGCCGCGGCGGGCAATATACCTATCATGGCCCCGGCCAGCGGGTCGCCTATGTCATGCTGGACCTGACGCAGCGCAGGCGCGACGTGCGCGCCTTTGTCGCCGCGCTGGAAGCCTGGCTCATTGCGACGCTGGCCGAATTCAACGTCACGGGGGCGCGGCGCGAGGACCGCGTCGGCGTCTGGACGGCGCGTCCCGACAAGGCGCCGGGATTGTTGGGCCAGCCCGCGGAGGACAAGATCGCGGCGATCGGCGTCAGGATCAGACGCTGGGTCACGCTGCATGGGATTGCGCTCAACGTCGAACCCGATCTTGCGCATTTTTCCGGCATCGTCCCGTGCGGGATCGCGAGCGCCCATTATGGCGTGACGAGCCTCGTCGATCTCGGCCTGCCGATCGTCATGGAGGATGTCGACGCCGCATTGCGGCGCGAGTTCGAGGCGATTTTCGGCGCCGTCGTGAAAATTTAAGTTCCGCCAGCGCGCAGGCGGCCATCAGGCGCGGCGCGAAAAATGACGCGGACGTCCTGCTCTAGCTAATCCAGCTCCACCAGCAGCCCGTCGCGCAGGGTGATCCTGCGATCCATGCGGCCGGCGAGCTCCATGTTATGCGTCGCGATCAGCGTCGCGAGGCCGGTCGCGCGGACGATGGCGTCGAGCGATTCGAACACATGGTTCGCGGTCTTCGGATCGAGATTGCCGGTCGGCTCGTCGGCGAGAAGAAGGCCCGGCCCATTCGCCACGGCCCGGGCGATGGCGACTCGCTGCTGCTCGCCGCCGGACAATTCGGCAGGCCTATGGTCTTTTCGCGCGGAGAGGCCGAGATAATCCAGGATCTGCCCCGAGCGCTCCCTGGCTTCCTTGCGCGAATGGCCGGCGATCATCTGCGGCAGCATGACGTTTTCGAGCGCCGAAAACTCCGGCAGCAGATGATGGAACTGATAGACAAAGCCGATCTCGCAGCGCCGCAGCGCCGTGCGCTCCTGATCGGCCATGGCGACGGTCGGCACGCCGGCGACATAAACCTCCCCCGCGTCTGGCTTTTCCAGAAGGCCGGCGATATGCAGCAGCGTCGATTTGCCGGCGCCGGAGGGCGCGATCAGCGCGACTGATTGCCCGGCCCAGAGCCCGAATTCGGCGCCGCGCAGGATTTCGAGCGGCGCCCCCGCCTGATCGTAGCGGCGTTCAATCTTCTCAAGATAAAGCGCCGGCGGCGGTGACGTCATGGCTATTCGTAACGCAGCGCTTCGACCGGATCGAGCTTCGCCGCCCGCCAGGAGGGATAGATCGTCGCGAGGATGGAGAGCGCCAGCGTCATGCCGACAACGGTCAGCACATCGATGGGATCGACCACCGACGGCAGGCGCGACAAGAAATAGAGCTCCGCCGGAAACAGATTGGCGTGCAGCAATGTATTCAGCATCTGCCGGATCGCCTCGACATTCGAGGCGACGGCAAGCCCCAGCAGGAAGCCGGCGAAGGTGCCGACGACGCCGATCGAGGCGCCGGTGATCAGGAAGATGCGCATCACGCCGCCGCGCGTCGCGCCCATGGTGCGCAGCACGGCGATGTCGTGGCTCTTGTCCTTCACCAGCATGATCAGCCCGGAAATAATGTTCAGCGCCGCGACTAGCACGATCAGCGTCAAGATCACGAACATCACATTGCGCTCGACGTTAAGCGCATCGAAGAAGGTCCGGTTGCGCTCGCGCCAGTCTGTCATGATCATCGGACGAGTCACGATCTGATCGATGCGGGCGCGCACCGCGTCGAGATCTTCCGGCCGATTCAGGAACACTTCGATGACGCTGGCTTCATTGTCCTTGCTGAAAAAGCCCTGCGCTTCGGGCAAAGGCATATAGACGAAGAGATTGTCGAATTCGGCCATGCCGATCTGGAAGATCGCCGTCACCGGATAGACCTTGCTGCGCGGCGCGACGCCGAACGGCGTCTGCGGCCCGTTGGCGATCAGCACCTTGATCTTGTCGCCGACGCGAAGGCCAAGATTATCGGCAATCCTCTGGCCGATCGCGACGCCGCCGGCCTTGTCGAAGCCCTCGAGCGTGCCCGCGCGAACATTTCCGGCAATGCCTGGAAGCCGCTTGATATCGCCCTCGCGCACGCCCCGCACCAGCGCGAAGGCCATATTCGTGGTCGAGACCGCGGCGGGGCCTTCGATCATTGGAATGGCGAGTTGAACGCCAGGCAGCGAGCCGACCTCGCGCGAGACTTCGTCATAATCGGTCAGCGGCGAATCCGTCGCCTGCAGAAAAATATGGCCGTTGATGCCGACGATCTTGTCGAGCAGCTCCTTGTGGAACCCATTCATCACCGACATGACGACGATCAGCGTCGCGACGCCGAGCACGATGCCAAGAAAAGAGAAGCCGGCGATGACGGAGACGAAGCCCGACGAGCGGCGCGCGCGCAGATAGCGCAGCGCCACCATCCATTCGAAGGCCGCAAAGGGCCGCGCTCCGTTCGGCGCCCCCTCGCTCATGACGCGATGAGCCGTTCAATCGCCTCATCGAGCGAAAGCTCGACGCGCTCGCCGCTTGCGCGGGTCTTGATTTCGATCTTGCCCTCGGCGAGGCCCTTCGGCCCGACAATCGCCTGATAGGGCAGCCCGATCAGATCGAGTTTTGCGAATTTCGCTCCCGGCCGGTCGGCGGAATCATCATAGAGGACATCAACGCCCGCCTTTTCGAGCGCGGCGAGGAGTTTTTCGCAGGCGGCGTCCGTCGCCGCGTCGCCGACCTTCAGATTGGCGATCCCGACCTTGAACGGCGCGACGCTGGCCGGCCAGATGATGCCGGCTTCGTCATGATTGGCCTCGATCAGCGCGCCGACGAGGCGGGAGACGCCGACGCCATAGGAGCCGCCCTGGAACGGCCGCTCGACGCCGTCAGGCCCGGCGATATTCGCATTCATCGGCTTTGAATATTTGTCGCCGAAAAAGAACACTTGGCCGACTTCGATGCCGCGGGTTTCGATGCGCTGTCCTTCCGTCGTCTCGAGGGCGAAGCGTTCGGCGTCGTGAACGTCCTCGGTCGCCGCGTAGAGGCTGGTCCATTGCTTGACGATCGGCGAGAGATCCCCGTCATAGTCGATCGTCTCATCCGGAATGGGCAAATTGAGGACGCCCGCATCACAATATACGGCAGATTCGCCCGTCTCGGCCAGAATGATGAATTCATGGCTCTGGTCGCCCCCGATCGGGCCGGTCTCGGCGCGCATTGGAATGACCCGCAGCCCCATGCGGGCGAAGATGCGCAGATAGGAGACGAACATCCGATTGTAGGCGAGCCGCGCGGCGGCCTCGTCGACGTCGAAGGAATAGGCGTCCTTCATCAGAAATTCGCGCCCGCGCATGACGCCGAAGCGCGGCCGCTGCTCGTCGCGGAACTTCCACTGGATATGGTAAAGGATCTTCGGCAATTCGCGATAGGAGCGGACATAGGAGCGGAAGATCGCGGTGATCATGTCCTCATTGGTCGGCCCGTACAGCATTTCGCGCTCGTGGCGGTCCTTGATGCGCAGCATTTCCGGGCCATAGGCCTCATAGCGGCCGGTTTCGCGCCAGAGGTCGGCGAGCTGCAAGGTCGGCATCAGGAGCTCGATCGCTCCTGCCCTGTTCATCTCCTGCCGGACGATCTCGGCGACCTTCTGCAGCACCCGCAGGCCCAACGGAAGCCAGGAATAAATGCCGGCCGCCTCCTGCCGGATCATGCCGGCGCGCAGCATCAGGCGATGCGAGACGATTTCGGCTTCTTTGGGATTTTCGCGCAGAATTGGCAGGAAATAGCGGGAGAGGCGCATGGGGGACCGGGTCTCGAGGCGGCGGGGTTCTGGTCGGGCAGGTTTAGGACGCCCTCCGCCGAAAGGCAAAGGCAGGGGCGCCGCCGCGCACTATCCCCTTCGACCGTCGGCGCCGAAATCGGTCATCGCAAAGTCGTTTCCTTTGAACAGGAGATGCGCCCGATTGGCCTTGGCGCAGGCGTAGGCGAAGCAGTCCCCCATATTCAGCGCGGCGGGATGGCGACCTTTGCCATATTGCGCATAGGCTTCCGCCGCGATCTCATATTCCTCTTCCCCGATGGCGACAAATTTGAAGCCGCCGACCTCGATGAACCGCCGCACATGAACGCGCGCGCCCGGGATTGAGAAAGCGCGCGCCCGACATAGCCCCGCCACGGTCTCCCACACGGAAAGCCCCGAGCACAGCCGCACCGCCTCGTCCTCCAGCCGGTCGGCGAGTTCCGTCGCGTCCTTCTCTTCGAGGATGATGGCGATCAACGCCGAAGCATCCACGAAAATGGTCACGACTCACCCGCGAGACCGTCAAAAAATGCCTTGTCCGCCTTTTGTCCGGTGACGGGCGGAAGGGGATGCTCCTGCCGCAGACGCACAAAGCGGTCACGCAAGGGAATCGCTTCCGCCATGCGCTCCAACTCTGCTGAAACCGCCTGACGCACCGCTTCCTGCTTCGAGACGCGACGGCGCGCGGCGAGTTCGGCGACGAGTTCGGCGACAGTGTCGTCCTTGATGTAAAGAGGCATCGACTTTTCCAAATATCCAAATATCCCAAAAGTGATATTTGGATATTCATCAACTCAAGTCAAGGTTCGCCACGTGGGGATCTCGTCGCAATTGTCAACAAAAGCTTCAACCCCAACCGTGCGCCAGCGCCCTGACGATCAGAAAAAGCGCCAGCGCGGCCAAAACAAAAAACGTCATCGACATGCCCGCCGCGCGGAAGCGCAAATTCTCCTTTGGCTGGGAGACGCCGTAAGCGTGGAGCGCGCGGCCGCCGAGGAGCGTGAGACCCGCAAGATGCATCGCCCAGATCGGACAATGCGACGTCTCGGCGAGAAGCATGAGCAGAAGGGCCATCGGGGCGTATTCGGCGCAATTGGCCTGCACCCGCGCGGCGCGCTCGAGCCCCGGATCGCCGCCCACGCCGATCGAAACCCTTGCGGCGTAGCGTCTGGCAATCACCCGATAGGACAGATAGATAAACAGAAGCGCAAGTAGCCCGGCGTAGAACGAGGTCACGGGAGCGAACATGAGATCCTGGTCCCGGCGCGATTTCCCGGATTTGATAGGCTTTGCGCTGGAGCAGCGCAAGGCCAGCGCCGGACGCCCGCCCTCGCGCCGGACGCCCTCATGCGCGCCTTGATCGTTCTCGCTCACCCCGTCGCCGAAAGCTTCGCCCATGCGGCGGCCGCGCGCGTCGGCGCGACGCTGGAGGCCCGCGGCATGAGCGTCGATCTCCTCGATCTTTACGCCGACGATTTCGACCCGCGCCTTTCCGCCGCCGAGCGCCGCGCCTATTTCACGCCGGGCTTCGACGCCGCCGATTGCGCGCCCTACGGACGCCGGCTTCAGGCGGCGCGAAAACTGGTGTTCATCTTCCCGCAATGGTGGTTCGGCGTCCCCGCAATCCTCAAGGGCTTCTTCGACCGGGCGCTCGCGCCGGGGGTTGCTTTCGCCCATCAAAAGGGCGGCGGCTTGACGCCGCTGCTGACCCATATCGACGCGCTCTGGGCGGTCAGCTCGACCGGCTCGCCCTGGTTCGTCACAAACCTCATCGCCGGCGATCCGGCGCGGCGGGACATCGCCCGCGGCGTCAAACCCTGGATTTGCCCGAAAGCCTCGTTCCGGTCCCTGACCCTGCACGGTATGGACGCAATGACGCGGGAGCGGGGCGCAAGATTTCTCGACCGGCTCGAACGGGAGTTTCAGCGATTTTAAACGACGTCAAAACGCAAGGCGCGCTCTGGATCAGGGATAGCGCGCCGCGCGACCAGATCGCCCTGCTTGCGCTGCTGCGCGATCTGCATCGCGCCGAGAGGGGCGAACGCGGCGAGCCCTCCGACAATGATTTGCTGCGCGACATCGAAAGATCGGAGATCTTTGTCGCCGATCTCGACGATGTGGTGATCGGGATGGCCGCAATCGAGCTGTTCGACGAGCCTGCCTATCAGGGCGCCGAGCCGCGGC
The DNA here is from genome assembly GCF_000021745.1 of Methylocella silvestris BL2. Lineage (NCBI taxonomy): Bacteria > Pseudomonadati > Pseudomonadota > Alphaproteobacteria > Hyphomicrobiales > Beijerinckiaceae > Methylocella > Methylocella silvestris. The sequence continues at coordinate 770,354 of NC_011666.1, forward strand.
AACGGGCCTGCGTCATGGCGATCGCAGTCGCGGAGGCGCATCGCCGGCAGGGCGTCGCGACGCGGCTTATGCAGCATGTGATGGACTGGCTCAAAACGTCGGAGGTGGTCTCGATCGGGTTGTATGTCCGCGCCGGCAATGACGGCGCGCGCGGCTTCTATGAAAAGATGGGTTTTGAGGTCGAGGCCCTGGCCATGCAGCGGCTTTTGTAGTTGGCGGCGCGAAAACCCTGGCGCGCGCAGGCGAAGCGGATCATGGATTCACAAGGTTAAACCGCGCCGGGCTCCGTCATGCTCCCGCTGACTTTTCTCATCATCGCGCTTGTCGCCGTTGGCGTCGATATCGGCGTCACGACACTCGCGCTCCAAATGGCGGCGGCGGCAAAGGGTTTCGCCAATGAATCCTTCTGGGTCAGTTTTTGGTCGGGTCTTGCATACAGCGCCTGGGTCGGCACCGTACTCGCAATCGTCGTCGGCCTGTCGTCTGGCATTTGCAGGAAGGCCTGCGCGAAAGCCGGCGCCGCTCGGACGAAAACGCCAAAATGCACCGCGACGCCATCGCGCTGGCCAATGGGCTTTACGCGGAATTTCCGGCCAAGCCCGTCTTTCTGACCAATAGCGAAACCGCGGCGCAACGCTTCGAGGCGGAGCACCAACAGGCGCGGAGCCGTGTGCTCTCGCCGATCCTCGACGACAAGGCGGTCGATTGCGCGCCGCTCGCGGCCAGGCGCATGTATCAGAAGATCAAGAACGCCTCGCCGATGGTGTGGAGCGCGGATTCGCCGGCCGCGAGCCTCACTTACTTTTTCACCGAATTTGTCGCCGCCTATGATCGGATGTTGTTTGCGGCAAGAACGCTCGACTACCGCCTCGCCTATCACGCGCGGCGGCTGAACGGCGGCGGCGCCGACGACATCAAGAGCGAGGCGGACCGCTGCTATTTTATCGGCAGGCTGCTCGGCTATACGGATGCGCGCCTGCTTGAAATCCTCGCCGCAGAGGATCCCGAAGAGCAGGGCGCTTTGCCGAAGCGCCACGCCCGGCTGAAAAAAGTGGCCGCGCTCAGCCAGCCCGGGGAGGATTTCGTGGCGGGGCTGCAAAGGGTGCAGGAGCTGATGGTTTCGCTGCGCGATACGCCCCGCACCGTCCCCTCGGACTATCGCGGCATGATCCTCAGCGACACGCCGTGGCGGAGCCCGGAGTAAGAGAGACGCCCTACTCCACCGTCACGCTCTTGGCGAGGTTGCGCGGCTGGTCGGCGTCTTTCCCCATCACCACCGCCGTATGATAGGCGATGAGCTGGATCGGGATCGCATAGACCATTCCGGCGAAATCGGCCGGAAATTCCGGCATGATGATTGACGCTTCCGCCTCGCCGGCAAAATCGCGGGCCAGATTTTCATCGCCGATCAAAATCAGCCGTCCGCCGCGCGCAGCGACTTCCTGCATGTTCGAGATGGTTTTTTCGAGCACGGCGTCCTTCGGCGCGATGACGATCACCGGCATGTCGCCGTCGATCAGCGCGATCGGCCCATGCTTCAATTCGCCGGCCGCATAGCCCTCGGCGTGGATATAGGAGATTTCCTTCAGTTTCAGCGCGCCTTCGAGCGCCAGGGGATAGGCGGCGCCGCGGCCGAGATAGAGCACGTCGCGCACTTTGCCGATCTCGCGGGCCAGCCCCTCGATCGCGCTCTCGCATTTCAGCGCCTGCGCCATCAGCCCCGGGACGGCCATGAGCTCGCCGATGAGGCGCGCCTCCTCCTTGGCGCCGAGCACGCCGCGCGCGCGCCCGAAGGCGAGCGCCAGCGCCGCGAAGACGGCAAGTTGGCATGTGAAGGCCTTGGTCGAGGCGACGCCGATCTCGGGGCCGGCCAGCGTCGGCGCGACGACATCGGCCTCCCGCGACATCGTCGAACTCGCGACATTGACGATTGCCAGAATTTTCTGGCCCTTGCCCTTGGCGCAGCGGAGCGCGGCGAGCGTATCCGCCGTCTCGCCCGATTGCGAAACGACGATGGTGAGACCGGACGGATCGAGCGGGGGATCGCGATAGCGGAATTCGGAAGCGATTTCGACGTCGACCGGCAGGCGCGCGAAGCGCTCGAACCAATATTTGGCCATGAGCGCGGAGAAATAGGCCGTGCCACAGCCGCAAATCGTCAGCCGCGACAATGTCGCCGGGTCGACCGGCAGTTCGAAGGGGAGCGCCACATGTCCAGACGACATGTCGAGATAATGACCGAGCGTGCGGCCGACGACTTCCGGCTGCTCGTGGATTTCCTTCGCCATGAAATGGCGGTGGTTGCCCTTGTCGATCAGGAAGGCTGAGGCCTGCGTGCGAATGCGGCGGCGTTCGACCGGCAGGCCGGAGGCGTCGCGGAACGAGGCCGAGTCATGCGTCAGCACGACCATGTCGCCGTCTTCGAGATAAGCGACCTGCTGCGTGAAGGGCGCGAGAGCCAGCGCGTCGGAGCCAAGGAACATTTCGCCGGCGCGGTCGTCTTCGCCGAAGCCGACGGCGAGCGGGGCGCCCTGGCTCGCCCCGATCAGAAGGTTGTCTTCGCCCGCAAAGATCATGGCGAATGCGAAGGCCCCCTTGAGGCGCGGCAGGCTCGCGGCGACCGCCTCGATCGGGGAGAGCCCTTCGTCGAGGCTCTGCGTCACGAGATGGGCGATGACTTCGGAATCCGTCTGCGAGGCGAAGTGCCGCCCTTTCGCGCGCAGCTCCTCGCGCAGCTCGCGGAAATTTTCGATAATGCCATTGTGCACGACGGCGATCTTATCCGTCGCATGCGGATGCGCGTTGTTTTCGGTCGCCTTGCCATGCGTCGCCCAGCGCGTGTGGCCGATGCCGGTCGAGCCGGCCAGCGGCTCCTTGGCGAGGCGCTCTTCGAGGTTGCGCAATTTGCCGCTGGCGCGGCGGCGCGACAGCTTTCCGTTTTCGAGGCAGGCGATTCCAGCCGAATCATAGCCGCGATATTCGAGCCGCTTCAGGGCCTCAACGATGAGGTTTTGCACGGGACCCAGCCCCAGAACGCCGACGATGCCGCACATGAAAAACTCCTTGCCGGCGGGATCGCGCGCCGGAAACCGACTTGCTGGCTCAACCTCAGGGCAATTGAAAGGCGATCAGGATTTTCGCTTTTTCTGCCGAAAACCTGCAGCCCAGCCGGGCTTTTCGGTCTGCCGCGCCCGTGCAACGACGAGCGAATCGGGCAGGACGTCTCGCGTCACGACCGACCCCGTCGCGACATAGGCGCCAGCGCCGATCGCGACCGGCGCGACCAGCGCGGAATGCGAGCCGATAAAGGCGCCCTCCCCGATCTCCGTGCGATATTTGGCGAAGCCGTCGTAATTGCAGGTGATGGTCCCGGCCCCGAGATTGCTTTTCGCGCCAACGCTGGCGTCGCCAATATAGCTTAGATGATTGATCTTGGCGCCCGCGCCGACCTCGGAGGCCTTCACCTCGACGAAATTGCCGATATGGACTTCCTGCATCAGTCGCGCGCCCGGCCGCAGCCGCGCAAAGGGGCCGACGGTCGCATTTTCGCCGACGTTCGCCCCCTCCAGATGCGAGAACGACCGGATCAAGGCGCCTGTTTTGACCTCGACGCCAGGACCGAACACGACATGCGGCTCGATCGTGACATCCTCGCCCAGCGTCGTGTCATAGGCGAGCGTTACGCTCTCCGGATCGACCAGCGTCGCGCCAAGGCTCATCGCCTGCGTGCGCAGCCGCGACTGCATCAGCGCCTCGGCGAGCGCAAGCTGGGCGCGGTCATTGACCCCCATCACCTCGTCCTGCTGGACGATCAGCGCGCAGGAGGCAAGTTTCTGCGCCCTCGCGATGGCGACGATATCGGTCAGATAATATTCGCGCTGGCTGTTTTCGCAGCCGATGGCGCCGAGCAGATCGAGCGCATGGCGCCCGGCGATCCCCATGAGGCCGGCGTTGCAGGTCGAAAGCTTGCGCTCGTCGGGATTGGCGTCGCGGTCCTCGCGGATGCTTTCCAGCACGCCGTCCTTCATGATGAGCCGGCCATAGCCCGTCGGGTCCTTCGCTTCGAAGCCGAGGCAGACGATCGCGGTCTCGCCGGCGGCGAGCGCGATGCGCATCTTCGAAAAGGTTTCCGGCTGCACCAGCGGCGTGTCGGCGAAGGCGACGATGATGTCGTCATAGCCCGCGGCGATCGCCTCGCGGGCGGCGAGCACGGCATGGGCGGTGCCGCGTCGCTCCGCCTGGATGACGAGTTCGACGTCGGGAACGATCAGCCTCGCCTCGGCCTCCAGCGCGCCCTGGTCCGGCCCCACGACGACGACTATTTTATCGGCGCCGGCCTTGGCGACGGCGCTCAGCACATGGCCAAGCATGGATCGGCCGGCGAGCTTGTGCATCGCCTTGGGAAGTTTCGAGCGCATGCGCTTGCCGTTGCCGGCAGCGAGAACGATAGCGAGACAGGTGCGGCTCGGATAGGCCGGCGCCTTGAGGCTCCGGCTGGAATTGGCTGGCATGAAGCGTGAAACTCCGGACTGGACGCATAGAAACGGCCGAGCGGCCAAAAGCGTTCGGGCGCTTTAACTATAAAGGGTGCGGCGCACAAAAACCCCTTCAAATGCGAGGACCGCATCTTATCGGCGCCCCAATATGCGTTATAAGGCTCAATTTCTAGAGGTAACGCTTTATTTGGGCGCGGTTCAGCGCCGGACAGACGGATTCATGGTCGACCGCCGGGAGGTTCTGCAATTCGCGATCGGGCTCGTCGCAGGACCCGCTGCGGCCCGCGCCGATGAGGCGGCCAATCCGCAAGCCTCTCCCGCCCCGCCTCCCGCGCCCTCTGCCGCCGCCGCTCCACCGGAGCCGGCGTGGGGCTTCCCGCTCGCCGAGCCGACGCCATTCAATCCGGCGATGGTCACGGAACTGGCGCGATCGCTCGCCAAACAGCCTTATAAGGCACTCGCCGCCGATCTGCCGGACGCCTTCAAAGGACTGAGCTACGACCAATATGTCGCGATCCATCTGCGCCCGGGCGGGACAATATGGGCGAAGGACAATGTCGGCTTCGCGTTGGAGCCGCTGCATCGCGGCTTCGCCTTCTCGCCGCCGATGCAGATCCACATCGTCGCCGACGGCGCGGCGCGGCGCGTCATCTATGACGCCGCCCAGTTCGATTTCGGCAAGCCCGCGCCGGCCAATCTCGGCGATATCGGCTTTTCGGGATTTCGCGTTCTCGCTCCGCTGGAGCATGGCGGCTTCTTCGAGCTTGCAACCTTCCAGGGAGCCAGCTTTTTTCGCGCCGTCGGCCACGGCCAGGAGCCGGGCACGATGGCCCGCGCCCTGTCGATCAAGACGGCCGATCCCGCCGGCGAGGAATTCCCGGCGATCCGCACGGTCTGGATCGAGCGTCCGACCCTCGCCGGCAACGCCCTCACCGTCTACGCCATTATCGATTCAGAAAGCGTCACCGGCGCCTATCGGTTCACGCTGCGGCCCGGCGACGCAACGATCATCGACACCGAATGCACGCTGTTCGCCCGCGCCGCGCTCGACAATTTCGGCATTGCGACGATGAGCGCAACCCATGTCGCCGGCGCGATCGACAAGACGCGGCTCGATGATTTGCGACCGCAGATCGGCGAGATCGACGGGCTTCAGATTTTGACCGGCCGCGGCGAATGGCTGTGGCGCCCCGTCTCCAATCCGGCGACGCTGCAAATCTCGAGCTTCATCGACGAAAATCCGCGCGGCTTCGGCTTTCTCCAGCGCGACCGCAATTTCGATCATTTTCAGGACGACGATCAACACTGGGAAAACCGGCCGTCGCTGTGGATCGAACCGATCGGCGACTGGGCCGCCGGAGCCGTGCAGCTGATCGAAATTCCGTCCGAATCCGAGGTCAATGACAATATCATCGCCTATTGGCGGCCGAAGCAGCCGCTGAACGTCGGGGCTGAAATCTCCTTCGCCTATCGGCAGTTCTGGTGCAGAGTGCCGCCAGAGCGGCCGCCGCTCGCGACCGTCGCGCTCTCGCGTTCGGGGCGCGGAGGGAGCGCGAGGCGCCGCCGTTTTCTCGTCGAATTTTCAGGGGGCGCGCTCAGTCAGATCAAGGACGCGAGCGACATCGCTGCGAAATTGAACGTCGCGCCAGGATCCTTTTTTTTGCTTCGGACGTTACTTTCGACGGAGAGCGCGTCATTTCGGGTTCTGTTTGAACTCGATCCCGGCAATGAGGCCTATTCCGAATTGCGGCTCGTTCTGGAGTCGCAGGGCAAGCCTATCAGCGAGACATGGATCTATCGATGGACGGCGTGACGGAAACCGATCCGGCGCTGCGGCGTCCGCCGCCGCGGGACTTCGCTAGCGAGGGCGCCAGCGTCTTCCCGGCGATGCCGGCGGAAGCGCCGCTCGACATGCCAACGCAAAGCCTGTCGCGCTTTGATCCTTCGACGCGTCGAAAGAATGTGCTGCGCCATCCCTGGCTTGGAGTCTTGTTCGCGCGGCTGTTCGTCTTCGGCGGCGGATTGGCGCTCACCTGTTACGGCGCCTATGAGATGTATGAAGTCGTCGCGGTCGGCGGCGTCACCTTGCTCGAATGGGCGCTTTTGATCCTGTTCGTCGCCAATTTTTCGTGGATCGCCCTCGCCTTTTCGAGCGGCCTCGCCGGCCTGCTCTGGCTTATGTTCTTCGCCCCGCGCGCGCCGGCGCTCCCCGCCGTGCTGCATGAGCGCACGGCGATCGTGATGCCGATCTACAATGAAGCGCCGGCGCGGATTTTTGCTGCGCTCGAGGCGATGATCGAGGATGTCGCCGCCTCCGGCCTCGGTCAGTCCTTCGACTGGTTCTTCTTGTCGGATACGACAAATCCGGAGATTTTTCTCGCTGAGGAACGCGCCTTCATCGACCTGCGCCAGCGCGTCGGCGGCGCGGCGCGGGTCTATTACCGGCATCGGCCGAAAAACTTGAATCGCAAGGCCGGCAACATCGAGGATTTCGTCACGCGCTGGGGCGGCCGCTATCCGCATATGGTTGTGCTCGACGCCGACAGCCTGATGACCGGGCCAGCCATCGTCACTCTCGCCGCCGCGATGGAGAGCGATCTGGACGCCGGCATCATTCAGACGCTGCCGCTCATCATCAACCGCAACACGCTGTTCGCCCGCGTGCAGCAATTCGCCGCCCGCATATATGGCCCAGTGATCGCCGCCGGCGTTTCCGTCTGGATGGGGCGCGAGGGCAATTATTGGGGCCATAACGCGATCATCCGCACGCGCGCCTTCGCCGCCCATTGCGGCCTGCCCAGTTTGCCCGGGCGCCCGCCCTTCGGCGGCCACATCCTGAGCCATGATTTCGTCGAGGCGGCGCTGATCCTGCGCGCTGGATTTAGCGTCTATATGCTGCCGACCCTGGGGGGCAGCTTCGAGGAAAGCCCGCCCTCTCTCATTGATCTGTCCGCCCGCGACCGGCGCTGGTGCCAGGGCAATCTGCAGCATCTGCGCGTGCTGCCGGCGCGCGGCTTCAAAATAGCCTCGCGGCAGCATTTCATCACCGGCATCATGGCCTATGTGTCGTCGCCGCTGTGGATGGCGCAGCTGTTCGTCGGCATCATTCTCGTCATTCAGGCGAGCTACATTCGGCCTGAATATTTTTCGCGCGAATTTACGCTGTTTCCGACCTGGCCGCGCTTTGACGCCGAGCGGTCGCTCAATCTGTTCGCGCTGACCATGGCGATCCTTCTGACGCCGAAACTGTTCGGGCTCCTGCTGGCGCTGTTTCAGGGACGCACGCGGCGCGGCTGCGGCGGCGCGATCCGGCTTATTCTGTCGGCCCTGTTCGAGATCGTCATGTCGGCGCTGCTCGCCCCGATCATGATGCTGATTCAGGCTGGACATGTGATGCATTTCGCGTTCGGCTTCGACACCGGCTGGGATCCGCAGCGACGCGACGACGGCTCGATCGCCTTCGGGGCGATCGTGCGACGCCACCGCTCCCATGTCGCGATGGGCGTCGTCACGCTGATCGCCGGATTCATGATCGCGCCGTCGCTGGTCGCTTGGATGTCGCCGACCATCATCGGCCTCATTCTGGCGATCGTTATTTCGTGGTCGACCGGGCTCTTGAACGTCGGAATGGCCTTTCGCCGCGCCGGCCTTCTGCTGACGCCGGAAGAGCAGTCGAAGCCCCCCATCGTCGCGCGCGCCAATGAGCTCGCGCGCCAATTCGGCCATGAGGCGCCGCAGGATGATGCCGGGGAAGCCGCCTTTCCCGAGGATCCGAAATTCTGGGCGCTTCATCTCGCCTGGCTGCCGGCGCAAAAGCGCGCAAGCGGCGATATTTCGGCCGAATGGGCGCTCGCAAACGCCAAGCTGGAAAATGCCGAGACGATGGACGAGGCAATCGCCTGGCTGAAGCCGAAGGAGCGCATGGCGCTTTTGAACGATCGCACGCTGATCGCGCGGCTGCTTCAGCTGCCGCGGAAATCGACCGCTCCCGAGCCGCTCTCCTCGGTCGGGTAGATCAGCCTCAATCCGCCAATCCGACGAGACGGGCCAGCTGCAGGCGCCAATGCTCCAGCTTGAAGCCGCGGCCGCCGAGGAAAGTCAGCACGGACATCGGCCAGGGTTCGCACGCCCACGGGCCGCCATAGTGACGCACCATCACGGGATAGGTGTAGCCCCTTAATTTATAGAGGCGGGTCGCCTTTTTGCGGGCGATCCGGTCGGCCTCGCTCATCGCGGCGTCAACCTCGGCGTAATAGGATTTGCGGTCAGCCGAAAGTTGTCCGCTGCGGGTCCTGAAGCAGCCAAGGATGGCGTCGACGCTGACGAGCGGCGCGTGTTTGGAAAAGCGCCGCCAGAGGTCGAAGTCGCCGGCGAGGCGATAATTGGCGTTGAGGCCGCCGACCTTCTCCCACAGCCTCGGGCGCCAGAATGTGCCCTCCTGCTGGATGAAGCTCACGACGCTGCGGCCATCGAAAATACCCGCGGCGATGGCCTTTTGCGGCAGCGGGATCAGCGGCGACATATAAAGATTCTCACCCGATTCAGCGAGAACGGTCTGGCGCCCGGTCAGCCATTCGACGTCCGGATGTGAGCTGAAAATCGTCGCAACGGTCGAAAATGCGCCCGGCTCGAAGCGGTCGTCGGCGTTGATCCAGGTCATGGCGTCGGCGTCGCCGCATTGCGCGAACGCCTTGTTCAAACCGTCGTAAACCCCGCCGTCACGCTCGCTTGCGAAGGTGAAGTCCACCCGGGAACAAGAGATTGGAAAACCCTGCTCGAACCGCTGCCGCCATCCTTCAAGTATTTTAAGCGTGGAGTCCGTCGATCCAGCGTCCTGAACGTGATAACGGACGGAAAAATTGCCGGCCTGCGAGACGACGCTCATAATTGTCTCGTTTAAAAACGCCTCCCCGTTGAAGACGGATGTGACGATATTGAAGCGCATTGCGCAATCCATTCTCTAATTCAGGCCGCCACGCAGCGAAAAGCGCCCGCCGGAAAAATACAATCTGGCGAGATTCAGCCAATAGCCGCCGCCGCGCAGCCCCGAGCTAGACCCTGCGCCAGGCAAAATCAACCACGCAGCTGACCGCGGACGCCTTTGCGATTGGACCGGCGGTACGGCGTCTTGAACGCGAACGCGTCGGCAAAGATTGCGTTCGTTGAACGCGGCGCGGATCGCCCCGGCGGCGAGCAGCAAGGCGGTCCGCCACGAAGAAGCTGGAAAGGAAAGCGCCGGGAGGATATTGCAGCGGAGGAAAACCACGGCTTGCGCTGCCTGCGACCGCATCCGGCGATGCGTCAGTCCGCAAGGCCCAGGTAGCCCGTCGCCTGCAGCCGCCAATGTTCCAGCTTGAAGCCGCGGCCGCCGAGGAAAGGCAGCACCGACATCGGCCAGCATTCGCGCACCCAGGGGCCGCCCTGGTGGCGCGTCATCACCGGATATTTGTAGCCGCGCACCTTGTACATGAACGACGCCTTCGCGCGCGCCTTGACCTCAGCCGGAGATAGCGAGGCGTCGACTTCGGCGTGATAGCTTTTTCGATCGGCCGAAAGCTGGCCGTCGCGCAGCCTGAAGCAACCGAAGATGGCGTCGACGCTGACGAGCTCCGTCTCCCGCGCGAAACGCCGCCAGAGGTCGAAATCGCCGGCGAGGCGAAAGCTGGCGTTGAGGCCGCCGACCTTGTCCCAGAGGTGGGGGCGCCAGAATGAGCCCTCCTGCTGGATAAAGGGCATGGCGAAGCGCCCCTCAAAGATGCCGGCTTCGATCGCTCTACGCGGATACGCCCTCACCGGCGCCATATAGAGAAATTCGCCGCTTTCGGTAATGGTGGTCGGGCGGCCGGTCACCCAATCGATGTCGGGAAAATTGCGCAAAATGGTTGCGACCGTCCCGAACGCGCCCTGCTCAAAGCGGTCGTCGGCGTTGATCCAGGTCATGACATCGGCCGGGCCGCAATGCGCGAACCCCTTGTTGACGCCGTCATAGAGGCCGGAGTCCGGCTCGCTGGCATAAGTGAATTCGATGCCGCGGCAGCTGATCGGAAACCCCTCGTCGAAGCGTTTGCGCCACCCTTCCAAAAGCTTCAGCGTCCCGTCCGTCGAGCCGGCGTCCTGGACATGGTAGCGGATCGAAAAATCGCCGGCCTGCGAGACGACGCTCAGCAGGGTTTCATTGAAGAAACGCTCGCCATTGAAGACGGTCGTGACAATATTGAAATGCATAACGCCGTCGGCCTTTTATTGCGGCGCAGCAACGCCGAAAGGAATGCAATCTTTTGCCGCGAATCCCGGCTCTTTACAAGGAAAGATGGCGGCGCCGGCTCAGCCCGAGAGGGTGCGCCTGATCTCGTCCAGATTGCGCCAGCAATCCTTCTTGAAGCCAAATTCCTTCAGGAGATCGCAGGCGTGAAAGGCGGATCGATAGTCCCAATCGGCAAGGCTGAACCGCGCCGCGATCGGCGCCAGCACCTCGTCGAGAAAGGTCTGGCGCTGGCGCAGCATTAACGCGATATGGGCGGCGCGGATCCTGTGCGGGTCGCGCGGCGCCTTGATCAGCGCGCTCACCCCGCCGAAGACGGCGTGCGGGTCGGCGTCGACGATGAGCGCGTTTTCGTCGTCATACCAGAAGGATCTGCCGCCCTTCGACGGAGTCGAGACGACGGGGACGCCGCACAGCAGATATTCGCTGGAGGCAAAGCAGGCGCCCTCGGATTCCGAAAGCGCCAGCCCGACGCTCGACTGATTGATGACCTGCGCCACCTGGCCGATTCGAAGGTTCGCTTTATTTCTGTAGACGTGTTTGGGAAGTTGATCTTCCTCGAGATCGTACCAGCCATTGTCATGATGGGGATAGATCAGGGCAAGCCGCATCACGTCGGCGATCTCGCTGGCGAGATAGTGCCGTTTCGTCTTCGAGCGCCGCGCATTGTAAAGCGCATCATAGATTTTTTCCGCGCGATCGTCGACGAAGAAGAGATTTTCGTCGAGAAAGCAGTTTTGGTTGACCAGCGAAGCATTACGCAAGATGCGTTTTCGTAGGTAAAAGCTCTGCGAGTCGTTGCAAAGGAAATATAGATTTTCGGGAAACCGCGCCGCGGCTTGCGCGGCCCGCGCTATTTCCAGCCGGGACGTCCAGGGGTCGGAGAAAATGACGACGTCCTTCTCGCCAAGAAGAGGCGTCCACAAATGGCTGGCGTCTATCAGCGAAGCCGTGAAGATGCGCACGCCAGATGTTTCAAACACCAGATTGAAAGCGCCGCGAACCGTCTCGAAACTATCTTCGATCGGCCAATCGTCGTCGGTCCATGGCTGGTCGTCGCGCGTTTCGCTGGGCCAAAACCTTTTTCCGATGCTTGGTAATCGAAATTTCATTCGCAGCCACACCCCCCAGTGCGTTCGACAGCAATAGCAGGTCTCAGCGAGGGCAAAAGCAAAAAGGCTTTTGCGCACGCGCGGGCCTAAAGTTCCCTCTATGGGCGCGCCGCGTTCAAGGGTTTCTTTTGATCGAAATCGCGCTGAACCAGACCGAGCGCCGCCTGCCGTCCCAGGGGTTTTCCGGACCCGGCCGGGAAAACGTCAAATCGATCCTTGCCGGCAGAACCGCTCCGGGGATCTCAATCATGCAATCTTTAAATTGATTGACCTGCGGCAGGCTGCACGAGCCGATCGATTTGCCGTCGATGCTGAAGCTGACCGATTGATCGGCGATGAGGCTCAGCGCGCGCACAGAAATGGCCGCCCATTGCTGTTGACCGGGTGATTTCAGCTCAAGGCTTGCCGCTTCGCCAAGCGCCCAGCGGCCGCGTTCGTCGCCGCGTGGGGGCCAGCGTCCCTCGATCGACAAGAATCCGTGGAAAGCGCTGAAATCGGAGAAAGCGGGCGGGCGTTGAAACAGAAAGACATGGTGCTCGCCGTCCGCCGTATCGAACGTTTTTCTCAGCTCGAAGTCTGGATGGTCGAGCAGTTTCTGCTTGATGGCCGGCAGCAGCGCCGCGCTCGGCATCCAGCCGTAAAGATCGGGATCCTCTCTCTCGAAAAGGACGACGTCGGTCGCTCGCGCAATTGCGGCAAGATGGGCGGCAAGATCGCCCGATGTCTTGGGATCCGAGGCGACAATGCTTGGGACGTTTCTTTGATTCAAGGCGAATTGCAAAACATCGCTGTTGAGGAATTTGGAGGAAGAGGGGAAATAGACCGCCGGCACCCGCACCGGCGGCGAAAGCATCGTCTCGGCAATGTCGTCGATCAACGCGGAGCGCCGGGCCGAGACGCTGAGCGGCTCGCTCCCCTTGTGTCCCCAGATCGGATCATAGACCGGAAACTCGACGATCGTCGCGGCGACGACGACGAGACAGACGCTCAGCGCGGCCCTCAAGAACGGGGCGAAGCGCATCCGTGCGACCGCCCGAAAAATTCCACAGAGCGCCGCAATGAAAAAGAACAGGACCGTCCAGCTAACGATGATTCCGAGCCAGGCGTTCTTGTGCGCTGGGATCGAAACCGCCGCATAGGCCAGCAAAGCCCAGATCGCGACGGCCCCTGCCCTGAAGCGATTGGCGTAAAGCCATTTCCGCTGCAGCGCGCCGGCAAGCGCCAGCAGAAGCGCCGTCAGAGGCAGGAAGGCGCCCATCGTCGCCTGTCCGCCCGCCCCCCAGAGATAGTAGCAGGCATGGTCGAGCAGCGGGATACGCAGGCGCCACAGCGCGGCGTCGGCGCCAAGCATATTGAGATGGATATAGGCGATCGTCTGCGGCAGGCCGAAAATATAGTAAGGCGCTGACAGAGCCGCCGCGATCAGCAAAAAGCCAAGGTTCGTTCGCAAGAACCGGCGGCGAAGGTCGACCTCCCCGCGGCGCTCGATGAAATCCGTTGCGGACGCCAGAAGCGCGGCGGACGCAAAGAGCGCCAGGGTGACGGGGCTGAGGCTCGGCTTCGCCAGAAGCGCCGCGCCGGCAAAAGCTCCGGCGATCCACAGCCGTTTGCGGTCCGCTCCAACCCAGGGCGAAGCGACGATATAGAGGCAGCCCGCCACGGTCAGCAGCGCGCAAACGCTGTCGGGCCGCGCGGAGATCAAAAGCAGCCCAAGCAGTGGCCAGGCGAGAACCGCCGCCGCCGCGCTGAGAAAGACGTAAAGCGGTTGGTCGACCAGCGCTACGCGCAACGCCGCCAGGATTACGAAAATCCACAGCGACTGAACTGCCGCAACGGCCCAGGGATGCATGCCAAAGATTGCAAAGCCGGCCATGGTCGCGAAGGTGGAATAGGGCGCGTGCGGCGGCAGCGCGATGGATTTGCGCAGCAGCCCCGGGAACCCATCTTCGTAAAGCTTCAAGAGCCGGGATGCGGCGTCGGCGTAATAGCCGACGTCGTCATAGGTGGGCGCCTCCGAGAGCTGACCCATTTTGAGATGGCCGACGACAACAAAGGCGGAATAGAGCGCCGCTATCGTCGCCGCGGCGCACCAATCCCTGATCGTGAGCAATCCCTGTATTTTCTTCATTGATTGAAAGCTTTGTTATGAAAAGAGCTATTCTTCCAAATGACGCGCTGCGGATCACGGGGTGTCTATACTCAACACAGGGTATTTCGACTTACGCTCCCCTGACGACAGACCCGTCTTGCTTGTCTTTGCCGCGCGCCAGCGTCGCCTGCGCGGCGGCGAGCCGCGCGATCGGGACCCGGAACGGCGAGCATGACACGTAGTCAAGCCCAAGGCTCTCGCAAAACGCGATGGAGGCCGGGTCGCCGCCGTGCTCGCCGCAGATGCCGAGCTTAATGTCGGCGCGCGCGGCGCGGCTGCGCTCCGCGCCGATGGCGACGAGTTCGCCGACGCCGTCGGCATCGATGGTGATGAACGGATCGCCCGCGAGCAGGCCCGCCCCGACATAGAGGCCAAGGAAGGCCCCCGCGTCATCGCGCGAAAGCGCCATGCAGGTCTGCGTCAGGTCATTGGTGCCGAACGAAAAAAATTCCGCAGTCGCCGCAATCTCGCCGGCGCGCAGGCTCGCCCGCGGCGTCTCGATCATGGCGCCGACCGTGTAGGGAATCGACACGCCGGATTCGGCGAAGACGATAGCCGCGGTCGCGTCGACGCGCGCCTTGACGGCGTCAAACTCGGCCTTGGCGATAATCAGCGGCGCCATGATCTCCGGATGCACAAGCGCGCCCGTGCGCTGCTTGACCTCGATGGCGGCCTCGAAAATCGCCCGCGCCTGCATCTCGGCGATTTCGGGAAAGGCGATCGCGAGCCGGCTGCCGCGAAAGCCGAGCATCGGATTGATTTCTTTCAATTCGTCGAGCCGGCGCGTGATCTTGGCGATCGGCAGGCCGAGCGCCTTGGCGACCTCCGCGATTTCGTCCGGCGTCTGCGGCAAAAACTCGTGAAGCGGCGGATCCAGCAGGCGGATCGTCACCGGCAGGCCGGCCATGATGCCGAATAATTCGACGAAATCACCGCGCTGCATGGGCAGAAGCTTCGCCAGCGCGGCCCGCCTTCCGGCCTTATTGTCGGCGAGGATCATCTCGCGCACGGCGTTGAGGCGGTCGGGGTCGAAGAACATATGCTCGGTGCGGCAGAGGCCAATGCCCTCGGCGCCGAATTTCAGCGCGACGCGGGCGTCCTGCGGGGTTTCGGCGTTGGCGCGCACTTCCATTCGACGGATGTCGTCGGCCCATTTCATCAGGGCGCCGAATTCGCCGCTGAGCTCGGGCCGGCTCATCTTGATCGCGCCCTTGATCACCTGCCCGGCGCCGCCGTCGATTGTCAGCACGTCGCCTTTGTGGAACACCGCGCCGCCCGCCGTGAGCATCCCCTGCGCATAGTCGACCCGGATCGAGGCCGCGCCCGAAACGCAGGGCTTGCCCATGCCGCGCGCGACCACCGCCGCATGGGACGTCATGCCGCCGCGCGTCGTCAATATGCCCTCGGCCGCATGCATGCCGTGGATGTCGTCCGGGCTGGTCTCGATGCGCACGAGGATGGTCTTGCGGCCGATCGCCTTCAGCTGCTCGGCCGCCTCAGCGGTAAAGACGATCTCGCCAGTCGCGGCTCCGGGCGAGGCCGGCAGGCCGGTTGCAATCACGATCCGCTCCGCGCTCGGATTGATCGCCGGATGAAGCAGCTGGTCGAGCGAGGCGGGATCGATCCGCGACACAGCCTCCTCCTTGTCGATCAGCCCCTCCTGCGTCATTTCGACGGCGATGCGCAGCGCGGCCGGGCTCGTTCGTTTGCCGCTTCGCGTCTGCAGCATCCAAAGCTTGCCGTCCTCAATGGTGAATTCGAGATCCTGCATGTCGCGGTAATGGCGTTCGAGCAGCTCGGTGATGCGGACGAATTCAGCGAAGGCCTCCGGCATCGCGGTTTCCAGCGAGGGCTTGTCGGAGCCGGCGGCGAGCCGCGCCGCCTCCGAGATGGCCTGCGGCGTCCTGATCCCGGCGACGACGTCCTCGCCCTGCGCATTGGCGAGAAATTCCCCGTAAAGCGCCTTTTCGCCGGTCGACGGATTGCGCGTGAAGGCAACGCCGGTCGCCGAGGTCGGCCCCATATTGCCGAACACCATCGCCTGCACGTTGACGGCGGTGCCCCAATTCGAGGGAATATTGTGAATGCGGCGGTAAGTGATCGCGCGCGGATTTTCCCATGAGCCGAAGACGGCGCCGATCGCGCCCCAGAGCTGCTCATGTGGATCCTGCGGAAAGGGAGCGCCGACCGCCTCGACGATCTTTTCCTTGAACGACGCGATCAGCTTTCGCCAGTCGGCCGCGTCGAGCTCCGTATCGAACGAGACGCCCTTCGATTCCTTATAGAATTCAAGCTCGTCCTCGAATTCATGATGGCCGACGCCCAGCACCACATTGGAATACATCTGGATGAAGCGGCGGTAGGAATCGTAGGCGAAGCGCTCGTCGCCCGAACTCCGCGCCAGCGCCTCGACAGTAACGTCGTTAAGGCCGAGATTGAGGACGGTATCCATCATGCCGGGCATCGACGCCCGCCCGCCCGAGCGCACGGAGACGAGGAGCGGCTTTTGCCCGTCGCCGAAGGATTTTCCGGTCAGATCGCCGATATGGGCGAGCGCGGATTCGACCGCGTCCGCGAGCTGCGGCGGAAAGCGTTTCTCGTTCTCGTAGAAGAAGGCGCAAACTTCCGTGGTGATGGTGAAGCCCGGCGGCACCGGCAGGCCGAGATTGGCCATTTCAGCGAGATTTGCGCCCTTGCCGCCCAAAAGCTCGGGCATGTCGCTCGAACCTTCGGCGCGGCCGTCGCCAAACGTATAGACCCACTTGACCATCTTGGTTCTCTGCGAAAGCCGCGTTCCGGGAGGGGCCGAATGCAATCGGTCTGATTTAAATCCAGACTCATCGTGACGCATGAAGATGCGGCCCAAAGCTGCAAAAAAGGCGTGATCCTGGCCGGAAGCTCCTTTCGGACTGCGGCGGCGACGTCCGCGCTGGCGAGCAAAACCATTGGCGACACGGCGTCACATTTCGCATGACGACGCTGTGACCGAAAGGCCGCGCTCTTTGACCAAATGATGGCGACGCGGCTCTTCGCATTGCGGCGCCAAAAAATTTGGTTATTCATCTTTTGAGGGGGAGGCAAGATCAAAGTTGCGGGATAAGCGCCGCCTTGAACCAAAATTCTATTTTCTTTAAGGGGTTGGCTCCGAGTGCAACCCGACGCGGGCGAAATTCAGCCTTCGGATTGATGACTTCGCGTTAACAACGGATGAGGCGTGCGTGACGACTTCCTCGACCCCCCTGCTCGACAAGATCCACACGCCGGCCGATTTGCGGCGGCTGCCGGAGTCAGATCTCGCGGAGGTCGCGCGCCAGCTGCGCGAAGAAACGATCAGCGCGGTGTCGGTGACGGGCGGCCATCTGGGCGCAGGGCTCGGCGTCGTCGAACTCACCGTGGCGCTGCATTATGTGTTCAATACGCCCGACGATCGGCTGATCTGGGACGTCGGCCATCAGGCCTATCCGCACAAGATCATCACCGGCCGCAGAGACCGCATCCGGACGCTGCGCCGCGGCGGGGGCCTCTCCGGCTTCACCCGGCGCTCCGAGAGCGAATACGACCCTTTCGGCGCGGCGCATTCCTCGACGTCGATTTCGGCCGGCCTCGGCATGGCGGTCGCCAATACGCTGTCCGGGCGCCCCGGCAACGTCATCGCCGTGATCGGCGATGGCGCGATGTCGGCCGGCATGGCCTATGAGGCCATGAACAACGCCGGCGCCATGCATTCGCGCCTGATCATCATTTTAAACGACAACGACATGTCGATCGCCCCGCCGGCCGGGGCGCTGTCCTCCTATCTCGCCCGCCTCGTCTCCGGCGACGCCTATCGCTCCGTGCGCGAGGCGGCCAAGCAGCTTGGCCGCCTGCTGCCGCGCTTCGTCTATGACAGGGCGCGCAAGACTGAGGAATTCGCCCGCAATTTCTGGGCGGGCGGCACGCTGTTCGAAGAGCTCGGCATCTATTATGTCGGCCCGATCGACGGCCACAACCTCGACCAGATGCTGCCGGTCCTGAAAAACGTCCGCGATTTCAAGGAGACGGGACCGATCCTCGTCCATGTCGTGACGCAGAAGGGCAAGGGCTACGCGCCCGCCGAGGCGACGCACGACAAATATCACGCCGTCAATATGTTCGATGTCGTCACCGGCAAGCAGGTGAAGCCGAAGCCGAATGCGCCGGTTTATACCAGCGTCTTCGCCGAATCCCTCGTCAAGGAAGCGGCGAAGGACGACAAGATCGTCGCGATCACCGCCGCCATGCCGAGCGGCACGGGCCTCGACATTTTTCAAAAGACCTTTCCCGAGCGCACCTTCGACGTCGGCATCGCCGAGCAGCATGCCGTGACCTTCGCCGCCGGCCTCGCGACCGAAGGATTCAAGCCGTTCTGCACGATCTATTCGACGTTCCTGCAGCGCGGCTACGATCAAGTCGTGCATGACGTCGCAATCCAGAACCTGCCGGTGCGCTTTGCGATCGACCGCGCCGGCCTTGTCGGCGCCGACGGCGCGACGCATGCGGGCTCGTTCGACATCTCCTTCCTCGGCATTCTGCCGAACATGGTGGTGATGGCGGCCGCCGACGAATCCGAGCTTGTCCATATGGTCGCCACCGCGGCGGCCTATGATGAGGGCCCGATCGCGCTGCGCTATCCGCGCGGCGAAGGCGTCGGCATCGATATGCCGATCGAAGGCGTCCCGCTCGAGATCGGCCGCGGCCGCATCATGCGCGAGGGCAAGCAGGTCGCCATTCTGTCCTTCGGCGCGCGGCTCGCCGAAGTCATGAAGGCGGCCGACGAACTCGCCGCCCTTGGCGTTTCGACGACGGTGGCCGACGCGCGCTTCGCCAAGCCGCTCGACGAAGAGCTGATCATGCGGCTTGCCTCCTCCCATGAAGCGCTGATCACCATCGAGGAAGGCTCGGTCGGCGGCTTCGGGTCCTTCGTTGCGCAAAAGCTGACCGACTCAGGCGCGCTTGACGGCCTTGGCGCGCGACCGCTGAAATTCCGTTCAATGGTGCTGCCCGACCTGTTCCTCGATCATGACAAGCCGGAAAAGCTCTATGCGCAGGCGGGTCTCGACGCGAAGGCGATCGTCGCCAAGGTGCTTTCGGTTCTCGGGCGCGAGGCGCTCGACGTGAAAATCGCCTGAACGGACGCGCCGCCGCGCCGCGCTTGTCAACCGCGCGCGTTTGTTCACCCATTGATGAGGCCCATCGTCCGAGCCAAAAAAATTCATGCGACGACCAGACGATCCCGACGGCGAATCCGAAGACGGCGCAAAGAGCCGCCGCGCCGATCTCGCGCTCGTGGCGCGCGGCCTGTTTGAAAGCCGCGCCAAGGCGCAGGAAGCGATCGCCGCCGGGCTCGTGCGCATCGACGGAAAAACCGTCACAAAGCCCTCGCAGACTCTTGCCGCCGAGGCGCATATCGAGGCTGAGGCGCCCTACCCCTGGGTTTCGCGCGGCGGCGTCAAGCTCGCCGCGGCGCTCGACGCCTTCGGCTACGACCCGCGCGGCCTCGCCTGCCTCGATATCGGCGCCTCAACGGGCGGCTTCGCCAATGTTCTGCTCTCGCGCGGGGCGTTGAGCCTCGTCGCCGTCGATGTCGGGCATGGCCAATTGCATTCCGCCATCGCCTCCGATCCAAGGGTGATCTCGCGCGAGGATACGGATGCGCGCAGCCTCGAGGCGGCTTCGCTGCCGGCCGCGCCGCAATTCATCACGATCGACGTCAGCTTCATTTCGCTCGCCCTCGTGCTGCCGCCACTCACGGCGCTGGCGGCCGAGAGCGCAAAGCTCGTCGCGCTGATCAAGCCGCAGTTCGAGGCCGGCCGCTTTCATGTGACCAAGGGGCTGGTGCGCGACCCCGCCGTTCACGCCGAGGTTTGCGCGCGCGTCAAGCGGCTGGTCGCTTCGCTGGGCTGGCGGATCGATGGGTTGATCCCCTCGCCGATCGAGGGCGGCGACGGAAATCGGGAGTTTTTGATCGGCGCCCGGCGGTGATCAGCCTGCATCAACGGCTGCGCATCGACCGCCTCGGCGGCCGCGGCGAAGGATTGGCGCAGGGGCCGCAGGGGTTGATCGCCGTGCCCTATGCGCTGCCCTTTGAGACGATTATCGCCGAAGTCGACGGCGGTCGCGGCAAGCTCGTTGAAATCGAGACAGCCAGTCCCGACCGCATCGCGCCCTTCTGCCGCTATTACGGCTCCTGCGGCGGTTGCGCGGTTCAGGCGCTGCGGCCGGACGCCTATGCGGATTGGAAGCGGGGGCTTCTGGTCGAAGCGTTGCGGCAGGCGGGCGTCGGCGCCGCGCCGGAGCCTCTGCTCGACGCGCATGGGCAAGGCCGGCGGCGCGTGACCTTCCATGCCCGCATGAGCGCGGATGGCGCAGCGAGCGTCGGCTTCATGGAGGCGCGCTCGCATCGCATCGTCGATATCGCAGAATGTCCTGTGCTGGCGCCGTCGCTGGCCGAAGCGCCGCAGATCGCCCGCGGTCTTGGCCGTCTTCTCGCCGCCTCGGGCAAGCCGCTCGACATTCTCATAACGGCGACGACCTCCGGCCTCGATATCGACATCAGGGGTCATGGCCCGTTGAGCGAAGATCAGGCGGGCCAGCTGGTGAATTTCGCATTGCGCCATGATCTCGCCCGGCTCGCCAATCATGGCGCCATTGTCGCGTTGAATCGGGCGCCGCTGATCCGCATGGGCCAGGCGATGGTCGCGCCGCCGCCGGGCGCATTTCTGCAGGCGACGGAAGCCGGAGAGGAAGCGCTCGCCGCCGAAGTGACGCAGGCGCTTTCGGGCGCGCGACGCGTCGCCGATCTTTTCGCGGGCGTTGGCACTTTCTCGTTGCGGCTCGCTGAATTCGCAGCAGTCCACGCCGTCGATTCCGAAGGCGCGGCCTTGTCCGCGCTCGCCAAAGCGGCGGGAGAGGCGCGGTTGCGCCCGGTCACCGTCGAGACGCGCGATCTGTTCCGCCGGCCCCTCTCCAGCGAAGATCTCTCATCCTACGACGGCATTGTGTTCGATCCGCCGCGGGCCGGAGCGCCGGAGCAGGCGCGCGCCATCGCGGCCTCGCGCGCGCCGCTTGTCGTCGCCGTCTCCTGCAATCATCAGAGCTTTGCCCGCGACGCGGCGACTCTCTGCGCCGGAGGCTATGAGCTGGAGCGCGTTCTGCCGGTCGATCAGTTCCGCCATTCGCCGCATCTCGAGATCGTCGCGCGCTTTCGCCGCGCCGCGAAGAAGCGCCCGCGGAAGCTGCTGGGCTAAGGGCTAAGGGCTAAGATTAGAGCAGTTTCACGTTTCTATGAATCGTGAAACTGCTAAACCGGCGCCGAGCCTTCTGCCGGGCCCGCTCCCTGCCCCGCTAACGCAGGCGGCGGATCAAACCATTTGAACGCCAGCAGCCCAGCCAAAAATCCGCCGACATGCGCCTCCCAGGCGACGGAGACGTCGGTCAGGCCGATCGTCGCGGGAAACACGCCGAACAGGAAATTGGCGAGAAACCACAGCACGACGAAGGTAATGGCGTTGCGGTTCGAGACGATTTCCCGCAGCGGCAACGCCGGCAGCCGATAGGCGCCGGCCGGGCGCTCGGCGAACATCAGCGCGGCGCCGAGCGGCGCCCCTGGCTGGAAGGCGAAACGGGACCACCGCCGCCATCGCGCCGGAAACCACCGCGGAAGCGCCGACCACCGGCTGCAGATCGGCCATATGGGTCAGGAAATGCGCCAGCGCGCCGGCGATCGCGCAGACCGCGCAAAAAAACAGAAACCGCCCCGTTCCAAACCGGCGCGCGGCGGCCGATCCGAAGGCGACCAGCCACAGGCTGTTCATGCCCACATGCGCCCAGCCGCCATGCAGGAAGGCGTAGGTCAGCGGCGTCCACCACAAAGGCTTGCCGTCGCCGAGAAAGAAGGTCGCGAGCTCGGCGGCGCTCTCGCTCGTCGCCGCGGTCGTGTTGAACGCCGCGTTGACGAGATCGGGGTCGAACGCAAAGGTGAAGCGTCCCGGCACGAAAGCGAAGGCCGCGATGATCTTGAAATGGGCCAGCGGCGGAATGGCGTCGCAGACGGCCTCGATCACGACAAGGATCGCAACAAGGGCGAGCACGACCGCCGGCACGTTAAAGATCGGTTGTCTCGCAGGAGTCATGCGCGGCCCTTGCTTTCTCACGGTTCATTGGGAATGCGAGACGCGGTCGCCCGTCGCATGTCTGCTCTAGTCGACGTCTTCCACCGCAAGCGGCGCGCCTCCCGATACCCTTTGCGCAAGAGCCGCCTCCATGAAGGAATCGAGATCGCCGTCAAGCACGTCGTCGGGCGTTCCAGAGGTGACGCCCGAGCGCAAATCCTTCACGAGCTGATAGGGTTGCAATACGTAGGAGCGGATCTGGTGACCCCAGCCGATCTCGGTCTTTGACGCTTCGGTGGCGTTGGCCGCCGCCTCGCGCTTTTCGATCTCCTGCTCATAAAGGCGCGCGCGGAGCATGTTCCAGGCGGTCGCCCGGTTCTTGTGCTGCGACCGCTCGCCCTGGCAGGCGACGACGATGCCCGACGGAATATGCGTGATGCGCACCGCGGAATCGGTCGTGTTGACGTGCTGTCCGCCGGCGCCCGACGAGCGATAGGTGTCGATGCGGCAGTCGCTCTCCTTCACGTCGATGTCGATCTTGTCGTCGATCACCGGATAGACCCAGACCGAGGCGAAGCTCGTGTGGCGCCGCGCGTTGGAATCGAACGGCGAGATGCGCACCAGCCGATGCACGCCTGACTCTGTCTTGGCCCAGCCATGCGCATTATGGCCCTTGACCAGCAGCGTGCCGGATTTGAGGCCCGCCTCGTCGCCAGCGGTCTCCTCGATCACCTCGACCTTGAATTTGTGCCGCTCGGCCCAGCGCGCATACATGCGAAACAGCATGCGCGCCCAGTCGCAGCTCTCCGTTCCGCCGGCGCCGGAATGCACTTCGATATAGGTGTCGTTGCCGTCGACCTCGCCGGACAGCAGCGCCTCGATCTGGCGCCGTTCGGCTTCGAGCTTCAGGCTCTTCAGCTGCCCGATGGCTTCCTTTTCGGTCGCCGTATCCTCTTCCGCCTCGGCGAGCTCGACGAGCGTTACGGCGTCATCGAGTTCGCTATCGAAACGGGCGAGCGAGCCGAGCCGATCTTCAAGGTCGGTGCGCTCGCGCATGATTTTTTGCGCGGCGTCGGCGTCGTCCCAGAGATTCGGATCCTCGACCTTGGCGTTCAGTTCGGCGAGACGGCGTTCAGCGGTCGCGACGTCAAAGATGCCTCCTCAGCAATCCCATGGATTGCTTGATGGATTCGACCAAGGCTTCGGCTTCGGCGCGCATGTGCTTGAAAAACTTTCCACATAGAAGCGACGGCTGCGTCGCGTGACGGCCGGAACATAGGGTGGCGAACCTTTGATGTAAATGGCGCGGAGCCCGGAGCGCCGAGGGTCGTTCGGTTTGCGGCTCCGCGCCGACGACTTACGCCGCCGAGGGGCCGACGATGATCGGCTTGTCCTTGCGCAACGCCTTCATGGTCTGCTCATCGAGATTGAGGTGCGCCTGAACACGATCGGGCGGGCTCAAAGCCATCCATTGGTTCACCGATACGTCGGCAAAATAGAAGCTTCGGAACGCCTCGATGAAACGCAGCGGCTCGTCGCCCGTATTTTCGACGTAGTGGGCCATCGCGAACGGAACATAGCCGACGTCGCCCGCCTGATAATCGAAGGTGCGCGCCCGGCCGCCCGAGGCGAATACGGTCATCCGCCCGCGCCCGCTGAGGTAATATTGCCATTCGTCATTGGTGGGATGCCAGTGCAGCTCGCGCAATCCTCCGGGCTCGATTTCGACCAGCGCGGCCGCGACGGTGCTGGCCGCCGGGAAATTCGATGAATCGACGACCCGGACCTGGCCGCCTCCAACTTTCACGGGCGTTTGTTCCGACAAACGATAGCTATAGCTTATCGGCGTCGGGCCCGCCGGAGACTGGACGGTTTGCGCTGAGATCGGGCCCGGCGGTTTGCCGGCGAAGATCCAGCGATTGTGTTCGACGTCTTGAGGAATGTTGGCGAAGGCGCCCTCCGGAACGGCGAAGTTTTTGGCCAGCACATCGCGCGCCCCTTCCCGCTCAGACGACTCGCGTCGAGATTGACGGCCCGCGAAGCATCGCGCCCTGCCGCCCATCGGCCTTGCCTAAAGACAGAACCCGGAACATGATCCGGTCATATAAAAAGCCTGGGAGGATCAGATGCGACCCGTCGAGATGCTGAGCGCGCTCGCCTTCATGACGATAGGGCTGACATGGGTTGGCGAGGCGCTGGCGCAATTGGCGCAGATCACCGCCTGCGTGGAAGTTCCGCAATCCACTCTTGACGAAAGCCGCAAGCGGAAGTCGACGCGGTCGAATTGCGATCCCGCCGCGGCGCAGCGGGCCGCAGTGTCGCAATCGCGCGTCAATGCGCGGGACGCCCTGGCGTCGACATGCCGTCAGGCGATAACGTCGGCAATGGCCGGCACGATTTGCGCGGGGGCCGGCAAGAGCCGGCCTACAACTGCCTCGACCAGCCTGCAAGCGCCGCCGGTCGCGCGCAATCCTGGCGGCATCGACGCAGAGCTTCCGATTTCTTCCACAGGACCAAAAATCTGCGCAGTCCTACGCAATCTGCCCGCAGAGACCTCGCGTCGCCGCCTGTCGGACGCGCTTTGCGTCCTCAACAATTTCCGTAAGACAGAGGTAACTTTCCGCTCACGCGCCCGCTGCGGCGTGCAATGCCGTCCTTGAGCCGAACCTGACGCTGCAATCGCCTGCTTGGCTGACGCCGCCATATGAAAAATCCTTGCAAGCAACATTGCTGGGGGCGGATCGCCGCAGTTTTGCTGCTGGCGGCGTCCTTCGCTGCATCCCTGGCCGCGGCAAACGAGACTTATGCGCAAACGCCGCTTCGCGGACAAATCGAGCAAAATAGCCCTCCTCCCGTTCAAGGCGACGAATTCCACTCGAACAGCAGCGGCCCAACGACGACGAACCAGCCTGGCGTTGGCAAGAGTCCGTTTTGCCGGCAGCGCGACGCCGAATGCGGAGGGACAGACCGCCGCTGCTATGACGAGGCCTACAACAGCGCCGGGATCATCGTTCCGGTCCCGCAAATGCAGGAGCTCTACCGCCAAACACAGGGACAAATCTGGATCCGATGCGGCGTTTGCGGCGATAACGCGATTTGCTGGCCGCGACCCGGATATCAGGATCTGATCGCCAGCAACACCGACCATAAACCACCCTCGCCGGCAAGCGGACCACACAGTGATGTTCCCGAAACTGCGCCCGAAAGACCGGCCAAACCGCCCTGCCGAGCGCCGTCCGCCGAGCACGCCCGCCTCTATCAGGAGCCCTGGCTTAGCAATCCGCAATTGCAGCAGGCCCTGAAAGCGGCCGGCGCAAAGTTCCAATCGAACAAATTGGGCAGCGGGCGCGACATGGCGTTCGACGAATACACCATCACCATCACGCAAATGCCCGCCGGGCTGACGCCTGAAAGCCTGCTGCAACAATTGGGGACGGACACCAATGCGACTGTCGACGGTTACGGGCCGGCAGGAGCGATGTTTGATCGCGTGACGCGGTTCGTGCGACGCCAGAAGGGCCCGCTCAAACTCGGCGAGCTCATCGATATCGAGATCCCCGGCGATCCGGGCACGGTCCAATTGGTGGAGCTCCAGCCGGATCATTTCGTGCTGCAGACGGTCACCAGCCCTGAGATGGGAACGCATCCGGTGAGCGGCGCGCGCCAGTTCGGTTTTCGGCGCGTTGGATCGAACGTCCTGTTTTACACAAAGGGCGCCGAGCGGCCCTACAACGAAAATTTACGGGGGCCCGGAATGCTGGCGCAAGACAACGCCTGGCGCTCGTTCATGACGGCGATCGGCGAGATGATCAACCATTGGCAAGGCGTCGTCGATCTCAACACGATGCGGCGCGACCGAGTGGATATTCCCTGCGACTGAACGCCATCGAAGCCGGACCGGCCCCGGAGGAAACAACACGCTGTCGAGGGAATGGCCTGAAAAGGACCGCGCCGCCAGTCAACATGCCGAAGGAGGATTTGATGCGAAGAGCTATCGTTGCAACAATGATCTTACTGTTTGCGCCCGCGTCCCATGCGCAGCCCGTTCAGACGCTGCGAAGCGTGCTGGCGCAGGGATATGAAATCAAGGCGTTCGATAGCAGCCGGCGAAAGATCTATCTGCAAAAAGGATCGTCTGCCTATTACTGCGCGCTCTCAATGGCGGATGACAGCGCCAATGGCGTCGCCAATGCGTCCTGCGCGCCTTTGGACTAAGACGATTATTTAGATATTCGCCCGCGCTCCGTTTTTGTGTTGCGCGCCGCTTCGTCGAAAGAACTTCGTTTCTCAACGCTTTAACTTAGTCATTTTTAGTCCGGGGAGGAAACAATGATCAGGCATCTTGCTGTATTTGCGGCGCCCTTGCTCTTGCTGCTTACGGGCGCGGCGGCTCGCGAGCTCGACCCTGTCGAGCGAGAAGCGCTCGCCGAGGTCGACGCCATGCAAAATCGCACTTGGGCTCAATGCATCGATGCGCAAGGCGCAAAACATCTTATGGTTCGGGTGGTCCCGAGGCGCGCGCCGGACAATAGCTTCGCGCCGGCTTTAACTCCCTCAGGGGCGCCTGTCATCGGATACTATGATTTCCTGCTCTACAAGAAAGACAACGGCCAATATAACATCGGTCTTGACGAAGGGCCTCAGCAACTCACCGTTGCGGACCAGCAGAACGGCATTGAAGCGCGATACGTCGTCAAACTTTATGTGCCCGCCTACCGCGTTTACGATCCAAGGACCGGCGGCTGGAGCGCCTGGAACTCTGGAAGCTCATGGGAGAAGGAGAAGATCAACTTCGCCAGCTACACAGTGACGAAACGGGGCGGCGTGTGGACCACCGACGTCAGCTACAACATCATGACGGACGGTCAATTCGAAAGGCCGAAATGCGGCGAGGCGCCCCAATAAGGCGCCTCACGAAGGACAGGTTCAGGTCGCGATCGCACGGGCAACCAATCGGAGCCGTGGCGGCGTCCCCGGCGAAACCGTTGCTCGGCCGCCTAATACAGCCCGCCCGTCCCGGTTCCGACGAGACGGTCCGCGTCGGGATTGACGGCCTGCGCGCGCGGCGTCGCATCGCTCGCGGCATAGGAGTCCGGCGGCGCCGTGCCGGGCTTGAAGGCTTCGAGGATCGAGCCAGACCCGTTCGAGCGCATGCCGGAGCGGGCGTCGACCGAAATCAGCTTGATGCCCGGCGGCACGCGGAACGGCACGTCGGGCTTGTCCTTCAGCGCCATGGTCATGAAATCACGGAAGATCGGCGCCGTATATTGCGCGGCCTGCGCGGAATCGCCGAGCGAGCGCGGCTGGTCATAGCCCATGAAGACGCCGACCGCGAGATCCGGCGAAAAGCCGACGAACCACAAATCCTTGGCCTCGTTGGTGGTGCCGGTTTTGCCGGCAAGGTGCTTGCCGACGGCTTTGATCGATTGCCCGGTGCCGCGTTGGATCACGCCCTCCATGATGGACGTGATTTGATAGGCGGTCAGCGGATCCAGCACCTGCTCGCGCTTGTCGACCAGTTTCGGCTCGGGCTGATCCTCCCATTTCGGCGCATCGCAACCCTCGCAGACGCGCTCGTCGTGGCGATAGAGAGTGTGGCCCCAGCGATCCTGGATGCGGTCGATCAGCGTCGGCTTGATCCGCTTGCCGCCATTGGCGAGCATCGAATAGGCGGTGGTCATGCGCAGCAGCGTCGTTTCGCCGGAGCCGAGCGCCATTGAGAGATAGGGCGGCAGATCGTCATAGATGCCAAAGCGCTTGGCGTATTCGGCGATCAGCGGCATGCCGACGTCGCGCGCGAGGCGCACCGTCATCTGGTTGATCGAATGTTCGACGCCATAGCGCAGCGTGTGCGGCCCGCTGGATTTGCCTTCGAAATTATCCGGGCGCCAGACGCCAAGTCCCGGCCCCTGATCAATCTCGATCGGCGCGTCAAGGACGATCGAGGACGGCGTATAGCCATTGTCGAGCGCCGTCGCATAGACGAAGGGCTTGAAAGAAGAGCCCGGCTGGCGGAGGGCCTGCGTCGCGCGGTTGAACTCCGATTGGTCGAAGGAGAAGCCGCCGACCATGGCGAAGACCCGGCCCGTGTAGGGGTCCATGGCGATAATGGCGCCGCTGACTTCCGGCATCTGGCGCAGGCGGAACTGGCCGGCCTTGCCGTCGATCGCCTCGACATAGACGACGTCCCCCGGCGTCAGGGACGAGCGCGACCCAGCGCCGCGGGTCCACTTCAGTCCGGCGGCGTTGGTTAGCCAGCCGAGTTCGCGCTCGCGTTCGACCTCGCCGCTCTTCTCGCGCTTCGGCTGCAAGCCAATGCGTGCGCCGCCCTCATTGGCGTCGACGACGACAGCGAGCCGCCAGGCGCCGACATCGCCGAGCGTCGGCACGTCGGCGAGCGGCACGCCCCAATCCTGGCTGATGTCGATATGGCGCATCGGTCCGCGGAAGCCATGCGCCTCGTCGTAGCGCACGAGGCCGTCGACGAGCGCGCGCCGCGCCATCAGCTGCATCTTGGGGTCGAGCGTGGTGCGGACCGAAAGGCCGCCCTCATAAAGCTTCTTCTCGCCGTAGCGGTCGTTGAGTTCGCGCCGCACTTCCTCGGCGAAGAAGCCGGCCGCGAAGGAATTCGGCGATAGCACGCGCGGATTGACGCCGAGCGGCTCGCGCTTGGCCTTTTCGCCATCGGCGCGCGACACATAGCCATTCTCGACCATGCGGTCGATCACCCAATTGCGCCGCTCCAGCGCCCGCTCGCGCTTTAGGAAGGGGTGATAATTGTTCGGCGCCTTCGGCAGCGCGGCGAGATAGGCCGCCTGCGCGATCGTCAGCTCATTGACCGATTTGCCGAAATAATTCAGCGCGGCGGCGGCGACGCCATAATTGCCGAGGCCGAGATAGATTTCGTTGAGATAGAGTTCGAGGATCTTTTCCTTGGAATAGGCGCCCTCGATGCGGAAGGCGAGCAGCGCTTCCTTGATCTTGCGCTCGAACGACCGCTCATTGGTCAGCAGAAAATTCTTGGCGACCTGCTGGGTGATCGTCGAGGCGCCCTGAACGTGCTTGTCGCCCTGCAGCAGGACAAGCGTCGCGCGCAGGATGCCCTCGGGGTCGACGCCGGCATGATGGTAGAAATTCTTGTCTTCCGCCGAGATGAAAGCGTCCTTCACCAGGGGCGGAATGGCCGAGCTCGGCAGATAGAGGCGGCGCTCGCGCGCATATTCGGCAAGCAGCGATCCGTCGCCCGCGTGCACGCGGGTCATCACCTTCGGCTCGTAATTGGTGAGCTGGGTGTAGTCCGGCAGGTCCTTTTCGTAGTTCCAGATGACCAAGCCCAATCCAGCGGCGGCCACGACGAATAAAATGGCGGCGGTCGCGAAAATAAAGCCGAGAAAACGGGCCATAAGCCGCATGCGAAGAGGCCTTTTCATCAATCAAAACAAACAAACGAACCGCGCGGCCCGGATAGGATTCGGGCTCCGTGCGCTCGCCGCAGGACGCAGCATCGAGCCTGCCGTTAGCGCTTTGCTTACCCTTGGCTCATCCCTGCGGCGCTTTTGTGTTAATAGTTTGTCGGGCTGCGGGGCGCCAGATCCTATTCGGGGGCCGGCATTTCCGTCCGTGACCCGCGCGCGGGTCACGGAACACGCGAGGCCTTATAGAATAAAGCCGCTCGTTCGCGCCAAAACCCTATCGCCGCGCTGCGCCGGTGGTCGCGCTGGACGCGCTTTCTCCTTCGACGGCGGCGGGCAACGCCGAGGGCGCTGCGGCCAGCGAGCCGACCGGCGCGGGGTCTTCTCCTGCATTGGCCGGAACGCCTGACCCCTCGCCGCGCTCGCCGAAAAAGGCCGCGATCGCCTCGGACATGCGCGCCACCGCTTTTTCCCGCCATTGCGGCGAGGACAGCGCCGCATCGTCCTTCGCGCTCGACAGGTAGCCGAGCTCCAGCAGCACCGAGGGGACGTCGGGCGCCTTCAGGACGCGGAAGCCGGCGGCGCGCTGCGGATTCTTGTTCAGCCGGCCGGCGAACTTCCAATAATTAAGGAGCGTACGGGCGAAAACATGGCTATAGGCGCGGGTCTCGCGCCGGGTCAGGTCGAATAAAATGTCGGAGACGTCGGAAGCGTCTTCCGCGCGTTCGACGCCAGCCGCCGCATCCGCTTGGTTTTCCTTTTCAGCGTAACGCGCCGCCTCGGCGTCGGAGGCGCGGTCCGAGACGGTGTAGACCGTCGCGCCCGAAACGTCGGCCGATTCGGCCAGCGTGTCGGCGTGAATCGAGACAAACAACGCGACCTTGCGGTCCTGCGCCATTCTCACTCGCTCGCCGAGCGCGACAAAGACGTCGTCCTCGCGCGTCAACACCGGCTGGTACCGCCCGTCCGCGTCGAGCTTGGCCGCCAGCGCTTTGGCGAAATCGAGCACAAGGTCCTTTTCGATGAGGCCATTGACGGTCGCGCCGCGGTCGATGCCGCCGTGGCCCGGGTCGATCATGACGACAGGCTTGCCGCCGGCGGCCTCGATCTTGCGGGCGATCCGGCCCTCGGCGGGCTTCGCCAGGGCGAGGCGCGCGGTTTGCGCCGCCGCCACGAAGCGCGCCCGCTCGGTCCGCGCGAGCTCGATGACAAGGCGCGGCTTGCCGTCCTCGCTTGTCTCGCAAGCGGCCCGGACGATCCGGACCGGGGCGTTCAGGTCGATGACAATGCGCGAACGCCCTTTGTCCAGCCGGCCAAAGCGGAACGAGCCGATCAGTCCGGCCGGCCGGACAAGACGCTCGGCGGGCGCTGAACTTTTGGCGTGGCGATGGCGATGGCGCTTCCCGGCTTGCGGCGGCTCGGCCGCGGCTTTGCCGATTTCGGGGTCCATCATGAAGCGCAGCTGCGGCGCGTCGATAATTACGCGGTCGGGATCGGCGAGGACGAAAGCCGCCGTGACAAAAGCCGAGGGCTCGATTTCACCGGTGAGCTCCATCGTCAGGCGCGCATGGTCGCCTTCGTCCTCGAGCGCCGGCCGCGTCGCTTGCAGTTCCGCGCTTTCGGTCGCGGCGGGCGGACCGGCGTCCTCGGCGCGCAAACCGGGCGCGAAAACCAGCGCTCCGGCCAGCGCGAGCAAGAGAAGCGCCCCGCGCGGAGCCGCGATCCGCGCTGCGCGAGTTCGGGGGGCGAAATCAAATGCCATCCGCTTTCCTGACCTTCTCGGGCCTTTCACCCGCGCGACCCCTTAAATGCGGTTGTAGCGTTAAGACTCGTGCCGCTTGAGCGCGCCGGCATCCGGCGATTCAGCGTCGCGACCACTCTTCGCGGCCCTTTTGAGTTGCTCCGCGAAATCCCCGAAGCTAGGCGATAGACTCGCCAGGTTAACGCTCTATGACGAATGATCGACGGAGCTGCCGCCAGGCTGGTCTGTTGCTCTTCTTCGACCCATCTTGCGCCCAATCCATGGGCGCCGCCTATCGCAGCGGGGACACAGCCGGGCAAAAAACCTTGCCAAAGGGTAACCGAACCCGATATGAAAGCTAATTCTTTCGTGGTCCTCAGGATTCGCTTCGTTTTGCGGATCTCGGCCACGGCGTTCAGCATTGCCACGACGTTGGAAAGCGTCGCAGTCGTGATCGGTTTTCAACCGCGCCATTTTGGCCGCGAGCGTTCTTGACGCCTCGGCTTCGATAGATGGCTCGACCCGGACGCCGCCGAACCAGCCAGGAAAGTATCGACGAGCGGCTGATCAAAAGGCCGTCTCAATCAGGTTACGAGGCATATGAACTTAGCCGCGACGCGTCAGTTCACGACCGTCAGTCAGACCGCTGGAGACGACGAGGCGCGCAGAAACCCGCTTCGCTTTGGCGCGCGATATCCGGCTTCGGCTCTTATGCGGCGTGGCCCCAGCCGCCTCGGATCTTCGGATCTTCGATCTTCAGGTCCCTGCCGGTCAAAGCTTTTAAATCCTTCGGCGGCGCAGAGGCCGCTGTGTTCCCTTCCGCACCCTCCCATCCATCCCCTATCTGAGGCGCCCGCGCGCCGTCCACACAAATCCCCGGCGTCTTCCTTGAAGATTGAGACCGTGGGCCGTGGGCGCGCGCGCGTTGCGCCCGAACGAGTCCCCCATGGCCAACAAAATGCTCATCGACGCCTCCCACCCGGAGGAGACCCGCGTCGTCGTTCTCCGCGGCAACCGCGTCGAGGAATTTGACTTCGAATCCGCAAGCAAGAAGCAGCTTCGCGGAAATATCTATCTTGCCAAGGTTACGAGGGTCGAGCCTTCGCTTCAGGCCGCCTTCGTCGATTACGGCGGCAACCGCCACGGTTTCCTCGCCTTTTCGGAAATCCACCCGGATTATTATCAGATCCCCGTCGTCGACCGGCAGGCGCTGATCGAGGAAGAGGCGCGCGCGCAGCAACGCGAGGCCGATGACGAAGAGTCCAGCCCGCGGCGCAGCCGCCGGCATCGTCGCGGCGACCGTAACGGCGGCGATCGCAGCGGCAATGGCGATCGTAACGGCAAGCGCGCCGAAAAGCGTTCCGGCGACGCCGAGACGCTGTCCGAACCCTATGAGGCCTCGTCCGAGGAGACGCAGCAGTTCGACGCGGCCCAGGACGACGCCGGAAGCCCAAACCGCAACGAAGCGCGTGGCGAGGAACATGCCGGAGAGCGTTTCGAGGCGGAGGCGCAGGATCGCCGCGCCGAAGAGGCGCCTGGCGACGATTTCATGTCTTTTGAAGCCGTCTCAGACGATGTCGAGCGGGATTTCGAAGATGCGCCGCCAGCGGCCGCCTTCACCGCCGCGCCCGACGCCGTCCGGTCGACCGAGGAAGCGTTTTCGCCAGCTGGCGAGGACGCGCAACAGGACGCCGATCAGGCTGCGAGCGTTGCGGCCGACTCCCATGAGTCAGGCGCCTATGAAGAGCAGCCGGCTCCGCTTTTTGAGACGGGCGCGGCGGCGCCTTATGCAGAAGCGGCCAGCGTGTCTCTCGACGAGCCCGACGAGGCTCCGTCCGGCCAAGGCTCCGTCGTCGAGGCGCGCCGTTCGTCCGAATCCGACGAGGAGTCCGAGGAAGAGGACGAGCATGTCGAACAACTCGGCGGCGACGCCATGGAGGAGGTTCCGGTCCGGCCGCAGCGCTATCGCAGGCAATATAAGATCCAGGAAGTCATCAAGCGCCGTCAGGTGCTTCTGGTGCAGGTCGTCAAGGAAGAGCGCGGCAATAAGGGCGCGGCGCTGACCACCTATCTCTCGCTCGCCGGCCGCTATTCCGTGCTGATGCCCAACACTGCGCGCGGCGGCGGCATCTCCCGCAAAATCACCGATTCGACGGACCGGCAGCGGCTGAAATCCATCGCCCAGGAGCTCGAAGTGCCGGAAGGCATGGGCGTCATCCTGCGCACGGCCGGCGCCAGCCGCACCAAGCCCGAGGTCAAGCGCGACTTTGAATATCTCCTGCGCATGTGGGAGACCGTGCGCGAGACGACGCTGAAATCCTCGGCCCCGACCCTCGTCTATGAGGAAGGTTCACTGATCAAGCGCGCCATCCGCGATCTCTTCAATAAGGACATCGACGATATCGTCGTCGCCGGCGACAAGGGCTATCGCGAGGCGCGCGATTTCATGCGCCTCTTGATGCCGAGCCATGTAAATAGCGTTCAGCCCTATCGCGACGCGCAGCCGATCTTCTCGAAATCGGACGTCGAGACGCAGCTCGACGCCATGTTCCTCAATCAGGTCACGTTGAAGTCGGGCGGCTATATCGTCATCAACCAGACCGAGGCGCTGGTTGCAATCGACGTCAATTCGGGGCGTTCGACCCGCGAGCACAATATCGAGGACACCGCTCTTCGCACCAACCTCGAGGCGGCCGATGAGGTGGCGCGGCAGCTTCGCCTGCGCGATCTCGCCGGGCTGATCGTCGTCGATTTCATCGACATGGAGGAAGGCCGCAACAACCGCGCCGTCGAGCGCCGGTTGAAGGACGCGCTGAAAAACGATCGCGCGCGCATCCAGGTCGGCCGCATCTCGCATTTCGGCCTGCTCGAAATGTCGCGCCAGCGCATTCGCACCGGCGTGCTCGAAGGCTCGACCGAACTCTGCCCGCATTGTTCCGGCTCGGGCATCCTGCGCTCGACCGCCTCGATCGCGCTTCATGTGCTTCGCGTCGCAGAGGACGCGCTGCTCAAAAGCGCCAGCCACGATCTGATCATCCGGACGCGGTCGGCGGTCGCATTGTATATTCTCAACGAAAAGCGCGCGCATCTGCGCGATCTCGAGCGCCGCTTTGGCGTCGCCGTCAGCATCGAGGTGGACGACAGCCTGATCGGCTCCGTCTATCACGCCATGGAGCGCGGCGAGCCCGCCTCCGGCGGACATGAGCCGATCGAACTTGCGGCGCCCGAGCCCGCGCAGATCGCGGCGCGCGACTTCGTTGAAGACGCGGCGCCCGGTTTTGCGCCGGAGGATGAGGCGCCGGAAGGCGCTGCTGAGGATGGCGACGAGGATCAGGAGCCGGGCGACGCCAATGCCCGCGGAGAGGGCGAGAGCGAAGGCGACGCCGAGAACAGGCGGAAGCGCCGGCGCCGGCGCCGGCGCGGACGCGGCGGCGATCGTGAAGGCTCCGGCATTGCGGCCAATGCGCCGCAGCCGTCGGACGATGCGCTTGGGGTCATCGCCCAATATGGCGGCCTGCCGGGCGCCATACCCAGCGTCGACGTCATAGCCGAGGCTTTCGAAAACGCCGACTATCAGCCCTCCGAAGTGAATGCGGAGACGGCGCCCGAGTTGGCGGCGGACGAATCCGGCGAGGTCGTCGAGACGTCTTTTGAGCGCGAAGCGGCTCCCGCCAAGCCTGCGCGCCGGCCGCGCCGCGCCCGTTCGCGCGAGGCCGCGCCGGAAGAGGCCGAGAGCGCCGAGCCTGTGACGGACCTTGCCTCGACAGGCGCCGCTCCCAGCGGCGTCGAAGGCGAGGAAGACGACGCCGAGGCCGCGCAGCCGGCAAGGCGCTCGCGGAGAACCCCGCGCCCCCGCGCGCCGCGCCGCGCCGCCTCCGAATTGCCCGCCCCCGCGAGCGAGGCGGAAGCGGCGACGCTTGATCTTCAGGAAGCCGCCGCAGCGCCCGCCCCCCTGTCCGAGCCAACCTTGCCGTTCGAGTCGGCTCCGCCAGCCGCGACCGCCGTAGAGCCGCCGGCGCCTTCCGCCTTCGAGCCGGCGACGGCCGCCTCAGAGACGGAGGCTTCGACAGCCTCCTCCATCGTCGGCTCTGACGAGCCGGCGCCGGGGACCGAGTCCAACCCGCCGGAGTCGGATCGGCCGAAGCGATCCGGCTGGTGGCAGCGCGCCAAAGCCACGCTT
This sequence comes from Methylocella silvestris BL2, assembly GCF_000021745.1. Taxonomy (NCBI): domain Bacteria; kingdom Pseudomonadati; phylum Pseudomonadota; class Alphaproteobacteria; order Hyphomicrobiales; family Beijerinckiaceae; genus Methylocella; species Methylocella silvestris. The sequence continues at coordinate 805,835 of NC_011666.1, forward strand.
GGCCGATAAGGCGGCGACGCGCGCAAGCGCATACGGCATGGCGCGAATTGGCGAATTCAAGTAGGAGATCTGGAGCATCGAACATTCCGGGCTTGAACGTCCGATGCTCCAGCCTTTCCGGAGCGGCGCCATCCTTGGGCCGCTCTCCTCGCTGAGACTGAAAACTGCGCGGCGTCCGCCGCAATTCGACATTGGTCATCTCGCGACTGGTTCAGGGTAAGGGCCCGTCGCGCTTCAGGAGCCGCCTGCATGTTTCAGCGAAGCCTCGCGCTTTTCGGCCGCGCCGCGGTCATCCTCATCGGCCTGGCCGCGGTCTCGCTGTCGCCGTTGCGTGCGGATGAGTTTTCGGCGCCGCAGAAGGCGGAAATCGAATCGATCATAAAATCCTATCTTGTGAACAATCCGGAAATTCTGCGCGACGTCGCAGCCGCGCTCGAAGCAAAGGAAAAGCTCGAAGAGAGCAAGGCTCGCGAGCAAGTGCTCGCCGATAAGGACAACCCGCTCCACAATGACGCGAGTCAGGCCGTCATCGGCAATCCGCAAGGCGCCATCACGCTGGTCGAATTTTTCGATTACAATTGCGGTTACTGCAAACGCGCGCTCGGCGATCTCGCCCGGCTGATGAAGGATAATCCGGATCTGCGCGTGGTTCTGCGCGACCTGCCGATCCTGCGCCAGGAATCCGTCGACGCGGCCAAGGTCGCCAACGCCGCCTCGATCCAGCTTAAGGGCCCGAAATTCTGGGAGTTCCACCAAAAGCTGCTGGCGACGCGCGCGACCGTCGGCAAGGGCGAGGCTATCGGCGCCGCCAAGGACGCCGGCGCCGACCTCGACAAGCTGGCCAGAGACGCCGCCAGCCCCGAGGTCACGGCATCGATCGAACAATCGATCGAACTCGCAAAGAAACTCAACATCACCGGAACGCCAAGCTATGTGATCGGCGATGAGGTCGTCGTCGGCGCCGTCGGCTACCCGGATCTGCAAAGCAAGATCGCCGCCGTCCGCAAATGCGGCAAGGCCGTCTGCTCCTAAGTCGAGACGCAGATCAGCGCTCGCTGATCTTCATCAGCAGTCCGCCTTTTGGCCGCAGCGTCACCAGCGCCTCGGGTTGGACGTCGGCCGAAATTGGCTCGAGCCTGAAGCGGGCGGCGATTGTCGTCGTCGTATTCACAAGCTCCGCCAGCGCGAAAAGCCCGCCAACGCAAATGCGCGGGCCGCCGCCAAAGGGCACATAGGCGAAACGAGGCCGCCGCTCGGCCCGCGCTGGCAGAAAGCGATCGGGATCGAAACGCTCCGGATCGGTCCAATAGTCTGGATGGCGATGCAGCGTGTAGGGGCAAACCATGAGGTTTGAATCCTTGCCGACGAAATGCTCGCCCAGCATATCGTCCCCCAAGGCATGGCGGCTAAAGCTCCAGATCGGCGGGTAGAGCCGCAGCGCTTCCTGCGCCGCGCGCTTGATAAAGTTCTGCTCCGGAAGATTGCCGGCGAGCCCCTGAGCGGCGTCGGCTTCCCCTTCGACCCGCGCCCGGCTTTCCGGGTTTTCCGCGAGCAGGAGCCACAGCCAGGTCAAGGCGGTGGCGGTCGTCTCGTGGCCGGCGAGGAAGAGCGTCATCACCTCGTCGCGGATCTGCCGCTCGCCCATTCCCGCGCCGGTTTCGGGATCGCGATAGTCGAGCATCAACGACAAAATCGCGCCCGGCACGGGAGTTTGCCGATGCGCCTCGATCAGGGAATAGATCAGCCGGTCGAGACGCTGACGGGCGCCCTGATAGGCGAGATTGCCGGCGGTGGGAAGAAGCTCGGCTAGTTTTGCGGGAACGACGCTCCAGAAGCGGCCGGTGATATAGTCCTGCAGCAGATTGATGTCGCGCCGGACGTTCAGCGCTGCGCCGGGCGCCGAATCTCCAAACAGGGCGCCGACGATGACTTCGACCGACAAAGCGCTCATCTCCGCCGCGACATCCACCGGCTCCTGCGACCGGGCGGCCTGTTCCCATCGCTGGCAGAGCCGGGCGAGCGCCTTAGCCTCGAAGACGGCGTAAGCCGGAAGCCGGGCAAAGAGAAAAGCCGGCTGAATGATGCGGCGCTGCGCGCGCCAGAGGTCGCCCTCGGAGGTGAGAAGCCCATTGCCAAGCACGGGCTTCAACATGGCGTGAAATCGCGTTCTTCCGTAATTGGCGCTGTTGGTCTGGAGCACCCGCGCAACATGATCGGCGCTGTTCAAGAGCAGAAGCGAAAACAACGGGCTTTTGAGCTCGACGAGATCGCCATAAGCGCATGCCTCGCGCACGGTTTTCAGCACGTCGCGCCGTAAATGGGGAAGAATTCCGAGCAGCGGCCAACCGCGCGGACCTCGGCGCGTGGCGGTCTTAAACCAAAAGATCTCTTTGTCTGCGCCCGTCATTGGGGGCGTTCCCGTGACGATTTCGACAGCGTTTTCTTACGCGACATTCGTGCTCCTTTATCGCCTGCCATTTTCTGCCTGAACGCCCCGCGCGAAGGTCGGCCGCCGCCGGTAGCATCGCGGTCTGTGACCAACATTGCCGCCTTGAGGACAAGCAGGCGGCGCGCCATGCGCCGGGCCCTTAAATCCTAGGTCGATCCCCGCCGCCTTACCTTGAAAAGAACGGCGATTGCCAAGACGATTGTTGCAGTCATAAAGCCAACCGCCACGAGCCCCGCCGGCGTCGTACGAGCCGTCGCCTGCAAGGAAACGCTTCTGCCAATTCGGAGATCGACGCTGGCTGTCATCTCCTCGGGATGGGCCGCGGCGCTTGCGGACGGCAAGCCCGAAGGATTCAGCTTCTCAATCCCGACGCCGACCGGCTTCGGCTTCCTGGAAGCATCGTTGGCGCTCATCGCTATTAGCCTTTCGCAGCTCGCCATTCTGTCCGGCCGCGGCGCGCCTCTCAAGGCGCGAGTTGGCGGCGCCGCGGAAATCCGTCAGCAGCGGGCGTTGAAGCCGAGCAGTTGCCGGAACGCGCGAAGATCTTGCTGATCATTATGCAGGCGATGATCTTCCCATCCGCGGACGCGCGCAGCGTCAAACACGAGGGCGAATATCATCGCGCCGACGGTCGGCCGAGAATCAGCTTACTGTTTGGTTAAAGACAGGGAAAGCCGCTCAAGCGCCAGAAAGTCAGATGGAAATCTCTAATTTAGCTGGCAGGAGAGGAGGGACTCGAACCCCCAACCCCCGGTTTTGGAGACCGGTGCTCTAACCAAATTGAGCTACACTCCTACGCAGGCCGCATTCCTAGCTTGAAGCCTCTGCCAAAATCAAGCTTTTGCATCGGGCAAAGCGAAGAACCGTTTTGGCCACGCCGGCCACTAAGCGCGATCAAGCGCGCTGCTTGATCCAAAAGGCTGAACGCATGATCGGATTTTTTCCCGATGAACGAGCGCCAGGGCCCGCGCTCCTCGATCGATTCGAGGCGATGATCGGCGCCTCCCACGTTCTGGCGAGCGCCGCCGACATGGCGCCCTATCTCGTCGAGCCGCGCGACCTCTATCAGGGCCGCGCGCTTTGCGTCTTGCGTCCCGGCTCGACGCAAGAGGTCGCTGCGATCCTCAGGTTATGCAACGAGACTTACACGCCAGTCGTGCCGCAAGGCGGCAATACCGGCCTCGTCGGCGGCCAGACCCCCGACGAGACCGGCAGGGCGATAGTGATCTCGCTGCAGCGCATGCGCGCCCTGCGCGAGATCGATCTCGCCTCGAACACGATGACCGTTGAAGCGGGAATGGTGCTTGCCACCGCACAGGCCGAGGCCGAGCGCGCAGGCCGACTGTTCCCGCTGTCGCTCGCCTCCGAAGGCTCCTGCACCATCGGCGGCAATCTCGCCTCCAACGGTGGCGGAACGAGCGTCATCGCCTATGGCAATGCGCGCGATCTGACGCTTGGCATCGAGGCTGTGCTCGCGGACGGACGCATCTATCGCGGCCTCTCGAAGCTCAAGAAAGACAACACCGGCTATGATCTGAAAGATCTCTTCGTCGGCTCCGAGGGCACGCTCGGGATTATAACGGCAGCAGTCCTAAAACTGTTTCCAAGGCCCGCGGCGGTCGCAACGGCCTTCATCGCCCTGCCCTCGCCCGCCGCGGCTCTGGCGCTGCTCGATCTCGCCCGAGAAAGATGCGGCGGCGAGATTACCGCTTTCGAGCTCGCGCCGCGCATCGGTCTCGAATTCGTGCTCGCCCATTGTGAGGGCGCGCGTGATCCTCTGGCCCAAGCCGCGCCCTGGTATGCGCTGCTGGAACTGAGCTCGCAAAGCGCCGACGGGCTCGACGAACGCCTCCTCCAGCTGCTGGAAAACGCCGCCGACCGCGCCCTGATCCGTGACGCAGCTGTTGCGGCGTCGCTTGACCAGCGCAAAGCGTTCTGGCGTCTGCGTGACGAGCTGTCCGACGCTCAGCGCCATGAGGGCGGCTCGATCAAGCATGACGTCAGCGTGCCGGTCGCCGATATCGCAAGATTTCTCACCGAGGTCGAAGCGGCGCTCGCCGCCGCCGCGCCGGGCGCGCGGCTCGTCGCCTTCGGTCATCTTGGCGACGGCAACATCCATTGCAACGTCTCCCAGCCGGTCGGCGCCGATAAAGCAGCGTTCCTTGCGCGCTGGGATGAGATCAACACCATCGTGCATGGCGTCGTGGCGCGCTATGGCGGCTCGATCTCTGCAGAGCATGGAATCGGCCAGTTGAAGCGCGACCTCTTGCCCAGCGTAAAGGACCCCGTCGCGCTTGACCTGATGCGCGCCCTGAAAGCGACGCTGGATCCGAACGGAATTCTCAATCCGGGCAAGTTGCTCTGACCCGCTTGCCCCGGTCGTCGGCGCATTTGTGCGGCCTCGGCAAGCAGGCGTTTAATCGAAAAAGCAAAAGGCCCGGCTGGAGAGCCGGGCCTTTCTTTCAATCAACTTATGTAATCGCCAGGCGATCAGAAGGCGCGCTGCACGCGGAGGCGGCCTTCATATTCGTTGGTGCTGCCACGGTAGGCCGGCAGACCGACCGAAGTCAGGACGGCGTCGGTCGCAAGGCCAACCGGACGCGACTGCGTCGAGTTGACGTACATGAACTCGGCGCCGATATCGAAGCCCTTGACGGGGGTCCACACCAGGTTCGTGCCGACGCGGGTTCCCTTCAGGTTGGCGACGCCGACCGCGCCGCCAAAGCCGGCAAGTGCATTGTTGGAGTAGTTGATCTGCGTATAGGAACCGTAGACGGCGGAGGCGAGGGACGGCAGCCAGTAATGCTTGTAGGCGCCGACGATCGACCAACCCGACTGCTGCTCGCAAGCGCCGCTGAAGGTGAAGACGCAATCATAGATATTCGAGTTCCAGCCCGCGCTCGTGTCGGAGGGCGTGAAACCAGAGCCCTGGAAGCGCAGCCCGTTCACCGTGCCATAGCTCGAGGCAAGGTTGTTTCCCCAAATATAGCTGACCGCGCCCTTTTCGTAGGCCGCCTGCAGCCAGAGCTTGTCGCCCGGCGACAGATAATCGGCGTTCAGCTGAAGGCCGCCCTGGATGGCCCAACCATAAGCGTTGTCGGTCGCGGCCGGGAAGCCGTAAGTGCCCGCGCCAGCTGTGCTGGAGAAGAGGCTGGCGCGAACCTGATGGCCGGCGGCGGAAAGCTGCGCTGCGCCCCAAGGCTGATCGACGCGCACATTGCCGACGATATCGGGCAAGCGCATGCCCGCCGGATTGCCGGTGAAGGTGGTTCCCGCGATGCCGCCGAAGCCCGCGACGGCGGCGCCCCCGGCGCCAAGGCCAGGACCGGTCGAGACCGTGCCGGTGACCGTGCTGCCGACGCCCGCCTGGCGCGCCGAGACGTCTTCGACCGACAGCGTCGACGAGAAACCGCCGCCGAACGAATAAGTATAAGCAAGGAGCTGGGTGGTGGCGTTCGAGCCGCTGATGTTCTGGTAGTTGTAGGCGTTGGCGTAGAAGTCGAACATCGACTGAGCGCGGCCCGCGGTGAGACCGGCGAACTGGATAAACGCCTTGCTTACGATCGTGGTTTCGCGGACGGCCGAATTGACGACGTTGGTATAGTTGCCCGTCGTGAAGCTGGAGCTCGTCTGGATGCTGCCGGTGTTCGCCTGGCCCGTTCCGACAAAGGAGTCGACACGGATGAAGGAGCGGAGCGTGCCCCACGGCGTTCCGGTGCGGGCATCGAGTTCGATGCGGCCGAGGGAGGCCCAGCCATAAGAATCACGTGTGCGGGCGTTGGCGTATTGCGTCGAGCTCGGCACATAGCCAAATGCTGTCGCGCCGCCGGCGCCCGTACGGATCGTCGACCCGGCCGTGGGAGCAGTTGTAAAGGGGTTGACTGCCGAAGCGGCGCTCAAGCCCGGCACGCCGAGGCCCGAAGCGGTGCCGGTGGCGCCGAGTGGACTGATGCTGTAGCCCGCATCGTAGGAGCGAATTTCGCCCAAGACCAACCCACCGACCTTGAGGCAGGTGTCGGTGCCGGGAATATAGAAGAATCCCGACCCATAGGTGTCGCAGATGCGGACATATTCGATCGGAGCCGCTTGTCTGGTCGGCAGATCGGCGGCTTTGGCGCCGGCGACGCTCACCAGGGCGGCGGCGGAACCCAGGAGCAGCCCCTTAAACATTCTCATCTCAAACCTCCGAATAAAAGACCCGATCAGGACCGCACTGGCGCTCGGCGCCTTGGACGCAGCGACGCCGCTTTCCAAAACAAACTGCGCCAAACCTTCCACATTTGCGGTATCCCGCTCTTTCTCGGACCGAACTTTTGGTGCGCCTTTCGGCTCTTGCCGCCAATTTCCGGTCCGATTCGACGATCGGGTTGGCCCCCCTCTCGCTCGCAGACAGACATTAGCGGCGAGCCGCCCGGCGGAAAACACCTTTCACGGGTGCCGAGGCGTTACCTGGGAGAGTGTTGCTTTGCGGCAACTTTTTGGAGCCCCTAGCGGCTTCAAAACGTCATAAACAGCGGGTCTTGCCTTCCATTGAAGGGTCGGGCATATGTCCGACCTCGAGCGGGCGTCCGCCGCAAGGCGGTCCGCGCGGCGCGGAGATGTGGCCGAGAGGCTGAAGGCGGCGGTTTGCTAAACCGTTATAGGGTTGTAAAGCCCTATCGAGGGTTCGAATCCCTCCGTCTCCGCCAACTTTTTCCTTATCCGGCCCTGAAACTTGAGGGCGATCTCGCCAAGAATGGCTGTCCAAGCCTTTGGCGCCCGAGAGGTGGCCCGTAGGACGCTCGGCCGCGAGCGTCGCGAAACCGTCTTCTGTGGCGCAAATGATCTCAGAGCTTTCGTGCCTTGGGCCGAATGCGTGGCAGGCGACGCCGCCGCCGTCCGGCCAAACGGGAGCGATATCCCATCCCGCGGATGATGGCAGCTCGAATTTCTATCAAGTTCAAGCTTGAATCCGTCGGCTCTGACCGCCAGCCAACGATATTTGGCGTCGATCCAGTCCGCAGCGATGCGCCGTCCCGCACAAGGGCGCTGGGCCCTCTCACGAAGACGTGGAGCTAACAAGACGTGGAGCTGATGAAGAAATTACCGCCGCCGCATTGATCGCCAGCATAGTCTTCCCGCATGATCCATGCGCCTCTGCGGCGTCGCGCCGCCGTCGGTCCCGCCGCGCGCAATCTTGCGTCACACCAACGAAGAAAGCATGAGCCGGCAACTGCGCACGCGCCTTCCCGCCAATGCCTCAAGCCCGCGACTGCCAGCCGGGCCAGCGAAGCTCCGCGCCGCAACGATGCTGATCGCAACCGCCCTCTTCCACGTGGCGATTAATCCGGCGCCGGCTCAGGAGGGCGGCGCCAAGATCAGGCCCGGCGTAAGCATTCCGTTGCCGCCGCAACGACCGGCGGATCTCGGCGGCGCTCCGGCCGCCGCTCCGATCGCCCCGCCGCAAACCGAGCCGCCCGTCGCAAATCAGAGCGCCGACAGCGCATTTGGATTCAGACCATTGCCGCCGGCGCCCCGCGAACGCATGCACGCTTGCGGACTGGAGTGGCAGAAAATGAAAATGGAGGGCGGGGCGCGCGACAAGGTCTGGCGCGATTTCGCCGAAGAGTGCTTGCGCCAATGAGCGCTAATATGCGGGCCGGGATGTGGCTGTGAGTCGTGGAAATCGCCCTGCGATCCAGCGACGGATTCAATTTCCAGACGAAGCGCCAACGTTGACCCGCCTGAATTCGTCGCAGCCGATCGAAATGCGCATGCGATCCTCGACCGCGACCTTCATCCGTTCGACGCTGTCGGCGCCGACCGCCTGAAAAGTCATTCGCGCAATGGCGCTCGCGTCGTACGGCCGCGAAAATCGTCGCGCGCTGTAAGTCCGCTCAGCGGCGGAAACCAAAACCTGTTCGCTCTGCGATCAGGGAGGCAAGCGATGGAGACGGCCAGACAACGCCGCTTTGACGCAATCATTGCGCGGAAGGCGGTGCGACTGGCTGTCTCCACTGGGAACCTGGCGACAGTGGTTGTCAGGCCGACTCCGGCGTCGGCGCAGGGGCGCTCGCCTTGGACTTCTTTGCAGCGGCTTTGCGCACGACCTTTTTCGCGGCAGCCTTTTTGACAGCGGCTTTCTTGACGGCCGGCGCCTTCACCGTCGCGGTCTTGGCCGGAGCCTTGCGCGTCGTCGTTTTCACCGCAGCCGTCTTGACGGCCGCCTTCTTGACCGTTGTGGTTTTCGCCGCAGCTTTCTTGGCAGGCGCCTTCTTCACGGCTGCTTTCGTTGCGGCGGCTTTCGGCGCAGCGGTTTTCTTCGCGGCGGCCTTTACAGCCACAGTCTTTTTAGCGGCGGTCTTCGGCGCGGCGGCCTTGGGCGCAGCGGTCTTTTTTGCAGCAGTTGTTTTCGGCGCGGCGGCTTTCGTCGCGGTCTTTTTCGCCGGCGTCTTTTTCGCTGGCGTCTTCTTTGTCGTTGCCTTCACCATGCTCGAACTCCCCTCCGATAAGTCGTCAGTCGGTTCAGCGCCGACTCGAGGCGTTGATAGGGTAGCGCTGTTGATGATGCGCGCAAGAGCCGTCGCCTGTTCGCCGCCTCGCCACGGCGCGCTGGCGTGTCCCGCGGCGGCGGCGCGATCTCCTTTCGCCGCCTCAAAATTGCAATTTGAAACGATCATCATTTAATCCGCCGGCGCCCTTCGCGTAAGCGCGCGAGGCAAGCGCCGCGGATCGCAGCGCGATCGAAACAGATGCGCGCGGCAAGGCTTCCAACGACGCGCTGTTTTTAAAAGCCCGTTGTTTTCCCGAGATCTATTGCTTTCAACGAGAAGTCTTCAATTCGATCTGCCTGCGACGGGCGATCGAATCAGCCTCAAGATCGGGCTGCAGCCGACAGCCCTGGGAAAGATTTTCGAAGGCCCAAGAACGGCGCGCGGAGACGCGCCCAGGCGCGACGCGGAGCCTTCGTTTCTTTGGCGATTTTCATTCCACGTCGGTCAAAAAAAAATTCGTGCATATAGAAAAAATTCGCGCCAACGTCGCGCGTAACGCTTGCGTGGCGTCGACCAACCGACGAATCAGCGCCAATTGATTCGCAACCGTGGTCGAAGCCTCGGTCTTTTTCACGCAAGTCTTGCAGCCAAATCCGACGACGCAAGCGCGCCGAACCGCGGCGCCTCGCGTTGCAATTTTCAGATTCCGAGCTTCGCCTTCAGCTCGTCATTGACGGCCTGCGGATTGGCTTTGCCGCCGGTCTGCTTCATCACCTGGCCAACGAACCAGCCAAGCATCGAGGGCTTCGCCTGCGCCTGCGCGACCTTGTCGGGATTGGCTTTGATGATGGCGTCGACGGCAGCCGCGATTGCGCCTGTGTCGGTCACCTGCCGCAACCCGCGCGCCTCAACGATGTCTTTTGGATCGGCGTCTTTCTCTTCCGCGATGAGGATCGAAAGAACGTCCTTGGCGATCTTGCCCGATATGGTTCCATCGGCGATGAGGTCAACGAGCGAGGCGATCTGGCCCGGCTTGATATGAGTCTGCGCGACCGACAAGCCGACCGAATTTGCATAGGCCGCAACATCGCCGGTCAGCCAATTGGCGACGAGTTTTGGATCGCGCTTCGCTCCGCCATGGCGAACGGCCGCCTCATAATAATCGGCGGTCTCCTTATCGGCGACGAGCACGCCGGCGTCATAAGCCGGCAGACCATATTCGGCGATGAAGCGCTCTTTCTTCGCGTCCGGCAGCTCCGGCAATCCGGCCTTCAGCCCGTCGACATAGGCCTGATCGAATTCGAGCGGCAGCAGATCGGGATCGGGAAAATAACGATAGTCATGCGCTTCTTCCTTGGAGCGCATCGAACGCGTCTCGCCGCGACCCGGGTCGAACAGACGCGTCTCCTGCTGCACCACGCCGCCATCCTCGATGACGCCGATCTGCCGGCGGGCCTCGACCTCGATCGCCTGACCGATGAAGCGGATCGAATTGACGTTCTTGATCTCGCAGCGCGTGCCGAGCGGCTCGCCCGGGCGGCGCACGGACACGTTGACGTCGGCGCGCAAGGAGCCCTGCTCCATGTTGCCGTCGCAGGAGCCGATATAACGCAGGATGGTGCGCAGCTTGGTCACATAGGCGCGCGCCTCATCGGACGAGCGCATATCGGGCTTCGACACGATCTCCATCAGCGCGACGCCGGAGCGATTGAGATCGACGAGCGACTCCGTCGCGGACTGGTCATGGAGCGATTTGCCGGCGTCCTGTTCGAGATGCAGGCGCTCGATGCCGACCTTGATCTGTTCGGTCGGCGAGACGTCGACGGCGACGACTCCTTCGCCGACGATCGGGCTCTTATACTGCGAGATCTGATAGCCCTGCGGCAGGTCGGGATAGAAGTAGTTCTTGCGGTCGAACACCGAGCGCAGATTGATCTGCGCTTCAAGGCCCAAGCCGGTGCGCACGGCCTGCGCCACGCATTCCTGATTGATGACCGGCAGCATCCCCGGCATGGCCGCGTCGACCAGCGAAACATGGGCGTTGGGCTCGCCGCCGAATTCGGTCGAGGCGCCGGAAAACAGTTTTGAGCGCGAAGTCACCTGGGCGTGGATCTCCATGCCGATAACGATTTCGAAATCGCCGGTCGCGCCCTTGATGAGTTTGGAAGGTTTCGCCCGCGTGGTCATGCTGTTGCTTTCTGTCCGTGGCCCGGATGGTCTCAATCGGCGGCTCGTAGTCACGCCCACCATTTCGGCGGCGGCGCGATCTTCGGCGCCGCCTTCTCAATGACGCTGGCGAGCGCGAACAGGGTCTCCTCGTCGAACGGGCGCCCGATCAACTGCAGCCCCAGCGGCAGGCCCTCAGCCGACACTCCAGCGGGCACGGCGAGGCCCGGAAGGCCGGCCATATTCACCGTCACGGTAAACACGTCGTTCAAATACATTTCGACCGGATCGCCCGATCCTTTTTCGCCAAAACCAAAGGCGGCGGACGGCGTCGCCGGCGTCAAAATTGCGTCGACGCCATCGGCATAAGCGCGATCGAAATCCTGCTTGATCAGCGTGCGGATTTTTTGCGCCCGAACATAATAAGCGTCGTAATAGCCGGCGGAAAGCACATAGGCGCCGATCATGATGCGGCGCCTCACTTCCTTGCCGAAGCCCGCCGCCCGGGTCGCCTCATACATGCCGACGATATCCTTGCCGGGTACGCGCAGCCCGTAACGCACGCCGTCATAACGCGCGAGATTGGACGAGGCTTCGGCCGGCGCGACGATGTAATAGGCAGGCAAGGCGTAGCGCGTATGCGGCAGAGAAATATCGACGATCGTCGCGCCGGCGTCCTTCAGCCATTCGACGCCCTGCCCCCACAGCGCGTCGATCTCGGCCGGAACGCCCTCGATCCGATATTCTTTCGGAATGCCGATCTTCATGCCTTTGACGCCGCGCGAGAGCGTCGCCTCGTAGTCCGGCACCGGCGCGTCAACAGACGTCGTATCCTTCGGATCATGTCCGGCCATCGAGCGCATCAGGATCGCCGCGTCGCGCACGGTGCGGGCGATGGGGCCAGCCTGATCAAGCGACGACGCGAAGGCGACGATGCCCCAGCGCGAGCAGCGCCCATAGGTCGGCTTGATCCCAACCGTGCCGGTAAAGGCGGCGGGCTGACGGATCGAGCCGCCCGTGTCCGTCGCCGTGGCGCCAAAGCAGAGCCGCGCCGCAACCGCTGCGGCCGAACCGCCGGACGAGCCGCCCGGCACAATCCTGGCGTCGGAGCCCTTCCGCCGCCAGGGCGAGACGACAGGACCGAAATAGGATGTCTCATTCGACGATCCCATCGCGAATTCATCGAGGTTGAGTTTGCCGAGCATCACCGCGCCGTCGCGCCACAGATTGGCGCTGACCGTCGATTCATAGGCCGGCTTGAATCCTTCGAGAATATGGCTGGCCGCGGTCGTCTCGACGCCCTCGGTGCAATAAAGATCCTTGATGCCGAGCGGCACGCCTTCGAGCGGTCCCGCCTCGCCCCGCGCGATGCGCGCGTCGGAGGCTTCCGCCATCGCCAGCGCTTTTTCCGGCGTCTCTTTAATGAAAGCGTTGAGCGCGCGCGCCTGTTCGATCTCGGCAAGTTGCGCCTTCACAAGCTCGACGGCCGAAAAATCTTTATTCAAGAGAGCGTCGCGCGCTTCGGCGAGGGTAAGGTCGGTGAGCGTGGTCAAAATCGCGTCCGTTCTGACTTGTCAAAATTGAGGGTTGATATGGACTCAGCGCCTATTCGACGACCTTCGGCACCTTGAAGAAATGGTCCTCGCGCTCCGGCGCATTGGCTAGAATGACGTCGGGGATTTCGCCCTCGGTGACGATGTCCTGCCGTTTCTTCATCGGCATCGGCATGACCGACGTCATGGCCTCAACGCCCTCGACATCGACGGCCGCCAGTTCTTCGACGAAGCGCAAAATGGCATTCAGCTCATCCTGCAGATGCGGCACGTCTTCGTCGCTGACCTTGATCCGCGCAAGATGGGCGATACGTCGCACTGTCGCCTGATCGACGGACATATGATCTTCCTGACCTATATTTAAAGAAGAGGCAGCCTATAGCACCGCCGAACGGCGCCGATCAAATGGCGCGGGCGCCTTGGCTGCCGGGCGACGCGGACAAGGCTTTGCCGCCGTCACAATGCGCGGCTATGATGCGGCCGCAATAAACTGGGAAAGTTCTTTTGAAACAAGAGATTTTAAGCCGCCTGCCGGAGGTCCCCGCCGGACGCCCCCCGATCCTTTTCGTGCATGGCGCCTATTGCGCCGCGGGAATCTGGGCCGAATATTTCATGGGCTATTTCGCGGCGCAGGGGTATCCCTCCTATGCCGTTTCCCTCCGCGGCCACGGCGGCAGCGACGGCGATCTCGCGCAGGCGACCTTCAACGACTACGTCAGCGACGTCGGCGCCGCAGCGGGAACTATTGGCGGCGAGCCGATCATCATCGGCCATTCGATGGGCGGACTTGCCGCGCAGCATTATGTCGCAAATGGTGGTAGGGCGAAGGCGCTGGTGGCGCTCTCTTCGGCGCCGCCCTCGGGCCTTCGCTCATCCGCCCTGCACATGACGATGTTCGCGCCGGACGTGCTGTTCCAGCTCGCCATGCTGCAGAGTCTTGGACCCGACATGGCCTCGCCCGCGGTGATCAGCCGGGCCCTCGTCTCAAGGCGATCGGGCGTCGACGCCAAGGAGATCATGAAGCTGCTTCAGCGTGAATCGCCGCTCGCCAGCGCCGATCTCTTCGCGCCGCCGGCCATGCCGCGCCCCAACGAGGAATCGCCGCCGATCTATGTCGTTGGCGGCGACGCCGACGTCTTCCTGCCCCGCACGGCGTTTCAGGAAACCGCCGACTTCTGGAAAGCCGAGCTTGAATTGCTCGAAGGCGCGCCGCACGCCCTGATGATAGACAATGTCTGGCGCGACGTCGCCGCCGGCAAAATTCTGGCCTGGTTGCGCCGCCGCCTCGAACGATAGAGCGCCGAAAGCCTGCGGCGTTTTCGAAAACGCCTCAATAGATCATATGGCCGCCGATCGCCGGCGCATCGACCTTGACGCCGGAGCCGCCCAGCGCGGCGATGAAAGCGTCCGGGCTTTGGTCAAGCAGGCCGAAGGTGCCGTAGTGGCACGGAACGACGGCGTCGAACTTGAAGTAGCGCCGGACCGCGAGCGCCGCGGTCTTCGCCCCCATGGTGAAGCGGTCGCCGATCGGAACGATGCCGATTTGCGGATTGTAGATTTCGGCGATCAACGCCATGTCCGAAAAGATCTCGGTGTCGCCCATATGATAGAGCGTCGGACCTTGCTTCGGCGTGATGACGACGCCATTCGGATTGCCAAGATAGATCGACTGTCCGTTCTCCGTCGTCCCCGACGAATGAAGCGCCTGCGTCAGGCTCACCACGAAGGCGCCGCAATCGATCGAGCCGCCGGTGTTGCCGGGATTGATGTTTTCGGCGCCCTTGCCATTGAGAAACATGCAGACTTCGAAGTTGGCGACGATCTGCGCTCCGGTCGCCTTCGCGATGTCCGGGGCGTCGCCGATGTGATCGTCATGGCCATGGGTCAGAACGATATGGGTCGCCCCGGCGGAAGCCTCTGCGACGCTGCCGTTGAATTTCGGATTGCCGCTGAGAAACGGGTCGATCAGTATGACCGCGCCGTCGAGCTCGACGCGGAACGCCGAATGTCCTAGCCACACCAGTTTCATGCAAACCTCCATCGATAGCGCCGGGTTTGTAGCAATGTTGAGCGCCTGAAGGGAATGCGGGACAAGGCCGATGGCTGCTGAAATTCTTGAAGTCGCCGATCTGCCGGCGCGCGTCGGGCCGCGGCAGCGTCTGATCGGGATCGATCTCGGCACGAAAACGATCGGGCTCGCGCTGTCGGATGTGGAGCGCCGCATCGCCACCCCGCTTGAGACGATTCAGCGGATCAAATTCAGCAAGGACGCCGTAAGGCTGATCGAATTGGCCGAAAAATTCGACGCCGGCGCCCTGATCATCGGCCTGCCGCTCAACATGGACGGATCGCAGGGTCCGCGCGTGCAGGCGACGCGCGCCTTCGTGCGCAGTCTCAGCGCGCTCGTGTCAAAGCCCTTTGTCTATTGGGACGAGCGCCTGTCGACGGCGGCCGTTACACGCTCGCTGATCGATCAGGACGTCTCGCGCCTGAAGCGCGCCGAGGTCGTCGACAAGATGGCGGCCGCTTATATTCTCCAGGGCGTACTCGACCGTTTGCGCCGCATCGAGGCTGACGCCGTATAATCGATCACTCGGCGGCGCGCGCAAGCCGGCTGTGCCGGCGTCCATAAGTGAAATAAAGGATGAGTCCGATCGCGAGCCAGATCGCGAAGCGAATCCACGTATCGCGCGGAAGGCCGAGCATCAGAACCACCGCGGCGGCCGCGCCAAGCGGCGCCACGATCGCGATCAGCGGCGCCCGAAACGGCCGGTGAATCTGCGGATGCGTGTAACGCAGGAAAAGCACGCCGGCGCACACAATCGCAAAGGCGAACAAAGTGCCGATGCTGACAAGCTCGCCGACGAGGCCGATCGGCAGCACGCCGGCCATGACCGCGACGATCAGGCCCGTGCCGATCGTCGTCAGATAGGGCGTGCGAAAACGCGGATGCACCTTGGCCGCGATCGGCGGCAGCAGCCCGTCGCGCGCGATGGAATAAAGAACGCGCGTCTGGCCGAGCAGAAGCACAAGCACGACGGAGCTGAGGCCGAGGATCGCGCCGAGTTTCACGACCGTCGAGAGCCAGCGGAGCCCGATCACATCGACGCCAAGGGCGATCGGATCTGGAACGCTGAGGCGGTCGAACGGAACGATGCCGGTGATCACGATGCTGACCAGCACGTAGAGCACGGTGCAGATGACGAGCGATCCGAGGATGCCGAGCGGCATGTCGCGTTGCGGATTTTTCGCCTCCTGCGCCGCCGTCGAGACCGCGTCGAAGCCGATATAAGCGAAAAACACAACAGCCGCGCCGCGCAATATGCCGCTCCAGCCATATTCCCCGGGGCCGGCGTTCGGCGGGATGAAAGCGCCGTCGGGATTGGCGCTCGTCACCCAATTTGCGGTGGAGACCGAAGACAGGCCCGCAAGGATGAAGACCACGATAATCGCCAGCTTGATCGCGACGATGATGTTATTCACTTTCGCCGATTCATTGACGCCGACGACGAGCAGCGCGGTCAGCGCCAGCACGATCGCCACCGCCGGGGCGTTGACCAAGGCGCCGGTGTGAGTCCAGGCGCCGCTCGCCGGATCGAAGGCGAAAGGCGCCCCGGCGAGAGCAGCGGGAATTCCGATATGAAAATCGCGCAGGAAACTGACGACATAG
Source organism: Methylocella silvestris BL2 (assembly GCF_000021745.1). Lineage (NCBI taxonomy): Bacteria > Pseudomonadati > Pseudomonadota > Alphaproteobacteria > Hyphomicrobiales > Beijerinckiaceae > Methylocella > Methylocella silvestris. The sequence goes on from NC_011666.1 coordinate 822,146, forward strand.
CCGGACCAGCCGATGGCGACCGTCGTAGCGCCAAAGGCGTATTCGAGCAGAAGGTCCCAGCCGATGATCCAGGCGATGAATTCGCCAAGCGTCGCATAGGCATAAGTATAGGCGCTGCCTGCGACGGGAACGGTCGAAGCCATTTCGGCGTAGCAAAGTCCGGCAAGCGCGCAAACGAGGCCAGCGAGCACGAAGGAGAGGCTGATCGCCGGCCCAGCATAAGCGGCGGCGGCGTGGCCGGTCAGAACGAAAATGCCGGCGCCGATGATGCAGCCGATGCCGAGCGATATGAGGCTGGCGAGAGACAGGGTGCGGCGCAGATTGGGCGTCTCCGATCCGAATTCGGCCTCATGCGCCTCGGCCTTCAGGCTCGCTATCGATTTCGTGCTCCAGATGCTGGTCACTTGGTTCCTCTTTTCCGAAGATCGCGGCAAACGCCGAAGCAGTTTCGCCTTGCGGCGCCCATATTTTAGTCCTCTGCAATATCGCGGCCGTTCGGAGTGAAACGCGCCGCCAGAAAGGATCCGTCAATGGCTCAAACGCCCGCCGATTTCGACGCCGTGATCATCGGCGCCGGCGCGGCCGGATTGTCTGCCGGCAAGCGTCTTCAGCGCGACGGCCTGTCCTTTACCATCCTTGAGGCGCGCGCGCGCATCGGCGGCCGCGCGCACACGCAAATCGAACAGGGTTTCGCGCTCGACCTCGGTTGCGCCTGGCTGCATTCAGCCGATCGCAATCCCTGGACAAAAATCGCCGGCGGCCTCGGCTTCACCGTCGACGAAACCGAACCCGATTGGGGACGCCAAAGTTTCGACGCCGCCTTTTCCGGCGCAGATCGCGCCGCCGCTGCCGCGGCGTCGAACGCATTTTTCGCCCGCCTTGAGGCGGCCGACACGAGCCGCGGCGATTTTTCCGCAGACAGGCTGCTTGAGCCGGCCGGCCGCTTCAATTCGATGATCGACGCGATCAGCACCTATATCAATGGCGCGGAGCTGGAACATGTTTCCGTCGCCGACTGGGGGCGCTATGCCGACAGCGGCGTCAATTGGCGAATTGTCGAGGGATATGGCGCAACGATCAAGGCGTTCGGGGACGCGCTGCCCATAAGGCTCAGCTGCGCCGTCACGCTGATCGACCATAGCGGGCCGAGCATCCTGATCGAGACGACACAGGGCCGACTCACCACAAAGGCCGCGCTCATCACCGTGCCGGCGTCGCTCATCGCGTCGGAGGCCATCGTCTTTCGCCCTGCCCTGCCGGAAAAAACAGAGGCGGCGGCGGGCCTGCCGCTTGGCGTCGCCAACAAGCTCGTCATGACGATCGGGACGGCCGACCTGCCCGCGGCGGGGCATTTTTTCGGCGATCCAACCCGGACGCAGACGGGCAACTACCAGCTGCGTCCCTTCGGCCAGCCTGTGATCGAGGGCTATTTCGGCGGCGGCCTAGCCCGCGAGCTCGAGGGCGCCGGCAATCGCGCCTTTCTCGACTTTGCGCGCGGCGAGTTGTCGCGCCTTTTTGGCGCGCAGACCGTGGCGAGGCTCGGCCATTTGAGTGAAACCGCCTGGGCGAGCGATCCTTTTTCGCGCGGCTCTTATTCCTACGCCTCGCCCGGCCATTCCGATGCGCGCCAAAGGCTCGCCGCGCCCGTCGACGGACGGCTTTTCTTTGCCGGCGAAGCCTGCTCGACGCACAGTTTCTCGACCGCGCATGGCGCCTATTTTACGGGGCTAGAGGCCGCTGAAGCGATCATCGAAACCCGCCGCGGTCTCCTCGCCAAGAGGCGTGCGCCTTGACCTTGCATGCGGCTCCAGTGTCTCCTTTGTGACGCGGCTGCGAAGTCCGAGCTGAAGGAAGACCGTCCGCCGATGCCAGAGCCTTATAAAATCGAAATCGCGACCTCCATGGCGACGATCGACGCGGCGGAATGGGACGCCTGCGCCAATCCGCAGCAGAGCGGCGCGACGGCGACGGATCTCGACCTCGGCCATGTCGCGACCGTGGAGGACGGCCGCACGCGCGAACGATTTAGCCCCTTCCTGACGCATGCTTTTCTGAAGGCGCTGGAGGCCTCAAGATCGGTCGGGGCGGCCGCCGGATGGGGCAGCGCCCATGTGCTCGTCAAGGATAGACGCGGGCGCCTCGCTGCGGCGGCGCCGACCTATGTAAAATCCCATTCGATGGGCGAATATGTATTCGACTTCGGCTGGGCCGACGCCTATCGCCGCGCCGGCCTCGACTATTATCCGAAGATCCAGGTCGCCGTGCCCTTTACCCCGGCCACGGGCTCGCGGCTCTTGACGGCCCCCGGTCATGGCGCGGCCGCCCGGCAAATGTTGATCGCGGGACTGCGCGCCTGGCGCGCCAAGGCGCAGGCCTCCTCGATTCACATCACCTTCCCGACCAAAGACGAATGGACGGAGCTCGGCGCGGCGGGATTTCTCCTGCGCACGGGCCAGCAGTTTCATTTCATCAACAAGGGCTATGTGGATTTCGCCGCTTTTCTCGACGATCTCGCCTCGCGCAAACGCAAGATGATCCGACGCGAGCGCCGCGACTCGCTTCTGGGCGGCGTCGAAATCGAGCGTCTGACCGGCTCCTCGATTTCGGAAGCGCATTGGGACGCCTTCTTTGATTTTTATACCGACACCGGCGCGCGCAAATGGGGGGCGCCCTATCTGACGCGCGCCTTCTTCTCCATGGTCGGCGCGACGATGGCCGACCGCATCCTTCTCGTGATGGCGAAGCGGGCCGGACGCTATATCGCGGGCGCGATCAATTTTATTGGCGATGACGCGCTCTATGGCCGCAATTGGGGGGCGATCGAGGAGCGGCCCTTTCTCCATTTCGAGGTCTGCTATTATCAGGCGATCGAATTTGCGATCGAGCGCGGCCTCGCCCGCGTCGAAGCCGGCGCACAGGGCGAGCATAAGCTCGCGCGAGGCTATGGCCCGGTCCCAACCTATTCGGCGCATGAAATCGCCGATCCCCGCTTCGCGCAGGCGATTGGCGAATATCTGCGCCGCGAGCGGATCCACTCCGATCTGGCGCTCGAAGAATATTCCGGCTTAACGCCGTTCAAGAGAACCGACGAGGCGGAGAGTTTTTGACCGGTCCGGATGCGAGCCGGCGAAACGCTTGACGGCGCGCGCCGGCGCTCTATCGCTGGTCCTCGCGAAGGCCGTATGGAAACTTTGAAACGGAGCTCAACCGATGGAGTCGCCGCCCTATGACGACAGCAATATTTTCGCGAAAATCCTGCGCGGCGAGATTCCTTGCCTGAAGGTCTTTGAGGACGATCACGTTCTCGCCTTCATGGATGTCATGCCCCAGGCGGACGGCCATGTGCTCGTCGTGCCCAAAACCCCTTCCCGAAACCTGCTCGACGCCGATCCCGCAGCGCTCTCAGCCCTCGCGCCGCGGGTGCAAAAAATCGCCCGCGCGGTGAAGGCGGCCCTCGGCGCCGAGGGGCTGACGATCCTGCAATATAATGAACCGGCGGGCGGCCAGACCGTGTTCCATCTCCACGTTCATATCGTACCGCGCTGGAGCCATGTGGAATTGCGCAAGCATAGCGGCGAAATGGCCAAGCCGGAGACGCTCGTTCCGATCCGCGACAAGATCGTCGCGGCGCTGGCGGAGGCGAAATAGAGCCTCGGCCCTGCTTGGGCCGCCCCAACGGCTGCGATGGTTCAATAAAAAAGCCGCGACGGCGGCGCGGCTTTTTTTCTTCAGACCTCAGCAGGCGGAAAGCGCTTCAATCCGGAATCGCTTTCCATTTTTCAGATCCACAGGGCGGATCGCGAAACCCGCCTCAGTGCTTCGTCTCCGATTCATCGGCGAAGGGTTCGGCTTCGTCATCGTCGCCGGCGTCTTCGTCGTCGTCCCCTTCGGCGCCCTTCAGCTTGCGGGATTTGGCGCGGCGCACCTCAGGCTCCGACCTGACGCGTTTCTTGCCGGCCTCGACGATGTCGCGCTCGGGGCGCGGCAACACGGGACCTTCGGGAAACACGAATCCCAGCTTCTTCTCGCCATCTTCCTCGGTGACCACGACCCGCACCGTGCCGCCGTTCTTGAGGCGCCCGAACAGCACCTCATCGGCGAGCGGCGTCTTGATGGTCTGCTGGATCACCCGCGCCATCGGCCTTGCGCCCATCCGCTCGTCATAGCCATGCTCGACCAGCCAGGCGCGCGCGTCGTCGGCAAGCTCGATCGTGACATTGCGGTCGGCCAGCTGCGCCTCAAGCTGCATGATGAACTTGTCGACGACCTTGACGATGACTTCATGCGGCAGATGGCCGAAGGTGACGACCGCATCGAGCCGGTTGCGGAATTCCGGCGCGAACATGCGGTTGATCGCCTCGACATCCTCTCCCTTGCGCTTGCCCGCAGTAAAGCCGAAAGATTCGCGCTGCATGTCGGACGCGCCCGCATTCGTCGTCATGATCAAGATGACGTTGCGGAAATCAACCTGCTTGCCGCTGTGGTCGGTCAGCTTGCCGTGATCCATGACCTGCAACAGGATGTTGTAGAGGTCTGGATGCGCCTTTTCGATTTCATCGAGAAGCAGCACGCAATGCGGATGCTGGTCGATCGAATCGGTGAGCAAGCCGCCCTGGTCGAAGCCGACATAGCCGGGAGGCGCGCCGATCAGCCGGGACACGGTGTGGCGCTCCATATATTCCGACATGTCGAAGCGGACGAGCTCGACGCCGAGAGCGACGGCAAGCTGGCGCGCGACTTCGGTCTTGCCGACGCCGGTTGGTCCCGAGAAGAGATAGCTGCCAATCGGCTTCTCGCCGTCGCGCAGCCCGGCGCGGGCCAGTTTGATGGCGGAGGTCAAGGCGCTGATCGCCGCGTTCTGGCCGTAAACCACCCGCTCCAGCGTTTGAGTCAGATGCTCAAGCACCTCGGCGTCGTCCTTCGACACGGTTTTGGGCGGAATCCGCGCCATCGTCGCGATGGTCGCCTCGACCTCCTTGATCCCGATCGTCTTCTTGCGCTTGTTCTCCGGCAGCAGCATCTGGCTGGCCCCGGTCTCGTCGATCACGTCGATCGCCTTATCCGGCAATTTGCGATCATGGATATAGCGCGCCGAAAGCTCGACCGCGGCCTTGATCGCCTCATTGGTGTAGCGGATCTTATGGAATTCCTCGAAGTAAGGCTTGAGGCCTTTCATGATCTCGATGGCGTCGGGAACGGACGGCTCATTGACGTCGATCTTCTGGAACCGCCGCACCAGGGCGCGGTCCTTTTCGAAGTACTGGCGGTACTCCTTGTAGGTGGTCGAGCCGATGCAGCGCAGCGTGCCCTGGGCCAGCGCCGGCTTTAACAGATTCGAGGCGTCCATGGCGCCGCCGGAGGTCGCCCCGGCGCCGATCACGGTGTGAATCTCGTCGATGAACAAAATCGCGTTCTTGTGGTTCTCGATTTCCTTCATCACCTGCTTCAAGCGCTCTTCGAAATCACCTCTGTAGCGCGTACCGGCCAGGAGCGTTCCCATGTCGAGGGCGAAGACGGTCGCCTCGGCCAGAACTTCTGGAACCTCGCTCTTGACAATCTTGCGCGCCAGACCTTCGGCGATGGCCGTCTTGCCGACGCCGGGATCGCCGACAAGCAACGGATTGTTCTTGTGGCGACGGCACAGGACCTGGATCGTGCGCTGCACCTCGGCCTCGCGGCCGATCAGCGGATCGATGCGTCCGTCGCGCGCTTTCTTGTTGAGGTTGACGCAATAAGCGTCGAGCGCGCCTTCCTTCTTCTTTGACTCGCCCGTGTCCTTGCCCTCCTTGGCCTCGCGCGACTCGGGATCTTCCTCCGCGCCGCGCGGCGTCTTGGAGGGATCGGACAGACCGGGACGCTTGGCGATGCCGTGGCTGATGTAATTCACCGCATCATAGCGGGTCATGTCCTGCTCTTGCAGGAAATAGGCCGCGTGGCTCTCCCGCTCGGCGAAAATCGCGACGAGGACATTGGCGCCGGTGACTTCCTCGCGCCCCGACGATTGCACATGGATCACGGCGCGCTGGATGACGCGCTGAAATCCGGCCGTCGGCTTGGCGTCCTCGCGGCCGTCGCCGACGAGGTTGTCGAGCTCCTGCTCGATATAGTCGCGCAGGTTCTTCTTCAGCTGATCGAGATCGACCGAACAGGCCCGGAGCACCGACGACGCATCGGTGTCGTCGGTCAGGCTCAACAGCAGATGCTCGAGCGTCGCATATTCATGGTGGCGCTCGTTGGCTACAGCGAGCGCGCGGTGGAGCGACTGTTCGAGATTGCGGGAGAAGGACGGCATTGGCTCCAACCTCTCATTTCTTTTCCATGATGCACTGCAGGGGGTGCTGGTGCTTGCGCGCGTAATCCATGACCTGCGTCACTTTGGTCTCGGCGACTTCGTAGGTGAAGACGCCGCATTCTCCGACCCCATGCTGGTGGACATGAAGCATGATGCGGGTGGCTTCTTCCGGCCCCTTGTTGAAATATTTCTTCAAGACGGCGACGACGAACTCCATGGGCGTATAGTCGTCATTCAAAAGCAGAACCCGGTACATGCTCGGCCGGCGGGTCTGCGTCTTGGTGCGCGTAATAACGGCGGTTCCCTGGCCGGCGCCGCCGTCTCCCCCCTTTTTTTCCTTGTCGTCCTTCCCTGCGGCCAAGGGCGCAAAGCGCGCGCGAATTGGGTCCGCTTGGTCATGGTCCGCGCGTTGCTGCGGTCGAACGGGGTCCGGTCGAGCATCGTCGCAGACGCCAACGACGCCCCCCCGCACCGGCGCTTGCATCCCGAATAGAACCGACCGATGACCAGTTGCGCGCGTCACAAACTCTCCCCGCCCTCATTGCATATGTCATTTAGGTACGCCGACCACGAAGCTCCAGTGAACAATGCGCAGTCAGTTCCGGCAAGAGCGAATTGGTCGCGGCATTCTCGCCATTTACGCCAACGCACAGATGAAATTCGGGTTCGACCTGCCCACGCCCGAAGGGAATTAGCAAAAATTGCGCCGCGGCGGCTGCGGCTGCGGCGAGGGTCCGCGAGGCGGGGCTGAAAGGAGACAGTCGACCTGAAGCCCGACAATAAAAAAGCCCGGCGTATAGCCGGGCTCACAAAGGAGGCGATATCAGCGCGAAACTCACGCAAGGCTCGCATGTCATCTACCCCGCATCCGCGCCCTATCCGGTCAGATTGAGCATCGGGTGGATAAGGACAGGATCCAGCTCCCTGAGACTGGAGCGATTTCAGATCGGCCGAATAAATCCAATCGATCGAAAAACGCTCCGGGGTCAGCCCCGAGTTCCAGAGAGTGACATCCGAAACTAGCGCGGAGCTTTTCAGCCCGCCGGTCGAACCGGACCCCAAAGCCCGGGCAACCAGAACAACCCAGAAACCGCCTGAGATTATTAATTATTCCTTGGCGGCCTGAACCTTGGCGACCGCGAGTTCGACCGGCTTGAAGGCTTCCTTGGCCAGCGCGGAATAAAGCTCGCCGAGCTTGGTCGATTCCGCGACAAAATCGGCATAGGCGCTCTTGGCGAATTCCGACTGCAGCTGGATTGCCGACTCGAAAGACTTCACGCCGAGAAGCTTCTCAAGAAAAGCCGAACCGTTTTCGAGCGACTTCTTGGAAAACTCAGAGGTTTCCTGGGCAATCGCCTGAAGCGCCTTCACAACGCCCTGCGAGGAAGCCGTAGCCGTCTCAAACTGGGTTTTGCCAAACTTCTGGAAATCTTCGATCGTATTCGCCATTGTCTTCCCCTTGAGCGATTGCCGACTCGCCCAACCGAGGCGGCGGTTCATGAGCGTCCGTGCTCACGATTTGGTTATACCGCAGTGCACAATAAGCGTCAAGCGCGTTGCAGCGTATTATTGTGCAGTGCAACAAATTCCTGACGTTTGAAATTACCCCTTAACCCGGCGGTAACCGAGGAGGATTTAGCGTCGCGCGGCGTATTGATCGTATTTTGACAGGGGCGCCGCTCAATGCTTGACTTAGGTGCGACCGTTCGCCGCAGCAAAAAAGCCGAAGCGTTTTCCGGCCTCGCCCTGCTCGTGGCGGTCAGCGTCGCGGCTGTCAGCTTCTTCGCCGGACCGGCAGAGGCGCGGCAAAGGTCGCATGGCCATCATGCGGGCAAACATTTCCCCGGCCATTACGGCAGAGCGCACCACGCGCATTCGGTCCGCTACATGCGGGCGCGCCCCTTCGCGCCGAGCCGCAACTTCGCGGCAATTGTCGTCGACGGCAACAGCGGCGAGGCGCTTTACGCCCGCAACGAGGATGAGCCGCGCCATCCGGCTTCCATCACCAAGGTGATGACGCTCTATCTTTTGTTCGAGCAGCTTGAACAGGGAAGGCTGCGGCTTGACAGCGAGATCCCGATTTCCGCCCGGGCCGCCGCGCAAAAGCCGACCAAGCTCGGGCTTCGGCCCGGCCGGACCATCTCGGTCGATGACGCCATCAAGGCCATCGTCACACGTTCGGCCAACGACATTGCGGTCGCCATCGCCGAGGCGGTCGGCGGCGACGAAGATCGTTTCGCTGACCTGATGACCCGCAAGGCGCGCGAACTTGGCATGCGCAATACAAAATACGTCAACGCTTCGGGCCTTCCCGCCGACGCCCAGATCACGACGGCGCGGGATCTCTCCATCCTCGGCCGCGCGGTGCAGGAGCGCTTCCCGCGCTATTATCGTTATTTCTCGACCCGGACCTTCTATTTTGCCGGCGCAGCGATCCGAAACCACAATCGCCTGATGGACCGCGTCGAAGGAATGGACGGGATCAAGACCGGCTACACCAATGCCTCGGGCTTCAACCTTCTGACCTCCGTCAAGCGCGACGGCCATTATATCGTCGCGGTGGTGATGGGCGGCGTCAGCGCGCCGTCCCGCGACCGCATCATGGCCGATTTGATCGAGGATCAGATCGGCAATGGCGCAACCGTGCGCACCGCCTCCGTGCTGCGCGATCTGCCACAACGGCCGGTCGAGCGCGACACGCCGCCGACCGATCTGCCCTCGCGCGCCGTGGCGCAGCAGCAGGCCGCGCCGGCAGCGGCCCCACAGCTCGCAGCGGCGGCGCCCCTGCGCGAGATTGCGCCGGCGCCGAAAGCGGCTCTCGCCTATGTCGCCACGCAGCCGGCGGCTCAAGCTCCGACGCAGAAGATCACGTTGCGGGCCATTACGCCGCAGCCGCCGCAGGCGATCGACCCGATCCGCGTCGCGTCGATTTCCGCCGACGTGCCGCTCGATAAGCCACGGCCGGCTTTCGTCTCCGGCGCCGTCAAGACGCAGCCCACCCCCGCCACGGCAAATGACGCCGAGCCGGGCGCAGCGCGCCGCGTCGCGGTCAGGACCGCCTCTCTCGACGGCTCGACCATGAACGCCGCTTTTTTTGCGCCCCCGACCGCGACGCCCTCAACGATGCGCTGGGTCGCCGGGCCCGCGCCGGCAAAGCTGGGCAAGGCTGAAAAGGCGGATCGGCGGGCGGTTGCGAGCGCCGAGCCGCCCCGTCTGGCGGCGCCGGCCGAAAAGACGAAGGACGTCGAGGGCAAAAACGCCGAGCAGCGTCCCGCCGCGGCGGCGCGCGGCTGGATGATCCAGATCGGCGCAACCGACGATATCGCCAAGGCCAATGCGCTGCTCGCCAAGGCGCGGATCAGCTGCGGCAGGACGCTTAATTCGGCGCAGCCCTTCACCGAGAAAGTGCAGAAGGGCTCGGAAACTCTTTACCGGGCGCGCTTCGCGGGGCTCGAAGAAAAAAGCGCCGAAAACGCCTGCAGGACGCTGAAGCAGAGCGGATTGTCGTGCTTCGCAACGAAAAACTAACCGTTTTCCGGCAATCTTTGCGCGTGATTGCAACGCGCTCTTGCGAAGGCTGGCGCAAACCTCTGGATGCTACGGATGACGCCGCATCAGGACTTCTTTCGCTTCATTAACCCGCGCCGCCAGATCCGTCGTCCCGCCATGATCTGGATGAAGCTTTTTCATGAGCGAGCGGTGCGACCGAACAACTTCCTCACGCGACGCGCCTTTAGCAAGCCCCAGGACTTCATACGCTTCATCCTGGGTCATGGCCCCAGCGCGACGCCCCGCCTCGCCGCTCCGCGAGTCGCCTTGAGCCTGTCCTGCGTGACTCCAGCCGGCAAACCGGCGATCGAGATATGCTTCCAGAAGGCGGGCGCCCTCCGGATCGTCTCGACGGCAAAGCTCGTAGAGGACTTCACACTGCGGGCGCGTCAGCGAGTCTAGCTGCCTTCCCTCATCCTCGCCCGCCAGGATCACGCCGCGCATCTTTCCCGTCTCATGGTCAAGCTGCATCTCGATCATCGCCGATCTGACGCAGGAGACCCGCGCGGAGGCGCCGGACCGTCTCGCCGCCGACGGCCAGCCAAACAGCGAAAGCAACGGGCCGCGCCCGCCTTTCAAAAGCCAGAGGCCGAGACCGCCGAAGCCGAGAGCGATGGAGACGGCGCCGCGCGCCATGAGAAAGGCGGCGAAGACAAGCAGAGCTATTCCGCCGCCGCGGCTGATCACCCTTGCGAGCGTCGCCGGATTGGCGTTGGCGAAGGCGCGAAGCCCGGCCAGCGAAAGCCAAAGCATGAGAAAGGCGACGATAAGATAGATCATCGCGCCCTTGAATTTCCAAAGGGCTGGCGCGGCGTGGACCCAGCCAGGCCGGTAAATTCTCGTCGGTGACGCATGATCTCAACCTTCGGGCGCGACATCCGGCGCACGGACGAATTGTTCCGACGCTAGCTCATTTGACTGAGGAGCAGCATCGCCGCAGCGCCTTTGTCCGCAGCCTCGAGCTCCAGCGCCTGCCGCCCGCCCGCGGCATAGGCCGCAGCGGCCGAGAGGAGCGCCGCCAGACGCTGCGCTGCGCCAGCGTCAAATGTGGCATAGGCGCCGCCGGTCAGCAAGGCGATCTGCCGGAACGCCCGCTCGGCGACGCGGTCGGCGCCCTCCTGAAAGACGAAGGCCTTGACGCCCATGAGCCCGAGCCGCCCGGCAAGATCGGCGAGATCATCAGCCCGCTCCTCCATCGCATCCCCGATGAACACCAGCGCGCGGACCGGCGCATTGCCCGCTTCTTCGAGAACATGGCGGAGCACCTTGCCGATCTGGGTATGGCCGGCGGCGACGGTGATGCGGGTCATGGCCGCGGCGAGCGCCTTTCCCCCATTCAAGAATCGCGAGGCCTTGCATTCGTTGAAGCCGCGATAGAAGACGAGCTGCACATCGAGACCGCCATGGGCGGCGGCCGTCTCGAACATATGCGCTTGCAGATGCTGCGCCAGATCCCAGGTGGGCTGCCGGCTCATCGTCGCGTCGAGGGCAAAGATCAGCCTGCCGCGGCCTGTCGCGATCACCGGACGCTTTTCCGTCTCCGACAGAAAAGCGTCGATCTCGGATTTCGAATTCCGATCGGCTCCAACGAGATCCCGTCCATCCTTTTGCCGTTGCACAGCGTCCTCGCATTTCAAGACGGATGTTCTGATCGAGCAGCCGCGCGATCAAAGCCGGTCGTATTTCTCGATCGCCCAAGGCTCCGCCAAGGCCCCATCTCTCCAATCGCGCCAAGCGGGCAGCGCCATCACCGCATCCATATAGGCGCGGGTCTGCGGCGTCACGGGAACGGCGTAGCTGTGCAGACGGCTGACGACCGGCGCGAACATCGCGTCGGCGGCCGAAAATCCGCCAAACAGAAACGGGCCGTGGGCGCCGAATGTCTCGCGCGCCGCAGCAAAGGCTTCTTCGATGCGGGCGACGTCGGCCCTGGCCTCTTCCGTCAGCGCCCGCTCGCCGACCTTGCGGCGAAAATTCATCGGCAGATGCGACCTTACGCCCATGAAGCCTGAATGCATCTCGGCTGAAAGCGAGCGCGCCTGCGCCCGCGCCTCCCGGCCGCGCGGCCAGATCGGCAATTCAGGAAAGGCCTCCGCGACATATTCAATGATCGCGAGCGAATCCCAGACGACGAAGTCGCCGTCGCGCAGCACGGGGCATTTTCCCGCCGGCGAGAAGCGCAGGATCTGCGCTCGCGTGTCCGGCTGGCCGAGCGGCACGGTGATTTCCGTGAAGTCCACGCCGAAATGGCGCATTAGAATCCACGGCCGGAACGACCAGGAGGAGTAGCTCTTGTTGGCGATGATCAGCGTATAGGTCACGATGGCGGAAACTCTCCTCGAGGCGCGGTCTATTCAACATCCGATAATGAAACCGCGCTAGGCTGTTTCGCCCACAACAGGCGCCGGAACAAGGCGCGCGACCGGCCCAACTTCCTCGGGGGGATCCATGCCCGGCCTTTCCGCAGCAGACATCGCCGGCGTCGCTTTCTTTATCGGCGTCTGGATTCTCTACCGTTTCGTCAATGAACGCGGCTTTGGCGATCAGGTCAGCCTGTCCGTGCTGATGAACCATCATCGCATGGCGTGGATGCGGGCGATGGCGTCGCGCGATACGCGCATCGCCGACGCCAGCATCATGTCGAGCCTGCAGAATGGCGCCGCTTTCTTCGCCTCGACGTCCTTGCTTCTGCTCGGCGGCGCGGCCGCCTCGATGCGCGCTGCCGACGACGTCCTGAAAGTGTTCGGCGATCTTCCGCTCGGGCTTGTTGTCACACGGGCGACCTGGGAGCTGAAGGTCTTGGGGCTCGCCCTGATTTTCGGCTATTCCTTCTTCAAATTCGCCTGGGCCTACCGCCTGTTCATCTATGCGGCGATCCTGCTTGGCGCAACGCCGGGCCCCGAAGATCGGGACGCCCGCGCCAGAGAAGTCGCACAGAAGCGCGCCGGCTTCATGACCATCGACGCGGGCCTCCATTTCGCCAAGGGCCTGCGCAGCTTCTATTTCGCCTTCGCCTATATTGGCTGGTTCATCAGCCCCTATGTGCTGATGGCGACGACCACGGGGATTTTCGTCATCGTCATGCGCCGGCAGTTTTTCTCCGCCGCGCGCCGCTCTCTGACGCGGGAGGACGTGTAGCGTCCAACCCGACCTCAAGGCGCGGGGAAGAGAGCGTCGGTCTTGCCGGTCAGGCGATAGGCAAGGAGCCCGATCCATTCGCGAAAGGCGAGAACAACCAGCGGGACGCGCTCGAACGCCGGACGCAAGAAACTCCAGTCGGAGGAATCGCCGGAAGTGCGATAGGCGACGGGATAGGCGATCACATCGAAGCCGAGACGCCGGAAAATCCCCATCGAGCGCGGCATATGCCAGGCCGAGGTGACGAGCAGCCATGTTTCGCCGGGCTTCGGCCGCAGCAGGTCGCGCGTGAAAAGCGCATTCTCCCAAGTGTTGCGCGAGCGCGATTCAAATTCCATGCGGTCGGGAGGAACTCCCATATCGAGCCAGAATTTTTTGACGCCGGTCGATTCGACGATCGTCTGTTCGACGAGATTGCCGGAGCCCCCGGTGAAGACGAGGCGCGCGGAGGGGTAGCGTTTGGAGAGTTCAATTCCGGCGATCAGCCGTTCGCCGTCGCCGCCGAAAGTCGCCTGTCCTCTCGCGACGCTGCGGCTCTGGTTCAGCGCGCCGCCGAGAACAATAATTCCGGTGGGAGCCGGCAGATCGACCGGCGGCGGCGGAAAGCGGTTCTCCATCGGCAGCAGCAAGGCGACGCCGACCGGCGTCAGGAACAGGAGCGCCATCGCAAAGGCCCCCGCCGCCGCCAGCGCCCGTCCCGCCCGCCAAAAACGGGTGAACATGAGGACGACGCCGATCAGGGCAAGCAGGATCAAGAAGGTCAATGGCTCGGCGACAAGCCAGAAAATCTTGGAGACTGGAAAGAACATGAGACCCGGCTTTATCGCGCAGCGTCAGGCCGCGGCGGCGGCGGAACGCCTGCAAGTTTCATTCGTCCTCGGAGGCCGAGTCTTTTGCGGCCTCCTCGGTCTCGCTCGCCGGGATGGCGTAGACGCCGCCGAGCCAACGGTGCAGATCGACATCGGCGCAGCGTTTCGAGCAGAATGGACGCATCGCCGCGACCGCAGGCTTGCCGCAGATCGGGCACGGCCGCCTGGGCTGGGGGGCGGAGTCTGCCGCAGGATCAGGATTGGCTTCCGGCTCAACCATAGCAGTCCTCTAAACCCGGTTCAGCCACGTCGTCATGGCCGGAAAGCCCTCGCCGACGAGCAACGAGATGGTCTCGTAAAGCGGCAGGCCGACCACCGAGGAATAGGAGCCGATGATCTTGATGACAAAGGCCCCGGCCAACCCCTGAATGGCGTAGCCGCCGGCTTTGCCGCGCCATTCGCCGCTCTCGAGATAGGCTTCCATCTCGCTCGACGACAGCCGCTTGAAGCGGACTCTAGTCTCGATCAGCTTATGACGCTCGCGCCCGCCCGGAACGATCAGACAGACGCCGGTGTGAACCCGATGCGCGCGGCCCGAGAGAAGCTGTAAGCATTGCTCGGCTTCGCTGGACAATTCGCATTTGGGCAGGATGCGCCGCCCAACGCTGACCACCGTATCGGCGCCGATCACATAGGCTTTGGCGAGTTCGGGCCGGCTCAACGCGATGCGCGCGGCGGCGCGGGCTTTTTCGCGCCCGAGGCGCGAGGCGAGCGTGCGCGGCAGTTCCGTTTTGCCGGGAGTTTCATCGAGATCGCAAGGCAGCAGCGCGTCGGGCTCGAGGCCGATCTGCTGCAGCAGTTCAAGCCGGCGCGGCGAAGCTGAAGCCAGAACGAGCTTCGGCCGCGTAAAATCCTCCGCGATCTCCGGCTTCGTCATCGCGGCGATCCGCAAATAGTCGTTCCGTCAGCTTTCGCAATCACTTCAACGCCTCACTTGAAGCGGTAGGTGATGCGGCCTTTGGTGAGATCATAGGGCGTCATTTCGACGAGGACCTTATCGCCCGTCAAAACCCGGATGCGATTCTTGCGCATTTTGCCGGCCGTATGGGCGATGATCTCATGCTCATTCTCGAGCTGCACGCGAAAAGTCGCATTGGGCAGCAGTTCGACCACAACTCCCGGAAATTCAAGCAATTCTTCCTTCGACATTTGTTTCCTTATATTTGCAGCGTCCGACATCGGTCGCCCGCCGCGGGAAGGCGGCAGGCCCAACGGCTGCGTGGCCGCGCAGAACATCCGCGCAACCGAGATCAGACCAAAACTACGAAAGACGGATCAATCCGGCTGACAATTGGCGCGGACCCTAATCGAGAACCGCGCATTTGTGAACAGCCGCTTTTGCCTTCGCCCGGCGTGCGTCAGATATCCTGCCCCACGACGCCGGGCGTCTTCAGCTTTGCCGCGTCAGCGACTTCATGCGCCTTGAACTTGCGAATCGCAAAGGGAATCGAGGCAAGATAGGCAATCGACAGGAAGATCAGCATCTCCATCGGGAAGGTCGCCAACAGCAGCAGGCAGGCGACCGCGCCGAACATCACGACGATGACATATTCGCGCGGAACGCGGCCGATCTTCTTGCCGGAAAAATGCGGAATCCGGCTCGCCATCAGAAGCGCGACGGCGATCACATAGACAATATAGATCAAAACCATCAGCCGCCCATGAGGCGCGTCGAGGATCGACAGGCTGAGATAGATCGGCAAAAGGCCGACGATCGCCCCCGCCGGCGCCGGCATGCCGGTGAAAAAATGCGCGTGCCAGGCCGGCCTGTCCGGCTCGTCGGCCATGACGTTGAAGCGGGCGAGGCGCAACGCCGCCGCGATGGCGAAGACGAGCGCGGCGAACCAGCCAAGGCTCTTGAATTCATTCAAGCCCCAGAAATACAGGATCAGGGCGGGAGCAACGCCGAAATCGACGAAATCGGCGAGCGAATCGAGCTCCGCGCCAAATCGTGTCGCGCCCCGCAGCGCGCGGGCGATCCGCCCGTCGAGGCCGTCGAGCACGGCGGCGATGATGACGAAGATCACCGCGACCTCGAACTGACTCTCGATTGCAAAACGGATCGCCGTCAGGCCCATGCATAGAGCGAGCAGCGTCACGAGATTGGGCAGGATGACCCGCATCGGCACCGCGCGAAAGCGCCGCTTCTGCGGCCGCGCCGGAGCGAAGGGGTCGAAGGCGGCTTCGTCGCCAATCTCGAACGGCGGCGTCTTGCCCCGCTCGCGGCGGGAGCCGAAATCATTGCTTGCAGAGGGGCGATCCATCGGCGGCAAGATAGGAGGAGCCGGCAAGCGCCGCAAGCGCAGCGCGGAAAACGAATGGCGAGCCGCCGTTTAGCGCAACCGCAACTGCGCGCGCACGCGCCCAAAGATTTCGACGGCGCGCCGGCGCGTCTGCATGGCAAGGGCATAGGCCTTGGTGGAGCGAGCCCAGGCAAGCAGCGAATCCCGGAACGCGACCAGCCAATCCATCAGCCGGGCGAACCAGCTGATTGTGCGCAGCTTGTCCCGCCCCGCGTCATAAATGCGCTCGACGAGGACCAGGCTGACAAGATAGGCGAGCGCCATCAGGATGACGCCAGTCAGCCAGCGGCCTCCCGCAAAAAGCACCAGCGCATAGATCTTGGCCGGCTCGGCGAGGCCGAAGGGAATGGCGAGCGCCGCCAAAATCGCATAGGGCGGCAGCTCGGCGACAAGATCCTGCAGCCGACGCACGACGCGCAGCCCGGCCGCCCAGCGCACAAGCGGGCGGAAGATCGGCGTAAAAATCGAATCCAGCGCGACATAGAAAATGACCAGCGCCTCGGCGAGGCGCAGCAGGATGCGACGAATGATCTGGGCGAAAGTCGTCGGCATCTTTGCTGGGTCCATTTTTACGGCGCAGAACGCCAAGTCAGGCAAGATAAGTCGAGGCGCTCAGCTTGCCAAACATCAGGCTGCGATCAAGCGCGCCATCATCAGCCGGGCCGAGGCGGCGGCTTTTGCGCCGCAAAAGGGCTGCGAGATAAAATCGACCCAGGACAACAGATCGGCGAGCCGCGCCGCCTCCCGCCAATCTTCAGCCAAATCCTGTCCGGCCGCGCGATAGCCGGCGCAGAGGCCGCCAACGAACGCCGCCTGATCGCCCAGCGGCGGGCGCAGCATATGGCCGAAATCATAGGCAGGCCCGCCGGCGAAGGCGAATTCCCAGTCGAGCACGGCGGCAATCGCAAAACCGATTCCGGCTCGGCTGACCATAATATTCGTCGGATCGAAATCGCCGTGGCTCAGCGTCGGCCGGCGCGCCCATTCATGCGACAGCGCCTCCCCTTTGCGCCGGACAAAGGCGCTGATGGCCTCGGCCAGTTCGCCGCCGACCCGGTCGCGGGCCTGATCGCGGCCGAGCGTCTTATTCAGCCAGGCCAGTTGTCCGTCGACGCTCGCGTCATATCCGCCGTCGGGGGCGAGATCGGCGCCAAAAAAACCCTGTCGCGGAAACCGCACGCCATGAATGGCGGCGAGCGTCCCGCCGGCGGCAAGGCCAAGCTCGTGCAGGGCCGCCGAAGCCAACCCGGCTGCGGCGCTGTGCAGACTCTCCGCCTCGATCCATTCCATGAAGGCGTAGGGCAGCCCAAACTCGGAATCCGCCGCCCCGGTCGCAAGAACGGCGGGAACAGGAACTTGCCCTTTGAGGGAATGCAGCAGCGCGACTTCCTTGTCGGCGTCCGCGCGCCCGCGCCGCCAGTAGCGCAAAAGCAACCGATTGCGATGTGGGTCGCCTGCAAGGTCGAGCCGGAAATTGGCGTTGATCAGACCGCCAGGAATTTCCTCCGCGCGGCAGACAATGGCGCCGGGGCAGAGCCGCCGCGCCATCGCTTCGATCGCCGGCAAGCTTGGTTCAAGGGGCGGATCGGTCCTGACCCATGTCTCGCGCAACGGGGCGGCGCCTATCTCTGGCGCGCTTTGCGGTCCGCATAGGGGTTGTCGCTCGTTTTCTTGGAGATGCGGATCGGCACGCCGGGCAGATCGAAGGCCTGCCGCAGGCCGTTGACGAGATAGCGCTCATAGCTCGCCGGCAAAGCGTCGAGCTGATTGCCGAACAGGAGAAAATAGGGCGGCCGCGCGCGCAGCTGCGTCATGTAGCGGATCTTGATGCGACGGCCTGAGACGGCGGGCGGCGGGCTCTGCTCCAGCGCGCCAGCGAGCCAGCGGTTCAGCCGCGCCGTCGAGATGCGTTTGTTCCAGACCTCATGGACGCGGAAGATCGCCTCCATCAGCTTGCCGACGCCATCGCCGGTAGCGCCGGACAGCGGCACGACAGGGGCGCCCTTCACCTGCGGCAACAGGCGGATCGCCTCCTCGCGCAGCTCAGAGAGCTTTGCGCCGCGATGCTCGATCAGATCCCATTTATTGACGCCGATGACCAGCGCCCTGCCCTCGCGTTCGACGAGATCTGCCAGAGTCAGATCCTGCTTCTCGAACGGAATGGTCGCGTCAAGCAGCAGAACCGCCACCTCGGCGAATTTCGCCGCGCGGACCGCGTCATGGCCTGCAAGCTTTTCGAGCTTGTCTTCCACCTTGGCGCGGCGGCGCAGGCCCGCCGTGTCGAACATTTTGATCTTGCGGCCGCCCCATTCGAAGTCGATGCCGATGGTGTCGCGCGTCAGCCCCGGCTCAGGGCCGGTCAGAAGCCTGTCCTGGCCGATAATCGTGTTGAGCAGCGTCGATTTGCCGGCGTTCGGGCGCCCGATGATGGCGATGCGCAGCGGCTTGGTCGGATCGAGCTCGGAGCCATCCTCATCCTCGCCGAGAATGAGCCGCGTCTCGCCTTCCTCTTCCTCGGCCGGCAGTTCGGTCTGCTCCGGCAGCGCCTCGCGGATGGCGCTGTAAAGATCCGACATCCCGTCGCCATGCTCGGCGGACAGAGGCACCGGATCGCCAAGGCCGAGATCATAGCCTTCCCGCGCGCCGGCTTCGCCAATTCGCCCTTCGGCCTTATTGGCGATGAGGATCAGCGGCTTGTCGGCGCGCCGCACGAGATTTGCAAAAAAGCGGTCGTCCGGGGTCAGACCGAGACGCGCGTCGAACAGGAAGAAGACCGCGTCGGCAGATTCGATCGCCCGTTCCGTCTGCGCGCGCATGCGCCCCGAGAGGGAAGCCGCGGCGCCCTCCTCGAGCCCGGCCGTGTCGATGATCTTGAAGACGAGATCGCCAAGCCGGGCCTCTCCCTCGCGCCGGTCGCGGGTGACGCCCGGGCGATCGTCAACGAGCGCCAGCCGCTTGCCGACGAGACGGTTGAACAAAGTCGATTTGCCGACGTTGGGGCGCCCGATTATGGCGATCGTGAACATCAGTTCGGTTGCGCCGGCGCGCCCGGCGCGGCGGCGGGCGGCGCGGCGTCAGGCTCCGCGCCGCTCTTCTCCGGTTCCGGCGGCGGCGGCGCGGCGCTTTTGCTGGCGGAATTTTCGTCGGGCGCGGATGCGCTTGCCGGCGGCGCTTCAGCGACCGGATTTTGCGGCTCGGGAACAGCCGCTTCAGCTGGCGGCGTCTCGGGCGCGGCCTCGGCGCCGGGCTTCAGCGCCGACGGTTCGGCAGGCGCAGCAGGGGGCGAAGCCGACGTTTCGGGCAAAACCGGGGCCTCGGCGGCCGGCGGCGCCGGCGTTGACAGCGGCTCGGCAGGCGCCGGCGAAAGCTTGCCGGCCTGAACCAAGCCAAGAAAAGCCTCCGCGCGCTGGCGCAGCGGCCCCGGCGCGCGCGGATCGCCGACGATCATATCGAGCCAGCGCCCGGCCGCCTCGAAATCTTCGCGCTTGAATGCGGCCAGAGCGAGCAATTCGCGGATGGTGTCGTGGTAGGTGAAGGAGGGCTGCGCCAGCGCGCCATATTTTTCCTCGAACGCCTTCGGATCGTCCCGATCGACGCGCAGCACCGCTGCGCGGGTCTGCGCCGCCTCTTTGAAGGATTGGTCGAAAGTCGGATCGGCCCCGAGCGCGTCATAGGCCGCGATCGCCGCCGCAGGATCGCGGCCGACGATCTCATCGACGGCGCGAAGATGGGCCAGCGTCGCATAGCCCTTCGGCCCCGAGGCCGCAATCTCCTTGAATTCAGCTTCGGCTTCGGCGGATTTCCCATCCTGCGACAGCCTCAACGCCGCCTCATAGCGCGCGCCAGCCGCCTCGGCCGCCTGCAGATGAAAATGCTGATAGATGCGCCAGCCGGCGGTCGCGGCGACGAGCAAAACCGCGGCGCCGATGAACCACCCCTGATATTTCGTCCATATTTTGGCGAGGCGCTCGCGGCGGTAGTCCTCGTCGACTTCGCGGAAAAATTCACTCATGGACGTTTTCTTTTTGGCTTTTGCAGGTTGTCGGCGACATGCGCTGCGGGAGCGTTTCGGGCGGCCGGCATGAAAAGGGCGAACCCGTCAGCTAGCACGCCCGCGTGCGAAAGGCGACCCACCCCGGTCAGGGGCGGGCGCCGGATCGTCAGGTCTTGGGGGGACGCGCTAGGCCGCGGCGCGGCCCGCCTGATCGAGACCGGCAAACTCCTCGTCGCTCAGCTCGATCGCCGCGGCGGCGACGTTTTCCTCAAGATGGCTGACGCTTCCTGTGCCAGGGATCGGCAGCATCACCGGGCTGCGCCGCAACGTCCACGCCAATGCGACCTGGCTTGTCGTCGCGCCTTTCTTCTTGGCGATCGCGTCGAGCAAAGTCCCCGGCCGCGCCAGTTTGCCGGCCGCGAGCGGGAACCAGGGGATGAAGCCGACGCCCTCTTTCGTGCAATAATCGAGCACGTCCTCGCTTGTGCGGTCGACGAGATTGTAGAGGTTTTGCACCGAGACCACGTTGAAGAATTTGCCAGCCGCCTTGATGTCGTCGATCGTCACCTGGCTCAGGCCGGCGTGGCGGATCAGCCCCTCTTTCTGCATGTCGCGGATGACGCCGAATTGCTCCTCGCGCGGCACTTTCGGATCGACGCGGTGCAATTGCCAGAGATCGATGCGGTCGATCTTCAGGCGGCGCAGACTCATCAACACGCATTGGCGCAGATATTCAGGGCGCCCCACCGGCGCCCATATGTCGGGGCCGTGCCGCGTCAAACCGCCTTTGGTCGCGATCAACAATCCGTCATAAGGATAAAGAGCCTCGGCGATCAGCTCCTCGCTGATGAAGGGGCCGTAGCTGTCGGCCGTGTCGATGAAATTGACGCCGAGCTCGGGAAGCCTGCGCAGGACGGCAAGGCTTTCGCCGCCCTCGGCCGGTCCGCCCCACACCCCCTTGCCGACGATGCGCATGGCGCCGAAGCCGAGCCGGTGGATCTTGATGTCGCCGAGGGTGAAGTCGCCAGAAGCGGCGGCGGTGGTAACGCTCATGCTTGTTCTCCTGATAGCGGACGGGCGCAGAGATCTTTTAGCCCCTCGATCGAGGGCGGCAAGCGCCCGCTCTCTGCCGCCAATGCGGATCGAATATGGCGGCCCGCCGACGCGGGGCAAGCCACGGAGGCCGCATGGGGCCTTCGCCTCCCGCGCATGCGGCGCGCGATTTTTGCTGGATCAACATCATATAAACCGCGTCTGCGGCGGCGGTTGTCAGGCTTGCGTTCTGGCGAGGCGATGTTCGCTCCGCGCGGCGGTCCAGACCGAGCGCGCAGCGTCGAGATTCATCAAGGCGACGCCAAGTCCGACGAGGATATCCGGCCAGATGGACGGCGCGTAGAGCGTCGCAAGTCCCGCGGCGATGATCGCGACATTGGCGAGCACGTCATTACGCGCCGACAGAAACGCGGCCTTGGTCAGACTGCCGCTGTGATGACGGTACCGAGCCAGGATGAACGCGCAGAGCAGATTGACGGCGAAAGCGCCAAAACCCGTGAGCGTCAGCGCCCCCGCGTTCGGCGGAACAGGCGCGCCGAATTTTTGCCAAAGCATCCACAGAAAGGCGAGCGCCGGCGCGAGCAGGATGGCGGCGAGCGCCATGCCGACGCGGGCGCGCTGCGCCGCGCTCCAGCCGAGCGCCGCAAAGATCAAGAAATTGATCGCGGCGTCCTCGAGAAAATCGGCGCTGTCGGCAATGAGGGACACCGAGCCGATCGCCAGAGCCACGGCGAATTCGACGCCGAAGAAGCTGAGATTAAGTATGGCGACAAGCCGCACCGCGCGCCGCAGTCGATTGTCTTCGTCGGTCATCGTCTATCCTGGATAGCGCCGCGCGGAGCCGGCGAGAATTTTCGTTTGCGACGGTCGATTGTTCGGATGCACACTCGATCGAAATCCTAAGGGCGGGCGGAGACAATGGGCGGCATCAGCAAAAAGCCGGCGGCGGGCGGCGCCAGCGAACTCGAAGGCGTCTGGAAGGTCAAGGACAGCGTCGGCGAGGAATTCGAGATCACGCTCGGCGCGGATGGAACGGCCCGGGCGACGCTCGACGAGGACATGAGCGGTCCCTGGACGCGCGAGGGCGACGCCGCAGTGATCGTCTGGAAATCCGGATGGACGACCAAGATCTTCAAAGAAGGCGATGTCTACAAGAAGACCGCCTATCGAAAAGGCCAAGCCCTGGACACCGCGCCCGTCAACAGTTCCGCGGCCGAAAAAATAGGTTGAATTTTTCGCGACCGACCGCAGCTGTCGATCCGATCAGGGCAAACCCAAGACGATGGCCTCGCCGATGATTTCATCGGCGATCGCCGCCTCTCCCGAAAATGCTCCTTTGCGCGTGTTGAACGCGTCGGCCGTCGCGAAAACATCGGCGGCAGGGCGAGGCCTCGATGCGTTTGATCACCGCCAGAATCTCATCGGTAGCAGGCGTGCTGCGGATGCAGATGTCGCTCGCCTCGCCATCGGACACCCGACGGATCCCGATCCTCCGTCCGGGGCCTGAACGCCACTGGTTGCGGTCGAGAAAATCGGGACAGGCCGGACTCAAGCATGGGATCGCTGCTGAAAGGCTTGGATTGCACCGCCATGCGCAGCCCTCGCCCAAGAAGAGCAAACGACCCTACGCCTCGGCCCACACTGTCATCCCATCGGCGCACATATTGACATTAAGTCTACCGTCCTTATGAACTATGGGCATCTCGATCCAGACGAGGCCGCCATGTCCATCCGCTTCCGGCACATCCTAGCCTCCCTCGCCTTCGCCTTGACGATGGCGGCCGCGCTCGGCGCAAAAGCCGCCCCGAGCGAAATCCGCATCGACTGGGCGACCTATAATCCCGTCTCGATCGTTCTGAAGGACAAGAAAATCCTCGAGGATGAATTCGCCAAAGACGGCGTCGCCATCCGCTGGGTCCAGTCCGCGGGCTCCAACAAGGCGCTCGAATTTCTGAACGCCGGATCGCTCGACTTCGGCTCGACGGCCGGCGCCGCGGCGCTGATCGCGCGCATCAACGGCAATCCGATCAAAGCCGTCTATGTCTATTCGCGCCCCGAATGGACCGCCCTCGTCACCCGCAAGGAGACGGGGATCGCCTCGGTCGCCGATCTCAAGGGCAAGTCCGTCGCCGTCACCCGCGGCACCGATCCGCATATCTTCCTCATCCGCGCCCTCGCCGCCAACGGATTGACCGAAAAGGATCTGCGCCTCGTCCTGCTGCAGCATGCCGACGGCCGTCTTGCGCTGACCCGGGGCGACGTCGACGCCTGGGCAGGGCTCGACCCGATCATGGCCTCCGCCGAGATCGACGACGGCGCCGTGCTGTTCTACCGCAACCCCGCCGCCAACAGCTGGGGCGTCCTCAACACGCGCGAGAGTTTCGCCGCGGAAAATCCCGACATCGTCCGGCGCGTGCTCGCCGCCTATGAGACGGCGCGCAAATGGTCGCTGGCCCACCCGAAGGAGCTCGCCGTCTTGCTGGAGGGCGCGACCAAGCTGCCGCCGGTGGTAATCGAACGTCAGCTGAGCCGCACCGAGTTGACCTTCGGCCCGATCGGCGCAGCGCAGAAAGAGACCCTTGTCGCGGCGGGCGACGCCTTGCAGCAGGCCGGCGTCATCGCCAAGGACGTCAATGTCAAACAAAGCGTCGACGCCTTGATCGATCCCGCGTTTCTGACCGTCAGCAATTGATCCGGGCCGACGCGGTGAGCGCGATCGACAGCGTCGCCTCAGCCGAGCCGGCGGCGCGGCCACAGCGCTGGGGCGCGGCGTCGTTGCGGCTCGCCCTGCTCGGTCTAGCGCTTCCCGTCGGCGCGCTGCTCGTTTGGGAAATTGCAGTGCGGCTCGGCTGGGCGCAGGGCCGCCTGATGCCGGCGCCCAGCGTCATCGCCTCCAACCTTGCGCAACTCGCGGCGAGCGGCGATCTCTGGCTGCATATCCGCGCGACGCTGCTGCGAGTCGGCGCCGGTTTCGCCCTCGGCGTTTTCGCCGGCACCACGCTTGGCGTCCTCGCCGGCGCCTCCTCGCTGGGGCGCGCACTGATCGACCCCACCTTGCAGGGTCTGCGCGCCATTCCCTCGATCGCCTGGGTCCCCCTGTTCATCCTGTGGTTCGGCATTTTCGAGGCCTCCAAGATCGCGCTGATCGCGGTCGGGGTCGCCTTTCCGATCTATCTTGGAATTTTCGGCGCGATCCTCGCGGTCGATCGCAAGATCATCGAAGCCGGCCGCAGCTTTCGCCTCGAAGGCGTCGCCCTCGCGCGCCGCATCCTGTTTCCCGCGGTGCTGCCGCATTACGTCGTCGCGCTGCGCTCGGGTCTCGGGCTCGGCTGGATGTTCGTCGTCGCCGCCGAATTCATGGGCGCCTCGGAAGGGCTCGGCTATCTCCTTGTCGACGGCCAGCAGCTCGGCAAGCCGGCGCAGATCATCGCCGCGATCTTCACCTTCGCCGTGCTCGGAAAGGCGACCGACGCGCTGCTGGTCGCAGCGTCTGCCCCCTTCCTGCGCTGGCAGGACACGGTCGGGCAAACATCCGGCGAGGGAGGCTAGGCGCATGCTGACCATCCAGTCGGTCTCAAAAATCTATCCCGGCGGCGCGCACGCTCTGTACAGCGTTAGCCTCGATATTGACGCGGCCGAGATCGTCGCTGTCATCGGCGGCTCCGGTTGCGGCAAGAGCACTTTGCTCCGCCTCGTCGCCGGGCTCGACCGGCCGAGCTCCGGCCGCGTGCTGATCGATAATGAGCCCATCAGCGCGCCGCATCCCGCCGTCGGCGTCGTGTTTCAGGAGCCGCGGCTGTTTCCCTGGCTGACCGTCGCTCAAAATGTCGGTTTCGGCCTTTCTGACGTCTCGAAGCCGCAGCAGGGCGCGCGCGTGGCGGCGGCGCTTCAGCGCGTCGGACTTGCCGATCACGCCCCGCGTTGGCCGCGCCAGCTCTCCGGCGGACAGGCCCAACGCGTCGCGCTGGCCCGCGCGCTGGCGCCCCAGCCGCGCGCGCTTCTGCTCGACGAACCTTTTTCCGCGCTCGACGCCTTCACTCGCGCCGACCTGCAGGATCATCTCCTCAGCCTTTGGGACGAGCTGCGGCCGACGCTGCTGCTCGTCACCCATGACATCGAGGAAGCTCTCGTCCTCGCCGACCGCGTCGTCGTCATGCAGCCGCGGCCGGGACGCATCGCCGCCGTGCTCCCCATCGCCCTGCCGCGTCCGCGCGACCGCATTTCGCCGGAATTCGACGAATTGAAGCGCGAGGCGCTCCGCATCCTCGGCCATTCCTGGCGCGCCCCGCCGCATGCCGTCGCGGCCGAATGAATCTCGCTTCCTAAAATAAGGACCACCTCCATGACCAACGCCACGCCTTCGGGCGACGCCCAAAACGGCCTCAATGTTCTCTGGTTCATACCCACCCATGGCGACGGCCGCTATCTCGGCACGACGCGGGGCGGCCGCGACACCAATTTCGCCTATTTGAGCCAGGTCGCGCAGGCGGCCGACAGCCTCGGCTATTTCGGCGTGCTGCTGCCGACCGGCCGGAGCTGCGAGGATTCCTGGGTCGTCGCCTCGGCGCTCGCGCCGCTGACGAAACAATTGCGTTTCCTCGTCGCGGTGCGGCCGGGCCTTTCCTCCCCGACTCTCGCCGCGCGCATGACCGCGACGCTCGACCGGATTTCCGAAGGACGCCTGCTCATCAATGTCGTCACCGGCGGCGATCCGGCCGAGAACGCCGGCGACGGAATCTTCCTGAACCACGACGAGCGCTACGAGGTGACGCGCGAATTTCTCACCGTCTATCGCGCGCTGCTCGCGGGCGAACGCGTCAATTTTTCCGGCAAACATATCAAGCTGGAGGACGGACATCTTCTGTTCACGCCCCGGCAGGCGCCGCCGCCGCTCTTTTTCGGCGGCTCTTCGCCCGCGGCCAATGACGTCGCCGCCGAACATGTCGACAAATATCTGACCTGGGGCGAGCCTCCGGAGGCGGTCGCCGCCAAGCTCAAGGAGGTTCGCGCCGCCGCCGCGGCGCGCGGCCGCAGCATCAGCTTCGGCATCCGTCTGCATATCATCGCGCGCGAGACGAACGAGGCCGCCTGGGCCGCCGCCGACCGGCTGATCAGCCATCTCAGCGACGACACCATCGCCGCGGCGCAAAAGGTGTTTTCGCGCCTCGACTCGGTCGGTCAGGCGCGCATGGCGGCGCTGCATGGCGGGCGGCGCGACAAGCTTGAAGTCAGCCCCAATCTCTGGGCGGGCGTTGGCCTCGTTCGCGGCGGCGCCGGAACGGCTCTCGTCGGCGACGGCGAAACCGTCGCCGCCCGCATCCAGGAATATGCCGATCTCGGAATCGACACCTTTATCCTTTCGGGTTATCCGCATCTCGAGGAAGCCTATCGCGTCGCGGAGCTTGTGCTGCCCCGGCTGAGGCTCAACCATGGCGTCCGGAAATCGGAGCTTTCGGTGAATACTGGTCCGTTCGGCGAAACCATCGCAAACGACTACCGCCCGGCCTCGCGGGCCGTCGCGCAATCTTGAGCGCTCAGTCTGTCTCTGCGCCCGTCGCCATCATCGGCGGCGGGTTTTCCGGAGCGACGGTCGCCTTTCATCTCCTGCGGCTACGCCCTGACCTCGAGCGCGTCGTCATCGTCGAACCGCGCGCCGATCTCGGCCGCGGCCTCGCCTATGATTCCAACGATCCGAGCTGGCGCATCAATGTGCCGGCCGCGCGCATGTCGGTTAGTCCCGCCGAGCCCAATCATTTCAACGACTGGCTCACGGCCTCCGGCCGGCTGGACGAAGATCCCGCGGCGCGGCTGCCGGACGGCCGCAACTTTCCCGCCCGCGCCGTCTTTGGCGAATATATGGGCGAACAGCTTCGCGCGCTTGGCGACAAGATCGCCCATGTCGTCGCGGCCGCCGAACGGGTCGAGGCGACGCCGCAGGGCTACGCCATCGCCTGTTCAGACGGCCGGACCGTTTTTGCGAAGATCGTCGTTCTCGCCGTCTGCCACCCGCCCCCAAGCCCGCCCGCGCTACTGGCCGACGCCTTCGCCGGCCATCCGCATTTCATCGAAAATCCCTGGGCGCCCGGCGCCCTTGAGGGAATTGGCGCGGACGCACGCGTGCTGATCGTCGGCACCGGGCTGACCATGGCCGATATCGTCGCCTCGCTCGATCGATTGGGCCATCGCGGCCCCATTACCGCGGTCTCGCGGCGCGGTCTTAGATCGCGCGGGCATCCCCCCGCCAACGTCGAGCCTTATGGCGAGTTTGCCGCCCCTCCGGCGCGCACGGCGCGAGAGCTGGTGCACCGCGTGCGTCAGACCGTCGCTGAGGGAGCAGCCGAGGGCAAAAGCTGGCATGGGGCGCTCGATCAGGTCCGCCTGCAGGGCATTGCGATCTGGCGCGCCTTGCCCCTGCCCGAGCGGGCGCGGCTGTTGCGGCTGATCCGGCCCTTCTGGGACGTGCATCGTTTCCGCATCGCGCCGCAGGTCGAGGCGACGCTCGACCGGCGGATCGCTAACGGCGGTCTAACGCTGAAGACCGCCTCACTGCGCCGCGCCGAACGCAAAGGTGAAACCATGTTGGTCACGCTGCGGAGCCGTAGCGGCAAAAGCAGCGGCGAAACGGAAACGCTCGCCTTCGACGCCGTCATTATCGCCACCGGCCCGGCGCATGGCGGCGTCTTTACCGACAATCGCTTGCTTCAGGCGATGCGCTCGGCGGGCCTCGCCCGGCCCGATCCGCTGCGGCTCGGGATTGACGTCGATCTGGACGGCCGCGCGATCGGCGCCGATGGCGAGGCGGCGAGCGATCTCTTCGTCGCAGGTCCGCTCGCGCGCGGCACGTTCGGCGAGCTGATGGGACTTCCCGACGTCACCAATTACGCCGTCAGCATCGCGACGCATGTGGCCGAGCGATTGGCGCCGCCTCAGGCGTCTGAGCCGGATCGGCGCAAGGCGCCGGCGTCGATCTGAGCATCGCTCCGAAAACATAGCCCGTCGGCGCGGGCCGTCCGAGGGGATGAGGCTGCTTTCGAACGCTCCAAGGGGGCGCGAGCCTATCTTTATACTCTATAGAATAACTGGACAGCTTGTTCCCGCTGTGGCATCCCTGAACGTCATCGCAATTCGCGCGAGGCCCGTCGCGCGAGGAGCACCCGAGGGTTCATGCAGCAGCAAACCATTGACGCCGCGCAAGCGGCGGCGTTCTCCGCGGACGCGGCGCGTCGACCGGGCGCCGGCGCCACGCCTGATGCGCCGGTCGCGGCGAGGACCCCCCAAACACAGAACGCCCCGCGGCGATTGGCCGGCGTCGAGCGGCGCGTCGCCGGCTGGATTCTCCCTCTCCTTCTCATCCTCGCATGGGAAGCCTTGTCCCGGGCTGGCGTCATCCACGGCAATGTGCTTCCCGCCCCTTCGGCCATCGCCCTCGCGGGCTGGCAGGCGGCGCGCTCCGGCGACCTCTTCGAGAATATGGCGGTCAGCGCGGCGCGGGCGCTCGCCGGCCTGATCGTCGGGGGAACGATCGGCTTCGTCTTCGGCATCGCCAACGGCGTGTCCGAGCTTACCCATCGCTACACCGACACAACACTGCAGATGATCCGCAACGTGCCGCATCTTGCGTTGATCCCGCTGGTCATCCTGTGGTTTGGCATCGACGAGGAAGCCAAACTCTTTCTTGTCGCCCTTGGCGTCTTCTTTCCGATCTACATCAACACGCTGCATGGCGTCCGCACCGTCGACCCCCAACTGATCGAGATGGGGCGCGCCTATGGCATGACGCCCGTCACATTGTTCCTGCGCGTCATCCTTCCCGGCGCGTTGCCGTCGATCTTTGTCGGCCTGCGCTTTGCGCTTGGCGTCATGTGGCTGACGCTGATCGTCGCCGAAACCATCGCCGCGCAATCGGGCCTCGGCCATATGGCGATGCAGGCGCGCGAGTTCTTGCAGGTCGACGTCGTCATGCTGGCGATCCTCATCTACGCGCTGCTCGGCAAGTTGGCCGATGTTCTGACGCGGTTGCTTGAGGGCGTCTGCCTCAGCTGGCATCCGAATTTCCAACCGGCGCGGAACTAGACGCATGAGCCTCGCCCTTGCCCATCAAAGGCGCTCCTTCGACGCGGCGCCGCCGCCGCTCGCGCCCCCTGCGGAGGCAAGGGGCGTCCCCGCCCGCTTTATCGGCGTCACGCGGCGCTTCGGACAGACGGCCGTCCTCAATGATCTCGACCTCGACATACCTGCGGGCCAGTTTCTCGCCGTTGTCGGCAAGAGCGGCTGCGGCAAGAGCACGCTGCTGCGTCAGCTCGCCGGTCTAGACGCGCCGTCGGAAGGCGCCGTCTCGATCGGCGGCGCGGAGCCGGTCACGCGCATGATGTTCCAGGAGCCGCGGCTGCTGCCATGGCGGCGCGTCCTCGCCAATGTCGAGGTCGGGCTGCCCGCCAAGGTGAACAAGGCCGAGGGGCGCGAGCGGGCTTTGAGCGCGCTCGAAGCGGTTGGGCTCGCCGACCGCGCCGGCGAATGGCCCGCCGTTCTGTCGGGGGGGCAGAAGCAGCGCGTCGCGCTCGCCCGCGCGCTCGTCAGCCGGCCGCAGCTGCTCTTGCTCGACGAGCCGCTCGGCGCGCTCGACGCGCTGACCCGCATCGACATGCAAAGGTTGATCGAACGCATCTGGCTCGAACAGGGATTTACCGCGGTGCTCGTCACGCATGACGTCGCCGAAGCATCAGCGCTCGCCGACCGCATCGTTCTTGTCGACGCCGGCAAGGTCGCGCTCGATCTTCCGGCCCCGCTGCCCCGGCCGCGGCGCCGCGGCTCGCCCGAAAGCGCGGCGATCGAGGCGCGCATTCTCGATCAGCTGTTTGGCGCCTGACCGAGACTGGCATTCAACACACAACATCGCAGGGGATTTATATGACCTATATCAGCCGACGCGCGGCCCTTGCTGGAGTCGCTGGACTTGCACTATCGGTTACCGCCCGCGCCAGTCTCGCCGCCGACGCTGTTGTGCGGGTCGGCTACCAGAAATATGGCACGCTGGTGCTGTTGAAGGGAAAGGGCATTCTCGAAAAGAAGCTGGAGCCTCTTGGCGTTACCGTGAAATGGTCGGAATTCGCCGCCGGTCCTCAAATGCTGGAGGCGCTCAACGCAGGGGCGATCGACATTGGCCAGACCGGCGAGGCGCCGCCGATTTTTGCTCAGGCCGCGAGCGACAATCTGATCTATCTCGCCAGCGAGCCGGCCTCGCCGGCGGGCGAAGCGATCATCATTCCAAAGGACAGCCCTCTCAAATCGGTGGAAGAGCTGCGGGGCAAGACAGTCGGACTCAACAAGGGCTCGAATGTGCATTTCCTGCTGGTCAAGGCACTCGAGAAACACGGGCTCGCCTACTCCGAAATCAAAACCGCCTTCCTGCCGCCGGCCGACGCGAGAGCCGCCTTTGAGAGGGGCGCGATCGACGCCTGGGCGATCTGGGATCCCTTTTTCGCCGCCGCGGAAGTTTCCATCGGCGCCCGGCCCCTGACGACGGCCGAGGGAATCGTGCCGAATTATCAATTTTATCTCGGCTCGCGAAAATTCGCCGACGCCAATCCGGCGATCATCGAGGCGCTGATCAGCGCGGTAGACGAGACCAACCGCTGGGTGGAAAAGGACACGACCGCGGCGGCGGAAACGCTCGCTCCGCTCACCGGCATCCCGGTTGCGGCCCTGACCGTCGCGTTGAAGCGGCAGAATTTCGGCGTCGCCCCCCTGACCGAGAAAGTCGTCGCGGACCAGCAGCTGATCGCCGACACATTCCTGAAGCTCGGCCTGCTGCCGAAACCGGTCAATGTCGCCGAAGCCGTGAGAAAGCCCCGCGCCTGATCCCTTCGCGCGATCGCGAAGCTCCCCCCGCTCCACCGTTTTGCGCGCCATCAAAGGCGTTGCTATTGCGGTCGCTCCTGCAATCGATTATCGACGCGGGCGGGGAAACCCGAGACGGGCTCGAGGGGGCCCGACGGTCGGAGGGGGGACGAAAGAATGCGCAAGACAGTAAGATGGACGCTTGCCGCCGCGACCGCTTTTTGCGCGGCGGTGTCAGCGGCGACGCCAGGCCAAGCCCTGAGCCAGGCGCAGGAAGCCGCTGATTGCCAGGGCGACGCGCTCCGCCTCTGCTCCCCCTACATTCCCGACCACGCCAAGATTCATACCTGCCTCGTAACTTACAAGGCCTATCTCAGCCCGGCTTGCCGCTCGATCATCGCTCCCGCGAAGAAGCGCAGATAAAGGCCGTCAGGCGACAAAGAAAATTGGGGATTGGACAACGCCATGAATTTGAAACTTAGCCTAGCCGGCGCCGCGCTTGCGCTTGTGACCCTTGCAGCCGCGCCGGCCTCGGCGCGCAATCCTTGCCACGACGACGCGTTCAAATTTTGCCGCGCCGTCATCCCGGATCATGCGCGCATCCAGCATTGTCTGGAGCGCAATATGTTTCATCTTACCCGCGCCTGTCAGGCGGAGTTCAAGCGCTAAACCCCGCGACGCCATCTGGTCGGCAAGGAGCCGCCGAATGACGGCTCAGGATAAAGGCGCCGGCGGCTCAGGCCGCCCGCGCCGAACTCGCGACGATGTCGCATAATTCATTGACGATGCTTTCGACGAGGTCGAGGTCGTCGCCCTCCCCCATGACGCGGATCACCGGCTCGGTGCCGGACGCGCGGATGACGAGACGCCCCGACGCAGCAAGCCGCTTGCGAGCAAGGTCAATCGCGCGGGCGACGCTCGCATCCTCGAGCGGCTTGCCCGCGGCGACGCGGACGCTTCTTAAGACCTGAGGCGATGGCTCGAAGCGACGGCAGACCTGGCTGACGGGCTTTTCCAGCCGTTTGACGACGGCAAGCAGCTGCAGCGCGGCGACGAGACCATCGCCCGTGGTGCAGAAATCCGACAATATTATATGGCCGGATTGCTCGCCGCCGAGGTTGTAGCCCTCGCTGCGCATATGTTCGAGCACATAGCGATCGCCAACCGCGGTCCGCGCCAGCGTCAGGCCGATACTTTCAAGATAGCGCTCCAGACCGAGGTTCGACATCACGGTCGCGACGATGCCCGGCCGGGAGAGCCGCCCGTCCTCTTTCCAGCTCGCGGCGATCACCGCCATCAGCTGGTCGCCGTCGACGATCTTGCCGGTTTCGTCGACGATAAGGACGCGATCGGCGTCGCCGTCGAGCGCGATGCCAATATCGGCGCGCATTTCGCGCACTTTCTTGACCAGCGCCTGCGGCGAGGTCGAGCCGACGCCGCGATTGATGTTGAAGCCGTCCGGCTCGACGCCGATCGAAATGACTTCCGCGCCGAGCTCCCACAGAGCTTCGGGGGCGACCTTATAGGCCGCGCCATTGGCGCAATCGACGACGATTCTCAAGCCCTCCAGGGAAAGGCTCCGCGTCAGCGTGCGCTTGGCGAATTCGATGTAGCGGGCGCGGTCGCCCTCGACGCGCATGGCGCGGCCAAGGTCGGCCGGCTTCGACAGCTTGAGCGCGAAACCGGCGTCGAGCATCGTCTCGATCTTCGTCTCGACTTCGTCCGACAGCTTGAAGCCG
Source organism: Methylocella silvestris BL2 (assembly GCF_000021745.1). Lineage (NCBI taxonomy): Bacteria > Pseudomonadati > Pseudomonadota > Alphaproteobacteria > Hyphomicrobiales > Beijerinckiaceae > Methylocella > Methylocella silvestris. The sequence goes on from NC_011666.1 coordinate 854,920, forward strand.
TCCGGCCCGAACAGCTTTATGCCATTGTCTTCATAAGAATTATGCGACGCCGAGATCATCACGCCAACGTCGGCGCGCATCGAATGGGTCAGCATGGCGACCGCCGGGGTCGGCATCGGCCCGAGCAGCAGCGCATCGACGCCGACGGAGGCAAAGCCCGCGACCATCGCGTATTCGATCATATAGCTCGACAGCCGCGTATCCTTGCCGATGACCGCGCGATGGCGATGTTCGCCGCGCTGAAACAGCACCCCTGTCGCCTGGGCGACCTTCATCGCGAGTTCGGGCGTGATGACGGAATTGGCCTGGCCGCGGATTCCGTCGGTTCCAAAATGTTTACGAGGCATTAATCAGCAATCCCTGAAGCTTTCGGTCGTCTGCGACTTTTCGGCAGTATGCTTTGGCCCGACCCCGATGCTAAAGCGCGAACATGGCGCAAAGTCGTCGCCGTTTCGCCCAGCGCACAGCATCTTTCTCTGACATGACACGCCGCCGCGATCCGTTTAAATCAGCCAAAACCGCCGGCGTCTTGCATTCATCATCTTGTCCGCATTTAGGCGGATCTTGTTGTCCGCAATCGGATGTCCAGTCGTTCTGACCGCAGCTATCGGAATCTCGCAGCCACCTTCAATAAACCACGTGTCTACAGCAGAAGCGTTATTTTAGGATAAATCACGCCAATTTTGTGGGAACTCGCATCATGAGGCTTTCAAGGCCTTTCGCAAGCGCCGGCGCCGCGGCCCTTATCTGCCTCGGCTCTCTCTTCTTCGCGGGCGAGGCGCCCGCCGGCGAGCTGCGCCTTGCGCAAAACTATCGCGCGCCGCCGGCCGACGTCGGCGGCGATCCCTACGGCCAGCAGGACGCCGACCCCTCCTCGGTTCTCGTCCGGGTCGACCGGCTGGAGGCGCAACTGCGCCAGCTCAACGGCCAGATCGAGCAATTGCAGTTCCAGAACCGCAAGCTTGAGGATCAGCTGCGGAAATTTCAGGAAGACGTCGATTTCCGCTTTCAGGATAGCGGGCGCGGCGCTCCGGCAGCCGTCGCCAAGCCGCAAAAGCGCACCGACGCCATCGACGATTACCTCAGCGGCGACAATCGCTCGGCGGCCTCGGGATCTCCGGCGACCCCGTCGGCGGGGGCAACGGCAGGATCGCCGCCGGCGCCGGCGCGCGCGGCCCGGCGTGGCGACGCCTTCGATCCCTCGGCCGATCCGGCGGCGCCCGGAGCGCCGCGCCCGCTCGGCAGCGCCGCCTCCGCCGCCCCGCCTCCCGCCGCTGCGGGGAGCGCCGCGACGGACGCCGTCGCGGCTCTGGATGACGCCGATGGCGGCGCGCCGGAAGGCCCGCTCAATCTTGCCGGCGCAAAATGGCGGGCGCCGGACGCACAAACCGCGCCCTCCGCGACCCCCGCCCCCTCCAGCGGCCCGGTGGCGGCGCTGGCGACGCCGAACGCGCTCGCGCCCGGCGCGGCGCCAATCAATCCCGTCAAGGAAGAGTTCGACGTCGCTTACGGCTATTTGCGCCAGAAGCAATATGAGGCGGCGGAGAAGAGCTTTGCCGCCTTCATCCAGAAAAACCCGAAAAGCCGCTATAGCGCGGACGCCACTTATTATCTTGGGGAAAGCTTCTTCCAGCGCAGCCGACCGCGCGAAGCCGCCGAGCAATATCTCAAAATTTCAACGCAATACGCGACTTCCGCACGCGCTCCGGAAGCGATGCTGCGACTGGGCCAGTCGCTGAACTCGCTTGGCGCGAAGGAACAGGCCTGCGCCACCTTCGCCGAAATCGGGCGGAAATATCCAAACGCGCCGGGCAACGTCAAAGCCGGCGCCGACCGGGAGGCCAAGCGCGTCCAATGCTAGGCGTCCGTCCGGATGCGCCCGAGCGGCCGGCCGCAGCGCGGGCGCGGCCGCGTTCGGACGGCGACGCCCCGGGCGCCAACGGCGGACTGGCGCTAGATCGGCTTGCCGCCGATCTGCTGCGCCCTTGGGAAGAGGCGCAAAAAATCCTGCTCGCTGTTTCGGGCGGACCCGATTCGATCGCCTTGATGCTGCTCGCGAGCCGTTGGGCGCGGGCGCGGGAGGAGCGAGGCCTCGCCGCGCCGCTCCTCCATGTCTCGACCGTCGACCATGGCCTTCGCACGGGCTCCGGCGCCGAGGCGGAAGCCGTCGCGGCATGGGCGAAAGCCGCCGGGCTCCCGCACGAGACCCTGATCTGGAACGGCGGCAAGCCGAAGACGCGCATCCAGGAGCGCGCGCGCGAAGCCCGCTACGATCTGCTTTGCGCCTGCGCCGCGCGGCTCGGCGCCGACGTGATCGCAACTGCCCATCACGCCGACGATCAGGCCGAGACGATTTTGTTCCGCCTCACGCGCGGCAGCGGGCCGGGCGGTTTGGCCGGCATGTCGGCGCGCTTTTTCCGCCATGGGCTCATCCATTCGCGGCCGCTGCTCTCTTGCGACAAGGCCGCGCTGATCGCCTATTGCGAGGCGCGGCGTCATGATTTCTTCGCCGACCCGTCCAATTGCAATCCAGCCTTCGCCCGCACGCGCATGCGCGCGCTGCTCAAACTTCTCGCCGATGAAGGCCTCGATCGCGCCGCGTTGCTGCGCCTTGGCCGCCGCGCCGCCCGCGCCGAGGAAGCGCTCGCCGCTCGGGCGCGCGCGGTCGCCGCCGATGTCACGCTGCAAAGCGGGGGCGGCGCCGTCATCGACATGGCGCAGCTGGCCCGCGAGCCGCAAGAGATTTTGATTCGGGTCGTCGCGGCGCAGATTCTCGAGGCGAGCGCGAAGAGCGGGCCGCTGCGGCTGGAGCGTCTCGAGACTCTGGCGATATCCTTGAGGCAGGCCTGCCTCGATGGCCGGCCGTATGCGGCGACGCTCGGCGGCGCGGCGCTTTGTCTCGACGCGAGCCTGCGCCTGTCGATTCGGGCGGAAGCGGCGCGGCGCGCGCGGCCAAAACCCAAGCAAAAGGACGCCGAAAACCGCTAGTCAAACCGCGCTACTTGGCTTCGCGCAAGCATCCCCTTGGCAATGGCGCCTCCGACGCCTACATTCATCGTCTAATCGCCAGGCGCGGCGTTAAGTTTTCTTTGCCAAGACGGCGGACCTTCGGGGTCAAAAGCGCCTGGAGCAGGACGGTGAAATGAATCCGAATTTCCGTAATTTTGCGCTCTGGGTCATTATTATTTTGCTCGTCGTGGCGCTGGTCATGCTGTTCCAGAATCCGGGACAGCGCTCCGCCTCGCAAGATATCACCTTCAGCCAGCTTCTGACCGAGGTCGATCAGGGCCGCGTGCGCGAGGTGACGATCGCCGGCAATGAGATCAGCGGTCATTTCACCGACAATCGGGCTTTTTCGACCTATGCGCCGAACGACCCGACCCTGGTCCAGAGCCTCTACAAGAAAAACGTCTCGATTTCCGCGAAGCCGCCGTCCGACGGCAACAATTGGCTGCTGACGCTTCTCGTCAATGGCTTGCCTTTGATCGCCATTTTCGGCGTGTGGATATTCCTGTCGCGGCAAATGCAGGGGGCGGGCGGCAAGGCGATGGGCTTTGGCAAGTCCAAGGCGAAGCTGCTTACCGAGGCGCATGGGCGGGTAACCTTCGAAGACGTCGCCGGCGTCGACGAGGCCAAGGAAGACCTTCAGGAAATCGTTGAATTCTTGCGCGATCCGCAGCGGTTCCAGCGACTCGGCGGCCGGATTCCGCGCGGCGTGCTTTTGATCGGCCCGCCCGGCACCGGCAAGACCCTGCTCGCCCGCGCCATCGCCGGCGAAGCCAATGTGCCCTTCTTCACGATTTCGGGTTCGGACTTCGTCGAAATGTTCGTCGGCGTCGGCGCGAGCCGCGTGCGCGACATGTTCGAACAGGCCAAGAAGAATGCGCCTTGCATCATCTTCATCGATGAGATCGACGCGGTCGGGCGCCATCGCGGCGCCGGCCTTGGCGGCGGCAATGACGAGCGCGAGCAGACGCTGAACCAGCTGCTCGTCGAGATGGACGGCTTCGAAGCCAATGAGAGCATCATTCTCATCGCCGCGACGAACCGTCCCGACGTGCTCGATCCGGCCTTGCTGCGGCCGGGCCGGTTCGATCGCCAGATCGTCGTGCCCAATCCCGACGTGATCGGCCGCGAACGCATCCTCAAGGTGCATGTGCGCAAGGTGCCGCTCGCCCCCGACGTCGAACTCAAGGTCGTCGCGCGCGGCACGCCGGGCTTTTCCGGCGCGGATCTCATGAATCTCGTCAATGAAGCGGCCCTGCTCGCAGCAAGACGCGGCAAGCGCGTCGTCACCATGGCCGAGTTCGAGGATTCGAAGGACAAGATCATGATGGGCGCCGAGCGCCGCACCATGGTCATGACCGAGCAGGAGAAGATGCTGACCGCCTATCACGAGGGCGGCCACGCCATCGTCGCGCTGAGCGTGCCGGCGACCGATCCCGTGCATAAGGCCACGATCATTCCACGTGGCCGCGCCCTCGGCATGGTCATGCAATTGCCCGAGCGCGACAAACTGTCGACGAGCTATCTGCAGATGACCTCGCGCCTCGCCGTCTGCATGGGCGGCCGCGTCGCCGAGGAGATCATCTTCGGCAAGGACCACATCACCTCCGGCGCGCAGTCGGATATCGAGCAGGCGACCAAGCTCGCGCGAGCCATGGTCACCCGCTGGGGCTTCTCCGACGAGCTCGGCACCGTGATGTATGGCGAGAACCAGGAGGAAGTCTTCCTCGGCTATTCCATGGGCAAGCAGCAGACGATTTCCGAAGAGACGGCGCGCAAAATCGACTCGGAAGTGCGCCGGCTCGTCGAATTGGGCCTTTCGGAAGCGACCCGCATCCTGACCGAGAGGAAACAGGATCTTGAGACGCTGGCGCGCGGCCTGCTCGAATATGAGACCCTCTCCGGCGACGAGATCATCGGGCTGTTGCAAGGCCGCAAGCCTGTCCGGGAAAACCCGGACGACACGGCTCCCCTGCGCGGCTCGCCGGTGCCGACCATCGGCGCGGGCGCGCGGCCAACAAAGCCCGGGCCGGAACCGGGAGGCCTGGAGCCGCAGCCGCAGGCCTGATGTCTATCTTTTGACGGAATGGGGCGCTTCGCTGGTCGAGGCGCCCTTATTTTTTGGGACCAGGCGAGCCGCTGCAACGAAGAAATGTCTGAGGCCATGATCATGCTTAAAGGCGCCGCGCGGCGGCGCTTCGGCCACATGCTGGCGCTGGCGCTCGCGGCTGGCTGCGCCCCGGCGGCGGCGGAACAAGCGCCTGCGCTGCAAGCGCAGCCGCTGAAGCAATTCAAGGACTGGACGGTGGGCTGCGACAATCTCAGAAATTGCGTCGCGCTTGGCCTGTCGTCCGAGTCCGACATGAGCGGCGCTTATCTGAAAATCAGCCGCGCAGGGGCGGCCGACGCCCGTCCATCCCTGTCCGTCACCCTGATGGCAGAGCCAAAAAGCAAGGCGCCAGCGCTACGGCTGCAGTTTGACGGGGCGGCGGCTGGGCTGCCGGAACGGCCCATCCCTGTGCGCCAAGACGGCGATTCCGTCAGCGCCCCCCTGCCGCCGGAACAGGTCGACGCATTTCTCGCGGCGCTGCGCACGGCAAAGCGGCTGACCGTCCGCTTGATCGACGGCAAGACACTTGTGGACCCGGCCTTTGTGTCGCTCGCGGGCTCCGCGGCGGCGCTGCTCTATATGGACGCGCAGCAGAATCGCGCCGGGACCGTCTCGGCGCTGATCGACAAGGGCGCGGCGCCGTCCAACGCGGCCGCGCCCGAAGAGCCGTCAATTCCCGCCGTGAAGATGACCATGGACCGGACAGAGCCGAAACGCCCACCCGGCGTCGCTCCCGCGACGGACGAGAGTTGCAAAGCCTATGATCCGATCGTCATCCGCCTGTCCGCGACGGAAACGCTCTGGGGCATATGCGATCAGGCGGCGGCATATAATTTCGCTTATCGATTCTGGATCGCGGGACCCGGACGACCAAAAGGGGCAAGCGCTGCTGTGTTCGAGACGCCGGCACTTGCGGCGCCGGATTCGGACAGTTCCGTGGTCGTCAATCCAAGCCTGTCGGACAATGGCCTGATTCTCTCGTCCAATAATAAGGGCCGCGGCGTCGGCGATTGCGGCGAGAGCGCCGGATGGGCCTATGACGGCGCCCAATTCAGGCTCGTCTCTCTCCAGCGGATGGATGAGTGCCGCGGCGTCGCGCCGGACGATTGGCCGACGCTCTACAGGGCTCGAGCGATGGCGAAATAGCCGTCGCCGAGCGTCCGTCCCGCGGGCCGGCTCGCTTGCCGGACCGTGAGGCCCACAGCGCTTTGGATTTCAAGCTGAAAACGTAAATTGAGTGCCCGTGTATGATCTGACCAGCTTGGCTGGAGCCTCGGCTTTCATCATTTCATAGAACGGCTCGCCGCTGCAGTGCAGCGGCACGACAAAGTCCGGGTCGATCGCTTTGAGAGCGGCGACAGTTTCACGCAGATAGTCTTCCTTGTAGGGAATGAGGTGAAAGCCGCCGACGATCGCGTGCACCTTGTCGACGCCAGATACGGCTTGCGCCTGCTTGACGATGTTGACGATGCCCCTGTGGCTACAGGAGGACAGGACGATCAGTCCGTGGTTTTTGAGATTGTATACTGTGGCGATCTCATGCCGGAACTGATCGGGCACAACGCCTTTCTGCCGTTCGTCTTCGGAAAATTCCTCGGCATAGCAGCCGAAGTTTCCGGTTCGCCCGATGCGCATGGAGCTTGGCGAGAGAACCTTTTCAAACGTCGAGAGGTCGATCCGTCCTGTCGTAAAACCATGATCGGCGACGAGCGCGGGGCCTTCCGAAAACATGATGGCGAGATCTGCGGCTTCCATCGCGTTGCGGTCGAGCGCGCCAAAATCGCCTTTCATGGGCGGAGCGAGCCATTGCCGCGAACAAAAACACTCCTCGCCGCCGAGGTAGATCGGCAGCTTCTTCTTCAGCGTTCCCTTATTTTCCCGCAGGAAGCCAACAAGACCGCCAAAGTGGTCGTAATGTCCATGCGACAGCACAAGCGCGTCGAGCGCGCTCGGATCGAGTCGCAGCAGCCGCATATTGTTGTTGAGCGCGCCCGGTGTGTAGCCGAAATCGATCAGGGCGTTGCGCGTTTCGCCTGCTCTTTTTGACGCGGCGTATAGGGAAAGCCCGAATTCGCTGGCGATGGCAGGGCCGGGAGGCGCATCGCTGACAGCAAAGCCAAAGCGCTTGATGGCGAGGTTGCCAACCTTTGTATCCTGTCCGACGGCAACTTGGTAGCTGTCCACCAGAATAGAGAGCGTGAGCTCATCGATTTCCGGAACTTTGCCGGAAACCGTCTGTGCTCGAACCGGCGCCGAATTCGAAAGAAGCCACGACGCCAGCGCGCCGAAGGTGAGGATCGCCCCGGCTTGAACAATGTGCCGGCGGTCCGCGACAAAAGGCCGTTCGCCACTGTCCACAACCGCCTCCTGAGCAATCGACCGCTCTCACAGACAGCCCAGCGCCGCATTCTATTCCTGCGGATCAACCCAGACAATCGGTCATAAACAGGATCACGGCGCAGCTACAGCTTGGACCCGGCGCCCATATTTAGGTCTCGGCCTACGATTGCGAGCCCGCGAGCACAGTGACGGCGCGGCGGTTCTGCGACCAGCAGGAAATGTCATTACAGACCGCGACCGGCCGCTCCTTGCCATAGCTGATCGTGTGGATGCCCGCCGCCGGAATGCCGCGCGCGACGAGATAGGCCTTGGCCGCCTCGGCGCGCCGGGCCCCGAGAGCGAAATTATATTCGCGCGTGCCGCGCTCGTCGGCGTGACCCTCGACTGTAAAGTTCGCCTTGGCGTATTGGCGCAGCCAGCGCGCCTGCTTGTCGAGCGTCGCCTGGGCGGTGGAGCTCAATTCGCTCGAATCGCTTTCAAAAAAGACGCGATCGCCGACATTGACGGCGAAATCCTGCGGGCTGCCGGGGATCGCCGGGCCGCCGCGTCCGGCCGAGCTGGCGAGCGCGTTCGGATCTTCCGCGGGGTTCTTGGCGCAGGCGGAAATCGCGAGGGCGGCGCCCAGCACGGCGGCGATTTTCCAATCGCGCCTGCGTTCGAGAAAGCTCATCCTCTTAACTCCTTCAACTGATCGCAAGGCAGGCTCATCCGTAAGGCGTTGACCGTTAAAATAAGGTTTCGTCAACCTTGATCGAAGCTTATCAGACACCGTTGCATTTGAGTAATCAAGCGAAATGGTTAATGAGAGATTAACGCTGCAGATTGCGGCGCCGCGGGCCTTCGTCATTACGCATGGAAATCTCAACTATTCATTGACCATATCTTGAGATGCCGCCGGCTTATCTCAAACAGGACGAGAAAGGCAAGGGCGCCGGTAAGAAAAAACTCACGCAGCCTGCAGCCGATTGTCGCGGCCGGGCGCTTATAACGAACGATTCTGCGGCCGGAGCCTTACGCGAGGCTGGCCGCAATTCAATGCGCGAGGCGCTCAAGAAGGTCGCGGACATGCACCTGATCGGCCTTATAATTTCCGGTTAGCGTGTACATCACGAGGTTGACCCCGCCGCGCAGCGCGAGCTCATGCTGGCGCGCGCCGCCGGGCGTCAGGGCGTAGAGACTTTCGCCATCGGCGTCGCTCGCCCATCCGGCGGCAAGATCGTTCGAGGTGATCACCACGGGCGAGACGCCGTCGCCCGAGCGCGCCGGCCGGGCGCTGCCGTCGGTAGGCGCGGGAGGCAGAGCCTCGATCCAGGTCGCGCCATTGGCGTAGCGCCCGATGAAGCCGTCGAGGAGATAGAAGGTCTTGGTCACGACGTGATCGGCGGGAACGGGGGCAAGTTCAGGCACGTCCACCCCTTCGAGCAATTGCCGCAGCCAGCGTGCTTCCGGCGTCGGCGGCCCATCCGGGCGCGCGCTCAAGGCGTCGCGCGTATCGAAAATGATGGTGCCGCCCTGCTTCATGAAGGCGCTGACCTTGGAAATCGCCTGCTGCGGCGGCTGCGGGCGGCCGGCGACGATCGGCCAGTAGAGCAGCGGATAAAAGCTCAATTCGTCGCGCGCCGGATCAAGGCCGACAGGTTCGCCGGGCGTCAGCGACGTGCGCCGCGCCAGCACGCGCGAGAGGGAGAGCAGCCCCTGCTTGCTCGCTTCGTCCACCTTGGCGTCGCCGGTGAGGATATAGCCGAGGCGCGTCGTCAGCGCCGATTTCATATCGCGGGCGGAAACGGCAGGCGCGGCCGGCTCGGCCTTTGCGGGCGGGGCGACGCCCGTCATGGCGCCGGCGACGACCAACAGCGCAACCGCGGCGGCGGCGCTACGGCGCTGGCGCAGCGCGCCCGAAAGCCAGAGCGAAGCCAGCGCATCAACACAGAAGAGCAAAAAAGGCGGCGGCGATCAGATAGGGCTGCAAATCGATTGGCTCCGCGCCGCGGAGCAAGCTTGGCGCGAGCCCCAACAACGCGAAGTCGAGCGCCTCGATCTTGTCGTCGCGGCCAAGGGCGTTGACGGCGATCGGCGCATTGGCGGGACCGTAAAAGCCAGGCAGATGCTCGGCGTCCGCCGCGCCGGAGAAATCGACGGAAATTGGCTTGGCGTTCGCCGGCGGCGGCCCAAGCGCGCCGAAGCCGTCGAGGATCCGCGTCGGCGCCGCGGTTTTGGGCTGATCCGTCTGCGGATTGAGGCCGCCGGCCGCAGCGTCCGCGTCCTGGGCGGAGCCCTGTCTCGTCTCGCCGGCGAGATCGACAATTTTGCGCAGCATATCGACGAATAGCCCGGACAATGGCAGGTTCGACCAGGTGGTGTCGGCCGTGACATGAAACAGGATGGTCATGCCCTTGCCCATCCGGCTCGCCGTGACGAGCGGCGTTCCGTCCGAGAGCTGCGCCAAAGTCTTGGCCGGTAAGCCTGGGTCGGGCTCGGCCAACACCTGCCGGGTCACCGTCACTTCGGCCGGCGTCTCAAGTCCGAAGAAGGGGCTGGAGCGCTCGAAAGGGGCAAGGCGCTTTGGCGTGTCCCACGACATCGAGCCGCCGAGCACCCGCCCGCCCCGGCGAAGGCGCACCGGAACGAGATCGTCAGAGGCGCCGGCAAGGCGCGATCCGGCAAAGCGCACGAGGATGCCGCCGTCTTCGACAAAACGGCGCAGATCGTCATGCGTCTGCCCGGAAACCGCTCCGACGTCGGCGAGAATCAGAACCGCGACATTTTCGGCCATAAGCGAATGAATGGGATCGCCATCGCCGGGACGCGCCTCGCGCACATCGGCGAAGGGCGTCAGCGCCTTCCGCAAATAATAGTTCGGCGCGAGCAGAGGCTGCGACACGTCGGCGACCTCGCCGCTGACAATGCCGACGCTGCGCCGCCGCCACCGCGCGTCGAGCAGCGAGACCGCGCCCGCCGAATGCTCGTTCGCGATATCGAGCCGGGCGATGTCGTTGCGCAATTCGACCGGCAGATCGAGCCGCGCCACAGTCGTGGTTTTGCCTGCGAAATCATAAGGAGCGGCGCCGATCGAAAGCCCCTTGGCGTCGAGCGCCCGGACTTGGCCCTGCTCGGGGCCGCCGAGGCCCGAGCGCATCACGCGAACCTCAAGGCCGCTGGCAAGATTTTGCGGCCCCGCCAGCGCCCTCGCGGGCTCCGCGCCGGTGACGATCGTCAGGCTTTTTTGCAATGAAGCGAGGCCGAGCGCGAAATCATGGGCGTGGCCGCGCTCGACGGTGTCCGTGATCCACACATAGGCGGCGTCGGGATGCGCGCCTGCGAAGGCCTCGACCGCGCCAAGCAGCGGAAGACGGTCGGGGACATAGGGCGCGGGCTTGATCGCGCGCAGCCTGTCGCGAGCTTTCGCCGCGTCCGTAAGGGCGATCTCCTGCGCGCCGTCCGAAGCGGCGACAACTGAGATCGGACGCGACAGCCGGCTGACCGCCTCGATCCGCTGCGCCGCCGCCTCGACGCGGCGATCCCAGTCCGGCGCCGCCGTCCAGCCATCGTCGACGATGACGACGAGTGGGCCCGTCCCCGCAGCGAGCGGCGCCGGATTAAGCACCGGCCCGGCCATGGCGAAAATAATACAGGCGGCGATGAGGAGGCGCAACGCCAGCAGCGGCCAGGGCGTCCGGCTCGGCGTCTGACGGATCGGCAGGAGATCGAGAAACAGCCGGAGCGGCGGAAACGGCACCTGTTGCGGCCGCGGCGGCGTGACGCGCAACAGATAATAGAGGATCGGCAGGCCGACGAGAGCGGCGAGCGCGAGGGGAACGGTGAAGGCAAGCGGGATCGCGAACATCAAAGCGCGTGGCCGGCGGCGGCGTTAAACAGATTGGCCTCAAGCTGCATTCTCAAACCCAGCAGCGCCTCGGTCGCCGGGCGATCTGTCCTGTGCAGCATCAAGGTCCAGCCGCGCGCCCGCGCCGCCGCGCGGATCGCCTCGCGATGGGCGGTGAGCCTGCGGATATAATCGGCGCGGAAAGATTCCGCCTGCCCGATGCGGAGCCGCGCCGGCGAATCGACGTCGATGAATTCCGTGTTGCCGGCAAAGGGAAAGGTTTCTTCCACGGGGTCCGCGATCATCACGAGGTGGCCGCGCGCGCCAAGGGCGCCGAGCGCTTCGATCGTCGCCGCAATATCTTGCGGGGCGCTGAGGAAATCGCCGATCAGCACCGCCTGCGAATTGCGCGGCAGGACTTCGGGCGGGGGCAGCTCCTCGGCTTCGCTGGCTTTGCCGTTTTTTTCCCGCAGCCGGAATTCGTTGAGAAGAACTTCGCCGAACCTTTCGACGATATTGCGCGCCGCCAGCGGGCGGGTCAGGCCGAGCAAGCCGACGCGCTCGCCGCCCTGGACGAGAAGATCGGCGGCGGCAAGGCCCAGAACGAGAGCGCGGTCGATCTTCGCCTGCAAGGCGAGCTTTGAGACAAAGCGCATCGAAGCGGAACGGTCGATCCAGAGCATCACCGTATGGGCGGCCTCCCATTCCCGTTCACGCACATAGAGCCGATCGTCGCGCGCCGAACGGCGCCAGTCGATGCGGCCGCGCGATTCGCCCGCGACAAAAGGGCGAAACTGCCAGAACGTCTCGCCGGAGCCGGCGCGGCGGCGTCCGTGTACCCCTTGCAAAACGCTCGCCGCCACATCCCGCGCGGAGACGACGAGGCCGGGAAAGCGCTGCGACAGCGTCAGCGCTTCTTCCTGGCGCCCTGCGCCCGGACGGCTTTCGTCGCCCGTCAGGAGGCGGACCAGCGGCATGTCAGGCGAGCCGCGCCGTGAGCTTGGCGATAATGTCGGCGATCGTCTCGCCCTCGGCGCGGGCTGAGAAGGTCAGCGCCATGCGGTGCTTCAAAATCGGTCCGGCGAGCGCCGCGACATCGGCGTTCGAGGGCGAGAGCCTTCCATCGAGCAAGGCCCTGGCTCTGGTCGCCAGCATCAAGGCCTGCGCCGCGCGCGGTCCCGGCCCCCAGGCGATGTGCTGGGTGATGCCCGGATCGCCCTCGCCGGGGCGGGCCGAGCGCACGACGTCGAGAATGGCCTCGATCACGCTTTCCCCGATCGGCAGCCGGCGCACCAGGCGCTGAATTCCCATCAGCTCTTCGGCGCTCATGACATGGCGCGCCTCAGCCTGCGTCGCGCCAGTGGTCTCGATGAGGATGCGCTTTTCGGCGGCGCGGTCCGGATAGCCGACGTCGATCTGCATCAGGAAACGGTCGAGCTGCGCCTCGGGCAGCGGATAGGTGCCTTCCTGCTCCAGCGGATTTTGCGTCGCGAGCACATGAAAAGGCTGCGGCAGCTCGTGGCGCTCGCCGGCGACGGTGACATGATATTCCTGCATCGCCTGCAGCAGCGCGGACTGGGTGCGGGGACTCGCGCGGTTGATCTCGTCGGCCATCAACAGCTGGGCGAAGATCGGCCCCTGAATGAAGCGAAAGCTGCGCCGCCGGTCGGAGGCTTCTTCCAGAACTTCGGAGCCGAGAATATCAGCCGGCATCAAATCCGGCGTGAACTGCACGCGCCGCGAATTCAGGCCAAGAACGGCGCCCAAGGTCTCGACGAGCTTCGTCTTGGCGAGACCCGGCACGCCGACGAGAAGGCCGTGGCCGCCGGACAGCAGGGTCACAAGCGATTCCTCGACCACCTGCGTCTGGCCGAAGATGATGCTTTCAATCGCAGCCCGCGCCACGGCGATGCGCTCCAGCGCCGTTTCGGCGGTGCGCTCCACGGCGGCTTCCAGAGAGGCTGTCGCTGCTTCTGCCATGAGAGTCCTTTTTTTGCGCCCTGTGGCGGGCGCCGGAAAACGCTTCGATTCTACGAATTAGTGGTCTATCCGGATAGCATTGTCGACCGGCTTGGTTTTCACATTTGCCGCGATTTGGCTCTTTTTGATGGCTCCGCCGTCTCTTAGGCTTGATGTGACTGAGGATATTGACATAAAGCAAGATGGCGCGCGCGCGGCGGGACCGGCCGCCGACGGGCTGGCGCAGCGCATGGCTGCGGCGCTGCCGCCCGGCGGCGACGTGGCGATTTCGCAAAAGCCCCTTCCCCCGGTCGAATCCTGGAACACGCCCTTTTGCGGCGATATCGACATGCGCATCGCCCGCGACGGAAGCTGGATTTACCAGGGCGCGCCGATGACGCGGCCGGCGCTGGTGCGGCTTTTTTCGACGATCCTGCGCAAGGACCGCGAGCGTTTCGTGCTCGTCACTCCGGCCGAATGCGTCGGGATCACGGTCGAGGACGCGCCTTTCATCGCTGTCGAGATGACGCCAGTTGAAGAGAACGGAGCGCGGAGCCTTCGCTTCTTGACCAATGTCGGCGACAGCGTTACGGCCGACTCCAGTCATCCGCTGCGCTTCGAGCGAGGCGTCGCAGACGGTTTGAAACCCTATGTTTTCGTGCGCGGCGGCCTTTGGGCGCTGGTCGCCCGCACGCTTGTCGCCGACCTTGTCGCGCTCGGCGAAACACGCGATCACGCGGGACGGGAAAGTTTTGGCGTCGCTTCCGGCGGCGCCTTCTTTCCAATTGCCGACGCGAGCGAACTCGCCGCCATCGAGGCCGCCGTTTGACGTCCCTGAAGAAGGAGCGGTTTGCGCCGCAACGCGTGGTCGCCGATATCCGCAAAAAGCTTAACTTTGCGGTCGAGCCGCAGGGAAGCGCGCTTCTCGTCAACGATCCCGTGATCGATGAAGATTTCTTCAATGGCCAGCCGACGCGCTATGCCCTGGCCGCCGGCGCGCGCGCGGCGGCCGTGCTTGTCGGCCTCGTCCTCTATGAGGAGGAAATCAGGGTTCTTTTGACCCAGCGCGCGGCGACGCTCCGGGTCCACGCCGGCCAGATCGCTTTTCCGGGCGGCAAAATCGAGCCGCAGGACGATGGGCCGGTCGGCGCGGCCCTGCGCGAAGCGCATGAGGAAATCGGCCTTGCGAGCGATTGCGTCGAGCCGCTCGGCTTCCTTGACCCTTATGTGACCGGCACCGGCTTTCGCGTGATCCCGGTGGTCGCCGGGATCACGCCGCGTTTCAATCTCGCCCTCAATCCCGGCGAGGTCGCGGACGTCTTCGAGGCGCCCTTCTCTTTTTTGATGGACGAGGCCAATCATTGCCTCGACGCCCGTGAATTTGAGGGGCGGCTGCGCCGCTTTTACGCCATGACTTATGGCGAGCGCTATATCTGGGGCATCACCGCTGGAATTCTGCGCAATCTCTACGAGAGGCTTTATTCCTAATGTGGCGAGTGATCCTCGAACCTGCGCTTTTGTTCGGCTCTCCCTTTGCCGCCTATATCCTTTATCTCTGGGCGCGCCAGAAATATCCCTTCGCGGTCGATCACTGGACGCAGAGCGCCGTTTCCACGCTGGTGCTCGCAGGGCTTGCCGTCGCGGTCGCCGGCGTGCTGCTGATTGGCGTTTTCGCCGAGCGCCATCATGGCTCCTATGCGCCGGCCCATATCGAAAACGGCCATCTTGTGCCTGGCCAGATTCAGTGAGGCTCGGTCCGCCATGACCGCCCCAGACGGCCCCGGCGAGAGCGCGAACGCGCAAGCTTTGGCGCTGCTCAAGGGCCAGCCGGGTTTGCAGCGGATTTTCGCGGCGATCGACATTGACGGCGACGAGACGCGGATCGTGGGCGGCGCCGTCCGCAATGCGCTGCTCGGCCGCAAAATCGAGGACATCGACCTCGCCACCACGGCGGCGCCCCCGCTCGTCATCGAGCGCGCGCGCGCCGCGAGCCTGCGCATCATTCCGACCGGTCTCGATCATGGCACGGTGACGCTGCTTGTCGACGGGCGCGCCTTCGAAGTGACGAGCCTGCGCGAAGATATCGAGACGGACGGGCGCCGCGCCACGGTGCGCTTCGGGCGCGACTTTTGCGCCGATGCGCTGCGCCGCGACTTCACCATCAATGCGCTTTTCCTCGACAAGAGCGGGCGGCTGTTCGACTTTGTCGGCGCCCTTGCGGACATCGAAGCGCGGCGCGTGCGTTTCATCGGCGACCCGGAAACGCGCATCCGCGAGGATTATCTGCGCATTCTGCGCTTCTTCCGCTTCTCGGCCGATTATGGCGAGGGTCCGATCGACGGCGATGGCCTGTTGGCGGCGATGCGCGCGCGCGCTGGATTGGCCCAGCTCTCGCGCGAGCGCGTGCGCGCCGAACTTTTAAAGCTTGTCGCGGCGCGGCGCGCGCCCGAGGCGGTCGAGGCGATGAGCGGCGCCGGCCTTCTGGGGCCTCTTATCGCCTCAGCCCCCAACCCTGCCCGGCTGCGGCGGCTCGTCGAGCAAGATGCCCGCGCCGACCCGTTGTTGCGGCTAGCGGCGATCTGCCTCGAAACGCCGGAGGACGCCGAACGGATCGCGGAGCGGCTGCGCCTCTCCAACGCCGAACGCGACCGCCTTTCGCGCGCCGCGCGCGTCATGCTCGCATTGCATGGCAAACCCGTCCCGCCGCCGAAGCATTTTTTGAACGTCCTTCTCTTTCGCCACGGAAGAGAGTCGGCGCTTGACGGTTTCACCCTCGCCGCAATTGGCGCATCCTCGTCCGGCCGGCGCGACGCAATCGATTTTCTGAAAACAGCGCCCGAGCCCCGCCTGCCCTTCTCCGGCGCCGATCTGATCGCCCGGGGTTTTAGCGGGCGGGCGGTCGGCGACGCGCTGGCCGCGCTGCGCGAGCGCTGGATCGAAGCGGAGTTTTCGGACGACCGGGAAAAACTCGACGCCCTGCTCGATTCGGTGTCGAGGACCAGTTCCGCCGCCAATCGTTAACCGCGTCGGCAATCGGCGGCGGCGCAAAGCCTCAAACTTTATCTTTCAGCGGCCAGCGAGGTTTTTGGCGCGGCGTCGCCGCGCTATGATGCAAAAATCGGCGTGGAGTTTGCTGCAAAAGTGAGCGCGGAGGAAAAAACCCCATCGGACGTCGCGCGGCGGCTGGCGCGGCGCTCGCGCGCCCGCGCCGCCGATGAAGCGGCGGCCGGCGGCTGGCGGCGCGAGACCTACACTTTGCCGCGCGGCGAAGCGCGCGACAAGGCGCGGGAGTGGTTTACGCGGTTTCCGAAGGCGGCCTATATGACCGAGATCGAATCCTGGCGCGAATTGTCGGACGATCGCATTGAATTCACCATGCGCCGCCTGCCGAGCGCGGACTGAGCGCTTCGCGCCGGCGGGCGCCCCCGCGTCCTCACAGCACGATGTCCGGCGTCGCCCAGGAAAGATGCTGTCCGGCGTCGACCGCGATCATCTGGCCGGTGACGTGGCGCGCCCGCGCCAGATAAAGCACGGCTTCGGCGATCTCGTCGGGCTCGATCGGCCCTTCGAGCGGCAGGCCGGCGACCTCGCGCAAAAAACCCGCCTCGCCCTGGATCGTATTGGCGAGCGCCGGGCCCGGGCCGACCGCGTTGACCCTCACCCCCAAAGGCGCAAAACCCTGCGCCATCGTTTGCGTCGCGGTCCAAAGCGCCGCCTTGCTCAAGGTGTAGGAAAAGAATTGCGGCGTCAGCCGCAGCACGCGCTGGTCGATGATATTGACGATCGACGCATTCGCTCCCCGCGGCGCGGTCTCGGCGAATCTGCGCGCGAGGACGCAGGGCGCGCGCAGATTGACGGCGAAATTTCGCTCCCATTGATCGAGCGTGAAATCGGCCGGCGAATCCCTTTCGAAGGTCGACGCATTGTTGACAAGGAGGCTTAAAGCGCCGAACGCCGCGCCGGCCCTCGGAATCAACTGATCGACCGCCGCTGCGTCGGAAAGATCCGCGCCGAGCGCAGAGGCGCGGCCGCCTTCATGGATGATCTTCTCCGCCTCGCGCTCCGCTTCGGCCAGCGAGGACGGGCTGCAATGAATTGCGACGGCATAGCCAGCTCGGGCGAGGCGGCAGGCGATAGCGAGGCCGATCCGCCGGCCCCCGCCTGTCACGAGCGCGGCCGGCGCCTTGCCGCTTAGCCTTTGCTCGTCCATTTAGCTGGCCCGGGGTTTCGACCTCAAGCCATGGCTTTTCCCGGCTTCCGGGCGGCGCGTCAAGCGCCCGCTGGCGGCGCGTTCAGCTGTCGAACTGCTCGAACCTCTCCTCCATAGGCGGGAAGGGCCGGCGCTGCGGCAGCATGCGGGTCAGAACCTTGTCTTTTAAGACATGATGATGATAGAGCGCCGCGATGGAATGCAGCAGCGCCAGGGCCAGCAGAGCATTGGCGGCGAGGCCGTGCCAATAGGTGATCGGCTTGCGCAATTCCTTGTCGCCGAATTGCGGCAGCGCGGCGATGTCGAAAAGATTGAAGCCGCGGACAAAAGCATTGACGACGCCAAGCGTGACCACCGTCACCAACAACACGTACAAAGCGACATGCGAGGAGACGGCAAGGACATGGGTCGGGCCGGGATAGACGGCCGGCAGATGGCGCCGTCCTGTAAAACGCCAGACGATCCGCCACAGCAGCACTGTCACGAGGGCGAAGCCGAGCGCGACATGAATCGACCAGACATTGGTGTTCAGCGTCCCGCGCGGGATGAAATCCGCGACGCGGCCGATGAACCAGAGCGCGACGATCATCAGGGCTGAAAGCCAATGCAGCGCAATCGTCGTCGGATCATAGGTCGAATGCGTCCGATCGGTCATTCCCGTTTCGCTCCCTAAAGCGTTTTTTGTCCGATTCTTCGCTCGCCTTTTGGCGGCGCGCGCAGTTCGGCTGTATAATTTTAGATGAGTTCTAGGCGCGCTTTTGGCGCCGCGCAAGCCGGTCCAATGGGCGTAAAGCCGGCAGGAACGGCGGCGTTTAACTTGCGCCCAAGTAAGAAACGGCGGATGCGGCAGGCTTGACAGCCAAGGCGCCGGCGCATAGATACGGGCTGCGTTTGGCACTCATCACATGAGAGTGCTAACAAAGCGCCCGTGTTTCACCTGCCGCCTTTTACGGGGCGTATTCGCGCGGAGCAAGCGCCTCCAGCGGCCAGCCAAGGAATTCGTCATGAGCTTTCGTCCTCTGCACGATCGCGTCGTCGTCAAGCGCCTCGAAGGCGAGGAAAAGACCAAAGGCGGGATCATCATCCCCGACACCGCCAAGGAGAAGCCGCAAGAAGGCGAAATCATCGCCGTGGGTCCCGGCGGACGCGACGACAGCGGCAAGCTGACCCCCCTCGACGTCAAGGCCGGCGACAAGGTTCTGTTCGGCAAATGGTCGGGCACCGAGGTCAAGATCGATGGGCAGGATCTGCTCATCATGAAGGAAAGCGACATCCTCGGCGTCGTCGCCTGATCGACCGGCCCTTTTTAGAATTTAGACTGTTCCAGGAGTTTCCAACATGGCAGCCAAAGACGTCCGCTTCTCGTCGGATGCCCGCGATCGCATGCTTCGCGGCATTGATATTCTGAACAACGCCGTCAAGGTCACGCTCGGCCCGAAAGGCCGCAACGTCGTCATCGAAAAGTCATTCGGCGCGCCGCGCATCACCAAGGACGGCGTGACGGTCGCCAAGGAAATCGAACTCTCCGACAAGTTCGAGAATCTCGGCGCCCAGCTGATCCGTGAAGTCGCCTCGAAGCAGAACGACGCTGCGGGCGACGGCACCACCACCGCCACCATCCTCGCCGCTTCAATCGTACGCGAAGGCACCAAGGCCGTCGCCGCCGGCCTTAACCCGATGGATCTGAAGCGCGGCATCGACATCGCCGTCGCCGCCGTCGTCGCCGATCTCAAGGCCAATTCGAAGAAGGTCACCTCGAACGAGGAGATCGCCCAGGTCGGCACGATTTCAGCCAATGGCGACAAATCGGTCGGCGAGATGATCTCGACCGCGATGCAGAAAGTCGGCAATGAGGGCGTGATCACGGTGGAAGAGGCCAAGAGCCTTGAGACCGAGCTCGACGTCGTCGAAGGCATGCAGTTCGACCGCGGCTACCTCTCGCCCTACTTCATCACCAACGCCGAGAAGATGATCGCCGAGCTCGAAGACCCCTTTATTCTCGTCCACGAGAAGAAGCTGTCCTCGCTGCAGGCGTTGCTGCCCGTGCTCGAAGCCGTCGTCCAGTCCGGCAAGCCCCTCGTCATCATCGCTGAAGACGTTGAAGGCGAAGCTCTCGCCACCCTCGTCGTCAACAAGCTGCGCGGCGGCCTCAAGGTCGCGGCCGTGAAGGCTCCGGGCTTCGGCGATCGCCGCAAGGCCATGCTCGAAGACATCGCCATTCTGACCAGCGGCACGCTGATCTCGGAAGAAATCGGCATCAAGCTCGAGAACGTCACCCTGCAGATGCTCGGCCGCGCCAAGCGGATCCGCATCGACAAGGAATCGACGACGATCATCGACGGCGCCGGCGCGAAGGGGGAGATCGAGGCCCGCATCGCCCAGATCAAGTCGCAGATCGCCGAAACGACCTCCGATTACGACCGTGAGAAGATGCAGGAGCGTCTCGCCAAGCTCGCGGGCGGCGTCGCCGTCATCCGCGTCGGCGGCGCGTCGGAAGTCGAAGTGAAGGAAAAGAAGGACCGCGTCGACGACGCGCTCAACGCGACCCGCGCGGCGGTTGAAGAAGGCGTGTTGCCGGGCGGCGGCGTCGCGCTGCTGCGCGCCATCAAGGCCCTCGAAGGCCTGACGGTCGAAAATGCCGACCAGAAGACCGGCGTCGACATCGTCCGCAAGGCGATCCAGACCCCGGCTCGCCAGATCGTCGACAATTCGGGCGGCGACGGCGCCGTCGTGGTCGGCAAGCTGATCGAAAATCCGTCCTACGCTTACGGCTATAATGCCCAGACGGACGAATATGGCGATCTCGTCAAGCTCGGCATCATCGACCCGACCAAGGTCGTGCGCACCGCCTTGCAGGACGCGGCCTCCGTCGGCGGCCTCCTCATCACCACCGAGGCGATCATCGCCGAGCAGCCCAAGAAGGACTCCCCCGCCATGCCAGGCGGCGGCGGAATGGGCGGCATGGGCGGCATGGATTTCTGATCCGGTCCGACCCGTCTCTAAATCAGGCAAAGGCCCCGGAGCGATCCGGGGCTTTTTTTGCGCGCGGCGGGCGAGCGCAATGCGCGCTCATATTTCCGACGCAATACTTGAGCGACATCGCTTCCCAAAGGTTTCAAATATGCTCTAATCAAATCCAACAAGTTAAGACAGCGGGGAGAATCCAAGGTGCGACAAGCGTCGGAGCCGCGTTCGGACGCGGACGCGATCAGGCGAACAGCGACCCGCGCGGCGTTGCTCGACGCCGTCTATGAGGCATGCCCCAATTTGTCGCGCGCGCAGGCGCGGGACATTTTTGAGATGGCGCTGGAGGAAATCGCCGAGGCGCTGGTGCGCGGCGATTGCGTCAAACTCCGCTCGTTCGGCCTGTTTTCCGTCCGCGCCAAGCGTGAGCGGATCGGCCGCAATCCCCGCACCGGCGTCGAGGCGCCGATCAAGCCGCGCCGCGTGTTGACCTTCAAGCCCTCGCCCGTGCTGTCAGGCTGCGTCAATGGCGCCGCCGCGCCGCCCGACGCGGAAGATTAGAGGCTTCGCTCCAGGCTGAGGTTTAGCGCAACCCGGCCATCTTACCGAGCTTGCCCTGCGCAATCGAGCGGTTCGAGGCGGAGTTTTCGGCGCTCAAGCGCCCCTTGCGCCGACATTTGGAAATTTCAGAGGGCGGCGTTGTTCTTGGCGCCGGGACGATCATCGCCCCGCTGCGGCGGAATCCCCGGCCAGCGTCGCCGTGGGCATTGCAGGGGCGGCGGCCGCTTTCGGCCTGATCTTCATCCCCTCGCCAAACCAAGGCGTCACATCACAAGGCGCAGTGCCCAGCGGGCCGGGCCTCAACTACACAGTCAATCATGATGAAGGCTCGCTGCGCGTTAAACGGATGGGCGCGGCGGGGGAGGAGATGGTCGCCGCCGCCCACCTTGGCGCGGATGGAATTTTCCGCGATGAGACCGGCGCGCCAATCGCCCGCGCCGTCGGCGCCTCGGTCGTCGTCGATCCCGACGTCTTGCGCGCGGCGGCGAAGGCAAAAGGCGACGCCGCCGCAGGCGCAGGGGCCGTCGCGCGGACGGAAGAAGAGCGGCAGGAGCCAAAGCTCTGCCCCGCGCCAGTTTCAGAGAGCATCAATGGGCGCAAGACCTTCGATATTCAGTATCAACAGTTCATCCGCGACGTCGCCAATCCGCAACGCCGCCCACAACTGCCGCCGAGCTGACCTTCGGGCTGACCGAGCCGGCGACGGGCAGATTCGTCAAATTCGACGACTGCCGCGAAACCGACGGCGCCATGATCGAAGCCAAGGGGCATTATGCGGAGATGATGCGGTCAGATTGGCGACAAGACAGGCTTGCTGAGGATTGGGTAGATCAGGCAGGAAGGCAAGTCAAAGCGAGCGGCGGACGGCCGATCGAATGGTATTTCCATGAACTGGAAGCATACATTCTCGCTCAAAAAGCCTTTGACAATGAGTATGAGCTGAAAAGTATCAGAGTTTTTTTCTTTCCGCATCCTTCCGGCGTGCCAAATCCAAATTCGAGGATGAAGTGGCCGCAGCTCCGATAGAAATTTCGATCGAAATAATGCGCGCAAATTCGCCGGAATACTACATTCACGCCGGCTGGGGACCACGAGCAGAGACGCCCGACGTGATCGCAGCGCGCTTTCTCACATGCATCGACCGGCTCAAGGAGATCCATCCAGCCTATGATCAGTGGATCTTCGCGCTTAACAACAAGCCGAAGAAATTTAAAGCTCTGCGCGATGACCTGCCGGCCGCTGTCGCAGCCAATGTGGCGCGCGCCGAGGATGGAGCGCCGACGCCAATCTACGGATACCGGCCGAGGGTTCTGAACAATATGGGAAAAGCGCACTCGCGCTCGCTGTCCGTGAAAGCAACCGCCGGATCGTGGGCGACTTCCGGGCATTTCGTAAACTCCGCCCAAATCGGAACCGCCCGCGCCATCGCGCCGGATCCCACGATCATCGCTTATCCCGTCTTCAAGGCGGCGCTGCTGGCGCTCGCCGAAAGTTTTGACGCTACTTATTGTGCCGCCTATCCGATGCAGCTTCGGTATTTCGGCGACAGAACCAAAAAACTCCGCCTCGCCTGGATGCATTATATGGCGCCACGCTTCGCGCCCCTGATCACGCCGCCGCCTTCAGCGATCGTCGAGCGCACCGCGCGCGGCGCCCTGTTGCTATCTGCGACCGATGAAACCTTCCGTATCGAAAACCCAGAACACATGGCCGCCGCCGAAGACATTCTGAAAGCCCTCGCACCCTTCGAGGCGCTGCCGTGGCCGCCCGACGCGCAGCCCAAATAGATGAACGCACGGCGCCACACGCCTTCTGCGTGCAGCCCGCCCCGGGGTCAGGTTGGCGTGTCGTTGGAGGATGCGGGCGGAGATCCCGAGCGTCTCGCCCCGGCAGATGGGCACTCTGGTTCAGAAGGAGGTTTAGGCGGCATTTAGGAGGCGAAGGCGATCATCGACAACCTGCTTCAAGACTACGGTGCGGAACATTCTGGACCCGGCCGGAAAATATCCAGGACAAGCGGCAACTGCCATGATGCGCAGGCCCGCGGGGAGCGACAGCCCGGACATTTGGCCGCCGTAAAAGACTGCTCAAAGTCGCGGGCCCTTCGAGGCCCGGCCTTGCCCCCGAGAACGCAGCCGGGCTGACCAGCGCACAAGGCCGCGTCCTGTCGCGCTCTCCCGCTGCGACCCGCGTCTTACCTACAATTAAGTTTCGCCCGCGCCGAAAATGACGTTATTGCGATGCCGCAGGGGAACAGCGCCTCTCGCGTAAAGCCTGATATCTAGAATTTGACCGGTTTTCCGGGCACATAGAGCGACAAACCGTCTAAGTTGCCAATCGACGCCGCGATTCCATCCGAAAGCGCATAGCGGTCAAACGATCCGAGCCAAAGGCAAGCCATGATTTTTCTCGCCGCCCTCGTCGCCGTTTTTTCGCTTGTCACTGGCGTCATCGGCGCGATGCAACGGGACGCGACTGTCCTGCTTCTGGCCGTCACGGGACTGATTTGCGCCTATACGACGTTCAAATCTCCGAAGATTTCGAGCTTCCTGCAGATTTTCGCGGCGATCTTCGCGGCCGAAACCGTGTTGTTCGGCGTCGTGTTCATGATTTCGCAGGTCGGCATGTGGCCGGCCTCGCTCGCCGATTACGTCCTGCCGGAGAGCCTGCCGCTCACCGTCGCGATCTTCGCCATCCTCGTTTACGCCATTTCATTTATTCCCGTCGTGCAGTCGATGACGCGCATCGGCGACCGCTATTTCGACGCGAGCGGGGCGACCAGCGTCAAGATCTGGCCGCTGCCGTCCTTTGTGATGAGAGAGCGCTGGCTCGCCATCATGATGGTGGTCTTCCTCGTCGTCATCAATCAGGCCCAGGTCGGCATCCAGGTGCGCCTGTCGTTCTTCTCGCGCGACTGGTTCAACGCCATCCAGAACAAGGACCAGGCCGCCTTCTGGTCGCAGCTCTTTACCGTCTTCACGCCCTGGGCCTTCATCTATATCGCTTCGGCGATCCTCGAATTCGTCGTCGCCTCCACCTTGATCATCCGCTGGCGGCGCTGGCTTACCGAGGATTATGTCTCGCGCTGGCTCGACCGCCATACGCATTACCGCATGTCGCTCGCGGGCGGCCTCGCCGACAACCCCGACCAGCGCATCTCGGAGGACGTGAACCGCTTCATCAACGGCGGTCAGGAAGGCTATGGAATCTATACCTTCTCGATCCTTTTGATCTCGAACCTCTCTTCGCTCGTGTCCTTCGCGATCCTCCTCTGGGACCTGTCCGCCAATTTCACCCTGCCCGGAACCTCGATCGCCGTGCCCGGATTCCTGTTCTGGGTGGCGCTGATCTATGCCGGCTTCGGCACCTGGATCACGCATCTCATCGGCCGCTCGCTGGTTCAGCTCTCCTTCGCGCGGCAGCGCTATGAGGCCGATTTTCGCTTCTCCCTCGCGCGTCTGCGCGAATATGCCGAGCAGGTCGCGCTGCTCTCCGGCGAATCCGCTGAGAAAGCCTCGCTCGGGCAGCGCTTCATGGCGATCATCACCAATTATTTTCAGATCGTGCGGGTGCGCAAGAATCTGATCGGCTTTACCGCCTCCTATGGCCAGCTCAGCCCGATCATTCCCTATATCGTCGCGGCGCCCTTTTATTTCGCCGGAAAAATCACGCTCGGCGTCATGACCCAGACGGCGCGCGCTTTCGGCAGCGTCGACAGCGCGCTGACCTTCTTCGTGACCTATTACGTCTCGCTCGCCGATTTCAAAGCAGTGCTCGACCGTCTGATTTCGTTCGACGCCTCGATCGAGGCCGTGCAGCCCCCCGGCGGAATTTTGCGCGCGATCACGTCCCCGTCGCGGACTCAAGACATCGGCCTCACAGGCGTGACGCTCAAACTTCCCGACGGACGCGTGATCGTCAAAGACGTCAATCTGCAGCTGGCGGCTGGCGAGCCGACGCTGCTGACCGGCGCGTCCGGCTCCGGCAAATCGACGCTGTTCCGGGCCATTTCGGGCATATGGCCGATCGGTGAGGGGACGGTCTCGGCTCCCGACGGCGCGCGGCTGATGCTGCTGCCGCAAAAGCCCTATATCCCCAACGGCACGCTGATCGGCGCCGTCACCTATCCGGCCGCGCCCGACGCTTATGATGAAGCCGACGTCCGCGCGGCGCTGGCCGCGGCGAGCCTGCCGCATTTCGCCGATCAGCTCCATGTCGACGACAATTGGGGCCAGCGTCTGTCCGGCGGCGAGCAGCAACGCCTCGCCGTCGCCCGCGCCCTGCTCGCCAAGCCCGACTGGCTGTTCCTCGATGAGGCGACCGCGTCGATGGACGAAAATCTGGAGACGAAAGTCTACGATATTTTGTTCAAGGAGCTGCGCGAGACGA
Organism: Methylocella silvestris BL2; assembly: GCF_000021745.1. Lineage (NCBI taxonomy): Bacteria > Pseudomonadati > Pseudomonadota > Alphaproteobacteria > Hyphomicrobiales > Beijerinckiaceae > Methylocella > Methylocella silvestris. The sequence continues at coordinate 880,282 of NC_011666.1, forward strand.
CGATCGTCTCGATCGGCCATCGCTCCAGCCTGATCGAACGGCACAAGCGGCATATCGAAATGCGCCCGGGAAGCGACGGCGCCTTCACGCTGGTCGAGAATTCCGTCCCCGCGTGAGCCAGTGCAGGCAGCCTTGCTGCGGTCTTGCGCTCCGGGGAGCGCTGAAGTGACGGCCTCCGCCGGCATGGCCGCGGGACCGTCTCTCCTCGACTTCCTGAACAGTGCGGACGGCGCGGCCTTACGAGCCCGCTTCCAGGAAAAGTCGATGCCAAAGGGCGCGCTGTTTCGCGATCAGGACCGCGCGGATCGCGTTTTTGTCGTCCTGTCAGGCCGGCTGCGCGCCTATCTCACGGCGGAAGGACGCGAACTCAGCCTCGCCTATCTGACCGAGGGCGAGATTTTCAGCACACATACGCGGGCCGAGATCGAGGCGGTCGAGGACACGCGGCTGCTGCTCGCCGAGAGGCGCATGCTCGAAGGCGAACTCGCGCATTACCCGCCCTTGCGGGCCGCCATTATCCGCGTGCTCGCCCGCGTGCTGTCGCAGGCGATGACCGTGATCGAAGACCTTGCCTTTCACGACGTGCGTGGGCGGATCGCGCGCTACCTGCTGCGCTGCGCCCGGCGCGACGGCGCGGCGGAGGCCGGGCAGATCATCCGCGTGGGCCTCAGCATGGATGAGCTTGCGGCCTTGCTCGGCTCGACGCGGCAAACGGCCTCGACGGAGTTCAACGCGCTGATCCGCGAGGACGTCATCGCCCGCAAAGACCGGCAGCATTTCCTGCTGCGGGATCCAGCGAAATTGCTTGCGGCGGCAGGCGTCGCCGAAGATGTCAGCTAGCTGACAGACGCCCCCGCAGCCCCAGGCGTAAAACCGCGCGATCCGGAACAGAGGGATCGGCGCGATGGGCAAATACGACCGTTACATCAGCTTCAAAAACGCCAATTGGGAAAGTCAGTCGAGCGGCGTCATGGATGGCCTCAAGCCTCATATCGAGGCGGCCGACAGTCCCTTCTGGGTCTATTTTATGCGCCAGCGCGAACTCGCGCATCAGCGCGGGCTCGACGATTTGCGGGTCTTGCATAATTTTCTGCCGACCTTACGCGAATTGCTCGAAGAGTTGGACGATCAGCCAACGCTCGCGCTGCTCGAGCAGCTCGAAGAAAGCTGCATGTAGGCAGCGGGCCTTATGGCTTGCCCCAGGCGAGCTTGATCTTGAATTCGGGCGCCGCATGCGCGCCGACGACCCAGAGATCGCCTTCCGTGCTCAGCGTCGCGCCGAATTCGATCTCGACCGTTTCCGGTCTTTGCGGCAGCGCGCTGATCGCAGCCTCCATCGTCGCGGCGATTTCACTAAGCGAGCCGAAAGCCGCTTTGACGACATCCGCGGTGGCTCTCGTCGTGCCGTTGACGAAGCCCGAATCGGCCACTCCCGGCTCAGGGGCGCCGCCGAACAGCACAATATTTCCCTCGGCAAAATCAATGATTATGCGCGCCGGCATCAGCTGGTCTCCTTCGTGCTGCAAATTGAGCGGAATGTATTTCTAACGTCACGTCGCGGGCGTCAGCTTGGCGATGAGCTTTTCATAGAGCGGATTTTCCGCCGAGAAGACATAGTCGAGCGCCGTGACGCCGACATGATCGGCGCCGCGCCCGATCAGCCAGTCGGCCAGCGCCGCAACTTTCTCGGCCGGACAATTCAGGCTCATGCGGCCGTCCTGCGCGCAAAAGCGCAGCCGCGCCGAAAACAGGCTTTGCGCCTCCGTCGCCAGGGAAGCCGGCGCGCAGGGCAGCACGGTCGAAACCTCGCGCGTCGTGCGGGCGAGTTCTTCCGCGGCGATGCGCGACAAAATCGCCCGCGCATTCTCCCGCGCCGGTCCGCTCCAATCGGCGCTGAGCGAGGCGACCAGATTGGCCTGCGAGCGCAGGATGATCCCGTCGTCGAGAATTTTCAGCGCATTGGCGGCGAGCGTCGCCCCCGTCGTCGTGATGTCGACGATGAGCTCGGCCTGCCCCGCCGCGGGCGCACCCTCGGTCGCCCCCGAGCTTTCGACGATGCGATAATCCGACACATGCATTTTGGCGAAGAACCGCCGGGTCAGATTGACATATTTGGTCGCCACCCGCATGCGCTGGCCGCGCCTTGCGCGATAGCTTGCCGCCACATCCTCGAGATCGGCCATGGTTTTGACGTCGATCCAGGCGCGCGGCGCGGCGACGACGACATTGGCGAAGCCGAAGCCAAGCGGCGTCAGCAGCGCCACCTTATCGTCGGCGTCGGCGATCGATTCCCGGACAAGATCCTCGCCGGTCACGCCAAGATGCACCTGCCCGCTCGCCAGCTGCGCGACGATGTCGGCCGCAGACAGAAAAGCGATCTCGACGTTTTTGACGCCGACCAGCGAGCCGCGATAATCGCGCGCGCCGCGTCCCTGTGCGATCTCGAGCCCGGCCCGCGCGAAAAAGGCGGCGGCGTTTTCCTGGAGCCGCCCCTTGGAAGGGACAGCGAGGACGAAAGGATCGCTCATTTTGCGCTCCCGTCGGGGCGCAGCCGGTCGACCCAGATCGAGGCGCCGACGGCCGGAATGGGCTCAGCTGCTCCCAGCGTCTGCAACAGCTGATCGTAGCGCCCCCCCGCGACGATCGGCTTTGCCGCGGGCCGCGCGCGGTCGTGCGCTTCGAAGACGAAGCCGGTGTAATAGTCGAGATTGCGCGTAAAACTCGCCTCGAAATGCAGCGCGGCGAGATCGAAGCCGAGCGCGGCGATAAAGCCGAGCCGCGTGTCGAAGGCGTCGAGCCCGGCGGCAAGATCGAGCTTCGCGTCAGCCGCGAGGCGGCGCAGCGCTGCCGACGCCTGATCGGGATCGCCCTTGATTGCGAAAAAGCGCTCGATCACCGAAACCGTCTCAGCGGAGACGCCCGCGCCGCCGCGGAGCGCGGCCTGCTCCAGAAAGCGGTCGGCGATTTCGCCGGGAGTTCGGCCGCCGACCGAGGCGATGCCCGCAATCGACAACAGATCCTCGACGAAGGCGCGGGCGCCCTTCTTGTCGGCGCCCTCCAGCACTTTCAGCACTCCAGAATGATCATGCGCCGCGCCATTCTGCGTGGCGTTGAGGATCGCCGCGACGCTCTTGCCCTGGCTATGGCCGCGCGCAATGCGGCGGCGCCATTGCGGCGCGAGGTCGAGCGATTCGAGGAGTTTCGAGAAGAGGCCGGCGTCGCCGATCCGCACTTCGAGATCGAATTCCCCGGCGACCCCGGCCGCGTCCAGCGCGAGCGTCAGAATTTCCGCGTCGGCGGCTTCAAGGTCGCGTCGGCCAAAACTCTCGACGCCGGCCTGGATGAATTCGCTCGGCTCGTTGGGGGCGTAGCGGAACACCGGGCCGCAATAGGAATAGGCGGCGCTCTCGCCCGCCAATCCCGAGGCGAGATAATGCTGCGAGACGGGGATCGTATATTCGGGCCGCAGGCAATAATCGGCGCCGGAGAGATCGCTCGTCAGATAAAGCTGGCCGCGCAGATCCTCGCCGGAATCGAAGAAGATCGAGGCCGGCTGCAGGATCGCCGGCTCGCAGCGCTGATAGCCTGCGCGCGCAAGATGCAGTGCTACGGCGTCGAAGGGATCGTTATCGGGGCTCAAGGTCGGCGCTCACATGGGCTCGCGGGGTTTGGTGCGGTCGGCTCTGCACCCGGAGGCTTCTGAATGTTCACGGTTTAAGCGCAAGCCCTCATAGTGAGGAGCCGCGAAGCGGCGTCTCGAACCACGAGGGCGTCAATTATTCGCCCTCACCCCCATCCTTCGAGACGCGCCTTTCAGGCGCTCCTCAGGATGAGGAGCGAACTCTTAGAACATGATGCGCCGCAAGGAAATGGCGCGGCTTAAGATCGGCGCGCCATCACTTCCCTGACAGCGTCGACCAGATTTTGCTCGGCGACGGTGAATTGCGCCTTGGCGCGCAGTTCGAGGTAATCTGCGCGGTCCTTGCTGGCGCCGGCGAGTTCGGCGCCGAGCGCGAGGTCGCGGATCGTCACGCGCGCACCTTCGGCGTGGTCGCGCTCGTTCGAACCCTGAATGACGGCGCAGAGCGAGCCGCGCTTGTCGGCGTATTTCAGCTGCGCGTTCATGCCCGAGCCGCCGAGATAGAGTTCGGCGCGGATGTCCGCGCTGCGCAGCGCCGTGACAAAACCCTGATAGCGCGCGAGATGTTCGCGATCGAGCACAAGCACCACGACGGGGCCGGGCTGCGACGCAGCGGAGACGATGGGCGAGCCGACCGCCTTCAGCGCGGAATAGAGTCGCGAGACGCCAATGGAAAAACCGGTGGCCGGAACATTCTCGCCGCGAAACCGCCCGACGAGACCGTCATAGCGGCCGCCGCCGCCGATCGAGCCGAAACGGACAGGTTTGCCGTCCTCGCCCTGAACCTCGAAAGTCAGCTCGGCCTCGAAGACGGGGCCGGTATAATATTCGAGGCCGCGCACGACAGAAGGGTCGATGCGGATGCGCGCGCTGAAGCCTGCGGCGTCAATCAGGGCGGCAATCTCGGCGAGTTCCGCGACGCCTTCTTCGCCGCGCTGCGATCCGGCGACCGACGCGCGCAAAACGCCAAGCATCTGCGCCGTCCCCTCCCCTTGCGCAGCGACATAGTTGAGCACACGCTCGACCGCGGTTCGTTCAAGCCCCGCGCCCTTGGTGAAATCACCGCTCTCATCCTTGCGCCCCGGCCCGAGCAGAAGCGCGACGCCCTCCGGTCCGAATTTGTCGAGCTTGTCGATGGCGCGCAAAACCGTCATCCGCCGGCCGGCGTTCTCTTCGCCGCCCAAGCCGATCGCCTCCAGAACCCCGTCCAACACCTTGCGGTTGTTGACCTTGATCACATAGTCGCCGCGCTTGACTCCGAGGCGCTCCAGCGTGTCGGCCGCCATCATGCACATCTCGGCGTCGGCGGCGACGGAGGGGGCGCCGACCGTGTCAGCGTCGAACTGCATGAATTGGCGAAACCGTCCCGGCCCCGGCTTCTCATTGCGAAACACATAGCCGGCGCGATAGCTGCGATAGGGTTTTGGCAATTTGTCGAAATTTTCGGCGACGAAGCGCGCGAGCGGCGCGGTGAGATCATAGCGCAGCGACAGCCAGCTCTCGTCGTCATCCTTGAAGGAAAAGACCCCTTCGTTCGGACGGTCGAGATCGGGCAGAAATTTGCCCAGCGCGTCGGTGAATTCGATGAAAGGCGTTTCGACCGCCTCAAAACCATAGAGCTCATAAGAGGCGCGAATGGCGGCGAGCATTTTCTCGGTCGCGGCGATCTCGGCGGGGCCGCGATCGCCAAAGCCGCGCGGCAATTTTGCGCTGGCGCGCGCGGGGGTCGTTTTGTCGTCGGTCATGATCTATCCGGTCCGCCGCGGCTTCTATGCGTCGCAAGAATTCTGGACATTGCTGTAAGAGGCGAACGCCGCGGCGGCAAGCCGCGCCTTACCGCAGTGTAATTTGCGCTTGCGATGGAAGCGCCCCATCTAATAGCGCGGCGGACCAATCCGCCGATCTTCTTCAATCGGAGACGACCATGTCACCCGAGGAACGCCAGTTGCTCCAAGGCCTGTTCGAGCGCATTCAAGCCGCCGGCGGCGGGCCGCGCGACAGGGACGCCGAGGCTTTTATCAATGACGCCGTGAAGGCGGCGCCCTATGCGCCCTACCTTCTCGCCCAGACGACGATCGTTCAGGATCAAGCCCTGCGCGCCGCCAATGATCGGCTGCAGCAGCTTGAGGCGGAAGTTCAGCAGCTCAATCAGCGCCTCGCCCAGGCCGAAGCGCAAGCCCCGCAACAGAGCGGCGGATTTTTGGGCGGCCTAGGCTCGCTCTTTGGCGGCGGCGCCCCGCCGCAGCGCAATGATGCTCCCCCGCCCGGCTGGAATCGTCAGCCTCCGCAGCAAGGCGGATGGCGCGACCAGCCGCAGCAGCAAGGCTATGGCCAGCCCCAGGGCGGTCCGTGGGGCGCTCCGCAGGGCGGGCCAATGGGCGGTCCCATGGGCGGCGGCTTTGGCGGCGCGCCGGGCGGCGGCGGCTTCCTTAAAGGCGCGCTCGGCGCTGCGGCCGGCGTCGCCGGCGGCGTATTGCTCGCCGATTCGATCAAGGGGCTGTTCGGCAGCAGCGCCCATGCCGCCAGCGGCCTTGGCATCGGCGCCGGCGTTCCGGGCGCGGACGCCAGCCTCGCCAGCAACCCCGGCGGCGAAACCATCGTCAACAATTACTATGGCGACGACGCCGTCCGGCAGGCCGACTACCAGCAGGACGCCGACCAGGATCAGGATGATTATCAGGATGCCGGCGATTATTCGGGCGGCGACGATTCGAGCGACATCTGATCGGCTGGCCGATGCGGCATGGCGGCGACATCGCCCGCCGTGCCGCTATAGCCCTTCGGCGTGAGCCAGCAGAACGTCGGCATAGGCGCCGGCGCTATGTGTGTCCCCGAAGGATCGAGCGAGTCGCGCCGCGCGCGCATGGCTCTCCGGCAGCCGCGCCGCGAGCCGCATGATCGCCGCGGCGAGAGCCGGCGCGTCATAGGGCGCGAAAATCTCGCCCTCCGCTTCGCCGCTGGCGATCGAGGCCGCCGCAAAAGTCCCGAGCGCGGCGACCACCGGGCGCCCCGCCGCGACCGACTGGGTAAAGATTCCGGACCCGCGCAGACCGAACAGCAGCGGATCATAGGGCAGCAGCATCGCGTCGATCTTGCCGGTCTCGGCGGCATAATCCGCTTCCGTCAGCACGCCTTCGACAAGTCGGACGCCGCCCTGCGCCCGCAGCGCCTGCTCCGCCGCGACAGTCGCCGGCTCCCATCCGCCATGCTGCAACTGGACCACGAAATCCGCGGCAAGGTTTTTCGCCCGGCACAATTCGATCGCCTCGGGAAGGAGATGAAACCCCTTGTCGCATTTGGAATAGCCAAAGAAGCCGAACGCCGGCCGGTCCGCGACGGGCGCCGCGCCGAGCGCCTCCCCGAACGGCACGGGCAGGATTTTGGCGTCGATGGCGTAAAGTTCGCGGTAGAGCCCGGCGATGGCCGCATTCTCCGCCGTGAAGAAGAGGCTGCGGCCGATCAGCGGCCGCGCCAGCGTAAAGGCCTTTCGATAGAGCTTTGGCCCGAGACGCGCCTTGCGCCCCCAGGGCGTCCAGTCGGGCGCAAACATCAACTGGCAGACCACGCGGGGCCGCTGACCCTCCGGCAGCGCCCTCAGCGCCCGGACGAGGCCGAGAAGCTGGTTCTGCGACAGACCCGGCACGACGACAAGATTTTCCCGGCGCAAAACGTCAGCGGGCAGCGCGGCAAGATCTTCACGGAAGGAGGCGTTGAGCGTTTTCGCGCTGGTGCGCTCCGAGGGGATCGCCGGATCGAACGGGCGTCGGCGCAGGAAAGCGGCAAGGCGAAGCAGCCGGCGCTCATTCGGCGTCGGACTCTCGCTTTCGTAGAGGGAGACGCGGAAATGCGGGATCGCGCCGATTTCGGCGACGATCGCCGGATCCATCGACCGCATGCCGAAGGCGCGGACGCAATGACCCCGCGCCGCGAGCGCCTCGCCGACCTTTTTGACAAGGCTGTAGCTGTGCTCGCCGCGCCCGATCAGCCCATTGTCGAGGAAGATGATGTCCATCAAACCGCCGCAGACATCGCCCGAACGCTTGAGCGCGCGCCGGGGCAAAGGCCCCGGCGCCAATCTCGGGGCTCTTAGAACATCGAGGCCGAAAGCTCAATCCGACGTCCGGGGGGAGCTAGACTGCGGCAGTTCGATGCATGGCGAACCGGGGCCGCGCCGTCCCACCCTCTAACGCCGGCGTAAAGCAGTCTAGCGGGCCAAATTAGGCTCCCCGAGAAAGTTAGTTTGCTCTTGCGCGATATAAAGGCCCGATCTGCTGACAGTCGTTCTGTAAAACGGATAGCTTGACTTTTCTCTGTAAAGCGGGCATACAACGTCATCTGCTTTACTGTAGATGTTGGCGCGCCGATTGCGTGAAGAATAGCTCGCTATTCTCCTATCGGACGTTAAACGCCCTCCGCAGGATGACCCAGGCACGCAGGGCGTCCAACATAGTTGTAGCCGCAACCGTCCGACATTCAGGCGGAGCGGCGCATAGAAAGTACCCCACTTGCAAGATTTCTCCGGACTCGGCCTTGCCGCGCCCCTTCTCCTCGCGCTGAGCAAGCTCGGCTATACGAAGCCGACGCCGATTCAGGCGCAGGCCATCCCCCATGTGCTGACCGGCCGCGACCTCGTCGGCATCGCCCAGACGGGCACCGGCAAGACCGCCGCCTTCGCCCTTCCCATTCTCCATCAGCTCGCCGCCAATCCGCAGCAGCCGCCGCGCGGCGGCGCCCGCGTGCTGGTGCTGAGCCCGACGCGCGAACTCGCCAGCCAGATCGCCGAGAGCTTCCGCAGCCTCGGGTCGGAAATGCAGCTATCCGTCGCCGTGGTGTTCGGCGGCGTGCCGCATGGCGCGCAGATCCGCGCGCTCCAGCGCGGCCTCGACGTGCTCGTCGCAACGCCCGGCCGGCTGGTCGATCACCTCGATTCCGGCGTCGCGCATCTCGGCAAGACTGAATTCTTCGTCCTCGACGAAGTCGATCAGATGCTGGATCTCGGCTTCGTCAAGGCGATTCACCGCATCGTCAAGACCCTGCCGCAGCGCCGTCAGAATTTGTTCTTCTCGGCGACCATGCCGACCGAGATCGCCAAGCTCGCGGCCGACCTCCTGAAAAATCCGGCGCAAGTCTCGGTCACCCCGGTGGCGAAGACGGCGGATCGCGTCGAGCAGCAGGTTCTGTTCGTCGAAACGCACAGAAAGCGCGACATTCTCGTCGATCTCCTGGCCGACGCCAAAATGGCGCGCACGATCATCTTCACGCGCACCAAGCGCGGCGCCGACAAGGTCGCCCAGCATCTCGAGGTCTGCGGCGTCTCCGCCGCAGCGATCCACGGCAACAAGAGCCAGAGTCAGCGCGAGCGTTCGCTTGCCTCGTTCCGCGCCGGCCGGGTTCGCGCGCTTGTCGCGACCGACATCGCGGCGCGCGGCATCGACGTCGACGGCGTCACCCATGTCGTCAATTTTGATCTGCCGGAAGTGCCTGAGGCTTATGTCCACCGCATCGGCCGCACCGCTCGCGCCGGCGCCGAAGGCGTCGCCATCTCGCTCTGCGATGGCGCCGAGCGCGATTTGTTGCGGAATATCGAGCGGCTGACGCGGCTGCGTCTGCCGACAGAAGATCGCCGCGCCGCGCCGGGTTCGCCCGAATCGCGCCCGCCGGTCCGCGCGGCCCAGACGGCGCGTCCGCTCGAACAGCGCCGCCCTCCGAACGCCGGCCCTGGCCGGCCGCAGGAAAGAGGGCGCGGCGCAGGCCCAGCCTCCTCCCCCGCGCAGTCGCGCCCCCGTTTCGGCGCGTCGCGGCCGCAGGGCGAACGCCGCGCCGGGGATCGCGAAGCCTCGCATCAGGGCTGATCCTAAACGCTGCATTTGCGGCGGCGTTTTTCAAAGCATACAAGACCCGGGAAGTCGGTAGACTTTCCGGGTTATTTTTTGGAGCGACGCATGCCGCGTCGCGCATCCGCAAAAACATTCGGCCGGCCGACGCGTTTGAGCGCGGAGACGAAAATGTTCAAAAGCCATTTTGAAATGATGGCCGCCTATAACGCCTTCGCCAACACACGCCTCTATGAGCAGGCGGCAAAGCTTTCCGACGCCGATTATCGCGCCGACTGCGGCGCGTTCTTTAAATCCGTGCATGGCACGCTCAATCATTTGCTCGTCGCCGACCGCATCTGGATGAAGCGCTTTACCGGCGAGGGCGAGCCGCCGAACCGGCTCGACGCCATCTTGCACGACGATCTCGCGTCGCTCCGCGCCGCGCGGCAGGCGGAGGATCGCCGCATCGCAGACTATGCCGCAGGGCTCGACGACAGCGCGCTGAAACGGAAAATCGCCTATCAAGCGGTCACGTCCCCAATTGCGGTCGAACAGGAGCTCTGGTCGGCGCTGACGCATTTTTTCAACCACCAAACCCACCACCGCGGACAGGTTCATGCGTTGCTTACCCGATTGACGGGCGAGGGTCCCGTGCTCGACCTGCTCGCCTATCAAAGGTCCGAAGCGGCTAAAACGCCCCCTTGAAGCGGGCGACTTCTAGGGCGCGCCTGAAAGACAGCTCAACGGCATTTTTCGACGTCCCGTTGATCTTCATATGACGATTGTCTGTTTATCGCGTCAGCGGCTCGATTTATTTATAGGCGAGACGAAGGTTGAGCGTTCCCTCGACGCCGATCTTGTCGAAATTGTCGGCAAGCCATTTCTTGGCGCAGTCCCGACCGAAAGCGTGCAACTTCTCGATCATCGGCCAGGAGGCGTCGACCTTCGTCGAGGCCGCATAGGACGCCAGCAGGTCGCCGCCGTCGATCCGGTGCGCGCGGGTCTGCATATAATCGTCCCGCGACAGCTTGCCCTTGTCGATCAGCCTGTTGACAAAGTCCATTGCGCGCATTTCACCCATCAACGCGCCGTTGAAGGTAATCTCATTCAGGCGGTCCTGAATATCGCGCGCCGTCTTCGGCGTTTCGAGACGCTCGATCGGATTAATCTGCACGATCAATATGTCCGAACATCCCGTCTTGTAGAACAAGGGAAACAGCGCGGGATTGCCCATGTAGCCGCCGTCCCAATAGGGCGCGCCGTCGATCTCGACCGCCTGAAACAGAAACGGCAGACAGGCCGACGCCATGACATGATCTGCGGTCAGATCCTTGCCTTCGAATACTGTAATCCGCCCATTGTGAACATTGGTGGCGCTGACGAAGATTTTCATTTCCGTCATCGCCCGCACCTTCTCGAAATCGATCATCTCGACGATGTGGTCGCGCAGCGGATTGATGTTGAGCGGGTTGAACTCGTAAGGGCTCGAATAATGGGTGAGGAAATCGGTCCACCAATAGGCGATGTTGCGCCGAAGATCGAAGTCCTTGAAGAAGAGATTGATGAGCTTGCGCTGCGCCGGCGAAAAGGCGCCCTGATCGCTGATCGAACGCCAGAACCGCGCGAGAGCCTTGCGCGCTCCTTCGCGACCGCCGGTCAGATATCCTTCCGCAAGCACGACCGCGTTCATGGCTCCGGCGCTGGTGCCGGTGACCGCCTCGATGTCGAGCCTCTTATCTTCGAGGATGGCGTCGAGGACGCCCCAGGTAAAGGCGCCATGCGAGCCGCCGCCCTGCAGGGCGAGACTGATCTGTTTTTGGCCGGTCCAATCAATCGGCGCGGCGTCCTCCGTCATTCGGCCGTCCATCCGCCGTCGATCGAAATATTCGAGCCGGTGATCTGCGAGGCCGCGTCTGTGCAGAGGAACGCCGCCAGCGCCGCCACCTGATCGACGGTCACGAACTGCTTGGTCGGCTGCGCCGTCAGGAGAACGTCATTGATGACCTGTTCGCGCGTCAGATGGCGCGAGGCCATGGTGTCGGGGATCTGCTTTTCGACCAGAGGCGTCCAGACATAGCCGGGAGAGATGCAATTTACCGTGACGCCGAAGGTCGCGAGCTCCAGCGCCGCCGTCTTGGTCAGCCCGTCGATGCCGTGCTTGGCGCTAACATAGGCGGATTTGAACGGCGAGGCGACCTTGGAATGGGCCGAGGCGGTCGAGATGATGCGGCCCCATTTGCGCGCCTTCATGCCGGGAATGGCTGCGGCGATGGCGTGGAAAGCGGCGGACAGATTGATCGCGATGATGAGGTTCCAGGTATCGATCGGAAAATCCTCGATCGGCGCGACATGCTGGATCCCGGCGTTGTTGACGAGAATATCGACGCTGCCAAAAGCTTTTTCGGCGTCCGTCACCATGGCGCGGATTTCTTCCGGCTTGGTCATATTGGCCGGCGAATAGGCCGCCTTGACGCCGAAATCCGCTTCGATCTTGGCGCGTTCGGCCTCTATCGCCGCCGCATCGCCGAGGCCGTTGATGGTGACATTGGCGCCGTCCTTGGCGAATTCGCGGGCGATGGCGAGCCCGATGCCGCTGGTCGACCCGGTGACGATGGCGTTGCGGGATTTAAGGGTCATCTTGAGCTCCATGGAAAACGGCGCAGCGGAAACGGCGCGGAATGGGACGAGGGGCGAGAAACACGACGAATTGCATTGGCCGGCGAATCTGGGCGGGGTTTTCGAACAAAAGCCGCGCGAGCTTGCCGCAGGCGGGGCGCGCGGCGCAAGACCTTCTCTTTAGCGCAAGAATTACGATATGGTGAAGGATGACAAGTTTACGCTCACCGCAGCCTCTGCCGGACGAACGACATCCTTGTGACCATGCAGCGGATGGCGCCGCGCTCGACGCCGCGCTGACGCTTTGCCGGCGCGAGGGCGTCGCGCTCACTCCGAGCCGGCGGCGCATCCTCGAGCTGCTGGCGCAGGGGCGCCGCCCGCTCGGCGCCTATGAGCTGATCGACAAGGTCGCGGCGGCGACCGGCAAAAGGCCGGCGCCGATCTCGATTTATCGCGCGCTCGATTTCCTGTTGGAGAACGGCCTCATCCACCGCCTCGCCTCGCGCAACGCCTATCTCGCCTGCGGCCACGGCCACGCCAGAGAGACGCCGATCGTGTTCTTAATCTGCGAAAGCTGTGGCGAAGTGGCGGAAGCCGACTCCAGCGCGCTGCGCGCAAGCATCGCGGCGCTGGCCAGCGAAGCGCATTTCGCGCCGCGCACGCAGGTTATGGAAGTGGCGGGCGTGTGCCGGGCGTGCGCGGCCAATTCATAGGCCAAATCGGGCTGTTCCAGAAATTTACTTCGCCGCGTCGCAGGCAGCAATAAAGTCCCAGCTAGCGGCCCCATTCTCTGCTGAACGGAGCACGCAATGCTCACCGCTTCGTCACGATAATCCAGCCCGACAGCGCGCCGATCGCGACCGGCTCAAACGTTCCCGTTGAATCCTGCACCGTATAGGTCGGCAGCTTTGAGCCGGAGATTTCGACGAGGCCATACCAGGGGTCGAGGAAGACGCATTTTTGGTCCGTCTTGTAGACCGCGACGCAGACGATGAAATGGCCGCCCTTTTTCCATCTGACATGGCAAAGCACCGGCGTATTGTCCTTGGCGTAAGCGTAGAGATAGGCCCAGACATTCTCGACAAAGAGCGCGTTATAAGTCTTGACGCCTTCCGCGCGCAAAACGCTGGCGAGATTTTCGATGCTGCCGGTTCCGTTGCTTTCGGTGAAATTATCGGGATAATTCTGTGACAGTTTGCGCGCCTCGGCCTCGAGGCCGCCGGTGATCGAAGACGTGTAGTAGACTTTCGTCATAGCGACGCTCGCCGGGCCGCAGGACTGGTTTTTCTCCTGAATCATGACGCCCCAGCGCTCGCCGTGACTGTCTGAATAAAAATTGGCCATTCGCCCCTCCCATTATTTCGCAATGGGGCATTTTGCCGCGCTTCCTTGCGCAAAACCGCGCCAAAAAGCACATTGCGCGCGCGGCGCGGCGGACCCTCGACGGCCGCGCTTGACGCTCTGCGCGATTTTCGCCACCACTGTGGCCGATCGATCGGCTAAGATTGCGTCACGCGCGCCTGCGCTGGAACGCAAAATCATGGGACGTCGCCCTGCATGACCCTGCTGCAAGATTCGCCAGCCGCCCTGTCCACGGCGCCCGACTACGCCGCTGAGCTGCGAGCCGGACCGTCGCCGCGCCGGCGCTCGGTCGGCGTCCTCGTCGGCGACGGTCCGGCCGCGGTGCAGGTCGGCGGCGGCGCGCCGATCGTCGTGCAATCCATGACCAACACCGACACCGCCGATATCGACGGCACCGTGGCGCAGGTCGCGGCGCTCGCCCGGGCGGGCTCGGAGCTTGTGCGCATCACCGTCGACCGTGACGAGGCGGCGGCCGCCGTGCCGCATATCCGCGAGAAACTGGCGCGGCAAAACTGCTTCGTGCCGCTGATCGGCGATTTTCACTATATCGGGCACAAGCTGCTCGCCGATCATCCGGCCTGCGCGGAGGCGCTCGACAAATACCGCATCAATCCCGGCAATGTCGGCTTCAAGGACAAGAAGGACCGCCAGTTCTCGGCCATCGTCGAGACCGCCATCCGCTATGGCAAGACGGTGCGCATCGGCGCGAATTGGGGCTCGCTCGATCAGGAGCTTCTGACGAGCCTGATGGATGAGAACGCCAAGACCGCCGCGCCCGCCCCGGCCGATGCGGTGATGCGCGAAGCCATGGTCCGCTCCGCTTTGTTTTCCGCCGCCCGCGCGGAAGAGCTTGGCCTTTCGCGCAATAAAATCATTCTGTCGGCCAAGGTGTCAGCCGTGCAGCAGCTCATCGCGGTCTATCGCACGCTCGCGCGGCGCAGCGATTATGCGCTGCATCTCGGCCTGACCGAGGCCGGCATGGGCTCGAAGGGCATTGTCGCCTCCTCCGCCGCGCTCGGCGTGCTGCTGCAGGAGGGAATCGGCGACACCATCCGCGTGTCGCTGACTCCCGAGCCCAATGGCGACCGCTCGCTCGAAGTCAAAGTCGGGCAGGAAATTCTGCAGACGATGGGTTTTCGCACTTTTGTGCCGCTCGTCGCCGCCTGCCCCGGCTGCGGACGCACCACCTCGACGGTGTTCCAGGAGCTCGCGCGCGATATCCAGACCTATATCCGCGACGAGATGCCGAACTGGAAGACCCGCTATCCGGGCGTTGAGACCTTAAACGTCGCGGTGATGGGCTGCATCGTCAACGGGCCGGGCGAATCAAAACACGCCGACATCGGCATTTCGCTGCCCGGAACCGGCGAAACGCCGACCGCGCCCGTGTTCATCGACGGCCAGAAGGCCATGACTCTTCGGGGCGAGGGCATCGCCGCCGAATTCAAGACGATCGTCGAGACCTATATCGAGCGGCGCTTCGGCGGGGCGAAAAGCGCGGCGGAGTGAGAGCCGGCCCATCTGGGCCGAAAACGGCGTAGCCAACGGTTTGGCGCTGAACATGCATTGGGGCCCGCACGGCCCGCCTTGTCGCGACATTTCGGACAAAAGCGACACACGCGGCGGGCTCATGCATGAAAGCGCGCGGCATGACGGACAAAGTCGAATGGGTCGTCTGGAACGGCTCGATGGGAATTCTCGATATGGCGACGGTCGGCTGTATCGAAGTGGGCGCCGCCGGCAGGAGCGCCTATCTCGCCGCGCCGTACGGCGTGGTCGGGCCGTTCAGTCTCGATGAGCTTGAAACGCAGGGCCGCATCGCTTTTGGCGCGTGCCTTGTCATGTCGCGGCAGAGATGGCGCGAAGATCAGGTTCAACTGCGGATCGAAGCGCGAGAAAGACGCCGGGCTTTCCTGTTCCGGCTGAATTTCAACGACGATGATCAGGAGCACCGCGAGGTTTTGAACCTGCCCGCGGAGGGCGAGCTAACGCCAACAGAAATCAACGCCGCCTTCCGCAGGATGGCCAAAAGCGCGCATCCCGACGCCGGCGGCAGCGGCGAACAGTATCGCCGCATCACGGAGGCGCGCGACGCCCTGATGCAGGTTTTCGCGCGCGCGGCTTAGGCGCCGGGCGCCGGCACAGGCCTCAATGCAGCTCTTTGACGCCGAGAGCCGTTTCGAGCGCGGCGCGCTCCCGGTTGTTATCGCAATGACTGAGAAAATCGCCAATTTTGGTGCGTGTATCGGTTGAAAGGACCCAGCCAAGCGGCGGCGCCGCCGGCGGCGGCCGCATGTCGTTAGTCTCGGCGTCACACATGGCGAGATGGGCGAAGAAAGATCCGTCTGCGCGCGCAGGCAGTGGCTGCGTCGAAAGCAAAGTCGCGTCCGCCGCTGCGGCGAGATTGGCCGCGACCTTCTGCGACTGGTCGGCCGCCTTGGGGGCCGCCTGGCTGACAGGCTGCTCAGCACAGATCTCCGCGGCGAGCTCCTCGGCGGCTCGTGTCCCATGCGCTTCGCGCACGGACATCACCCCGAACAGCGGCGCGGTGAGTTCATTGTATGACGAGAAGACGACGCCTTTTTCGCCATCATTCGACAGGCTTCCGGTTGCGTCCTTGAAAGGAAAATAGTTGTCGGCATCCTGCGTATCCGCCGGCGTTGCCGTGCTCAACACGCATTGCCCGTCAGCTTTGCGCTGGCGCAGCCTGACGCGGGCGCGTGCCTCGTCGAGGCCTGGATCGCTGCTGATCAGGAGGACGACTCGTCGGACGGATTTGTCGCCATATTGTTGCTTGATCGCGCGCTCCGCCTCGCGCGAGATTTCGAGCGCCGTGGCGGCGCCGTAATTGTCGAAATAGCCGCCGTCGATTACATAACCGCGGTTTTTGTGCTGCGGAGCCAGATTCCCAGCCGGCGATACGTAAGTGAACCTCGCGCTGTTGTGCGACGCCGTGCTGGCTCTAACGTCGGCGCCAAGAATTTGCAGCGCGTCATAACTATCCTGAAACACGTGCCGCTCGATCTTGACATTGCTGGTGATGATGCGCCGGCCGGTCTCCTGATGCGTCGCATTGAGCAACAGGATTGGGCGCCAGTGGCGCGCGGCGCTTGCCGTGTCTGGAAAGAAGCTCAAAAAGGCATCGGCGAGCAGGCCGCCGCTCGCATGTTCGAACCCCTGTTCGAGAGCGACGCCGCGGTCACCCTGATTGAGATCAGGGAGAATATTCGATGGCCCATCGACAAAGACCCAGCTGACAAGTCCGGGCGCTAGAAAATCCTCGGCAAGATAACTCACCGGCTCGGCAGCTGTTCCGTCAGCCTCCTGCTTCGCAGCCGCCGCGACATAGGCCGACGCGCCGACGCTGCCGCCCGAGACGGCGCTGATAGCGAATAGCAAATGGCGCAATTCGCGCGGATTTTCGGGACGAGCGAGATCGTGTTCGAGCCTCTCGAGGATCGCCGCGGTCCAAACGGCGGCCCTTATGCCGCCGCCTGCGGCGGCGACGACCAACATTGGTATCGGCTCGCCCTGATGCAATGGCGCGTAATCATCCACCGCCTGCCTGTACCAATTGAGCGCCGCATCCTTGACAGTCGGCCGATCGGCGGGAGACTGGATCGCTTGCCAGTCTTTAACTGTCGGCTGATCGGCGAGAGACTGGGTTGCCCGCGGGTCGGCGTTCAGCTGCGGCGCGGGCGCGCCCTCCGAAACGGTCGGACGATCGGCCGGGTGTTTGATCGCGCTGCGGCTCGACGCCTCGTGCGGAACGGGCGCCATCGGACAAACGTCCTTCTCGCAGGTGCGCACACGGTGAAAGGGACGAATGAGGGAGGTCCCGACGGCGAGAGCCAACAGAAACACCAACGCGAACTCGGCGACGCCGCGCTGGGTCGTCCGCGGCCATCTGTCACTCAGGTAATCGGCGGTCCATTTCATCATCAGCCAAAAAAATGTGACGCTGGCGAGCACCGCCCCGAAGGCGAAGAAACAGACAATCATCGAGCCAAATGCGCGGCCGAGCTGCATCGGAACGAAAATACTGGCGAAGAACGCGGCCAGGACAGGCAAGAAAAGGATGATGGTCCAGGCCGCCTTGGAGTGCGTCTCGTCTGTTCCGTCCGGCTTGCCCCGGCGCAAATAGTTGATCAACAGCAAAAATGCCGCAGCCGAGGCGATGATCGCCGCGGTTCCCGAGAAAAAGCCATCTGGAATGCGCCCCTGCCGAAGGGCGACGAGCAGACCGACGAGCAGAACAATTTCGAAGAAAAGGCAGCCAAAAAAAATGTTCCTCGCCAGTCTTTTGTACGATCGAGCTTCGTTTCGTCTCGATGTGAAGACATAGTCCCCCGCCCAGAACAGCGCCGCAGCGAGGATGATCGCGAGTGGCGCCGCGAAGGCGATCCAGGCCATACCGTGTTCAATGAACGCCGGCTGATTTCGCGCCGCAAGAGCGAGGCTCAGCGCCGCAAGCAGATGAGCGCATACGCCAAGGAAGCGCGGCGGCCAGTAGACCCAGGTTTCCTTGCCGGTGAGCAACTGCCCCTTATAGAGATGGTCAAGGCCAAGACGCGCGGAATGCCAATTGTTTAACGCCCAATAAATCAGGACAACAAAGAGCGCGAGGAGCCTCAGGCCCGGTGAGTTCATGAGGCCGACGCCGAGTTCGCGGCCCTGATCGTTGAAGAACAGAAGAAGCGCTGCGCCGATGACGATGGCGATAGGCAGCCACATGGCGGAAAGCGCGCGCGTTAATTCCGAGAGGAAGGCCCACAACGCCAACAGCAATCCGCCGGCGAGGATGGCCACCGCCGCCCATTTGAAAAATTCCATTGTCGCTCTCCCGCGCAAAGAGCGTTTCGAGCGCGGATGTGGTCCGACCGGCGAGGATGAGGCAAGTATCGGCCGTCAGGGCCAAAACATCTTTGCAAAATGAAACGCGAAAATGAACTTCAATAATGAAGCCGATTGTCCCTGCGGGACGCCCGGCGATAGATTATGGCAAGTTCGCGCGGCTTTCGCAATGTGGCGCGTCGCAGCGCGGCTAAATCAGCCCCGCCGCAATATTGATTGTCAGCGCCAGCACCGCGCTGTTGAAGAAAAACGCGATGATCGAATGCACCAGCGACACCCTGCGCATTTCCTTGCCGGTGATCTGCACGTCCGCCGTCTGCGAGGCGACGCCGATGATGAAGGAGAAATAGAGAAAATCGAAGTAATCCGGGTCTTCGGTTCCCGGAAATTCAAGGCCGCCGGCAAGCTTTGGGTCCCTGCCCGGCTCCTGGTCGAGTTCATCGAAATATTCATGCGCGTAATGCAGCGCGAAGGTCAGGTGGATGAAGAACCAGGAGGAAACAATCGTCGCCGCCGCCAGCGCGATATGCAGCCCTTTCCGTGTCCCTTCCATCTCCTGCGTCGAACCGAGCTGAGCAACGATCGCGGCCATGGACGCGCTGGCGGCGAGACAGGTCACGACAAGAATGAAGAACCGCCCCTCGTCGCTCTCCTTCGCGCGCCAGCGCATCGATTCCGGCGTCGCCCGCAGGATCAGCAGGGTCGAAAGAAGAAAATAGAGCAGCGCGCCGACGTTCCAGCTAATGAGGAAGCGCGTGGCGTGAACGGGAAACGGCGCCAGAAAATAGGCGAGCGCGCTGGCGGCAAGGCCGGCGAACAGCCGCGGATGGCCGCGGACGGTGCGATAGGGATAGCTGACCGAAACCATTGCGCTCTCCGCCTCCGGCTATCCCGGCGCCGTCAACTCGCCCGTTTGGCGACGAAATGCGCCGCCTCTTTCAGCGTCGCGGCGTCAAGGCCCTGCGAGAACAGATCGAGCGCAGCGATCGCCTCCGCGGCCAGCCTGTCGCGGCGTTTTCGCGCATCCTCGAGGCCCAGCGCGGCGACAAGGGTCGCCTTGTTGCGGCCGGCGTCCTTGCCGGCGCGCTTGCCGAGCGTCGCCTCATCCGCCTCGACGTCCAGAATATCGTCGGCGACCTGAAAGGCCGCGCCAAGCGCATGACCATAGGCCGACAGCGCGGCGCGGGCCTTTGCGTCGGCGGCGCCGATGATCGCGCCGGCCAGCACGGAAAAATGCAACAGCGCGCCGGTCTTCATGCTTTGCAGCCGGATCACTGCCTCGGCCGTATGCGGCGCCGTCGACTGTTCGGCTTCAAGGTCGAGAACCTGGCCGCCGATCATGCCGCCAAAGCCTGCGGCCCGCGCCAGCGCCAGCACCAATTCGGCGCGGATCGCGGGATCGGCGTGCGTCGCAGGATCGGCCAGAACGTCGAAAGCATAAGTCAAAAGGCCGTCGCCGACGAGAATGGCGGTCGCTTCGTCATAGGCTTTGTGGGTGGTCGCGCGACCGCGCCGCAGATCGTCATTGTCGAGGGCGGGAAGATCGTCATGCACGAGCGAATAGCAGTGAATCATTTCGACCGCCGCCGCCGCGCGTGTGACGCCCTCGCCTTCGACCCCGAACAGCCGCGCCGTCTCGATAAGGAGGAAGGGCCGCAGCCGTTTGCCGCCGCCGAGGCTCGAATAGCGGATCGCCTCCAAAAGACGGCCCGGCCGGGCGATCTCGCCGGCCAGCGGCGAGGGACCAAGCAGGCGGTCCAGCATCGTCTCCACAGCGTCGGCGGCCGTCTTCAGCCTCTTGTCGAATTCCCTCGCGGCGCCCTCCGCCATATGCTTCGCCTTCTTAGCCTTGCAGGTAGAGCCGACCGGCTCTCCGACGCCTGTCGATAAAGTTGCGGTTCGGCTTGCCCGATCGCGGCAGATCGGTCAAGGCTCGGGCATGGCGCGCTCGGGCCCCCTCGGTTTTTTGGGCAAACTCTTCGCGATTGTCCTCTGCCTCGCCCTGGCTTTGCTGCTCGGCGTGGTCGGACTCATTTTCGCCTATCGCTATGTGACGCCGACCTCGACCTTGATGCTGGCGCGCTATATTCAGGGCAAGCCGGTCGATCGCGTCTTTGTCCCGCTCAATCAGATTTCGCCCAATCTGCGCGCGGCGGTGATCGCCTCCGAGGATTCGCTGTTCTGCCGCCATCATGGCGTCGATTGGAGCGCCTTGCAGGAGGTAATCGATTCGGCCGACGAAGACGGCCCCGCGCGCGGCGCCTCGACGATCACCATGCAGACTGCCAAGAATCTGTTCCTTTGGCCCTCGCGCTCCGTAATCCGCAAGGCCATCGAGATCCCGCTGGCGCTGATCATCGACTTTCTCTTGCCGAAACGGCGCGTTCTGGAGATTTATCTCAATATCGCCGAATGGGGCGAGGGGCTGTTCGGCGCGGAAGCGGCGGCGCGGCGCTATTTCCAGAAAGGCGCCGACCGGCTCGATGCGCGGCAGGCGGCGCTGATGGCGTCCGCCTTGCCGAATCCGCGCATGCGCGATCCCGCCCATCCAAGCCGCCAGATGACGCGGCGCGCCGCCACCATCGCCGCGCGGCTGCGCGACGAAGACCTCTCCTGCGTCAATTGAGGCCGCGACAAAACCCGAAATGAATGTATTGGGAACACAGAACGGGAGGCGGCCCTCGCCGCCGCTCTTCGATTTACGATAGCCAGCGCCGGATTTTCATTGTATGAGGCGCGCTCGCCTTGAAACGCACGCCGAGCCGCGGCTCGCACAAAAGTTTAGTTGAGACTGACCTATGGCCGTTCCGAAACGCAAGACCTCCCCCATGAAGCGCGGTTTCCGCCGCTCCGCCGACGCGCTTGCGGCCCCGACCTATGTCGAGGACAAGGATTCGGGCGAGCTGCGCCGTCCGCACCACGTCGATCTCAAGACCGGCATGTATCGCGGCCGCCAGATCCTGACGCCGAAGAACAAGGAAGCCTGAGGGCTTGCCTCATCCTGAGAAGGACGCGAGGCGCGTCCGTCTCGAAGGATGAGCCGACGCTAACGGCGTCGCTGCCCCTTAATGGCGGTTGATCTGCCGCTGGCGCAGCGTGTCGACCTGATCCTGCACAATTTTATATTGAGCCGGAGCGTCGCGCAGACGGGCGCGGCGGTTCTTTTCGGTCACCCAGAAATTATAGACATTCGCGACGATGATCGACGCGATGAAGTCGTGGAAATCCGTGTCGAGCGCCGTGCTCGAGCCGAGCCCATAGACATAGGGCGCGCCCTGCACGAGATAACGCCCGATCGTCGGCTCGCCGAGAAGCTGCGGCGGCAGCCATTTCGTCGCAATGTCGATCTCATCCAGCACATGCAGCAATTCGTGCTCATAGATGCGCGCGAAGATCTGCACGGAGAGATCGTCTTTCGGATTGTAATCGACTGATTTGGCGAGATAAATCCCCATTTCGAGGTCGAGGAACACATCGCCCCCCAAAAACTCGAACTTCCACGGCCCGTGCTCCGAACCTGACGCCGAGCTTCGGCGCCATTGCGCATTGGCGTCGGCGAAGCGGATGGTCGGCGCCGCGGTGACGAGGCCATCGACGATTCTTAGCTGTCCCGACTGCGCGGCGCTCGTGTTCGGCGCAAGCCGCATCATTTCGGGAACGTCGACGATGTTGGGATACCGGATGTCGCCCTGGGCGACGCCCGCGGGGCGGCGTGACGCCGAAATAGTCCGGCGGCAGCAGCAGCTCGTTCTTGGGCCAGGTGATGCGCGGAACAAATTTGACAGCCATGTGAGCCTCCGCCGCCTTTATGGCGAAGGTCCGAGGCGGCGCCGGTGCGCTGCGTCACGCCGGCGTTGTTATCCGCACGATCGTCTGATCTACAGGCTGGCGAATTCGCCGTCGGCCGCCGCGAGAAGGCGCTGCGAGACGAGCTCACGCAGAGCGCGAAGATCGCCGCCGAAGACCCTGATTCCTTCGGCAAGTTTCTCTGTCGCCAT
The DNA here is from genome assembly GCF_000021745.1 of Methylocella silvestris BL2. Lineage (NCBI taxonomy): Bacteria > Pseudomonadati > Pseudomonadota > Alphaproteobacteria > Hyphomicrobiales > Beijerinckiaceae > Methylocella > Methylocella silvestris. The sequence continues at coordinate 902,568 of NC_011666.1, forward strand.
CGCGTCCTCATTCAGCATGAAGCGGAAGGTCTTTTCGTCGAGGTCGAGCTTTGCCGGAATCCGATCCGGCGGAATATGGGGCGTCAACCGCTGTTCAAGTCCGCCGTCGTCGCGGGCGAGTTCATCGAGCAGTTGCGGCGAGATCGTCAGCCGGTCGCAACCGGCAAGCGCCTCGATTTCCGCCTTGTTGCGGAACGAGGCGCCCATGATCACGGTCGAAACGCCATGGGCCTTGAAGTAATCATAGATCTGCCGGACCGAAAGCACGCCGGGATCGGTCTCCGCCGTAAAGCTTTTCCCCTGCGCCTTCACGTGCCAGTCGAGGATGCGGCCGACGAAGGGGGAGATCAGAAAGGCGCCGGCGTCGGCGCAGGCGACGGCCTGCGCGAGCGAGAAGACCAGCGTCATATTGCAGTCGATCCCCTCGCGCTGGAGGATTTCGGCGGCGCGCGCGCCCTCCCAGGTGGCGGCGATTTTGATCAAGATCCGGTCGCGGCCGACGCCGCGGCGCTCATATTCGGCGATGATGGCGCGGCCCTTGGCGACCGTCCCCTCGACATCGAAGGACAGATCGGCGTCGACTTCGGTCGACACCCGGCCGGGCACGATCTTGGTCAGTTCTTCGCCGAAATTGATCGCCAGCCGGTCGGCGACCTCGCTCGTCAGCCGATGATGGCTGCGGCCCCAGACGATCGCTTCATTGACCAGCGGCTCATAGGCCTTGAGCTGGGCGGCTTTCAGGATGAGGGTCGGATTGGTCGTGGCGTCGGTCGGCGTAAAGGCGCGGATCGCCTCCATGTCGCCGGTGTCGGCCACAACGGCGGTCATCGTCTTCAGCTGATCGAGTTTCGAAGGCAGTCTTTGCGCGGACATAGGCGATCCTGTTGGCGTGGCGGATCTTATAGACCAACCGGCCGCCGATTGCATCGCCCTGTTGGCCCCGCCGCCCGCCAGATCGAGGTGATTTTGGACCGGACCGGTCCAAAATCACCTTATCGATTCCAATTGCCTGAAGCATGCGGCCGGTTCAAGGAAGCGTCGGCTTCGGCGTCAGGTACAGCTTGCGGTCAGTCGATCAACTTCTTGAGCGCGCGGCCGGCCTTCGAGTGGAATTCCTTGGCCTCGAGCGTCCCGTCATTGTCGACATCGGCCTTTTTGAAGAGGCTTTCGGCAATCGTCAGATATTCGGCCTTGGTCAGCGTGCCGTCTTTATCGGGATCGGCCGCCTTGAAGTCTTTCCCCTTGACCACGCCCTTGGTTTCCGCGCGGTCCAGCGTGTCGTCGCTATCCTTGTTTAACTTGTCGAATTCCGCAGAAGCCGCGGCCTTGACCTCCGCGAGATCGAGGGTGTTGTCGGCGTCCTTGTCATATTCCTTGACGACGTCCGAAGCGGCGAAGGCTGCGGGCGCAGCGCCGACGATAAGGGCCGCCGCGACCAGCCCACAAAAAGAAAGCTTCGCGAAAACAGAGTGTTTCATTGTCATCTTATAGTCTCCTGTAAGCTACTAAGCTGCTCGCCCTGATGACGACTAAGGGCCATTGTCGGGGAAAAGTCTAGGTCAAGGCAGACCGCGACCTCTCATTGCTGCCGAAAGTTGATCGGCACGGACAGCGTGACGGCGCCGCCCATCTCCGCCGGCGGCGGCGGGAACGGACTCGATCGATGCGCGATCGCAACCGCCTCCTGATCCAGCGCCGCCGAGCCCGAGCTCCGAACGAGACGGGCCGACGCCAGCCTGCCGGAGCGGTCGACGGTGAAGGCGATCGTCGCGGCGCCGCTCGCGCCCTGCGCGCCGGGCGGGTAGCGCTTGTTGCGGTTGAGCGCCGCCGAGACCAGACCGCGCCAATTCGAGGCCGACATCGCCGATCCGCCGCCCCCGCCGCCTCCTCCGCCGCCGCCCTGCCCGCCTTGTCCGGGGCTCGCGCCGGTTCGCCCCGGCGTCACGCCACGCGGAACGTGGGTCGGTTCCGCGCGCTTGGGCAGCGGCTTTTCAGGCGGAGGCGCGACTTTCTTTGGCGCAGGCTTCGGCTTGGGCTTTGCTTCGAGCTTGGGCTTGATCAGCGGCTTTGCCGGCTCCGGCGGGACCAGCACCGCCTCGGCCTTGGGCGCGGGCGCGATGTCGGGAACAGGCTCCGGCGGCGGAGCTGGTTCCGGGTCAGATTCAGGCTGCGGTTCGGGCTGGGGGACCGGCTCCGGTTCGATCTGGGGCTGCTCCGCTGCAACCTCCGGCTCCGGCGCGACCTGTGCGCCGCCGCCGTCCACCTGGCCGACCGCCATGGGGGGCAGTTCGATCATGACTGCCGATTCAGGGGCGCTCGCCGTGGCTTCGGGTTCGCTCTGGCGGGTCAGCCAATAGACGAGCCCCGCATGCGCCATGAGCACCACGGCGGCGGCGGCGATCCAGCGGCCCGCCGAGGATTTCTCCTCGGGCGGCAGCACAAAATGCGCCTGCATGGTCACAGCGGAGCGCCTGGCGCCTTTTGCGGCGGCGCGCCCGCGACCGAGGCGGCGTCGAGGCCGACGAGGCCGATTTTTAGATAGCCCGCCGCGCGCAGCAGATTCATGGCTTCCATGACTTCGCCATAGGGCACGGTCTTGTCGGCGCGCACAAAGATCCGCGTCTCCTTGTCTCGATCGGTGCGCTGATCCAGCGCGGCGCCGAGCGCCGTCCGCGCGATGGTCTCTTCGCCGAGCGACAGCGACAAATCCGGCTTGACGGTCAAGAACAGCGGCTTGTCCGGCCGCTGCGCGGCCTGCGCCGTCGAGGCCGGAAGATCGACGTTGACGTCAACCGTCGAAAGCGGCGCCGCGACCATGAAAATGATCAAAAGCACCAGAATGACGTCGATGAAGGGGGTGACGTTGATCTCGTGGTTGAGTTCGAGATCGTCGTCCGCCTGCGTCAGTTTTACGGCCATGCCTTTACTCCGCCGGGCGGCGCATGGCGATGACATGCCGGTCCGGCTCGTCGCCGGACAGAGCGGCGCGGTCGAGATCGCGCGAGACATGGCGCAGAACCTCCGCCGCCGCGTCGCCGAGCTGCGCCTTGTAGCCGGTGATGCCGCGCGCGAAGACATTGTAGATCATGACGGCCGGAATGGCGGCGATGAGGCCCATCGCCGTCGCCAGCAGCGCCTCCGCGATGCCGGGGGCGACGACCGCGAGATTGGTGGTATGGGACTTTGATATGCCGATGAAGCTGTCCATGATGCCCCACACCGTGCCGAACAGGCCGACGAATGGGGCCGTCGCGCCGATGGTCGCGACCACCGAGGTTCCGCGCGCCATCTTTCGGCCGGCATGCGACTCGAGGCGGACCAGAAGCGCCGCGATGCGCTCCTTGACCCCCTCCGCCGGCAACCCCCGCGAACGGTCTTCCTCGCTCCGCGCAGCCTCGACGAAGCGGGCGACCGGCGAGCGCTGATCCTTGAACGTCGTTTGCGCCGCTCTGAGATCTTCGGCCTCGGTGACCGCTTCAAGGTCCCTGCGCGCCGAGGCGCGGGCCCGCCACAGATCGAGGCTTTTCACAAGCCAGATCGTCCAGGTGACGAGGGACGCAAAGGCGAGGCCGATCATCACGCCTTTCACGATACGGTCGGCATGCAGGAACATGCCCCAGGGAGAGAGATCGGCCGGGGTCGCCGCTGCAAGGGAGGCGCTTGGCTGCGGTTCGGCTTTTGCGGGTTCGGGCGCAGGCGCATTGGTGGCCGCAGGCGCTTCTATAACCGCCGGCGCTTGCGGGCTGGCCTGCGCCGCAGCGGATGTTTGGCCGAGCTGCGCCGGCGTCGCGTCCGGAGCCGCGATCGGCGTTTCTGAGGCGGCCGGGCTGGAAGATTGCGTCGCCGCCGGCTGCGCGCACAGGGGCGCCGAGGCAAAAGCGAGCGCGAGCGCCAAGCCGGCAAATCGTGCGCGCAAAAAATCGCGACCGCGATTTGCCGACCGCGACATGTCTATTTCCAACCGCGTCATAGAAAAGTTCCTGTCAACACTAGAATAGTTCCCGCTCTAGCCGCGTGTTGCGTCGAGTATAAAGAATGACGCGCGGCGCAACCAGAAATTCAATCGCTTCGGTGAGGATTTTGACGGGATTACCCTCTGGCGCGAGCCGAATTTACGGCAAGAGCCGCCGCCTTTTGCGTCAAGAAATTCGTTAAAACAACGGCTTAAGGCACATTCGCGATCCTGTGAATTCCAAATGCGCTCGAACCCGCAATGACAACGACATGCGGACGTGCCACCTTCCGGCGCGAACGTGGCCAAAAGAGCCGCGCCCCCAGGGGGAAGGCCATGGACCGTCTGTTTCTGCCTTTCACGCCGCGCTTCATCACGCTGACGCTCGCCGCAATCGCGACGCTGGTTCTCGTCATCATTATCGCGGGAACGGGCGGTTCGGAAATTGTCTGGTGGTTCTGTCTTGCCGCTTTCGCCGGGCTTTCAGCGCTTGGCGTTCACGATCTTGCACAACAGCGCCACGCCATCTTGCGCAACTACCCGATCGCCGCGCATCTGCGCTTCATCTTCGAGGCGATTCGCCCGGAGATGCGTCAATACTTTTTCGAAAGCGAGAAAGACGGCGCGCCCTTCAGCCGCGACAGGCGGGCAATCGTCTATCAGCGCGCCAAGAAAGCCCCTGAAAAACGGCCGTTTGGGACCCAATACGACGTTTACGCCGAAGGCTATGAATGGGTTCACCACTCCATGGCGCCGAACGCGGTGGCGGACGCCGACTTCCGCGTCGCGGTCGGCGGCCCGGACTGCGCAAAGCCTTATTCGGCCTCGATCTTCAACATCTCGGCGATGAGCTTTGGCTCGCTGAGCGCGAACGCGATCCGAGCCCTGAACAAGGGCGCGGCGATGGGCTGCTTCGCGCATGACACTGGCGAGGGCGGCTTCACCATGCATCATGCCGCCTTTGGCGGCGACATCATCCTGGAGATCGGTTCGGGTTATTTCGGCGCTCGCACCCTTGACGGGAAATTCTCCCCGGAGCGTTTCGCCGAAACCGCGGCCAATCCACAGATCAAGATGATCGAATTGAAGCTTAGCCAAGGCGCAAAGCCCGGCCATGGCGGCGTGCTGCCCGCGGTCAAGGTGAGCGCGGAGATCGCCGCCGCGCGCGGCGTCGCGCAGGCGGTCGACTGCGTGTCGCCGTCGCGCCATTCCGCCTTCTCAACGCCGATCGAAATGATGCTTTTCATCGCCGAGCTGCGGCGCTTGTCGGGCGGCAAACCGACTGGTTTCAAGCTCTGCGTTGGCCATCCGTGGGAGTTCCTCGCCCTCTGCAAGGCCATGCTGGAGACCGGCGTCTATCCGGACTTCATCGTGGTGGACGGCAAGGAAGGGGGCACCGGGGCGGCGCCGCTGGAATTCATGGACCATCTCGGCATGCCGATGCGCGAAGGGCTGAACTTCGTGCATAATGCGCTTGTCGGCATTGATGCGCGCGAGCGCATCCGCCTGGGCGCGAGCGGCAAGATTGTGACCGCCTTCGACATCGCGCGGGCCATGGCGCTCGGCGCCGACTGGTGCAATGCGGCGCGCGGCTTCATGTTTGCGGTCGGCTGCCTCCAATCGCACAGCTGCCACACCGACCGCTGTCCAACCGGCGTCGCGACGCAAGATCCAACCCGGCAGCGCGCCCTTGTCGTGCCGAACAAGGCAGAGCGGGTGCTCAACTACCACAAGCAGACCACAAAGGCGCTCGCCGAATTCGTCGCCGCCGCCGGGCTGCGGCATCCCGGCGAGTTCGCGCCGGCGCATTTTTCGCGCCGAATTTCGTCGCACGAGGTTTTGAGCCTCGCGGAAAGCTATCCCGCTCTGGAGAGAGGCGCGCTTCTCGCCGGCTCACAGGATCGGCGCTACGCCGACGCCTGGGCAATGGCCGACGCGCAGTCATTTCGACCAAAGCCGTAGTGGAGCTTGCCCGGCGGGGCGACGCCGTCGCAGCGACTTAATGCGCCATCAAGACCGGCAAATTCGCCTCGGCCAAAATCTCGCTGGTCACTTTGCCGAAAATCAATTGCCGCAGCCGGCTGCGCGTATAGCCGCCCTTGATCAAAAGATCCGCGCCAAGCGCGGCGGCGGTGGCGAGAAGCGCGGCGCCGGGCGATTCATCCTTCGCCTCGATGACCCCGACCCGCGCCGGGGCGCCATGCCGGCGCAGGCTCCGCGCCATTTGTTCATCGCTCGGCCCCGGCAGCGCCGGTCCCGGCACGGTGAGGATGACGACGTCATGGGCGCGTTCGAGCAGCGGCATGGCGAAGGCGATGCTGCGCACCGTGTCCGTCGTGCCGTTCCAGGCGATGGCGATACATTCGCCGAGCGTCGAAGACGGCTCGGGCGGCGCAATAAGCACGGGCCGGCCGCTTTCGAACAGGACCGCCTCAAGCGTCGATTTGCGCGGCAGGCGCGGACCCGTCCCCGGCCGCCCGACGGCGATCAAATCGAACGCGCGGCCATATTCGCCGACGCCGCTGTCTGACACCAACGAGTCGCCAAGCCAGCCATAGGACGGCCGTGCCTCGCCATCGCGCGGCCGCTCGACGTGGCGGCCCTCCATGAAGCCTTCGAAGGTCCGGCGGCCGTGATCGACGAAATCGCGCCGCGTGCGATGGTCGAGAACGACGCCGCTCAGGGCGAAATCCGCTGCGACAAACTCGACGACGTCAGGGCCGACGGCGACCCCTTCGATGTAGGAATTAAATCGGCGCGCCAGCATCAGGGCCGCGGCCATCACCGCGTCCATCATGACGTGGTCCTCGACCGGGATCAGGATCGATTTCATCGGAAGAAGCCCCTGCAGCCAGCGCGCTCGCCATGATGCTCTTTTTGGCGCGCGAAATCATCCCTTTGCGCCGCTTTTACAAAGCGCCGGCGCAAAAGTAACGAAAGCTTCACCATATGACATATAATGTTTGATGATTATATTTACTCAACATAAGCTTGACCGTAACGGTTTGCGTGAGGCGATTTGAATCCGCCCGGCCAAGGGGCACGTCGATGGGCGGTGTTACGTCGATTGCGGAGGCGCGAAGCTTAAAGAAGCTCGACGCAAGCGAAACGCACATTGAGCGACTGCTCGCCGACGCCCGCCTGAAGCTCGTCGAGACCGGCGCCCGCAACCGCCTCATCCATACGCCGCGGGGCGCCAAGCGCGCGCGCTGCCTGCCGCTGATCGGCGCAAAGCCCGATCCCGTCTTCGTCAACCTCGTTCGCGAAGGCAAGCAGTTGCGCTTTCTCCCGGCCGCGTCGCGGCCCGATCGGGAGGCGGCCCGCGGCGGGCATCCCGGCCGCAACGGTCTGCAAACCCTGCTTGCGCCGGAAGCCTTGCAAAAGCGCCTGCACGCGATCTATCGCGACGGCAAGACCGCCGAGGAAGAGCGCGGCGTCAACATCCTTTTTCTCGCGCTTGGCTTTCTGCGCTGGTATGAAGATGAAAGATCCGACGCTCTGCGCGAGGCGCCGTTGATCCTGCTGCCGATCACCCTTGTGCGCGACGCCAAAAGATCGACCTTCGATCTCGCCTTCCGCGACGACGATATCGTCTCCAACCAGGCGCTGCAGGAGCGTCTGCGCGGCGATTTCGCGATCAGCCTGCCGGATGTGCTCGACGCCGAGAATTGGCTGCCGAGCGGCTATTTCAGCGCGGTTGCGACCGCAATCTCCTCGAAACGGCGCTGGTCGATCGACGTCGACGCGGTCGAACTCGGCTTCTTCTCCTCCTCGAAGCTGCTCATCGTGCGCGACCTCGATCCCGCCAACTGGCCGCACAATTCCTTGAGCGGACACCCGCTTGTGCGCGGACTGCTGCGCGACGGTTTCGCCAGCGAGCCGCCGCTGTTTCCCGAAGACGCGAGGCTCGACGAGATCCTCGCGCCGCAGGACCTCGTCCAGATCGTCGACGCCGATTCCTCGCAGACCCGCGTCATCGAAAGCGTGCGCGCCGGACGCAATCTGATCGTGCAGGGACCGCCCGGCACCGGCAAGTCGCAGACCATCACCAACATCATCGCCGCCGCCGCGCATGACGGTAAGACCGTGCTTTTCGTCTCCGAAAAAATGGCCGCGCTGAATGTCGTTTTCGATCGGCTGAAAAGCGCCGGCCTCGGCGATCTTTGCCTCGAACTGCACAGCCACACGGCCAATAAGAGGCTGGTCGCGGACCGGCTCGACCAGACCCTGCAATCGGCCGCCGGCCGCGACTTCGCGGATCTGGAGACAGCTGACGAACTCGCGGCTGTCCGCGGCGCGCTCAATCACGTCGCGGGCCGGCTGCATGTTCCGGTCGGCGACACCGGAATGACCGCGCGCCAGGCGCTCGGGGTCCAGATCGCCGCCAACGCCCGCCAGATCACGCCCGACGCCGCGCTGGTCAAAATCGCGGCGCGCTGGACGAAGGAGGACTACGAAGCCAAGAGAAAATGCGTCGAACTGCTGGCCAAGCTGACGGCGGGCGCCGGGCCGCTGAACCGCCATGTCTATTTCGGCGTGCGTCGGAGCGCGCTTCAGCCGACCGACTTCCAGCGCTTCGCTCCGCAGATGAAGCGCCTCGCGCGAGAAGCTGGCGCGCTCGCCGGCACCGCCTCCGGCGTCGCGCGCTTTCTTGGCCTGCAGCACAGCCCGACGCTAGCCGGCGTCACCGGCCTCATCGGCCTCTTGCGCGTCATCGCCTCGCTGCCGCCGGAAGGGCTGGCCATCGCGAGGGCGATCGGCGATCCCGCCACCCGCGACCGGGTGATCGAGGCCGCGAAAAAGGGGCTGGACTGGCGCAGGCGCCACATTCATTACGCCGGCGCATTCGATGGAGGCATTTGGCGGGCTCCGCTCGCTCGGCTGCGTCCGGCCCTGGCCCGCGGCGCGTCTTTCTGGCCCGCGCGCTATTCAAAAGCCTATCGCGACAGCGAACGCCTCATCCGCGGCCATGCGACAGCGCCCCTGCCCAAAGGGCCGGCGGCCCGCCTCGCGCTCGTCGACGAACTGATCCGCGGTCAGGAGCTCTCACGCGCGCTCGACGTCGAATCCTATTTCTTGCGCGATATCCTCGGCGGCCTGTGGCGCGGCGGCGAAACGGATTTTGCCCTGCTGCATCAGACGGCGCTGACGCTGAAAGAGCTCGCTCTGTTCGACGCCGACCTCAATTTCGACCGCGTCATCGAACTCGCGCGCAAAGGCGTCTCCGGCCTCTTCGCCGATGATTTCGAGGCGAGCCTCAACGGGCTAAAGCCTCTGGCCGCGGCGACGCTGCAGGCGCTCGACGTCGACCTCGCGGCCGTGTTTCGGACCAAAACGATTGGCGCGATCGACCTCGAACGGCTCGCCGAACGCGCCAGCCTATGGGCGATTCATCCGGGCCGCTTCGAAGAATGGGCCCGCCTCGCCAAGGCCGATCGGCAGATGCGCGCGATCGGCCCGCCCTCCTTTGCCGACGCGCTCGCCAGCGGCGCGCTCGCGCCGACGCGCGCGCCCGCCATGATCGAAGCCGCATTCGCCGAAGCGACATGGCGGCGCGCGATCGCCGCCGACCCTGAGCTCGCAGCCTTCGACGGCGACCGGCACAACGCCTTGATCGCAATTTTTCGCGCACTCGAGGAGCGCCGCCGCCACGCCGTCGCTATCAGCGTGCGCGCCCGCCATCAGGCCGGCCTGCCCCGCGGCGCGCTCGGCGCGATGGGCGTCGTCAGGGGGGAAATCGGCCGCAAGCGCAATCACATGCCCCTGCGCAAGCTAATGAAGACGGCCGGCGAGACGGTGCAGAAAATCAAGCCGGTGTTCCTGATGAGCCCGCTTTCAGTCGCGCAATATCTGCCGCCGGGCGCGCTTGAGTTTGATCTTCTCGTCATCGACGAGGCAAGTCAGGTGCGGCCGGGCGACGCGCTCGGCGTCGTCGCGCGCTGCCGCCAAATGGTCATCGTCGGCGATAAGAAGCAGCTGCCGCCGACGCAGTTCTTCGACCGCATGCTGGCCGACGACGTCGATTCGACCGACGAGGACGAGGCCATCGGCCCCGGCGGCGCGAGCTTTGCTCCGGTCAGCGACCTCGAGAGCATCCTGTCGCTGTGCGAGGCGCGCGGCGTCGAAAGCCAGATGCTGCGCTGGCATTATCGCTCGCGCCACCCGTCCCTGATCCAGGTCTCGAACGCGGAATTCTACCGCAGGCTCGTTATGCCGCCGGCGCCGACCAGCGAACGCGGCGACAAGGGCCTCATCATGCGCCGCGTCGCCGGCTCCTATGATCGCGGCGGCCTCAGAACCAATCTTGCCGAGGCCGAGGCGATTGCGGCGGCCTGCGCCGAACACGCCAGAGCCAATCCCGAACTCTCGCTGGGCGTCATCACTTTCTCGACGGCGCAGCGCGACCTCATCGGCGACTGCCTCGACGCGCGGCGGCGCAGCGATCCGCTGCTCGACGCCTTCTTGCGCGAACGCGGCCGCGAGGACGCCTTTGTCAAGAATCTCGAAAATGTGCAGGGCGACGAGCGCGACGTAATCCTGATCTCGGTCGGCTACGGTCCGCGCGAGCCAGGCAAGCCGCTCGACCGGATGGCTTTTGGCCCGATCTCCAGCGAGGGCGGCGAGCGTCGCCTCAATGTGCTGTTCACACGGGCGCGGGCGCGCTGCGAGATCTTCGTCTCTTTTGGCTCGGGCGACATCAACCTCGAACGCGCAACGGGAGCCGGACCGCGCGTGCTGAAACGCTTCCTGCAATTCGCTGAAACCGGCGTTCTCGAGGAAGCGAAAGCCACCGGCGGCGATTTCGAGTCCCCGTTCGAAGCCAATGTCGCGGCGGCGATCGAATCGATGGGATTTACCGTCGAATCGCAGGTCGGCTCGGCCGGCTTTCGTATCGATCTCGCGGTGCGCGATCCGGCCCGCCCGGGCCGCTTCATCCTCGGCGTCGAATGCGACGGCGCGACCTATCATTCGGCGCTATGGGCGCGCGAGCGCGACCGATTGCGCCAGGAGGTGTTGGAAGGGCTCGGCTGGCGCGTTCACCGCATCTGGAGCACGGACTGGTTCTATCGCCGCGACGAACAATTGCGCAAACTCAAAGCCGCGCTGGAAGCTGCGCGCGGCGAGGCGCGTTCGGCGCCAGCTGCTGCAGCGGCCGGCCATGGCGCAAAACAAGCGCCCCCACGCCGGGGCGCCGGCAAGGCGAGGCCGAAAGAGCGCGCCGCGGCGGCGTTCGCGGCAAAACATTCCGCCCCACGCGCCGGAGCATTTCCGCCGGCCTATGTCATGGCGAGCGGAGACGCTTTCGCCGGCGATTCCATCGACGCCCTGGACGCCTCCCGTCTCGCCGCGATCGCCCGCTCGGTGATCGAACAGGAAGGGCCCATCCGCCAGGACGAAATTATGCGCCGCGTCTGCTCCTTCTTCGGCCGCGGCCGGCTCGGCGGACGGGCGGCGCAAAATCTGGCCGCCGCCTTCGATCTTCTGAAGACAAAAGCTGAGGAGTTGCGCCGCGACGGCGAATTCTGGCTCACCGCAAATCAGAAGCGCGCGCCGCCGGTGCGCTGCCGCGCCGGCGCGCCGGCGAGGCTGCAAAAGCTAGCGATGATCGCCCCGGTCGAGATCAAGGCGGCGATCGAGCTGGCCGGAGCGCGCGCGCGAGAAAATGGCGAGGGAGACCTTGCGGCGGCGGTCGCGGCGCTGCTCGGCTTGCCGAAACGGCCGGCCCGCGCCAGGGCGCAGACCTCCGTCTCCGCCGCGGACTGAAATTCAGCCAAGATCTGACGGATCGAAGGCCCGAAATGTCGAGCAGAATTCGCAGGTGACGCCAATCCGACCGTCGTCGCCGACCATTTCCTCCCGCTCCTGCGGCGAAAAGCCGAGCAGCATGTTTCTGACGCTCTCGTCCGAGCAGCGGCAGGCGTCGCGCACGCCCTGCGGCTCGAACACTTTGACGCCCGGCTCGTGGAACAGGCGGTAGAGCAGCCGCTCGCTGGAGAGCGTCGGATCAACCAGCTCGTGGTCCTCGACGGTCCCAACCAGAGCCTTCGCCTCGGTCCAGGCGTCGTCCTCGCGCGGGGGCTCGTAGGCGGCGCTGGCCGGCGCGTCGCCGGGAGGAAGGTCGATCGGCCCGCGCCGTTCGGAGGCGCTCGGCAAGAATTGCACCAAAAGGCCGCCGGCGCGCCAGCTTACCCCCTCGGTCGTCACATGCTGCGCCACGGCGAGACGCACCTGCGTCGGGATCTGCTCGGACTGGCGGAAATATTGATGCGCGGCTTCCTCCAGTCCCTGGCCGGTCAGCGCGACGACGCCCTGATAGCGCGCCGCCTCGGCGCCCTGGTCGATCGTGAAGGCGAGATGGCCGGCGCCAAGCAGATCGGCGCCGGACGGCGCCTGACTCAGCCGGGCGGCGTCGAACCGCGCAAAGGCGCGCAGCCGGTCCGGGGCGTCGAAATCGACCACCACCATGTCGACCGGTCCGTCGCCGCGCGTCTGCAACTGAAAGCGGCCGGCGATTTTCAGCGACGATCCAAGCATCACGGTCAGCGCCAGCGCCTCGCCAAGGATGCGCGCAACGGCAGGAGGATAAGCGTGCCGCTTCAAGATCTCGTCGACGCTGGGGCCAAGCCGCACGATCCTGCCGCGCACATCGAGCCGCTCGACCGCGAAGGGCAGCACGGTGTCGTCCTGCCCGCGATCCGAAACGACCCGCGATTGCGGCGCGTTGTCAGGCCGCCAGCCGCTCATTCTTCAGAATCCTCAAGGCACCAGGCGAGGATGCCCTTTTGCGCATGCAGCCGGTTCTCGGCCTCGTCGAACACAACCGATTGCGGCCCGTCGATAATCTCGTCGGTCACCTCTTCGCCGCGATGGGCTGGCAGGCAATGCATGAAGATCGCCTCGCTCCCGGCTGCGGCCATGAGCTTGGCGTTGACCTGATAGGGAGAGAGCAGCCCTTGCCGCTGCTGCTCGTCCTTGTCGCCCATCGATACCCAGCAGTCCGAAACGACGGCGTCGGCGCCGCGGACAGCCTCGAATGGATCGCGCGTCACTTCGAGCTTGGCGCCCGACCGGCGCGCCCAGTCGAGCAGTTGCGGCGGCAGGCCGAACTCTGCTGGCGCCGCGACGGACAGCGAAAAATCAAAGCGCTGCGCTGCATGCACCCAGCTCGCAAGCACATTATTGGCGTCGCCCGACCAGGCGATCTTGCGCCCCTTGATCGGCCCGCGGTGCTCCTCGAAGGTCATCACATCGGCCATCACCTGGCAGGGATGCGATTTCTTGGTGAGGCCGTTGATCACCGGCACGTCGGCGTGGCGCGCAAGTTCGATCATGTCGCGATGTTCAAGGATGCGGATCATGATCGCGTCGACGAAACGCGACAGGACGCGCGCCGTATCGGCGATGGTTTCGCCGCGGCCGAGTTGCATCTCTTTGCCGGTCAACATGACCGTCTCGCCGCCGAGTTCGCGCATGGCGAGGTCGAAGGAAACGCGCGTACGGGTCGAAGGCTTGTCGAAGATCATCGCCAGAACCTTGCCTTCGAGCGGACGATCCACTGAGCGGCGCCCCTTGCGGCGTTTCGCCTTCATCGCGAGGGACGAATCGATAATGCGGCGAAGGTCGCCGGCCGCGATGTCCGAGAGGTCGGCAAAGTGCCGCGCGCCGGACTTGCGGCCGAAGTCGGGCTCGCTCATCCCGCGGCCTCATTGAGGACAGACGTCGCCTTCTCAAGACGCGCGCAGGCGGCGCCGAGCCGCTTCACGCCTTCGGCCGCTTCCGCCTCGCTGATGATCAGGGGCGGCAGCAGGCGGGCGACATTGTCGCCGGCCGGGATGACGAGAATTTTCTCGGCCCGCGCGGCGGCGACAAAATCTGCGACGGGCGCGCGCAGCTCAAGCCCGAGCATCAGGCCCTCCCCGCGAACATTGGCGACGCTTCGCGGATAGGCCTCGATCAGCGTCAGAAGGCCCTGTTTCAGCCTCGCGCCGACCGTTGCGACATGGTCCAGAAACCCCGGCGCCAGAACAACATCGAGGACCGCGTTGCCGATGCTGGTCGCGAGCGGATTGCCGCCATAGGTCGTCCCATGCGTTCCGACCGTCATTCCCTTGCCGGCCTCGCGCGTCGCCAGGAACGCGCCGAGCGGAAATCCGCCGCCAATGCCTTTGGCGATCGCCATGATGTCGGGCGTTACGCCGTAGAGCTCATAGGCGAAGAGCTTGCCGGTGCGGCCGACGCCGCACTGAACTTCGTCGTAGACGAGAAGCAGGCCATGAGCGTCGCAAAGCGCGCGCAGGCCGCGCATGAACTCCGTGGAGGCGACGCGTATTCCCGCCTCGCCCTGGATGGGCTCGACCAGGACCGCTCCAGTCTGCGGGCCGATCGCGGCCTTGACCGCATCAAGGTCGCCGAATTCGACAGAATCGAAGCCTTCGAGTTTTGGGCCGAAACCGTCGAGATATTTCGGATTGCCGCCGGCCGCGATGGTGGCGAGCGTGCGGCCGTGGAAAGCGCCTTTGAACGTGACGATGCGGAATTTTTCCGGATGGCCCGACACCGATTGATATTTGCGCGCGGTCTTGATCGCCCCTTCCACCGCCTCGGCGCCGGAATTGGTAAAGAAGACGAAATCGGCGAAGCTCGCTTCGCACAGGCGAGCGGCGAGACGTTCGGCTTGCGGAATCTCAAAAAGGTTCGACGTATGCCAAAGCTTGCGGCCCTGGGCGATCAACGCCTCGACGAGGTGAGGATGGCTGTAGCCGAGCGAAGCCACGGCGATGCCGCCGCCAAAATCGAGATAGCGCTCGCCATCCGTCGCCGTCAGCCAGGCGCCTTCGCCATGATCGAAGGCAAGATGGGCGCGCGCATAGGTCGGAAGCAGCGACGAGGGCACAGGTTCGCTCCGGGTTCGACGTTCAGGTCCGATTGGGAAGCTGCAAAAATCAAAAGCCGCCCATTGGGCGGCAAAAGTCGTAGAGCGCAATGTAGGCATTCCCTCCGGCCGGGTCAATTAGGAGGTGTTCGGGTTTGAGCTCGGCGGCGCGTCAGCCTTGCGCAAGCGGCCTCGGCTAGCCTCAGAGGCGTGGAGCTGCGCCATACGCAGGGGCGGCCAGCCGGCATAAGCTGTTGTGGGCGCAACTATCGAGGGGCCGACGCCGGCTTTCGATCGTATGCGCCTCTCGCCAGCGAAAAGATGGGCTTTGCGCCCCGGCGCCGCAAGCACTTGTTGAAAACCTGCCGGCGCCCTCTGTGAGGCTTGCATGCGATTCTACCACTAGTGTAGCGTTGGCCCTGCGAACTACGACATGTCGTGGTTTCGCCAGCCGGGGCGAGGCTGGCGAGCGGAACAGGTCACGCTGAATGCGAGGCGCTGAAACCGGCGCTCGCGCGCAACGTTCGGCGCCTCGGCGCCGCGCGAAATGACGGCCGTAAGGTCCAAGGGCGCGAGACGCATGGTCACGCGGCTGAATGAGGAAGCGGCGCCAGGGTCGGGAGCACAAGGATCCCATGGTTGCTGTGCGTTCAAATCATAGCGCCGGCCCGTTTGCGGACCCAATAGCCGGATGGCTTCGGCGAATGGAATTTGGCGCCGGATCAATACGTTGGAGCCTGTTCTCATGGAGCGATCATCGGGTTTCTCGATGAGAACGGGTTTTGCAGCAGATGGAATGGGTTTGCCCCCGCGTCCCGATCTAACGGCGAGAGCCGATCGATTTTTGTGGTTTCGGATGGACGCCATCCAAAACCGTCGCGACCCGAAGCATCATGGTCCGGACGCAGCGGCGTCCCGGATCGAATGACGCCGGAAAACGGAATGTTCAAGCGCAGCGTGCGGAGCCTATCAATGGCGCGGCGCTGCAATCGCCAAACCCTGGGAGGGTTCGATGTCCTGGACCGATGAACGCATCGACCTGCTGCAAAAGATGTGGCTGCAGGGGATGAGCGCCAGCAAGATCGCCAATGAGCTTGCAAATGGCCTGACCCGCAACGCCGTGATCGGCAAGGTCTACAGGCTCGGTCTCTCCGGCCGCGCCAAGGGCGACGCGCCGGGAGAGGATCACGCAAGCGCGAAACCTTCGCCGCGATCTCCGGCGCGCCCGTCCGGCCACGGGTCTCATAGCCACGCCTCCGGCGCGATCGCCCATAGCCCGATCGCTTCGGCTCATCACGCCTCCGGCCCAATCGCCAGCCAGAGCGCGCACAGCCAGATGTCGCGAGGGCAGCCGCAACCGACCGCTCAGAGGTCCTCGGCGGGGCCAGGCCTCATCAGCGGCAATACGGCGCTGGCGGCGGAGCCGATGCAGTTCGAGGCTCCGCTCCGGGCGCCAAGCGCGGATGTCGTGGTGCCGATCATCGAGCCGGTCACGATCATGGAGCTGCGCGAATCAATGTGCCGGTGGCCGATTGGCGATCCGACGCAGGCGGATTTCCGCTTTTGCGGCGCGCGCAAGTCGCCCGGCGCGGGACCCTATTGCGGCTGTCATTCGGCCATCGCCTACCAGCCGCAGCAGGATCGCCGCCGGCAGCGCCCGCCGAAAACGGCTTAACGGCGCGAAGTCCAAGACGTCGCCTTGCCGCCGGAGGAGTTCACCCGGCGGTGAAGCGCTGCAAAAGCATGGCGGGCCGGGAGGGTTTCCCGCCGTGACGCCAGCCGGCCGGACCGGGCTGGATCTCGCCGGACGGCCTCAAGGCGTCCGGTCTGAAGCCCCCGGCCCTTTCCCAAAAGTTTCATCGAAGGAATAGCCCGCGCCGCGCACCGTGCGGATCGGATCGCGTTCGCCTGGCGCCGTCAGCGCCTTGCGCAGCCGGCCGACATGGACGTCGACCGTCCGCTCGTCGATTTCCGCCGAAAGTCCCCAGACGCTGTCCAGCAGTTGCGCGCGAGAGAAAACGCGGCCGGGGCGCTCCATCAGATGCTCCAGCAGACGGAATTCGGTCGGGCCGAGATGCACGTCGCGGCCGGTGCGCCGAACGCGCCAGTTCTGCCGGTCGAGTTCGAGGTCTCCCGCCGAAAGCACGGCGGCGACGCGGTCCGGCCGCGCGCGGCGCAACAGTGAGCGCACTCGCGCCATCAGCTCCGGCACGGAAAAGGGCTTCACCACATAGTCATCGGCGCCGATGGAGAGGCCGCGCACGCGCTCGCTCTCCTCGCCACGCGCGGTGAGCATGATGACCGGCAGGCTGCGCGTGGCCTCGCGCGCCCGCATGCGGCGGCAGATCTCAAGGCCCGACACGCCGGGCAGCATCCAGTCGAGAATGACGAGATCGGGCATGGTCTCGCTGAGCCTGATTTCCGCTTCGTCGCCGCGCTCGACGCGATCGACGACAAAGCCCTCGGCTTCAAGATTATAGGCGAGCAGCATGCTCAGCGCCGCTTCGTCCTCGACGATAAGGATGCGCGGCGCCGGCGTTGGCGAAAGGCCGCGGGCGGCGCCCGGCCGGCCGTCGGTTTTGCTGTCGGCGTTGGCGTGAATATCGCTCATGGGATCACTTTACGGCTGGCGGGTCGGACAGGATGCTGCGGCCCTTCGGCCGGTCGGTCGGCATGGTCTCGCCACTGACGAGATAGACGACGGTTTCGGCGATGTTGGTCGCATGGTCGCCGATGCGCTCGATGTTTTTCGAACAGAACAGGAGATGCGCGCAGAAGGAGATGTTGCGCGGATCCTCCATCATGAAGGTCAAGAGGTCGCGGAAGACGGAATCCTCAAGCGAGTCGAGGTCGGCGTCATAGGTCCAGACCTCGCGGGCTCTGGCGATATCGCGCTCGGCGTAGGAATCGAGCACGTCCTTCAACAGGATGGCCGCGCTTTCCTGCATCGACTTCAGCCCGATGATGGCGCGGGGAATGCGCACGTCGCCGGCGATCTTGATGGCGCGCTTGGCGATGTTCTTGGCGAGATCGCCGACGCGCTCGAGATCGTTCGAAATCCGGATCGTCGCGATGATTTCGCGTAAGTCCACGGCGAGCGGCTGGCGGCGCGCGATCGTCAAAATGGCCTGCTCCTCGATCTCGCGCTGGAGCATGTCGAGGCGCGGATCGGTGGCGATCGTCTGATTGGCGAGTTGCACGTCGAAATCGCCGAGCGCGTCCATGGCGTCGGCCAGCATTTTTTCAGCAATGCCGCCCATTTCGGCGATCTTCTGGCCGAGCCCTTCGAGTTCCTTGTCGTAAGCTTTGACGATATGATCGGCCATTGCATTTGCCTCGAAGCTCTAGTCTTTGCCAG
Organism: Methylocella silvestris BL2; assembly: GCF_000021745.1. NCBI lineage: Bacteria > Pseudomonadati > Pseudomonadota > Alphaproteobacteria > Hyphomicrobiales > Beijerinckiaceae > Methylocella > Methylocella silvestris. The sequence continues at coordinate 920,751 of NC_011666.1, forward strand.
CGAAGCGGAGACCGGTTCGCGTCAGCACAAATTGGTAAAATACCACGCGAACGATCAGCCGAACCGGCCAGTGATATAGTTTTGCGTCTGTTTCTTGTCCGGCTGCGTAAAGATGTGGGTCGTCACGCCGAATTCGATCAATTCGCCGAGATACATGAAGGCTGTGTGGTCGGAGACGCGCGCCGCCTGCTGCATGTTGTGGGTGACGATGACGATCGTGTAGTTGACCTTCAGCTCGTCGATCAGCTCCTCGATCTTCGCCGTCGAGATCGGATCAAGCGCGGAGCACGGCTCGTCGAGCAGAATGACTTCAGGCTCGATTGCGACGGTCCGGGCGATGCACAGGCGCTGCTGCTGTCCGCCGGACAGAGACAGTCCGGACGCTTTCAGCTTGTCCTTGACCTCGCCCCAGAGCGCGGCGCTTGTGAGGGCCGCCTCGACCTTGTCGTCAAGTTCGGATTTGCCTGTTTTCTTATAAAGCTTGATGCCAAACGCGATGTTGTCATAGATCGACATCGGAAACGGCGTCGGCTTCTGAAACACCATGCCGACGCGGGCGCGCAGCAGATTGACGTCGACGCCGGGTCTCAGAATGTTCTCGCCGTCGAGGATAACTTCGCCGGTGGCGCGCTGCTTCGGATAAAGATCATACATCCTGTTCATGACGCGCAGCAGGGTGGATTTGCCGCAGCCCGACGGGCCGATGAACGACGTCACCCGATTGGCGTAGAGCGGCAGGCTGACGCCCTTCAGGGCAAGATTATCGCCATAATAGAAATTGAGATCCCGGATCGAGACCTTCTGCCGCAAATTGGCGAGGCCGTTCGTCGTCGTCATTTCTCGGTCCTTTGCGCGCCGAGGGCCCGGGCGCTGATCGACAGCGCGAGCACGGCGAGAGTGATGATGAGGGCGCCCGCCCAGGCAAGCTGCTGCCATTCCTTGTAGGGGCTCAGCGCAAACTGGAAGATGACGACAGGAAGGCTCGCCATCGGCGCGTTGAGATCGGTGCTGAAGAACTGATTGTTCAGCGCGGTGAACAGCAAGGGCGCCGTTTCGCCGCTGACGCGGGCGATGGCGAGAAGGACGCCGGTGATGAGCCCCGCGCGGGCGGCGCGATAGGCGACCTTGCCGATCACGAGCGCGCGCGGAAATCCAAGCGCGGACGCCGCCTCGCGCAGCGTATTCGGCACGAGCAACAGCATATCCTCGGTCGTGCGCACGACCACCGGCACGACGATCACGGCGAGCGCGAAAGCGCCCGCATAGCCCGAAAAATGCCCGGCCCGAGCGACCAGCGCCTCATAGACAAACAGGCCGATAACGATAGAGGGCGCGCTGAGCAGGATGTCGTTGATGAAGCGGACGACGAAGGTCAGCTTCGAATGGCGGCCGTATTCGGCCATATAGGTGCCGGCGAGCATGCCGAGCGGCGTTCCGATCAGAACGCCAAGAAAGGTGATGATCAGGCTGCCGACGATGGCGTTGAGGAGGCCGCCGGACGCTCCGGGAGGCGGCGTCATCTGCGTGAAGATCGCTGGAGAGAGCCCGCCGAACCCCTGGACGAAGAGGTCGATCAGGATCACGACAAGCCATGAGAGGCCAAAGAACGCCGAGGCGTAGCAAAGGCCAAGAGCGATCGCATTGGCGCGGCGGCGGCTGGCGTAAAGCGACATGGGTCAGATCCCCGCCTGGCGATCGAGCCGCATCAACAGATAACGCGCAATCGCGAGGATGATGAACGTGATCACGAACAGGATCAGGCCGAGCGCGATCAGCGAGGACGTGTAGAGATCGCCCACGGCTTCGGTGAATTCATTGGCGATGCTGGCCGAGATCGTCGTTCCCGGCGCGAGCAGGGATTCTGAAATGCGGTGGGCGTTGCCGATGACGAAAGTCACGGCCATCGTCTCGCCGAGCGCGCGGCCAAGGCCGAGCATGACGCCGCCGATGACGCCGACCCGCGCGTAGGGAATAACGATCGCGTGGATGACCTCCCATGTGGTGCAGCCGCAGCCATAGGCGGCCTCTTTCAAAACCGGCGGAACGGTCTCGAACACGTCGCGGGAGATCGAGGCGACGAAGGGCAGCACCATGATGGCGAGGATGAAGCCGGCAGTGAGAATGCCGATGCCATAGGGTGGGCCGGCAAACAGCGAAGACAGCACCGGGACGTTGGCGAATGTTTCGATCAGCGCCGGCTGCACGTGTTTCTGCAGGAAGGGCGCGAGGACGAACAGGCCCCAGATGCCATAGATGATCGAGGGAATGCCGGCGAGCAATTCGATCGCGACGCCGATCGGCCGCCGCAGCGGAACGGGGCAAAGCTCGGTTAGAAAGACGGCGACGCCGATGCCGATCGGGGCGGCGATCACCATGGCGATCGCGGAGGTGACGAGCGTGCCGTAGATCGGCGCCAGGGCGCCGAACTGCTCCGTCACCGGGTTCCATTTTTCGGTGGTGAAGAAAGCGAAGCCAAAGGTCGAAAGGGCCGGAATCGAGCCGATGACCAGGGAGGCGATGACGCCGCCGAGGATAAGCAGCACGGTCAGCGCCGCGCCCATGGTGATGAAATGGAATGATTTGTCCTGCAGCCGCAGCCAGTTCAGGACGCGAAGCTTGTCCTGCGCCTTGGCGGAGGGAACGTCCTCGAGGGCGACGTCAACCAATGTCTTTCTCCGCATCGCCTAGTCGCGCTTTAGTCATTTTAGCCGATCGCCGCGGCGCTGTTTGGTCTGCTGCGGCGCCGAAGCGCCGCAGCAATTTTAGCGCATTTAAATCAGTTGATCAGCGCCTTGCCGTCGGGTCCCTTGATGTCCGCGGCCCAGGTCGCCCGGACGAGCTTGATGAGCGGCTCGGGCAGCGGGATATAGTCCAGCTCCTCGGCCGCCTTGGTTCCCTTGTTGAAGGCCCAGGAGAAGAACTTCAGCGCCTCGCCGGCGGCGACGGGGTCCGTTGGCTGCTTGTGCATCAGTATGAAGGTCGCAGCCGTGATCGGCCAGGACTGCGCGCCCGGCTGGTCGGTCAGGATCTGGTAATAGCCCGGCGCATGCGCCCAATCGGCGTTGGCGGCGGCGGCCTGGAAGGCCGGCACGGTCGGGGCGACGGCGGTCCCGGCCTGATTGACGAGCTTCGTCGTCACCATCTTGTTCTGCTTGGCGTAGGCGTATTCGACATAGCCGATCGCGCCCTTGGTCTGGATCACGTTGTTGGCGACGCCTTCATTGCCTTTCGCGCCAATGCCCGCGGGCCATTCCACGGCGGTCGCCTCGCCGACCTTCGCCTTCCAGTCCGGCGAAACCTTGGACAGATAATTGGTGAAGTTGAAGGTGGTGCCGGAGCCGTCCGAGCGATGCACAATGGCGATCGCGGTCGCCGGCAGCTTGACGCCGGGATTGAGCTTCTGGATCGCCGCATCGTCCCAGGTCTTCACGGTTCCGAGGAAGATGTTGGCCAGCGTTTGCCCGTCGAGCGTCAGCTGATTATCGCTGATTCCCTCGAGATTGATGACGGGAACAATGCCGCCGATGACCATCGGCCATTGCGCAAGGCCGTCGGTCGAAAGTTCGTCGGCCTTCAAAGGCGCGTCGGTGGCGCCGAAGGTGACCGTGTTCGCCTTGATCTGCTTGATGCCGCCGCCTGAGCCGATCGACTGATAGTTCAGGCCGTTGCCGGTCTCCGTCTTATAGGCTGCGGCCCATTTGGCGTAGATCGGATAGGGGAAGGTCGCGCCGGCGCCGGTGATATCGGCCGCCGCGACGGGAGCGACGGCAAGACCGACGACGGCCGCCACGATCGCTGATCGCAGGAACGGAAAATTCATGAAACGCCTCTTTCGAATAGACGGTGATGCGCGGGCTCGCCGGCCCGCGCGCCTGCGCCGGGCTTTCAGGAGCAATCGCTTGATCGAGCGCCGCCGCGTGAGCCGCAGGATTAGCTTTTCCCCGGCCTACGCTCTCTAGATCGCCGAGGCTTGTTATTTATGAAGCCTGCATGACAGATTGATGACACTGCCCATCGCGTCGGGCCCCGTGAAGGCGCGAATAGGATGCGGCGCTGTTCATCCCGCCCTGCTGCGGGTCGCCGGCGGCTGCAGCGGCAGGGTGACGGTGCAGGTCGTCCCCTGCCCCGGCTGCGAATCGATGGCGAGGCGGCCGCGGTGGCGCGCGACAATATGTTTAACGATGGCGAGGCCGAGCCCCGTGCCGCCTTTGGCCCGGCTTGCGCCGGCGTCGACGCGATAGAAGCGCTCCGTCAGCCGCGGCAGATGCTCGGGCGCGATGCCGGCGCCAAAATCGCGCACGCTGAGCACGCATTGGCGCTCCTGCGCGACCAGCGCGATCTCGACCCTGCGCAGGCCGTCCGGAGCTTCGCTCGCGCCATATTTGATGGCGTTCTCGACCAGATTTTCGACGACCCGCAGCAATTCGTCGCGGTCGCCCGGCACGATGACGCCGGCGGTTTCGACGATGAACTCGACCTCTGAATCCTGCGCCAGCGGCGTCAGCGTGTCGGCAATGTGGCGTACGATCGCCGCCATATCGACCGGGCTTTGCGGCAGAAGATGAAGATGCTGCTCGATCCGCGACAGCGATAGAAGATCGTCGACAAGGCGGGTCATGCGCCGCGCCTGCTCGCCCATGATCTTCAAAAATTTCCCGCGCGCCGCGGAATCGTCCCGCGCCGGTCCCTGCAACGTCTCGACAAAACCGAGCAAGGAGGCGAGCGGCGTGCGCAGTTCATGGCTGGCGTTGGCGACGAAATCGACCCGCATCCGTTCGACGCGGCGCGATTCGGACAGATCGCGCAGGCTGAGGAGCATCGATTGCGCGCCGGACGGCCAAACCCAGGCGGCGACATGCAGTTCGAGAAAGCGCTCGACCGGGACGCGTTCGAGCCAGGTCGCGCGCTCCTGATCGCCGGAGGCGCGCGCCCGCGCCAGGCAATCGAATACATCGGGCGCGCGTAATCCGCGCGCCAATAAAAGGTCGCGGCGCAGCGCCGGAAACAGGGCGCGCGCCGGCGCATTGACGGCGATGACGCGATCGTTCTGGTCGATGACGATCGCTGCTTCCGGCAGCGCATCAATCAGCCCAGCCACCATGGCGCGATCGCGCGCCGGCATGTCGACCGTCTGCGCGCTCGACCTCATTTTCGCGGGGCCTCGTGCGGGGTCTTGTAAGGAGCCTGCCGGCGGATGGCGCGTCTCGGACTCGTCATCGTCGGACTCTCCTGTTCCGCCAGCTCCGGCCATAAAGGCGATCTGAACAGCGAAGCAAAATCATGCTTCAGTTTTGCGACATCTTCAATAAGCGACGAAATTCATTCGAGATCGTCGAGCTGGCGCTGCGAGCGATCCATCGCCTCGCGCAGGCTTTTCCAGCGCCGGAACGCCTCATGCGCCCCAAGCATAGCCAGCGCTAGAATAAAGGGGCCAAGATAATAGATGGCGCGAAACAGCAGTAGAGAGGCGAGCATCTGCTCCTGCGCCACTCCAGGCACGGCCTTCAGCATCGTCGCCTCGAAAACCCCAATCCCGCCCGGCGCATTGCTGGCGACGCCGAGAATGGCGGCGAAGACATAAGTCGCCGCGAAGGCGATGAAATCGATGTGGCTCTCCTGCGGCAGCAGCACATAGAGGACTCCCGCAGCGGCGCATTGATCGATCACGCCAAGCACGATCTGGCCGACCGACAGGCTGAAACCCGGCAATTGCAGACGAAAGCCCTGGATGCGCACCTTGCGCCGGCGCAGCGAGACCCAGACCAGATAAAACAGCAGGCCGGCAAAGAGACCGGCGCCGATCAGCAAGTTGAAGGCGGGCGTCAAATGATTGATGCCGCTGACCGCCTCCGCGCGCAGCGTCAAACCCACCGCGAGCACGAAGATCATGCCGAACCAGAAGGTGACGCCGGCGATCAGGGTAAGGCTCGCGACCTTGCTCGCCGACAGCCCCACCTGCGAATAGATCCAGTAGCGCACCGTGCCGGCGGTGATCAGCGGAAAGCCGAGCACGAAGGAGATTGCGTAGCTCGTGAAGGAGGCGAGCGCGGTCGTCGCATAGCCGATTCTCGCGCGGATCTGGCGCAGCGCCAAAGCGTCGTAGCCGGTGAGCGTCAGGAAGGACAGCCCCGTCAGCGCCATCGCCATGGCGATCTGATCATTGCCCGTCGCCGCGATCGCCTGGCGTAGATCGCCAAGATTGACGGCCGACAAGGTCCGCACGAGGACATAGATCGAGAAGATCGCGATGAGGACGCTGAAGCCCGCGGCGATTTTCTTGCCGATCGAACGCCGCCGATGGATGGCTTCGCGCGCGAGGGCGATGGGCGATTTCTGCAAGGGCGCCTCATCTCCGGGAGCCGCCTCGGCCGCTAGAGCAACGGCGCGGGCGCGGGACTGCGAACGCGCCGCCCTATCCAAAAGTGCCTGATCCAAAACCCGATCCCTGTGGCCGCTCAAGAAATCCTGAAGAACCCATCATGAGGCGCTCGCCCATGGGTGAAAGCGCTCGTCGCGCCGGTTCGAGCGTGGCGACGGATGGACCATGAACGCGGCGATTGCGCGTCGCGTCGAAACAAATCTTGCGACAAAATTCGTTCACAACGTGATCTTTTCGTGAAAATGCAAACATTTGGCGAATGCCCCCTCCGAAAATCCGCTCATCGCAAGCCCGTCCGCCGCAGTCAACCCGGACCGGCTCGTTTTTGGGACGACCCAAGCCGTGCTTCGTTAACCTTCGCTCAAGTCTTCCGCGCCTAGCTTTGAGAGGTTGGCCGCTGCCCGGAGCAAATTTACGCTCGCGACAGCCGAAAACGAAACTCCGACGTCCGCTCACGAAAAGAAGATTTTCCACGTAAACTCAAGTGTTTGTGACTGGTTTTGACCTTGTAAAGCGAATTTCGACCCAGAAATGAAGCTGTCCGGCGCTCAGATGAAACAATTCGCACAGCGCGGCTGGCGGAAAACGTGTTCGCTAACAAGGGTTGAGACCTGAGACGAAGCCGCCCGGCCAGGCGGCGCGCATTCAACTTCAGGCCTTGAGATTTTCGTCAGCATCGCGGAACTCCGCCTCAAATCAAGCGAGTTAAATTGATGATCCAGCAAGAAAAGTCTCACGCCTCGCAAGCGTCCCAGGGTCCGGCGCGCGACCTTTTGTCAAGGCTTTACCGCGAAATCGGCATTTCCGCGGTCGCCGCGGCGCTTGAATCAAACAAGCGCGTCAAGGCCAAACCGGCGGACGCTGCGCAAAATCCGGCAGTGATCCGGGATGAGAAAGCCGCCTGACCGAGGCGCTGTCTCGATCATCGGCTGCCGGCCGCCCTATGCGCCGTATCCGGCCTCTGGCTCCAAATTTGGCTCCTGGCGCGGTTTACGGTAGGGTCGACGGATGACTTGCATGAGCCGTCGGCTATTCTTGCAGACCGCCGGCGGCGCCGCTTGGGCGACTTCGGCATTGGGCTCCTACGCTTTCGCGTTCGAGCCGGGGTTTCGTCTGCAGGTGACGCCCTATCACGTCGATCCTCCCGGCTGGCCGGCCGATTTGCAGCTGCGCGCTGTGGTCATTGCCGACATTCACGCCTGTGAGCCTTTCATGCCTGCGGCGCGGATCCGCTCGATCGCCGAACTCGCCAATGCGCTGCAGCCAGACATCGTCTTCCTGCTCGGAGATTATAGCGGCGGCCACAATTTCGTGACCGGGCCGGTCATGCCGGACCAATGGGGCGAGGCGCTATCGGTCTTGAAGGCGCCGCTCGGCGCCTATGCCGTGCTTGGCAATCATGACTGGATGCACGGGCCGCTTCCGAACATGCCGGCCGATGATGCGGCGGGCGTGCGCAACGCGCTTGCCGCCGCCCATATCAAAGTGCTCGAAAACGACGCGGTGCGGCTCGTCAAGGACGGCCATCCCTTTTGGGTCGCTGGGCTCGGCGACCAGGTGGCGGGACCGGCTGGACGCGTGGGCGGCGTCGACGATCTGCCTGGCGCGCTGGCCAAAATTACCGACGGCGCGCCGGCGATCATGCTGGCGCATGAACCCTTCGTCTTCAAGCGAATGCCGCGCCGAGTGGCGTTGACGCTGAGCGGGCACACCCATGGCGGTCAGGTCAATATCCCCTTTGTGCAGGATCGCGTATCGCGCGTGTTCAAGGATCTGGTCTACGGCCATATCATCGAAGACCAGCGCCATCTGATCATCTCCGCGGGCCTTGGCACCTCGCATGCGCCGATCCGGTTCATGCGACCGCCCGAACTGGTCGAGATTACAGTCGGCTCGGCCCCGCTCGGCGCCGGCTCCTGAGCTGGATCAGCGGCTTTTTACAAGTTTTCATAGACACCGTTTGTCGTTGGCAATATGGGGAGTTTTGACCTTCGCTGCGCGCAATTTGTGCAGCGCAACCAAAAACATAGCGAGCCGCCCTGTGTCGACGCTTTTTGTCAGCCATCCCTGCTGCCTCGACCACGACACCGGGCCGGCCTTTCCCGAGCGCGCCGATCGCGTCAGGGTCATCGAACGAACCTTTGAAAGCGAAATTTTTTATCTGCTGCATCGCGAATGCGCGCCCGAACTCGACTATGACGCTCTCCTGCACGTACACCCCGAATCCTATGTCGAAAGCATCCGGGCCGCGGCGCCTGCGGAAGGATTTTTCGACCTCGCCGACGATGTGGTGATGAGCCCCGGCACCTGGGAAGCGCTGTCGCATTCGGTCGGCGGCGCCGTCGCGGCGGTCGACGATGTGATGCGGCGGCGCAGCAAAAACGCCTTTGTGGCGATGCGGCCGCCCGGGCACCACGCCGAGACGGCCCGCGCGATGGGATTCTGCTTCTTCAATCTGGCGGCGATCGCGGCGCGGCGCGGGCAAAGCGCGCATGGAGCCGAGCGCGTCGCCATCGTCGATTTCGACGTGCATCATGGCAATGGCACGCAGCAGATCTTCTGGTCGGATCCGAGCGTGCTCTACGCCTCAACGCATCAGATGCCGCTCTATCCTTTTACCGGCGCAGCCGACGAATGCGGCGAGCATGGCACCATCGTCAACGCGCCCTTGCCCGAGAACGCCGGCAGTCGAATGTTTCGCGAGGCGATGACGCAAAAGATTCTGCCGCGCGTCGACGCGTTCTGCCCGGATCTCATAGTGGTCTCGGCGGGTTTCGACGCGCACCGCTTCGATCCGATCGGCGGCCTGCACCTTGAGGTCGCCGACTTCACCTGGATCACGACGCAGCTCATGGAGATCGCCGAGCGCCGCGCCAAGGGCGCGCTGGTGTCGATCCTCGAAGGCGGCTACGACCTCATCGCGCTGTCGCGGTGTTCATCGGCCCATGTGCAGACGCTGATGGGCGGCTGATCTATTCAAGCCCTTCGCTCGACACGATCTCGACGCCAAAGCCCGAGAGGCCGACATAGGTCATCGGGCGCGAGGTGCGCAGCCTGATCGAGGAAACGCCAAGATCGCGCAGGATCTGCGCGCCGAGGCCGACCTCGCGCCAGGCGTTGGTGCGCAGCGACTCCGAATCGACGGCCGCGTCCCCGGCGATGATCGCTGGAACGCCCGCCGCGCCGTCGCGCAAATAGACGAACACCCCGCGTCCAAGCTTCTTGAAGCAGGCGAAGGTCTTCTTGATGCTGTCTCCGCCGGTGATCACATCGGCGATGATGTCGACTCGGTGCAGCCGCGTCGGCATATCGCGTCCATCGCCGATCTCGCCCTGAACGAAGGCGAAATGCTGCACCTGATCGAAGGGCGTGCGGTAGGCGTATCCGGTCAAGGGGCCGCTCGGCCCCTCGACATGGAAAGAGCCGACCCGCTCCACGAGCTTTTCGCGCGCCTGGCGATAGGCGATGAGATCGGCGACCGAGATCTGCTTTAGCTGATGCGCGCTGGCGAAAGCTGCGATCTGCGGGCCGGCCATGACCGTGCCGTCGTCATTGGCGAGTTCGCAAATGACGCCGACCGGCGGCAGGCCGGCAAGGCGAACGAGATCGACGGCGGCCTCGGTATGGCCGGAGCGCATCAGCACTCCGCCCTCACGGGCGACGAGCGGAAACACATGGCCTGGCCGCACGAAATCCGCCGCCCCCATATTGCCATTGGCGAGCGCGCGCACCGTATTGCTGCGCTGCTCTGCGGAAATGCCGGTCGTCAAGCCATGGCGCACATCGACCGAAACGGTAAAGGCGGTCCCCAGCGGGGCGTCATTGGTCGCCACCATCGGCGCCAGATTGAGCCGCTTCGCCTCTGACGCCGTCAGCGGCGCGCAGACGATGCCGCAGCAATGGCGGATGATGAAGGCCATTTTTTCCGGCGTGCAGAGCGAGGCGGCGCAGACGAGGTCGCCCTCGTTCTCGCGGTCGCCGTCGTCCGTGACGATAACAAGTTCGCCGCGGGCGATGGCCTCGATCGCCGCTGAGACGGATTGGCCCATGGCCATAACCTCCTTCACCTGCCGGATGGCGAGAAAATCATTCGGCGTCACCGCGCCCTGCGTTTCGCGGAGAATCTGCTGCGCGGTCTCGCGTGACACCCAGGCTTCTCCGGAATTGCAGAATTGCGAGATCGCGCCTTTGGACAGGCCCGTTCTGCGCGCGAATTCCGCCTTGCTCACATTTTGCTGCTTAAGCCAGTCGCCGAGTTTCATGCGAAACGGCGTCTCCCGCTTGAGAAGGAGCGTTTAGCTATACTAAACGCTCGCCCCTTTCAAGCGTCGCGTCAGGCCGGAAACGGCCAAGCCGGACCAGACCCGACCTGGCCGCGATGACGCAGGAATTGGTCGGCGAGGACGCAGGCGACCATGGCTTCGCCGACCGGGACAGCCCGGATGCCGACGCAAGGATCGTGTCGCCCCTTGGTGACGATCTCGCTCTCGCGCCCGAAGCGGTCGATGCTCTGGCGCGGCTTCAAAATCGAGGAGGTCGGCTTGACCGCGAAGCGCGCGACGATCGGCTGGCCGGTCGAGATTCCCCCAAGCACGCCGCCAGCATGGTTCGAGAGGAAAATCGGCTTGCCCTCATTGCCGGAGCGCATTTCGTCGGCGTTGTCCTCGCCCGACAATTCAGCAGCGGCGAACCCCTCGCCGATCTCGACGCCCTTGACTGCGTTGATCGACATCAGCGCCGCGGCGATCTCCGAATCGAGCTTGCCGTAGATCGGCGCGCCCCAGCCGGCCGGCGCATTCTCGGCGACGATCTCGATGACCGCCCCGATCGAGGAGCCGGCTTTGCGCACGCCGTCGAGATAGGTTTCGAAGAAACGCGCCGCCGCGGCGTCGGGGCAGAAGAAGGGGTTTTTGTCGACCTCCTCCCAATCCCAATGAGCGCGGTCGATTTTATGCGGCCCCATCTGCACGAGGGCGCCGCGGATCTTGACCGATGCGATGATCTTGCGCGCCACCGCGCCGGCGGCGACGCGGCTCGCCGTCTCGCGCGCGGACGAGCGGCCGCCGCCGCGATAGTCCCTGACGCCATATTTGGCGTCATAGACATAATCCGCGTGGCCCGGACGATAGACGTCCTTGATCGCCTCATAATCCTTGGAACGCTGATCGGTGTTCTCGATCAGGAGCGCGATCGGCGTTCCGGTCGTCACTTGGCCGCCGGTTTGCGCGTCCTCGAAGACGCCCGACAGAATTTTGACCTTGTCCGCCTCCTGCCGCTGCGTCATGAAGCGGTTCTGGCCCGGCCGCCGCCGGTCGAGAAAGATCTGGATGTCATCTTCGACAAGGGGAAGGCCGGGAGGGCAGCCGTCGACGACGCAGCCGATCGCCGGCCCATGGCTCTCGCCAAAGGTCGTCACGCGAAACAGATGGCCGAAACTATTGTGGGACATGGGCGGTGACAGTCGACGCTTTGCTTGAGGACGGTTGGCCCACGCTCACCCCTTCTCGCGCATGAGCCGGCCCTTTTCGCGGTCCCAGTCGCGTTTCTTCTCGGTTTCGCGCTTGTCGTGCAGCTGCTTGCCGCGGGCAAGGGCGATCTCGATCTTGGCCCGGCCGCGATCGTTGAAATAGATTTTGAGCGGCACGATGGTCATGCCTTCGCGCTCGGTCCCCTGGGCTAGCTTGACGATCTCGCTTGCATGCAAGAGCAGCTTGCGCGGACGCTTCGGCTCATGGTTGAACCGGTTCGCCTGGAGATATTCGGGGATCGTCGCATTGATGAGAAAAAGCTCGCCGGAACGCTCCACCGAGGCATAGCTCTCGGCGATCGTCGCCTTGCCGGTGCGCAGCGCCTTCACTTCGGTGCCGGTCAACATAAGGCCGGCCTCGAAGGTCTCGCCGATCTCATAATTGTAGCGCGCCCGACGGTTCTCCGCAGCAACCTTGTAAAGGCTCTCTTTCTTGGGGGCCACTCAGAGCGCCTCGCATGATTTACGCATCGACGAGAACGCCGGCGTGGGCGAGCGCCGCCCGGATGGGCGCGTGGATATGCGCGCTCGCTTTCAGCATCGGCTGGCGCAGTTCCTCGGTGATTTTTCCAAGCGCGGCCAGAGCATATTTCGGTCCGGCGGGATTGGGCTCGAGAAATAGCGCCTGATGCAGAGGGCTGAGCCGGTCGTTGATCTTGAGCGCGCGCGCGAAATCGCCCGAAAGGCAGGCTTCCTGCATCTCGGCGCAGAGCTTTGGCGCGATATTCGAGGTCACCGAAATGCAGCCATGGCCGCCGAGGGCCATGACCGCCACGGCGGTCAGATCCTCGCCCGACAACTGGATGAAATCGGGGCCGAGCGCCTGGCGCTGCTGCGCCGTGCGGGCGAGATTTCCGGTGGCGTCCTTGACCCCGACGATATTCGGCAATTCGTAGAGTCGCTTCAACGTATCGACGCTGACGTCGACCACCGAGCGGGGCGGAATATTATAGACGATGATCGGAATGCCGACCGCGTCGTTGATCGCCTTGTAATGCAGATAAAGGCCCTCCTGTGAGGGCTTGTTGTAATAGGGCGCAACGATCAGCAGCCCGTCGGCGCCGACGCTTTCGGCATAGCGCGACAGTTCGATCGCTTCCCGCGTGTTGTTCGATCCCGCGCCGGCGATGACCGGAACGCGCCCGGCCGCCTCTTTGACGCAGGCGGCGATGACGTCGCGATGTTCGGCGTGGGACAAGGTCGGCGATTCGCCCGTGGTTCCCGCCGGCGACACGCCATGCGTGCCGCTCTCGATCTGCCAGTCGATCAGCGCGCGAAAGGTCGCTTCATCGAATTTGCCGTCCTTGAAGGGGGTGACCAGCGCGGTGATGGAGCCTCTAAAAGCCGGATTCTTAGTCATTTATTCCCTGTCTTCGCCGATCCGCCTGATCGGCGCCTTAATTTGCAGGCTCAGTTTGCAAGCGTGAGTTCGGCTTAAAGCAGCAAGAGACATAAACGCCAATCGCTTTTTCGCAAAGGGCCGGCGCTGAACTAAAGCCGCCAGCCGATACGTGGAATTTTGTCTTTTGTTAACGATGAAGGGTTCAGACTGACCTTCTGGAGCACCAATGAGAGTTGATCGAGAGATGCTGGCGCGGTCCTATGCGGCGCGCTCCGGCGGCGGAAAGACGGTCGGCCCGGCTCTTGCGGGCCTCGGCTTCGGTCCGTCCAAATTCGCCCTCCTCGCCAGCGCGGCCGTGCTCGGCCTCAGCGGAGCTTATCTGCAGCAAAAGGGCCTGCCCGAAAATATTGCGGCGCTCACCGCTCAGATGCGCGCCCTAACTACCTCCGAGCCTCGCTTTATCGCTCCGGCGATCCCCTTCCTCGAGGAAGAGCTCGATCCCGACGACGACGCGGCCTTGCGCGCGGGCCTTGCCCCCACCCCGGAGGCGCCGGCCGCCAATCTCGCTCTCGCCGCCCATGAACTCGGCCTCGATCTGACCGGCCTCAAGGAAGCGCTGTCGTTTTACAAGGCCGGCGCGCTTGCCGCCGGCGACGCCGCCGGCAAGACGGCCAAGGACCCCATCGTCAAGGCCGCAATCGAATGGGTCGCGCTGCGGACCTTTCCGCGCGAATCCGGCTTCGAGCGCCTTCAGGCCTTCATGGCGGCGCATCCGACCTGGCCGGCGCAGGACTGGCTGCGCCGTCGCAGCGAGGAGGCGCTGTTCGGCGACCGCAAGGGCGCAAGCCTGATCAAATCCTATTTTACCAATGTCACGCCACAGACGGCGGCGGGCAAGCTCGCCCTCGCGCGCGTCCTGAAGGACGACGGCAAGACCAAAGAGGCCGCGGCGCTGGTCAAAACCGTCTGGCGCAACTCCGACCTCAATTCGACGCTCGAATCCCGCACGAAGGCCGATTTTGGCGCCTTTCTCGACAAGTCCGACCATAAATATCGCGCCGACCGTTTTCTCTATAAGGAGCAGGTCGCCAACGCCATGCGCGCCGCCGCGCTCGCGGGCCCCGACGTCGTCGCGCTCGCCAAGGCGCGCGCAGCGGTCATCGCCGAGGCTCCCAGCGACAAGGCGCTCGCCGCCGTCCCGGCGCCGCTGCGCGTCGACGCCGGCTATAAATTCGCGATGATCCAGAAGCTGCGCCGCGCCGACAAGATCGCGGAGGCGGCCGCCATCATGATGGCTGCGCCGCGCGATCCCGCCGTGATTGTCGATGGCGACGAATGGTGGGTGGAGCGGCGCCTGCTCGCGCGCAAGCTGCTCGATCAGGGCGACGCCAGCACCGCCTATAAGATCTGCGACGAACATGCGGCCGCCTCGCGCGAGATGCAGATCGAAGCCGAGTTTCACGCCGGCTGGATCGCTTTGCGCTTTTTAAACGACCCGGTCCGCGCCGCCGCGCATTTCGACACGCTGATAGGTTTGGCGCAGACCCCGATGTCGCAGGCGCGCGCCGCCTATTGGCGCGCCCGCGCCGCCGAGGCGTCCAGCGCGCCGGACGCAGCCGCAACGGCCGAGGCCTTCTATCAGCGCGCGGCCGCCCATTCCGCGAGCTATTACGGTCAGCTCGCACGCGACAAGCTCGGCCTGAAGCCGGCCCTCATTCGCATGCCGGAACAGGAAGTCCGGGGCGAGGCGCGCAATGAATCGGTCAAGGTTCTGGAGCTGCTTTACGCCATCGGCGAAAAGAGCCTCGCCAACCCGCTTGCGGTCGAGGCCGCGCGCAATCTCGAAGATCCCGCTCAGGTGGCGGCGCTCGCAACCGTCGTCGCGCGCCAGCGCGACGCCAATATTTCGCTGACCGTCGGCAAGACCGCGAGCCAGCGCGGCGTCGCGCTCGACGACCTCGCTTTTCCGGCCTATGGCGTGCCCGCCTATCAGCCGCTGCGCAATTCGGCCGACCCCTCGATCGTCTATTCGATCGCGCGGCAGGAGAGCGCCTTCAATACGACCGCCGTCTCGACCGCGGGCGCAAAGGGCCTGATGCAGATGATCGCGGCGACAGCCCGCACGACAGCCCAGCGCGCCGGCGTCGCCTTCGACGAGGCGCGCCTCACGGCGGACGCGGCCTTCAACGCGCAGCTGGGCGCGGCGCACCTTGGGGACCTTCTGGCCGCAAGCCGCGGCTCGTATATTCTGACCTTCGCCGCCTATAACGCTGGCGGCGGCCGGGTCAAGCAATGGCTCGACGCCTATGGCGATCCGCGCAAACCGGGCGTCGATCCGATCGACTGGGTCGAGCGCATTCCTTTCACGGAAACCCGCAACTACGTGCAGCGCGTTCTCGAAAATGCGACAGTCTACCGCGCCCGCTTCGCCGCCTCGGCTCCCGTGCAGAAAGCCGACGCGACACCCTGACGGCGGGCTTTGATGATTGCTATTGGTCCCTGCCCTCGGCGCGCGCGATCACAGCCTCGATCTCGACCAGCAAAAGCGCCGGCGCATAGGGTTTTGGCACGAAACGATCCGTCTTCGGCAGCGCGTCCGGCCCGAAAACGCGCCGCCCCGACGTCAGCACGACTCCGATCCTCGGCCAGCGATCATGGATGCGCGAGGCGAGCGCGACGCCGTCAATCGAACCCGGCATCTCGACGTCGGTAAAAACGGCCGCGACGTCGGAGCGCAGCGCCAGGACGCGCAAAGCCTCGTCGGCATTGGCGGCTTCGATCACGGCAAATCCCGCATCCTCAAGCACATCCGCACCCAACATGCGGATAAAGGGCTCGTCTTCGACGACGAGAACGACGGGCTGGGGCTGGCGACGCTGTTGCATATGCGCCCAACACCGCGACAATCCACTGGTTCCAAAGCACTAGATTTTAGGTAAAGGCCTGATTACCAGAGGCCGGCGCGCCCGCCCGGCGCAAGGCCATTCCCGGTCGCCGCGCTATGGCGTCGGAGGCGTGAAGCTTGCGGCTGCGACGCGATTTTTTTCGCCAAACTTGCCGACTGTGCGATAAGAAAATGCCGTGTAACAAAGGGATAGAGCGTTTCACCGACCGATAATTGTGAAGCCGCTCTGGCATGACGCCGGAAAGTTGCAGACTTTCGGACCGGGATCATGCTCTAGATATTGGGAATCACGCGTCCGAATTTTGGATGGATTCAATCCAAGATCGTCGTGATCTAGCGAGGAACGCATGGCGTCGCCCGATCTATCGCCCTCCCCCGCCGCGCCGCTTTCCGTTCCCTTCCACGAACGCTTCTTTGCGAGCGACGACGGTTTGAAGCTCTTTCTGCGCGATTACGGATCGGCGCAGGATCCCGGCCTGCCCGTCATGTGCCTTTCGGGCCTGTCGCGCAATTCCGCCGATTTCGGACCGCTTGCGAGCGCCCTGACGGAGGGACTCGCCGGCGGGCGCCGGCGGCGCGTGCTTGCGCTCGACTATCGCGGGCGCGGCCGGTCGGATTATGATCCGGATTATAGGCATTACAGCTTTGCCATTGAGCATAACGACATATTCACCGCCTTGTCCGTCTCGGGCGTCGAGCGCGCCGTCTTCATCGGAACCTCGCGCGGCGGACTGCACGCCCTGATGCTCGCCACGGCGCATCCGTCCCTGGCCGCGGGGATCGTTCTCAACGACATCGGCCCCGTTCTCGATCGCGCCGGCCTCGCCCGTATTCGCGGCTATATCGGCAAAGTGCCGCCGCCGCAGTCGCTGACTGAAGCCGTGGCCGCGCTGAAGCGAACCATGAGCGCACATTTCACCCTTTCGGACGACGAGTGGGCGGCCTATGCGAAAATCACGTTCACGGATGAGAACGGGTGTTTTTGCCGCCGCTACGATCCCCAGCTCGCCAATGCGATCGACGATCTCGACCCGGACAATCCGCCGCCGCCGCTGTGGGACGCTTTCGATGCGCTGCGGCAAGCGCCACTGATGATTGTGCGCGGCGAAACCTCCGATCTTCTGTCGGAGGAGACGCTGGCGGAGATGGTCCGGCGCCGCCCCTACGCGCAGACCTATACCGCCGCGGGCCAGGGCCATCCGGCGCTGCTTCTGGACCAAGTCTCGATCGGAAGGATCGCCGCCTTCGTCGCTAGCGTCGACGAGCTTGGCTGAAGCCGGGAGGGCCGGCGAAAATTGGCTCGCGCGACAGCTGGACAAGCGCGGGAAAGCTCCTCTATAAGACGCCTCTCGCGGCAGGCGCGCCGCCGCGGCGCCCAGGTAGCTCAGTTGGTAGAGCATGCGACTGAAAATCGCAGTGTCGGTGGTTCGATTCCGCCCCTGGGCACCATTAAATCAAGCATTTGACTAGTACTTACGGCCACTCCGTTTCGACAACGTTTAGGACAACGAGCGACGATTTTCGTTGGTCGCGAGAAAATGCGTTCAGTGTCGCCCGCAGGCTCCAGCCGATCCGGCGGGGTCTGCGCGCCGGCCAAAGCAGCCAGCGCGAAGATGAGGCGGCGCAAGCCGAACGGTCCATGCTGAGGCGCGGCGCCAGATACTTCCCCCTCATTGGGTTTATCGCGGGCATCTTGCTTGGCGTCGCATTCTATTATCATACCGGCTTGCCAACGCTGCGCCCCGATAAGTCGGCGCCGCCCTCTAACTTTGGCTTCGGGCCAGAGTGGAACTGCATCTCGCAAATCAAAGGTGGTCCTATTTGCTCAAGAGGAACGCCGACGAGGTAGAGCGCCTCTTTATTTGCGGTGAGAGATCAACTTGAGCTGAGTCGGGGAAAGAGTTTCCGCGCCGCCCTCGACGCCCGTTGGGAAGGCGTCCTGCGCGCTGAGTGCAGATGAGTTTATCGCAATGGTCGATCCATCGGGGACCTGCCAAAGCGCTGTTTGGGCGTCCGGCGAAGAAAGTCCTACGAAACCTCTGACATTCCTTCGCAGCCGCTCCAGCGCCGCTCCGCCGCGCCGGAACCTTTGCCGCCCGCGTTCGAGTCCGGATCAGGGCTGTGCGACCCGCCATGCGCCATTCAGGAAGCCGTCTCCCGTCGTATCGCCGGGCTTTGTGTCTTTCACCCAGCTGTAGAGAGGCTTGCCGCCATAGGCCCATTGCTTGGAGCCGTCGTCGCGCGTGATGACGGAATATTTGCCGGAAGGTTTGTCGTCCGAGGCGGCCGTAACCGGCGGCCAATTGGCCGCGCAAGGGCCATTGCAGGCGGACTTGCCGTCCGCATCCTTGGCGAAGGTGTAGAGGGTCATGCCGCGCGCGTCGACGAGCGTCGCGCCCTTCGCGGTTTGCCCGACCTTCACCGAATTTTCCGCATAGGCGCAGCTTGTGGCGATCGCTGTCAAAGCCCCGGCGCAAAGCAGGGCGCGTAACATAGAGTTCAGCATTGAGGTCCTCCCGTGGAAAATCCAGCGGCGCAGAAGAGACGATTGCGCGACTGATCTATTCCGCCCGCAGCGCGGCTTTTCTGAATGCCTGATCCAAGAATCAGCCCTTTTGCGCCGGCCCCGCCTCGGAGCCGCCATCGAAACTGCGATAGACGGCTTCCGCGACCGGCAAAAGCTCCTCGCGGCCAGCCGTGGTCGTGACCGCGAAACCGAAGCCATGATCGATCCAGGCGAAGGTGGACGCCTCCCCTTCCTGCCGAAAGCGAAAAGCCGTCTCGGTTCCAGTCGCCGCCTGAACATAGACGGTCAGGCGCCGTCCGCTCGGATCGTCATACATGAGCTGGGCAGCAGCGCCGCCACCGCCAGGAAGTAGACGGCCGCCCATCAGCCGGTAGCCGAACTCTGACAGATCCGGCGCAACCAGCCGGCGCCCGAGGCGCTTCGACAGCCATTGCAGGAGATGCGCCTCATTGGCGGCGCGGACTTCGACAGGATGGGCGACCTCGACGACAAAAGTCCGGTAGGCGGACACAGCGTCCTCTGCGACCGGAGCGACGCCGCCGCCGCCGAACGCCAACCTCGCGCCAGGAGCTTCATGCGCCCTGCCGCCAATCCAGCCGGCGCCGCCGCCGACGAGAAAAATGACCGCAGCCGCAGCCGCGCGACGCAGGACCCCGGCCCGCCGCGCGCGCTGCGCCGCCCGAATGCTGGCGATCCGCAGCCGCAGGGGAATCGGCTCTGCAAATTTGGCCTGCAGGTCCGCGCGCAAACTATCCCTCAGCCGGCGGTCAGTCGCGACTCGCTCCGCGACGTCGGGATACTCGGCGAGATAAGACTCCACCACCCCCCGGCGCTCGGCGCCGAGCCGATCGTCGATAAAGGCCTGCAGATCATCTTCGCCGATGGGCGCATGCGGGCCGCTCATTTTATTCTCCGAAGATATGTCGTTGGCCCGGTCTCCAGCATAGCGCGCAGCTTTTGCCGCGCTCGCGACAAGCGCGACATCACCGTGCCGACCGGGACGCCAAGCGCCCGCGCGGCCTCCTCATAGGAAAGATCCTCGACGCCGATCAAAAGCAGCAATGATTTCTGCTCTTCCGGAAGCTGGTCGAGGGCCGCCAGAGCCTCGCGCGCCTCGAGCCCGCGGTCCTGCCCGGCCGGAGCGCCGACTTCGTGCGCCTCATCGAGCGCAACATGCGGGCCGCGCCGTTTTTGGCCGCGATAGCCGTCGATATAGTGGTTGCGCATGATCGCAAAGAGCCACGCGCGCAAATCGCCGTCGGATCGCCTCAGATACCAGCGCGAGAGGGCCCGCTCGAGACAATCCTGGACCAGATCGTCGGCGGCGTCATGATCGCGAACAAGCGCGAAAGCGTAGCGCCGCAACGCCGGGATATGCTGTTCAATGGCGTCCGTCATCTTACTGGCGACAATTTTCGCGCCCGCCATGGGCCGTCATTGTGGCGCCCCGCAGCACGTCCGAAAGCTACGGATTTTTTGGCCTGACGTCACGCTCCGAAAATCTTGCAATCGATTTCGTTCCCGATTTTAGAGTGATCGATCCAAAGTCTTCGCAATTCCAGCCCGCAGCTGGGCGATCTCGCTTCAAGAGACGCCGCAACTGCCATTCTATTCCATCAATCAAGAATTTCTTTGCCGGACTGCCGTCCAGGGTGAGCGCTGACGCGCTTATCGAGCCGGCTGTCCGCCGACGAAGGGGCGCCTGGCTTCCAATTCTCGCAGATTGATCGTTCTAAAATCGATCCGGAGATAGGCTCTTGCTCATGCCACAATGCTCCATCCGTTTTCGAAAAAGCGCAGCGCCTCGATCATCTCGGTGATAAGAATCTCCGGGGACAACAGCAGCGCGCACAACAGCACGCCGCGTTTTTCGGTCGGCGGCGGCTTTTTCGGTTGCGCCGCATCGACTCGCTGCAACAAAGGATGGAGGGCCTCGGCGATTGCGCGCGCCCCGATCTGTCCGAACATATCGCCATGCCAACCGGGGATGCGATGCAGACTTAGCCGCCCTTTGACATGCTGCGTCCAGCCCATCCCCTTATCCATCCGGGGCGTCAGAATGATCTCGCTTTGCAACAGGGCGACGTCGGACGGCGTCTCCTTGACGCAGTAGCCGCGCCGCGCGGCGTTCAAATGGCGCAGAAACCACTGGTCTTGACCGTCATTGCGCCCGACCGGCTTCTCTTTGAGGATATGCAGCGCGACCGCGAGGTCGAGGATGCGGCTCTTGCGGACCAGCCGGTAGGAGGCAAGGATCTCGCCAAAGCTCATCTCACCCTTGCGCATGTCCCTGAACTGGCGCTGCAGCACATGCCGCCGAAACGCCAACTCCGACAGCAGCCGCCGCGGCCAGGAGAGGTTCGCGACATAGCCGGGCGCCCAACTATCGGCCAGGATGAGGAGCGGCACCTCGTCCCCCTGCTCGCGCAGCTGCCGCGCCGCCTCATAGGCGATGACGCCGGCGACGCAATAGCCGGCAAGAATATAGGGGCCGCGCGGCTGCATCTTGCGCAGGAGCTCGACATATTCCGCCGCAATGTCTTCCAGCGCCCGGTCAGGCGGCGATTGCGGATTGGCAGCGTCGAACAAGGCGACGTTGAAGATCGGCCGCTCCGCTCCGAGCTCGCGGGCGACATTGTAGTAGAGCATCGGATCGTTGATGGCGACGATCGGCGTCTTGTCTCCCAGCGGCTGGATCGTCACCGTGCGCCAATCGTCGAGGCTTGCGAGATAGGCCGCAAAAGCCTTCAACGTCGGCGTCTTGAAAAGGGACGAGACGGGAATCTTGAGGCCAAGCTTGCGGGAAAGGCGCGCGGCGATCCGGGTCGCCAGCATCGAATGGCCGCCGAGATCGAAGAAATTGGTTGAAAGATTAATGTCGTCCCGCTTCAGCACCTCGCGCCAGACGGCACCGGCGATCAGCTCCATTTTGGACCAGGCTGCCGTGGCTGGCAGTTCCGGTTCTGGCGCGGCCGCCGCGCCCGGCCTTGGCAGCGCCTTGCGGTCGACCTTGCCGTTCGGCGTCAGCGGAAACTCTTTCATCAGCACCGCCGCCGAGGGGATCATATGCGGCGGCAATTTTGCGCGCAAAGCCTCGACGATCGCCGCCGCGCATGAGGCGTTGGCGCCTGCCGTCGCCGCAAGCTTCAGATAGGCGACGAGCGGGCGAGCCGGACTATCGTCGAGACGCTCGACGAGCGCGTCGGCAAGGCGCGGATCGGCGCGCAGAACAGCTTCGATCTCGTCCAGCTCGACGCGCTTGCCGTTGATCTTGACCTGCCGATCGGTGCGGCCGAGGAACAGGATCTCGCCATCCGCGCCGCGCCGCGCCATGTCGCCGGTGAGATATAGCCGCCCAGTGAAAGCGCCGGTCGGATCGTCGATGAATTTTTCCGCGGTCAGCTCCGGCCTGTTCAGATAGCCGAGCGCGACGCCGGCGCCAGCGCAGGCAAGTTGACCGGCCTCTCCGTCTGCGACCGGCGTCATATCCGGCCCGAGAATCAGAATTTCGGTGTGGGCGATCGCTCTGCCGATTGGGACGGGGCCGGCGGCCCGGCCTCCGCGCCTCGCCGCGTAGAAGGAGGTAAAAGTCGTATTTTCCGTTGGACCGTAGATGTTCACAATTTCGGTCTGCGGCAATCCGGCCAGCGCTTTTTCAAGATGCGGCGCCGACATGACTTCGCCGCCGACGAGGATGCGCCGCAAGGGCCGCAGCCCTGCGAGCCGTTCGTCCACCAGAAGGTGAAACAGTCCGGTGGTCAAAAACGTCAGCGTCACGCCTTGACGGCTGATGGTTTCACAGATTTCGTCCAGCGTCGGCCGCGGGTCGCAAATGATCGCCACGCGCGCGCCGTTGAGGAGCGCAGACCATATTTCAAAGGTGCTGGCGTCGAAGGCGAGCGGCGCGACATGGAGGATCACCTCATCCGGAGCAAGCGCGGCGTAGTTCTGCCCAATTGCCAGGCGCGCGATGCCACGGTGGGGGATCATCACGCCCTTGGGGCGTCCGGTCGAGCCCGAGGTGTACATGACATAGGCCAGCGAGTCCGGCCCGTTGCAGGATTCGAGCGGCGCGCCGCTCTCGCGCGAGGCGTCATTGAGCAAAGCCTCAAGCGGGGCGAAATGCGCGTCATCCGGCGCAGCGGCGAGGCTGTCGCGGTCGGCGAAGGCGAGCGCCGGCCGGCAATCCTCGACCATGAAGGCAAGATGGTCCTTCGGCGAAGCGGGATCAAACGGAACATAGGCGGCTCCCGCCTTCAAAACGCCGAGCATGACGACGATCGCTTCGATCGATCGCTGCATCAGAAGGCCGACGCGGTCGCCGGGGCGGACGCCAAGCGCTTGCAGCCGCCTCGCGCATTGGGTCGAGCGGCGATCGAGGTCGCGATAGGACAGCGTGCGCATGCCCTCGACGACAGCCGCAGCGGCGCCGGCGGCGGCCGCGCGTTCGGCAAAGAGGATGTCGACCGGCTGGGCCAGCCGATCGACGGGAGACGCGTCGGCGGCCGGAGCAGCTTCAATGGCGGGAAGCGCGAAGGCCGACAGCGGCGCCTCCGGCGTCGCAAAGGCGAACTCAAAGGCGGCGGCGAACCCCGCCAGCAAGTGCTCCACGGTCGATTTGTCGAACAGCTCAGAATTATATTCGACCGCAATGCGCCAACCGTTCGGCCAATGGGCCATAAAGAAATTGAGATCATAAAGCGCGCCGGTCGACGCGGAAGGGTGGCCCGTCAGATAAAAATCGCCATAGCGAGTGCGGTGGACGACATCGCGGAACACCGTGAAATTGACCGAGGCCAGCGCCGGGCGGGTTTGATCGCGGGTTGGATTCAGGATCTCGACAAGCTTGTGGAACGGCGTCTTCGAATGATGCAGTGCGTCCTGAACGGTATCGTTCACGCGGGCAAGCCACCGCTCGAAGGATGGATCGTCGTCCGCGACGAAACGCAGAACGAGATTATTGACGAAGGGGCCTATCAAATTCTCGAGGTCGACATCGTCGCGGCCGACGCTCTGCGTCGCCAACAGGATTTCCGATTTTCCGGTGTAGCGGCGAAGCAGAAGCGTAATGACGGCGCAGCCGAATACAAAGAGCGTGACTTTCCGCGTGCGGCCGATTCCGCCGATCTTTTCCCCAAGCGCCGCCGGCAGAAGGATCGCGGCGATCTCCCCTCCCCGCGCCTTCGCGGCGCTGCGATCGCGATCGGCGGGAACCTCGAAATAGGCGGCTCCCGAGAGCTGGCGGCGCCAATAGTCGAGCGAGGCCTCGAAAACGCCAGCGGCGGCGCAGGCGGCCTCCCAGCGGCAATAATCGCCATATTGCAACGGCAACTCGGGCAGGACGGCGGGTCGGCCGCTGTCGATCGCTTCGGCGAAGGCGCCGAATTCGCGCGCGATGATGCTGATCGACCAGCCGTCGAAGACAAGATGATGCACGGTCAGCGCGAGAAAAGCGTGATCCGGCGCGAGCTGCAGCAGCGTCGCCCGGATCAGCGGCAGTGTCTCGATGTCGAAGGATGCGCGGGCCTCGGCCCGCACCAGCGCCATGGCCTCGTCGATCCGGCGAGCCTGCGGGACCGCCGTCAAATCGACGACGCCCAATTGAAAGTCGAAGTGGGGGGCGACGATTTGAAATGGCTCGCCGTCTTCGTCGATGAAGCGGGTGCGCAGAATTTCGTGACGATCGATGATGGCCTGAAAGGCGCGCTCGATCGTAGCGGCGCCGATGCGGCCTTCGAGCTCCCACCGCAGCGCGATATTGGACGCCGGGTTGCCGGGCTCCAGGGCATCCATAAACCAGAATGGCTGTTGCACCGACGAGCAGGAGAAAACAAGCTCGCCGGAGGCAAGGTGAGGCTGAACGGGCTGACGCTTGTCGACTGAAGTCATAGTAAGACTCCTCACGCGGAAGCGCCTTGCGCAATATTAATCGACGTTCGCCGTTGCGCTCACCGCAATCTACAACTTGAGCTTGGTCGATAGTCCGATATTTTGCATCATTACGAAATTTTAATATTGTGGCCAAACCTCCCTGTCAGGCATTAGACTACCGAATTTGCAGCGACGCTTCAAATTGTTCCTAAAAAATCAAGAAAATATTACGTGGCGCGCTCACCAACTTGAGCGTGTCTATTCAATGCTTTGCGGATCCCGAACAGCAGGCGCCCGAAGGTTTTCTTCGCACTGGCAGCCGCGGCGTAGGCGACTATGAGGAAATTGAATAGGCCGCCGCTATGGAACCTGAAGCCATCCGGCATTTCAAAACGAAGCCGCTTTCTAGCAATCTTCCTGAGCGAGGGCTGATCTTTGGCCTGGCAATGCAAGGAGAACGTCAATGTCGAAATCAGCTTCC
The DNA here is from genome assembly GCF_000021745.1 of Methylocella silvestris BL2. Lineage (NCBI taxonomy): Bacteria > Pseudomonadati > Pseudomonadota > Alphaproteobacteria > Hyphomicrobiales > Beijerinckiaceae > Methylocella > Methylocella silvestris. Next base: position 945,783 of record NC_011666.1, read on the forward strand.
GATCGCATCCGTCTCGGCCTCACAGGCTCTCTTTTGGCCTGCGGCGTTCTCTTCTCCGGAGCCGCCGAAGCCAAACATGGGAAGATGATGCAGGTCGAACTTATCAACATGCAGCGCGCAACGATGGAGAATGGCGCCAAGGCTACCGTCTATGTCGTTAAAATGGACGGCCATATGATGGTCGCCATACCTGCTAACCATATTTCGGACAGCTTGAGGCGGCAGCTGTTCCGGACGCCGTGCAAGCAAAATTTTGGGACGGGCTACTGCTCGTAAAGTTGCATAGGCCTGCCCAACAATTCCCCGTTGGGCCGGCCTGCAAGTCAGGACGGGGCGGAGGAGGCCTGCCGCCAGCCTCATACTCGACAATTTTCGATCTCAAATCAGCTCCTTTCCGCAAAGGATCAGCGCTATGTCAATCGCTGCGCGCTCTCACGCGAAGATCGAAGCGCGCCGTGCGCGCGTTGGCGCCGCTGCTTGGCGCTCCATTCTCGTCGCGTTGACCGCCTTTCTGACTGTCGTCGACCTGTTCGCGACACAGGCTATCTTGCCGCCGCTGGCTCATGCCTACGCTGTGACTCCGGCCGCGATGGGCCTCGCCGTCAATGCGAGCACTTTCGGCATGGCCGCTGCGAGCTTTGCGGTCGCCGCGTTCAGCCACCGGATCGATCGCCGTCGCGGCGTGATCATGAGTCTCGTCGCATTGTCGGTCCCGACGCTGCTGCTCGCCATAGCGCCCAATCTTGCCGTGTTTGCCCTGTTGCGAATCATGCAAGGATTGCTGATGGCCTCCGCCTTCACGCTGACGCTCGCCTATTTGAGCGAGCGATGCAGCGCATCGGATACTGCAAGCGCCTTCGCCGCCTATATCGCAGGCAATGTCGCGTCCAATTTATTCGGTCGCCTTCTCGCCGCAGCGACGACGGATCATTTCGGGTTGGCCACGAATTTTGTGCTGTTTGCCTGCCTCAATCTCGCAGGCACCGCGCTTGTCTATTTCACGGTTCGACGCCAATCCGCGCCGCCCCAGGACTACGCGCCGACGGATCCAGCTTCGGCCATAAGGGGGCATCTGAACAACCCGGCGCTGCGCGCCAGCTTTGGCGTCGGCTTTTGCATTCTCTTCGCCTTCATCGGCGTTTTCACTTTTGTGAATTTTGTCCTCGTTCGTCCCCCGATCAGCGCGGGCATGATGACTGTCGGATTCGTCTATCTCGTCTTTCTGCCCTCGATCGCGACAACCTTGTGGGCGGGGCGGGCTGTCGCGCGGTTAGGGCAGAGGCGCGGCCTTATCGGCGGGCTCGTCGTCGCGGCAGCTGGATTGCCGTTCCTGCTGACGTCGTCTCTCATGCTCGTGACCGCGGGTCTCGGCTTTTTCGCGATTGGAACATTCTTCGCGCAGGCGGTGGCGACGGGATTCGTCGGCCCCGCAGCGACGGGCGACCGAGGCGCCGCGAGCGGCCTCTACCTTGCATGCTACTTTCTCGGCGGGATCGCCGGCACGGCGACGCTTGGCTGGATATTCGACAGTTTCGGCTGGGCCGCCTGCATCGGCGGCGTCGCGTTTTCGCTGAGCGTCGCGGCGCTGCTCGGGACGCGGTTTTTCCTGCCCGCGCATCACTGATGGCTAAAGTCCCGCGCCAAAAAAGGCCCCACTGGGGCCTTTCTTATTGGCGGCTTCCGTCCGGGCCGGGGGTCAGACCGTCTCAAGAGTCATGCGCCGCAATTCGTGCAGGTGAAAGCCTTCGAGCGCATCGACTTCGCGGTCCCAGGGCGCGTCTTCGAGTATGCTTGCGGCGTCGGCGCGGCCCGCATCCCAGCGGGTTTTTATTCCCCGGCGGCTGAAGTCGATGTCCTTGGTGTGGTCCTCGCCGTCTTGCGCCGGCGCAAGCAGCCTCACAACATGGGTCTGGGTCAGGCATCCATAGGCGGCCATCTCCTGCACTTGCGGGCTCAGGCGCTCGTCATCGGGCAGGCGCGCGGCGAGTTCGGCGATGATATGCCGCAGACGATGGATCTGTTTTTGACGCTTGATGTGGCTCAGCGCCCGGCTGGCATATTGAACTTCTTTCTGGCGGTGCATCACCTGCCAGATGGATTCCGGCTCGGGGCCCTGCGGATTCCAGATATGGACGGCGATAACAAGAGAATGGCGCCGCGGGTTGTCGTCGAAGACGGCCTCGACCGGCGTGTTCGACAACAGGCCGCCGTCCCAATACAGGTCGCCGTCGATCCGGATCGCCGGAAAGGCGGGCGGCAAGGCGCCGGACGCCATGATGTGCCGGGCGGTCAGTTTTGCCTCACGGCTGTCGAAATAGCGCATGTCGCTCGTGCGAAGATTGGCCGCGCCGACGGTCAGCCGCGGCGCACAGGCCGACAGGCGCTCGAAATTGACAAGCTCGCAGAGGGTTCGCTCAAGCGGCCTTGTCGAATAATAGCCGGCCGCCTCCGGGGCCATCGGAATGTGAAGGCCGAGGAAGGCGAGCGGGTTTGGCCTGAAGAAGTCGGCGACGCCTTGGGTCAGCGTCATCCAGTTCGGCAGGCTCCGACCGAGCCATGGCGTCGCGCCAAAGAAATCCAGCGCCGGGCTTTCTTCGACGCGCCGCCAAAACTCTCTCAAACGATCAAGGCGTTGCTCTGGCTCATTGCCGGCGATCAGACTTGAATTGATGGCGCCGATGGAGGTTCCGATGACCCAATCGGGTTCGATTCCGGCCTCATGCAAAGCCTCATAGACGCCCGCCTGATAGGCGCCGAGCGCGCCGCCGCCCTGAAACACCAGAACGATTTGTCCGACGTCGGGACCCGGCTTTTGCCGCCGCGACTCACGCGGCGGCGCCTCCGGCGGCTCCTTCGCAGCTCCATAGATTTCGTCGTGAGTTGCGCTTGTCGTCATTTCGACCTCCATCGCCCGCGGCCTCGCAAGAAGCGGAAGAGGCGCCACAAAATGTGCGGCGGGGTCGCACAGCGTCGAGCGCCAACGCTTCGGTTTTACGAGAGGCCGGGGCTGTGATGAAATATTGTATGGGTCCTCTTTCAATAGCGGCCGGCTATTGGCCAGTGCAGCGGAAATCCTGCACTCTGATAGAGGCGCGGCCTTGCCGCGCATAGATGAGAGAGACGAGCGCGCAATCCCGGGCCGATCATTCGCTTCGGCGGACATGCGAGAAACGAATTGAACACCAGAACGAAATTGCGCGAAGCCCTCGCCAACATCTGCGCGGCGGAGATGACGCTGGGCCAGCGGCTCGCCGCTTACGCCGCGGCGATGCGGGAGTTCAAGTCGCCTTTTTCCGACGAATACGACCGGATCGTCGAGCGACTGAGGACTGGCGAGGCCGGCGCCGGCGCGCCACAGCTGGGTGAGCTCATGCCTTCGTTCGTCCTGCCGGCTGCCGATGGAAGGCTCGTGAGCCTCGACCAGCTTCTCGCGCGCGGTCCGCTCGTCGTCAGCTTCAATCGCGGCCACTGGTGTCCATTCTGCAAGATTGAGCTACGCTCGCTCGCCGCCGCCGAGGGCGACATCGTCGGCTGCGGCGCGCAGATCGTTTCGATCATGCCGGACCGGCAACCGTTCGTCGCGCCGCTGGCGGCAGAGCTCGCCGGCAAGGTGTTGATCCTGACCGATATGGACAACAGCTATGCCTTGTCCCTTGGCCTGGCGATGTGGATCGGCGCCCCAGTTCAAAAATTGTGTTTAGACTACGGCCTTCCACTTCAGGACTTCCAAGGCAATAACGCCTGGTTTTTGCCTCTGCCGGCGACATTCGTGGTGGCGCCTGACGGACGCGTCGCCGCGCGTTTCGTCAATCCGGAGTTCCGCGCGCGCATGGCGATCGAAGATATCATGGCGGCGCTTCAGTCGCAGCGGGCCTGACAGGGCTACGCCAAACTCAGGGGGCCGGCGGCTCCCAGGCCCTCGCGCGGAGAAGATTAATCAGCGCTGCCGTCTGCACATCCCGCTCACGCCCGGCGACGGCGTAAAGATAGAGCGTTCGCTTGAGATCAAGGTCGGACGCCGCGATTCGAAGCACACCCTCGGGGCAAGGGGTGCTTTTCGGCAGGATCGCGACGCCAAGCCCTTCCCCGACGAGCTGCATGAGATCGGCGTCGCAGACCATCGCATGCTCGCCGCCAAAGGCGATTTCGTGTTGACGGCTGAATTCGAGCCAAACGTCCGCGACCTCGCAATAGGGCCGCGTAAGGAGGCGCTCTGCCGCGAAATCGGCGAGCGCGGCGCCGCCGGCGGCGGGAGGCGCGCGGCTCGGAGCGACGACAAGATCGAATCCCTCTGAAAACAGCGGCCACGCATCGAGCCTGTCCCACGTCTCCCCAAGGGGACCAGCAATCGCCATCGCAGCCTCTCCTTTCTTGAGGCGTTCGGCGATCTCCGGCGGGGTTCCGCGCAGGAAGCGCAATTCGAGCGCCGGAAAGGCGCGCATCAGCTCCCGGAGGGGCGAGACCAGAAGGGCCATGCTGACTGAATGCGATAGCGCTAGCGTCAGTGACGCGACGGCGCCCTTTTGTATGGAGGCGGCCAGCTTTTTCGCCGCGAGCGCGCCTTCATAGCATTGCCGCATCAGGGGCAACATCTGCTGACCGAAGACGGTCAGATGCGTCAGATTCCGCTCGCGACGGAAAACATCGCCCCCGAGCTCCGCCTCGAGAAGCTTGATGGCGCGCGTAAGGGATGGCTGCGCGACGTGGCACTCTTCGGCGGCGCGCGTAAAATTAAGAGTGCGGGACGCCGCCAGAAAGTAGCGTACCTGATGCATCTCCATCGAAATTTGCCTCGGGGCCGTATAGACAAGCTTGCGCAATATTAGGCCCGGGAGCGGGAGAGGGGAATAGGCCGCCGCCAAGCGCTACGGATAGTCTCTCGCTATGAAACCCGAAGCAATCCAGTATTTCAAAACGAGGCCCGTTCTCGCCATTCTCCTGACCAGCAGGCCGACCTACCGGCCTGGTAAATCGCAGGAGAACGCCAATGTCCATCCCGACTTCAACTCTCATGTTTCGCACCCTTGCCGGCGCCGCCCTTGCCGCCGGCGTTCTGTTCGCCGGAGCGGCCGAAGCGAAGACCCGAATGATGCATGTCCAATTGCTCAAGTCGCAACAGGCGACATTTGAAAATGGCTCAAAAGCCACCGTCTATGTGGTCAAGATGAATGGCCACACCATGGTCGCCATACCGGCCGACAACATTCCAGACGCGCTTCATCAGCAGTTGTTCACAGTCAAACATTAAGCCCGGCCGTCGCTGATCAAGGAGAGCTCGCATGTTCAAGACAGCAACATCATCAAACAAAGGTTGGAGGATCGCTTTTCTCGCGCTGTGCGGCGCAGCTGCGCCCGTCTTTGCGCATGCGGGCGAATGTCCCACGAAAAGCCAAGTCGCCGGGGCGACGGCCCCGGTCGATTACGCCGCCAAGGGTGTGACCGATAGCGTCATCGGCGCAATCGATCTCTCGTCGGAGCCGGCCCATATCGCCGACCGGAAACTCCGCCTTCGCAAGCTTGTGATCGAGCCGGGCGGCGTCGTTCCCTGGCATAGCCACGGCGACCGTCCGGCCATCATCTACATTGTGTCCGGCGAGGTTACGGAATATGCGAGCGGTTGCTCCGTTCCGATCGTCCACAAGACGGGCGACGCCACCCCCGAGACGCATGCGACGTCGCACTGGTGGAAGAATACAGGACGCGAGACCGCGATCCTTTTGTCCGCGGACCTGCTTCACGACGCGGCCGATCACAACATGTGATGGGTGAGGTTGGCGCAGCCGTGGATCTTACGGCGAGCGCTGTCGCCAACACGCGTCAGTCTGCTTTTTCAATGAGGTGACACGCCATGAATAAAAAGTTCTTGCGCTGCCTGGCGATCGCCGGCGCGCTCGCGGTCGCCCCCGCCGCATTTGCCGCGGGTCTCGACGGCTTCGAATACCAGAAAGAGACGAGCGTGACGATGAAGAGCGGTAAGACGGTCACGCTCACAATCGGAAAAATGAATGGAAAGACCGTAGTCGTCCTCCCCATGGAAGACCTCAGCTATCTCTATGAGCGCGCCGAGGGTCATACGATGGCGACCGGCCCCTAAGGGAAGCATCGATCTTGGGCGGATTGCCTCGCGATCCGTCCAGATCTAATCTCAACAGTCGGCGGAGCCCGCCTGTTATTCAATAATGCGGTTTGCAACGGCCCCAACAAATGACGAGCGTCATGTCGCTTCATTCAAGCGAATCGATCGCGTCAAATTCCAGCGTACCATTCATAGCCCCGATCGGGCCAAAAGCCGCCCTTGCCGCGTCCGATGTCGCTAAGCCGCTCGGTCAGCTCAATGCGCATTACATATTTCGCCTGCTTGTAGCCAAGCTGCCGTTCCACCCGCAGGCGCAGCGGCGCGCCATGGCCAACGGTCAGCGGCGCATCGTTGAGACTTAGCGCCAGAATGGTTTGCGGATGAAAGGCGTCGATCAGATCGATGCTTTCATAATATTGTCCGGTTCCATCGAGCGCATGTTCATACATATCGGCGCAGTGGAACACCACAAAGCGGGCGGCCGGAAGGAGCGCGGCGCGCTCCAGCACGGCGGCAAGCGGGACGCCTGTCCATTTGCCGATGGCGCTCCAGCCCTCGACGCAGTCATGCCGCGTGATCTGCGTCCGCTGCGGCAGGGCCTGGAGATCGGCCAGCGACAAGTCGAGCGGCTTGACGACAAGCCCATCGACGCGCAGGCGCCAATCGGAGAAATTGCTTTCGACGAGCGCGGCATAATCTTCACCTTCCGGCGCACGGGTGCCGTTGACTTTGAACACCGGCGACAAATCGGCGGCGGCGAACTCGCGCGCCATCGAACGGCCCTCGCCCAGCAACCGCTGCGAGCGATAGGTCAAACGCTCGGCCGAGGCGAGAAAGGCCTGAAAATCTGGCGCTTCCGACAGGCGATCGCAGCCGCCGAGCAGCGCGCTGCCGAGGCTCGCCGCGCCCAGAGCCAGAAGCCGACGCCGCGGAATTTGGAAGCTACTCATCTTGAGCCTCTGGAACGATGGCGAATTTGCCTGTGATCATAGAGCGTAATTCATTGACCGGCCCGGCCAGCAGCACCATCGCGACATGAACGAATATAAACAGCACGATCAGATTGGCGGCGATGAAGTGGATCGTCCGCGCCGATTGCCGCCCGGCGAACAAATCGACGAGCCAGGGCAAAATCGCGTCCATCCCCGGCGACATTGTGAGGCCGGACAAGATCATGACCGGCAACAGCACGCCGATCACGCCAAGATAGGCGAGCTTTTGCAGCGGATTGTAGCGCAGCGCCGCTTCGCCGCGCGGAAACCGAAGCCGAAGATGATCGGCGATATCATGCAGAAGGGATTTCGGGCGCAGCTGTTCGCTGCTGGGCAACAGGTCCCGGCGAAGATGTCCGCTGGCTAATCCCCCAACGTAGTAAACGAGGAGATTTGCGACGAACAGCCACGCGAAAAAGAAGTGCCAGCGGCGGCCCAAGGAGAGATCGCGAAAACCGGGGAGCGTGATCCATCGCGGAAAGCCTCTCTCGACCACGTCGCCATCGGCGTTGCGGGAGGCGCCCAGGACGCCGGTCGTTGGCAACGTCGCCGAGCCAATTTTGAGGAAGCCCGTCAATTGTCCGCCTGCAGTTTCATTCGCCCCGATTTCAAGCAGCGGGTGGTCAGCGTCTGCTCCGTATTGGCCCCAATAAAGGGCCGGATGCGCGTTGAAAATCTGAAGGCCGCTCATCAGCAAAACGATAACGCAAAGGAGATTGATCCAATGCGTCACGCGCGTCAGAAGCGCATGGCGGTGAACCACTCGCCGCTGCGGCCACGATGACAGCGCCGGAGCCGCCTCTTGAATTTCGGTCATGTTCCGCTTCCGATTCAGACTGCCCGGCCCGACGGGCGAACCCGCTCCAGCGCAAGGACTGAAGCGGGTAACGCGGCCCCTGGACTTACTTGTCGCCCTTCATTGCGTCGCCTTTCATCGCGTCGCCCTTCATCGCGTCGCCCTTCATGGCGTCGCCCTTCATCGCATCACCTTTCATGGCGTCGCCCTTCATCGCATCGCCCTTCATGGCGTCGCCCTTCATGTGATCTCCGGTCGTGGTCTCCGTCTTCATTTTGTCTTCGGCGGAGGCCGCGCTCGCATATACGGAGCCGACGATCAAAAAGGCGCCTGCCGCAAAGCGGGCGATGGCGTTTCTGGTGTTCATAAAACTCTCCTGTCGATACGCGGCGCTCAAGGCCGCGCGTGAACGCGCCTCTTGCAGATCTGCAAGAGCGCCATTTGGAGCCAGCCGACTGCGCCAGCCTTGGGCTCCAACAGGGATACGGTCGCCAACGTCGAAACGTTACCTGCTTTTTGAGATATGTCCTCGCAGGCGACGCGTTCGCTCGGTGGGCTGGAAGATCCGGGCGCAAGCGCGGCAGGAAACGCAGCGGCGGCGTTCATTTCGAGGCGCCTTCGGCCATGCTATTCCAGCGCTAGGCGCGACGACGCGCGGCGGCCGCGTTCGCGTCGGCGGGATCGTCCGTCGGATAAAGCTCGCTCAACGGCCGCGAGACGCCATCGGGAAAGACAATGCGAACATGGAAGCGCTTAAGGCGTCGCGGATGCGACACGCCGCAGCTATGAGCGATTACTTCCACGTCGCGCCGCAAATTGCGGCAGTAATTGGCGACCCTTACAGCCTTGTCGGCTGGGTCGAGACCCTTTTGCAGTCGCTTGTCATGCGTTGTGACGCCCGTCGGGCAGGTATTTTTGTTGCATTTGAGGGACTGAATACAGCCAAGCGCGAACATAAAGCCCCTGGCCGAATTGACAAATGTCGCGCCCGCGCACAACGCCCAGGCGACGTCGGCGGGGGTGGTCAGCTTGCCTGATGCGATGATCGGAATGCGCTCCGCCAGACCATGATTTTTGATGATGTCTCGAACGAGCGGAAGCGATTCGCGGATAGGAAGCCCGACATTATCCATGAGCGCCATGGGCGCCGCTCCGGTGCCGCCATCCCCGGAATCGAGCGTAAAGAAATCAGGACCGGCGCCTCGCGCCAACACCTTCGCCATGAGGTCTTCGAGCCAGCCATAGGCGCCGAGGACGGCTTTGACGCCGACCGGCTTTCGCGTGATCGTCTTGACCCTCTCGATGAAATCAAGCAATTCGTCATTGCTGTTGATTTCAGGGTGGCGATTGGGACTGATCGAATCCTCGCCGATCGGTATTCCTCTAATCCCGGCGATCTCCGGCGTCACTTTCACGCCTGGCAGAATTCCGCCTTTACCAGGCTTCGCGCCCTGCGAGAGCTTGATTTCAAACATTTTGACCTGCGGAAGATCGGCGACCTCGCGCAATCTGTCTTCATTCAAGGTTCCGTCGGAATGACGCACGCCATATTTGGCGGTGCCGATCTGAAAGATGATATCCGCGCCTCCGTCCAGATGATAGGACGACAGGCCCCCCTCTCCCGTATTCATCCAGCATCCGGCCATTCGCGCGCCCTTTGATAGAGCGAGCACCGCAGGACCGGACAGCGCGCCAAAACTCATGCCGGAAATGTTGAAAAACGACCTGGCGAGATAGGGGTATGGCGAATCCGGCCCAATCACGAAAGGTGGCGTCGGTTCGACATCGTCGTCGAGCGTCGGGTAAGGGCAATTGACGAAGATGGGCGTTCCGGATTCCCGGATGTATTTGGTGGAGCCGAATGCGACAGTAGAGTCGCTATCTTTCGACGCCCGCTCCACCCAGTTCCGTTCGGCTCGGTTGAAGGGAAGCTCGTCCCGGTCCATCGCGAAGAAATACTGCCGGAAGAATTCGCCCAGATTCGAGAATATGTAGCGCAAATGTCCGATCACGGGGTAATTGCGCAAAATGGCGTCGCGCGTTTGTCGCCGGTCCAGGACAAACACGATCAACAGGGCGAGGGCGCCGCAGCCAAGGGCGAACACGAACAATGTGGAAAGCAGATCCACAGCTTGCATGATGGACGACGAGAGTGCGGTCATCGAGGCTCTGCCTTGCTCGTGTATTTGTTTTATCGCCGATACTTAGACAGGCAGCCGACTATCGCGAGCCGCTTGCGGTAACCAGTCCGCCCGGGACGTTGCGATTTCCGGCTTCCTCAAGAAGTTGCTGGATCACCCGTTCCGAATTCTCGTAATCTTCCTCGCCGAAATGATGATGTCTGATGCGGCCTTCCGCGTCCGCGAAATAGGCGGCCGGCCAATACTCATTGCCGAAGGCCTTCCAGACCGCATAGGCGGTGTCGATGGCGACGGGATAGTCAATTCCAAGCCGCGCGACGGCCTTGCGCACATTCGCCGGATCCTTCTCGAAGGAAAGTTCGGGCGTATGAACGCCGATGACGACGAGGCCGTGATCGCGGTATTTTTGCGCCCAGGCGCGGACATGAGGGAGCGCGTGCAGGCAATTGATGCAATTGAACGTCCAGAAATTGACCAGCACCACCTTGCCCCGGAGCGCCTGCGGCGTCAGGGGCTGCGAGTTCAGCCATTCGACGGCGCCGGCAAAACCCGGCAAGGAGCCTTCGACCGGAAGAGCGGCCGCGGCGTGGGCGGCGACTTTTGTGACGCCAAGGTCCGCCGCAGCAGGCGCCGGCTGCAGGAAAGCGACGTTGGTCAGCCTCGCCTCGGCGCCCAGGGCTGGCGAGAGCCAGCTCTTGTGGTCAAAATCGTTTTCCCCGAGAGCCGCCGGATCTGCGGTCGGCGCCGGCCGCGGGGCGAGGACATCGTGCGCCCTTGCGCGGTTGAGCAGCTTCTCTTCAACCGACGTCGTATTGGCGAAGTCGATCTGCGACAGGAGTTCGACGTCGAGCCCCGTCGCAATAAGCCCGACCGCCGCCAGCACAGCGACGCCTAGCCCACGCCGCAGCGATGCGCCCGCAGCGAGCGTGCGCTTCAGCGAGGCGCCGACCTTGGCTCCTGCAAAAAGCGCCAGAGCCAAAGATGTTGCGGCGCCGCATGCATAGGCAAAGAGGAGGAACGACGTCCCGATGCTCGCGCCATTCAGCGCGGCGCCGGTCAGGATGAGGCCCAGAACTGGGCCAGCGCAGGGCGCCCACAAGAACCCCGTCGCGACTCCGAGAAGGAGCGAGGCGTAAGGCGCGGCGCTGTCGGCCGAAAATCGTGATGAGGATAGACGCGCGCCAAGCGCGACCAGAGGCCGGCTGAGCCATTCCGCGAGCCTTTCGGAGAAAAGCGTCAAAGCGAACAGGACAAACAGCGCCAGAGCCGCGAAGCGCGCATATTGGTTCGTTGCGACCGCCCAGCCGCCGCCGGCCGCGGCAAGCGTGGCGAGGCCGGTAAAGGCGGCGGCCATCCCAAACAGCATAGGCAGAGCGCTCCGCAGAAAGGGCTGGCCGGCGCGCGCGAAAACAAAAGGCAGAACGGGGAGAATGCAGGGACTGAGGATGGTGAGAACGCCCGCCAGATAGGCCGCAATCAGAAGTGTCACGGTAGAATCTCCCGGGCTAGTATGATGCTTCCACAGCCACGCAGACGGCCGGCTCAGGGCGAGCGCCCATGGCGGCGCAAATGCTTTGCGGGCGAAGCCGTCAGCCTCATTCGGTTGCTCGTCCAATGCTTCGCGGAAGAGAGGGAGGCTGTTACAGGGAGGAGCAGCCGATTTGGTCACGTCGGCGTGATCGCGGTCCCTTCCGGCCGCGGCGAGCGACGTGCAATCAGGGCTATCGCGCCCATATAGGCTTGAAAGATGGGAGTCCGGATTGCCGATGCTCAATGTTCAGATGGATCTGTTCGAGCGTTCCCTTCTTCCCGGCCTGAGGCTCGGCGAGAACATCATCTCGGCCGCGGCAGAGCAGACTTTGATCAGCGCCATCGATGCAGCGCGCCTATCGCCGTTCCGCTTCCAGGGCTGGCTTGGCAAGCGCGTGACCGCCTCGTTCGGCTGGCGCTATGACTTCGAGACCGCCAGCTTCGGGCCGGCCGAACCGATTCCAGAGTTTCTGCTGCCCCTGCGCGAAAGCGCCGCCGGTTTTGCCGGCCTGCCAACTGGCGCGCTGGCTCAGGCTCTGCTGATCCGCTACGATCCCGGCGCTGGCATCGGCTGGCATCGCGACCGGCCGCTGTTCGAACATGTCATCGGCATATCTCTTGGCGCGCCCGCTGTGCTGCGGTTTCGGCGCCGGACGGCCGCCGGGTTCGATCGGGCGAACGCGCCGCTGGCTCCGCGCTCGATCTATCACCTCAGCGGCGACGCGCGGCATTTATGGGAGCATAGCATCGCCCAGGTAGACGTCGCGCGCTGGTCGATCACCTTCCGCAGCCTTTCGGAAAAGGGGCTGGTCGAAGCGAAGAGAGTCGGCGGCGAGCGGCGATGAAGGATAGCGTGGATCAGACTGGCGTTTCGCCTGCAAGCCATCGAGATGGGGTTTCGCCGGTGGCCGAAGCGAAGCCGCCGCACCACATGAGCGATGAACCTCCATTTCCGCAGAAGGAGTGACATATGACAACGCAAACCGAACGGGCCGTTCTTGCCGGCGGCTGTTTCTGGGGCATGCAGGATCTCATACGCCGCTATCCCGGCGTGATCTCGACCCGAGTCGGCTATACCGGCGGCGATGTGCCCAACGCGACCTACCGCAACCACGGAACCCATGCCGAGGCGATCGAGATTATCTTCGATCCCGAAAAGATCAGTTATCGGACGCTTCTCGAGTTCTTTTTCCAGATCCACGATCCGACGACCCGGAACCGTCAGGGCAATGATGTGGGGCTAAGCTATCGTTCGGCCATTTATTACACCAGCGAGGAGCAGAAGCGGGTCGCCGCCGACGCTATCGCCGATGTTGACGCGTCAGGTCTCTGGCCGGGCCGCGTCGTGACGGAAGTCGCGCCGGCCGGCGATTTCTGGGAGGCCGAGCCGGAGCATCAGGATTATCTGGAGCGGTATCCGGCCGGATACACCTGTCACTTCATCCGCCCTGGCTGGAAACTTCCCGTCCGGGCGGAAGCGCATAAGCAGTCTGGCGCGGCATAGCCCGCGTCGAGCTGATCGCGCGCTAGCGCGAGACCTGACGCTCGGCCGGAGGCGGGCTGCGGCGGGACAGCTATTTTAAAGAAGTTTGAGGAGATGAAAGACAAAACTGCCACCTCGTCGAGCAATGGTTCGTTCTCGCGGGCGATTGCGCCGCCCGAAGACGTGAAGGCCGATCAGGTCAAAGCGCCATGGAGCAGGGCGCCTCAAGATTGTCATTCCGACGCCAGAGAAGCGAGCCGCCACGAAGATTGAAATTAAGACTTCGGCGTAAGTCGGCAGGCGCGGCACATGCGCAGATCTTGTGGACGCTCCAACACGCCATCCTCAATGAGAACCAGCAAAAGGCGATGGCTCAGGCGTAAGGCGTGCCCGCCATCGCGGCATTCAGGCCGATGGCTCCCTTATCGACAAGAGCGAGGAAGGCGGCTTCCGCTTGCCCTGTATCTTGCGTCTTTCGAAAGGTCCGGTGAGCTTGGATGAAGGCCACAGTCCAGGTCGCCAGGAGCAGGCCGGCCGCGAGATGGGCGTCGGGATCGGTCTGGTCTCGCCCGACGCATTCGGCGAGCGCTGCCGCTACGACGTTCGCGAGCTCGTCCCGTATCGCCCTGGCCCGAGCCTTGAGGGTTTCGCTGCCCTCGACCGTGTGGATGAAACCTTGGCTCCGAGCAGAAAATTCGACGGCCGGACTCTGTTCCGCGATCAGCCGATGCGCGAGCAGACGGAACGCTTCGATCGGAGCGACGCTGGGATCACGCTGCCGTAGGGCTCTGCGCAGCATCTCGCGGCCCTCTTCATCGCGATCAAAGAACATGTCCTCCTTGCGCGGGAAGTGGTTGAACACCGTCATCCGCCCGACGTCGGCGGCGTCCGCGATCTCATCCACAGTCACTTGATCGAAGCCGCGCTCAATGAAGAGGCGCGTGGCGGCGTCGGAGATGCCTTGTCGCGTGGCGAGGCGCTTACGGGATCGGCGGTCGGACGGCATTGACATGTAGCCCATGATAACACGCATTATGTACTGAGTACATATTTTCATTGACAGGCACCCATTGGCAGCGCATTGAATGTACTCAGTACATATTTATGCGGTCACGGCGATATGGTGGCTGTCGAAGCCGGACCGGTCGGACGCCTGACCGCCATCGAGCTGACTTTGGGCAGCGTGCACGTCCTCAACCCGAAGCGTCTGGCGCACGGACACCGCACAGCTCGCGTCGAAAGTGAGGAACAGGATGAAAGCAGCGCAATTCAGCCGGTTCGGAGGTCCCGAAGTCCTGGAGATCGTGGATCTTCCCGATCCGCATCCCGGTCCCGGACAGATCCGGATCATCGTGCGGGCGGCGGGCATCAATGCGACCGAGTGGAAGCTGCGCAGGGGCCTGTTGAGCTTCGGCGCGGGGCTGCCGCAGACGACGGGTCGCGACGTCGCTGGCGTCGTCGACGAGGTCGGAGAAGGCGTCACCGACGTCGCTGTCGGCGACCGGGTGTTCGGCGTCTCCGACGATGGCGCCGGAGCGGCTGAACTGGCGCTGCTGACCTATCGGGCGCCGATCCCGCTGTCCCTCGGTTTCGTCGACGCCGCCGCCCTTCCCGTCGCGCTCGAAACGGCCACGCGCAGCCTGGACGAACTCGGCGTCGGCGCCGGAATCACCCTGCTCATCAACGGCGCCGCCGGTGGGATCGGCAGCACCGCCGTTCAGCTCGCCATCGCCCGCGGCGCGCGCGTGATCGGCGCCGCCAGCGCCGCCAACCACGACTATCTTCGGCTCCTCGGCGCAGAGCCTGTGACATATGGCGACGGCATGGCCGAACGAGTCCGCACCCTTGCGCCCGATGGCGTCGACGCCGCGCTCGACGTCGCCGGAAGCGGCGTGCTGCCCGAGTTGATCGATCTCGCCGGCGCCCCGCACAACGTGGTGACGCTCGCCGACATCGACGGAGCGAAACAGCATGGGGTCCGCTTCAGCAACGGCTTTCACGGCCACGCCTTTCACGCGCTTGCTGAAATAGGAGCGCTGATCGAAGCCGGGCGCTTTTGGCTTCCCGTCGAGCGGACCTACCCGCTCGCCGAGATCTCGGAAGCGCACCGCGTCAGCGAGCGCGGCCACGTTCGAGGCAGGCTGGTGCTGGTTATCGACTGAAGGCCGCGCTTCAGATCTCGTCGCCGATGAAGCCATTCCTGAGGTATTATGAACAGACCGCTTCTCGTTATCTATGCCACGATCGGCCTCGACGCCGTCGGTATTGGCCTCATCTTCCCTATTCTGCCGCGGCTTCTTGAGGATGTGACGCGCACCCAGAATATCGCGCCCTACATCGGGATCATGATCGCGCTCTACGGGATCATGCAGTTCATCTTCGCGCCCGTGCTCGGCGCTTTGAGCGACAACCTCGGCAGGCGTCCCGTGCTGCTCATTTCCCTGGCGGGCGCGGCGATCAATTATGTCCTCCTCGCGTTCGCGCCGCAGCTTTGGATGCTGCTGCTCGGCCGCGCCATTGCCGGCCTCACCAGCGCCAATGTCTCCGTAGCGACGGCCTACATCACCGACATTTCGCCCGAGGACAAGCGAGCCGGTCGCTTCGGTCTCTTCAACGCCATGTTTGGCGTCGGCTTCATCATCGGGCCCGTTCTCGGCGGACTGCTCGGCGACTATTGGCTGCGGCTCCCTTTCATCGCCGCCGCCGTGCTGAACGCCTGCAACTTCCTGCTGGCTCTGTTCATTCTGCCGGAGTCTCGCACGCCGGGCCGCCAGAAGATCGATCTGGCCGCGCTCAACCCGCTTCGGCCGCTGCGATGGGTGCTCTCGATGAAGGGGCTGCTGCCCATCATCTTCGTGTTTTTCATCTTGAGCGCGACCGGAGAGGCCTATGGCGTCTGCTGGGCGCTGTGGGGCTTCGACACGTTTCAGTGGAACGGCTTCTGGATCGGCCTTTCGCTTGGCGCGTTCGGCGTCTGCCAAACGCTAGTGCAGGCGCTCTTGCCAGGCCCCGCGACAAAATTGCTCGGGGAGCGCCGGGCTGTTCTTGTCGGGATCGCCTGCGCCTGCATCGCTCTGGTCGCCATGGCGTTCGCCAAACAAGGCTGGATCGTCTTCGCGATCATGCCGATCTTCGCACTCGGCAGCATCGGCACGCCGGCGCTTCAGGCGCTGGCGACCCGGCAGGTTGACGAAGCCCGTCAAGGCCAGTTCCAAGGCGTGCTGGCGTCGGCTGTAAGCTTGGCGTCGATCGTCGCGCCGCTCGCTTTCTCGACCTTCTACTTTGTCGTCCAGGCGGAGTGGCCCGGAGCCATTTGGCTCGCGGTGGTCGTCATTTATTCAATGGCGGTCCCGTTGGTTCTTCTGGGAACCCGGACCGCCCGCCCTGCGCGGCCTGCGAGCGCGTAGCGCGAAGCTCTTGGGGAATATGAGAATCTGGCGGCTGATCTCGTGGGGGCCGCCTCAGGAGAGAGCGCGGTTCGGAGCATTCGCTCCTTTACACTTTCTTTATAACGATGACCGAGGCCACGAATGGCTTGTATATGCCCATCGTGATAGCTGATCCCGACTAGCAAGGAAAATGGACGCCAGCGTCTGCGTACAAAGAACTGCCGGGCATTTTCTGTTCAGCGATGTCGAGCGGAAGCCGCGGACCGGAGGTCTGGTAACTGCCGCTCAGCTCAAGGGATCAATCGAATGAGTTGGAGCGATATCAAGAAATTGCTCAAGCGGATTGACGATCAGTTTTCGGACGCGGTTTACCTACACGGATGCTGTTTGACGGGACTGGAGACAACGCACTGTGAGCGTGGGAGCGAGCCGCGAGAGTCGCCCCGAGATTGTCCGCAAACAGACAGTATTCGAGGCCGACAATCGAATCGAAGCGATCGGCCTGCGTCGGCGTTTCGCGGAAATCCAGCGCATTTGGCTGGTTGACCAAGCGACGCCCTTTCATTGCAGTGATTTGCACCGGTCTATGACCTAATATTGAAGCTTTTTTTTGGACCGTATAACGCATGACCGTGTATGGTGTCCTTCTTATCGTCATTCTTCTCGTCGTCCTCGTCCTGACGATCCGGCCCCTAGGGGGCTACATGGCCTGGGTCTTTGCCGGCCGCCACACGTCAATTCATCCCCTAAAGTTTATTGAAGACAGCTTGTTTCGTCTGACCGGCGTCGATCCCGAGAGCGAGCAAAACTGGCTCAACTATGCCGCCGCGCTCATCATTTTCAATTTGGCCGGCATCCTTCTGCTCTTCGCCTTCCTGCTTCTCCAGGACGCATTGCCCCTCAATCCGCGGGGATTCGGGCCAATGGCTCCGGACCTTGCTTTCAACACTGCCGTCAGCTTCGTCACGAACACCAGCTGGCAAGCCTATGGCGGCGAGACGACGCTCAGCTACTTCAACCAGATGGGGGGCGTTGCGGTCCAATCCTTCCTTTCGGCCGCGACGGGCATGGCGGTCGCGATCGCGATGGCGCGCGGCTTCGCCCGCCATGGAGCGGAGACCGTCGGAAACGCCTGGGTCGACATCACGCGGGCCACGCTCTATGTGCTGTTGCCGCTCTCTGTGATCGGAGCGTTGTTTCTCGCCTCGCAAGGGGCGCCGCAAACCTTTGAGGGTACTGTCGCGGCCGCAACCCTCGATGGCGCAGTGCAGACCATCGCGCGCGGGCCCGTCGCGTCGCAGGAAGCGATCAAGCTCCTCGGCGGCGACGGCGGCGGTTTCTTCAACGTCAATTCGGCGCATCCGTTTGAGAACCCGACGGCGCTCACGAATTTCTTTGAAATGCTGCTGATCTTTCTCATCGGCGCCGCCCTGACCAATACATTCGGCCGCATGGTTGGCGATGAGCGGCAAGGCTGGAGTTTATTCGGCGCGATGTTGATCCTGTTCGCTGTGGGTCTTTTCGTCGTTTATTTCTCCGAAGCCTCAGGCAATCCGCATTTCGCCGCGCTTGGCGTCGATCAGACGGCAGGTCCGCTCCAGGCCGGCGGAAACATGGAAGGCAAGGACGTTCGCTTCGGCATCGCTGGATCGGCGCTCTTTGCTAATGTCACCACGACCTCGGCCGACGGCGCCGTCAACGCAATGCATGACAGCTTCACGCCCCTCGGCGGCGGCATGGTCCTGGCCAATATGATGATGGATGAGGTAATCGTCGGGGCTCCCGGCTCCGGCCTTTTCGGGATGCTGCTCTATGTCCTGGTTGCCGTCTTCGTCGCGGGGTTGATGGTCGGCCGCACGCCCGAATATCTCGGCAAGAAGATCGAATCCGCCGAAGTGAAGATGGCTGTGCTGGCGCTGCTCGTTGTTCCGGCGACGATACTCATCCCGACGGCGCTCGCGGCTGTGCTCCCCACAGCGCTCGCCGCGCTGTCCAATGCCGGGCCGCATGGCTTTTCGGAATTGCTCTATGCCTATACGTCCGCCGCCGCGACCAACGGAAGCGCTTTCGCCGGCCTCGGCGCCAATACGCCTTTCTTCAATCTGACATTGGCGGCGGCGATGCTGAGCGGACGGTTCCTCGTCATCCTTCCAGTCCTCGCCATCGCAGGTTCGCTCGCCGCCAAGGCGAAGGTCCCTGTGTCGGCCGGAACCTTGCCCACCGACGGGACGCAATTCATCTTTCTGATCGTTGGCGCTGTTGTTATTTTTGGAATGCTAACCTTCTTTCCAGCTCTTGCGCTGGGCCCGCTCGCGGAGCATTTCGCCGGGCCACAGCTGTATTGATTGCCGGCGCTGCCGAAGCGTTTGTGGTCGCCCCCCCCGATATTCAATTTTCCCTTTATCTCATTTTATAACAGGAAGGCCGCTTCCATCTCGATTTTTTATGCCGGTATGAGCACCTTCGTGGCGCAGCGCCCAATCCAAGTCGACGGGTTCGAGGCGTTGCCACAAGCAACAGGGATCTGAAAGGAAAGCAACATGGCGCAGAGCGAGACGAAGGACTCTCTTGATTTTTGCGAGCCTCCTTCGTGGCCTTCGTCGCGATCATCTCTCTTCTTCCTTGGCCAGGATCACGCCGGCAACTGGGTCGTGCGGGACCAAATGGGGCTATGCGGCGGTCTTTTCGTCAACCGCTCCGAAGCGCTCCGGTTCGCGATGCTGGAGAACGGGCGTCGACCGCGCGCGGTCGTCATGGTCCCCGGCGCCCTCGAGTTCAGCATTGGCGCGCTTGGCAAAGCGGTCGCCAATGATTTTGTCGACTTTACAGGTGACGCCAGCCGAACGCGCGGCTGACGACCAGGCGGCGCCAGCATCCACGGCGCGGCCTCTTTCACGAGCGGCCGCGCCGCACTGGCAAACGAAGCACTCGCCAGATGCTGATCGCCTATCGTCCGAAGGCCTTACTCAAACCGACAAGAAGCGGCGCCGATTTTTTCGAACTCGACTGTTAGGCGCTGGCCGGGAAGAACCTGAAGAATTGGCGCACAGGAACCGGTCGCCACGATATCGCCGGCGTTGATTTGCGCTCCTTGAAGGGACAACTTCCGAGCCAACCAAACGACGGCTTCGAGCGGATGCCCAAGGATCGCGGCGGCGCTCGCGCGCAGAACGATCTTATCGTCGATCCGCGCAGTCATTACGCGCAGATCCAGACTCTGAACGTCCGGGCGCTCTGCGATGGGGCCACAGATCGTCGCAACATGCAGCCCAAAATCGGCGATAGAGGCCAAATCTATTCTCGGACCCGGCTTCGCCCTTCGGCCGAGGAGACCGATCGTCGGCCGGCAGGCGACGATCGCTTCCGCTGCGGAGGCGCGATCGATGCTCTCCCCGAAACCGGGGAATGGCCTGCCCATTGTGAAAGTCAACTCGCACTGCGCGCCTATGATGCCCTGAGGCAGGCGGATCAGGCATTCATCTGCAAAATGCGCGCTGTTGGGCATTACGGTATAGATGGGCTCATGAAGCCCTAGCGTATGACGGCAAACCTCGCTTGTGGCGATCAACGCGTAGCCGATGAAACCATCGACATAGGCTTCCAGCGCTGCTGCTTGCACGGCGCCCGCTTCGGCCTTGGACTGAAGCTCGGCCAGACCGAGATCGGAAAACATTCCCGCTTTCCTGTTAGCAGCCAATTTCTCGCCGAGCTTGTCGAGATCATTTTCTTGCATTTGCGCACTCCACATCAGCGAAGGGAGCAACTCATCTACCGTCATGTCAAATTAAAATGCTATAAAAGGAAATTCATGTAGATACACGTCATCAAGCATAACAATTCCATTCCGGGGTTATGCGCGCCAGCGACGCGCGATCCGAGGCGCTAGATCGAATGAAAAACCTCGGCCCGCGATTTGCCATCGATGACTGTTGGTCCGGCTGGACGAGCTTTTCAAACTAGATTGCCGTCGCTCTTGTCCCTTTTCGCGATGATTTTCATCTCCGCATCCGGCGTCGGTGGACCCCGCCACTGTCTTTTTTCGACCGGCCATAAGCGCTGGATCATGCCGTACAAGAATGCCGTCGTGAGGCCAAAAAGGATCATTCCATTGAGGGCTTCAAGAGCGCCCATGAGCTGCCAATGGTCAGCAAGGAAAATATTGGCGTGGCCGTAGGTGGTCATCGCGCTTAGCGAATAAAGCATCGCGCCTCGTCCATCGGGAAGGGCGCCAAGCAGGCGGTAAGCGATGGCCCAGATGCACGCTTCAAATCCATGCAAAACAGTCGCCGCAAGCGTGGTGGCGCCCATCACGAGCGCGAACGCAAAAAGGAAGTGGCGGCGATCCCTGGTCCCCAACCTGTCCAGGATTTTTGCATTGATGTAGCCAAGGCCGATGACGTGGAAAATGACAGTTACGACGATCAATGGCATGCTCCAGGCCCAATCACCGTTCCACGCCAAAGCGGTTTCACCGTTCATTATTCATTTCCTCTCCCGCTTCGGCCTCGGCGCGCCCTCACCAAGTCGAGATAGCGCGCAATTCCGCGCGACTCACCGGACTTTGTCCGCCCGGACGGCCCGCACCAACGCGGCGGAGGAAAGCAGGACCGCGGCGGCGGCGATTGCGCCGCAAACGAGCCCGGCCGGCGTCAAGCGCGCCGACGCTTTCATCGCAAAGCTGCGGCCCCATTGAACCTCAACGACGGCTTTCATTTCCTCAGGATGCGTCGCGGCCTCGGCCGGCGGCTCATCGAGGAACGCAGCGCGGCCGTCTTTGATCGTCGGCCGACGCGTTTCGAAAGTGAGGCTCATGACTTGTCCTTCCTTGCTTTGGCGCCTCGGTCTTCGTCATTTTCCTCGGCGATGCCCTCGACGCCAGCGGCTTCGAAGCGGCGCGGATCGTCTTTGCCCATTTCAGGCTTCAAGTCGATCTCTCATAGCAAATACAGACAGCCTCAACGTCGTCGCCTCAGCAGGGCCGTTGCAAGCCCAAGCCTCGGGCGATCCGGCGATTCCTGAAGTCTGAATTCCGTCCCGACCTGGCCCCCCGGCCGTCCTACCACTCTGGTTTTTGCGGCAGACCGTCCGTGATCTCGTAGAAATCGGCTTTCGACGCCACGAAGATATGCTCGGCCAAGCGCAATCCTGTCGGCTGCTCAAGCGTGCCGGCCGTTACGTAAGTCTCTTCGCCCGGCTCCATTTTCCAGAAAACATTACCCCCGCAGCGCGCGCAGAAGCCACGTCGAACGAGTTCGGACGATTGAAACCACGTCAGCGTTTCCGCTGCGATTAGATCGAGATCGGCAGATCGGCAACTCGCCATCGCCGCATAATTGCCGCTTGTTTTCGCGCATTGCGAACAGTGGCATGCGATCGGCTGCGAGAGCGCGGCTCGGATTTCGTAACGCACACCCCCGCAGAGACATCCGCCGTGAATTGCCATTGGTCTTCTCGGCTTTCTTCCAGGAGTCCGTTTAGCGGCTGCTGCCGAGATCAGGTTTCTTCATGTCAAAAGTCGGGCAATCCCGAATTTCAAAACGGTCTCCAAGAGGCCACAGAGTGCGAGAGGCGCTAAACTTTTGGGGACACAAGCGACCGGATTTGGCTCTTCATCAGCGACGACGCCGTTCCAGGCGATAAATCCAGGCGCGCGGCTTTCGTAATGCGACCGCGGCAATCCGGCCATGCCCTGATCTTTCAATCGCCCTGCGAGCTCACGCCGGACCAGCCCGGCAGGCTCTTGGCCTTATCGCTCTTGGCCAGCAGCAGCGCTTCGGCGAGCGCCTTGTCGAAGTTCTTTTCGACCACGTCCTCGTCGATCCGTCGGCGCAGGAAGTCGGCCCACAGAAACTCGAAGAAAGGCTTGTCGCTCTTCGCGCAGCCGCCCTGCCTGATCAGCGCCCCGACCAAGCTGCGATAGGGGTCGTCGGCCAGATCGGCCATGCGCTTTGGAATGTCGTCAAGCTCGCGCCGGCGCCCATGTCGATCATAGGCGTGGCACCAGGCGCTGTTGTCGAGAAAGGTCCAAAACTCGCCCTTGGGCAGCGGCGAAAGGTCGGCGATGACATAGACGGCGACGCGGCCGGCGTCTTCTTCAAGAAGCCCCCGCGCCAAATGATGATGATCGACGATATAAGGCTCGTCCTTGGGACCGACGACAGCCGGTATGACGTGACGGCGCAGAATACGCGACCGCTCCTCCTTGTCGGCGTCGCGCCATTCGCGCCGCTTGAGCTCGACCTCGCGCAGTCCAACTGTCATCTGCGTCGGCCGGAGCGTCGAGACGTCGATTCCGAATTTCAGGCTGTCGGACATTTGACGACCTTTGATCTTGGAAGCCGCGGCGACGCGAATGCGGATGGTAGGCTCGCCGGCTTTGCGCGGCCAGCATTGGCGAAATATCGCGCCATCACGATTTCCTGATAGACTGCCCATTCGAGGGAAAGGTCGGGGCGGTCGTCTGTCGAGCTCGACAAATACGCGATGCGGTCGCAGGACGACCTTCGCCGCGGCGGCCAAGATCTGCGTCAACAGGACCCGCGATACGGCTATACTCAGGAAGTCTGCGTTTCAGGCCGGAGCCCGAAGCACGGGTATGCTCGAACGCTTCTGGCGGCGTCGCCCCCGATCAATCCGGGACGGGGGTCAGCCCCCTTTCGAAAGCCGCCGCAGATTTTCGGCGACGCGCTTCTGGTAAAAAGCGATGGCGCGCCCGGGAACTTGCCGAGCTTTGCCGGAGGCGATGCTCCATGCTGCATCGACGCTTGTGTCAAATGCGGCCTTCACCTTTTCGCTCACCATCCGCTTGCTTTCTCGTTTGGCGGCGGCGCCGCCAAACGAGACCTTCGCCATGCGCAACGCTATGACGGCGGGGGCGCTGACGCTCAATTTGATCGCATTCGTAGCCATTCTGGCCCAGCTGGCTTTTGCCTTTGACATGGATTCAACCTCGTTCGGGGCGTGAAGGCCCATTCGCATCACGTCCACTATGGCTCTTCAACGCATCGCACTCGATCAACCCTCTGATCCGATGCCTCGCGGTCTCGTTGCCGACTGACTCAAACTCGAATGCCCCGATCCTACCATACTCCCGGCAATTCGCCGCCCGCCGCCATTCGGCGATCGACCGACGCCTGCGCGTTCGTCTCGATCCAGGAATTGCGCCACAATCCGTGGGATGAGGAAGCTGGCCACGACAAGTGCGGCGCCCCAGTTGCAAGGGGCTTCCAAGATCATCGCCGGTAACTTGGCTTCGCATTCTTATGTAAGAGTGCGCCTCGCGCCCAAATGCCCGCGCTCGGGTCTTACCGCCTGATGCGGTTCGCGGATGGCATGACGGACCTAATCGGGAGGCTTCACTGCGCAACATTGATTTCAGTTCGTGGCAGAGCCTCCTTGCGACATTGATCGGCTTGGCGCTGTTCACGCTCCTTGGCGTCGGAATCCGTCTGTTGGCGATGGTCACGATCCAGCAACGGCGCGAGCGGATGAACCGCCAGATCAACGAGCGCCTGCGGACGCTGATAGCGGCCTATAAAACGCTCGGCGGCTCGTTCACCGGCACTCTGACCGTCGATCCGACGCATCTGCGCGATCTGCGCCACCGTGATAAGCCCTTCGCCGAGAACGAGACGATAATTGCCTTGGATCCGATCGCCGACAATGCCGCTGCACCGGACCGCACCCGGCGCATTCGCGATGCTGTCGAGGCAGCCCTCTCGGACATCATCCTGCTTGGGACCGAAGAGCATGTCCGCCTCGCCGGATCCGCCGCGCGGGAGTTGGTCGCCGGACGCCCTGTTCACACGCATGGACTCGTCATCTCGCTCCGCGATTTCATTCGCAAAGCGCTCGATCTTGATCCGATCCCGGCGGATGTTGCGATTCCGATGCAGGGGCCCACCCGGCCTGCCAGCGCTGGCGGGCGCGATAAGGGCGAACGTGGGAAAGATGAGTCCAGGCAAGGCGCAGGGGGCGGCGGCGCGGGCATGGGCGGCGGCATGGGCGCAGGCCTTGGCGCAGGCAGCGTCGACGAAGACCCATGGCCCTCGGATCATCGTCCATAAAGGCAACTTTCGGGAAACCAGCTTTCAAACCAAGTCTCTCTCGCTTTTCTCTCCCTTCGCCACGATCTGCAAGGCATGGGCAAAGGCCAGTGGAGCGCTAGCGTCTCAGTGGGCCGCGCGGACAGCGTCCTCAGCGCCCGATTTCTGCGAAGGCGGGAGGCGTTATAATGTTGCTGACGGCGTCCGGTTCGCGATGTGTTTGGCGGGAGTTGGGACTATGGCCGAGAAAGAAGCTGTCGAGGCAACCGTCACCGGCAACGACCAGCAGGTGGGGTTCCGCGCCATGGTCATGAAGCAGGCGATCGCCTACAATCTCGCGGGATCGGCGAGGAATGACGCAAACGAAATTGTCCACTTTACATTGCAAGGCGACAAACATCGGATCGATTCGGCGCTCGCGACCCTTCAAGAAGGGACCAAAAGATCGTCTGACATCAAGATCGCGACGACGTCCGCAGCAATCGACCCCGGTCTGAACGCGTTTACGATCGTGGATTGGACCTCGTCGAGCCGAAATATCACGAACACATATAATCTCGTCTTCGAGCTTAGGGCCGACGATACGGCGATTTCGCCAACAGACGCCAAAGCGGCATGGCATCAGATTCTCGAAAAAACCCTCAACGCCGACGATTTGAAGAAGCTGCAGCCTAACGACTGAATCGCTGCGCGTCGAACTGGCGGCATGAGGCGGCGCATTCCCCCGGCCATTGTTTCGGGGCGCGTCTGTGAAAGGCTGCGGCTAGGAGCCGCCCGACGGGAAACCGGCGTCGCTTCGTCGAGCAGGAGGCGGACATGCATAAATTGGCGATATTCGCAGGATTGGCCGCGCTGGCCGGCGTCCTGGGAGCCGAGGCGGCGCAGGCCCACCCCTCGCGCATCATCCTGCTCAGGCACGGGGAAAAGAAAAACAGCTCCGAGCTTTGCGATGTCGGGAAACTGCGCGCTCAGGCGCTCTCGGATCAGTACCTTGGCAAGGGCGCGCCCGGGAACGAGATCATCTTCGGCAAGGGCGGGACGCCAGACGCTTTCCTTGCTGTCACCATGCATACGCAGGAGACGGCGGCGCCCTCAGCCAAAAGCTGGGGGGAGCAGGTCACTCCTTTTTCGGTCCCTCCCAAGGATCCCAACGAGGACGCCGACCTCGACGCGCAAACGCAGAAGGCGGCGGCCGCGCTCAACTCGCCCGCTTACGACGGCAAGATTGTCGTCGTCGTGTGGGAACACAAGCGTATCGCCAACAAGGACCTGAACAAGGACGGGAATACGCTCTGGACGCTTCTCAGCCTCGGCGACATTGGCAATGCCGATGCGCCCAAGAGCTGGAAGGGCGCGAACTACGACTTTTTCTGGATCATTGACTACACAACATCCAAGCCGACGTTCACGGTGGTCCAGCAGGAATACGCTGGCCCTGATGGCGCCAAGATTCCCGACAATCCATGGGGCGAGGACGTGGACCGGAGCAAGTTTCCAGAGTTCTATCAGGATTGCAAGCAATAGCTTGAGGAGGCGTTCAGCCGTGGCTATGACGCCTCAGACAGCGGACCTTTGATCGCTTGAGATTTTTAATGTCGGCTGAAGGAGCGTTCCGCCATGTAGCGACCGGGCGACGTCCCGAGCGCCTTCCGAAACATGGTCACGAAGCTCGGCGCGCTTTCGTAGCCGAGGTCGGCGGCGACCTGTTGGATCGAGGCGCCGCTCGCTAGCCACTTCACGGCAAGGATGACGCCGAGCTGCTGGCGCCAGCGGCCAAAGCTCATGCCCGTTTCCCGGCTGATCAGTCGCGCTAAGGTCCGCTCGCTCAGACCTGCCCGCTTCGCCCAAACGTCCAACGTTCCGCGATCCGCCGGCGACGCCATCATCAGATCGACGATCCTGCGGAGGCGGGCATCGGTCGGCATCGGCAGATGGAGGTCCTCGATCTTCGCCGCCGCGAGCTCGTCGAGAAGCGCCGCCATCAGGCGCGAGTTCGCGCCTCCTTCCTCATAAAGGGCCGGCAGGCTGGCGGAGCGGATCAAAAGCTCGCGCAGCAACGGCGCCACCGACACGGCGCAGCAGACCTCCGGCAGGCCCCGGCTGACAGCGGGATCGACGAAGGCGGCGAAGCCTTCGAGCGCGCCGGACGCCTTGATGGCGTGGAGCGCCCCGCCGGGTATCCATACGGCGCTGCGAGGCGGCACAATCCACAGCCCACCTTCGACCTCGCAGCTGAGCGCGCCGCGCTGCACAAACAGGACCTGCCCCTTCATGTGCCGGTGGAGCTCTAACTCGATTCTGCCGACCTCGGCCATTGCGGCGCCGAAGGTGACGACCGGACGGGGCACGTTGTCGGGATCGATCCAGTCGGGACCATCGCTCAAGATGGGCATGGTGCGCTTTCCCGCAGGAGAGCGAAATTGGCGAGATTGAATAACATTTTGTCCAGACTTCGGAATGACGCCAAGGCTCGCTCCCTTTATCCGATCGATACGGACCAGTCGAGGCCTCTACGGCTTCCGCGATCGGGAAAGAAAACCTCATGAATTCGCTGAGCAACGGGCGCCTCGCCCAGATTTTAGACAAGCTTCACCAGGACGCGGAAGCGGCGGATCGGGACTATATGACCGGGATCATGGCGGACATCGAAGCCTCCGGCGCGACACTGGAGCAGGTGATCGCGGAAAAGCTCGTCGAGGAACGGGCGGACTATCGGGGGATCTATCGCAGCCGGGCCGATAATTTCCTTGCCGTCTCTTCGGCCTATGGCGGCTTCCTTTATGCGATCGCGCGCGCCTGCAGGGCGACCCGGATCGTCGAGTTCGGCACATCGATGGGGATCTCGACGATCTATCTCGCCGCCGCGCTGCGGGACAATGGCGGCGGGCATCTCATCGGCACCGAGCTCGAGTCCGCCAAGGTGGCGCGGGCGCGCGCCAACCTCGACGCGGCGGGCCTTGCCGATCTGGCGGATATCCGCGAAGGCGACGCGCTCGAGACGCTCAAGGACATCGGCGGCGACGTGGATCTGCTGCTGATCGATGGCGCATTCACCCTCTACCTTCCGGTGCTCAAGCTGCTCGAACCCCGGTTGAAGCCTGGTGCAGTGGTGCTCGGGGAAAACGCTTTCGACCCCGGCTATCTGGACTATGTCCGCAATCCTGCGAACCACTACGTTTCGCAACCGCTTCCGGTCGACGAAGGTCGCGGCAATGAATTCACCGTAAGGACCGCGTGATCCTCGCGATGGATCGCCCGAACGCCCGACGACCAAGGCGCGTGGCCGGCGGAGCAGAGCCTTGGCGGCGTAGGTTCACGAGACATGCGGCCATCGCCGCATGGGAGACGATCGCCAATCGCTTTCGGCTGTGACGCGGGAAAGCTCGACGCTTGCCGGCGTGGCCTCGATTGATCAAATCGTGGCAAAGGTAATCGAAATGGCGGTAATCTGGGCCTCCGTTACCGGGAAAGGGCGAAAAGCATGAGCGATCCATCGACCGTGGAAAAACAACAGCGCGAAGACGCCGCGATCGAGGCCGCTATCGCTGCCGAGCGTCGCCGCTGTATCGACCGCGTGCTGGCCTATGCCGCGCTCAGGGATCAGGCCGCCGTCAATCTGGACAAGGCCGAAGACGGCGACGGCCCCGAGAAGCCGAGCGAGGGAGCGGCGGAACGCGTGCGAATGCAGGCGGAGGTGGCGCGCGACATAGCCGCCTTCCTGGCCGAGGAGACGCTTCGCTAATCAAATCTCCGAATGAGGGACCAGACTTTCAGATAAAAGAAACGAACCGGTGAGCGGTCATTTAGAAAGATCGCAATCCGTCCGTCCTTATCCGCAGGAAGCGGCGCGTTTTATATTGCTATTTAAGATCAATATTTAACGAGAACTCGTGGCGGAAGAGGTGGGATTCGAACCCACGGTGGACTTGCGCCCACGGCGGTTTTCAAGACCGCTGCCTTAAACCACTCGGCCACCCTTCCTGATCGCGGCGAGCCTCGAAATCAGCGTGCCGCCGCGCTTGGCCTCTGCTCTACACAATCGCCGGATCGATTCCAACCGCCAGCGCGCGGCTGCGGCGAACAGCGCTTTGCTGGCGCCGCAGAAGTGTTTCGCCGGACTTTGCCGCGCGGCGGATCAGCCGCGGGCCAAATGCCCGTTAACGTTCGGGTAAACACAATTCGAGACAATTTAGTAAGGCTTCCAGCCTATTTGGTACGCAACCGTAAATGGCGGTTCGACCGCCGATGATCCAGATCCGACGCATCTGCAGCGCCTTGCCCGCGGCGGCTGGCCAGCTTGCGCGCGACCTCAAGAATGGAAGGCATGAGATGCTCCGCAGAGCGCTTTTGACGACGACGACGCTTGCCGTTTTTGCGGGCGCGGCGCTTGCCGCAGACCTGCCCTATGGACAGGAGTCTGGCGGCTACGCGCCCGCCCCGATCTTTACCTGGAGCGGCCTCTATCTCGGCGGCCAGATCGGCTATGGCTGGGCGAACAACGCCCTATCCGGCTGGGGTCCCTTTTTCGTCTTTTCCGGCGCAAGCTATAATCCCAGCGGCGTCCTCGGCGGCGCCCATGTCGGTTATAATCTTCAATTCAACCAGATCGTGCTCGGCCTTGAGGGCGATGTCGAAGCGACCGGCGTCGACAAAACCTATGCGTTTGGGCCGACCGTCTATACGACGCAAATTCCGGTGCAGGGCTCGATCCGCGCGCGCTTCGGCTTCGCGGTCGATCGCGCTTTGTTTTACGTGACGGGAGGCGCAGCCTTCGCCAGCGTCACCAATCAATACCAGTCCTATCTTGGCTATAATTCGCTGAACCGCTCGTTCGCCGGCTGGACGATCGGCGGCGGGCTTGAATATGCGCTGACAAATAATTGGTCGGTGCGGGCGGAATATCGCTATTCCGACTTCGGCACGGCGACGGATTATACGTTCACGGCCGGCCCGGGCGGCAATGTCGCGCGCCATCTCACGGAAAACGCGGCGCGAGTCGGATTCAGCTATAAATTCGACGGACTCTTTGCGCCGTCTTACGCGCGATAGGGGTGAAAGCCGCGCCGGCTAATCGATCGCGCGAACCGGCGCCGGAATAAAACTCGCATTCTCCCCGCAAATCCGTGATCGGGGCGGCGAATTCGTTGCCGACCGGCCACACCGGCGGGAATAGCGCCCCAGAATCGCCCTTTTCCCCTCTGGCGGCATTTCTGGACCCCCTGAATCCGGGTAGCTTGGGATGGCTTCCAACCCTTGAAGGAGAAAGCATGATGCTACGTCGTTTACTCTTGGCCTCGGTTGGCGCCGTCGCGCTGGCCGGAACCGCATTCGCGGCGGATCTTCCGTCGCGCGCTCCTCCGCCGGTCTATGTGCCGCCGGCTCCCATCTTCACCTGGACCGGCGTCTATATCGGCGGCCAGATCGGCTACGCCTGGGGCACCCAGAACGCCAATTTCGGCGACTCGTTCATCGGCACGCTCGGATCCGTCAGCTATGACACCAGCGGCGTCCTGGGCGGCGCGCATGTGGGCTACAATCTGCAGCTCAGCCAGTTCGTCGTCGGCCTCGAAGGCTCCGTCGATGGCTCCAGCATGAGCAAAAGCGCGTTCCTGACCGATGAGTTCGGCAACAGCCTGACCCTCAGCGCGCAGAGCAACATCCAAGGCTCCATCCGCGGCCGCGTCGGCTACGCCTGGGACCGCGTCCTGCTCTACGCGACAGGCGGCGTCGCTTTCGCCGGCGTCAAGGCCAATTTCTACGGCCCCTTCAGCTATGACAGCGCGTCCTCGACCCGCGTCGGCTGGACGGTCGGCGGCGGCCTCGAATACGCCGTCACCAACAACTGGTCGGTCCGCGCCGAATATCGCTATTCGGATTTCGGCCACTCGACCTTCTATCCGAGCAACTACGGTTCGGTCGTGCTGACGAGCCCCTTCATCAATCGTCACTTCAAAGAGAACCAGGTGCAGGTCGGGTTCAGCTACAAGTTCGACACCTTCGCGCCGCCGGCTCCGGTCGTCGCCAAGTATTGAAATCAGTACGAGCAGCTTCGACTTTCAAGGCGTCAATACTGATGAGGACCCGGCGCACAATGCCGGGTCTTCTGCTTTAACAGTTTGATAACCAATTGTATCAGAATCTCACAAAAGCTTGATTGTGATGTGGCAATCGCGCCACACAGGCTGGAATACGTCGCTTCAACTGCCAATTCCCCCTTTCCGCTCATTGTGCCTGCCCCGAAACGAGGGTAGGTAGCGGAAGCTTCGAACCCTTAGGAGTAAGCTAAATGTTACGTCGTGTACTCTTGGCCTCGGTTGGCGCCATCGCGCTCGCTGGAACGGCTCTCGCCGCGGATCTTCCCTCGCGCGCTCCCCCGCCAGTCTATGTGCCGCCGGCTCCGATCTTCACCTGGACCGGCGTCTATATCGGCGGCCAGATCGGCTACGCTTGGGGCAATGGCAGCGCCAATTTTGGCGACGCCAATGGCAACTTCGTCAACTTCGGCAACAGCGGCAATGGCGTCATCGGCGGCGCCCATGTCGGCTATAATCTGCAGCTGAACCAGTTCGTCGTCGGCCTCGAAGGTTCGGTTGATGGCACCAGCCTCAGCAAGACCTACTCGGGCACCGCCTTCGTGCCGGGCTTCGGCGTCGCTGGCATCAACCTGCATACGAGCGCCGATATCCAGGGCTCGATCCGCGGCCGCGTCGGCTATGCTTGGGATCGCGTTCTCGTTTACGCGACCGGCGGCGTCGCCTTTGCTGGCGTGAAAGCCAGCCTGTCGACCCCGTTCAGCTATGACAGCTCCTCCACCACCAAGGTGGGCTGGACTGTCGGCGGCGGTCTCGAATACGCCGTCACCAACAACTGGTCGATCCGCGCCGAATATCGCTATTCGAACTTCGGCAACGCCACGCTCTATCCGGCTTCTCTCGCCGGAGTCGATGCTGGCCCATTCGTGAACCGCAAGTTCAACATCAACCAGGTTCAGGTTGGCTTCAGCTACAAGTTCGACACCTTCGCCCCCCCGGCTCCGGTCGTCGCCAAGTACTGAGATTGGGGCGTAGCCTCAACTTCCACGGACCTCAAGATCAGAAAGCCCGGCCGCAAGGCCGGGCTTTCTCGCGCCTGGGCTCCAGCCGCGCCGCGCCGCCCGCAGTTGCAAGCCGTCAGCGGCCATGGCAAGCCAATTCATGATGATCAACCCGCCCTCCTCCGAAACCGCCCTGACCGCCCAAGGCGCCGACGCGCCGAGAATCGCCTTTGTTTCGCTCGGCTGCCCGAAAGCGCTCGTCGACAGCGAGCAGATCATCAGCCGGCTCCGGGCGGAGGGCTATGAGCTTACGAAAAGCTATGACGGCGCGGCGGCGGTGATCGTCAATACCTGCGGCTTCCTCGATAGCGCCAAGGCCGAATCGCTCGAGGCGATTGGCGCGGCTCAGGCGGCAAACGGCAAGATCATCGTCACCGGCTGCATGGGCGCCGAGCCCGAAGGCATCAGCACGCGGTTTCCCGATCTGTTTCGCATCACCGGACCGCAGGATTTCGATTCCGTGATGCAGGCCGTTCATGCGGCGGCGCCGCGTCCGCACGACGCCAAATTCGACCTCATCCCGGCGCAGGGCGTCAAGCTGACGCCGCGCCACTACGCCTATCTGAAGATTTCGGAAGGCTGCAACAACCGCTGCAGCTTCTGCATCATTCCAAAACTGCGCGGCGATCTAGCCTCGCGCCCCGCCGCTGAGATTCTTCGCGAGGCTGAAAAACTGGTCGCCGCGGGCGTGCGCGAATTGCTCGTCATTTCGCAGGACACCAGCGCCTACGGACTCGATCTGCGCTATTCGGAAAGCATGTTCGGCGACCGTGTGGTCAAGGCCAAATTCATCGATCTCATCCGCGAACTGGGCGCGCTCGGCGTCTGGGTGCGCCTGCACTATGTCTACCCCTACCCGCATGTCGACGAGGCAATCGAACTGATGGCGCAGGGACTGGTGCTGCCCTATCTCGACATTCCGTTTCAGCATGCGAGCAAAGAGGTGCTGCGGGCGATGAAGCGCCCCGGCGATCAGGAAAAAACGCTCGAGCGCATCCGGAAATGGCGCACAATCTGTCCCGAACTCGCGATACGCTCCACCTTTATCGTCGGCTTCCCCGGCGAGACCGATGAGGACTTTGCGATCCTGCTCGACTGGCTGGAGGCGGCGAAGCTCGACCGCGTCGGCGCCTTCAAATATGAGCCTGTCGAAGGCGCCGCCGCAAATTCGCTCGGCCGCGCTTTTGTCCCCGCGGAAATCCAGGACCTCCGCTACCGCCGCTTTATGGAGCGCGCGCAGACGATCAGCGCTAAAAAACTCAAGGAGAAAATCGGCCGGCGGCTGCAGGTCATCATCGACGTCGGCGGGCGCGAGGCCGTCGGACGCAGCAAGGCCGACGCGCCGGAGATCGACGGCAAAGTTTTCGTTGCTTCTCGCCGTCCGCTGCGGACGGGTGAAATCGTCACGGTCAAGATCGAGCGCGCCAACGCCTATGATCTTTACGGGACGGCGGCCTAGCGCGGACGCCGCCTCAGTTCGGCAACGCCATCTGCTTGGCGGTCGGCACTGTCTTGGCGAAATTCAGATCATACGTCTTGTCGCGCAGCGGATCGAGCGGCGTGCCTTCCGAAACGTCGATAATGCGCGGCCGTATTATTTTTCCGTCGGGCTGCGGCGCGGGGCCGGCGGCGTTCTGCGCCGCTCCGCCCAGCGGAGAAGCTGTCTGCGCATCCGGCGCCAGCGCCGCCTGACGAGAGGCAAAACCCGACGCAGGACGCGCCGGCGCGTCCCCGTCCGCGTCATTGATCGGACCGTCGAGTTCGGCTGCTGCGGGCGCGCCCTGGACGCCAATGCCAAGCTCATCAAGACCGGGGCCGACCGTCACAGGCGCGAGACCCCTCTGATCGGCGAATTTAGAGCCGCGCGATTTGGCGTCCGCGCGCGCGGCAGCGCCCGGCTTCAGGGCGGCCCCGGCCCAGGGCGCTTCGGCGACGAGAGCCGGGCCGATCACCCCGAAGGCGCTTTCGAACCGGGATGGGCCGGCGCTGACCTGCGCCGGTGGAGCAGACGGCCCGAGATCGCCATAGATCGAGCCCGCGCCGCCATCCATTTCACCGCGCTGATCGCTCTTCGCGGCTCCGGGGGGCGAGGCGACAGGCGGCGCGGATTTGTCGATATCCTGGCTTGCGCCTGCCTTGTCCCTGGCGTCCTTCTCGATCTGACGCCAGCGCTGCACATTGCGGCCGTGTTGATCGAGCGTTTCGGCGAAAACATGTCCGCCCGTGCCGTCCGCGACAAAATAGAGATCTTGCGTGCGCGATGGATTGGCGACGGCTTCGAGGGCCGCGCGGCCGGGGTTTGCGATGGGTCCCGGCGGAAGGCCGTCGATCGTATAGGTGTTATAGGGCGTCGGCTTTTCGAGTTCGCTGCGGGTGATGCCGCGTCCGAGCGTGGCTTTGCCGCCGACGAGGCCGTAGACGATCGTCGGATCGGACTGGAGCCGCATGCGCTTGACGAGCCGGTTCATGAATACGCTGGCGACGCGCGGACGCTCGTCGGCCTTGCCGGTTTCCTTTTCGACGATCGAGGCCAGCGTCACCATTTCATAAGGCGAGTGCAGCGGCAGATTGCTGGTGCGGCGCGCCCAGATCTGATCGACGATTTTTTTCTGATCGTCCTGCATCTTGCGGACGAGGTCGGCGCGCGACCAGCCGCGGGTCACCTTGTAGGTGTCCGGCATCAGGCTGCCTTCCTTGGGCAGATCCTTGATGTCGCCCGTGAGCACGTCGCTCTCCAGCAATCGCTCGACGATCTGCTGACTGGTCAGCCCTTCCGGGATCGTGATCGCGTGCAGGACCTGCTTGCCGCTGACCAACGTGTCCATGACCTCACGAAGGCTCGCGCCCTGCTTGAACAAATATTCGCCGGCCTTGACCTTGGAGCGATTGCCCTCGACGAGAAGCGCGATATTGAGCAGGAACGGGCTGTCGATGATCCCGCCCCGATCAAGCTCTCCAATGATTTCCGGCAGATCCGTGCCGGGAACGATATAGAGCACCTTGTCGGCGGTGAGCGGTCCCGGCGCCCGGACGCGCTGCTCGCTCCAGATCAGGCCGATCATGGCCGCGACCGCGGCGATCAAAAGGAATGACAGGAAGCCGCTGACCGCCGACATGATGGGGCGGCGCCGGCTTGGCGGCGGCCGCGGCGGAGGCGGCGGCGCGGCTTCCGGCTGGAGCGCTTCGTTCGGACTCTGCGGCGCAACGCGCATGCCGAACCGGCCTCCCGGCCGTGGCGCGGATGGCCGCGAAGGCGAATCGCCGTGATCGTCTGGTGGCGCGCCGCTCATCAACCCAACTCGCTCAGCCTGCTTCGGTCATCGTCATCATAGTCGGAGTCGGCCGAAGGCGGGACCGCTATTTCGGGCGAAGGCGACGCCCGCCGATTGGCCCGGTTTCTCTAAGCAAGGAAATATGGCTAATTCTGGTTGCGGTCGCCGGAGCGCTATTCGGCGTGCTTGAAGATCAAACATGCATTGGTGCCGCCAAAGCCGAAGGAATTCGACAGCACGAACTCGACTTCTCGCTTTCGCGCCTTATGCGGCACGAGGTCAATCTTTGTGTCGACCGAGGCATTGTCGAGATTGAGCGTCGGCGGGACGATCTGGTCGCGCAAGGCAAGGACGGAGAAAATCGCCTCGACCGCGCCGGCCGCGCCGAGAAGATGGCCGATCGCCGACTTCGTCGACGACATCGAAAGGCCCTTCGGATCGCCGACAAGCCGCTGCACCGCCTGCAGCTCAATCTCGTCGCCGAGCGGCGTCGAGGTGCCATGCGCGTTGATATAGTCGATGTCGAGCGGGGAAACGCCGGCGCGCTTGATCGCCGCGCTCATCGCCCGAAAGGCGCCGTCGCCGGTCGGCTGCGGCGCGGTGATGTGATAGGCGTCGCCCGACATGCCATAGCCGATGATTTCGGCGTAGATCCGCGCGCCCCTCGCCTTGGCGTGCTCATAGGCCTCGAGCACGACGCAGCCCGCGCCCTCGCCGACGACAAAGCCGTCGCGATCCTTGTCATAGGGCCGGGACGCCTGTTTCGGCCGATCGTTGAAGCCGGTCGAGAGCGCGCGGCAGGCGGCAAAGCCCGCGACCCCGATGCGGCTGATCGGCGATTCGGCGCCCCCAGCGACCATCACTTCGGCGTCGCCGAACTGGATCAGCCGCGCCGCATCGCCAATGGCGTGGGCGCCCGTGGAGCAAGCCGTGACCACCGCATGATTTGGCCCGCGCAGGCCATGCTGGATGGAGACATAGCCGCCGGCGAGATTGATCAGCCGGCCGGGAATGAAGAAGGGCGATACGCGCCGCGCGCCCCGCTCATGCAGGATGACGGCGGTCTCGGCGATGCCGGTCAGACCGCCGATGCCCGATCCGATCAGAACGCCTGTCTCGATTTGATCCTGGTAGCTGGTCGGCTTCCAGCCTGCGTCATTCAGCGCCTGCGTCGCCGCGGAGATGGCATAGATGATGAATTGATCGACCTTGCGCTGCTCCTTCGGCTCCATCCATTCATCGGGATTGAAGCTGCCGTTCTGGCCGTCCCCGCGCGGGACGGGCATCGCGATCTTGCAGGGAAGGTCGGAGGTGTCGAATTCCGTGATTATGCGCGCGCCGCTTTGCCCGTCGAGCAGCCGCGTCCACGTGGCTTCGCTGCCGCAAGCGAGCGGCGAAACCATGCCAACACCGGTGATGACCACTCTACGCATAATTCGATCCGGCCCAAATGCTGCCTAAAGCACATTTCGATCAGTATGGTTCTACCTGATCGAAAAAATACTCAAGCTTTTGATTGTGGCGCGATTTCTTGATCGACCGGACGCGTTCATCCGGTCGAAAAGCGCGCCGGAGCATAGTCCGATCACCGCAAAACAACCTAATCGACAAGACGATGCTCAGGCTGTTGAAGCGCCTTCCTCTCAGCGGACCCCGTTGCTTCGACCGGAAAGCGTTCTAGCGCCCGGCCGGATACCGGCGGTCGCTATAAAACGATTGCGGCATTGATCGCGGACGGTGATCGAAGGAACGCTCCCGCGCGCAAGCGCAGCGCGGCGCGTGAGGATCAGGCGGCGGTCGCCTTTTCGAGGAAGTTCACCGCGTCGCCAACTGTCACGATCGTCTCGGCCGCATCGTCCGGAATCTCGACGCTGAATTCTTCTTCGAAGGCCATCACGAGCTCGACCGTGTCGAGCGAATCCGCGCCAAGGTCCTCAATAAAATTGGCATTGTCGACAACTTTGTCGGCATCTACGCCGAGATGCTCAATTACGATCTTCTTCACCCGCTCAGCGACATCGCTCATGGTCGTTTTATCCTCGTCCTCATAAAATTGCCGACATTGGCCGACGTCAATGCGCGGCGCCCGGCGTCTTTGCCATGCGCGCTGTTTATAAACCTGCGCCCAAACCTTCGTGTCGGCAGATCCGACTGCTGAAGTTCGACGCGCGGCTCCGGATTGGAGGCCGATCCGGCTCTTCAATCCCGCAAAGATCGCTTTCCCCTCACAGCTCAACGCAGGCTTGGTAACACACTTCATTCACGTTGGCGAGAGCTTGCGCGCGCGCCCGATAATTCCTGTTAAACGCCTCAAATCATTGCCATTCCTCCGTTAACATGGAGGGTCTGTCCGGTCACGTATGAAGCCTCCGAACTCGCCAGATAGACCACTGAGGCCGCAATTTCCGCGCCCGTTCCGAGCCGGCCCATCGGCACGGTCGCCAGCACGGCGGCGCGTTGTTTGTCGTTCAGCACATCGGTCATCGGGCTTTCGATGAAGCCCGGCGCGACGCAATTGACGGTCACGTTACGGCTCGCAACCTCGCTTGCAAGGCTCTTGAACATGCCGATCATGCCCGCCTTCGAGGCTGCATAATTGGCCTGCCCGGCGTTGCCGACCACGCCGACGACCGAAGTGATCCCAATGATGCGGCCATAGCGCTTGCGCATCATGGATTTGATGCAGGCGCGGGCGAGGCGGAAGCTTGCGGTGAGATTGATCGCGATGACGCTGTCCCACTCCTCATCCTTCATGCGCATGAAGAGATTGTCCCGCGTGACGCCAGCGTTGCTGACGAGAATATCGAGGCCGCCGAGCGCGGCTTCCGCCGCCGGCGCCAGCCCTTCCACGGCTTTCGCGTCGGAAAGATCGCAGGTGAGCGTTTCGACCCGCGACCCGAGTTCGGCCGCAAGCGCGTCGAGCGCGTCCCGCCGCGTGCCGGAGATGGCGACGCGGGCGCCCTGGGCGTGCAGCGCGCGGGCTATCTCCTTGCCGATGCCGCCGCTTGCGCCCGTGACAAGAGCGGTCTTGCCGGAAAGATCGAACATCCCAAAAACTCCAATATGCGCCGCTTAAGCCAGCGCTTTATAGGCGGCGATATCGTCCGGCGTTCCAACCGAGATGCCGGCGGCGTCCGCGCATACGCGTTTGATGAGGCCCGACAGAACCTTGCCGGCGCCGCATTCGACGAACAGGCTGACGCCCGTCCCGGCCATGAAGAGGAGGCTTTCGCGCCAGCGCACCGCGCCCGTCACTTGCGCGACGAGAAGGCGGCGAATCTCTTCCGGATCGCTGACGGGAGCGGCCAGCACATTGGCGACCAGCGGCGCGACGGGCGGCGCGATGGCGACATCGGCCAGCGCCGCGCTCATGACCTTGGCCGCAGGCTGCATCAGGGCGCAATGGAACGGCGCCGAGACCGGCAACAAAATCGCCCGGCGCGCCCCTTTCGACTTGGCGATGTCGATGGCGCGATTGACGGCGTCGGTCGATCCCGAGACGACGGTCTGGCCGCCGCCATTGTCGTTGGCGACCTCGCAAACAGCGTCTGCGCCCGACTCCGCGGCCGCCTGGCTGGCGATGTCCCGCGCCGCCTCCGCCTCGACCCCGAGCAGCGCCGCCATCGCCCCCACGCCGACCGGCGCCGCCGCCTGCATGGCCTTGCCGCGCAGCCGCAGAAGCCTCGCGGCGTCCGCGACGCTGATCGACCCTGCGGCGGCGAGCGCCGAATATTCGCCAAGCGAATGGCCGGCGACAAAAGCGGCGTCGCGCTTCAGTTCGAGGCCGGCTTCCGCCTCCAGCACGCGGATGGCGGCAAGGCTTGCAGCCATCAGCGCCGGCTGCGCGTTGGCGGTCAGGGTCAGTTCGTCGAGCGGACCCTCAAACATCAGGGCGGACAGGCGCTGTCCCAGCGCGTCGTCGACCTCGTCGAGAAGCGCGCGCGCCTGCGGAAATCTTTCGGCGAGCGCTTTGGCCATACCGACAGCCTGCGAACCTTGACCTGGAAATAGGAAAGCTTTCGTCAAATCCACATCCCGCCGCTCAAAGCCTCATTCCGAAATCATCCAATTCTTCTTGAGGCGGCAGCGAGTGACACCGCAGCAAACCCCTGTCAAGCGGCCGGCGCAATTTGAGATCGATTTACCTCCGGAAGATTTATCCAGACGCAATCGCGTGGCGCCAACTTCACCACCAAATCTACTTGCGTCTTGGCCGCTGTTGGAAAAGCTTTAAGACTATTCGAATCGGCGGGAAGCCAAAACGAACAGGACTCCATGTCGACAATTCCAGGAAAAGCCTGCGGCGAATGCAGCTTTTGCTGCAAGGTGCTCGAAATTGCCGAACTGGAAAAGCCCGCCGGGCCCTGGTGTTCGCATTGCCTCAAAACAGCCGGCTGCAATGTCTACGAGACCCGACCCGACGTCTGCCGGGACTTTGAGTGCCTTTGGAAGGGCGATCGCGGCCTGAGCTCACAGTTTCGCCCGGACCGTGTCGGCGTCATCTTGATGGAGGATCCGGATTCGGACGAATATCGCGCCGTCTGCGATCCCGCGAAACCGATGGCGTGGCGCAATCCGCTGATTTTCCAGCACCTCCTTTCGGTGGCGAAAAGCGGGCGGCTTGTCGTCGCCAAGGCCGGCCTCAAAGCCTGGCGCATCTGGCCGAATGGCGAGAGCGGGCCCTGCGTCTGATTCTCCTCGATGCGCCAAAGATACGCGGCAAAGAGGGCCCTTCTGCTTCAAGTCTATGCGCGCGCACTTGCTTGCGGGCGAAATCCGTCTATAAAGCGCCCTTCGCGGCTTCGGCCGGGGGCTGAACGGAAAACCCGCGTCGCGGGCAGGGCAATTGCTTGTCCGCTTTCCAGTGTCTCCGCCTTCGTCTGTCTTGTCGAGCCTTTCCGGGGCTCGAAGGGCTTTGCGCCGGAGCGCCGCGAGACATTTGAGAAAGGCAAACGCATGGCTCTCTACGAGCATATTTATCTCGCGCGTCAGGATGTTTCCGCCCAGCAGGTGGAAACGCTGACCGAGCAGTTCCGGGGGATCATCGAATCTCTCGGCGGCAAGATCGAGAAGGTCGAATATTGGGGCGTCAAAACCCTGGCCTATCGCATCAAGAAGAACCGCAAGGCGCATTTCACCCTTTTGAACATTGACGCGCCGGCCGCCGCCATCACCGAGATGGAGCGTCAGAGCAGCCTCAATGAAGACGTGCTTCGTCTCCTGACGATCCGCGTCGAAGCGCTCGAAGCCGGCCAGTCGGCGATGATGCGCAAGCGCGACGACGACGATCGCGGCGACCGGCCGGATCGCGGCGACCGCGGCCGCGGGCCGCGCCCCGACCGTCCGCCGCGCCGCCCGCGCGATGACGCCGCCGCCAGCGACGAGGGAGGCTTCTGATGACCACGACCGCAGCGCCCCGCCGTCCGTTCTTCCGCCGCCGCAAGACCTGCCCCTTCTCGGGACCGAACGCGCCGAAGATCGACTATAAGGACACCCGCCTCCTGTCGCGCTATATTTCCGAACGCGGCAAGATCGTGCCCTCGCGCATCACGGCCGTGTCGGCCAAGAAGCAGCGCGAACTCGCCCAGGCGATCAAGCGCGCCCGCTTCCTCGGCCTCCTGCCCTATGTGATCCGGTAGGTTTTTTCTGCCTTGCGAATTTCGTTCGCCGAGGACTTAAGGCCATAAATATCAGCCCAACCGGTCGTCGATCGGTTGGACCCTGTGTTGGGACGGGCGGGCGAAAGGCTCTGACCCGCCTCTAACCGCCACAAGCGGGACAGCAAGCCATATGATCAATCGGGTTTCCTCTTCCAGCGCGGCGTTTGCCGCGGCGGCCGGCGCCGGGCTCGCCTCGGCGCTGTTGTTCAGCCTGGTCACCCAGGCGACCTTCGCCGCGATCGCCCTCGCCTATTTGTCGCCGCTGCCGATCATGATCGCCATGATTGGATTCGGGCGGGCCGCGGGCGTCACCGCCGGCGCCGTCGCCTCGCTCGCGGTCGGCGTGATCGCCTATCTTCAGCAAGCACAGCAGGAAAGCGGCGCGAGCGCGGGCGCTGCGGCGATCACCGGCGCGACCTTTGCCCTGGCCCTTGCCGCCCCGGCGCTGTGGCTGAGTTTTCTCGCTTTGACGCAGCCGAAAGAGGCTCGCGCGCCTGGCGAACTCCGCGCCGGCGCCGCGCCGCAGGAGTTTCATCCGCTGGAGCGGCTGCTCGCCGCCGCGATCGCCATTTCAGCGACGGTCGGCGTCGTCGCCACGATCGTTGCAACAGCCCGCCACGGCGGTTTCGCCGCGGCGCTGGCGCATGCCGATGCAACCTTGACGCCCGTGCTCGAAGCGTTGGCGGCGGAGACGCCCCTGCCCCAGGGAATCGACCTGCACAAGATGGCGCGGCTGATGGCCCTCGCCGCTCCGCCGGCGATCGCCGCGTCAACGCTTCTGATGCTTCTCGCCAATCTGTGGCTCGCCGCCCGCGCGGCGCAAATCTCCTCGCTGCTGCCGCGCCCGTGGCCGGACATTCCGCGCGAGCTGCGGCTGTCGCGCATCTATGTTCCGGCGCTTGTCGTCGCCATCGGCGTCAGCTTCGTCGGCGGGCTTGCCGGCGTCGTCAGCGCGATCGTCGCGGCGACGCTCGCGATGGGATTTGCGCTGCAAGGCCTCGCCGTCGTCCATGACGTGTCGCGCAGCCTGAAATACCGGACGCTTCTTCTCGGCTTCATCTATTTCGGCCTCGTGCTGCTGGCGCCGCCCTGGCTGCTGATCGCCTTCGCCGCGATTGGCGTCGCCGAATCGATCTTTTCCTTGCGCGCGCGCAAGCGAAATTCACTCACCCGCAAGACCTGATCAACACAACCAAACGATCAACACGACAAGGACGAGACCAATGGAAGTTATTTTGATGGAGCGCGTCGCCAAGCTCGGCCAGATGGGCGACACGGTGCGCGTCAAGGACGGCTACGCCCGCAATTTCCTGCTGCCCGGCGGCAAGGCGCTGCGCGCGACCGCGGCCAACAAGGCGCGCTTCGACACCCAGCGCGCCCAGCTCGAAGCGCGCAATCTGGAGCTCAAGAGCGAAGCCTCGGCGGTCGCTGAGAAGCTCGACGGCCAGGCCTTCGTCATCATCCGGCAGGCCGGCGAGACGGGCCATCTTTATGGCTCTGTGTCGCCGCGCGATATCGCCGAAGTCGTGACCGCGGGCGGATTCTCGGCCAATCGCAACCAGATCGTTCTCGCCTCGCCGATCAAGTCGATCGGTTTGCATGAGGTGCCGGTTCATCTTCACCCTGAGGTGGTCGCGACGATCACGGTCAATGTCGCCCGCTCGCCGGCCGAAGCCGAGCGTCAGGCCGCCGGCGAGGAAGTCAATGTGGTCGAAGAAGCCACTATGGACGATCTCGGCCTCGAGGTCGGCGCGGCTCTCGCCGACGCCGGCGGCAGCCTCGGCGACCGTTGAACATCCGGCGCGCCGGGCGGATGCGCCTGGCGGCGGGCTGTAGCGCTTAAGGATTGGAGCATGGGCCTGTCATGCTCCAAAGCACGCATTTCAAAGTTCAGCGAGCTTATCGCATCTCTTCCGGGTTCATCGGCGGCGGCTGGCGTCCTCGCGCGCTCGCCCGGCCCGCCAGGTCAGCGCGAAATAAGCGATGATCAATATCATATTGACGCCGATCCAGGCGGTGGCGAAGAAGCCGGGAATCATCAGCGCCGCGAAGATCTGGGCGATCGCGCTGAACAGCCACAGCACGCCGCCCCAGGGCGTCGCCAACCACAGCCCAACAGCCGCCACAAGATCGAGGATGGCGAAAAAGATAACCGCCGCCCCGAAGAGGCCGTTGACCTGATCGAACAAAGGTTCGCGCGGCGTCAAGATGGCGCCCCATTGGCTTAAGCCCTGAAACACCCACAGCGCCGCCAGCACGCGCATGAAGACAACGAGGATCAGTCCCCAGATCGATTTTTCTTCCTGTGCGCCGGCATCGCCGATCCGGATCGCCGCCGATCCATCTCGGGCCGCCTCTCGTTCGGAGCCGCCAAAATTCTTCATCCGGCGTGCGCCGGCGCGGAGAATTCGAGCTCATCGGCGAGCGGGGCGAAATAGGCCTCAACATCTGCCGGGTCGACTGCTGCAAGGTCGGCGGGCGACCATTTCGGCCGCTGATCCTTGTCGATGATCGTCGCCCGCACGCCCTCATAATAATCATGGCCGGCAAGAATGCGCGCGGCGATGCGGAATTCGACGCGCAGCGCCTCTTCGAGATCGAGACCGGCGCCGATCTCAACCTGACGCAAGGCGATGGCGAGGCTCGTCGGCGACTTCGAGGCGAGCGCGGCGAGGCATGAGGCGGCAAAACCCGATTGTTCGTTGCCAAGCCGCTGCGCGATCGCCGCGGCCGTCCTCGCCTTGAAGCAGCGATCGATCCAGCCGCGCTCTTTGATGAAGGCGGACTCCGGCGGATCTGCCGCTTCCGCCGCGATCGCAGCCGCTGGCTCTTCCCCCTTCGCGAGCCGCTCCGCCAGCGCATCGTGGCGGGCTGTGGGGACATAGGCCGAGGCGAGTTTTAGCGCCAGCACGTCGCCGGAGCCGATCCGCGCGCCGGTCAGGGCGAGAAAGGCGCCGATGGCGCCCGGCAGGCGCGGAAGAAAATAGGTCGCGCCGACGTCCGGGAAAAACCCGATGCCGACTTCGGGCATGGCGAAAGTGACATTGTCGCCGGCGACGCAATGAGCGGCGTGCACGGAGAGCCCGACCCCTCCGCCCATGACAATGCCGTCGATCAGTGCGACGACGGGCTTGGGATAGCGCGCGATGCTTTGATCGAGACGGTATTCCTGACGGAAGAAAGCGAGCTGTTCGTCGCCTCGCCCGCTCTTGCCGAGTTCATAAAGGGCGCGAATATCGGCCCCGGCGCAAAAGGCGCGCCCGCCCGCTCCCCTGATCGCGACGCATCCGACCGCCGCGTCTGTCCGCCAGCGATCGAGCGCGGCGGCAATCGCCTGGGCCATGCCGATATTCAATGAATTCAGCGCGGCCGGCCGATTGAGGGTGATCAGTCCGCAGGCCCCGCGGGTTTCAATGATGACGTCTTCGACCATGCTCCGCTCCTCTTGACGAGGCTTAGCCCTCAAGACGTTGCGGCGTCAACGGATCGGCGGGCGTAAAGACGAACGACGCCCCCCGCGAGGCGGAGGCGTCGAGCCTATTAGACCACGGCTTTGGGGCGAGGGTCCGCCGTCAGAACCTGATGACCGAACGCACGCCAAACACCGCGGCGTCCGGAATCGGGGCGTTGTTGGGATCGAGCGGGTTCGCCGCGTTGGCGCCAGGATGGAAGATGTATTGGAAATCCGGCTGGATCGTGAAGCCTGGGATGATCTGCGCCGAATAGGTAAGTTCGAGCGCAACTTCATAGTTGCGGGACGGCATATAGGTTCCTGAAAAGACCGCGGTCTCCTGGTCGAATGCGCGCGCCGACGGCGAAATCTCCGAATAGGCGACGGCGAGGCCGAACGAATCATCCGGACGGGCGGACCACAGACCCATGAAGTTCACGCCGCCATCGACATAGAAGTTCATGGTGTTCTGAAAATTCGG
The DNA here is from genome assembly GCF_000021745.1 of Methylocella silvestris BL2. Taxonomy (NCBI): domain Bacteria; kingdom Pseudomonadati; phylum Pseudomonadota; class Alphaproteobacteria; order Hyphomicrobiales; family Beijerinckiaceae; genus Methylocella; species Methylocella silvestris. Next base: position 990,192 of record NC_011666.1, read on the forward strand.
GGCGCCTGTCACGCGCGCAAAGACGCCGACGCCCTTCTTCGGATCGTCGCCGGGAAGGCGCCACACCATCTGGTCGAGGATGCCGTAAAGGCCCCAGTCGCCGCGGATCTGCTTTGCTATTCCGTTGCTGTCCGGAGAGGCGAGCGACACATTATTGGTGTCGAAGTGCTGGCTGTCGAAATTGCCGAAATGATACCAGCCGCCGAGTTTCAGCGTGCCGGCGAGGCCAGTCCCCTCCTTCTCCTGATTGTAGGCATAGGCCCCCTCGCCAATAACGAACGGCGAATCCTTCAGCCGGAAATCCGTTCCGGAGGGATCGTTCTGATATACTTCGCCGGTAAATCCCGCGCCGGTCGGATCGCCGTTGAACACAGCGCCCATCAACGTGACCGAATCGATCGGATTATATTTGATGCGCACCGCCGGCGTGGCGAAGGGATAGGCCGGGCCGCCGCTCGGCAGGTTGACGGCCATCGGATTTGGCCAGCCGAAGGTGGAGTTGGTGTAGAGGCCGCCGAATTCGCTGATGAAGAATTCGCTGTCCGCCGCAAGCTGGCCGATGCGGATCGCGACCTTGTCGTCAAACAGTTTCTGCTCGGCCCAGAGCTCGAACAACAACAGGGCGGGATGCGCCGCGATATTGCTGATCGCCGAATAGTTCAGAAGATTATAGGTCGTGACGCTCTGTCCCGCGATCGAATAGCCGTTGACATGGAAGGTCAGCCCCTTCAATCCGGCCAGCTTGTCGAGATCGGCGTCAAGCCCGAGTTCGACGCGCTGCTCATAGCGGGCGCCCTGCTTGATGCCGCCGGTCGGATTGCCGAACACTTCGCCGATGTAATTGACCTGGAAGTTGATCCCGTGGTCGCAGAGATATTTCTTGATGTCGCCTGCAACCGGAATGGCGATGCTGGTCGTGATCGACGGCTGCGCATCGCATATGCCGGGCGGCGGCGGCTCCGGCGGCTTAGCCGCTGCGTCCGCGGCATAAGCGAGGCCCGTCGATCCGATGGTCAAAGCGACCGCGGACGCAGCAGCGCGCGTCCAGCTGCGCCGATGCGAAGCGCTAAGTAAAGAAACGCGCATATCGTCCCCCAAAAGCTGCAACCAGATGTTGCCTGTAGAAGGGATAAGGCGAGGCTTTCGCCTGTCGCAAGTGTTGTGTTTTAGTATTGTTCTAGTTCGATAATCGCTCCTCTACGAGCTTCGTCGCGCGCCGAACATTTGTCCGCCGGCGATGTAAAGATGCAACATTTATTGCATGCGCCCGCTGCGATGCGCAGGATAGAGCGAGTTCGGCTTCGGGCGCGACAGAACAAATGAGGCGAGCCAAAAAGCGGCTGACAGGGTAATTTGGCTTTTGCCACGCCGTCGCGACGCAGGCTTGCTCGTCTCGACCCCAAGCGTCCCGCTGCAAAGGATTGCGAAATGGCCCGCAAAGTCGCCCTCTACTACGCCTGGAGCCGGCCGGGCGAAACCGGCGCCCCTCTTTCGATTATCGAAAACCGATTTCCGGCGCTGTTCGAAAGCCGGCGCATGCTCTGGCCGCGGCTGGAGGAATTTTCAGACCCTCGTCGCTTCGACCAGAGCATCACGGGCTTCCTCGACCATATTTTGAAGCCGAATTATACGGCCTTCGTCGAGCAGACGGGCGCTGCGACCGGCGCAGCTGTGCTTGAAGTCGAGCGCGTGGACGACAGCGGCGAGCAAACGCCGCTGGACCACGCAATTCTCGAACGCGTCGACACATTGATCGTCGTCAGCTTCGATTCGCTCCGAACCGGGCAGCAGGCGAGCGCCGCCGAGGCGGACGCCGTTCGGCGCTTCCTCGACAACCCGGATCATCTTGTTTTCGTCTGCCCGCACCATAATATCGGCGAGGCCCATAACCTCTCCGACAGTGAGCGCCGTCAGCTTCAAGAAGCCGCCTTCCTGCACCATGGCGATCGCACCATTCCGCCGCAACAACGCTTTGGCGGGTTCGGCCGCTCGCTTCTCGCAGCGCTTGGGGTTCCGGTCGAAAATCATTTCGGGCTTCATCCCGCCGCAGCGCCGGATGGATCGCCGGCGCCGATCGAGATCGAAACCGCGCTCGACCGCCTGAACCTACTGGCCGGCGTCACGAGTTTCAATCTCCACCCGCATCTGCCGCATTTTGAACGTCTCGGCGACGCCGCCGTCAAACTCGACGTGCTCGCGCGGCAGGCGATCGATCTGACCGCGCCTCCCCACCCTTGTGTCGAGGCCGGACACACGACCTTCGACGCCCTGCTCCAGTCGCGGCCGGAGACTTTTGCCGGAGATCTGCTGATTGGCGATGCAACGCTCTGGAGCTCCACGGCCGGAGGCCTCGACAGTCTTCGCCGTTTTTGGACGAATATCGTCGAGCGGCCCGCCCGATCTTGAGCCTCAATCGGTCTCGCGCGGCGCGCAAGCGACTCAAGTTTCGACTGTCATCCGTCGGGAAAAATTGGAGCAAGCATTGTTAAGCAATACAACCAGGTGACGGATCAAAAATGGAAGAGCGGACGCTGCGCATACTGGAAGTGGCTGGATCTTGGATATCTGGTGTGGGCACATTGCTTGCTGTGTTGTGTCGCTCTACTTGGCGAGACGCCAGACAGCTGTCATTCTCGATCTGAGCTCAGGACACAGACTTGTGGTAACGCCAGGCGAGGAGCACACTCCGGAGTTCGTGGTGATTAAGGCAATTAACGCAGGACAACAGCCCATCACCCTTACCCATATCGGCTGGAGGATGGGCATTTTCAGAAAAAAGCTCTTCGTGCAAATCATCGGCGCCGATCTCCTGTCGAGCCCATTGCCAGTTCAACTGGCACCGGGGCAGCAGGCCCAATATTTTGTGCCGCTCGATCAGGACCCCAACTGGATAGAGCGCTTCGCGAAAAACTTGAATTCACGGTTTCCCGCAGTTTCCGCTGCCACCCTCGAAGTCAGCGCATCGGCCACAATTGGGCCAATGATTTACAGAAAGGCCGAACGCGGCCTGACAACGATGCTAGTGGAAGCGCGTAAGAAGCTGAGCGTAAAGTTGTCTGACGCTTAGAGGACAGCCAATCTTGCAATTTGGTCCGGCCTTACCGACCCCTGGATTCGGCGCATAAGCGCAAAATACAAATAAAACTGGAAAGATTGGAGCGGGTGAAGGGAATCGAACCCTCGTATTCAGCTTGGAAGGCTGCTGCTCTACCATTGAGCTACACCCGCGCAGCGTCCCTTCATCGAGGCGCCGACGAACAGCCCTATACGCGATTTTCGCGCGCCAAGTCAAAGCGGGCCGCGTTCAAACGCGGCCTGCTCAAAGCCCCGTCTCGATCGGCAGGCAAGGCTGCGCCGGAGGCTGCGTAAAAGCGAGCAATTGCGCCGTCTGCCGCTGCAAAAGGGTCAGTTTCGACAGCACGGCGTCGCGCACGACGACCCAATGATCGCGTTCCGGCCCCGCGCCGGCGACCGCAAGATTAAGCCAAGTATAGGCAAGAACATAATCCTGCGGAACGCCGTGGCCTTTATCGTACATCAGGCCGAGTTCATATTGCGCATTGGCGAAGCCCTGATTGGCCGAGCACCGATACCAGGCCGCCGAGACGACCCAGTTCTGCGGCACGCCCTGGCCGCGTTGATACATAAAACCGAGAAAGGCCTGGGCGCGCGGATCGCCGGACGCCGCCAGGGGCAGAAAAATTTCCGCCGCCTTGACGTAATTATGGGCGCGCGCCGCCGCGACGCCGACCTGCAGGCGATCTTGCGCCCGGCCGGGGACCGCGGCCGCGAAAAAGAGGCAAACGGCCATCGCGCTGCGCAGGAAGCGGGCGCGCCGCGGGTCCCCCAGCCGCTCCGTCGAAGAACTTGCAGGATTCGCTAAAACGGCCATGGCCTGCCTCAAAATCCAAAATTTCCGGTCTGAATGAGCCAGCCGAGCCAGATGGCCGGCGCGAGAAAGAGGCCGAACGGCAAACGCCCGGAGGGGTCGATGCGGCGGCGACCGGCCGACTGGACGAGCGCGTAGGCGGCGATCGCCGTGAGCGCGGCGATCTCGACGGCGACCGGCATCATCGGCCAGTCGAGCCACGCGCCGCCGGCCGCGGCGAGCTTGACGTCGCCAAATCCGATGCCCTCGCGGCCGCGCCAGCGATAATAAACTTCCCGCAGGGCGAAAAAGGCGAGGCCGAGGACGCAGGCGCGCAGGATGGCGAATGCTACGCCCGTCACTGCGCCCTCCGGCGCGCCAACCGCCGCAGAGGCGAGCGCCAATGCGAAAACGGCGAGGCTCAATTCGTTCGGGATCAGAAAGGAACGCGCATCGATAATTGCGATGGCGAGCGTTAAAAGCGCCAGAGCCGCGCCGAACCAGCCGGAGACGCCCGGAGCGAAGGAAAGGCTCGCCGCAACGGCGGCGGCGCCAAGGCCGGCCAGCGCGGCGATTCCGATCATGCGGCCCTCACGCGCGTCGCCGCCGCGGTAAAGGACGGCCGTCTCACGCCAACTCATTGCTGCAGCGCCCGCAGCGGGATCGGCGTCACTGCGCCCGTCGGATAGATGTCGCCGACCTTGTTGCCGCGCAGCTTGGAGCGCAGCTCCTCGGCCACGAAAGAGGCGTCGACGCCGTCGCGGATGATCTGCGGCCGGATGAAGATGATGAGTTCCGTTCGGCTGACCAGCCTGTTTGAGCTATTGTTGAAAAGATTGCCGAGGACAGGAATCTGGTCAGCGACCGGAATGCCGGCCTTTGTGCCATTGACGCCATCGCTGATCAGCCCGGCGAGCAGCACGGTCTGCCCGCTGGCGACGAGGATCGAACTCTTGACCTTGCGCTGCGAGAAGGTCGGTCCGAGCGCGCTCGTTCCCGCCTGATTGCTGATCTCCTGCTCGACGTCGAGCGAGACATTGCCATTGAAATTCACGCGCGGCTGCACGCGCAAGATGATGCCGGTGTTCTTATAGTCGATCGTGTTGACGACGGCGTTATTGGCCGAAAGCACCGTCGCCGAACCGGTCTGGATCGGGATTTCATCGCCCACCTGCAGAGTCGCGACCTGATTGTCGACGACGACCAGCGAAGGATTGGAGAGCACCTTGACGTCGGTATATTGATGCAGCGCGTTGATGATGGCGCGCGGGCTCAACGCATTGCCGATGGTGAGATTGAAGCCGGGCAATGTGCCGGCGGCAGAGGCGACGCCTCCCGTCTGCGCCAGCGGCACGCCCGCCGCCGTATTGGTGACGAAGCCATTGTTGGCGCCAAGTCCGAGATTGCTGCTGCCGAGGAAAAACTGCACGCCATAGTTCAGCGTGTCGTTCAACGTCACCTCGGCGATGGTCAGGTCAATCGCGACCTGCAGCTTTGGCCGGTCGAGCTGCTCCAGCGCTTTTTCGATGATCCGGTAGCTTTCCTGATTGGCGTAGATGACGACGGAATTATTGGCCGCGTCGGCCATGATCCTGACGCCCGGAAGCAGCACGGGACCTTTGCCGCCGCCGCCGCCGCCAAGTCCTCCCGAGCTGGAGCCTGCGCCGCCCCCCGCCGAACTATCGGCGCCGCCTGCGGCGCCCGCGGCGGTGCCGAGCGTGCCGAACGGGCTCTGCGAACCGGCGCCTGACGATGAACCTGCGCCAGCGCCAAGGGATGACGAGGAACTACTGGAGCCAGAGCCGGCGCCAAGCGATGAACCGGCCGATCCGCCTCCGCCCGCCGATGCGGCGAGAGACGCGGTTCCGCCCGTCAGGCGGTCGGTGGTGGACACAGAGGAGCCGGACCCTGGCGCCAGCGAATTCGCGGCGCTGTCGCTGCTGCCGCCGCCGCCGGTGAAGAGGTCGCTGAGCAGTCTTGCGATCAGCTTCGCATCGCCGTAGCGGACGCGGTAAACCTTGACGCCGGTGCTTGCCGTCGCCGATCCGTCAAGACGGGCGATCCAGGTCGCCGCCGCGCGCAAAAGCTCGGGCTTGCGCGCCACCACGAGCACGGCGTTGGAGCGGTTCATCGCCTGCAGCTTCACCATGTTCTGGCTGAGGCCGGCCTCGCCCGAGTCGAGAATCTTCTCGAGTTCGACGACGATCGGCTCGGGAGTCGTGTTCTTCACCGGAAAAATGCCGACCGATTGGCCGCGCATCCAGTCCTGGTCGAAGCTGAGGACCGTGTCGACGGCGGTGCGGCGCTCGACCCCGGTGCCGACGATGATGACCATATTCGTCCCGGAATCGACACGGATCGCGCCGGGCCGCGTGGCGAAGCCTTCGAGCAGCTTGTTGATGGTCTGGACCGAAACATGCTGGACCGGAACCACGGTCATACCGTAGCCCGGCTCGAGCCGGGAGCCGCCGCGATCGACGCTTCCATTTCCGACGGCGTCGTCGACCGGAATGATGCGATAGCCGCCGGCGTCATTCACCAGGACGGCGTTGCTGGTGCGCAGCGCGCTCTCGAGGACGGACAGCAGCCGCGATTTCGGCACGGGCCGCCCCGACGACAGCGTGATTGTGCCCTGCACGCGCGGGTCGACGGCATAGCCGACGCCAAGCACGTCGCCGAGGATGACCTTGGCCACCGCGGTGATCGGCGCATTTTCAAAGTTGAGATCGACGCCCCCGCCGCCAGCGCCGGATCCTGCGCCGGCGCTATCGCTTCCGCCAGGGGGAGGCGCGGCACCGTCCGCGGCGCTGCCATAGTAGAGCTGCGGACGGTCATTGCCGCCGACGCCGGTGTTAACCGTATCGCTCGATTTCGGAAAGCGCGGCTGCAGATCGAGGCCGCGAACGCGATCGACGGCGTCCGGCGCTTCATTGCCGCCGCCGATCAGCGGCGTCTGCGCGCAGGCTGCAACGAGAACGATGATACATACGATCAAGCCAGCCGAAATCGCGCGGCTCGAAAGATAAACTTTGGCGCGGCCCTGGAGTCTCAACAATAACCCTACTCGAACTAGATGCGGCTGAGGACCGAACCGACGCGTTAGCGATGAATGTCACAGTTTGATACTATGATGAAGCCTTGCCCGCCAGCAGGGGAGACGCCGCAGCCAGACGAGCTTTCTAAACGGCTTCTTACGACCATATTCAGGCATTACGACGAAATTTACGCAACCTTTCGCCAGGCGCGATCTCATGAGCTCCAGCTCTTTAGACGAATTCGCTAAATTCCTCGTAAATAAGAAACTGCTGTCGTCCGAGGCGACGGTCGCGACCCTCGTCTCAAGCGAGCCGACCGGCGAGCCGGTCTTACGGAAAATCTGGGAGGCGACAGACCTTTCGGCGAATGGATTTGCAGACGAAGTCGCGCATTTTTATGGCATGCGGCGCCTGAGTCTGCCGGAGCTTGTCGCGGCGAAAGCGCTGACCGACCGGTTTTCGGCCCGTTTCCTGCGCGAAACGTCGATCTTTCCGTTCAGGGCCGAGGATGGCGGCTTAAAGCTCGCCGCCGCCGATCCAAGCGACCGCGCCGCCGCGCGGGCGGCGGAGATCGTGCTCGGCGGACCGGTCGAGGTCGAGGTCGCCTCTTTCGAAGATATTGCGATCATCCTCGGCGAGCGGATCGGCGCGGATGAGGCCGCCTCGCCCGACGAACGGCGGCCGAGCGCCAGCGCCGACGACGACATTGAAAGCCTGCGCGACCTCGCCAGCGGCGCCCCCGTCGTGCGCGCCGTCAACGATCTGCTCGAACGCGCCGTCGAGCTCCGCGCCAGCGACATCCACATCGAGCCGTTTCGCAACGGGCTGACCGTGCGCATGCGCGTCGACGGACTGCTGCGGACGGTTCCGGCGCCCGCCGACGCCCTGCCGCAAGCCCTGCTGTCGCGCATAAAAATCCTCGCGGGCCTCAATATCGCCGAACGGCGCCTGCCGCAGGACGGCGCCGCGCGCCAGCGCATCGCAAGGTCCGACATCGACATTCGCGTCGCGACCATGCCGACGCAATATGGCGAATCCGCTGTGCTCCGCCTCCTGCCGCAGGATCGCGGCCTGCTCGACGTCGCAAGGCTCGGCCTCTCCGCCGCGGATGAAAAAATTTTGATGCGGCTGCTCGAGCTTCCGCATGGGCTGCTTGTCGTCACCGGCCCGACCGGCAGCGGCAAGACGACCTCGCTCGCGACCATGCTGTCGCTCTTGAACCAGCCCTCGCGGAAAATCCTGACCATCGAGGATCCGGTCGAATATGAATTGCCGGGGGTGAACCAGAGCCAGGTCAAGGCTGGCATCGGTCTGACCTTCGCCACGGCGATGCGCGCCTTCGTGCGCCAGGATCCCGACGTCATCATGGTCGGCGAGGTGCGCGATTCTGAGACGGCGAACATCGCCGTCCACGCCGCGCTGACCGGCCATCTGGTGTTGACGACGCTGCACACCGAATCCGCGGCCGCCGCCATCCCGCGTCTGCTCGATCTCGGCGTCGAGGGGTTCTTGCTGAAATCGACGCTGCGGGCGGTGATCGCGCAGCGTCTTGTGCGGGTGCTCTGCGAGCGCTGCAAGAAGAAGCGCATTTTGACGCAGGAGGCGCTGGAGGCCGATCCGCGGCTCAGCGCGCTCGGCCTTCGTTGCGACGACGCCATCTATGAGCCGGTCGGCTGCGAGCGCTGCGGCGGCTTTGGCTATCGCGGCCGTAACGGAATCTTCGAGATCCTCGAGCTCAAGGGCGAGGCCTATGAACTGGTTGGCCCGCATGCCGACGCGCACAGCATCGACCGCGCCGCCCGCCGCGCCGGCATGACGACGATGGTCGAGGACGCCGTCGCCAAATGCCGATCAGGCGTCACCTCGACCGCCGAGGTTTTGCGGGTGACCACGATCCGCTGAGGCCGGCGCCGAAGCCGCCGCGCCGGCTCGCGGCGAAGACCCGGACGGCCTCGGAGATTTGTATTGACAGACTCCCCGAACCGCGCCGACTTTCGCGCACCCTATCCGCGTCCTCGCCGGATCTCGTTATATGCTCAGTTTTCGCTATTCCGCGCTGACCCAGACGGGCGAAGTCGTCAGCGGCGTCATCGCGGCCGAAAGCGCGGCCGAGGTCGCGCTGCGCATCGAATATCTTGGCCTCATCCCGGTCGACACCAAGCTCGATGACGCCGGCAAAAACGCGGCGCGCTTCGGCCTCAGCTTCACCGCCGCGCCGCGCTTCGAGGAAGTCACCTTCTTCACCGGCGATCTCGCCTTGCTGCTGCGCACGGGCGCGCGCATCAACGAAGCCTTGGAGCTTGTCGCAACCGACTCCGACGTCGGACGCCTGCGTCCGACGATCGCGAAGCTGACAGCGGCGATTCTGGGCGGCGAGAGCTTCGCCGACTCGCTCGCCCATCACCCCGCCTTGTTCCCGCCGATGTATGTCGCGCTTGTTCGCGTCGGCGAAACATCGGGCAATCTCGTTCCCGTGCTCGAGGCGATCGCGGCCGAGCGCACGCGCGCCGAGGCATTGCGGCGCAAGGTTGGCGACGCTCTGCGCTATCCGGCCTTCGTGCTCTCCGCCGCCGGGGCCGTGCTGATTTTCTTTCTGACTTTCGTGCTGCCGCAATTCGGGGCCGTGCTGCGCGACTTCAACGCCAAGCTCGATCCAATCGTGACGGGCTTCCTCGCCCTGTCGGATTTCTTCTCGGCCAACAAAGCGGCGCTTGGCCTCGGATTCGTGGCGGCGGGCGCCGCCGCGTTTTTCCTGCTGCGCCGGCCGCAGACGCGCAACGCCCTGATGCGCGCTTTGGCGCGGCTGCCGCTCGTCAGCCGGATCATGAGCTATCATCAAACGGCTGTCTTTTGCCGCAATCTCGGCGTGCTGCTCGCCGCCGGGGTGACGCTGACCGCCACCTTGCGCATTCTCGCCGACATGATGGCGACCGCTGGCGGCTCGCCAGCTTGGCAGCAAACGGTCGATCGCGTGCGCCACGGCGGCAAGTTGTCAGACGCGCTTAGCGACACCCGCGCTCTGCCGCCGATGGCGGTGCGCACCTTGAGGCTGGGCGAAGATTCCGGGCAATTGCCTCTGCTCGCGGAGCGCATCGCCGGATATTATGAGGTGAAGCTGCAACGCAGCCTCGACAAGCTCGTCGGCGTCATCGGGCCATTGGCGATCGTCACGATCAGCATCATCGTCGGCGGCCTGATCGTCTCGATCATGACGGCGCTCATGTCGGTCAGCCAGGTGGTGGGCTGAGATGATCAAATGACCTGCTCCGACACCGATCGGGAGAGCGGCAAGCGGCGGGACAGGCTCATGGTTTGGTCGCAATAATCGATCAGAAGAATTGCGGGACACATTGAACAACGGTCGCGGAATGAACAACGTCAAAACATCCTTCGTCGCCTTCTTTCGGCTCGGCGCGCAGCCCGGCGGGACATCCCTTTCCCGCCGCGCCGGCGAGGCGGGATTCACCCTCGTCGAAATTCTGGTCGTCATCACCATCATCGGCCTGATCATGGGCCTCGTCGGCCCGCGCGTTCTGAATTATCTCTCGGAATCCAAGGTCAAGGCGGCGACCATCCAAATCGAAAGCCTTTCGAGTTCGCTCGACCTCTATTTCCTCGATATGGGGCGCTATCCGACAACGGCGCAGGGGCTGACGGCGCTGGTTCAGCGGCCGGGTGGCGCAACCTCCTGGAACGGCCCATATATAAAGGGCAACAATGTCCCGCTCGATCCTTGGTCGCATGCCTATATTTACCGTTCGCCGGCGGAGCGCGGTCCATTCGAAATTACATCGCTCGGCTCCGACGGGCAGGAAGGCGGCGCGGGTCTCGCCGCCGACATCAAAAGCACGGAAATCGGAGGCCTGAAGAAAGCGGAGAGCCGATGAACTCACGACGCGGTCAAGGCGGCTTCACTTTGCTTGAGACGGTCTGCGTGCTCGCCATCATCGCGATCCTCGCGGCGCTTGTGATGCCGGCCTTTCCGCGCGGCACCTCGCCGGCCCAGCTTCAGGCGCTGGCGATGGCGACGGCGACCATTCTCAAGGCCGACCGCAATGCCGCTATGCGCCGCGGCGCGCCGGTCTCGACCGAAATCGATACGGCGGGGCGCGTCATCCGCTCTGGCGCCAGTCAAAATCGCGTTATCGTGCCGGAGGACGTCAATTTCAGCGCCATGCTGGCGGACACCTGCGATCAGCGCGCCGGCGGCACGACGATCTCCTTCTTCGCGTCCGGATTGTCCTGCGGCGGCGCGCTCTCCCTGTCGCGGCTGGGCGAGACCCTCGAAGTACGCGTCGCCTGGCTCACCGGAGGCGTCGAAATTGTGCCCCAGAAAACCTTTTGAGCCGCCGCGTTTTTTTCGCCGGTCGCTAAGGCCGGCTTTTGTCCGGGCTTCGGGCCGCGCCGGCTTTACCCTCATCGAAGCGCTGGTCGCCCTCGCCGTCATCGCCGTCTGCCTTGCCGCAATCGGCTCGCTGGTGGCGTCGAATTCCCGCTCCGTGCGGCAGGTCGAGCAGAGGCTGACGCTCGTCTCCGCGTTGCGCAAGATCGAGGCGGCCCTGCCCGACCGCGGCCATCTCACCGAGGAGCTGTCGGGCGATATGGGCGAAGCAGGTTTCCTGATTGGCTCGACGCCCTTCCCCGACCCTTCGCCGCCGCCTTCCGACAAGACCGCGCCGGCCTGGACGCCGCAGAAGATCGTCATCAAGGTGCGCAGCGAATCGGGCGCGACGATCGAGGTCGAAACGCTGCGCCTCGTTCCGAGCGAGACCAAATGAGCTTTACCGGAGCCGCTGCAAATCCCCGGCAAAGCGAGGCGGGCTTCACGCTATTCGAGGCGCTCGTCGCGGTCGCCCTGATGGGCCTCATTCTATCAATTCTTGGCGTCATCACCGGGCAATGGCTGCCCCGCTGGCGCGCCGGTTTCCATCGGATCGAACGGACGGAACTCGTCAGCCTCGCGCTGGATCGGATCACCTCGGATCTCGCCGCCGCCGAATATATGACGCCGATCGGCGATCCCAATATTCTGTTCTATGGCTCAGCCGACTCGGTCACTTTCGTGCGCGCGCCAATCGGCCCCAAACCCTCGACGGGACCGGCGCCCACCGGACTCGAGATCATCAAAATCGCCGGCGGCGATGACGGCGGTCTCAGCCGCTCGCGCGCCGTCTTCACGCCGCAGTCAAGCGTCGCCGCGAAATCCGAGGATTTTGAATTTTCGGACAAGAGCCTGCTGCTGCGGCCCCCCCTGAAAATTTCATTCGGCTTCGCGGGGGCGGATCGCGTCTGGAGCGAAGCCTGGACCGACTCGAACCGCCTGCCGGCCGCCGTTCGCATTACCGTGCGCGACGGTCCCTCGGATGAGATCCTCGCCGCCTCGACGGCGGCGCTGATCCATGTCAATGCGCCCGCCTCTTGCGCCGCAACGGGAGGCGGCTCGCAATGTCTGTCCGAACCCGGCAAGGCGCGCGAGCCCGCCGCGCCCAATGCGTCGCCCCCTGCCGGCTCGGCGCCCCCGCATGGCGCTGTGTTATGAGACGCTCCGCTATGGCGCGGGCCTCCGGCGAAAGCGGCTTTGTCATCGTTGCGGTCTTGTGGATCCTCGCCGCGCTGGCGACCCTCGCCTCCGTTTACTCGTTCTATGCCAGCGCCAGCGCGGTCGCCGCCCGCGTTTCCTCCGACCGGCTGCAGGCCGAGGCGCTGGTCTCCTCCGCTCTGGAACTAACGGCGCTGCGGCTGCTCGGGCGCAGCGACGACGACCCGCGCAGCCTGGGCGAATTCAAGTTTCGGATGGGCGGCGCCGAAATTCTCGTGAGCTTCCGCAGCGAGGGCGGGCGAATCGACCTCAACGCCGCCCCGAAAGAGCTGCTTGCCGGGCTGTTCAAGACCCTCGGAGCCAAGCCTGACGACGCCGATTCGTTTGCCGACCGCATCATCGGCTGGCGCAAGAAAGGCGAGGCGGGCAAACAGAACAAGGAGGCCGATCTCTATAAGGACGCAGGCCTCAGTTACGCGCCGCGACAGACGCCGTTCCAGAATATCGCCGAGCTGCGCTTCGTCCTGGGCCTTCCGCCGGACCTCGTCGAAAGCTGCATGGCTTTCGTGACCGTGTTCAACGGCTTGCCGCAGATCGACGTCTTCGCGGCAGCGCCCGAAATTGTGCAAAGCCTGCCGCATCTCGACGCCGACGTGGCCGCGACGATTGTTGAAAGGCGCGGCTCGCTTGACGCCAAGGCGATCCTGTCGCTGCTCGGGCAGGCCAAGGACAGCGTGTCGCTCGAACCGCGCAAGGCGAGCCGCGTCAATGTCGGACTGCGTTTTTCATCAGGGCGCCGCGTCAATTCCGAAGCCGTCATCTTGTTGGCCGACAAAGACGCGCAGCCCTACCGCATTGTCGCCTGGCGTGACGATTTCGATGGAAGTTTCTAAACACATGATATCGATCCAACCCAAATCACCGTGATCTAGCCGGAAAATGGCATGAGTTTCATCGACACGCTGTCCGCCAGGGCCTCGCATTGGCTGGACGAAGTGGCCGCCGCCGCGCTGGCCTGGCGCGAGACCTTGCGGCCGCCGCGTTTTGCCCGCCTTGCCGAGGGCGACGACGGCGCCTTCACGATCGAGGATTCCTCCCCGCCCGGCGCGAAGGGAGGCGCGGCTGCGCGCAAGGCCGAAGCCAAAGCCCGCGCGGGCGCAGGACTGATCCGGATCAAGGACGGCGCCGTCATCGCCGCTGACGGCGCGGCGCTGGGACAAATCTTGTCGGGCGCGCGCGTCGAGATCGTGCTGCGGTCCGACCGCTTCCTGTTCCGGCCGCTTTACCTGCCCCGCCGCGCCTCCGACTTTCTCGAGGGCATCATCCGGGCTCAGATCGATCGACTCACTCCATGGGGACCCGCCGAGGCGGCGTTTGGCTGCCTGCCGTCGACGGACACCGCGGGCGACCGCATGCTCGTCACCGTCGCCGCGACGTCGCGGCGGCTACTGACGCCCTTTGTCGAGGCGATCGCCGGCTTCGGCGTCGAGACCGTCATCATTTCGACCCGGGCGCCCGACGCCGGAAATCCGCCGGGCGAAACCCAGCCCGTCAAAATATTCGAGCAAAAAGTCGGCGCGGCGCTCGACGCCAGACGGCTGCGGCGCTGGCTCGCGGGTCTCCTCATCGGCCTTGGCCTCCTTTGCGCCGCCGCTCTCGCGGTTTCAGGCTTCGCGACGAGCGAACTCCAGTCGCGGCTGGAGGATATCAATCGCAACATCGCCCAGCGCCGCGCGGCGCTGGGCTCAGGCGACGACCCGAACAATGCGGCCGCCCTTGCGTTGCGGCAAAGGAAGAGCGACGCGCCTTCGATGATCGTCGTTTACGACGAATTGTCGCGCATTCTTCCCGATGATTCCTATCTGACCGAATTGCGCGTCGAAAGCGACAAGGTCCAGATCGTCGGCGTCGCGCGCGACGCCACCGGGCTCATCCGTCTGATCGAGCAATCGCCGCAATTCACGCATGCCGTGTTTTTCGCGCCGACAACGCGGCTGCCGTCGGACGCCGGGCAGCATTTCTTCATCGAGGCGCATATCTCGCCGGGCGTCCATAGGCCGGAGGCGCAGAGCCAATGAACTTCGCCGACTTAGGCAAACGCCTTAACCAATCGGGCGCCCTAGCCGCTTTAGTCTATGTCGCAGTTGTGATAGGCTTGATTGTGACGATATGGTTGACCTTGGCCGGCCTGGGCGACGCCTACGCCGACTATCTCTCCGCTGGCTCGAGACTTGCCGCGATCGAGGGACGCGTCGGCGCGGGGAAGCAATCTGGCGACGAAGTCGAGGGCTCGCCTTTTCTCGAAGGTCCGACCATCACTGTCGCCGGCGCGGAGCTGCAGCGCCGAGTCGTCGCCGCGGTCGCGGCGGTCGGGGGGAGCGTATTGTCCTCGCAGATCGATCTTCAGGGATCGCAGGCGAGCGAAGGGTTTGTGGTCCTGTCGACCAGTTGCGAAGTCGCACAGGCGGCGTTGCAGCCGTTGCTTTACGATATTGAGGAACGGGCGCCCTTCCTGTTCGTTGAGCAACTGATTATCCAGTCGTCCCATGGGAGCGACGCAGCGGAAGGAAAAAAGATGCGGGTGCAAATCGACGTCGCGGGTCAATGGCGGGTCCCGAAATGATCTCGTGCCGCGTGACGTTGACCGCCCTCATGCTTGCAGCCGCCTTGCCTGCCCTCGCCTTGGCCGAGCCCTCGCGCGCGGATAAGCGGGCACTCTCTCCCCGCAATGATTTGACGTCGAAGGACGCGGGCGCTCCCCTGGCGGCTCCCGCCACGATCTCGACCGCCGAAGCGCCAGACCAGGAGGCCGATCAATCCGCGCCGCCTGAGGAGGCCCCGGCCGCGCCGATCCCGCACCCGCATGCCGCGAAATTCAATCCGTTGTCCTCGATTACATTCGAGTCGCTGCGAGCCACGCGCGAACGGCCGCTGTTTTCCGTCTCACGCCGCCCGCCGCCCCCGCCCGTCGTCGCCGCTGCGCCGCCCCCGCCGCCTCCGCCTCCGCCGCCGGCCCCCGCGGAGCCCGAGCCGCCGCAGATGACGCTGGTCGGCGTCGTCCGTGGCGAAGAGTTCAGCGTCGGCCTGTTTGCCGATCAATCCGGAAAATCCATGCGGTTGCGCATCGGCGAGGCGGACGACGACGGCTGGACCGTCCGGTCGGTCAGCCCGCGCTCGGCGACGCTCGAAAAGGAAACGCGTGAGGTCACGCTGGAATTGCCGGCGCGCAACGCGGAGCTCGCTTCCGAACCGCCGCCCGCCTTGGCGGCGCTGAATTCGGCCGGCGAGGAGCACGTCAATCCGAGACTGCGCGGCAGGCTTGGGCGCTCGGAAGAGTCGCCTTCGGGCGAATAAGATCTTTAGCGACGGCCGCCCCGACGGGGACCGGTCGCTAAATGACCGGTCCCATCCGCTAATTGAGCAAGGGGCTCCAGGTCGGGTCCGACGCATAGCTTGGCGTCGGCACTAGAAACTCTCCCCGTCCGAACACATCGACCATATAGATCTTCGAGCCGCCGGAGCCGCCGGGATCGCGGAAGAACATCAGATATAACCCGTTCGGCGCCCAGGTCGGTCCCTCATTGTGGAAGCCTTCCGTCAGGATGCGCTCGCCTGTTCCGTCCGGGCGCATGACGCCGATCGCGAACGTGTCGCCCTTCTGTCGCGTAAAGGCGATGAGATCGCCCTTCGGCGACCAGACCGGCGTCGAATAGCGGCCTTCGCCAAAGGACAGCCGCTTCGGCGCGCCGCCGCTCGCCGACATCGTATAAAGCTGCGGACTGCCGCCACGATCGGATTCGAACACGATCTGCGAACCGTCCGGCGAATAGGACGGCGAGGTGTCGATCGCGCCCGAGTCGGTCAGCCGCGTCGTCGTACGCGACTTGATATCCATGGCGTAGAGATTGGTCGCCGCGCCCTGCGACAGCGACATGACAATCTTCTGTCCATCGGGCGAAAAGCGCGGGGCGAAGGTCATGCCGGGAAAATTGCCGACCACTTCGCGCTGACCGGTCTCGATATTCAACAGCAGCACCTTCGGATCGGCGGCGCCGAAGGACATATAGGTTACGTCCTGCGAAGACGGCGAAAAGCGCGGCGTCACGACGAGATCGTCGCCGCGCGACAGATAGCGCACATTGGCGCCGTCCTGATCCATGATCGCGAGGCGCTTGCGGCGGCGCTCCGGCGGCCCCGTCTCGTCGACGAAGACGACACGCGTATCGAAGGCGCCGCCCTCTCCGGTGATCCGCGAAAAAAATGGCGTCGGAGATGATATGGGCGACGCGCCGGGAATTGTTCGGATCGGTCACATATTGCTGGCCTGCGACCTGCTGGCCGGTCGAGACGTCGAACAGGCGGAACTCTGTCTGCAGCCTTCCGTCGGCGTTGCGGCCGCTGCGGCCGGTCACCACGAATTGGGCGTTCAGCGCGCGAAACGGCGCCATGTCGGGCGTTTGATCGGGACTTGCCGCCGGACCCGCAAAGCTTTTCGGATCGATCGGCGCGAGAAACACCGAGCGCTTGAAATTATTGGTGATGATGTTCGTGACCTGCCCGGCCGCCGTCGGATCGCCGGCGAAGGGCGTCACCGCGATCGAGACCGGATTGAACTCGCCGCGGCGGACGTCGAGATAGCGGTCCTCGGCGTGGGCGCTCCAGAGCGCCAGCGGGTTGACGGCGAAAATCGCGCACAGGGCGAAAGGAGCGATAAGGAGGGCGAAAAAACGGCGGTTCAACCTTGCAATGTTCAAAGCATGTCTTCCGGATCAAAGCGGACGATCCGGCCTTTCCATTGGTCATAGAAGGGCTGGTACTGCGCGGGAATGCGCAGCGGATTGCAACGGCGCACCGCCCGCAGGGCGCTGTCTGCGAGCGAGCGCAGATTGGGGTCGGCCGGCGGGTTCAGCAATTCAGGCGTGCCGACAAGCCCGCCGTCCTGCGCATATTGCACATGAATCTGCGGCACATATTTCTGTTGCCCGGCCAATCCAACGAAATTCCAGCAATGACGGTACTGGTCCTGCAGAATTCCGTCGAGCTGGGCCCAGAGCGTTGGCGACATTTTGGCGGCGCTCGCCGTCGGAGAGCCGAGCGAGGCGACCTGCTGTAGCTCGCGGCCCGTCGCCGCTTTCTGCTGCGGCGCGTCCTTGTTGAGCAAGCGGCTGATCGCCGAGAGGTCGAACTTTGGCGTCGGTTCGGCGCTCTCTTCGCCCGATTTTGGCTTCGCCGGCGTCTCCTGCGGCTTGTCCTTTGGCTTTTGCTCCTCAAGCAATTTGGCGAGCTCGTCCGGCTTGAATTTTGGCTCGGGCTTTTTCGGCGGATCAACCGGCCGCGGCTTGGGCTCAGCAATAATTTTCTTTGGCTCGGGCTTGGCTTCAGCGACCTTCTTCGGCTCGGGCTTGGGTTTGGCGACGGGCTTTGGCTCTTCGGCGTCCGGCGCAACGGCGTCAGGCGGCGTCGCGGCCGTCTGTTTCGCGGGCTCGGGTTTCGCCGCCTCGGCTTTGGCTGGCTCGGTCTTGGCTGGCTCGGCCTTCTGCGGCTCCGGCTGCGCTTTGGCGGGTTCGACCACAGGACGTTCCGGCGGCGTCGGCGCGGCTTTCGCCTCATCGCTGCGGCCAGGATCGTCCACAGGCTGGGCGCGCGGCGGCGGGGTGGGAACGTCGGTCTTGGCGGGATCGCGCGTCAGCACCGGCTTCGCCTCGGTGATTTCAGCGAGCTTTTGCGCTTTCTGCTGCGGCTTCTCGCTAAGTTTGGCGGTCTTTTCGCCTTTCATGATCTGGTTGAATTGCGAGTCGGTCAGCATCTCGACCGGAATCGTCTCCTGGGCATCGTCGAATTTCGAAGAATGGGCGAACGAAAAGACCAAGGCGGCGAGCAGCAGGGCGTGCCCGCCGCCGGATAGAGCGGCTCCCGGATGATCGCGCAGCGACATTGGCGTCAGGTCTTGCTCGGATCGGTGACGAGGGCGACCTTCTTGAATCCGGCGGTCGTGATGATCGACATCACCTCGGCGATCTTGCCGTAATTCACCTGATTGGCGCCGCGGACATAAATGCGCTCGTCGAAACCGGATTTGGCGAGCTCTTTCAGCTTGTCGGCAAGCTTGGCCATATCAACCGGCTCATCCATGACGAAGACCGCGCCCTTGTCGTCGACCGCGACAGACAGGGGCTTCTGTTCGACATTGAGCGCCGCCGATTTGGTTTGCGGCAGATCGATCGCGACCCCGGTCGCGAGCAAGGGCGCCGCCACCATGAAGATGATCAGAAGCACCAGCATGACGTCGATGAACGGCGTCATGTTGATGTCGGCCATCGGCCGGTAGCGCGGCGAGCCGCGGCGCCCGCGCCCGCCCTTGCGTCCAGCAATTGTCGACATCGCCATGATCAAATCTCCCGCCTGTGGCGTGCGGATCCGTCCTTCGGAAAGGACCCTGGTCCGCCTTCAGCGCTGTTTGCGACGCTCAAGCAGCGCCGCTGGAATGCATCCTTTGCCGCCGATCAATCGGCTGACTTCACGCCGCCTGGTCGTGGGCGGCGCGCTGATCGATCTGGCGCGACAGGATCGATGAGAACTCGTCGGCGAAGCCCTCGAGCTGGGCCTGCTTCTTGGCGACGTCGCCTTGCAGCTTGTTATAGGCGATCAGCGCCGGAATGGCGGCGAAAAGACCGATCGCGGTCGCAAACAGCGCCTCGGCGATGCCCGGCGCGACGACGGCGAGCGAGGTGTTGCGCGACGCCGCAATCGAACGAAACGACGACATGATGCCCCAGACCGTGCCGAAAAGGCCGATGAAGGGGCTGGCGGAGGCGACCGTCGCCAGCACCAAAAGGTTGGATTCGAGCTTTTCGACCTCGCGCGCGATCGAGACGTCGAGCACCTTCTCGATTCGAGCCTGCAAGCCCATGAAGGTGGAGGTCGCGGCCCCCTGCACCGAGCGTCGCCATTCGCGCATGGCGGCGACGAACAGGCTCGCCATGCCGGAGGTCGGGCGCGCCGAGAGCGTCGTATAAAGCTCGTCGAGCGAGGCGCCGGACCAGAACACTTCCTCGAACTGATCGATCGCCCGCTGTGTCCTGCGCAGCAGGATCACCTTGTTGATGATGATCGCCCAGCACCAGACGGAGGCCGCCAGTAGGCCGAGCATGACAAGCTTGACGACGATATGCGCCGACCAGAACATCGACAGAAGGGAAACCTCGCTCCCCTGGGCGAAACCCGTCGCGGCCACGCCGGTCGCCGCAATATCGGCTGGATTCATTTCAAATCATCCTCAAATCGGCTGGCGGCGGCAAGGCTCAACGGGTCGCCGCGCCGCTCCGCCTCGAGACCCAGACAATTCTCTTGACGCCGAAATCGGTCATTTCTGCGGCTTGCGCGTCCGGGTGCGGCAAGTCCGCGCCTTGCGCGACGCTTTCCGGCGGCCGCGGCCGATTTAGACTTTGTTCAGGTTAAGATCCGGTTAGCCCGCTTCAGAATTGTCGATGAGCCTTGCCCGCATCTGTTCGGGGATCCGGATCGCCTTGCCTGCGCCGACCACAGCGATCTTCACCTTCGCCTCGACGAGGACCTCGTCGCCGCGAAGAATCCTCTGAGCCATGCCGATGGAAGCGCCGCCGACCGCTTCGATCCGCGTCTCGACGATCAGGAGATCGTCCATCAGCGCGGGCTTTTTAAAATCGAGCGTCATCGCGCGCACGGCGAAAAAGAAGCGTTCGCCCTGCTCGAAGATGGCCCGATGCTCAAGCCCAATTGCGCGCAAAAATTCGGTGCGGCCCCGTTCGAGGAAGCGCAAATAAGAGGCGTGATAGACGACGCCGGAAAAATCCGTGTCTTCATAATAGACGCGCAGCTCGAATGTGCGGGCGTGCGGATGCGGCTGGAGTTTTCGTTGCATGAATCCGTCAAGGGCTGGCCGATCGCGCGGCGGCGATCACGAAAAAGCTTAGCTTCATTGCAATCGCTTGCTCAAGCTTCCGCCAGCTTGCCAACGAATCGAAATCGAAAGCATTTAAGGCAGGGGAGCGAGCCTCGATCAAAAAAGGACGACGAGGATGGCGAGGGAGGAAGGCCGCAAAATCGCGGTTCTGGGGGCTGGCGCTTGGGGAACGGCGCTGGCCAATCTCGCCGCGCGGGGCGGCCGGGCGAAAGCGGACAGCGAGATTGTCCTTTATGCGCGCGACCCCGATCATGTCGCGGAAATGGCGGCGACCGGCGTCAATGCGCGGCGGCTTCCCGGCGTGCCGCTGCTCTCCAATGTGACGCCGGTCGCCGACCTTGCCGCCGCCGCCGACGCCGAAATCATTCTCGCCGTTGTCCCGGCGCAGGCGCTGCGCCAGTTGCTTCAGCAACTCGCCCCATTGCTCGAAGGAACGCCTCCGATCGTCGTCTGCGCCAAGGGGATCGAACATGGCACGGGCCGGTTCGTGACCGACATCGTGCGCGAGGTGCTGCCGGAACATATCGCCGCGATCCTGTCCGGCCCGAGCTTCGCGCAGGACGTCGCGCGCGGCCTGCCGACCGCCGTGACGCTGGCCGCCCGCGATCCGAATGTGGCGTCCGCCCTCGCCGCCATCGTCGCCGGGCCGGGCTTTCGCGTCTATTCGTCGAGCGACGTCCGCGGCGTCGAGATCGGCGGCGCGGCGAAGAATGTGCTCGCCATCGCGAGCGGCGTCGCCGCCGGCCGCGAGCTTGGCGCCAGCGCCGGGGCGGCGCTCATCGCCCGGGGCTTCGCCGAGCTCAGCCGATTCGGCCGCGCCTTCGAGGCCGAGGCCGCGACGCTGATGGGACTTTCGGGTCTCGGCGATCTTGTCCTCACCTGCACCTCGCCGCTGTCGCGCAATTTTTCCCTTGGCCTCGCGCTCGGGCGCGGCGAGACGATCGCGCAGGCGACGGAACGGGTCGGGCTGGCGGAGGGCGTCTTTACCTGCGGCGTGCTGGTCGATCTCGCCAGCGCCGCGGGCGTCGACATGCCGATCGCCAACGCCGTCGACGCCGTGCTGGCGGAGCGGATCACCATCGACGAGGCCATCGCGGAACTTCTGGCGCGGCCCTCGAAACCTGAAGGCTAAGACGGCATAATGGCCCCGCGCGCCCCCGAATCGGCGCGCAGGAGAAAAAGATGGCGCATTGGCTGCTCAAGAGCGAGCCATCCTCATGGTCCTGGGACAAGCAGGTCGAGGCGGGCAAGAAAGGCACGTTCTGGAACGGCGTGCGCAACCATTCCGCAAAACTCAATCTGATGGCGATGAAAGTCGGCGAAGAGGCGTTTTTCTACCATTCCAACGAGGGCAAGGAGATCGTCGGGATCGTCGAGATCATCAAGCCCTATTATCCCGACCCGTCCGACGCCAGCGGCAAGTTCGGCATGGTCGACGTGCGCGCCAAGACGCCCCTGAAGCGGCCGGTGACTCTCGAGGCGATCAAGGCCGATCCGAGGCTCAAGGACATGATCCTCGTCAACAATTCCCGCCTTTCGGTGCAGCCGGTGAGCGAGGCGGAATGGAACATCATCTGCGCGGAGGGCGGCCTCGGGCGATGATGGCCTACCCAGGTCAGCGCCCCGCACGCCGCCGCGTCTCGTCCGATCCGCGTCTCAATCAAAGACACAAATCTCCATTTTGTGGAACGATCGGAAGATCGTGGAAGACGGATAGCGAACCCCTTTGCGTTATTGGCGCCAAGCCAAGTGGGGGAACGCCTGATGAAAGTTTACGTCAATTCGACCGTTCGCTGGATCACGCGCGCGGGGCTCGCCTGCGCCGCCGCTTTGGCGGCCTTCGCCGGTCCCAGCGCGCGCGCCAATGACAACGGCCCGTGGCAACCGCACAGCATGCGACAGGCCCTGGTCCTCCAAGACGAGGGGAGCTTCTTCATCGGCGGCCAGAAGATCCACACGGATTTTCCGAGCTCCACGCCGACGGGATTAAATGCGCCCGGAACCTACACCGTCAATCAGATGTATGTTCACTACTGGATTCCGTGGCCCTCCGAACGCAAGCTTCCAGTCATCATGGTGCATGGGTCCAATCATACAGGCATGACCTATGAAACGACCCCGGACGGCCGCGAAGGTTGGGCGACCTATTTTGTGCGCCACGGCTACCCAGTCTATGTCGTCGACCAGGCCGGACGCGGACGCTCGAGCTTTAACCCGACGGCAGTCAATCAGGCGATCGCGCAGCAGAATGTCGCGCTGCTGCCTCCTGCCGGCTTTCAGCTCTATCCGATCGAAGGCGCGTGGGTGAATTTTCTGTTTGGCCCATCTTATGGAACGGCATGGCCGGACGAACGCTTCCCGCTCCCCTCGCTCGATGAGTACCAGAAGCAGCTGGTCCCCAACACGGAAGTCACGCTCGTCAACGGCGGAACGAACACCACCAATGATCTCGCGCTGCTGCTCGACAAGATCGGCCCGGCGATCCTGGTCGTTCATTCGCAGTCCGGCGTCCTCGGTTTGGGAACGGTCGTGCAACGCTCCAATCTGGTCAAGGGTCTGATCTCCGTCGAGGGCGGCTGCGCGCCGATCAATTCGTCGGACGTTACGTCCTATTATAAGAAGGTGCCGTTCATTTCGTTCTGGGGCGATCACAGCGTCGGCGCCGTCGGCGCGAATGGCGATCAAAGACGCAATGATTGCAAGGCGACGGTCAATTCGTTCAAGAGCGCCGGCGGCGACGCCACTTTCCTCTCGCTGCCGGATGATCTCGGCATCCATGGCAACAGCCACATGCTCATGATGGACAACAACAATCTACAGCTCGCCGATATTCTGCTGAAGTGGATCAAGCAAAACGTCGAGAAGCCCCGGCGCCATTAAGGGCTACCGGTCGGAAACGCGAAAGGCTGGTCGCGACTTCCTCGTCGCGACCGGTGCGGCGTCCCGCTAGCGCGTAACGAGATCCATGACGATCCCGTTCGCGGTTTCGGTGAGGGCTTTGAACATCCCAAATTCGGCCCGGTTGACGGCGACGAACAGGCCGACGCCGCGTCCCGGCGCAAAGACGATATAGCTCATAAATCCAACGCCGCCGCCGCTCTTGGCGATCAGCGTCGGACGGATCCCCTCCCCCGCCGTGATCACCCAGCCGAGGCCAAGACCCGACATCGGCCCCGCCTCGTCGAAGCCGATCGCCGCCTCGAGCGCTTGCCGCTGCCGGTAGACCGCATGGCTCAGCGCGAGCGGACCGTCATTGGCGTCCTCTATGTTGTGGCGCAGCCAGCGCGCCATGTCGTTGGCCGTGCTGTAGAGGCCGCCGCTGCCGTCGGTGGCGGTGGTGTCGACGCAGGGACCGGCGCCGCCGAGCCCCGAGCCCACCATCAGTCTTTCGCATTGCGCCGGCGTCGGTGTGAAGGTTGTATTGGCCATGCCGAGCGGCGCCGTCACGCGGGCGCGCAGCACATTCGGATAGGCTTCGCCCGCGGCGGTCTCGATCGCGTCGGCGAGCAGATCGAAGCTGACGTTGGAATAGGAAGCGATGGTCCCCGGCGCCCATGGCAGCTTGTAGCCCGGCAGCCAGGCCCAGCGGTCGGCCCTTGTCGGCCAAGCGCGCTGCATCACCCCTTCGGGCGATTCGCCCATTTCACGCGGCAGCGCCGCCGAATGGGTGGCGAGGTCGAGCAGCGTGATCTCATGGCCGCTCGACGCCGGAACCTTGGCGGCGCCGGCATAGCGCTGCAGCGTGTCGGTCAGCCGCAGCTTGCCGTCGGCGGCGAGCGCTGCGAGCGTTTCGGTGGCGAACACTTTTGTGATCGAATTCAGCCGCACCAAACTATCACCGTCCGGCGTGCGCTTATTGCCCTTCTCGGTCTCGCCATAGCCGAGCACGAGACTGTGGCCGCCGCGCACGACCGCAAGCACCATGCCGGGCGCGCCAGACTCCATGAACATCACCACGCCGCCAACGTCGGTCGCCGCAGCCAGCACAGGATCGGCGCCATCGTCGGCGCGCGACGCAAAAGGAGCCGCTATGATTGCAATCGATAGGAAAATGGCTCGCCTGATCACGCAGATGCTCCCTTTCTATGGCGAAGCTCTCCCGAGCAAAGGCTGGCTCCCGGTCCGGCTGCGCCTATAATCTTGACGAGACCTTAGCCGAGGCCATAGCAACGCGTAAGACAGCGAGATCGCCGATGGCGCGCGCATGTATCAAGGCCTTTGTCGCAGCCTGCGCTTGCGCAATGCTGGCGTCCGGCGCCGCGCGGGCGCAGAATCCCGGGCGGATCGCCGGCGAAGCCGACAATGGCAGAACGATCCGGCTGCACGCCGGGGAAACAATCACCCTGCGGCTGCCCGAAAATCCCTCGACCGGCTATGGCTGGAGCCTTGAGCCCTATGACGCCGAATTGCTCGACGTTCGGCAGGGCCCGTATCGGACGCTGTCGGGCGCGCTCGGCGCCGGAGGCGAAGCAAGCTGGACGATTCGGGCAAGGGCGGCGGGATCGTCCACGGCAACGACCACCCTCGGGCTCAAGCTGTGGCGGCAATGGGAGGGCGACCCATCCATCGTTAAGCGCTTTGGCGTGACGCTGCGGGTGGCGTCCTGAACGCCGGGGAAAGCCGCTGCCGTTTCGTGGCGCGTCGGCGAAACAGAATCGGCGGATTTGTTGAGAATCCTCCGCGGCAAGGTCATTTTCCCGACATTTGACAGAGATCACGCTGCGCGCCGCGCTTTTTTTCCTGGTCCGCAATTTGCTGCCCGGCTCTGGCATTCACTGCGAGAGACGGAATCGATGGCGTTTACCTCAATCTGCAGCGCCGACGCAGTCGGCGAAGGAAGCATGGGCCTTTTCCAGGCCGGAAAGAAAAGCGTTCTGCTGGTCTGGCCGGCCGGCGGCGAACTCAAGGCCTATCGCGGGCGCTGCCCCCATGCCGACATGCCGCTGACCGAGTCGAGCTTCGACGGCAGGAAGGTGACCTGCCTGCACCATAATTGGGGCTTTGAGTGCGACACCGGCAAATGCGTCACCCACGCCGTGCGCAACGCCCTGCATCCCTATCCGCTGCGTATCGACGGAGAGGAGATCCAAGTCGATCTGGGCCCGGTCAGGGAGCCCCGCGCGAAGAGCTGAAGTCGGAGCCGGCCGGGTTATCATATCCGAAGAGCGCGACGTTTCCCGGCGAAGTTCGATCTCTAAACGAGCGCCCGCGCTGTATCTGCGCGATCTGAAAGGGAATGCCTTCGGAAGACAAGCAAACAAAAAGGCCGCCCTCGCGGACGGCCTTGTTTATGGGCTGAGTCTACCGCTCAATACCGGTAGTGATCCGGCTTGAACGGGCCGTGCTCCGGCACGCCGAGGTAGATCGATTGCGCCGGCGTCAATTTGCTGAGCTTCACGCCAATCTTGTCGAGATGCAGCGCCGCGACCTTCTCGTCGAGATGCTTTGGCAGGGTGTAGACCTTGCGCTCATACTGGCCCTGTTTGGTCCATAGTTCGATCTGCGCCAGCGTCTGATTGGTGAAGGAGGCCGACATCACGAAGGACGGATGGCCGGTGGCGTTGCCGAGATTGACGAGCCGGCCCTCGGACAGAAGGATGATGCGCTTGCCGTCGGCGAATTCGATCTCGTCGACCTGCGGCTTCACATTGTGCCATTTGAAATTGCGCAGGCCCGCGACCTGAATTTCGGAATCGAAATGGCCGATGTTGCAGACGATGGCGCGGTCTTTCATCGCCCGCATATGCTCGACCGTGATCACGTCGATATTGCCGGTGCAGGTGACGAAAATGTCGGCGCGCGGCGCCGCCTCTTCCATGGTCGTGACTTCATAGCCTTCCATGGCCGCCTGCAGCGCGCAGATCGGATCGACTTCGGAGACGAGCACGCGCGCGCCGGCGTTGCGCAGCGAGGCCGCCGAGCCTTTGCCGACGTCGCCGAAGCCCGCCACCATCGCCACCTTGCCGGCCATCATCACATCGGTGCCGCGGCGAATGCCGTCGACGAGCGATTCGCGGCAGCCGTAGAGATTGTCGAATTTCGACTTGGTCACGGAATCATTGACGTTGATCGCCGGCCACAGCAGCTTGCCGTCCTTCTCCATCAGATAGAGCCGGTGCACGCCGGTCGTCGTCTCTTCGCTCACCCCTTTGATCGCCTGGCCGTATTTCGTGTAGAGGCCGGGATGCGAGACGAGCCGCCGCTTGATGGCGGCGAAGAAGAATTCCTCTTCTTCATTGCCGGGCGTCTCGAGGAAAGCCGTGTCCCCCGCCTCGGCGCGCATGCCGAGATGAACCAGCATGGTGGCGTCGCCGCCATCGTCGAGGATGAGGTTCGGCGCGCCGCCGTCGTCCCATTCGAAGATCTTATGGGTATATTCCCAATAGTCGTAGAGGCTCTCGCCTTTGCGCGCGAAGACCGGAATGCCGGCCGCGGCGATGGCGGCGGCGGCGTGGTCCTGCGTCGAATAGATGTTGCAGGAGGCCCAGCGGATGTCGGCGCCGAGAGCCTTGAGGGTCTCGATCAGCACCGCGGTCTGGATCGTCATATGCAGCGATCCGGCGATGCGCGCGCCCTTCAGCGGCTGGCTCGGCCCATATTCCGCGCGGGTCGCCATGAGACCGGGCATTTCGGTCTCGGCGATCGCGAGTTCGCGCCGGCCCCAATCGGCGAGCTTAATGTCGGCAATGGCGTAATCGTTGAAGGAATGGGTCACGGCTGGCTCCGGCGCTTTCGATTTCGAAGCTGTATATCAGGCGCAGTGGATCAACGCAATAAAGATATAAGCAAGTCTTTATATGATCCAAGAGCCTCAGCGGCGGCGTGACGCGGCCCCGTGCTGTGTCATGGGCAGGAGGGAGGCGCCAGACTGGCCGGGGTCGCTAAAATACGCCAAAATCGGACGTTCGGGTTGAAACGAACCCTCTCCCTATTTCGCGCCTTTGCTGGGATCGTCGGCCGGGTTGATATAGTTAACGCCGAATGGCCCGGTCCCCGTCACCTGAAACTCGACGGCTTCGCCGGTCGTCCAGACGGAATGGGGCATCAAGGCCGGCAAATAGACAAAGCCGCCGCGCTCCAGCCTGTCGCCGGAGTTCACATCCAGCTTCTCCCCCATGCCGTGAAACACTGCGCCGCTTAAAACCGTCACATTTTCCGCCGTGGCGTGCGTGTGCGGAGCGATGACGATATTCGGCGGCATCTTCAACCGCAAAACGAACGGCCCCGGCTTCGCCGGATCTCCGGCTAGCACGCTGATCTCGATTCCCTTGGGTAAACTCGGCGGGCCCGCCTGCCATTGCACGTCGCCGCCCGCAGGGATCAACACCATGGGGATTGCATCGACTGCCGCCGCGGCCGGGCCGAGTTGCAGCGAGACGATTGCGCAAAGCGCGATTGGCCAAGCGTTCTTAGACATGGTTCCTCCAGTTATATTGTTGTTTGTTATACTGCCGGAAATTCAATCCCGGCGGCGCGGCCCGTTATCGCCGCGCCGCCGCCTGTCATGGCCGGTGCCAAGCCAATCCGAGCCTGCGGGTCCCTCAAGCCAATGTCAGGCCGACATCGAGGTTGCCGCGGGTCGCGTTGGAATAGGGGCAACTTTGATGCGCCTTGGCGATCAACGCCTCGGCCTTTGCAGGATCAAGACCCGGCAAAGAGATCGTCAGATCGGCTGTGATGCCAAAGCCTCCCTCCGAGCGCGGACCGATCCCGACATGCGCCGTGACGCTCGTATCGGCGGGCACGCTGACCTTGTCCTGAATGGCCGCGACCTTGAGCGCGCCGATGAAGCACGCCGCATAGCCCGCCGCGAAAAGCTGCTCGGGATTGGTTCCGGGGCCGCCCCCGCCCCCAAGTTCCTTCACCGTCGAGAGTTTCAGGTCGATTTTTCCGTCGGGGGTGCCCGCATGACCGTCACGGCCTCCCGTCGCGGTGGCCTCGGCGGTGTATTTGACGTCGACTGGCATTTTCTGCTCCGCGCGTTTCCTCAAACCATGTCTTGACGAGACCTGGACGTCGTCCAACCTCCCCGGCCGGCTTCCGCCTGGCGCATATTCGGTTTAGCCGGGTTCTCCCGGCCGAAAAAGACCGAGCAATCGGAGAGGCGTCCGGATCTCGAAGATATTGGCGCAAGCCCCTCCAAATTTGCAAAATATGATCGATTCTTTGCGTTGGCGGCGAATTCCGCGGTGCTTCGGAATATGGCTCTAAAGCCCGAGCAAGGAGGCCGCGACACGCGCCAGCGCGGCGCGATAGGCGTTGAAGCCGAAATGCGCCTCATAGGCGCGCCGCGTGTCCGACGAGGCCCGGTCGGCGGCTGGCGCGTGACGCGACGCATGCGCCCGGGTTAGCGCCGCGGCAAACCGCGCCGGCTCGGTCGCAAGCGCCACATTGCGCAATTGCGCGGGTTCGATCTGCATGCCGCGAAAGGCGTGCGGCGTCGCGATCAGCGGCGCGCCGGAGGACAGCGCCTCGATCGTCTTGATGGAGATGCCATGCCCCTCCGTCGTCGGCAGGAGAACGGCGGCGGCGTTGGCGTAAGCCGCGTCGAGATCCTCAATGCGGCCGGAAAACAGCGCCGCATGGCGTTTGAACAGCGCCGGCGCACGCGCGCGGAATTCGCGATCGATATTGCCGATGATTTTCACTGCGACGTTAGGCGCGAGCGGCAGAACCTCTTCGAGAAACCAGACGACGCCAAGGAAATTCGCGTAATTGGCGCTGGCGACGATGATGAAATCCGGCCCGCCGGCGCCGACCGCAACGGGAGGCGTCGCCGGATAGACGAGTTCATGTCGGCTCGACGGCAACAGCATCTTGAAACTCGCCGCTTCCTCATTATTGAGATGCAGCAGCACGTCGGCTTTGCCGAGTTCGGCGAGTTCGATCGCGAGCATGGCGTCGAATTTTGCCCGCGGCGGGACGGTCCAGCCGGATTCATTGCGCAGGGCATATTGCCGCGCCTGCAGATCATGGGTGTCGAGCGCGACCGGCGCGCCATGGCGCTGTTTCATCGCCATGGCCGCGGGCATGCAGAAAAAATGATTGCAGTGGATGAAGTCGATCTTCGTCTCGGCCCGGAGCGCGGCGGGGATCGGCGCGAGCGTTGTGCTTTCGACCAGAATGGCGGCGAAATTGCCATGCAGCCAGAGGCGCGCCGCATTGAGGAAGGCCAGCCGCGGCACGCGGGCCAGCGGCATGCCCGAATAGAACCGGGCGTCCGCCGCAAGATCCGGCGTCGCCGCCGCGTAGACCTTATGGGCGCGCGATCCTTGGACGGCGCCTGGCGAATCGGCGATGGCGAGGCTGAGAACCCGCGCGCCAAGGCTGCGATAGGCCCGAGCCTGCGACACGAATACCTGATGGCTGCCGCAGGAATGCCAGGCCGGATGGATGAGCAGCACGGTCTTGCCGGCGAGGTCCGGAGCGCCGGAGGCGCGGCGATCCGCTAGCGCGGCGAGACGCCCCGCCTCTGCGCGGTGGGGCTCCGGGGAAGCTCCCACGGAACTGACGCCGAAGTTTCTCGTTGTGCCCGTCATCGCCCGCTCATGAATAGGCTTGGATTGAATCTCTCCAAGCCCGGGAAACCATTGATCCACTTGTAGCGCCGGGCGTGGAGGGAGGGAACGCGCCTGCGCCGCGTGATGAGGCTCTAGGGCCTTTTCGGCCAGCGCGGCAAGTTGAATCGCTCCGTAAAGAAGTTGAATCGCGATCCTTTCAAGATCGCGTCGTAAAGGATGCATTAGGCGAGCCGCGGACGACGACCAAGATTTAAAACGTTCTAAATCAGCGCCCTAACGCGGGAAAAAATTATTCTATTTTGGCGAAATGAGAAAATCAGTTCTGTCCAAACAAAGCATGATTTGCAATATCTCACGAATAAATCCCGAAACTGAGCCAGCGGCGGCCCGGCGCGGCCAACTTGAGGAAAAGGGCTGATATGTCGCCTTTCGAGAGGATCGGCGCTTTCTTGCAGAGGACGGGCGCCGCTCTGCAGGGACCGCGAAAAAAAGAGTTCGTCCCGGAAGGCTTCACGCCGATCGGCGAATATGTTCCGGAAGATATTTTCGTCGTGGGATTTCCGAAATCCGGCAACACCTGGTTCCAGAATCTCGTCGCGGGCGTGGTGTTCGGCGTCGACGTCAATCTCAGCCCGGCAGGATTGATCCATGATCTCACGCCCGACGTAAACTATGGCAAGTTCTACAAGCGCTACGCGACGCCGATGTTCTTCAAGTCGCATGACTTGCCTTTGCCCGACTATCATCGGGTCGTTTATCTCTTGCGCGACGGCCGCGACGCGATGGTGTCCTATCGCCACTATCGCGAGGTCATCGACGGCCAAAAGATCGATCTCCTCGAGTTCGTCAACAAGGCGACGCCGCTTTATCCCTGCCATTGGAGCGAACATGTCGACGCCTGGGCGAAAAACCCCTATGGCGCGGACATGATCGTAATCAAATATGAAGATCTGCTGCGCGACCCCGTGGCCGAGCTGCGGCGCTTTTGCGCATTTGCCGGCGTTTCCCGCGACGACTCACGTCTGCAGACGGTGGCGGAGGCGAGCTCCTTCGGCAAATTGCGCGAGAAAGAGGCAAAGCAGGGATTCGGCCGCGACGATCACGCTTTCGACCGACCGTTTTTCTTCCGTCGCGGCGAGGCGGGCAGCTACAAGGACGAGATGCCGCCGGAGGCGCTGAGGATCTTCATGGATCAGGCGCGATCGACGCTCGGACGATACGGCTATCTCGACGGGGCGGATCAAGCCGCATTGCGATAAGCGAGAGGCGTGCGCCCTGACGCGATGGCCAGGGACGAAGCCTGACTGGCGCCGATTTTACTTGCATGCGGCGTTGCGCTATGGGCCATGGCTGATCAACACGGCCTGACCCATTCTGATGCGCGAATCTCTTCTAGACGATCAAACGGGCCGCCAGCCGGCCGCCCCTGCTGCAGTTGCGCGCCCGGCGGACGCCGCGACGGCCAAGCCAGGCGCAAGAGGCGTCGCCATAGTCGCCAATGATCGGATTTCCGACTGGCTGCTGCCCTTTCTTGAAAGCTATGCGGCCACCAATGCGAATACGCCGCTCTATCTCATCCCCTATGACGATAATTTGACCTTGACGCGGCGGGCGGCCGACATTTACGGCGTTCATCTCGTCACCGAGGATTCGCGCGAGCTCGACGCCCTGGCGAGCCGGCTTTATCCGCTGTTTCCGGGACACCGGCGCCGCTTGCGAAAATTCCTTTCGCTCGCCCTGCCGCTTGACGAGGTGCTCTATATCGACGTCGATACAATCCTCTTTCGCGACGTCAGCGAGGCGTTCGGCAAGCTGGAGCCGGGCAAGACGGATTTCATCATGGCGTCGACCAGCGACGAATATGTCTACAACAAGAAGCGCGCGAAATATGACTTTCTGCGCGACGTCAGGCTGTTCAACGACGGCTTTTTCATCACCTCGAACAAGATCCTTTCGCTGCAGCATTTTTATGAAGTGATCGAGCGCGACGAGGCGATCTTCCATGACGTGCGCAAGCACGGAATGCTGTTCGCTCAGCCGCTCAGCAATTTCATCACGCACCGGCGCGGGCTCAAGATCGCCTCGCTGACCGAACGCGTTCCGGGCGCCTCCGACGAAAGCTTCTACAAGGCCAGCGACGTCACCTTCGACGCGGAGGGGCTGCCGCTCGATGGGGCGAAAGACCGGATTTTCTTCGCCCATTGGGCCGGCGCCACGTCGCTGCCAAGCCGCCGCGTTTTCGACAAGGCATGGCTCGATTACTCAAAGAGGGCGCACGCGCGCCTCAAAGTCTAAGGAGCCGCGACATGCCGCGGCTGCTGACCCTCTATCTTGCGAAACGGATCGGCGTCACCGCGCTTCTGATAGAGGCGATGCTGTGCATTCCGCTGGTGATGACGTCCTTGTTCCAGACGCTGCCGGCCGCGGCCATCCGCGGCGGCCTGCTCTGGCCCGCCCTGCTCGGCACCTTGCCGACCGTGCTTTATCTCGCTTTGCCATTGTCGGTCGGCGTCGCCGTGGCGCTTGAATTCAGCCGCATGTCGTCGGACGGCATGATCGCGGTGCTCTATTCGATCCGGCTTTCGGTCTGGTCGCTCTGCCTGCCGGCGCTGATCGTCGCTGCGGCGGCTGTCGGGGCCGGCTACGCCCTGTCGTCCTACATCGCCCCCTCTTATGTCGGGCAGATGCATGATGTCATCCATGTCATCCGCAATTCGCTCAATCACCGGATGCTGGAGCCGGCCCATTTCTACACCTTCGACAAGGGCGCGCGGACCATGTTCTTTCAGCGCTGGCGCTCCGCCGACGTGGCCGCCGGCATGTTCATCTACCAATATTCGGCGGAAAAGAACGAGGAGCAGATCATCAATGCGGAGGAGGCCGAATTCCGCCGCAACGAGCAGGGCGTGGTGATCGTCCTCAATCACGGCTCGATCCAGACGCTGCCCTCCGGAGCGCAGGCGATGCGCAACGCCAATTTCGAGCAATATGCGCTGCCGATCGACATGCAGGGCGCGGGCGCGCTGCCGAAACGAGATTGGCGCGGCGTTTTCGAACTGCCGCTTGGCGATTTCTTCGCCGCGATCCCGCCTGAGAGATGGGATCCGCGCGGCTACGCTGAATGGATGAGCGAGGCGGCCAAGCGCTGCTTCATTCCGATTCTGGCGCTGACTCATGCGTTGCTGGCGGTCGGGCTGGTCTTGACCGTCGCGGCGGCGACAGGACGCGGCTCGGCGGCGACGACCTCGACGGTTCTCGCCATCCCGCTGATTCACGTCGCCATCCTGGTCGGCTCGGAATCGATCGTGCGAGAAAACCCGCATCTGATCTGGCTGATCGCCCTCGCGATCGCCGCCGAGCTTGGCCTCGCTCTTTTCCTGATTGCGCGTCGCAACGCCAGATTCGGCCCGGTCGAACAGCTGGAGTTCTTACCGGCGCCCGCCGCGTGACCGGCCGCAAGCGCGCAGCCGCGACCGTCACGATTGAGTTGCATTGGCCCAACGGCGGTTCGCTCGGGCCGGCCGATGTCGAATTGATCGATATGATTCGCGCCAAGCGATCCATCATCGGAGCAAGCCGCGCGCTCGGGCTTTCCTATCGAACATGCTGGCTGAGCGTCGATCGGCTGAACCGCTGCTTCGACCGGCCGATCGTCGAGACCTTTCCGGGCCGGCGCGACTGGGGCGCCACAGTCACCGAATTCGGCGAAGATCTGATCGCGCTCTACCGGTCGATCGCCGCCGAGGCCGCGGCCTCTGCGCGGCATTCGCTGGCACCCTTTTCGGCTGCCGCGGATTTGAGTTTTGATCCGAAGCCGAAGGCCGCCCGAAAAGCACGCTCCTGACCTTGCCTCAAAGTCCCGGCTGCGGCGGAGCCTTCAGGCCGAAGCCACTTTGGCGGGGCGCGACCGGCCCTCGATTTCCTGGAGATAGTCGTCGATCACATCATCCGGAGCGCCAAGGTCGCGAACGGCGCCGTCGTCGATCCAGATCACGCGATCGCAAAGATGCGACAGCATCTTCATGTCATGCGAGACGACGAGGATCGTGCCCTTTTTGGCGAACTCCTGAATGAAGGCGTCGCATTTGGCCTGGAAGGCGCGATCGCCAACGGAAAGCGCTTCGTCGACGATCAGAATATCGGCGTCCGCATAGGCGCAGACGGCGAACGCGAGGCGCGCCGCCATGCCGGTCGAATACATTTTCAGCGGCTGATAGAAGAAATCGCCAATATCCGCGAAAGCCGCGACATCGCTCAGCCGCGCCTCGATGACGGAGCGCTTGACGCCGAGGATGGCGCCGCCGATCAGGGCGTTCTCGCGGCCGGTCAGCTCGAGGTCGAAGCCGGAGCCAAGCGCGAGGATGGGCGCGACGCGGCCGGAAACGCTGACGCTGCCGACGGTCGGACGGGTGATGCCGCAAATGATCTGCAGCAGCGTCGTCTTGCCCGCGCCATTGCGGCCAATAATTCCGACCCGCTCGCCCTGATGGACCTTGAAGCTGACGTCCTTCAACACCCAATGCTGGCGGTAGAACTGCTTCCAGCGGCCGAAAAGGGCCTGCTTCAACTGGTCGTTACGATGAATATACAGCTGATACGCCTTGCCGATATGGCTGCAGCTGATGACGAGTTCAGATGACATCGACGAAGACGGCCTTGTACTGCATGAAAAAACGATAGCCGAAATAAAAGACGATGAGCGATCCGGCGACGGTCCCGAAATATAGCAGCGCGTCGGGCAATCGGCCGAATAGAAGCAGATCGCGCATCATCTCGACGTTATTACCTATGGGATTTAAATGTACGTAAAGGCGCAAATGCGGCGGAACGTCGTCGATCGAATAGAAGATGGGCGTCGCGAACATGAAAACCGGGACGATCGAGATCATCAGATGAGCGACGTCGCGCGTGAACGAGCCGAGCGCCATCAGGAACCAGGAGATCCCGAGCAGGGATAAGAAGAACGGGATCGCGACGAGGGGCGTCAGCAGAATCGTCCAGGGCAGCGAAAAGGACGCGCCGATCTTGAACAAGATCAGCACTGCGACGCTGATCAGGGCGTAGACGGAGCCGCGAATTGTCGCGGTCCAGGCCAGTGTCTCGCTCGGGAAGATCGATTTTTTGATGAGCGACGCCTGTTCATGCAGCATGCCCGGCGAGCGATAGGCGATCTCGCTGAAAAGATTGAAAATAATCAGCCCGGTGAAGATCGACAGGGCGTAGCCGCCAACCCCGACGTTCTTGGCCGAGGCGGGCACGCCGACCGCGCTCGAAAAAATGATCGTATAGGCGGACAGCATCACGAGCGGGCCGAACACCGCCCACAGCCAGCCCAGAATGGAGCCGCGAAAGCGGACCGCAAGTTCGCGTCGAACCACGGCCCGGATCAGTTCCTGATACCGCCAAGCGTTCTCAAAAGGCGTCGCTAAATTCATCCCCGGACCGGTTTTTAGGCTAAAGCCTGTGTAATGTCGGCGGATGTAGACCAGTTTGAGGCAAATTCGTCAACGCGGCTCGCGCGACACTTCCAACTTGCCCACGCCAGATCGCTATTTTGCGCGGCGGCGACGCCGAAATCGGCGCCCGCTTCCTTTGGAACCAAGCCGGACGTCCGCCGTTTCCCTTGCAACTTCACGAGAGGAAAAAGCATGGTTGATAAAGAGCATATCAAAGGCGCGGCTGACAAAGTGAAGGGCGCAGTCAAGGAAGTAGCCGGCAAGGTGACCGGCAACGACCGCCTTGTCGCGGAAGGCAAAGCCGACAAGGCCGAAGGCGCAGCGCGCGAGGCGGTCGGCGATGTGAAGGACGCTGGCCGCAAGGTTGCCGACGCCGTCAAGCGCTGAACGCGCAAGAGTTGACGTTACTGGCGCGCCCCGTCGAGGGGCGCGCTTTTTTTTTGCGTTCTCGATTAGGGAGTTATATCGCTCGGAAAGCAGTGTGGCTGCTGAAATCCGGTCGGGGGGACGCCCAGGGGGGCGTAGGCGATATTGTCCGTGCCGCCCGGACCGACGCCTCCTGGGATAGTGTCAAGCTTGGCGGCCTTTCGCATGCGATAGGCGATCGCGTGATCGGCGCAGGAACTGTCGCCGCTGACGCCAAGCCCGCCAATCACTTTCTTGTTGGCGTCATAAAGGGCGACGCCGCCGCCAAAAGTGATGATGCCGCCGGGAACCTTGCCGTTCCGCGATAGCTCCGGAAAACTATCGACCGAGGCGACTTGCGAGGACGACGCCTGCGGCAGCGAATTCTGCGCAAGGAAGGCGGGGTCGAACGGATTTGAATTATTGAGCCCATAGAGCGAGCCGCCCGGCTGAGTCGGCGCATAGAGATTTGCGGTGGACAGCGCCAGAGCGTCATTGCTGAAGTCATTCGCCGTGCCGGCTTTGGCGATGGCGATGGCCCGGCTGCCCGGCCAGGCGTCGCCAATGCTGATCACGGAACAGATCTGGCCTTTGCGGTCGACAATCGCCGACCACATGCGGTTCGGCTTGAAAATGCCGCCGTTGGCGTCTGGAAGCTTTATGACCTTGTCGAGCTGAGCTTGAACATTCTTGATCGTTGCGTCAGGAATATTGCACGCCGCATGAGCGCCTGCGGGCTCGGCGGCGACTTGCGCCAGCAGACCCAATCCGAGCACAAATGTCATTCTTTTCATGTCGTCCCACCCCACTTTGCGGTTCTTGCTTTAATCGCGGCCGACTTCGCAAGCCAACGACTGTCGAGAAGCGTCGAGGTCGACGCTTCGACTTAACGAAGTCTGCGCCGTGGAAGAAATATCACGCTGCGCGAGGCCTCGAAATTATTAAACTATTAAGATTGTGGCTCAGCTATCGCTCGCACCGGTCTGTTGGATGCTCCGCGGCGATCTTGTATAAGCGGTTCGCAATTTCGCTCTGAGAGCAAAGTGGACGAAAGGTCGCTCATGCGCCGCCAAGCAACGCCCGATCCCGGCGAGGACGCCGCGGCGATTCAAATGTCCGACGTCCACGGCCTGACACGCGCCGCGCCCCTCTCGCGGCGCGGCTTCATGGGTTCCTCGGCGGCGCTCGCCGCGGGCTATACGATCGCGGCTGGCCCTGTCAGGGCTGACGCCATCCACACCAGCGCCGATGGGCTTGTCGCCGGTATGACGACCGTCAATACCAGCGACGGCGCCATGCCGGCCTATTTCGCGCGGCCCGCAGGAGTCGACAAGCCGCCGATCATCCTTGTCGCGATGGAAGTGTTCGGCCTGCACGAATACATCAGGGACGTCACGCGCCGCCTCGCCAAGCTTGGCGCTTTCGCCGTCGCTCCGGATCTTTATTTCCGCAAGGGCGACCTGACGAAAATCGAGAACATTTCCGACCTGATGCCGCTCGTAAACAGCAAGCCGGACACTGAGCTGTTCTCGGACCTCGACGCCAGCGCCGCCTATGCCGTCGCCGCGGGCGGCGACGGCGAGCGCCTCGGCATCATTGGATTTTGTCGCGGCGGCCGCACCGTCTGGCTTTACGCGACGCATAATCCAGCGCTCAAGGCAGGCGTCGCCTTCTATGGCAGCCTCATGGATCCGCCGAGCGCGGCGATGCCGCAGAGCGCCTTTGCGCTCGCCGACCAGGTGAAGGCGCCGGTGCTCGGCCTCTACGGCGCGGAGGATCAGGGCATTCCGCCGGATCAGGTCCGGCAAATGCAGGAAAAACTCAAATCCGCTGGCAAAATTGCCGAATTTGAGATTTATCCGGGCGCGCCGCACGGGTTTTTCGCCGATTACCGGACGAGCTACCGAGGGGAACAGGCCGAGGACGCCTGGAAGCGGGCGACCGCCTGGTTCAGAACCTATCGGGTACTCGCATAAGTTTTGAGAGGCCGTGCAGGCGCCTAAATTCGTGAGAGTGTTGTCGATATTTTGTTTTGAGGGCGCGCTCCGCTCGGGTTAGTGCTGGAGCTATATTTGCCAAAGCCCGAATTTGGACGCAAAAACCCCGGCAGAGTGATCAGGGAAGGACGCGTCCCCTTCCGGCATTGATCCGCGACAAGGTCCGGCGCGCGCTGACATGGCGTCGCCAGGCCCATATTTCTTTCGACCCCATCAGGGCTCAATCTTGAAACGCACAATCAGTCTTATCGTGGTTTTCCTCGTCCTCGCCGGGCTCGCCGCCGGACTGGGCTATTTTCAATTCGTCACCAAGCCGCAGATGATCCGGCAATTCATTTCCCAGGCGGCGCCGCCGCCGGCGACGGTCGCGGTCGCCGAGGCGATGGATGAATCCTGGACGCCGCAATTGCCGGCGATCGGAAGTTTCCGCGCGGTGCAGGGCATCGACGTTGCGCCGCAGATCGGCGGCACGCTCGTCGCCGTCAAGGCGCAGTCGGGTCAGGACGTCGACAAGGGGGCGCCGCTGTTCGAGATCGACAATTTCGTCGAGCAAGCCGATCTCAAGAACAATCTTGCCGTCCTCAAGAACGCCGATCTCGCGCTTCAGCGCCAGCGTCAGCTGACCGTCACCGGCAATACGGCGAAAGCAAACTTCGACTCGGCCGAGGCGACGCGCGATTCCGCCGCCGCCGCCGTGGAGAAGGTTCGCGCCGCGATCGCGCAGAAGCAGATCGTCGCGCCCTTCGCGGGACGGCTCGGCATCCGCAAGATGGATCTTGGCCAATATGTCTCGCCGGGTACGACCCTGATCACCTTGCAGCAGCTCGATCCGATCTATGTGGATTTTCCCGCGCCGGAAAAATGGCTCGGCATGCTGAAGCCCGGCCAGGAGATCGAGGTCGCGGTCGACGCCCATCCCGGTCAGATTTTCCGGGGCAAGGTCGAGACGGTCGACGCGCGCGTCGCCGCCGACAGCCGCAATGTGCTGGTGCGCGGCCTGTTCGCAAACAAGGACAGGCTGCTTTTGCCGGGCATGTTCGCCAATGTGATGGTCGGCGCCGGCGCCCCGGTCGAGGTCACGACCGTGCCGCGCACGGCGGTCACCTATTCGCTCTATGGCGACACTGTCTTCGTCGTCAAGCCGGCCGATCCCGCCCCGCAGGCGGGCGCGGCCCAGGCGGCCCCCGGCGGCGCCGAACAGCCGATGAAGCTGGAACGCCGTTTCGTTCGGCTCGGCGAGACGAAGGCCGATCGCGTCGCGATTCTCGACGGCGTCAAGCCGGGGGAGCTCGTCGTAAGCGAAGGCCAGGTCAAGCTTGCGCCTGATATGGCCGTGAAAATCGATCCGGACGCGAAACTGTCGCCGCCCCCCGTCCGCCCGAAGGAATGAGAATGTCCTTTACCGATATTTTCATCCGCCGGCCGGTCCTTGCGAGCGTCGTCAGCCTGCTCATTCTGCTTGTCGGCCTGCAGGCGATGTCGAAGCTTCAGGTTCGGCAATATCCCGAGCTGTCCTCGACGACGATCACCATCACGACGCAATATCCGGGCGCGAACGCCGACGTCATCAAGGGCTTCATCACGACCCCGATCGCGCAGGCGGTGGCGAGCGCGGAAGGCATCGACACGCTGGTGTCGAACTCGCAGCAGAACACCTCGACAATTACGCTCAATCTCATCCTCAACGCCAACGCCGACCGCGCCGTCGCAGACGTTTTGTCGAAGGTGAGCCAGGTCAAATATCAGCTGCCGCGCGAGGCGCTCGATCCGATTGTCGTCAAGCAGACGGGCGATTCCACGGCGCTGCTTTATATGTCCTTTAATTCGAAGGTCATGTCGGGCTCGCAGATCACGGATTATCTGACCCGCGTGGTGCAGCCCAAACTGCAGACCATCGACGGCGTCGCCAACGCCCAGATTCTTGGCGGCCAGACCTTCGCGATGCGAGTCTGGCTCGACCCGAACCGGATGGCGGCGCGCGGCGTCACCCCGAACGATGTCAGGGGCGCCCTGGCCGCAAATAATTTCACGGCCGCCGCAGGCCAGATCAAGGGCGATTTCGTCCAGACCAGCATCAATGCGCAAACCTCGCTCGATTCCGCGCAGGCTTTCAGCCAATTGGTGGTTTCGGCGAAGGGCGACGCGCTGACCCGGCTCGGGGCCATCGCCGATATCGAGCTTGGGCCGGAATCGGTCGATTCCTCGTCCGTCTTCGATGGGCTGAAGGCCGTCTTCGTCGGCATCTATCCGACCCCGACCGCCAATCCGCTCGACGTCATCAATAATGTGCGCGAGGCCTTTCCCGAGCTCAAGGCGCAGCTTCCGGTCGGCCTCGATGCGGCGATCGCCTATGACGCCACGGAATTCATTCGCGCCTCGATCTACGAGGTCAAGAAAACGCTGATCGAGGCGGCCCTCGTCGTCATCATCGTCATCTTCCTGTTTCTCGGCAGCCTGCGCGCGACCATTATCCCGATCGTCACCATCCCGCTCTCCCTCGTCGGCGTGATGATCATTCTGCTGGCGCTCGGCTATTCGCTCAATCTGATGACGCTGCTCGCCCTCGTGCTGGCGATCGGACTTGTCGTCGACGACGCCATCGTCGTCGTCGAGAATATCTACCGGCATATCGAGGACGGCATGACGCCGAAAGAGGCCTCGCTGCAGGGCGCGCGCGAGATCACCGGCCCCGTCATCTCGATGACGATCACGCTCGCCTGCGTCTATGCCCCCATCGGCTTCGTCTCCGGCCTCACAGGCGCGCTTTTCCGCGAATTCGCCTTCACCCTCGCCGGAGCGGT
This sequence comes from Methylocella silvestris BL2, assembly GCF_000021745.1. NCBI lineage: Bacteria > Pseudomonadati > Pseudomonadota > Alphaproteobacteria > Hyphomicrobiales > Beijerinckiaceae > Methylocella > Methylocella silvestris. Next base: position 1,030,756 of record NC_011666.1, read on the forward strand.
GGTCGTCTCGGGCGTCATTGCGCTGACGCTGTCGCCGATGATGTGTTCGCTGCTGCTGAAGCCGCCCTCGGACAAGCATCGCGGCTTTCCGGCGTTGCTCGACCGCCTGTTCAACTGGCTGCGCGACGCCTATCAAAAGCGCCTGCACAAGACGCTGAATTTCCGCGCCATGACGATGCTGATCCTTGTCGGCGTGCTCGCCATGACCGCCGTGATGTTCGTCTCGACGCCAAAGGAGCTCGCCCCGGAGGAGGATCAGGGCGCGATCTTCACGCTGATCAAAGCCCCGCAATACGCCAATCTCGATTATCTCGAAAAGGCGACCGCGCAGGTTCAGTTGGCGGCGGACGAGATCCCTGAAAAAGACCATGTCTTTCTGATCAACGGGTCGGCCGGCGTGCATCAGGGATTCGGCGGCCTGATCCTGAAGCCTTGGGCAGACCGCAAACGCAATCAGAAAAAGATCCTGGCTGAGCTGCAGCCGAAGTTGGCGAAAGTGACCGGCGCGCAGATTCTCGCCTTCTCGCCGCCGGCGCTGCCGGGATCGACCGGCGGCCCGCCGATCCAGTTCGTCGTTCGCTCGATCGGAGACTATAAGGACATCGCCGACGTCATGGCGAAGATTCAAGCCGCCGCACAGGAGAGCGGCCTGTTCATCTTCACCGACAGCGATCTGAAATTCGACCTGCCGCAGATCGAACTGAAAATCGACGCCGCCAAGGCGAACCGGATCGGCCTCAACATGCAGGAGATCGGCTCCTCGCTCGCAACCTTGCTCGGCGGCAATTATGTCAATCGCTTCAGCATGAACGGCCGCAGCTATGAGGTGATCGCCCAGGCCCCGCGCGACTTCAGGCTGACGCCGGACTGGCTGACGCGCTATCAGGTCCGCGCCGCCAATGGCGACCTCGTCTCGCTGGCGACGGTCGCCAGCATTTCGAACAGCGTGCAGCCGAACGGACTGCCGACTTTCCAGCAATTGAATTCGGCGACCCTGCAGGGGGTGCCCTTCCCGGGCCACACCATGGGCGAGGCCATTTCATTCCTGCAGGCCAAGGCGAAGGAGCTGATGCCGCCGGGCTTTACCGTCGATTACCAGGGTGAGAGCCGGCAATATGTGCAGGAAGGCAATACGCTGCTGCTGACGTTCGTCTTCGCGCTGATCGTCATCTTCCTGGTGCTCGCGGCGCAGTTCGAAAGCTTTCGCGATCCCTTCATCATCCTGATCGCTCTGCCGACGTCGATGTTCGGCGCGCTGCTGCCGCTGAACATCCTTGGCGTCGTCGGCGCGGCGAGCATGAACATCTATTCTCAAATCGGCCTCGTGACGCTGATCGGGCTGATCTCGAAGCATGGCATTCTGATGGTCGAATTCGCCAACCGGATGCAGGAAGAGGAAGGCATGAGTCGCCGCGAGGCGATCGAACATGCGGCGGCGGTGCGGCTGCGGCCGATCCTGATGACGACCGCGGCGATGGTCGTCGGCATGATCCCGCTGATTCTCGCCGAGGGCGCAGGCGCGAGCAGCCGCTTCGCCATCGGCGTCGTGATCGCCTCCGGCATGAGCATCGGCACGCTGTTCACGCTGTTCGTGACGCCGGCCGTCTATACGCTGATCGCGCGCGATCACAACCGGCCGGAGGGCGCAGGCGCCCTCGACCTTTACCCTGCGATCGCCTCCCCCGTGGCGAAACATTCGGACGCGGCCGAATGACGACGACGCAGCCGGTCAAGAAAGAGTGAGGCCGTAATAAATCCGGCCGCTCCGGCGAAGACAGAGACGCCGCGCCTGCAATCAGGACGGCGTTCTTTCGCGCACGGAGTTAAAACATGTATCGCCGCACTGTCCTCGCCGCCTTGACGGGCGCTTTGGCCCTTTTCAGCGTCGCGGCCGGCCACGCCGCCGAGTCTGCGGAATTTACGCAGGGCGCCTTCGAGGCCGCGCAGAAGGCGGGCCGGCCGATCCTGATCGAGATCACCGCGCCCTGGTGCCCGACCTGCCGCGCGCAAAAGCCGATCCTCAGCGAATTGACCGCGGCGCCAAAATTCGAGGATTTGGCCGTGTTCGACGTCGATTTCGACAGCCGCAAGGATGTCTTGCGGCTTTTTCACGCGCAATCGCAGAGCACCCTGATCGCGTTCAGGGGACCAGATGAGGTCGGCCGCTCCGTGGGCGACACCGCTCCCGCGTCCATCGCCGCCCTGCTCAACAAGACGCTATCGAGCGCGACGCCATGATCCTGCCCCTTGGACTGGCCTTCGTCGCCGGACTGCTCTCGGCCTTATCGCCCTGCGTGCTTCCGCTCTTGCCGATCGTGTTCGGCGCCGCAGCCAGCGAGCACCGACTTGGCCCCGCCGCCCTCGCCTGCGGCGTCGCGCTGTCTTTCGTCGCGATCGGCCTCTTCGTCGCCACAGTCGGTTTCTCCATCGGTCTTGACGGCGATGTTTTTCGCAAGGCGGCGGCGGCTCTCCTGCTCGTCCTCGGCGTCGTGCTGATCTTCCCAAAACTTCAGGCGTGGGCGGCCGCCGCGGCGGGCCCCGTCAGCGATTGGGCGAACCGGCGGCTCGGGCGGTTCTCGACAATCGGGCTCGCCGGGCAATTTGGCGTCGGACTGCTGCTTGGCGCAGTCTGGAGCCCCTGCGTCGGCCCGACGCTCGGCGCCGCCTCCGTGCTGGCGGCGCAGGGAAAAAACCTCGGGCAGGTCGCGCTGACCATGGGCGCATTCGGTCTTGGCGCGGCGGCGCCGCTGCTCCTGCTTGGCATGCTCTCGCGCGAGACGTTCCGGCGTTGGCGCGGCAGTCTCGCCAAGGCCGGCAGCGGGTTTAAATCGGCGCTTGGCGTCGCTTTCGTCGTGACCGCCGCGAGCCTCCTGCTCGGGGTCGACAAGGCCATCGAGACCGCGTTGGTCGCCGCGTCGCCGGAGTGGCTGACGCAACTGACGACGCGGTTTTAGATTTTTCGGAAACCGAACGCCATGGAGACACGCAAGATAGCGACTGCCGCCGAGGGCGCGACATGGGCGCGGATCGGAGCAGGCTTCTATGTCGTCTGGGGCCTGTTTCACCTTCGTGTCGCCTATGACATTTATGAGCTCGGCGTCGGGCAGTCGGGTCTGACGCAGGGCCGGATCTTTCAGCTCGCGGCCTATATGCTGACGATCTCCCTCTTCGTGATCTCCGTGGCCGTCCTCAAGAATTCACGGAACGATCGGACTGGCTATTGGCTCAATCTGATCGTCGCCGGTTGGGCCGACCTGATTTGGGTCGCGGTCGTCGTCGCGCCTGGCTATGTCGGACTCTTGCGCGGGCTTGCGCCACCCGCGATATTTCTTGCGGGCGCGGCCGCGACAACGCTCGCGCGGCGCGCCCGGATTTTGTCTGATCAGCCGGTAATCTGAAGCCCGCGCTTCAGCCAGCCGGCGGCGAGGGCGATAGCGCCGCCCGTCACGGCGAGCGCAGCCATCGCCAGATAGGCCTCGTCGCCAAAACGCGCGGTCAGCCAGCCGCTGCCATAGGTCGCGGCGGCCAGGCTGAGGGCGCCCGCCGCGGCAAGCCAGCCCTGCATGCGCGCGCGGTGCGTCGGCGAGGCGAGCGCGCCGAGCAGAAGTACGCTGCCGCAGGTCGTCGCGCCGAAGCTGAAGGCGTGCAAGGTCTGCAGCGCGATGACCGCTTCCGCGCCCGGCGCAAAGCTCATGGCGGTCCAGCGCAAAGCCGCCCCTGCCGCCCCGAGCAACAGCAAGGGGACGGCGCTCCGCTCGGAGCGGAAATGACGCGCGGCGAGCAGGAAGATGAGGATTTCGGCTCCGACCCCGACCGCCCAGGCGGCGCCGATCGCGCCGGGAGAAAGGCCCGCCGCGCGCCATTGGATGGTGCCGAACGCATAGACTTCGGCGTGGCTCGCCTGAATCAGCGCGGCCGCGGCGATCGTCAGCAGCGCAAGTCGCAGCCGCGCCGAATCGGCGGTGAGGCGCCCCGCCGTCGCGCCGGCGTAAAGATGCGCCCGGTTCATCCGGATCGCGGCGAACAACGCCGCCCCGACCGAGGGCAGCGAGAGCAGGATCAGCGCGACGATGATCTGTTCGCCGGGCAGCGCCTCGACGATCGCCGCGGAGGCCAGCATCGTCGCCAGCACCCCGATCGAGGTCCAGACCCGGATATGGCCATAGGCGATTGGCGGACGCCCGTCTGTCTCCGCGCGGCGGATTTCGCTCAAGGTGAGCGCGTCGGCGAGCGCAGGCATCGATCCCATCGCCACCGAGACAAGCACCGCGCCGGCGAAGATCAGCGCAAAGCCGGAGCCAAAGCGCAGCGCGCAATAGGTTGCAAATACGGTGAGGGCGCAGGCGGTGACCGCAAGGCCGACGCCGCGTTTGTCGGCAAAGGCGGCGATGAGCGGCGTCGCAATCACGCGCGCGATCAGCGGCGTCGCGATGGCGGCAGCGATCTCTTCCGCGGTGAGGCCGCGCGCGGCGAGCCAGACCGGAAAATAGGGAAGATGCAGACCCAGCGGCAGAAACAGCAGCCCGGCGAAAATCGACAGATCCCGCGCTTCATGATCGCCGGAGGCCTCGGCCTTGCGCTGGCGGGGGTCGGCGAGGCTCAATGCAGTCCGCCTTGTTGGGGGTCTTTGCCGGACGTTCGCCGGCTTCACAGAGCAGGCGCGCGCCCTACTCCATCGCCGCAGCCTTCAGAATGCACACCATCATCGCGCTCGCAGGCCGGTCGGACACATTGCGGATGACATGCGGGCGGTCGCAGCGGTAGCGTAGCGTGTCGCCGGCCCTGGCGCGCTCGATCACGCCGGCGACCTCGACTTCGAGCTCGCCCTCGCTGATCGAAAGACTCTCGACCGAGCCGCGCTGATGCGCCTCGGATTCGAGCGCGCCGCCGGGCTCGGCGGAAAACTCGTACCATTGCAGCCATTCGACCGTCTTGATCCAGCCGATGATCGAGAGCCTGCATTTGCCGTCGTCGGAGACGAGGATCGGCGTCTCGTGACGCGCTGTCTTTTCGAGGAAGGGCTCGTCATCCGCCGCCTGCAGGACGCGCTCGATCGAGACGTCGAGGGCCTGCGACAGCCGCCAGATCGTCGCCAGCGTCGGATTGGTTTCGTTGCGCTCGATCTGGCTGATGATTGATTTGGCGACGCCGGATTGTTCGGAGAGCTCCGACAGCGAGAAATTATAGGCCTTGCGCAATCTCTGCACGGTTTTGCCGAGCTGCCCCGACAAGGCGAGCGCGCCAGCCTCCATCACCTTGACCTTGTCGCGTCCCTCGACGCCCATGCTCGATCCGCTCATTTATCTTCACGGCGCCGCTGTCGCGCAGGCGCCTTTGCGCCCGCGAAACCTAGCGGATTTCGTTTGGAATATCGAACGATTTATCGGCCGCGCAAGCCTCCAACTCCGGCCGCTCCCAGCGGTGTCATCCAAAAGCCACGCGAATCTGTTCTTTAGGACGTGACGCAAATCAGGTTCGGGGTCCGCCGGTGAGCGACGCAAAAGAGCCAAGACGCTTTCGCACTCTCTTCCTGTCCGACATTCATCTCGGCACGAAAGACTGTCAGGCCGGTCTCCTGATCGATTTCTTGAAGCATAATGAAGCGGACACGATCTATCTTGTCGGCGACATCATCGACGGCTGGCGGCTGAAAAGCGGCTGGTACTGGCCGCAGGCGCAAAATGACGTCGTGCAGAAGCTGCTGCGTCAGGCCCGCAAGGGCGTCAAAATCTATTATGCGCCGGGCAATCACGATGAATTCGCGCGCGATTTTCTTGGGGTCTTCTTTGGCGGCGTCGAAATCATCGACCATGCGATCCATGAGACGGCTGACGGCAAGCGCCTTTTGGTCATCCACGGCGATCAATTCGACGTCGTCGTCAAACACGCCCGCTGGCTCGCCTTTCTTGGCGATTGGGCTTATGAATTCGCGCTCTGGGCCAATCGCTGGTTCAATCAGATCCGCCGATCGTTCGGTTTTCCCTACTGGTCTCTTTCGGCCTGGGCCAAGCTCAAGGTGAAGAATGCGGTGAGTTTCATCGGCGATTATGAGACCGCCCTCGCCGACGCGGCGCGCCGTCATCAGACGGACGGCGTCGTTTGCGGCCATATTCATCACGCCGCGATCCGGGACATCGACGGGATGCTTTACGTGAATACCGGCGATTTCGTCGAATCCTGCACCGCTGTCGCCGAACACGCCGACGGGACGCTGGAGATCCTGCACTGGCAGGCGACCGCGGCCGAACAGGCGCAGGCCAGCGCTCTGGCGCAAGCGCGCCTTCCCGGCCGTCAGGCGGCCGCCTGATGCGGATCCTCATCGCCACCGACGCCTGGAAGCCCCAGGTCAATGGCGTCGTGCGTTCGCTGGAGTCGGTCGCTAAAGCCCTGCGCGAATTCGGCGCCGAGATCGAATTTTTGACGCCGCAGGGATTCGCCTCCGTGCCGCTGCCGACCTATGGCGAGATCAAGCTCGCCTTCGCCAGCGCCGGTTCGATCCGCAAGAGGCTCGACGGCGCGCCGATCGACCATATCCATATCGCGACCGAAGGACCCGTGGGCTTTGCCGCGCGGCGCTATTGCCTGCGCAACAAGCGCGCCTTCACGACGAGCTACCATACGCGTTTTCCCGAATATATCCGGGCGCGCACCTGGCTGCCGGAATCAATCACCTATTCCGTGCTGCGCCGGTTCCACAATGCAGGTTCGGGCGTCATGGTGTCGACCGCCTCGATCGCCAATGACCTCGAAAAACGCGGCTTCGAGCGGCTGATGTTCTGGTCGCGCGGCGTCGATCACCGGCTGTTTTCGCCGGACCGGCGGATCAAGCTCGATCTGCCGGGGCCGATCTATCTTTACGCCGGCCGACTTGCGCCCGAAAAAAACATTGAGGGCTTTTTATCGCTCGATCTGCCCGGCTCGAAAGTGGTCGTTGGCGACGGGCCCTCGCGCCGCGCGCTGGAGGCGGCCTACCCCGACGCCCATTTTGTCGGCGCGAAGGACAGCGACACGCTCGCCGCCTATTATGCGTCCTCCGACGTCTTCGTGTTTCCGAGCCGGACCGACACTTTCGGCATGGTTCTGCTTGAGGCGCTCTCCTGTGGATTGCCGGTCGCCGCGCTGCCCGTCGCCGGCCCTCTTGACGTCATCGGATCGAGCGGCGCCGGCGTGCTCGACGAGGATCTGCGCGCCGCCTGCCTGAAAGCGCTCGAGACCCCGCGCGAAAAAGCGCGCGCCTATGCGCTGACCTTCACCTGGGCGAACAGCGCCCGGCAGTTTCTCGACAATATCATCCGGGCGAAAGCGTTGGGCCAGGTCAAGATGGTCCCGACCCCGCTCTTTTGAGTTTGGCCGAGAAGCTTGGCCAAGCGGGGCCTTTAACAAGCCGAATTTCGTCCCATATCAGCGGGAACGCTTGCCAGAGCGCGATGGGATTGCACGCAATCCCATATTGCTCTGACTGAGCTTCAAGTCTCACGCATCACGTCGATCAGTCTTCGACTGTTCGAGTGTGCCGAGGGTTTCCGAATGGACTATTTCACTTCCTTTGTGCTCGATGAATCCGAGCCTGCGCCGCAGGATGACGCGGCCGCGCTGACACGCGATTTCCCCGCGGATGACGGGGCGCTGCTCGACGCCTATTCGAAAAGCGTGACGCGCATCGTCGAGGAGGTCGGCCCGAGCGTCGTGCGGCTCGACGTCAAGCGCGGGGACGGCCGCAGCGGCGGCTCTGGCTCCGGCGTCATCGTCTCGCCGGACGGGCTCATCCTGACCAACAGCCATGTCGTCGGCGGCGCGCGCCGCGCAACCGTGACGACGCTGGACGGGCGCAATCTGTCCGGCCGGGTCCTTGGCGATGATCCAGACACCGACCTCGCCTTGGTGCGGGTCGATGAGAACGTCACTTTGCCGGCGGCGCGGCTCGGCGATTCGAAACGGCTGAAGCCGGGTGAAATCGCGGTCGCCATCGGCAATCCGCTCGGCTTCGATTCGACCGTGACGGCGGGCGTCATTTCGGCGCTCGGGCGTTCGCTGCGCTCGAACAATGGCCGCATGATCGACGATGTGATCCAGACCGACGCCGCGCTCAATCCCGGCAATTCCGGCGGACCGCTGGTCGCCTCGAACGGCGCCGTCATCGGCGTCAACACCGCGATCATCGCTGGCGCGCAGGGCATCTGCTTTGCGGTCGCAGCGAATACGGCGCGTTTCGTTCTTGGCGAACTCGTCGCCCATGGCCGCGTGCGCCGCGCTTATCTCGGCGTCGGCGCCAGCACGATCGTCCTGCCGCGCCGCATCGCGCTCCGGCTCGGCCTCGAGCAGACCACGGGCGCGGTGATCAGCCAGGTCGAAAAGGATGGCCCCGCCGATCACGCGGGCCTGCTTACGGGCGATATCGTCCTTGCCGTCGATGGCGCGCCAGTCGCCAGCGCTGGCGATCTTCTGCGCTTGCTTGGCGCCGACAAGATCAACCAGGTCGCGCCGCTCGATATTCTGCGGCGCTCCGACCGGCGCCGGTTCTGGGCCGCGCTGCGCGAGCGCGTTTGATCCGCGGCTTTGCACCGGAATTAGGCAGTTTGGGCGCTCTGGCGGGGAAATCGATGATTTTCCCGCCTTAACGCCGCCGCGATGTCGCTATTCCATTGCTTCAGCCTGCGTTTTCAGGCAAGAGAGAGGGCGATATCGCTTAAGTTCCTGCTGCGGCCGCAGCAGGGATGACCGACTTCAGGCCGCGCTTTCGCGCATCGGCCTGCAAGTTACGGCAAAAAAACCAAACCGTCACGTTGAGCCCCAAGGGTTGCGCCTAAGGGCTCGTCCGCGCCGGCGGCCTTATGGCCGCAGCCCGTGTTTGCAGGGCGCAAACGCCCGTTTCAGGAACAAAATGACTTTTGAGGAACTCGGTCTCAGCGCGAAGGTGCTGCAAGCGGTCGAAGCTTCCGGCTATACCACGCCGACGCCGATCCAGGCTCAAGCTATCCCCTTCGCGCTGACCGGACGCGATGTTCTCGGCATTGCACAAACAGGCACGGGCAAAACCGCCGCCTTTACGCTGCCCATGTTGTCCCGCCTCGAGCAGGGCCGCGCCCGAGCGCGCATGCCGCGCACGCTGATCCTTGAGCCGACGCGCGAGCTGGCGGCGCAGGTCGAGGAAAGCTTCGTCCGCTATGGCGTCAATCACAAGGTGAATGTCGCGCTTCTGATCGGCGGCGTCTCCTTCGCCGACCAGGAGGCCAAGATCACCCGCGGCGCCGATGTGCTGATCGCGACCCCGGGTCGTCTGCTGGACTTCGCCGAGCGCGGCAAGCTGCTGCTGACCGGCATCGAAATCCTGGTGATCGACGAAGCCGACCGCATGCTGGACATGGGCTTCATCCCCGACATTGAGCGCATCTGCAAGCTGGTGCCTTTTACCCGGCAGACGCTGTTCTTCTCGGCGACCATGCCGCCGGAGATCACCCGGCTGACCGAGACCTTCTTGCATAATCCGGCGCGGGTCGAGGTCGCGCGCGCCTCCTCGACGGCGACGACGATCACGCAAGGCCTGATCGCTTCGGCGCCCGGGCCGGCCAAACGCGAAACCTTGCGCCGCCTGCTCCGCAGCGCCGCCGATTTCAAGAACGCCATTATTTTCTGCAATCGCAAGCGCGACGTCGCGCTGCTACATAAATCGCTGCTGACGCACGGGTTTAACGCCGGCGCTCTGCATGGCGACCTCGACCAGCGGGCGCGAATGGCCTCGCTCGACGCCTTTAAGACTGGCGAAGTCGCGCTGATCGTCTGCTCCGACGTCGCCGCGCGCGGGCTCGATATTCCGGATGTCAGTCATGTCTTGAATTTCGACGTTCCGACCCATGCCGAAGATTATGTGCACCGCATCGGCCGCACCGGCCGCGCCGGCAAGAGCGGCGTCGCCATCACCATTGTGACGAAAGCCGATCAAAAACATATCGCCGAGATCGAGAAACTGATCGGCCGTTCGATCGACTTTCTCGACGGAAAAACAATGGCGGACGTCACCGAGGACGGAGCGGAAGAGGCTCCGGAGCGGGATGAGCGGAGGCCAAGACGCGGCGAACGCCGCAGCGCCCCGGCGGAAGCCGAGGCGCCGAGATCGCGCCGCCGCGAAAAGCCGGAAGGGGCGCGCCAGCAGCCGCAGCCCCCCGCAATGGCCGCCGCCCCGGCTCAGGCGGCGCGGTCCGCCGCGCCGCCGGCTCCGGCGCGCGAGCAGCGCAAGCCGCGGCGCGAGGACGATAACGCGCCCGTGGTCGGCATGGGCGATCATGTGCCGATGTTCCTGCTGCGCCCGGTCAAGCTGAAGCCGGCCAAAACCCGGGAAGACGCCGAAGAGTCGACCGGCGTCAGCTGACTTTTCGCAACCTGCTCCTTCGACTTAGGCGCAAGCCGCGTTGCGTTCGGCGGAGCGGCGTCGGGTCACGCTAAGAGCGATGTTCATCGAAGCGGCCTTTATTTCCCGTACTTATCGGGAATTTTTCCACGATTCATCAGGATTAAATCCAAATATAATTGGCAAATGACGCAATTGCGCAACAGCAGCGGCGTTTCTCCTCGCTCTGCTTTTACTTTGCTTGTCCGGCCGCGAACCCAATCTTATCGTCACCGCAACGGGATAGACGGCCGATGCGCCGCGGATGGGGAGACGAGCGGCTGTGGCGCGAAAATTACCATTAAAGACGGCATTGATGCTGGCCGCAGCGCTCGCGCCCTTGAGTTTCTCCGCAGCCCTTGCTCAAGACGGCGCAGCGCCGGCGGACGCGAATGTTGTCGCGCTCCCGGAAGTCGATGTGATCTCGACCTCGCCGCTGGCGGGCGCCGGAGGCGAAGACCGCTTCAGCTTTCCGAGTCAGGTACACACGGTTGACGCGCCGGCCTTCGAGCGCACCCGCTCTCCGAGCGTCACCGACGCGCTGCAGCAGCGCGTTCCGGGCGTCACGGTCATCGACGTTAACGGCAACCCGTTTTCACAGGATCTGACGTATCGCGGCTTCGAGGCCTCGCCGCTGCAAGGCACGCCGCAGGGACTCGCCGTCTATCAGAACGGAATGCGCGTCAACGAAGCCTTCGGCGACACGGTGAACTGGGATCTGATTCCGCCGCAGGCGATCGCCCGCACCGATATTTTTACCGCCAATCCGATCTTCGGCCTCAACGCTCTTGGCGGCGCCGTCAGCATCGAGATGAAAAACGGCTTCAACTGGCAAGGTTTCGAGGCGCAGATTCTCGGCGGCTCCTATGGCCGCGTCACGGGCTATTTCCAATACGGCAAGCAGATCGACAATTTCAGCCTCTATGTCACCGCCGACACGGCGCATGAGGGCGGCTGGCGCTATTTCTCGCCCTCGACGCTGGTCCGCGCCTATGGCGACCTAGGCTACAGGACGCAGGATGCGGAGGTGCATTTCATCGCCTCCGGCGCGACGTCGAATCTTGGCGTGATCGGACCAACGCCCGTCAATCTCCTGAGCCAGAGCCTCAACAGCATCTTCACCTTTCCGCAAACGACCCAGAACGACATGGGCTCGATTGCGCTGACAGGCAAATTCGACATCAACAAGAACTGGCAGATCGCCAGCAATTTCTACATGAGGACGTTCCGGCAGAAGCATTCGGACGGCAATGACGCCGATCTCGGGGGATGCGACGATCCCAATGACGGCCTGTTATGCCTTGACGAAGACAACTTCCCTGCAATCACCAATCCCAACGCCTTTGTTGTTTTGAACAACCATACGGGTCAGGCGATTCCGTTCACGGATGGCGTCGTCTACGGCACGATCGACCGCACGGAGACCCATTCGACGACCGCCGGCGTCACTCTGCAGGCGACGGACAATGAGAAGATCTTCGACCACGCCAATTATTTCACCTTCGGCGGCAGCGTCGACCGCGGCTTCTTCAACTTTGCGTCGACGAGCACGCTTGGCGCCATCCAGGCCAATCTCCATGTCGTCCCGACCGGAACATTTGCGGGATCGAACGCCATTCTCCAGACGGCCGGCGACCTCGGCTATGTGCCGACTTATCTGAACGGCACGACGACCTATTACGGAATTTATGCGCTCGACACCTTCAACATCACTCCGGAATTCGCGGCGACCGCTGGAGCGCGGTTCAATATTGCAAATATCAACACCGAGGACACCAGCGGCCTCAACTCCGAGCTGACGAGCGCCAGCAATTTCAACCGCATCAACCCGGTTTTTGGCCTCACCTACAAGATTCTGCCGTGGCTTTCGGCCTATGGCGGCTATTCCGAAGCCAACCGCGCGCCGACGCCGCTCGAACTCGATTGCGCCAATCCGCTGAGGCCCTGTCTTCTCGAAAATTCGCTGGTGTCCGACCCGCCGCTGCAGCAGGTCGTCTCGCACACCATCGAAGCTGGCTTGCGCGGCGCAGCGAACAATGTGCTCGGCGGCCAGATCAACTGGAAGGCGGGCTATTTCCACACCGAGAGCACCAACGATATTATTTCGCTGGCGAGCACGGTCACAGGACGCGGCTATTACAGCAATGTGCCGGCAACATTGCGACAGGGCGTCGAGGCGAGCATCGAATACCACAGCGGCGATCTCATGGCCTATGCGAATTACGCTTTGGTTGACGCCACCTATCGCTTTTCGGCGGAACTCGCCTCGCCGAACAATCCCTTCGCCGACGCGGCCGGGAACGTCTTCGTGACCCCGGGCGATCATATTCCGGGCATCCCGCGTCAGACGGCGAAGTTTGGCCTCGAATATAATTTTACGTCCAAATTCAAGGCCGGCGCGGATGTGCTGATCGTCGGAAGCCAATATTATGTCGGCGACAACTCAAATCTCAACCCGCAACTGCCGCTCTACTGGACGGCGAACATTCACGCCTCCTATCAGGTGACGGAGAACATTCAGGTGTTCGGGCTCGTCAACAATCTCTTCAACAACCGCAACGCCACCTATGGCGCCTTCTTCGACACCACCACCAACGCCCAGATCGCCAATGGGACGCCCTTGACCGACCCGCGCACGTTGACGCCGCTCGCGCCGGTCTCGCTTTACGCCGGCGTCAAGGTCAATTTCTGAAAACGGTCAACGCTGGGAGTCCCGCCTGGTCTGGAGCATCGGACTGACGGCGTCGCATCCGTGATCGCTGAGTTCATGTCGCATGATTCAACGCAAGATTTTTCAGAGGGGCGCACCGCGTTTCTTGCCGGCGGGCGCGATATTTTGCCCTATGCGCCACAAGACGCCTGTCGGATCCGTGATCACAAAGTCACGGATCCCCCATGGCCTGTCAGCCGGCGCCTCCGTGCGTACGCCATACCTGCCGGTCAATCCCTGCGCCTCAACGTGACGCCACCAAGCCTCGACATCGTCGACCAGCAAATGCATCATGAAATTTTCGGCATGTTCCTTATTGTAGAATTTTTGGAGAAGGAAGCTGGAGACTCCAATCCGGAAATAAGCCAGATCGTCTGATGACCAAGCGAGTTCGAAGCCTAAATCCTGGTAAAATTGCTTGCTGAGAGCGAAATCCCTGGACGGCACAAAAGCCTTGACTTCGACGGCTCGGGGTTTGCTCACAACTGATCTCCTTTTGGAGGCAGTCGGGCGCCGATGCGCTGCAAAAAACAGCAAGCGGCGGTCCCCGAGGCGCTAAACCCTTGCGCGCCACTTTCCCGCCTTTGCGGGCAACGTCCGGTCGAGCCGGAACTCATATCAGGCGGCTTGCGCGAACGCCTGCGAATTTATGGGTTCACGCTCAGCGCGACACATAGTCGGGCTCGGCCGTGGGATCGCCGATTTGAACCCAGACATTCTGATCGGCCTGGGACTGGCGCTTGACGAAGCGGTAGGGCGTGCGGCTCCATGACTTCACGTCGGGCGCGAGATTGTCGAGCACGAAGTCGCCGTTGCTGGTCTTGATCGTCAGCACCGCATGGCCTTCGTTGCTCTGGTCCTTGACGACAGTCATGAGGAGAGCCTGGCGGGGAAAGCCTTCTTCGATAAGGATCTTGCGCTTGAGCAGCGCGAAATCCTCGCAATCGCCCTTCCCGTCGGCGGGATAGTCCCATTGGTCGAGGACGCCCCAATGCTCCTTGTCGGTGATCGCGACGATATGGGCGTTGACCCATTTGTTGACGCGCTCGATCTCTCTCATTGTCTTTGGCGCGGCGACAACGTCGAGCGGCTCGATTGCGCCGCCGTCACACACGCCCTGATAGCGGCGGCAGAAGTCGGCCCATCCGAAAGGCACGCTGGTGACCGATCCGATCGGCATGAAAGAGGCTGAGTTTGTCGCGCCCACGGCGAAAGCGCCTGAGGTCATCATGGAGAGAGAGATTAACGCGGACGAAAAAAGCTTCGTCGCCCCCCGCCTTCTCCCGCTCCAGCTTTTCATTCCCCTGGCCTCCAACGTCGCGCATTCGAATTTGCCAGCAGCGCTGTTGTTGCGAAATTAAATCCAACACTTCAATTTTAACGTGCCGCAGCGAACGCACGGACGAGATCCGACGTTGCTTAACCTCGTCTTCCCGCGAAGGCGTCCAATCTTAAACAGTTTTGTTTGGACCCTCGGGACGACTTCCTCTTGCGCTATCGAATGGGGAGCCGCACTTATGGTGATGCGGAAGGTTTGAACCCGCGTCCGTCCAATTCGTTTCTAAATCGTTAACCGTAGGGCGCCACAGGGTCAAGCCGAACCACGGCGGCCGGCGGCATTGCGTTAAAACATTGTTAACGAGGTGAGGTTTGAGCTCAATTGAAATGGGCCCTCCGGGTCGCGAGCTTGTGGCGCCGGCGGGGCTTCTCCCTGCCGACGAGGCCGCCTTGCGCCGCGCGATCGATGAATTGCAGCGATCGAGCCTCGCCATGCGTCTCACCGCGCTGATCGGGCGTCAGCTGGGGGCGATCAGCCTCGCCGTGCCGAGCCAGTTCACAGAGGCCGTCAACAAAACGGCGGAGGCCGCGATCCGCCGCGCGATGGCGCTCGCCCTTAGAAGCCTCGCGACCGCGGAAATTCGCGACCGCCGCCATTTGCATCGGTCAGTAGCTACGCTCGCGGGCGCCGCTGGCGGGGCGATCGGCCTTGCCGGCCTGCCCTTCGAGCTCCCGTTCACGACAACGGTGATGCTGCGCTCGATCGCCGATATCGCCCAGAGCGAGGGCGAGGATTTGAGCGACCCCGACGTCGCCATCGCCTGCCTCGAAGTGTTCGCGCTGGGGTCGGAGCAGCAGCACCCCGCCGACAGCATCGAATCCGGCAACGCGCTCGACACCGGCTATTTCGCCGTGCGCGTGCTGCTCGCCAAATCCATCACGCAATCGGCGAAACGGTTTCTGCAAAACGGACTCACCGACCAGGCGGCGCCCCTGCTGGTGCGTCTGATCACCCAGATCAGCGCCCGTTTCGGGCTTGTTGTGTCGCAGAAGCTTGCGGCTCAAAGCATCCCGATCATTGGCGCGGCTAGCGGCGCGGCGATCAACTACGCCTTTGTCGATCATTTCCAGACGCTCGCGCGCGGCCATTTCACGGTGCGGCGCCTCGAACGGATCTATGGGGCAGCGCAGGTGCGTGCGGAATATGACCGACTGGCGGCGCAAATTTGAGCGAACTCTCATTGCCGCCGCTTGCGGCATTGTGGTAAGACCGTGGCGTTTTAGGGGCGCATTCGCCACGCCTTGGCCGCCGCCATTCAATTTGCCAGCCCATTTTGGAGCCTTCCCGTGAAAAATGTGACGGTTCCGCTCGCTCGGATCGCACGACGCTCCGCCACCGCAGCCCTCGCTGTCGGCGCATGCCTGTCGCTCACCGCAGGCGAAGCCAATGCCGGCTTTTTCGATTTTCTGTTCCAGCAGCCGCCGCCCCAATATTCGGCGCCGGTCTACCGTCCGATGCATGTCGCGCCCCATTTGAAAAGGAGGCTCGTGACGCGCAAGCCCAAATCATTCGCCGACAAGCCGCATACGCCGGCGCGCGTCGTTTCGAATTATCTGGACGACGACAGTCTCCAGAGCGGCGATGCGGTCATGACGAGCGAGGGCTTGCGGATTTTTACCGGCTCATCCGGGCTTCCGCATAAAACCGCCGATTTCGCCAAGGTATCGGACATCAAGCGCCTGTCCGGCCGGCAGCGTGACGCGCTGCTCGCAATCGACTCGCGCAGCGCAAACGCCCAACTTCTGTCCGGCCGCTCCATCGCCGAGCCGGGCGTTTCGACAGGCGAGATGATCGTCGACGCCAAAGGCGCGAAGATTCGCTACGTCGGGCCGTAAGCCTCCGCTGCGCCGGCATCCGCTTCGCCGTCGTCTCCGCCCGCCATCGCGCTCAGCACCTCGGCCGCGATCTGCCGCGTGACGCGGCTCTTGCGCGCGAGCGCCTCGCGGTCGAGCTTTTCGACAAAGCTGCGCGCCGCTTCAAGCGAATAATCGAGCCGCAGCGCCGCATAATCGACGAGCCGCACGTCGACGACGAGCTGGCGATCCATCAAGAGCTTGACCAGCACCATGCGCATTAGCGCGTCATCCGGCGCGCCGATCGAGACGCTGGGCGCAAGCCGGAGCCGCGAGAGCAGATCGGGAAGGTCGAAATTGTCCGGCCCGGGCGGGCGCCGCGCTGTCATCACCAGCGGCAGGCGGCGCGGGAGCGCGAGATTGACGAGGTGGAACAGCTGCGCCTGCCCCGGCCCGATCGCTTCGAGATCCTCGATCAGCAGCGCGCCGGCGGCGACGAGCGCGGCGGGCTCGCGCCCCGCAAGGGTTGCGGCGGCGATTGTCGTCGCCCCGGCCTTGGCAGCCCAGATCGCGCCAAGGTGGCTCTTGCCCGAACCCGCCGGCCCGATCAGGATCAGCGCCGAATTCGACCAGTCGGGCCAGCGCTCGATCATCTGATAGGCGCTCTCATTCGAGCCCGAAATGAAGAAATCCTCTGCGGCGAAGCCGGGCTCCAGCGCAAGATCGAGCGGCAGTTGGCGCGCCGCCATCTCAGCGTGTCTCCTTGAAGGAGCCGCCTGGAGCCTCGATCAAGATCTTGGACCCCGGCCCTTCGAGCTCGGTGTAGAGCTTGCTCGAACGATAGCGCCGCACGGCGAAGCGCAGGATGACGCCAAAGGCGGCGGCGCAGGGCACGGCGATGATCAGCCCGGTAAATCCAAACAGGCTGCCAAAGGCCAGCAGCGCAAAGATCAGCCAAACGGGATGAAGGCCAACCGATCCGCCGACGAGTTTCGGCGATAGGATATTGCCTTCGAGAAATTGGCCCGACACGACGACGCCGAGCGCCATGATCATCAGCCGCCATTCCGGCCAGCCCTGCACGATGGCGATGACGGCGGACAGGACGAGAGCGGTCAGCGAGCCGACATAGGGAATAAAGCTCAAGAACCCGGCCGTAATGCCGATCAACAGCCCGAAGTTGAGGCCGATCAGAGACAGGCCGACGCCGTACCAGAGGCCAAGAAAAAGACACACAAGCGATTGGCCGCGCAGGAAGCCGGCCAGCGCCGCGTCGATCTCGCGGGCGAGTTCGCGCACCGTGGCGCGATGGCGCAGGGGAACGAGGCTGTCGACCGTCGCGATCATCTTGTCCCAGTCGAGCAGCATGTAAAAGGCGACGACGGGCGTCAGCACGAGAAGCGACACGAGGCTGATCAGCGCGGCGCCGCTGCTCCAGATCGATTTGACGAAAGTCCCCGCCCATTGCGCCGCCTGATTGACGAGATCGCTCGTCGAACTGCGCAAATCCGCCGAGGTCTCCTTGCCGAGGCCAAGTTTTTGGAGGATCGAGCCGCCGTGGTCCTGCGCGAAACGCGCGCCGAAATCGGAGGCGAGATCTTCCAGCCGAACGGCATAGTCCGGCAGGGCCTGGAGGAAGCTCAGCAGCTGGCGCCAGAAGGCGGGCATGACGAGAACCAGGATCAGAGCAAGGATCAGGATGAAGCCCGTCATGATCAGCAGCGTCGCGCCGAGCCGGTTCAACCCCAGCCGTTCGAGCCGGTCGGCGACGGGATTGAGCAGATAGCCGAGCGCCAGAGCCGCGGCGAAAGGCAACAGCACGCCGCTGAACAGCCACAACAGCAGCACGAATAAAACGAGCGCGCCGAGCCAGAAGCCGATCTGCCATTCGAGGCGCATGATGTGTCTTTCTCCTCAACGCGATGACGGCGCAAGCGACTTTTTGGCCGCCCTGTCGCATGGACGGGCCTGTCGTTTGCCTCGGCCGCAGCTCAGGCGCTCATATGCCGGATCCACCGATTGAAATAGGCCCCGAGCGAGGCGAGCGCGAGCGCTGCGACGATATAGAGGGACGCGTCGAACCAGGCTCCCTTTGAGACGCCGAAGGCCTCGACGCTCAGCACGAGCGCCGCAAACAGGATCTGCGCCAGCGTGTTCAGCTTCGAGATCCAGAGCGGCCTGACCTTCAAGGGCTTGTCAAGAATGCGCGCGATCAGAAAAGCGCCGACGATCATGACGTCGCGGGCGACGACGATGATCGCGATGGTCGCCGGGATCGCGCCGACGATGGCGAGCGTCACGAAGATCGAGACGAGCAGCGCCTTGTCGGCGATCGGATCGAGATAGGCGCCGAGCTCCGTGCGCCAATTGAAGGTTTTGGCGATCCAGCCGTCGAGCCCATCGGAAATGCCGGCGACGATGAAGGCGACGCAGGCTTCCTTCCAGCGCTGCGCCGTGATCAGCGAGATGATGACCGGCACGAGGATCAGGCGTCCGAAGGTGATCAGATTGGGCAGGCTGCCGAAATTGTGGAAATCCATGCGCTTTTTCGGTGAGCTCCTCGTTGGGCCAAACCTATCATGCGGCGAGGCAAAATCACATGGCAAGCCGGCTTGCCGCCCGACTTGGCGCCCGACCTGGCCGCCTGCTTGCGTTGGCGCGCCGGAGAGGCTAGCCGTGGACCCTCACAGGCCGGACGGACGATGACCGACGAAACCAAGCTTACCTATGCCGACGCCGGCGTCGATATCGACGCCGGCAACGCCATGGTCGAGGCGATCAAGCCGCTCGTCCGGGCGACGCGCCGGCGCGGCGCCGACGCCGAGATCGGCGGCTTCGGCGGATTGTTCGATCTCAAGGCCGCAGGCTTTACCGATCCCATCCTCGTCGCCGCCAATGACGGCGTCGGCACCAAGGTGCGGATCGCGATCGAGACCGGCGCGCATGACACGATTGGGATCGATCTCGTCGCCATGTGCGTCAATGATCTGATCGTCCAGGGCGCCGAGCCGCTGTTCTTTCTGGACTATTACGCGAGCGGCAAGCTCGATGGCGCCGCGGCCGCCGCCGTCGTCAAGGGCATCGCGAACGGCTGCATCGAGGCCGGCGCCGCCCTGATCGGCGGCGAGACCGCGGAGATGCCGGGGCTCTACGCCGGCGCCGATTATGATCTTGCCGGATTCGCCGTCGGCGCGGTCGAGCGCGGCGCTCTGCTGCCGCGGAGCGATATCGCGGCGGGCGATGTTCTGCTCGGGCTCGCCTCCTCCGGCGCCCACTCCAATGGATTTTCGCTGATCCGCAAGATCGTCGCGGCGCAAAAACTCGGCTGGGACGCGCCCGCGCCCTACGCGCCCGGCCAAAGCCTCGGCGCGGCGTTGCTCACGCCGACGCGCATCTATGTCAAAACGCTGCTGCCGCTGCTGCGGGCCCAGGCGGGAATTAAAGGGCTCGCCCATATCACCGGCGGCGGCTTTCCCGACAATCTGCCGCGCGTGCTGCCGCAGGGCCTTGGCGTCGAGGTCGATCTCTCGGCGATCGCGGTCCCGCCCGTGTTCGCGTGGCTGGCTGAGGCCGGACATGTCAGCGCGGCCGAAATGCTGCGCACGTTCAACTGCGGCGTCGGCATGGCGCTGATCTGCGCGGAAGCGGACGCCGGCGCGCTTCTCGCGAGTCTACGGGCAGCCGGCGAGCAGCCAGTCGCGCTCGGCCGCGTGACTCCGGCCGGGGCCGAACGCGTGACCTATTCCGGGCGCCTTTCGCTTTGACGAGTTTTTCGCTTTGACGACATGGCGCAAGCGCACGGCCGTGCTGATTTCGGGGCGCGGCTCCAACATGCAGGCGCTGGTTGAGCGCGCGCGCGAGCCGTCCTTTCCGGCCGAAATCGCGCTGGTGCTGTCGAACCGGCCCGAGGCGGCTGGCCTCTCCTTCGCCAAATCGCAGGGCGTCGCCTGCGCCGCCGTCGACCATAAGATCTACGCTGGGCGCGAAGAATTCGAGCGCTCGATGCAGGCGCTGCTCGATCTGCATCGGATCGAACTCATCTGCCTTGCCGGCTTCATGCGGCTGCTGACGCCCTGGTTCATCGGGCAATGGCGCGGGCGCATGCTCAACATCCACCCCGCTTTGCTGCCCGCCTATCGCGGCCTCAACACGCATGAGCGGGCGCTCGCCGACGGCGTCAAGATTCACGGCTGCACAGCGCATTTCGTCGTTCCGGCGATGGATGAGGGTCCCATCGTCGCGCAGGCGGCCGTCGCCGTGCTTGACGGCGATACGCCGGCGACATTGGCGGCGCGCGTGCTGGAGCAGGAGCATCTGATCTATCCGGCGGCGCTGGAGAGGCTGGCGGGCGGCTCGCTGCACATCCTCGGCAATCGGGTGTTTTGCGACGACGAAACAGAGGCGCCGGCGGCGCTGCGCAATCCCGCCGACTAGAAAGGCTGACGCCTCAGCTTTGGCCGAGCTTTGCGGCCAGCACGTCCACTTTTTCGATGCGTGGCGGTTCAGCCAGCAATTCTCCGGCGCGCGCCATCAAAGCTGCGGCGATCGCGCCATTGAGATGCGCCTCGCGCCCATGCTCGTTGGCGAAGGCGTCGAAGATGCCGAAGCTTTGCGGCCCGAAACGCAGAGCGAACCAGACTGAGGTCTCCGGCTCCGCATTGGCGAGCTGCAAACCGCCTTCCAGAAATGTCTGCAAGGCCTCAGCCTGCCCGGGCTTGGCTTCGAGACGCACAAACAAAGCGAGACTGACCATTTTGCTTTCCTTCTTGCAGCAAATGAAACGAACCCTCCTTTTCTAAGCCAATGCGAACCCTTTGCCGCTTGGCGGGATCGCCAATATTGTTATCATTCTCGCCATGATCATCTATCTTCTGGCGCTGGACGGCGTATTCGACACGGGTCTTGCCGCGCTGCTCGACGCCTTCGGGGCCGCAAACGACCTGGCGGCCACAGCGGACGTTGCGTCGCCGCCCTTCACGGTCCGCATCGTCGGCGTCCGCAAGCGCGTGAAAACGGCTCAAGGCCTCATTGTTCCCGTCAGACAGTTTAAGGATTTGCCGCCGCCGGACCTCGTCATCGTTCCGGCGCTCGGAGCGAAGACGCCCGAAACTCTGCTGGCCGCCCTGGAGCGCAAAGACGTCGCCGAGGCGCGCCGGCTCCTGCGCGCCTTTGCCGGACAAGGCGTCGAGATCGCAGCGGCCTGCACGGCCACTTTTCTGCTGGCCGGGGCCGGGCTGCTCGACGGGCTGCCAGCGACGACGAGCTGGTGGCTCGCGCCTCTGTTTCGCGCCCGCTATCCGCAGGTCGATCTCGACGAGTCGCGCATGATCGTGGAAACCCGGCGCCGGATGACGGCGGGAGCAGCGCTCGGCCATCTGGATCTTGCTTTGCGCGTGATCCGCCGCGCGAGTCCGGCGCTCGCGGCCATCACAGGGAAATATCTACTGGCCGATCCGCGGCCGTCGCAGGCCGCCTTCATCGTCCCGGATCACCTCGCGCATAACGACCCGATCGTCGAGCGTTTCGAACGATGGGCGCGAAGCCATATCGCCGATGGCTTTTCACTCAGCGCGGCGGCGCTCGCCGTTGGCTCAAGCGAGCGCACCCTGGCGCGACGGCTGCGCAGCGTCCTCGGCCGATCTCCCTTGTCGTTTTTCCAGGATTTGCGCGTCGAGCGCGCCACGCATCTTCTGCAGACGACGAGCGACAGCGTCGAGCAGATCGCGGCGCAGGTCGGCTATGCCGATGGCGTCACCTTGCGCACGCTGTTGAGGCGCAGGACAGGCCGCAGCGCGCGCGACCTGCGACTGCGCGACGCGTCGCAAGAACCGGCATCGCGGCGCCACGCACAAGGCAATCCACTGTCGGCGTATATTTGACAGTCTCTATAGACTAAGATTTCTTGAGGCCGCCTCGCCCCACCGCGCGACGACAAGGAATCCGCCCATGCACCGCCGACATTTTCTCAGCGCCGCCCTTGGCGGAGCGATCGCCGCGCTGGCCATCGAAGCGAAAGCCGCCGAGCTGAAGGAAATCCGTATCGGATTTCAAAAGGCGGGCGTCCTGTTCGCGTTCAAACAGCGCCGCACGCTGGAGATTGCATTCGAACCGCAGAACATCGCCATCAAATGGATCGAATTTCCATTCGGGCCGCCGATCCTCGAGGCGCTCGCGACAGGCAGCGTCGATTTCGGCTTCACCGGCGACGCCCCGCCGATCTTCTCGCAGGCGGCGGGGGCCGATCTGCTTTATGTCGCAGCTCTGCCGAGAAATTCGATCGAGGGAATCGTCGTGCGCGCGGATTCGGCGATCCGAGCCATCGCCGATCTCAAGGGCAAGGCGATCGCCATTCCGAAGGGTTCGAGCGCGCATAACATGACGATCGCCGCGCTGGAGACGGTCGGGCTTTCGTTCAACGATATCAAGCCGGTCTATCTCGCCCCGGCCGATGGATTCGCCGCCTTTTCGCGCGGCAGCGTCGACGCCTGGACGATCTGGGATCCCTATTTCGCGCTCGCCCAAAAGGCCGGCGCGCGCGTCGTCGCGCTGAACACCGAGGTCGAACAGCCCTCGCAATTCTTCCTCGCCGCCAAAAGCTTCGCGCAGGCCCATCCGCAGACGCTGACCAAGCTCATCGACGTCTTCGCCCGTGAGCTTGCCTGGGCCCGCGCGCATCGCCCCGAACTGGCGCAGGCCATCCACGATGCAACAGGCATCGATCAAGAAGCGATTCTCAAGGCCGTGCAGCGCGCGGACCTCGACGTCGTCCCGCTGAATGAGCAGATCGTCGCCAATCAGCAAGCCGCGGCGGATCGCTTTTTCAGGGCCGGGCTCATTCCAAAGCAAATCGCCGTTCGCGACATCATCTGGACCTGGACGCCAAGCTCCTGAGCGCGGTTTGAAAACGTCCGGGCCCTCCGGAAGCCTCGGCGAGCCCGGCTATCCGTCAACCGACGATCTCGTTGCCCGAAAACCATTGCGCGATCTCGATCGCCGCCGTTTCCGACGCGTCGGAGCCATGGCCCGAATTTTCCCCGACCGACAGCGCGAACTCCTTGCGGATCGTGCCCGGCGCCGCCTTGGCCGGATCGGTCGCGCCGAGGACGTCACGATAGGCCTTGATGGCGTTCTCGCCTTCCAGCACCTGCACGACGACCGGGCCGCTGATCATGGTGTCGACCAACGCGCCAAAGAAGGGGCGCTCCTTGTGCACGGCATAAAAGGTTTCGGCCTGCGGCCGAGTGATCTGCACGCGCTTCTGGGCGATGATGCGCAGTCCCGCCTTTTCGATCAGCGCATTGATCGCGCCGGTCAGATTGCGCCGAGTCGCGTCGGGCTTGATGATGGAGAAGGTGCGTTCGATCGCCATAAGCGAAAAATCCTTGGGAAGCCGGGGAAATTGAGGAGGGAAATTCGAGGGCGCTTATAGAGGCGCGCCGCCCCGGCCGCAAGCCGCCGCGCTCACGCCGTCATTGTATTGGCAGGTCAGGATTGATATTCGAGTGGCATGAACCTGCGCGACCTTCGCTACATCATCAAAGTCGCCGATCTCAAACATTTTGGCCGCGCCGCCGCCGCCTGCCACGTCAGTCAGCCGACGCTGAGCGGCCAGATCCTGAAGCTTGAGGAAGAGCTCGGCGTCGCCATTTTCGAGCGCGTTGGCAAATCGCTGACGACGACCGCCGCTGGCGACCTCATCCTTGCCCATGCGCGACGCGCGGTCGCCGCCGCCGACGACCTTCTCGCCTGCGCCAAGGCGAGCCGCGATCCGATGCTGGGCCCCCTGCGCCTTGGCGTGATCCCGACGCTCGCGCCTTATCTGATGCCCTTCGTGCTGCCGCTTGCGAGAGCGGCCATGCCGCTGACGCCGCTGGCGCTGGTCGAGGATCTGACCGAGCGGCTGATCGACCTCGTCGCCCAAGGCGAGCTCGACGCGGCGCTGATCGCCTCCGACCCCGATAATGAGGCGCTGTCGATCATCGAATTATTCGAAGAGCCATTTTTCCTCGTGCTCGCGCGCGACAATCCGCTCGCGGCGCAAAATGAAGTGAACGCTGCGGCGATCGACCCGCAGCAGCTGCTTCTGCTCGCCGACGGCCACTGCTTGCGCGATCAGGCGCTCGACCTCTGTTCGAGCCCGCGGCGCAACGAAGGCGATTTGACCGACATGCGGGCGACCAGCCTGCAGACGCTGCTTCATATGGCGGCGGCGGGCTATGGCATGACGCTGATCCCAGCCCTGGCGCTGATCGAGGAGCCGCGCCTGCCCGGCGACCTGACGGCGCGCCGGCTGACCGGGCCGCATACGTCGCGGACGATTCGTCTGGTGTCGCGGCCGACCCATCCGCGCCGCGTAGCCATCGACGAATTGGCGCGGCTGATCGTCAAGGGCATTCCGGACAAGCTGACCGCCCTGTCAAAATGAACGCCCCGCAAACGCAAGAAGCCCGCTCAACCTTACGGTCCAGCGGGCTCCATGCTTGAGTTAATGTCTTACGTAAAGCGTGCGTCTTAAGCGAAGGCCGGCAGCTGCGCCGCCTCGAGAGCGATCGCCGCCGATTGCACGATGGCGGCGAAACGCACCGCCGTCTGGATGACCTCCTGGGTCACGCCGGCGTCGGCAAGAACCTTCTCATGCGCGTCGATGCACATGCCGCAGCCGTTGATCGCCGAAACGGCGAGGCACCAAAGCTCGAAATCGGTCTTCGGCACGCCGGGAGAGCCGATCACGCCCATGCGCAGCTTCGCCGGCATGGTTTTGTAGACCGGATTCGAGGCGAGATGAACAAAGCGATAATAAACGTTGTTCATCCCCATGATCGTCGCCGCGGCGCGCGCGGCGTCGCGCGCTTCGGGCGTCAGATGCGAGGCGGCCTCGCGATCGAAAGCGGCCGCCACCTCGGCGTTCCGGCTGGCGAGGGCGCAGGCGAGCAGCAGACCATATTTTGTCTGCTCCTTGAGACTGTCGTCATTCGCGATGGAGCCGAGGTTAAGTCGCACATCCTTCGCGAAATCAGGAAGTTGCCCCTTGAGGCTATCGATCGACATTAAGCCGCTTTCAGAACGTCGCCGCCAACCTCGCGGTTGCAGGGGCAAAGTTCGTCCGTCTGCAGCGCGTCAAGCACGCGCAGCGTGTCCTTCGGGGCGCGGCCGACATTGAGGTTGGTCGCGTAAATATGCTGGATCACATTGTCGGGGTCGACAATGAAAGTGTAGCGATAAGCGACGCCGGCCGGGGAGCGAACGTCGAGACCGTCTGTAAGTGATCCATTTGTGTCTGCAAACTGCCAGATCGGCAGCTTGGCAAGATCCTTGTGATCGCGGCGCCAGGCGAGCTTGACGAATTCATTGTCGGTCGAACCGCCGAGGACGACGGCGTCGCGCTCGGAGAATTCTTCGTTGAGACGCGCAAATTCGGCGATCTCGGTCGGGCAAACGAAGGTGAAATCCTTCGGATAGAAGAAGATGATCTTCCATTTCCCAGGAAAGCTGGCTTGCGTGATTTCTTCGAAGGCGCTTTCGCCATTCTCTTCATGCTTCTCAAAGCCCGGCTTGACGCCAGTTACAGAAAATTCGGGAAGCGTTTCGCCAATACGGGCCATATTTGCTGTCTCCTTATAGACGCATGACTATCGATATGAAGAGTTATTACCAAACGGTTCTTTGCGTCCAATCGTTCATGCAAATCGACAGGATCGCCAGAACCAATATTGCTGCATCGCATAACACCCGTTTGCTTGTGCGGGCGCTGAGCTCAAGATGCAAAACGCGTGCGACCTCTGACTTGAGCTGAGGATGGCAAGCGCCGCCGCCCCTCGGGCCAATGCGCAACCTGTTAGAATTGCTCTAACTCCACCGCCTCAACCTAAGCCCGCGCCCCGCTGCGCTCCACGCGGCATTGCGTCGCAGCAATTGGCGCGCAGGCGGATCGGCCGCGCCGCTTGGCCGCGTGTGGGCCGGCCTCCTTGCATTGCAACGCAACTCGGGCGAAAAGCTCGGATGCTTCACATCAATGACGTCACGCTGCGGCTCGGACCGCGCGTTCTGTTCGACAAGGCGAGCGCCGCTTTGCCCGACGGATCTCGCGTCGGCTTCGTCGGCCGCAACGGGGCCGGCAAGACGACCTTGTTCAAGATCATTTCAGGCGAGCTCCACCCCGAATCGGGCGAGGTCTCCTATCCGCGCCAGATGCGCCTAGGCCGAGTCGAGCAGGAGGCGCCGGGCGGTCCGCAATCGCTGATCGATTTCGTGCTCGACGCCGACGTCGAGCGCGCCGCGCTGATGCGCGAGGCCGAGACCGCCGCGGACCCCGGCCGCATCGCAGACATTCACTTGCGCCTCGTCGACATCGACGCCCATGCGGCGCCCGCGAAGGCGGCCGGCATTCTCGCCGGCCTTGGCTTCGACGAGGCGGCGCAGGCAAAGCCCCTGTCGGAATTCTCGGGCGGCTGGCGCATGCGCGTCGCCCTCGCGGCGGTGCTGTTTTCCGCCCCCGACCTGCTTCTGCTCGACGAGCCGACCAATTATCTCGATCTCGAAGGCACGCTCTGGCTGATCGATTATCTGCAACGCTACCCGGCGACAATTCTCGTCATTAGCCATGACCGCGACCTGCTCGATGCTGTTTCGGATCATATTCTGCATCTTGACTCCGCCAAGCTGACCCTCTGGCGCGGCAATTATTCGAGCTTCGAGAAGCAGCGCCGCGAACAACAGGCCATTCTTGTGAAGCACAAGAAGAAGCAGGACGATCAGCGCAAACATTTGCAAGCATTCGTCGACCGCTTCCGCGCCAAGGCGACAAAGGCGGCGCAGGCGCAATCGCGCCTCAAGATGCTGGCCAAGATGGAGCCGATCGCGGCGATCGTCGACGGGCACATTCTGCCCTTCTATCTGCCCTCGCCGGCAAAGCCGCTCAATCCGCCGATCGTCGCCATGGACGACGCCAGCGTCGGCTATGGCGAGACGCCTGTGCTGCGCCATCTCTCCCTCAATATCGCCGAGGACGACCGCATCGGCCTGCTCGGATCGAACGGCAACGGCAAATCCACCTTCGCCAAGCTCGTCGCCGGACGGCTCTCGCCGCTTTCCGGCGTCGTGCGGCGCTCCTCGAAGCTCGACGTCGGATTTTTCGCCCAGCATCAGGTTGACGATCTCGACGAGAAGGCGACGCCCTATCAATGCGTCGCCGACCATATGCGCGACGCGACCGAAGCCAAGATCCGCGCCAAATGCGCCCAGTTCGGATTTCCGAACGTCAAGGCCGACACAAAAATCGCTCAGCTCTCCGGCGGCGAAAAGGCCCGGCTGCTGATGGGCCTCGCCGCCTTCAACGGGCCGCATCTCCTGATCCTCGACGAGCCGACGAACCATCTCGACATCGACAGCCGCGGCGCCCTGATCGAGGCGATCAACGATTATGAAGGCGCCGTCATTCTCGTCTCGCATGACCCCCATCTGCTGGAGGCCTGCGCCGACCGCCTCTGGCTCGTCGCCGAGGGGACGGTGACCTCCTTCGACGGCGACGTCGACGACTATAAGAAATTCATCCTCGATCGCACCGGCGCAGGGTCGGGCAAGGGAAGGAAAGAGCGTCAGGCCAAGGCGGACAACGCCCCGCGCGAACCCGCGCCGATCCGCGTCAAGGATCCGGGGCCGCTGAAGAAACGCATCGCCGCCGCCGAGGAGAAAATGCGCAAATTCCAGGATCTCGCGGATCGCATCGACAAGGCGTTGGCCAATCCGGCGAGCTTTTCCAAGGATCCCGCCAAGGCGGCGCAGCTGTCCGCGCAGCGCGGCGAACTGGAAAAAGCGCTGCGCGCCGTCGAGGAAGAATGGCTGGAGTTGACCGGCCAGTTCGAGGCGGCCCAGACGGCGTGACGCGGCCGTGCGGGCGCGTCGGCCTGCTCAGCGCCAATTGCTCAATGCCAGGTCGTTTGCGCCGGCGCTCGTTCGGCGCGTCCGATGCGGCTCAGCACGCCGTCGAGCGGCGCCAAGACAAAATTCTCCGCCTTGAGCGCCCGCGCCAGCGACCGGCTCGCGCCAAGAAGGGCGCGCGCCTCGTCGATACCGACCAGTTCGGCCGCAGCCAGAAGCTCCTCATGCGCCTGCCCCTGCTGGGAGGCGGCGACGAGATTCAAGACCCAATATTCGTCGCGGCACAGGCAGCGGCAGAGATCCGGCAGCCAGCCAATCGGCCGCCGCGAGCTTTGATTAAGGACGCGCGTGAAGAGGTGGAATTCGGCGTAAAGCGCCTTGCCCGCCTCCGGCGCGACATAGCGCAACAGCGTATCCCAGGCGCAATCCCAGCAGAACATGTCGCGGGTGGCGTAGCCCGCCATCCAATAGCGATATTGCGCGAAGAAAAGATGCTCGGCTGGAGCGTCTGCGTGCTGGCCCGCGACTTCAGGCGCATGGGACTGATGCTCTGACATGATGGGTGATCTTTCATGGATCGAGGTCAAGGTTCGAGACATGGAATTGACGTTCGGACAGGCGCGGCCTCAGGCGGCGCGCCGCTCTGCTTGCTCGCCGTAGGCTGCGACCCAGTCTTCGGCCCGCCGGCGCAGGCATTCCTCGACGCAGGAGCCGACATAAACCGCTTCGAGCGCGGCGACGCAGCGCTCTATGAGAGCGCCGGATTTTCGGGGATCTTCGGCCGCCCAATCGGCCGCAGCAGCCGTCAAGATTTGATTTATTCTATTTCGCTCATTGGCAAGATCGCACATAGTATCCCTCTGCTCTCGGACGGATATCTATTTTAATCACGTCTTTATTTGCTGCAACAAGGATGTTTGATATCTATTCTAATTCGCGATCATCGAATGCGTGGATCGAATAGACTGCAAATGGAGCCTCAAGCGCCCTTCATCTGATTGATCGCTACCGCCACGACATGACCGAGCCAGACCGCGAGAAGGCAGAACACAACGGAGAGCGCGATATTGCCCCCGGCGCGAATCATCTCGCCCTGGCGCATCAGATTCAGCGTCTGCAGGCTGAAGGAGGAAAAGGTCGTGAAGCCGCCGCAGAGGCCGATCATCACGAACAGGCGCGCCGATTCGCCGACGACAAAACGCCCCTCGGCTCCCGTCAGCGACCCGAAGAAGCCGATGAGGAAAGAGCCCGACACATTGATGAGCACGGTGCCCCAGGGGAAGATCCCGCCGGTCTGCTCGGCGACGAAGCCGGTAACCCAGAAACGCGCCGCCCCGCCAAGCGCGCTGCCGATCATGATCCAGAGATAGTCCATTGAGATCCTCAGCATCACGCCGAAAACGCGCCGTTTTCAGACCGGCGCGATGCTTTAGACACTAACGTATCAGATCGTAATCAATGAAATTCACGCGATCGCCCGGGGCGATCTCGACGGCCTCCTCCGGCAGATCGACGAAGCCGCGCGTTCGCGTCAGCGAGGTCAGCACCGCCGCGCCCTGCCCGGCGTATTTTTCGGCGGTCAGGACGCCCGAGGCGTCGCGAAAAAGGCTCGCCCGCAAAAATTCGCGGCGCCCGGCCTTTTTCCGGTAAGCGAAACCGGAGGCCACGGGGACGGCGAGCGGCGCCTCAAAACGCGCGCCGGACAAAGCGGCGATAAGGGCGCGCGCGACGAACACAAAGCCGATAAAGGCCGCAACCGGATTGCCCGGCAGGCCGATGAAGGGCGCGCCGTCGATCACGCCCATCGCCAGCGGTCGGCCGGGCTTGATCGCGAGGCGCCAGAAATGGAGCGAGCCCTGTTCGAGAATCGCCGCCTTCACATGATCCTCTTCTCCGACAGAGACGCCGCCGGAACTGACGATAAGGTCATGGCCTTTCGCGGCCTTGCGCAGCGCCGCGGCGATCTGCGTTTTGTCGTCGGGCAGAATGCCGAGATCAGTGACCTCGAGGCCCTGGCGGCGCAGCAGCGCGCAAAGCAGAAATCGGTTGGCGTCGTAAGCGTCCGGCGCTTGCAGCGCGCCCTCGATCCGCGGCAGCACAGGGCAGACGAGTTCGTCGCCGGTCGAAAAGATCGCCGCCTTCAATCGGCGCCGGACGGTCAGTCGATCGAGCCCGAGCGCAGCGGCAAGGCCGATGTCCTCCGGCGCCAGCCTGCGCCCGGCGGCGATGGCGAGCGCGCCGACGTCGATGTCCTCGCCGCGCAATCGCCGATTGTCGCCGGGTTTCAGGCCAGGCGGCAGGACAACGCGGCCGTCCGCCGTGAGGCGGCAATCTTCCTGCATGAAGACCGTGTTCATCCCGGGCGGCATCATCGCGCCGGTGAAGATCCGCACGGCCGTGCCGGAGAGATCGTCGCCGCCCGCAGGATCAAAAGACCGGCCGGCAGCCATTCTCCCGCCGATCGGCAGCACGCTCTCGCCCGCCGTCGCAAGATCCTTGAAGGCGACCGCATAGCCGTCGACGGCCGAATTGTCGAAGCCCGGCAGAGCGAGCGGCGCCGTCAGATCATGGGCCAGGATGCGGCCGTCAGCCTCAAAAATCGAGACGGTCTCGAGGTCCCCCGTCGCCGGCGCGCGCGCCACGAGCCAGGCGGCGGCCTCCTCGACGCGCATCGGCTTCTCGCCCGCCGCGAAAATATCCTGGCCGAGCTGCGTCATCGACCGCCTTCAGGCGCGCCGCCCCGCGCGAGCACGGCGAGCGTCGCCTCGACCGGCTCGGCGAAGCGCAAAATGAGGTCCGCCGCCGCAGCCACATCGTCGAGATGGGCGTGCGGCAGCGAGCCGGCGCCGGGGGGATCGTCGCTGATCACCGCCACGATGCCCGGATCGTCCGGAAAGAGCGGCGGCTTGCCGTTGGCTGCCCGGCTCACCTCGATTTTGGCGTGAGCGTCGCGCTTGAACCCTTCGATCAGGACGAGATCGACCGGGCTCAGTCGCGCCAGCAGCTCGGAGAGGGACGGCTCCTCGCCGTCGCGGATCTCATGCATCAGGGCGAAGCGTTTGGCGGAGGCGATCAGAACCTCGCTGGCGCCGGCTTCGCGGTGACGATAGGAATCCTTGCCGGGCTGGTCGATGTCGAAGGCGTGATGGGCGTGTTTCAGCGTCGACACGTGAACTCCGCGCGCGATAAGATGGGGAATGAGCTTGACGATCAGCGTTGTCTTTCCGGCTCCGCTCCAACCCGAAAGTCCGATCACGCGCATGCGAGCCTCGCTTTCGGCGAGACGCGCGAGCGCAAAGGGGGCAAGAACTCCGTACTATTCCTTATGGAATATAGCATGCAGATCGTTTATCCTTCAAAACTTCTCGCGCCGATCCGGAGCCCGCAAACGCGCATGAGGGCCGACTCCGCCACAACCTCGCTCGACCTCAGGGGTCTTGCCTGTCCGCTGCCCGCGCTGCGCACCGCCAAGGCGTTGCGCAAGCTCAACGGGGGCGATCTGCTCATCGTCGAATGCACCGACCCGCTCGCCTCGATCGATATTCCGCACCTTCTCAACGAGACAGGCGATGCGCTCGAACGTCAAGACCGCCGCGATGACGCGCTGATTTTCCATATCCGGCGGAAGCGGCCATGAGCGGGGAGAATCGCCCGGACATCAAGACCCTCGCTTCGCTGGTGTTCGAGGATGGCGAGCGGGCAAACTTCATTGTCGAGGCCTTTGTCGCGGAGCTTTCCGCCGAGGGCTACAGGCTTGGCGGCGTGATCCAGCTCACGGAGGCGGCGCAAAGCTGCGATTGCCGGGACACCGAGCTTCGCAATGTCGAAACCGGCCAGACCTTCTCGATTCTTCAGGATCTTGGCCGGCAATCGCAATCCTGTCGCGTCGATCCGGGCGCGATCGCCAGAGCCGCCGGCGAGATCGCCGGGGCGCTCGAACGATCCCCCGACCTTCTGTTCATCAATCGCTTCGGCAAGCTTGAGATCGAGGGCAAGGGCCTCTACGCCGAAATCGGCGCGGCCGCCATGGCCGGCGTGCCGACGCTCGTCTGCGTGCCGATGCGCTTTCTGGGGGCCTGGCGGAATTTCACCATGGGCCTCGACGAGGAGCTGCCCTGTTCGGCCGAAGCGCTGCGGCGCTGGTGGAGCGCATTCGCCGTCGGAGGCGCCGTCGCGACGATTCGGGCTGGCGCGGCGTCTTGAGCGCATATGAGCCGCCTCACATTGAAGACGTCGACGAGCTGATCATCAAAATCGAAGAAAAGGGCTGGGCCTTTGCGAGCGATCAGGCAGCGGAGATCGACCTGCACTGGCAAAAGCTGCGCGAGGCCAATCCGCATCTTTTCAACGGCCGCGTCTTTCTGAATTTCGAGCGCGCGCTGGAGACGCGAAACGATCGGCGAATTTTGTCGGGCGTCGCCGCCGCGGTCGATTTCAAGGCCTTCCTGGCCTGGCGCGATTTCGGCTTTCCCGATGTTGAAACGCGCAATTGCTTTGCGATGGCGGCGCTCGTCTCGGCTGACGGCGCCTTCATGCTCGGACGTATGAGCGAATCGACCGCCAATGCCGGAAAAATCTATTTTCCGGCCGGCACCCCCGACCTCAGCGACGTCGTCGGCGACCGCCTCGACCTTGAAGGCAGCGTCGCGCGTGAATTATTGGAGGAGACGGGGATCGCAGCCGACGAAGTCGCCTTCGACGCCGGCTGGCGCGTCGTTTTCGAGGGACCGCGCATCGCCTGCATGAAGACGACGCGTTCGCAGCTCACCGCGTCGCAAATCGAGGCGCAGTTTCGCGCCTTCGCCAAGCATCAGAAAAGCCCGGAGTTCTCCGCGCTGCATCCGGTGTTTTCCGAAGCCGATCTTGTCGCGGACAGGATGCCCGATTTCACGCTGCGCTATCTGCGCGACGAGTTGGCGAAAGCCTAAGCCCGGTAGCCGTGCTTCGCTTTGGTGGCGCGCAAAATGGCGAGCGCTTCGCCGTCCTGCCCCGCCGCGCAGGCGCCCGCCGCGCGCGACAGATCGGCGGCCATCGAATCATAGACCGAGCGATTGACATTGCCGGTCTTGACGTCCGACCAGATGACTTTCTGGAAGTCGTCCAACGGTCCGGAACAGGAAGCGGCTGCGGGGAGCGCCGGCCAGTTCGGCGGCGAGGGCATTGTCGGGCCGCCCGAGGATGGCGCGGCGGCGACCGGCGCGGAATAAGGGACGCTCGAGATCTGATTGCAGCCTCCGAGCGTGGCCGCTGCGCCAAACAACAATACCGCCAGAATCATCCGCTGCATCTTCAACCCCGCCGGAAAGACGCCCCA
This sequence comes from Methylocella silvestris BL2, assembly GCF_000021745.1. Classification (NCBI taxonomy): domain Bacteria; kingdom Pseudomonadati; phylum Pseudomonadota; class Alphaproteobacteria; order Hyphomicrobiales; family Beijerinckiaceae; genus Methylocella; species Methylocella silvestris. The sequence goes on from NC_011666.1 coordinate 1,064,173, forward strand.
ATTTCACCGGCCCTTCTCGCCTGTCAAGCGGGCGCGGCGCGATACAGCCAATCGTAACGCGCAAGCAGGCGTTCGCCGCCCATCGCCCGCAAGGCGAGATCGCGCGCGAAGGCGGCAGGTCCGGAAAGATGATAGATGCGCTCCTGCGCGCGCGATTCGAGCTGGACGCGGCTCGCCCGGGGAAGCCGGCTTGCGCCATAGGCGCTCAGCGCCCCCGGAATATCGCCACCCGCTTTCACTCTGCCGAGCGCTGCGCCGAGCGCGCCGGCGTCCTCGATCGCCTGCGCCGCGCCCTGAGCCAGGAACGGCAGCATCGGATGGGCGGCGTCGCCCAGCAGCGCGACGCGCCCGGCGCTCCAGCCCGGCAGCGGGTCGCGATCGTGCAGGCGCCATTTGCGCCATTCGCCGGCGCCGGCGAGCAAAGCGCGCGCGCTTTCATGCCAGCCTTTGAACGTCTCTACGAGTTCGGCGGGATCGGCGGCGTTCGACCAGAATGGTCCCTCATCGGCCTTCCCCTGCTCCTGCGCGACGATGGCGACGACATTGACGACGGAGCCGCCGCGCAAAGGGTAATGCACGAGATGCGCCTTGCGACCGAGCCACAGGCAGCTTTCCGGGCGGAGCGCCTCGGGCGGCGCGCGATCGGCCGGAACCAGCGCGCGCCAGGCGGCGCGACGCGACATATTCAGCGCGTCATCTCCGCCAAGAAGCCTGCCGCGCACGAGGGAGCGCGAACCATCGGCGCCTATCAGACAATCGCCCGCAACTTCAAAGCGCGTCATTCCCTTGCGCAGCGCCGCGGTGACGCCGCCTGGCCCCGATGCGAAGCCGGTGAGCGCGACGCCTGTATGAAGCGCGATCGCCTCCTGTCCCGCCGCGGCGTCGAGCAGCGCGCGCTGCAGGTCGGCGCGATGGGCGAGAAGATAGGGCGCCCCCCAGCGGCTTTCGGCACGATCGAGCCGCATGAGCGCGAGCGTCGCGCCGTCACGCGCGCGCAGCACGCGCACGGCCTTTGGCGCGAGGCTTGTTCGGCCGAGCCTTTCGAGCACGCCGATTTGACGCAGGATCGCGGTGGCGTTGGGCGACAGTTGCAGTCCCGCGCCGACCGCCTCGATGACCGGAGCAGATTCGAACAGACTGACGCGCCAGCCCGTTGCGGCAAGGAAAAGCGCGGCGCTGAGGCCGCCGATCCCCGCCCCGGCAATCAGGGCATGCCCAGACATTTATAAAAAAGCCAGCGAGGCGTTATGCCGCGGCGGACGTCGACTGCGGATCGAAGACGCATTCGGGCGGCTCGCACGGCCCGCGCAGCGAGGCGTCAAACACATAGAGCGTCGAACAATAGGGGCAGATCGCTTCATCGGCGTCGCCCATGTCGATGAAGATATGCGGATGGTCGAATGGCGGCAGCGCGCCGACGCACATAAATTCCCTCGCGCTGACTCGCACGCGCGGAACGCCAGGCTGATTGTGGAAATGCGGCGTCGCATGAGCGGCCATGATCTCTTAATCCCGTTATGAAGGCTGCTAAAGCATAAGCGGCGGCGGGCGGCTTGAACAGGCCCGGTCAGAATTTGAGCTGCGAATGGCGGCGGGCGACCGCGCCCTCGCCTTCAGGGTCGTCGAGTTCGTCGAGAATAACGGAAAGATCGACGCGGAAATTGGCGTTGAGATATTTTGCCTCGACCTTCTGGCGCCCACGCTCGCCCATCTCCCGCGCGAAATCCGGCTTCGACAGCAAATCATGAAGCCGCGCCGTCAGCGTGGAAATATCGGCCGGGTCGACCACGAAACCTTCGACGCCGTCCGTGACGACTTCGCTCGCGGCGCCGTGGATGCTGCAGATGACCGGCAAGCCATATTGCCAGGCCTCAAGATAGACGATGCCAAACCCCTCCTTGTCCGACGGCATGGCGAAGACGCAGGCCGAAGCATAGGCCGCCTGCAGGGTTTCGACGTCGACAAGCCCGCGGAAGGAAACCACATCGTCGACGCCAAGCTCGCGCGTGAGCGCTTCAAGCTCTGGACGCAGCGCGCCTTCGCCGATGATCTCATAGGACACGTCCGGCAGGACCTTCCGCAAGGCGGCGACGGCGGCGATCATTTCATGGACGTTCTTGGCGCGTTCCCCAGCGCTGAGGCGCGTCACGGTCAAGATCGAGAAAGGCCGTCGCGCCGGGGCCGGAACCTCGAGCCCGATATGATCGACCGCATTCGGCAGGATGCGGAATTTTTCGAGCGGGACGCCGAATTCGCGGCTCATTACGGCGGCGGTATAGCGGCTCACGGAAACGATTCGGGTCACGGCTTTCAGGAATAGATGTTCGCTCAGCTTGCGCGGCCGATTTTGGCTGTTCCAGGCTTCAAAACCATGCACAAACAACACGATCGGCAGACGGGGACGAAACAGCCGAACGGCGATCGCCAGCGGCAACAAGTTGATATGGCAGACCAGAAGCGCATCGGCTTCGAATACGCCGCTCCAGAAAGCTCCAGCGAAAAATGCAAGCCTTGATTTCGGCGCGACCAATTCGACGCCGGGAAGCGTGGGGAGTGCCACATCGGCGTCATCATCGACAAAGGCGCGCACAGGGAGCTCGCCGGCGTCGAGGGCGCGGCGGCCCAAATTTTGAAACAACCTGCGATTGAAGCTTTGCAGTCCTCCAACCTTGGAATAGGTCTGGAGAGCGCAAGCGACGGTGCGCATCTTCGTAAATGCCAAATGGGAATGGATTGCGTTCGCGCCGATGGTCAAACACTCCGCAGGCTTGTCGAACATACCAATGCATTAAGCTGCGGCGCTAACGAGCACAGTGGAATGGCATTTTCGTTAAGTCTTTCGGAAATTTACCATGGCAGTAAATGCCGCGCCATAGCCGCCGTCGATTTTTGCTCCTTGCAAAACGCCGCGCCTTGTTTCGAGTAAATAAAGATGAAATTTCGCATTTGCGAATTTTAACGCTGCGGAGTCTGCGTTACAAGACATTGTCAGCTTTGCCTCATAAACTTCGACTTCGCGCTGGACGGCGCCAAAAACCGCGCGACGGGCCGCTGGAGCTCGCTCTTCGACGCGAACCCGGCTCGCTGATCAGGCCGCTCGGTCCAGCCAAGAGAGCGAAACACGCTCAAGCGTCCGCCTTCGCCTCCAGCGCCGCATTGACGATCTTGCTCAGCAGCGCTTCATTAAAGTCGCCGTTCTCACGCACGCGACGGCGTCCGGCCTCGGCGATCTCCCTGATGCGGCCCGGCTGTTGCAGCAAGGACAGGCAAAGGTCGGCGCATTCGTCGGGACCGTCAAAGAAAATCGCCTCTTCGCCGTCCTTATACATTTCGAGATGGTCGCTCGTGCGTTCGGCGCAAAACAGCGTGCCGATGGCCGGGATCTCCAGGCTTCTTGTTGTATGCAGATCCTCATTGCCCTTTGAAAGAAGCCCGATCGCGATGGAAGCTCCGCTGATCGCTTTCACATAGTCGCGACCGTTGAGGGGGCCGAGCGCGACATGCGCGCGTATCGCATCATACTCCGCCGCCTTGTTCCACCTTGGGCCGTAGATCCGCAGGGGAACGCCGCGTTCGATCAAGCGCAGCATGAAAGGACCGCGCTCCGCCATCCAGGTGCCGACAAAAGCCACTTTGGCGGCAAAGCGCGATTGGTCCGCGTCCGACAATGATATTGGCCGATGCACGTCCTCATCCGCCGCGAATCTGACTTCAAGGACGCGTCTCGCCCCAGCCTGCTTCGCCGGTCCGACGCTCGAATGCCGGGGCGTGACGACAAGATCGTAATAAGGCAGCGCATCAAGAAAGAGGCGCCATTTCCGCCCGTCGCGTGGAACATACGGATTATCCTGATTGTAGTTCACGACCACCTTGGCGATTTTCTTCAACCGCCTGACGCTGGAGGCGTTGACGAGATCGCCGTGATCGACGAACGCAACGTCGAACGTCTTGTCGGCGATGTGTTGAAACAGCCAACGCTCGGCGATCCAGTCGAGGCCGAGACATCCGGTGCGAAAAATCCACGCGTCGGTCAGGGCCATTGGCGCGGGCAGACTGTCGAGCGGAAGACCAACGTCGGCGACAAAGACGTCATGTCCCAGCCTGCGGAAAGCGTCGATCCGCTGGATCGCTGTTCCTTCTTCGGGCCCGAGATACAAAATTTTCATCGATTTCACCAAAGAATGACTAAGAGAGTGCGCGGCGAGCGCCCATTTTGTCCACGATCAGGCAGGCGTTCACGCTCCCGCTCCAAGTTTGCATCGACGTCGCCATCCGATCTCTTTCGCCCTGACGCTAAAGAGCGCTCCGCGCAACATCTTGCAGCGCCAGAAGGCGATCGATCTCCCCGCTTGCGTCTAGGAGATCGCGGCAGATCGGAACGCCCTCGTCCCGCGCCCGTTCGGCGTCGAGATAGCCGTGGCCGGTGACAACAAGAAGACCGGCCGCGCCGACCGCCGCGGCGAGTTCGACGTCGGACCATTTATCACCGATGACGAAAGACCGCGCAGGGTCGAGATCGAGATCGCGCGCCGCATCTTGAATCATACCCGGCGAGGGCTTGCGGCACGCGCATTCTTCGCCCGGCGCATGCGGGCAGCGATACCATCCGGCAATTTCGACGCCCTCGCGCGCGAGCAAATCCCTCACGCGATCCTGTACCGCGTCAGCCTGCTCGACCGAAAAATAGCCGCGGCCGATCCCCGACTGGTTGGAGACGACGACCAGGGGAAAGCCGCGCCGCGCCATCGACTTCAACCCGTCCACGGCGCCGGGTAGCAGCGCGACCTGATCCGGATCGGACGGATAGTTCTTCTCGACAATAATCGTCCCGTCCCGATCGAGAAAAATGGCTGGCGAAGGCATGCGCAATCCTTGAGCGTAAATCATCAGGCACAAACGGCGCCAGTTGCAAAATGGCCGCCTATGATCCAGCGAGCGGCGGCGCGCTTTACGTGCCGGCGTTCGGGCCGCCGGCGGCAAGCCCCGGGAGAACGTCGCGCACCTCATGGGCCATCTCCTCGACGCGAACCTTGTCGATGCCGTCGAGGCGGTGAATGATTCGATGATTGGGCCCATAGGGATGCCAGCGGCGCGGCCGGTTCAGAGCGCCGAAAGGCGCGACGCAGGTCACGCCCATGGCGGCGGCAAGATGCATCGGCCCCGAATCATGCCCGACAAACAGGCTCGCCCGGGCTAGCGCCGCGGCGCTTTCGCGCGGCGCCAGTTGACCGCAGGCGTTGACGATCATCCCCGGCCATCCGGGCGTCACCTTCTCCACCGCTCCGGCCTCGTCGGCGGCGCCAAGGAACAGCAGCCCGTAGCCGCCATGGGTAAGGGCAAGATCCTTCAGCAGCCGGCGCCAGTTCTCCTCGCCCCAATGATTGGCTGCGGACTTGCCGCCCATGTTCACGCCGATGAAGCGGCCGCCCCCGAAAGGCGCAAGAGCGGCCTCCCCGGCCTCTTTTTCTACGTCCGTGACCTTGAGATCCCAATTCTTGCGGTCGTCGAGATCGATTGGCCCCAGCTCTCTAAGGGTGCGCGCAAGCCGCACGCTTTCCATCGCGCCAAAGCCTTCCGCATCATGAATGAGGATCTGAACATCCGGCGCGAGCGGAGCGCCGATGATGCGCTTGATGCCGCTGAAGCGGAAAAACAATATGTCGCGAATGACGAGCAAGCGATTGAGCCGCGGCGTCAGATAGACCAGCGTCGTCGCCTCGAGCGCCTTGAGGCGCCGCGACAATTTCCACATTTCGCGGATCGAGCGCGTCTTGATCGGATAATCGACAACGCCATGGATGAGACCCGATCCGCCAAGGATCAGTTCGAGCGCGGCGGCCTTTTTGGAGACCGGGACATTGGTCAAGACATAGCGCTCGGCGTCGGGAAACGCTTCCGCCAGCTTGTGGAAACAGGGCAAAGCGACGACCGTATCGCCAAGGCTGCCAATTCGGTAGATCAAGATGCGCCGACGGGCTTTGCTCGCGTCTTGGCCGGCGGCTGCTGCGTCCGGCTCGTCCTGTTCCTGATAGGTTTTGAGCAGCCCGGCATCATCGACGGTGACTTTGTTCAAGGCGTCGACCTGGTTCGGCATGATCGCGAAGATCCTTTAAGTTGTCGTCTGCCCGCTTGCAGAACTTCGCCGCGCAAGCTTGGTCTGCAAGCCTCAGCCATGCAAGCCCCGAGCAGAACGTCGGCTGCGCCCGCGACGTTCGATAATTTTTTAACTTCGGGCAGGACGGCCCGACCCGGCGTTGCTCTTTATGCACAAGGCTACTTTAGCGCTGCTCGCGCCTGTTTCGATCCTCTTGACTGGTTTTCTTGGGTGCGATCCAGATCGCAGGTCTAGACCACTACTGTGACCAGAACGCCGCGCTATTGGCGGGGGTCACAGGCGATTCATGCTGTTTCCCTACCATAAGCAGCGCTTGAAAAAAAGCGTGGCCGCAAGCTTGGCCGCCGACGCTTTCGCGCGTTTTGAAGGGATTAGACGGCCGCGCTCGCGTTAAAGATGCGCTTTTCGCCCGTCAGGTTGAACCGGACAAGCTTCCGCCTATCGTGGAGCGCCAGCGGCGGCGCGCGCTTCCGCAAGTTCAGCCCGATCGACGCGACGATCCGCCACATAAACCGCCCGGCCCAGCCCGGCTCGGCCTCGCCTTCGCCCGGCGCAGCGGCTCAATCCTGTTGCAGCAAGCTTTCGACAAAGGCGCCGATCGCCTGCGTCGACCGAACCGCGCGGCTGCGTTCAGCCGTTACGATCGCCGTAAGCTCCCTGAAAGTGCTCTGCAGATCGCTATTGACCAGAACATAGTCATATTGCGTCCAGCGGCGGATTTCGTTGCGCGCGTTCTCCAGCCTTTTGGCGATGACGTCGGGCGGATCTTCCGCGCGGCGCTCGAGCCGGGCGCGCAGTTCCTTCATCGACGGCGGCAGGATGAAAATGGTGACGACGTCGGCGCCGGTCTTTTGGCGCACCTGTTGCGCACCCTGATAATCGATATCGAACAAGACGTCGCGGCCCTCGGCGAGCACTTTGTCGACGGGCTCGCGCGGCGTTCCGTAACAATTGCCATGCACTTCCGCCCATTCGAGCAATTCGCCGCCATCGCGCATCGCTTCGAATTTCTTGCGGGAAATGAAGCTGTAGTGAATGCCGTCAACCTCGCTTGAGCGGCGCAGCCGCGTCGTCACCGAGATCGACAGGGTGAGATCGAGCTCCTTCGTCTGCAGCAGCATGCGCGTCAGCGTGGTCTTGCCGGCGCCGGAGGGGGAGGACAAGATCAGCATGAAGCCGCGCCGCCGCGCGCCGTCCTGCAGCGTCTCGGCGAGCGCGACGTCTCCCGGGGCCGCGTCCCCTACGCGCTGCGCGTCTTCCGGCATAAGGCTACTCGACATTCTGGACCTGCTCGCGAAACTGCTCGATTTCGATGCGCAATTCCATGCCAATCGCGGTGAGCGCCGCATCGTTCGATTTGGCGCTGAGCGTATTGGCTTCGCGCGACATTTCCTGCGCCAGGAAATCGAGCTTGCGCCCGATCGGGCCGCCGGCGGCGATCAAGGCGCCCGCGGCGGCGGCATGAGTCGTGAGCCGATCGAGCTCCTCGCGAATGTCCCCTTTGGCGGCGAGGATCGCCGCCTCCTGATGCAGCCTGTTTAGATCGAGACTCGTATTCTCGCAAAGCGCTTCCACCGCCTGCCGCAGCCGCGCGCTGATCGCCGCGGGCTGGCGCCCGGGACAGGCGTCCGCCTCTCGCGTCAGCAGCGCGATCCGCGCCAGCCGGGCCTCCAGCGTCTTTCCGAGCGCCGCGCCCTCCGCGCGACGCATCGCAACCAGCGCGTCGAGCGCGTCGTCGAGATTTTTGAGCGCGCCAGCGCGGGCCTCATTGAGGGCGGCTTCGGTTTCAAGGGCGTCGACGGTCTCGACGACGCCGCGCAGCGCGAGCAGCCCGTCGAGCCTTGCCGGCGCGACGCCGGCCGGCAGGTCGAGCCCTTGCACCGCAGCGAGGAGCTTGCCGAGCAGATCCTGATTGATGCGGATCTCGGGGCTTTCCGCCTCGCGCTTTACGGATAAAGTCGCGTAGACGGTGCCGCGATGGAGCTTTTCGCCGAGGCGGCGGCGCGCGTCAGGCTCGATCGGGTCGAAGCCTTGCGGCAAGCGCAGGCGCAGATCGAATCCCTTGGCGTTGACCGATTTCAATTCGAAGGCCCAGCTATAGGCGCCGGCCCCTCCCGCGATCCGGGCGAAACCGGTCATGCTGGCGATTGTCATTTTTTGTGTTTGCGCCGGGCTCGAAGCCAAAGATGGAGGAATACATAGGCCGGGCGGACGCCGCGCTCAAGCGCCATGGCGGCGACGGGAGAAGCGCCGTCACTTCGGGAAATCAAGGCCCATTTCGCGGTAACGCTCGGGATCGTCGGCCCAGTTCTCCCGAACCTTGACGAACAAAAACAGATGCGCCTTCTGCTCGATCGCCTCGGAAATCTCCTTGCGGGCGGCGGTGCCGATCGCCTTGATGGTCCGGCCGCCCTCGCCGAGCACGATTTTCTTGTGGCCGTCGCGCATGACGAAAATTGTCTGCTCGATGCGAACCGAGCCGTCGGGCATCTCGGTCCAGATATCGGTCTCGACCGTCGACTGATAGGGCAGTTCGTCGTGCAGCCGCTCGAAGATTTTTTCGCGGGTGATTTCGGCGGCGAGCGAGCGCATCGGCGCGTCCGAAATCTGATCTTCCGGATAATGCCATGGCCCCGGCGGCATCAAAGCGGCGAGCTGGCGGCGCATGGTTTCGACGCCATAGCCGCGCAGCGCCGAAATCATGAAAGTATGATCGAACGCCAGCCTGTCATTGAACTGCGCGGCGATGTCGAGCAGTTTTGGCGGCTCGACCGTGTCGATCTTGTTGATGACGAGAATTTTCGCCGCCCTGACGTCGGCGAGCCGCGCCAGGATCGCCTCGACGTCTTCGTCGAGGCCCTTGCGCGCATCGACCAGCAGCGCGACGGCGTCGGCGTCGCCCGCCCCGCCCCAGGCCGAGGTGACCATCGCCCGGTCGAGCCTGCGCCTTGGCGCGAAAATGCCCGGCGTGTCGACAAAGATGATCTGCGCGTCGCCCTCGATGGCGATGCCGCGCACCTGCGCGCGCGTCGTCTGCGCCTTGCGCGAGACGATCGAAACCTTGGCGCCGACGAGCTGATTGATCAGCGTCGACTTGCCCGCGTTCGGCGCGCCGATCAGCGCGACAAAGCCGCAACGCGCCGCCTGCCCGCCGCCCCCTGCAATGTGCTTGTGGTCCTCGCTCATGCCGCGCCTTTCCGGTCGCCGGGTTCGACGATTTTTTCCCGCGTCAGAAAGGCCGCCGCCGCCGCCTGCTCCGCCAGCCGCTTGGCGAAGCCCCTCGCCTCAGCCTGCTGGAAGCCGGCGATCTCGACGGAAATCGTGAATTCCGGCGCGTGGTCCGGCCCGGTCCGCGCGGTCTCGCGATAGGAGGGCGGCGGCAGGCCGCGCGCCTGCGCCCATTCCTGCAAAGTGGTCTTCGGATCGCGCAGGGGCCGGCGCGGCGAGCGCATGCGCGGCTCGAAGGCCTGCGTCACCACCCTTTGGGCCGGCGCGAAGCCGCCGTCCAGAAAAACAGCGCCGATGATCGATTCGCAGACGTCGCCGAGGATCGCCCGATTGACCGACGCGTTCTGCTTTTCGCTTTCGCCGACGCGCACATAGGCCTCGACGCCCCATTCGAGCGCGACCTCGGCGCAGCTTTCCTTGCGCACGAGATCGGCGAGGCGGCGCGATAATTCGCCCTCGTCGGCGTCGGGAAAGGCGCCGTAGAGCATATTCGCGACGACGACGCCGAGAACGCGGTCGCCGAGAAACTCAAGCCGCTGATAGCTGACCCGTTTGCCCTGCGCCGCGCTGACATGGGTGAGCGCGGCCTCGATCAGGTCCGCCGCCGAGAATCGATGACCGATGCGCGCCTCAAGCGCGCTCAGATCCGGAGCCGCCGCCATCGCTAGTGCACGGGCTTCAACATCCGGTCCCAACGCACGGTCCAAGGCCACTCCCAGAACGCCCATGCCGGCGCGCCCTTGCCGACGGAGAAGAAAATCAGCTCGGCGCGGCCGACAAAATTGTCAAACGGCACATAGCCGACGCCGCCCTGATCCGGCGACACGCGGCTGTCGGTCGAATTGTCGCGATTGTCGCCCATCATGAAATAATGGTCCGGCGGGACGACGAAAGCCTGGGTATTGTCGTTGAAGCCGGTATCGCCCTGGATCTCGATGATGGTGTGTTTGACGCCGCCGGGCAGCGTCTCTTCATAGGTCGGCACATCCGTCTCGCGGCCGTAGAAATCTTCCGTATGGGCCTTGGCGATCGGTTCGCGCGGCACGAGCTCATCGTTGATAAAAAGCCGTCCGTCCTTCATCTGGATCTTGTCGCCGGGAAGTCCGATCACGCGCTTGATGTAATCCGTCTGGCCGTCGCGCGGCAGTTTGAACACGGCGACGTCGCCGCGCTTTGGCGGCGAGCTAAACAACCGGCCGTGAAAGAGGTCGGGGCTGAAGGGAATCGAGTGGCGCGAATAGCCATAGGCATATTTCGAGACGAACAGATAATCGCCGATGAGAAGGGTCGGGATCATGGAGCCTGACGGAATATTGAACGGCTGGAACAGAAAAGTCCGGACGACGAGCGCGATCAGCAGGGCCTGAAGCACGACCTTGACGGTTTCGCCGATTCCGCCTTCGGCCCGGGGCTTCACCTGGGCCCCTTTTTCATTCAACCGCACTGGCTCTGTCATTCAACTCGTCTCTCAAGGGGGGCTAGAGCGTTTTCAGAATTCGCGGAATTGCGAAGACGCCCTATCTGTTTGTTTCAACGCATTTTATTCTCGCAAAAATCTAGAAACTCTTGCGGAAAATGCTCTGGAAATCGGCTTGGCGTCGCGCTTGAGCAACATGTTGCGCATCGGCGCGACCCGCGCCAAAAACTCGGCCGCAAGCCGCCGCGACATTACGGCAGCCTTGTGGTGACCGCTCCTTACCATGCGTCGAAACCGCGGTACAGGGCGTCCGGCATCGGGCGCGCCCGCCTCAAGCCTCGAACACATCCGGCGGCTGCAGCAAAGCGTCGGGGTCCTCAAGCGCCTCGATAATGACCTGCGCCTGCGCCCATGGATATTCGTCGGTGATGGAAAGATGGACGGCGGGGCGGCAGCCGAGCGGCGTCAGATTTTTGAGGCGGTTCAGCGCCCCCCCGGTCAGGCTGAAGGTCGGTTTTCCCGAAGGCAGATTGACGACGCCCATTTCGCGCCAGGCGACGCCGAAGCGCAGCCCCGTCCCCAGCGCCTTCGAGCAAGCCTCCTTGGCCGCGAAACGCTTGGCGTAGGAGGCTGCGCGCCCTGCCCGTCCGTCGGATTTCGCCCGCTCGATCTCGGTGAAGCAGCGCTGCGTGAAGCGCTCGCCGAATCGCGCGAGCGAATCTTCGATGCGGCGGATGTCGCAGATATCGACGCCGAAGCCGATGATCACGAATGCTCTCCATGCGCCCCTTGGCGCGCTTTCGCCCGGCCGGCGGCGATTGCTTCCCGCATCGTTCTGATCGCCTCGGGCAGGCCGATGAAGATCGCCTCGCTCACGAGAAAATGACCGATGTTGAGTTCGGCGATCTGCGGCAGCGCCGATATCGTCGCTGCGGTCGCAAAATCGAGCCCATGGCCGGCGTGGCATTCGAGGCCGAGCTTTTCCGCCAGCGTGGCGGCGGCCTGGATGCGGATGAATTCCTGCGCGGCGCGCTCCTTCTCGCCGTGGGCGAGCGCGTCGCACCAGGAGCCCGTATGCAATTCGACGACAGGGGCGCCGATCGACTCCGCCGCCTCGACGGCGCTTTTGCCCGGTTCGATGAACAGCGAGACGCGCACGCCGGCCTTGCCGAGCTCCGCTGTGACCAGTTTCAGATGATCATGGCCATCGAGCACATTAAGGCCGCCCTCCGTCGTGCGTTCGCTGCGCCGCTCGGGCACGAGGCAACAGGCATGCGGCCGCGTCGCGATGGCGATCGCTACCATCTCATTGGTCGCGGCCATCTCGAAATTGAGCGGGACGGAAATCTCCCGCTTCAGGCGCGCCATGTCCTCGTCGCGGATGTGGCGGCGATCCTCGCGCAGATGGGCGGTTATGCCGTCGGCGCCGGCGGCGATGGCGACGAGCGCGGCGCGGACCGGATCTGGAAAGACCGCGCCGCGCGCATTGCGCAGGGTCGCGACATGGTCGACGTTGACGCCAAGGCGGGGGATTTTGTGGGACATGGTTTTTGAACGCTCTTGCGCCGCTGCAGACGGCGAGCGCATGCGCTTATCATGAATTAGCCGCCGCGCCATCCGAAAGGGCGCCGGCGATCACTCCGTCAGGACACGCGAAAAATTCTTTGCGTTTGCAAAGGCGCCGGACTGCCCCGCGTCGATCCGCGATGAGCTTATGTCGAGGCCCGTCAGGTCGGCGTCTTTGAAAATCGCGCCGCGAAAATCAGCGCCGCTGGCGTCGGCCCCGGCCAGCGACGCGCCGGTGAAATTCGCGCCATTGAATTTGGAAAACTGCAGATCGTCGCGCGACAGATTGGCGCCCGAAAAATCCGCCCCGCTGAGATCGGCCGATTTCAGCACGGCCCGGATGAGGCCCATGGATTGGTTCTGCATGTCGGCGGAGAGATTGGCGCCGATGAATTTGGCGTTGCGCATCGTCGCTCCGGACATGTCGGCGGTGATGCGAGACCCGGACAGATCGGCGCCGTCAAAATTGGCGCCGCGCAGCTGGCTGGCGAAGAGGCCGGCGCCGCGGAGGCTCGCGCCCGCAAAATTCGCTTTCAGCGCCCAGGCCTGATCGAGCACGGCGCCATCGAGCTTGCCGCCGGAAAAATTCGTGTTGTTCATCCGCGCCGCGCGGAAATTGACGCCGGAGAGATCGAGATTCGACAGATCGAGGCCGTTGAGGCTTTTGTTGGAAAAATCCGGCCGGTCTCCGGCCGCCTTGAGCGCCGCCTCCACATCGGCGCGAGTCATTTCCGCCTTGGTGAACATGGGGCTCGCCAGATCGACCTGGCTCATCATGTCCTGCGCGCGCAACACGCCCACAGGCGTTGATGCAAGCGCCGCGATCACAACATAGCGAAGACGGACGTTCATGGCGCGCTCCCTTTTTTAGCGAGCATATCACTCTTTCCATCGCCCGCGGCGGCGCTGCGACAGCCGTACGCTTAAGCTTAAGTCCTGCAAACGCCGGTCGGCTCGCAGTCACCGCAAAGACAAAGCGGATGATGCGGCGCGGCAGGAGCTAGATCTTAAGATTGCTCGCCGCAGCGATCAAACGTACAATAGAAGCGTGAAATACACCTGAAATATTTCGAAAAATATCAACAATACTTTGACACTCAGCGGGAGGGTCGAGCGCATGGACAATGCCACTCCGGCGATGCGGGATTTTGCGATTACCTCTCATGGTCCGGCCGGGCCGATGAGCTGGGCGCAGCCGGCTCCCGAACTGTCGAGCGCTCCGCAGCGGCCAGGGCATTTGCGCAGAGCGATCATCACCGCCTGCTGTGTCGTGGCGGTCACCGTCAGCCTTGCTTCCGCGATCGACCATCGGCAGGCGGCGTCTTTTTCCCGGCCGGCGGCAGCCGCGCCCGGCGAGGCTCCTCACCGTGCGAGCTTTGCCGAATTGTCGTTCGTTCCCGCGGCCGCCCCGTCGCAACGACCGCCGCTTGGGGCTGAAAACCCCGGCGCGGCCGGGCAAACGCTGGCGATCCGACACATCGCCGAGCAAAAGCCGGCGCCGGACATCGTCGTCGCCTCCCACTCCGATCGACCGACGCTGACACGATCCATCGGCGGCGCCGAGGCGGAGATGACAAGCGCCCCGATCCGCCGCGCGCCGACGCCGCCGGTCGGAGCGCCTATTCGCGTCGTGTTGATGGTTTCGAGCGGGGAGCAAGATTCAGAACGTGTGGCGGATGTCAGGCGCGCGCTCGGCGCGGCGGGCCTCAGCGTTGAAAGCGTGAACGTCGCCGACAGACCGATCACAAAGCCTGGGGTTGCCTATTATTTCCAGCCCGACCGCAATGCGGCGACGTCCCTGCTCGAAACGATCGCTCCGGTCATCGGCGTCTCCGATGTGCAGGCGGCAGATCTGCGGGCCGCCCGCCAAAAAGGATTTCTCCCCCCGCCGGGTTCGATCGAGATCTCGATCCCCTGATCTCAAACGATAGAGACCATGCGAGAACGCATCGCCGATTTTCTTGTTACGACGGCTTCAGTCAAAAGGCGGCCCGCTTTGATGGAGCCCGCAGGCTCGACCAGTCCGCACGTTTTGGAAGAGGGCGATCGCCCAGGGACGATCACGTGGCGCTGAGCTCGGCCTGCCGCGCGGCGCTTTTTGGCGGTTTGGCGCTGGCGCTCGGGGCTGTCGCTCCCGGCGCCGCCGCGCCTTCGGACAGGGCGGACGATCGTGGCGAGCCGGACCTCGGCCTTTCCGCCTTCAACAACCGCCACTACGAAGAGGCGCGGCAAATCTGGCGCGACCTCGCGGAGCGGGGCGATCCACGCGGCGCCTTCGGCCTTGGCCTCCTGAACGATCTTGGCGTCGGCGGCGCGCAAAACGCGGCCGAGACGTTGCGGTTGTTTTTGCGCGCCGCAAACGCGCAATTCGCTCCGGCGCAGTTCAACGTCGCAGTGATGTATGATAGCGGGATCGGAGTCGCGCGTGACCCGGCGGCGGCGGCGGCTTGGTATGCGAGAGCGGCGGCGCACGAATATGGAAGGGCGCAATATAATCTGGCCCAGCTCTATCAAAACGGCGAGGGAGCGCCCCGCAACATCGCGCTCGCGAAAGTTTGGTTCGAAGCCGCCGCAGCCAACGGGCTCGACGCGGCGACAACGAAAGCTGCGGCGGCGCGAATATTCCTCTCTTCGCTCAAGCCGCCGGCGGCCGTCACGCTGACTCCCGCGATCCCCACCCCCCTCACAGCCGAGGCGATCGCGAGCGTCGGCGACAAAACCACCCTCGAATTGTGCTGGTCCGCGCCAGCGCAGCAAACGCCGGTGGAATATTATGTGCAGATCATCTCGCTTGCGAGCGCGCCCGCCGGAATCGCGTTTTCGGCCTACACGGAGCGATCGGCCCTGCTGGCGCGACTGCCGGCTGCTCCCGCGGATTATGCCTGGCGAGTCTACACGGTCGCTCCGGCAATCGGCGATTATGCGCCGAGCGCCTGGAGTTATTTCTCGGTGCGTTGAAGCTGCGCCTCAGGCGTTTACGCGCTCGACCTTGCTCACCACCGAACGCGCGCGCAAATTCGAGATGATGGCGTTGAGATGCTTCAGATCGTTGACCTCGACGTCGATGGTCATTTCGCGGAAATCGGCCGACAGCGGCCGGAACACGATATTGTCGATGTTGGCGTCATTGTCGCCGATGACGGTTGAAATCGTGCCAAGCGCGCCCGGCTCATTGATGACGGTGACGACGATGCGCGCCGGAAAGAATTCATGCGTTCCCTCCTCGACGTCCCAGCGCACGTCGAGCCAGCGCTCCGGCTGCTCGTCAAAGTCGGTCAGCGCCGGCGACTGGATCGGATAGATGGTGATGCCTTCGCCGGGCGTCAGTATGCCGACGATGCGGTCGCCGGGCACGGCGCCGCCGTTCGGCGCGAAGCGCACCGGAAGATCGCCCTGAAGGCCGCGAATCGGGATCGATTGATCGTTCTGCTGGTCGCCGCCCTCGCCGGGAATTTTGAAGACGAGGCCCGCCGCCTTCTTCATGCCGAACCAGCCGGCCTCGCCATGCGGGCGCGCCGCGGCGGCGGCTTTCCGCTCCTCCTTGAAATCGGGGTAAACTGCCTTGACGACGTCGCCTGAAAACATTTCGCCGCGTCCGACGGCGGCGAGCACGTCCTCGACATTCGCTCTGGCGAGGCGCGCCAGCACGGGCTTCAGCCGTTCCTCGGAATAGGGCTTTCCGGCGCGCTCGAAGGCGCGCGCGACAATCTGGCGGCCAAGCCCGGCATATTGCGCCCGCACGGCTTCGCGCGTCGCCCGGCGGATCGCCGAACGCGCCTTGCCGGTGACCACCAGCGACTCCCAGGCCGCCGGCGGGACCTGGCCTTCGGCCCGCGTGATCTCGACCTCGTCGCCGTTCTGAAGCTCGGAGACCAGCGGCGCATGGCGGCCGTTGATCTTCGCGCCGACCGCGGTATTGCCGACGTCGGTGTGAACCGCATAGGCGAAATCGATGGCGTTGGCGCCGCGCGGGAGAGCGATCAGGCGGCCTTTCGGCGAGAAACAAAACACCTGATCGTGAAACAGTTCGAGCTTGGTGTGCTCGAGAAATTCTTCCGGCGTGTCGCCCTCGGCGAGCATCTCGATCGTGCGGCGCAGCCATTGATAGGCGCGGCTCTCGCCGGTCAGCGTCTCGCGGTCGGCGATGCGGCCGTCCTTGTAGAGGGCGTGAGCGGCGATGCCGTTGCGGGCGATGTCCTGCATCGCTTCCGTGCGCACCTGCAATTCGACGCGCTGCCGGCCCGGCCCGACCACTGTGGTGTGGATCGACTGATAGTCGTTCGGCTTCGGGGTTGAAATATAGTCCTTGAAGCGGCCTGGAACGACGGCCCATTTGGTATGGACCGCGCCGATCACGCGATAGCAATCCTCGACCGTTTCGACGACGACGCGAAAGCCGAAGATGTCGGACAGCTGCTCGAAGGCGATCGATTTGCGCTCCATCTTGCGCCAGACGGAATAGGGCTGCTTTTCGCGTCCGGCGACCTTGGCCTTGATGCCATGAGCCGCGAGTTCATCGACGAATTCTTTCTCGATGGTGGCGATGGCCTTGCCGTTCTTGCGCCGGAACTCGTCGAGGCGCGCCTCGATCGTCGCATAGGCTTCCGGCATCAGATGGCGGAAGGCGAGGTCTTCCAGCTCGTCGCGCATCCCCTGCATGCCCATCCGGCCGGCGAGAGGCGCGTAGATGTCGAGCGTCTCCTCGGCGATCCGCTCGCGCTTTTCCGGCGGCACGAAATGCAGCGTGCGCATATTGTGCAGCCTGTCCGCGAGCTTGACGAGGAGCACGCGGACATCTTGCGCGATGGCGAGCAGGAGCTTGCGGAAGTTCTCGGCGTGCGCCGCCTTTTTCGAGACGAGATCGAGCTTCTTGAGCTTGGTCAGCCCATCAACGAGACGGCCGATATCCTGGCCGAACAGCCGGTCGATCTCTTCACGCGTCGAGTCGGTGTCTTCGATCGTGTCATGCAGCACGGCGGCGACGATCGTCGCATCGTCGAGCTTCATGTCGGTGAGGATCGCGGCGACTTCGAGCGGATGGGAGAAATAGGGATCGCCCGAGGCTCGCTTTTGCGAGCCATGCGCCTTCATCGCGTAAACATAGGCCCGATTGAGCAATATTTCGTCGGCCTGCGGATTATAGCGCCGCACCCGGTCGACGAGTTCATATTGCCGCATCATAGCTCGGTTGGGTCCGCTGCTTCAGGCGACGCCTGCCTCCGGTCGCGGCGCAAGCATAGCTGTCTCGAAATCCGGCCGGAGGCGAGACGCAAAGCCTGAAGACTTGCCCGGGCGTCGCGAGCCGTTCGGCCGCTCTCCCGCGGGATCGATTCTTGAATTTGCGTCAAAGCCGCGCCCACGCGCGACAATGCGCCCCAGCAATCGCGGCCCAAGCTTCGCTTCCGGCGCCGTCAGGCTCAAAATCCGCCGCGCCGGCCAAGGCCGACGCTCGATCAGGCTGACAGACTCTGGCCGATTTTGAAAGCCGCCTATTCGGAATCGTCTTCGGTTTCGGCCGGCGGCACAAGCCCTTCGAGGCCGCGCAGCAAATCTTCCTCGGTCATGCGGTCGAACTGGATGTCGCCGATCGCTTCCGGGTTCTGCGGCGCCGACGACAGGGCGGGAACGACCTCCGACTCCGGCTCGTCGACCTCAACGTGCTTCTGCAACGACTGAATGAGGTCTTCCTTGAGATCGTCCGGCGTCAGGGTGGAATCGGCGATCTCGCGAAGCGACACGACAGGGTTTTTGTCATTGTCGCGATCGATCGTAATCGGCGCGCCCGCGGCGATCATGCGGGCGCGATGGCTCGCAAGCAGCACGAGTTCGAACCGGTTCTCAACCTTGTCGACGCAATCTTCAACGGTGACGCGGGCCATGAAGCGCTCGCTCCTTCATAAATAGGCGCATGTTCGGATGAATGCGGATTTATCTCGCAAAGCGCTCGCGAAGCAAGCAATTAATGTTTGGCCGCCTCGCGCCGCGCCGGAATAAAGCCCAGGAAAGACTCCAAATTATCCAGTGAGGGGCCATATTTGGTCATGATCTTGCGCGAGCATCTTTGAGCGGGACGACAATTGGCCGCAAAGTTATCTTTTGACACTGCTATCAATTTTTGTAAATTTTTTGTCGGAACCGTTCACACTTCCTGTGAGTTGCAATTGTCGTGGCTTGATTCTATCTCCCAGGGCTTAGCTTGCTCGACGTGAGTTTCGAGTTTGGTTGTAATCAAGTATTGAAGAGCAAACAAAATATGGCAGACCAAGAGCGAATTGCGCTTTTTATCGACGGCGCCAACCTTTATGCGACCGCGAAATCGTTAGGCTTCGATATTGATTACAAACGGCTGCTCAAAGAATTTCAGAGCCGCGGCAAATTGATCCGCGCGTTTTATTATACGGCTCTGGTTGAAGACCAGGAATATTCCTCGATCCGTCCACTGGTCGACTGGCTGGATTATAATGGCTATTCGGTCGTGACGAAGCCGACCAAGGAATTCGTCGACTCCCTCGGCCGCCGCAAAGTCAAGGGCAATATGGACATCGAACTCGCCGTTGACGCGATGGAGATGGCCGAACATCTCGACCATATCGTGCTATTTTCCGGCGACGGCGATTTCCGTTCGCTCGTCGAGGCGATCCAGCGCAAGGGCGTGCGCGTGTCCGTCGTCTCCACGAACGCCACGCAGCCGGCGATGGTCGCCGACGAATTGCGCCGTCAGGCCGACGAATTCATCGACATCATCCATCTCGCCTCCAAGATCGGCCGCGACGCCGGGGACCGCCCGGAGCGGGCGCATCGGAGCGCCGAGCGCCGCTCGCCGGCCTCGCCGGCGCTTGACGCCGAACTCGCGGACGACCGGCTCGACTGAGAGCTCGGCCGGCCGCCTCGGCGCCGCCGCCCATGGCATTGGATCGTTCCGCCGCCGCTGTCGCGCTCCGCGTGCTCGAACCGCCGATTGACTGCCCGCTTTGTCCGCGTCTTGCGGCGTTGCGGAGGTCGCTGCGCGAGGAACAGCCCGGCTGGAGCAACGCGCCTGTCCCCACTTTTGGCGACCCTTCGGCGCCCGTCCTGATTGTCGGGCTCGCGCCCGGCCTGCGCGGCGCCAACCGCACCGGGCGCCCCTTTACCGGCGATTACGCGGGCGATCTTCTTTATTCGACTTTGCTGGCCTATGGCTTCGCGACGGGCGTCTATGGCGCGAGCCGCGACGACGGCCTCAGGCTGCGTGATTGCGCGATCAGCAACGCCGTGCGGTGCGTGCCGCCGCAGAACAAGCCGACGCCTGAGGAAATCGCGACCTGCCGGAGCTTTCTCAAAGCGACGCTTGAACGGTCCGCCCATCTCTCCGTGGTCGTCGCGCTCGGCCGGATCGCCCATGAGTCGATTCTGCGGGCGCTGGGGGCGAAGCTATCGGCCTTCCCTTTCGCCCATGGCGCAGAGCATAAGCTCCCGCGCGCCAATGGGCGCGATCTGGCGCTGTTCGATAGCTACCATTGCTCCCGCTACAACACCAATACGGGCGTGCTGACGCCGCAGATGTTTGCCGACGTGTTCGCCGCCGTCCGCCGCCGCGCCGACGCAGGCTAGCGCTTATGCCGCTTCCTTCTCTACGATGACGTCGGCCGCGCCTTTTGGCTCGGCCGGCGCGCCGACCCATTCGGAATGGGGCGGAATCTGCTCGCCCTTCATCACCAGCGTCAGCGGTCCGAGCCGCGCATAATCGCCGACGAGAGTATCATAGAGAACCGTCGAGCCGGCCCCGATGGTGACGCCGTCGGCGATGGCGACGCGGCCGACCTTCATCACGCGATCCTCGTAAAGATGCGTCTGCAGCGCGGAGATCGCATTCAGCGCGGCAAAATCGCCGACCTTGACACAGTCGAATTCGGTGATGTCGGTCATGTCCATATAAACGCCCTTGCCGAATTTCGCCCCGAACAGGCGCATCATCCAAGGCAGGAACGGCGTGCCGCGCAAATGATCGAGCAGCACCTTGCCGGCCATGCCCCAATAGATCACGGCCACGGCCTCGGTGCGCATCGCCCACCAGGACCACATCGGCTTCACCATAGGCTCATAGCGCCCCATGGTCAGCCATTTCAGCACGATCACGACGATGGTCAGCATCAGGCAGATGGCGACCGACGAGAATGTGAACTGCACCGCGACCGCGCCATAATCGCCGTCCAGCACGCTCGCGCTGAACCATTCGACCGCCCAGGTGCCGAGCGTGATGAACAGCATCGTCGGCATCGAGATCATCACCGCCTCGAAGCAGGCGCGGGCGAATTTCTTCCACTTGGGCGCTTCATAGGTCCAGTTGGCGCCGCCGGCGTCGAATTTCTGCCGCACCGGCAATTTGATCGGCGGCGATCCGAACCAGGTGTCGCCCTCATTCATGAGGTGGTTCGCCGGCGGCTTCGACTTGATGCCGATCAGCGCATTGGCCGGAATGTCGGCGCCGGTCGGAATCACGGCGCTATTGCCCACAAAGACCCGCGGCCCTGTCTTGACGCGCCGCAGCACCATCCAGCCGTTGCGCACTTCCTCGTCGCCGAACACCACTTCATCGGCGATGAAGTTCTTTTCGCCGATCTCGACGAGGTCATAGCGGCCGGACAGATTGGTCGAGATTTCGGCGTCCTTGCCGATCTTCGCGCCCATCAGCCGATACCAGCCGCGCATATAGACGGTGGCGTAAAGCGAGGACAGCGTTTCGAGGGTGATCTCGGTCGCGAGCGTCACCGCCCATTTGCGCAGATAAAACCAGGAATGGACCGAATAGGTCCCCTCGCGCACGCGCGGCAGGATGATCCAGCGGCACGCGGCGATGAAGCCCACCGTCACCAGAACCATGACGAAGGCGGTCGGCCACGCCATGATCGGGATCATCATCATATAATGGAAGCGGTCGATGTCGCCGATGCCGATAATGTCGTCGATCCGGTCGAACACCCAGAAGGCGGGGAAGATGGGCAACAGGCCGAGCGGCGGAATGGCCAGCAGCAGCGCGAGATAGACGCCGCCCATTGCGAAACGGCGCGGGATCGAGCCGATCGAGGCGGCGCCGAGCTCGGAGGGGTCGATCTTGCCGGTCTGGCGCACAGGCGAGCCGTCCCAGCTCTCATAATCGCCAATGCGCCCGCCGGCGCCGATCGCGCTCAGATCGCCGATCTCGGCGCCGCGTCCGATCACGACATCTTCCTCGATGACGCAGGACGAGCCGATATAGGCGTCTGCGCCGATCTCGATCGAACCAATGATGAGTTCGCCGCCCTCGACCCGCGCATTGGCGAGATTGGCGATCGAGCCGACGCTCGCGCCGTCGCCGAAGGAGATGAGGTCGATCGCGCCGGCGTCGACCTCGCCGATGATGGCGTCCTTGCCGACCTTCGCCCCGAGCGCGCGCAGATAAAAGCGCATAAAGGGAGAGCCGGAAAACCATTTGATGTGGACGAGCCCGATGAACCGCCGCGCCAGCCACCAGCGGAAATAATAGACGCCCCACAACGGGTAGCGGCCCGGCTTGGTGCGCCCGATGATCAGCCATTTCGCCGCGATGGTGATGGCGACGGTGACGATGTTGATGCACATATAGACGGCGATCAGCGAGATGATCTCCTCGCCGATCGCCGCTTCAGCGCCGGTCAGCAGCATGTAGCTGACGAAGACGCCAAGCCATTGCGCCGTGACGAGCGCAAGGATGATTGGCAAAGCGACGGCCTGGGCCAGGCCGCAGAGAAAGCGCCGCAGCAGCGGCGGCGGGTCGAAGCCAAGATCGGCAGGCCCGGCGAGATGCGCCCATTTACGATCGATGAGTTCGCCAATGCCGCGCAGCGTCCGCGCCGAATAGACGTCCTGAAGCGTGACGCGGGAGAGCGCCTGCGTCTTGCGGACAATCGAGATGAAGCGCGCGGCGAGAAGCGAATGGCCGCCAAGGTCCGTGAAGAAATCGGCGTCGAAGGGAATCGCCTGCGGCGGCAGCACCTCCTTCGCGGCGGCGAGCAGGCTGGCTTCCGTCGATGTGCGTGGATCTTCCTGCGCCTCGCTGGAATCGACCTCGGCGAGCCGGACGAGCTTCAGGCTCTTGCGGTCGACCTTGCCGGACGACAGTTTCGGCAGGGTGGCGATCGATTCGAAACGGCTCGGCACCATATAGGGCGGCAGGCTCGCCCGCAGCGCGCCGCGCAATACGCGAGTCTCGAGCGCGCCGGCCTCGACCGCGCCGGGCGCCGGCACGAGGAAGGCGACAAGCTGATCGACGCCCGCATCATTGCGCAGAACCACGGCGGCGTGGGCGACGCCTTCAAGATCGCCGAGCTTCGCCTCGATCTCGCCGAGCTCGACCCGGAAGCCGCGCACCTTGACCTGATCGTCGATGCGGCCGCGAAACAGGATTTCGCCGGCCTCGTTGATCGCGACGGCGTCTCCGGAGCGATAAAGCACCGGATCGCCGGTCGCCGCATCGAAGTCCGCGACGGGAAACGGATTGGGAATAAATTTCTCGGCCGTCAGCTCCGGACGCTTCAAATAGCCGCGCGCGACGCCGGGGCCGCCGATTAGAAGCTCCCCCTCGCTGCCCGGCGCTACGAGATGAAGTTCATCATCGACGACGTAACAGGAATAGTTCGGGATCGGACCGCCGATCGTAACGGCCGCGCCCGGCTGCACCTCGGCGATGGTGGCGACGACGGTCGCCTCGGTCGGACCGTAGGAGTTGAAGATCTTCCGCCCCGGCTTGCACCAGCGGCCCGCGATTGCGGGCGGACAGGCCTCGCCGCCCAGAATGATCACCCGCAGCGTCACGACGTCGCGCGGCAGCAACGCGAGCAGCGTCGGCACCGTGTCGAGGACGGTGACGCCATTCGCCTCCATGATTTCGGGCAGCTTGTCGGCCTCGCCCATGACCTCCGGCGTCGCAACGAACAGCCGCGCGCCAACAAGATAAGGGAGCCAGATCTCTTCCATCGACAGATCGAAGGCGACCGAAGCGCCCTGAAACATCACATCCGTGGCGTCAAGCCGGTAGATCTCATTCGCCGCGCGCAAATAATGGCAGATATTGGCGCCGGTGATGACGATGCCTTTCGGCGTCCCGGTCGAACCCGACGTATAGATTAGATAAGCGGGGGAATCGGGCGTTGCGCCGAGCGCGCGCGCATCGATTTTTTCATCTGTCGAATAATCGGCAAGCTCGCGCGGCGTCAGAATGGCGCATCCGACGCGGCCGGCGAGTTTTGCGGCGAAATCCGCCGTGGTCACAATCAGCTTGGCGGCGGCGTCATCGAGGCAGACAGCGATCCGGTCAACGGGCGCATCGCCGTCGAAGGGGAGCCAGGCGGCGCCGATCTTGGCGATGGCGATCTGTCCGATCAAAAGCTCGTGGCCGCGCGGCATCCACAGGCCGGCGATGTCTCCCGGACGCAGGCCCGCGCGCAGAAGGCCGCGGGCGATCGCCTCTGCTCTCTCATCGACTTCAGCGTAGGTCAGCGCGCCGTCGCGCGTCACCATCGCCAGCGCGTCCGGATCGGCGGCGACTGTGGCGGCAAAAATCTCGCACAGGAGCTCGTCGCGCCGCAGGTTCGGCAAGCGCAGGCCGCGCAATACGCACTGCGCTGTCCCCGTAGCCTCTTGCGCATCGGCAGTCGCCGCGCCGTTCTGCGTCATGTCGGGTCCTGGTTCCATCATCGCGCCAAGCTCGTCCGCAGAGCCCGATCGCGAGCCGTTTTGCGGCGAAGGCGCCCAACGCCGCCACACGCCAGCCTCATGTCTGCCGCCCCGATATCGATCGTGGCCTCACGCGCGCAAGTTTCCGACGCCCGCCGCCTGACGCGGAGGGTTCGCGCCAAACATGCGAATGTGAGCCTTAATGGCGCGTGAACAGGCGCGTGCGGGAAGCGGGCGCCTAGCTTAGAGGGGTTCTTATAAAGCGGAGGATCGAGGGCGTAAACGCCAGAATTACTCCTTGCCCAGCGCGCCGATGTCGGGCGCGGCAGGATTCTTCATTCCGACAATATGATAGCCGGCGTCGACATGGAGAATTTCGCCCGTCACCCCGCGCGCCATGGACGAGAGCAGGAAGACGGCGCTTTCGCCCACTTCCTCGATAGAGACGGAGCGGCGCAGCGGCGCGTTATATTCGTTCCACTTCAAAATATAGCGGAAATCGCCAATCCCCGAGGCTGCAAGCGTCTTGATGGGACCTGCCGAAATGGCGTTGACGCGGATATTCTTCTCGCCGAGGTCGGCCGCAAGATAGCGCACGCTGGCTTCAAGCGCGGCCTTGGCGACGCCCATCACATTATAATGCGGCATCCATTTTTCGGCGCCGTAATAGGTCAGGGTCAACAGCGACCCGCCATCCGGCATCAGCCGTTCGGCCCGCTGCGCGATAGCGGTGAAGGAATAGCAGGAGACCAGCAGCGTATTGCTGAAATTTTCCGCCGTCGTGTTGACATAGCGCCCGGTCAGCTCGTCCTTATCGGAGAAGGCGACGCAATGAACGACAAAGTCGAGCTTGCCCCAGCTGCGCTCGATCTCGCCGAAGACGGCGTCAAGACTTGCGGCGTCGGTCACGTCGCAATGGCCGACGACCACGCCGCCAAGTTCGGCCGCGAGCGGGCGCACCCTCTTGCCGAGCGACTCGCCCTGAAAGGTGAAAGCGAGTTCCGCCCCGGCGTCGCGCGCCGCCTTGGCGATCCCCCAGGCGATCGACCGATTATTGGCGAGGCCAAGAATGAGGCCGCGCTTGCCCGCAAGCGGGCCGGACCGGATCAGATCATCTGTCATAGCTTCCGGTTGCGTCATTCTCGGTCCGGACATGAGGGGGTAAAGGCGGCATCGATGGAACGGCCGCAGCGTCAGCCGCGTTTAAGGACTATCGCGGCGTAAAGCAAGGATCGCGAATGGTTAACCCGGGCGAGTCCGGCAGCCCTTAATCAAAATTTGTTTCTTCCGGTATGCACGAGGCGCGGCGCAGCTTATTATATTAGAGCGCGGCGGGACGATGTCGCCGGGATGCGCCGGGGGATGGAGCGCGAGGTTGAGTTTGCGAGAGGAATTGAACCTGCTTGCGCCGCGGCTGCGGCGTTGTGCGCGGGCTCTCGTCGCCGGAGATGCAGGCGCGGCCCGGTCTGCCGACGCGCTCGCCGGAGCGGTTTTGCGGCATTTTTTTGAGATGGGCGCGCTGCAGGGGCGACGCGATGTCGACGCGCAAGCCTATGCCATGCTGATTGAGGCGAACCGCGATCAGCTTCGCGCCCGGGCGCAGGCGGCGCCGGGTTCGATCATGGGACAGGCGACGGGCGCCGCGCCGGGACCGAACACGTCCAGCTTCACGCCGCCGCAATCCGGCGCGCGCGCGGCCGCCGTCTTCGCCACGGAGCTTCATGCCTCCGAGAAAGCCGCAAACGCGCATTCGTCCACGGACGCGGTTGGAGCGGCGCTAGGCGCCTTGAAGCTCGAAGAGCGCGAAGCGCTTCTTCTCGTGGCGCTCGAGGGATTTTCCTATGTCGAAGCCGCAAGGATTCTCAAAATCTCGCGGCCTCTTCTGATTGCGCGGCTGTCGCGCGCGCGTGACAGATTACCGCGCGATATTTCGGATCGGCCTCCGGCGCGCCGGACGAAGCCGCAGGCGCCCTATTTGCGCCTCGTCAAATAAGCCGGACGCCATGAGCGGCGCTCCGCCCGCGATCAACGACGAAGATTTGATGGCCTTTGTCGACGGCGAGCTCAGCGCCGAGCAGCGCCGCGCTGTCGAGAGCTACATCGCATCTTCCCCCGCCGCCGCGGAGCGGGTGGAAATCTGGCGCCAGCAAGGAAAAGCGCTGCGCGCCGCCTTCGCGCGGGTCGAAGCCGAGCCGCCCGCTCCAGTCCTCGTGCCCTACCGAAAACGCACGCTTCCCCGCCTGATTCGGTCCTGCGGCTCCTCGCCGTCGGGGACGCCGGCCAGCGCGGCAAGGAGCGCTCTTGCCGATGACGGGAACGAACCGATCCGGCGCGATGAGTCCGCGCGCCGCGCCGCCCGCAGGAGAAAGCTCGCACTTGTCGCGGCCTTCGCCGCGGGCGCCGGCGCCGCTCTCGCCCTGGTTTATTTCAGCGACCATCTCCCTGGCCGGCAGGCGGGTTCGATCTGGCGCGGACCGCCCGCGACAGCGGCCGACGACGCTATGGCGCAACGCGCGCGCGACGCCCTGTCCGGCTTCAATGGCAAAACTGCGAGAAGCGGCTCCGCTTCCGCGGCCGCGGGCAGCGCCCTGATTGTCCCCAATCTGTCGGACGCCGGCTATGCGCTCATCGGCGCGCGCGCGGGGCAGGGCGCAAGCGGCGATCCAGGCGAAGAGCCGTTCTGCCTGTTCTACGCAAAAGGAAGCGCGCAGCCGGTGGCGCTCTGCATCGCCGGCAAGGACGACGGCGCGGCAGGCGGCGCGGCGCAGATGAGCCTTTCGAGCGAAGCTGGAGCGGCCGGCGCGGTCGCGAGCTGGCGGCAGGCGGGAGGAGCCCGTTACGCTTTGGCTGGATCGCTGCCGGAGGGCGCCCTGCGCGATCTCGCGGGCCGGGTCAGCAAGGAGGTTGCGGCGTTCGACGCGCGTTAGCGCCGGGCGTTGCTATTGCCCCTTCCAGGCGGCGATCGCATCGTCGATCGCGCGGTCGCCGGCGGGACCCTTCTCGAACGTCAGCTTGGCGATCTTGCCGTTGCTCAAGAGGATCGGCACGTCGATCCATCCGCGCGACTTCAACAGATCGAGATTGCCCGCCTCCGGGCTCCCGCTTGTGAGCCCGACGAGAAATGTATTGTCGGTGATCTGAACGGGGACACCGTTCAGCGCGTCGCCGGTCGCCGTGTCCTCGAGGCGCATCTGCGGCACGCTGATCTGCTGCACGGAGCCGAGCGGGCTGTCCGCGCCCTCGATGAACTGGATCTTCATTGTGTGCGAGGCCGGCAGGCTGCTGTCGAAGTTTTTCTGCAGCGTCATGACGATTTCGAGCTTTTCTTCCGGAATCTCGACCGTCGCATGCACCGCCATGCTCAGCGGGTCATTCGGCCCGCTGGTGACATTATCGACTTTCCAGTTTACCGCGCCGAGGAAGGTTCTGACCTTGTTCGGCTCCTCAGGCGCTTCGACGAGCAGCGCCGCCCGGCGCGCGCTCTGGGTTTCGGGCTCAACCGCAGTCGGGGCGCCGCGCGCCGCAGAAGACGGCGCCGGGGACGTCGCAGGCGGCGATCCGGCCGCGGAATCTTGCGGCTGGTTCTGGCCGCCGCCAATACGATCGACAATCTTGCCGCTGGGCGCGGGCTCCGGGATGATGAGCGGCGCGGCGGCGCGCTGCCGCAATTCTTCAGGCCGGTCGCGCAGCTGATAGGCCGCGATCGCGACGAGAAACACCAGCAGTCCAAGGATAAAGCCGACGAGCCACAGTCGGCGCGGCGCGGCGTCCTCGCGGCGCGGCTGCGGCGCGAAGGGCCGCTGCGCCTCCGCGCGCGGCCGGATCGGAGCCGCCGACGCCGGATCGGACCCGCCTTCGTCGCGCGCGGGGGCGTCGGCCTCAGGCGCGGGCGGCGCAAAATCGGACCGCGCCCATTCATCCGCCGGCGCCTCACCGAGGGGAGCCGGCGCGGGGGCGTCCCATCGCGGCTCGCCCTCCATCTCCCAGCGCCGCAGCTCCGCCTCGCGCGGCTCGAATACGGGCTCCCGCCACCCGTTTTCGTCCCCGTGCGCCGGCTGGTCCGGGAGAGGCTCGGGAGCAGGCTCAGCTTTGGGCGGCGGCTCAGGCGTGAATCCTGGCGCGGGAGCGGCCACCGGCGCCGCCGGGACTCGCGGCGGCATGCGCAGCAAACTCGTTCCCAGCGGCCGGCGCGGCGGAAGGATCGCGCCGGGCGCCGGCTCCGGGGTCGTCTTGTCGCGCCGCGCTTTGAAGAACATCGGCGGGCGCGTCTGCAGGCTCGACGGCCGCCCGGCTCTGAAGTCGGGCTTTGCCGAATCGTCCTTGATCTTTTGCGCCGCGTTGTCATCAGCGCCCTCCCCGGGAGGGGAAGCAGCCGGCGCCGGCGTCTCCGCCGCTGCGGCAGGCGGGCGCTCCTGAGGCTCCGCCTGCGGTTCCGCTTCCGGCGCATGGGGCGCGTCAGGGGTCCCGGCAAAAGAAGGTTCGCCCGCGATCTCATGCGGCGCGGATGGCTCATTGGGGCGCTCGGCGACCGTCGGCTCGATCGGCGCCGCGGCGATGTCCGCGCGCTCGGGCTGAGGCTGCGGCGGGTGGAACTCCGGCGGCGGGGGTTCGGGCGACGCAGCTTCAGGCGGCTTCGGAGTGAAATCGGCCTCGAGCCGCGCGACGGCGTCTTCGAGCGCGACGCTTTCGCGATCGATTTCTTCATCGGCGATCGGCGGGTCGAGACGGCGCAACTGCCCGAGCAGCGCATTGCGGGCGCGGTCATAGATGGCGCTGCGCGCTTGCGGGGTCGGATCGGCGAGCCCTGCGACGGCCCTGGCGAGCAGCGGATAGTAATCAGCCATGTCGGGTTCAGACCATTCGCGCGTTGATCCGTCAATCGTTGAGGCCGCTTATATCACGCGACTCAATCTGTTCCATCGAGTCTCGACCAATCGATCCAGACAGATGAACCTCTTCGATTTCAAGTGATTAGGGCGTGATATCGGTTCGCATCGGCGCTCCCGTCCCGCCGTCTGCATAAGCAGCATGGCTGGGCATTTTGACGAGAACATGCCCTAAAGCGTTCATCCGCCAAGATTTTCCCGTTTCAGTCGCGGAAGGGATTATGCACCAGAATGGTGTCGGCCCGCTGCGGACTGGTCGAGAGCAGCGCGACGGGCGCCTCGATCAGCTCCTCGATGCGGCGCACATATTTAATGGCCTGCGCCGGCAGTTCCGCCCAGGAGCGGGCGCCGGCCGTCGTGCCGGCCCAGCCCTCCATCGTCTCATAGATGGGCGTGACGCGGGCCTGCGCGGCCTGACTCGCCGGAAAGCGATTGATGCGCTCCCCATCAAGCAAATAGCCGACGCAGACTTTGATCTCCTCGAAACCGTCGAGAATGTCGAGCTTGGTCAGGGCGATGCCGTCGATGCCGGAGGTTTTCACCGTCTGGCGCACCAGCACCGCGTCGAACCAGCCGCAGCGCCGCCGCCGGCCGGTGTTGGTGCCGAATTCATGCCCGCGGTCGCCGAGCCGCTGGCCGGTTTCGTCATGGAGCTCCGTCGGAAACGGGCCGCCGCCGACCCGCGTCGTATAGGCCTTAGCGATGCCCAGCACATAGCCGATCGCCTTCGGCCCCAGCCCCGAACCCGTGGCGGCGTTCGCCGCGACGGTGTTCGACGAGGTGACAAAGGGATAGGTGCCATGATCGACGTCGAGCAGCGCGCCCTGCGCGCCTTCGAATAAAATGCGTTT
Source organism: Methylocella silvestris BL2 (assembly GCF_000021745.1). NCBI lineage: Bacteria > Pseudomonadati > Pseudomonadota > Alphaproteobacteria > Hyphomicrobiales > Beijerinckiaceae > Methylocella > Methylocella silvestris. Next base: position 1,093,906 of record NC_011666.1, read on the forward strand.
GCCGTCGCGGCGCGCCGTCTCGAGCAGATCCCAGACCGCATCCATATAGGGCAGCACTTTCGGCGCGACGTCTTCGAGCTCGGCGCGGATCGCGGCGCGGGGCACGGGCTCGAGCCCAAGCCCGCGCCGCAGCGGGTCATGATGGGCGAGCAGACGGTCGATCTTTTCATCGAGCGAATCCGGCTCGGCGAGATCCATCAGCCGGATCGCGCGCCGGCCGACCTTGTCTTCATAGGCCGGCCCGATGCCGCGCTTGGTCGTGCCGATCTTGACGCCCGCGACCGAGGCGGATTCGCGATGCGCGTCGAGCTCCCGGTGCAGCGCCAGAATGAGCGTGACATTGTCGGCGATCTTCAGATTGTCCGGCGTCACCGTGACCCCTTGGGCGGAAATCTTGGCGATCTCGTCGACGAGATGATGCGGATCGAGCACGACGCCGTTGCCGATGACCGACAGCTTTCCCGGCCGCACGATGCCGGACGGCAGCAGCGCCAGCTTATAGACCTGATTGCCGATGACCAGCGTATGGCCGGCGTTGTGGCCGCCCTGAAAGCGCACGACGATGTCGGCCTCGATCGACAGCCAATCGACGATTTTTCCCTTGCCTTCGTCGCCCCATTGGGCGCCGACCACCACAACATTCGCCATTTAAATCGCTTCTTCACGGGTCGCGCGTCTTGACGCATCGCGCGTCTTCAAGAGCTGAAGCCGGCGCATTCGGCGCGCTTTGCTTGCAAAAAACAATCCCGGCGCATTGGCCGGGATCTGATTGCGGTACACAATCGCCGCCCGTGAGTAAAGCGCGCGATGATGCTGTATTCGCGCCGCGCGCGAGCCAAAGCCAGGAGGGCGGCGCGCCGTTCAAGGCTGCAGGCGCTGGCGGCGGATTGCCGCCGCCAGGGTTCGCAGCCAGCCGCCGCTTCGCCCAGACTTATGAGTTTTTCTCCAAGCAGGCGGTGTTTCGCATTCTCGCGCCATGACCGCCGCTGGAGGCTGGCCGGACGCCGCCTTGCCATGGCGGCGCGCCTTTGCTATAGGCCCCGTCTTCCAGTCATGACCGTTTCGAGGCCGCCGCCGTCATGTCCCGATGGGCGGATCGGCCCAAGCGCGCTGGCGCAGCGTTTTCGAGAGTTTGAGGCAGTCCCGATGAAAGCCGATATCCACCCGCAATATCACCTGGTCAAGGTCGTGATGACCGACGGGACCGAGTTCTTGACCCGCTCGACCTATGGGTCGGAAGGCGCGACCCTCAACCTCGACATCGACCCCAAAACCCATCCGGCCTGGACCGGCGGCTCCGCACAGCTGCTCGACCGCGGCGGGCGCCTGTCGCGCTTCAATTCGCGCTTCAGCGGCCTGAGCTTCGGCAAGAAGTAAGCCGGCGTGGCGGCGGCTGGAGCGCCTTTCGGCCGCACGGCTCCATCTACTGGTTAAGAGTGCGAGACTTAAAGGCGTCAGCGGCGTCGCCCGCCTTTGCCTAAGTTCCTTCCTGACATTCTGATGCCCGCCAGGGAATTGCGATGGGGCCGAGGCGGCGGAATGCGTGAGCCAACCGAAAGTGGCGCCGCGCCGCGGCGACCCCTTCGCGCAATCATTCGCCGTCTTGGCCGCGAGCCGGCGCCTCTCGCGTGGATTGCGCGTCAGACCTGGCGCCCCTGGCTGGTGGTCGGGCTGGTTTGCATCGGCGCCTTCCTCGGCCAGCTGGACGCCACCATCGTCCAGCTCGCCTTGCCGACTCTCGGCAAAACGTTCGCTGCGCCGCTGCAACAGGTCAGCTGGGTCGCACTGGCCTATCTCGTCGCCTTCGCGTCATTTTTGCCGATCTTCGGGCGGCTGTGCGAGATCTTCGGCCGGAAGTCGCTTTATCTCGCGGGATACGCTCTGTTCGTCATCGCAAGCGCTTTATGCGGCCTCTCCACCAGTCTCAGCGAACTGATCGTCTTCCGCGTTCTGCAGGGGATCGGCGGCTCGCTGCTGGGCGCCAACAGCATCTCCATTCTCGTGGCCGCGATAGGCCCGAAACAGCGCGGCAAGGCGCTTGGAATCTTCGCAGCGGCGCAGGCGGTCGGCATGAGCGCGGGGCCTGCCATCGGCGGCCTGATCCTCGCCGCGCTCGACTGGCGATGGCTGTTCTGGCTCGCCGCGCCGTTCGGGGCCGCCGCCATCATCGTTGGATGGCTGGCGCTGCCGCAAACGGAGACGACCGAGCAGGACATGCGGTTCGATTGGCGCGGCGCCGTCCTGATCGGGCCGGCGCTCATCTTCCTCATCGTGGCGCTCAACCATCTCTCGGCCCTGACCTCGCCGCTCACAATGGCTTTCCTTGCTGGGTCGTCGGCGCTGGGCTGGCTCCTCATCCGGCACGAACGCGCATCGCCCCGGCCGCTGGTTGATCTGCTTCTATTCCGCAGCAGAGCCTTCTGCTGCGGGGCGATCGCCGTCGCGCTGGCTTACGCCCTGCTCTACAGCATGTTCTTCCTGATGTCGTTTGCGCTGGAACATGGCTATGGCGACAGTCCCGCAGCTGCGGGACTTCGTCTGGCGATCATTCCGGTCGCGCTCGGGGCGACGGCGCCGTTCAGCGGCGCGCTCAGCGACCGGCTTGGCGCGCCGCTGCTCAGCGCCGCGGGAATGGCCTGCTGTCTCGTCGCTCTGCTGATGCTGGTCATCAGCGGGCAAGACTCGGGCGGCGGGCATCTCGTCGCAGCGGCGGCCTTCGCGCTGTTCGGCGTGGGACTGGGCGCATTTATCGCCCCCAACAATCACAGCACCGTCGAGGCCGCGCCCGCGCGCCTCTCGGGCGAAGCCGGCTCGATGCTAAACCTGATGCGCGTTCTCGGCGCCAGCCTTGGCGTCGCCGCCGCCACAGCCAGCCTCTCGTGGCGTCTCGAGGACGCAGGCGCCGGCCAGAGCTGGCTTGGCGCCACAGGGCCCTCGCTGCTCCGCGCCGTCGAGGCCAGTCTGATGATACCGGCGGGCCTTGCCGCGCTCGCGGCGGCCGCAGCGCTCTGCGCCGCCTCTCCCCGAGCGCCGAAAACGGCCTAATCCGAGGGAGCTAAACCTCCTCGCGCGTCAGACGCGCGAATCTTGCGCGAAAGCCGCCTGCAACTGCGCGATCTGGCCGGCGACCGGACTTTTCGGCATGGACGGCCGCGCGCCCGGAGCCGGATCATAGATCAGTCCGTCGAGATGGCGGATGCGGGCCTGCACCCTTAACGAGAGTTCGACAAGCTCGCAAAGCCGCCGCGGCAGCTCTGTCAGAAGATCCTCGGACGACACGGCGTCCTGACGCGCGAGGCGAATGCGGCGCTTTTCGCTCGCCGCCTCGGCGCGGCTGAGTTCGCCTTCGTTGACGGCGCGCTGCAGCAGCAGCCACGACGCGATCTGCATCAGCCGCGTGGTGAGCCGCATGCTTTCGACCGCATAGGCGAGCGCAACGGGCCGCGGCAGGGCCTGCGCCTCCTTGCGCCCTTCCCCGTCGAGATAGGCGGCGGCGGCGCCGACAAGATCCATGCCTTCCTTGAACAACGCCACGAACTGGTCGGAGGCGGCAAGCTTTTCGCCGAAGGACACGGCTCCTTCCGTTTTCATGAAAGACGTCTGCGACATCATGCGCCCGCTGTTGAAATTGAAGTAAAGACGCTGCTCTTCCGGACGGCGGCAAGACGACCCCGGTCCGTCAAACAGAGGAGCCACAGTAGCGGAGATTTGGCGGCGCGGGGACGTAACCTTTCATTAGGCTTAACGGCGCCTGCCGATCCGGCAGCGACAATTGCAGTCCGAATCGGCCGGACGAAGGCCTCGCGCAGGGTTCGAGGTTCAGGACTGGGCGGCCTTCGGGATGACGTCGCGCAAAGGGCCGCGGCCTTTAAGGAAGACAATGATCAAACCCGTCGAACGACCGCTGGTGTTCATCGCCACCCCCTGTTTCGGAGGCCTCGTCTCCCAGCATTACATGCAATCGGTGCTTGGCCTCGTGCAGCTCGCCGCTGCCGCCGGATTCGACGCGACGCTGGCCCTGCTCGGCCATGATTCCCTCATCACCCGCAGCCGGAACACGCTCGTCAGCCAGTTCCTGATGATGCAAGGCGCGACGCATCTGCTGTTCATCGACGCCGATATCGGCTTCGAGCCCGAACAGGTGCTGCATATGCTCAATTTCAATCAGGATTTCGTCGCCGGCGTCTATCCTTTGAAGGTGATCGACTGGAGCAATCCGGCCATCCTGCGCGCGGCGGCGCGACGCGAAGGGTTCGAGACGGCGCCGCTGCTTTATGTCGGCGCGGCCTCGGCCGGCTCCGACCGCGAACAGCGCGGGCGTTTTTGCACCGCGATCTATTGCGGCGGCGGCTTCATGCTGATCAAGCGGCAGGTCGTTGAGCGGATGATCGCCGCCTACCCCGAAACGCGCTACGCGGGAGCGCACGCCTATTCCAACGCCGTCACCAGCGCGGCGAGCTATGCTCTGTTCGATTGCCTGATCGATCGCGATACGGGCGCCTATGTCAGCGAGGATTTCGCCTTCTGCCAGCGGTGGCGCGACATTGGCGGAAAAATCTGGCTCGACACCGAGGGCAAGCTCACGCATGTCGGATCGTATAATTTTCGCGGCGATCCGCGGCTGCGCTATCAGGGCGCCCCGGCCGTCGAGCCTCCGTTTGAACTGGCCGCCCCTCTTGGAGCATGAGGCCGGAAGCCCGAGTCCAAACCACGGCGCTTCCTCGCGCGGCCGCAAAAACTGAATATCCGTCATCTAAGTCTCTTACCGGGCGGCGGCGTTTTGACGGCGTCCTGGCGGCTGTTGGCGACGCCAAGCGAATTCGCTTGTTGCCGACGCTTCGAATCGCGTCAAAGTTAGACCCTCGAGAGGCCGAGCCGACCGCCAAAACCCGCCAGGCCCAAAAGAGCAATTTCCCGTCCCGGCCGCGAAACTTCGCCGCGCGCCGCGACGTTATTGCGTGGTCAGTCCTCGCCGCGCGCATTGGGCAGTCGGCGGTTTAAACTCCGGAATTCGCCGCCATTTGCTTATGCGCCCTCCGAAGTTTTGAATATGGTCAAGACAGATTTTCCGTTCTAGAAGTCTTGTCGGCTTGACCATGGGCGCTTTGGCTTCTGCTCAAAGAGCGGCGCTCGCCGCGTCGGGTCCAACACCGCAGCGGATTTTGCGGGGCAAACGGCCCGCGACGCGATTCCGCCAATGGAAAGAAAAAATGGCCATTAACAAAATCGGGGTGATCGGCGCTGGTCAGATGGGCACGGGGATCGCACAGGTCTGCGCCTTGGCCGGCATTGATGTCGCCCTCAACGACATTTCGGAAGAGCGCATCAAGACCGGCCTGTCCGTCGTCGGCGCGAGCCTCGCCAAGCAGGTCGAGCGCCAGCAATTCGATTCCGCGACGCGCGACGCCGCGCTCGCCCGCATCAAGCCGGCGGCCGACTATGGCGCATTCGGCGATTGCGATCTGATCATCGAGGCCGCTTCCGAGAACGAAGAGGTCAAGCGCAAGATCTTCAGCCAGGTTTGCGCCTCGGCTCGCGCCGACGCGCTGCTGGCCAGCAATACGTCGTCGATCTCGATCACGCGGCTCGCCTCGGTCACCGACCGTCCGGAGCGGTTCATCGGCATTCATTTCATGAATCCGGTGGCGCGCATGCAGCTGGTCGAGCTGATCCGCGGCATCGCCACGGAGAACGAAACCTTCGAGGCCGCGAAGGATCTCATTATTCGTCTCGGCAAGACCTATACGGTGTCGGAGGATTTTCCGGCCTTCATCGTCAACCGCATTCTGCTGCCGATGATCAATGAGGCGATCTATACGCTCTATGAGGGCGTCGGCTCGGTCGAGGCGATCGACACGGCGATGCGCCTCGGCGCCAATCATCCGATGGGGCCGCTACAGCTCGCCGACTTCATCGGGCTCGATACGGTGCTCTCGGTGATGCAGGTGCTGCATGAGGGGCTCGCCGATTCGAAATATCGGCCCTGCCCGTTGCTGGTCAAATATGTCGAGGCCGGCTGGCTGGGGCGCAAGACGCAACGCGGCTTCTATGATTACCGCAGCGGAACGCCGATCCCGACCCGTTAAGCAATCCGATCATCCATCGTGATCCAGCCTGATCGCGCGTCTTGCTTGCGCGCCTTCACAGCTGCGTCATCCGCGCCGTACAATATCCGGGCGAATCGCCGCATCAAGGTAAAGCGAAATCGAATTGACGAATTAGCCCAGCGCAGCTAATGCGGGAGCGCAAAAGGAGAGGCGTCTGAATTGACGGTCCATTTCCATGCTACTGCTTCGCCGGAAGCGTGTCCGGCCCTTGTACTCAACGCCGACTTCCGGCCGCTGAGCTACTATCCTTTGTCGCTCTGGTCCTGGCAGGACGCGATCAAAGCGGTGTTTCTGGATCGCGTCAATATCGTCTCGAATTACGACAAGGCGGTGCGAAGTCCGAGCTTCGAAATGCTGTTGCCCTCGGTGGTTTCGCTCAAGACCTATATAAAACCGTCCCGCCATCCCGCCTTTACCCGATTCAATGTCTTCCTGCGCGACCGCTTCAGCTGCCAATATTGCGGGTCCCGTCAGGATCTGACCTTCGATCATGTGACGCCCCGCTCCAAGGGGGGCATGACGACCTGGGAAAATGTCGTCGCCGCCTGCTCCAGCTGCAATCTGCGCAAGAGCGACAGGCTGCCCGGCGAAGCCCGCATGTGGCCGGCGCACAAGCCCTACCAGCCCACCGTCAACGATCTGCACCAGAACGGCCGGCTGTTTCCGCCGAATTATCTGCACGATAGCTGGATGGATTATCTTTACTGGGATTCCGAACTGGAGCCGTGAACGTCGCCCTTTGGCTCAGCTCAGCTCCTTCGCCAGCCGCCGCATGAATTCTATGCCGGCCTCGACCTGCGCGATCTCCAAAAACTCATCCGGCTGATGCGCCTGGTCGATCGAGCCGGGGCCGCACACCACGGTCGGCGCGCCGGCTGCCTGGAACTGTCCGGCTTCCGTCGCATAGGGCACGCTGATGGTGCTGTTCGATCGCGCAAGCTTTAGCGCAAGCGACTCCGCCACGGAGCCCGGCGCGGGTCCAAGGCCGGGCACCTCGACCTCGGCGAAGGTCTCAATCGAGGCGTCCTTGGCGTTGCGGGTCAAATTCGGCAGCGCGACGCGGGCGATATAGCTCTCAAGATGCGCCAAAGCGAGGTTTTGTGGCGTGTCCGGCAGGCTCCGGAACTCCCAGTCGAAGGCGCATTGCTTGGCGAGAATATTGCGCGCCGTGCCGCCATGGATGACGCCGACCTCGATGGTCGAGGCCGGCGGGTCGAACCGGCCCGAGGGATCGCCGCGCCGGCCAAGCTCCTCATTGAAACGATAAAGCTCGGTAACGAGATCGCAGGCCGTCTCGACGGCGTTGGCGCCGAGATAGGGTTTTGACGAATGCGCCTCATGGCCATGAACGATGGTGCGATAGGTGACGATCGCCTTATGCGCGTCCGCCACCTGCATCAAGGTCGGTTCGCCGACGAGGATTGCGCCGGGACGCGGCAGATCGGCGCCAAAGCGCCGGATCGTGTCGAGCGAACCGCGGCAGGTCGTCTCCTCGTCGTAACTCAAAAGAATATGGATCGGCCGCGACAGCGCCGCCTTCTGAAACTCAGGGATCATCGCGAGGCAGATCGAATCGAAGCCTTTCATGTCGCAAGCGCCGCGGCCGTAGAGACGGCCCTCCTCGCGGCGCAGCTGGAACGGATCGCTGCTCCAGCTTTGTCCCTCGACCGGCACGACGTCGGTATGGCCGGAGAGCACGACGCCGCCATCGATCTTTGGCCCGATGGTGATGAACAGCGCCGCCTTGTCGCCAATCGCATTGGGGATCTTGACGTAATCGGCCCCGCACTCGCGCAGATAAGTCTCCACCGCCGCGACCAGCGCCAGATTCGATTTCGAGCTTTCGGTATCGAAGCCGACGAGCCGCTCCAGCATGGCGATCGCGGCCTCAAGCCTTGCGGCGGAAGGCTCCTGCATCACATTCATCAAAGGCCCGCCTTCTGTCTCTGCAAGCGGAGGCGCGGGCGCCAGCGCGCCGGCGTCTCAATTGAGAACGCGGCGCACGAAGGGCGAATCCAGCGAAAACACCGGGATCTGCGCGTCGAATTCCTCGCCGTTCTCATCGACCATGCGATAGGCGCCGGTCATGATGCCGGAGGGCGTCGTGAGATTCGAGCCGGAGGTGTAGCGGAAGGTTTCTCCCGGCTTCAGAATGGGCTGCTCCCCGACGACGCCCGGGCCCTGCACTTCCTCCAGCCTGCCGTTGCCATCGGTGATTTTCCAATGGCGCGCGGTCAGCTGCACAGTCTTTTCGCTCTGATTGGCGATCTCGACCGTATAGGCCCAGAAGAACATCGCCTGATCGGCGTTCGAGCGCTCAGGGATGAATTCGGGCAGGACGGTAATCTGGATATCCTGGGTGACTGCGCTGTACATGGGGGTGATCCGAGGCGTCCTTTGAGCCGGCATCGCGGCATAAACTTATCATAGCTTAACCCGCGGGAAAAAGGCACGCGGCGCCGTCGTCTCACTCCGCGGCGATGTCCTGGCGTTGGAGCGCGTCGAGCGCCGCCTTGAGATCGTCGATCAGGTCCTCTTCGTCCTCGAGCCCGACCGACAGACGCACCAGCCCCTCCGAGACGCCGAGCGCCGCCCGCGCCTCCGGGGGCAGCCGGTGATGCGTCGTCGTCGCCGGATGGGTGATCAGGCTTTTGGCGTCGCCAAGATTGCTTGAAATCTTGATGAGCTTCAGGGCGCGGCCGAAGGCGAAAGCGGCCGGTTTGCCGCCGACGATCTCGAAGGCGACCAGCGTGCCGCCGCCGGACATCTGTCGCCGCGCGATGTCGGCGTGCGGATGATCGGCGCGGCCAGGGTAGCGCACGAAGGCGACGGCCGGCTGCTCGCTCAAGAAATCCGCGATTCGGGCGGCGCTCTTCGTCTGCCGTTCGACGCGGATCGCCAGCGTCTCGAGGGCCTTCAACAGCACCCAGGCGTTGAAGGGCGAGAGCGCGGGGCCGGTCTGCCGCAAGAACTGCTGTAGATCGCCCTCGACCAGCGCTTTCGCGCCGAGGATGACGCCGCCAAGACACCGGCCGCCGCCGTCGATGTGCTTCGTCGCCGAATAGACGACGAGGTCGGCGCCGAGCGTCAACGGCTTTTGCAGCATCGGCGTCGCAAACACATTATCGACGACGAGGATCGCGCCGGCGTCATGAGCGATCTTTGCGATCGCGGCGATGTCATAGACGTCGAGACAGGGGTTGGTCGGGCTTTCCAGAAAGAAGACCTTGGTTTCCAGCCGCACGGCAGCGCGCCATTGGTCAAGATCATCGCCGTCGACGAGGGTCGAAGCGACGCCATAGCGCGGCAGATGGTCCTCGACGATATAGCGGCAGGCGCCGAACAGCGCGCGGGCGGCGACGACATGATCGCCGGCCCGGACCTGCGACATCACCGAGGCCGTCACTGCGGCCATGCCGGTCGCGGTCGCCCGCGCAGCCTCGGCGCCTTCGAGCAGCGCCATGCGGCCCTCGAACATCGCGACCGTCGGATTGCCGTAGCGCGAATAGACAAAGCCCGGCTCTTCGCCGGCAAAGCGCGCGGCGCAGGCTTCCATCGAGGCGAACACATAGCCCTGCGTCAAAAACAGCGCCTCAGACGTCTCGCCGAAGGGGGTGCGGACGCCGCCGCCATGAACCAGCAGCGTCGCGGGACGCAAGGGCTTAGAGCCGCCAAAGGAATCCGTCATCGTCTCTCCCATCGCGGTGTGGATAACCAGGGCTTGAGAGCAAGCTCGCCGCAGGAGGCTGGATTAGGCTTTTCCTTTCCGCGCCTCAAGCTTTAAGCTTTGGCGCCGGCGCGCCCGCCCTGCTCCGCGACCTGTCAGGATCCATGCAATCGCTTTTCCCGAAACTGGATCAGGATGATTTCGGCCCGCATTTCGGACTGCTGTCCCGCCAGAAGATCGAGCTGATGGCGACGCGCCGCATGATCCAGGCGGCGGACGCCCTTGACGAGCGACAGCTTCAGCCGGCGAGCCTTGACCTGCGCCTCGGCGCGCGGGCCTATCGCGTGCGGGCCAGCTTCTTGCCGGGGCGCGAACGCACGGTGATGGAGCAGCTGCGCGCCTTCGCCCGGGACGAGGATGCAATCAGCCTCGAACAGGGCGCCGTGCTGGAGCGCGGCTGCGTCTATGTCATCCCGCTGATCGAGCATCTGCGCCTGCCCGACAGCATCGCGGCTTTCGCTAATCCGAAAAGCTCGACCGGCCGGCTCGACATTTTCACGCGGCTCATCACCGATAATTCGGAGGTGTTCGACCGCGTCGCCCGCGCCTATGAGGGGCCGCTCTACGCCGAGGTGTCGCCGCGCAGCTTTTCGGTGCGCGTTCGCAAAGGATCGAAACTGAACCAGATCCGCTTCCGGCGGCTGAATTCGCAGCAGCTCGAACGCACCGGATTTGCGGTCGACGATCGCGATCTACGCGAACGACACAAGGCGGCGTCCCTCGTCGACGGCGAGCTCAATTTGCGTCAGGGACTTGTCGTGCGGGTCGCGCTGAGCGCGGCGATCCAGCCGGACGGCGCCATCGGGTACCGCGCGCAAAAACACGCCGACATCATCGACGTCGACCGCGCCGGCGGCTACCGGCTCGACGATTATTGGGACAGGATTTTCGCGCGGCCGGACGGGCGGCTCATTCTCGATCCCGGCGAGTTCTACATCCTCGCCTCGCAGGAGCGCCTGCACATTCCAAGCGATCTCGCCGCCGAAATGGTGCCGATCGATCCGGCCATGGGCGAATTTCGCGTTCATTATGCGGGCTTTTTCGATCCAGGCTTTGGCGCGTCCCCCGATAATCGTCCCGGCGCTCGCGCCGTGCTCGAGGTGCGCAGCCACGAGGTGCCCTTCGTGCTGGAGGACGGCCAGATCATCGGCCGGCTGGTCTATGAGAAAATGGCGGAGGCGCCGCATGCGCTTTACGGCGAGGGAGAGGGCTCCAATTATCAGGGCCAGGGACTAAAGCTGTCGAAGCATTTTGTGATGGATTAGAGCATGTCCCGTCCAGATGGAATCATCTGGACGATAAGGACATGCTCCAACTCATTGATGTGGAGCGATTTCTTGTCGGTCGCATGTTTCCAGATCGATAAGCGCTTTAACGCATGGCGCAGCCAAGCGGACGCGCGTGGCGTCACCAAGATGAAGCGAAACGAGAGTGTCCGGCGCATCAGACGTTCGAGCTTGAACGTCCGATGCGCTAATGCGGCGAGGCCCGGCCGATGCGGTCCAACATCATCGAGGGTTTGTCCGCACCGAAAGCCGGGTCTATTCCTGGCCCTCGTCAAGACGCTTGATCGCGCCGCTCCAGGCCGGCAGCGTCACATCGGACGTCACGTCATATTCAACGAACTCGATTGAATATTGCGGAAAAGGCTCCTTGCCGACCCAGGACTTTATGGCCGCATAGCGGTCCTCGCCCAGTTGTTTGAAAGCGACCTGCTTCAACGCCGGATTATCGAGCATCCGATAGAGCGTGGCGACTTCATCCGCATTGAGCGTGCCGGCATAGGTCTTGGTAAGAACGACGCAATCGCCGGGATGGGCGGCGATGTCGGTTCCGCGCTTGGGCGAAAAGACCGAGGAGGAGCCGATCGAATTCTCCTCAAGGAGATAGTTCAGCGGCGAATCATGATTGAAGACAATGAGCTTGCCTTTGCATTGCTCCTTCCAGGCCGCGAGCGTCGCAAGGCTTCCACGATAATCAATATTAAACGAGCCTTTGAGCGTGTCGCGATGCCAGGCCACATTGACGACGCCGAGCAGCTGAAAGCCGGCGATCAGGGCGATCGCGGCGCGCGCCCAAAGCGGCGGCAAGGCGGCAACGGCCGAAGCGACGATCAGGAAAACCAGCGGAAGCAGGAACACCGAATTTCGCGGCTTCATCGCAATTCCCGTCACGACCATCAACAGCGTCCCGATCGCGAGCCCGATCAGAACGATCCAGTCGATGTCCGATTTCGGCTTCACAAACAGGAAATAGACGCCGAGGGCGGCAATGAGAGCAGTATAAACGCCGGCGGCGACCGAGATCGGGAACACCGCGTTGCCGACGACAAGCGTGATCGCGATCTGGGAAAGCGCGCTGAGGAAGCTGGAGGTCTGATTGGCGCCATGTCCGCGCGCAAACTCTAAGAAAATGAGCAGTTGCGGAATGCACAGCGCAAGGCCGACCAGCCCCGCGATGAATAAGGTTATGATGTCGCCGCGCCGGAAATTCTTCCTTTCGCGCAGCAGATGCGTCACAACCAGCACTGGCGCGGCGCACAAGGTCTCATAGTTGACGTAGAATAAGAGAACGATTCCCCCCGCCAGGATCATCGTTCGCTTGGTCAGGCTGAAATCGGAAAACAGGATAAGGGCGAAAACGATGGCGAATAGCGGATCGAAATAGGCATACCAGCGGAGCGATGCGCCCCACATGATTGTCGTGCCGCAGAGCGCCAGAAAAATCCCCAGGGGCAGTCTTGCGCGAGGGTCGATCTTGTCGAACGCAAAGAAGCCAAGAATGGCCAAACCAAGCGCGTTCAGTATAGCGCTCAGAACCTTGACCGCTTCCCATGATCCAAGAACGTCGAAAGCAGCCTTATTGATAATATAATGCACAGGAGGATGCACATCCTCTCTGTTTACATAATCCCATAAAGACGAATAATTGTAGCTCGAAACGGTGCGAATGTTGAATATTTCGTCGTCGAAGAAAAATCCGTTTCTAATAGAAATAATGGAAATCAAAAGAATTGACAAAAATATGACAGTAGCGAATATCAACCGTGAAGAAGAAGAGATGGTACTCACTCTTGAGGAAGATATTGTACTCACTCAAATCTCCTGCAGCCACAATAAGTAAACCTGCCCCTCCCGCTAGATAACTGGCCTTGCCGGCCAGATCAATGGTTATGAGCCGAAGACAGGCGCGGCGAGGCTCCGTCCTGCAGAGCATCGACCCGATCCATCCTGGCGGCCGCGAGTTAAGCGAAAGCCGATTGCGCCGTCAACGCATTCTTCCGAACGCGCAACGCGTCCTAGTTTAGCTCAAGTCAAGCAAGAGGAGGCGGTATTTTCCCGTTCTGACAACGAAAATGCGCTTGCGCCCGCCGCAAAATCGCCGCCGTTCCGCCCGATCAGAGAATAGGTTTGCACGTGAGAACAGGCGGCTTGAAGCAATGACAGACAAGGCCAGATTCGACGCGGATTCTCTGTCCCGCGTTTATCCTCCGGTTTTGCAGGCGCTGCATTGGATCACCGCGCTTCTCGTCTTCGCGATCCTGCCGGTCGCCTGGGTGATGATCGCCTTGCCGCGCGAGAGCCCCTGGGTCGGAACGATGTTCATGATCCACAAGTCGCTGGGCGTGACCATTTTCGCGCTCGTGGTATTCCGGCTGTTCTGGCGGGCGATCGAACCGCCGCCGCCGCTGCCATGGTCGCTCGAGCCGTGGGAGGCGCTCGCCGCCAAAATCAGCCATGCGCTGCTTTATGTGATCTTGCTCGTCATGCCGATCAGCGGATTCATCCTGTCGGCGGCGAGCAATCATCCCGTCGTCTATTTCAATCTCTTCACCCTGCCCGGCCTGCCCGAGAACAAGCCGCTAGCGGAGGCCGCCGAAAAGCTCCATGTCGCAGGACAATGGGCCGTCTACGCCTTCGTCGGCCTGCATATTCTCGGCACCGCCTGGCATCTCATCGTCAAGCGCGACGCCATCTTGAACCGCATGACGCCGCCGCAGATCAACGCCGATTGAATTCTACTTAAAGTAAGAATTCAATATGTCTGCGTAAATTGACGCAAGCGCAGAGATATCCTCGACCGGCGCGCGTTCGTCGACGGCGTGCATGGTCGAGCCGACAAGGCCGAATTCGAGAACGGGGCAGTAGGCGCGGATGAACCGGGCGTCGGACGTGCCCCCGCTCGTCGAGAGCTTTGGTTTGCGTCCGGTCGCCTGTTCGATCGCCGCGCTGACAAGATCGGTAAACGCGTCGGGCTGCGTCACGAAGGCCAGCGCATTGCAGGGTTCAAAATGGAGCGCGGAAGCGGCGCCCGCTGCCGCCCCCGCCTTCTCGGCGCGCGCGCGTAGCTCGGCCGCGAGCGCATCCGGCGTCCAGATATCGTTGAAGCGGATGTTGAAGCGCGCCCGCGCCTCGGCCGGAATGACGTTGAAGGTCGGATTGCCAACGTCGACGCTGACGATTTCGAGATTGGAGGCGTCGAACAGCTCCGTGCCCTGGTCGAGCGGCTCCGCCGTGAGCGCCGCCAGCAGCCGCATCAGGTGTGGAATGGGATTTTTGGCGCGATGCGGATAGGCGACATGGCCCTGCACGCCTTTCACGGTCAGCGTCCCGTTCAGCGAACCGCGCCGACCGATCTTGATCATGTCGCCGAGTGCTTGCTGGTTGGTCGGCTCGCCGAGAATACAATGATCGAAGCGCTCGCCGCGCTGATGCGCCCAGCGCAGCAGCTTGTCGGTGCCGTTGATCGCCGGACCTTCCTCGTCGCCCGTGATAAGGAAGCTGATCGACCCTTTTTGCGCGCCGCCCTCGGCGACGAAAGCCATGGCGGCGGCGGCGAAAGCGGCGATCGCGCCCTTCATGTCCACGGCGCCGCGGCCGAAAATCAGGCCACCCTCCATTTCGCCGCCGAACGGATCGAAGCGCCAGCTCGCCGAATCTCCCGGCGGCACGACGTCGGTATGTCCGGCGAAGACGAGATGCCGGCCGCCGGCGCCGGCGCGGGCGTAGAGATTTTGAATATCGGGCGTGCTCTCATCCGAGAAAACGACGCTATGCGTGGCAAATCCGGCCTCGCGAAGCTTTGCCGCCAGAAAGTCCTGGGCGCCGGCGTCGAGCGGCGTCACAGAGGGGCGCCGCAACAGCTCGCGGCACAATTCGACGGCGGTATGGGCGAGATCCGACATGGACGGCTCTATCGCATGGCCCATGCGTCGCGCCAATCCGGCAAAATGACCTGACGCCCCTTACAACCTAAGGGGGGCCTTCCCATTTCCTGTTGTCGAAACGCCGAAAATAGAGCATGTGCTGCGGCTGAGGGAAAAACGGCCGCAAGCGGGCGCTTGCGCCGGCGTATGTGTTTTGGCGTGATCACCGCATAACCGAACGGCGAAACGGCCGAAAGTGTAAGTTTCGGATCGACGTCATGCTCTAATCGCTTGGAATCGATCGATGATTCTGGATGAAGCGTCCAGGATCGAAACGGGTCTGCTGTCTGTGGCGCACAGCGCGCCGCGAATGGAACGGAATAGATGCGAAAACTGGTTGGCGGCAAGCTGCACGGCATCCGCGTCACGGAATCGAACCTCGAATACCACGGCTCGATCACGCTCGATCCCGCCCATTGCGAAGCCGCGGGCATTCTCCCGCTCGAATTCGTCGAGATCTGGAACAAGAACTCCGGCGCGCGCATCACGACCTATGTGATCCTCGGGCAGCGCGGCTCGCGCTGCTGCGTGCTGAACGGGGCCGCGGCGCGCACCTGCCAGCCGGGCGACGAATTGATCATCTGCAGCTCGGTCTATCTCGACGGCGCCGAGATCACGAACCTCAGCCCCGCGGTCCTCACCTTCGACGCCAACAATAATATCGTCGAGAGGCTGCATTATTCCGTCACCCGCGACGGCGCCGGCCATTATCAATTCGGCATCGTCGCCGAGGACGGCGAAATTCTGCAGCCGCCGCTGAAATCCGGCATGCGGCAGAAGCGGGCGAGCTGACCTCGCCGGGCATGGCGGAACAGCAAAATGCGCCGCGATTTGCGCGCCTTGCGAGAAGAAAATCCTGCTTAGCCTTGACTCTTTTCACGGCCGGCTTTCATATACCGGACATAATGTTCGCAATATCGAACGCCGTGCACGCCATTGACGATCGTCTTGACCCATAAGCTCAGCGGCCTGCGCGAAGTCGACGCGCCGCATAGTCTCGTCGCGCATTTCGGACCAGATCACGCGCTGCAGATGGATTCGGGCGGCCGGCTCAATCAATGGACGATCGCCTATCAGACCTATGGCGAACTCAACGCCGCCAAATCCAACGCCATTCTCGTCTGCCATGCTCTGACCGGCGATCAGCATGTCGCCAACGCGCATCCGGTAACGGGCAAGCCCGGCTGGTGGAGCACCATGGTCGGTCCCGGCCGGCCGATCGACACCGATCGCTATTTCGTCATCTGCTCGAATGTGATCGGCGGCTGCATGGGCACGACCGGTCCGGCCTCGCTCAATCCGCAGACAGGCCGGCCGTACGGGCTTGAGCTGCCGATCGTGACGATCCGCGACATGGTCCGGGCGCAGGCGATGCTGATCGACCACCTTGGCGTCGATACGCTGTTTTGCGTCGTCGGGGGCTCGATGGGCGGCATGCAGGTGCTGCAATGGGTTGCGAGCTTCCCCGAGCGCGTCTTCTCGGCCATGCCGATCGCCACGGCGGCGAAACATTCCTCGCAAAACATCGCCTTTCACGAGGTCGGCCGGCAGGCCGTGATGGCCGATCCCGACTGGCGCAAGGGCCGCTATCTCGAGGAAGGGGTCATCCCCACCAAAGGCCTCGCCGTCGCCCGCATGGCGGCGCATATCACCTATCTGTCCGACGAGGCGCTGCAGAGCAAATTTGGCCGCAAGCTACAGGACCGCGACGCGCCGACCTTCTCCTTCGACGCCGAATTCCAGATCGAGAATTATCTGCGCTATCAGGGCTCGAGCTTCGTCGACCGGTTCGATCCGAACTCCTATCTTTATGTGACCCGAGCTTGCGACTATTTCGACCTGGCCGCCGACTACGACGGATCGCTGGCGCGCGCCTTTCAGGGGGTCAAGGCGCGCTTTTGCGTCGTCTCGTTCAATTCCGACTGGCTCTATCCGACCGCCGCCTCGCGCGCCATCGTGCACGCCCTGAACGCCGGGGGCGCCTCGGTCTCCTTCGTCGACATCGAGACCGATCGCGGCCACGACGCCTTTCTGCTCGACCTGCCGGAGTTCATCGCCACCTCGCAGGGCTTTCTCGATTCGGCCGCCAAGGCTCGCGGCCTGCCGCCGGCCGCGCCTTGAGCGTCGCCAAAGAGGCCGCAGCCGCGGCGCCCGAAACGACGAGCCGCGTCGACCTTCTCCTCGTCGCCGCCATGGTCGAGCCGAACAGCCGCGTGCTCGACGTCGGCTGCGGCGACGGCGCCCTTCTGCGGCTTCTTGCGGATGAAAAAGGCGTCGACGCGCGGGGGATCGAGCTTTCGCAGCGCGGCGTCAATTATTGCGTCGCGCACGGGCTTTCGGTGATCCAGGGCGACGCCGACACCGATCTTGCCGAATATCCGGACGATTCCTTCGACTATGTAATCCTATCGCAAACGTTGCAGGCGACGCGCCGTCCGCGCGTGGTGATCGAGCACATGTTGCGGATCGGCCGGCGCGCCATCGTATCCTTCCCGAATTTCGGCCATTGGCGCATAAGGGCGCAGGTCGCTTTCGGCGGCCACATGCCGGTGACGCGCCAGTTGCCGACGCCGTGGTATGAGACGCCGAACATTCATTTTTGCACGATTCAGGATTTCATCGACCTCGCGCAGGCGATCGGAGCGCGCATCGAGCATGGCGTCGCGCTCGACCAGTTTGGCAAGCCCCTCGCTTATCGCGGCCGTTGGATCTGGAATCTGCTCGGCGAGCAGGGCGTATTTCTGCTGACCCGCAAGAACTGATCAGCGAACCGCCCCACGGAAAACGCCGGCTTCTCCAGCGCTGTTGAGCGGCCGACGATCCGCGCCGGCCGTTGCGCTTAGCCCTTGACCTCGGCCTTGGCCCGATCGATCGATTCGACGATGATCTGACGGGCCCTTTCGGCGTCCGCCCAGCCCTCGATCTTGACCCATTTGTTGGGTTCGAGATCCTTGTAGTGGGCGAAGAAGTGCTCGATCTGATGCAGGGTGATTTCCGGCAGATCGGTATAATTCTCGACCTTCGAGTAGCGCTTCGTCAGCTTTTCCGACGGGACGGCGACGATCTTTTCATCCTGGCCTGCTTCGTCGCGCATGATCAGCACGCCGACAACCTTGCAGCTCATGATCGCGCCGGGCACGATCGCGCGCGTATTGGCGACGATCACGTCGCAAGGATCGCCGTCTTCCGACAGCGTATGGGGGATGAACCCGTAATTTCCGGGATAGCGCATCGAGGTATAGAGGAAGCGGTCGACGACCAGAGCGCCCGAGGCCTTGTCGAGCTCATATTTGATCGGCTCGCCGCCGATGGGGACCTCGATCACGACATTGACTTCGTGGGGCGGATTCTTGCCGATCGAAATTGCGTCGAGGCGCATGGTCGTCTCCTTTGTCCCTTGCGATCCCTTGGAAGCGCTGACGCGGACAGCCGCGCCCTGCTCCGATATTTTGGCGTCGCGACGCATCAACATCCGCGCGAACGCAAACCCATTCCGTGTAGCCGGCTACGACGAAGGCGGCGATGCCCCGGCAAGCTCCGGCGCGAGACGCAATTGCAGGGCAATCAGGCGGCGATTCGCGGCGCCGGCGAAATCGGACGATTTGAGCGGGGTTATGCGTCAACCCGCCCGGGGCGGCAAGTCCAACCTTGGCATTATACGCAACGCCGCGAGGCGTCCGGCGCAGAGCGCCGCGTAAAGCGCCGGGAGAGAACGATCAGCCGAACGCGAAGGCGTGGCGGGCTCTGATCTCGGAGCCGAAGCGTTCATTGGCCTGACGCACATTGAGGCCGCCGAGCCGCTTGTAAAACTCCACCGCGCGTTCATTGTCGGCGAGAGCCCAGACGAGGAACGACGGATAGCCGTGCTCGGAGAGATCCTTGCGCGCCGTCTCGAACAGCCGCTTGCCGAAGCCGAGCCCCTGAAATTCGGGCGCGACATAAAGCTCGAATACTTCGCCGCCATAACGCAGCGAGGGCACGCGGTTGCGGCCGTAGCTCGCGTAGCCGCCGATCGTTTCATCGAAATCGAGCACAAGCAGGCGGGAGCCACGAACGATCGCCGAATGCCACCAGCGCGGGCCGCGCCGGGCGATCATCCGCTCCAGTTCGCGGCCGGGGATAATGCCCCGATAGGCGTCCCGCCAAGCGGCGTCGTGAACCTCGGCGATGCCCTTGGCGTCGCCCTCACGCGCATTTCGGATGGTGATGACGCCCTCAATCATAGGCGGATGTTACGGCTGCTTGCCTTGCGCCGGCAATACCCCTTTGGCTTGATTTGCGCGCTCGGCTTCGCGCCGTGGCAAAAACATCGCCTGCGCCAGAAGGTCGCATCGATCACGCCCCGCGCGCGGAGGCGGCGTCGAAGCGGGCGTCGTCAAGATCGGCCGCCCCCTCCGCGCCGGGGGCGGCTGGCCGCTGCGAGCGGTAGATCCCCTTGATCAGGACGATATAGGCGATGACGGCGCAGTCGATCAGCGTGACCCACCAGATCTGCGCCGCCGCGGCGCCCAGCATCGCCATGACAAAGATCGCGGTGAGGCCGGCGAGCACCGACGGCGCGATGGAGGTCGGGATTTTGCCCGTGATCAGGAAGATCTGCGCCGTCAGAAAGGCGAAGCCCGCAGCGCCGATGATTCCAAGATCGTACCAGATGACGAAAAGCAGGCTTCCCGGCGTCTGCTCGGGCAGATAGCCGAGCGCGGCCGTGCGATTGGCGGCGTCAAAGCCATGTCCGGTGAAGAGGCGCGGCCATTCGGCGAGGATGATTTCACGCCAGACGAGGATCGATTGCGCCGCGGCGTTCGGATGCTGCAGGGTCATGCCGATCAGCGCGCCAAGCACAAGCGCCAGGACCGGGGCGAAGAGAATCAGCGCGGCGACGACGAGTCCGAGGCGGTGGGCGAGCCGGACCGGCTCCGACATCGCCATGGCGAACACAAAGGCGGCCGCGCCCATCGCCGCAAGGCCCGCCTGGGCGAAGCCGGCCAGCGCGACGCCGGCCGCGAGCAGCGCAAGGATCGCCGCATAGATCCAGCGTTCGCGCAGGCAAAGCGCGCCAAGCGCCGGCCAGACGAGCACGATGAGCGTGATCATCGAGCGTTCGAACAGCTGATCGTCGAAGGGCTGCGGGCGGCCGAAGGGCAGATGGGCGCGGAAGGCGAGGATGAGCACCGCGAGGGCGCCGAGGGCGACGCCGACCGGCAGCAGATAAAGATCGAACGGGCGCGTGCGCGCCGGCAGATAGGCCGCGACCAGGGCGACAAGAAGGGTGGTGCCGACAATCTGGGCGAAACGCTGCCCCGCCTCGCCCGGAAACGGCGTCCAGAGCAGCGACATGGCCGCCCAGAAGGTCAGGAACACGGCTGCGAGGCCTCCCGGGGACACCAAGGCCGTGCGCAGATGGCGCGGACCATGGTCAGGCGCGCCAATCGCCGCGCCGATCAGAACAACGATGGCGCCGACCGGCATCAGCACATAGATCGCGCCGCGCAGCGCGACGGTCAGGATCGGCAGCGCCACCAGAAGGATCGCGAGGCCAAGACGAATCAGCAGGCGGGATGCGTCAGCGGCGGGCGTCTCTGCGTGATGGGAGGCGATCGACATGGCCTGCTTCGGTCAGGAGAACGCCAGAAAGCGCTCCTGCGGCCGCTTTTTCGCGCCCGGCAAGCTCTGGCCCCGTGAATGCTGAGCGACAGTCTATCGCTAAATCGCAAAGCCCGGCAAGGATCTGCAGCTCCGCTCTCCAGGGCGCATTTCGACCTCCTTCGCGCGGAGCGCTCAGTAGGAGGCGATCATCTCATCGGCGATCTTGCCCGCGCCCGGCACGCTCTCGGCCAGCGCCAGCAGCGCCTTGCGCTCCTCCGGCGAGTTGACGAGGCCCCAGATGTGGACGACGCCGTCCGAGACGACGATGTTGCGCTCGCCAAAGCCAGTCCAGGTCTGTTCGGCGAGCTTATCCAGAATCGCGTCGCGCAATTCGCGGTCGCTGTCGCGGACGGCCTGCGTTTTCTGCGACGCCTCGCTCGAAGCCAGCGCCTGCATGATGTTGGAGCGGCTGACGATGCCGACGAGCTTGCCGTCCGTGATGATGGGAACGCGCTTGATGCGGCGCTTTTCAAGGAGATGAGCGATATCGGCCAGGGACGCGTCCGCGGGCGCCGAGATGACCTCGCTCGACATGACCTCAGAAACCTTGCGGCCGTGCTCCTTGGCGAATTGCTGCGCCAGAATACTCGCCGGCGTCAGCGCCTCGACCCACCAGGAATGAGGCTGGGCGGTTCCGTCTTCCTCGCGAAACAAGAGATCGGCCTCGCTCAAGACGCCGACAACCCTTCCGTCGGCGTCCACCACGGGCAAAGCGCTGACGTCATGATCGACGAGCAGCCGCACCGCGGCGGCGATCTCGTCGTCGGGTCCGACGGTGACGACGTCGCGGACCATCACATCGCTCGCATTCATCATTCTTCTCCCGCTGAACGATCGTCGCGTCGACAGTCACGAGTCGGGCGCCGGCCGCGCGGACTATAGATCGCGCGATGTGACACTCTTATTACCCGCAAGCCGAGCGCCGAGGCGCGCGCGCCGTCCCACGACAGCAGCGCGGCGGCGGCGCGCCCAAAGGAACGGGTCAGCGACAAAACCATTTGCATCGAATAGGAGTCATTTCCGAAAAGAAGGAGACCCGCCATGAATTATAGATTTATCGCCCCCGCGGCGATTGTCGCGCTCGCCGCCCTCACGATTCAGGTTGAAGCCCAGGGCATCGTTCGCGGCGCCCAGGAAGGAGCCGCGACCGGACATCGCGCCGCTGGACCTGTCGGAGGCGTCGTCGGCGGCGCGGTCGGCGCTGGCGTTGGCGGCGCGATGGGCGGCGTCAAAGGGGTGCTCGGCATCCCGCAATCGAACAACCGCTACCATTATCACCACCATCGTCATCATAGACACGCCTACTGAGAATATCCTTATGGGGGTTGTTGCCCCTTTCGCGGGCAGTTAGGCTTCGAGTTCGAAGAGTGCGACGTGTCACTCCGGGCGCGGTAACGCGTCATTAATGATACGGGCGCAGTCTCATTGACGCCATGGCGAGCTGGTCATTCGGCCACCTCCGCCAAGGCGCAGCGCCGGATCGAAGCTTATGAAACATCTCCGCAGAGCCCTTGCCGACGACAACAGAACCATTGCGGCGCTAGCGCTGCTCGGATTGGTGATGATGGCGCTTTTCCGGCCCTGATGGACGGCAGAAATTGTCGCGCCGCGCGTAACTTGGCATATGACTTGCTTGTAACAGAGAAATGATCGGGAGGTCGGCGTCCGCAAAGTCAGGAACAGCACTGATGACCAAGATACTTATTCTTGTCTGCTCCATGTCGACGCCGGTTGAGGATTGCTCCCCGATGAACGCCATTAGCGCCTCTCGCGGCCCTAGTGTGCAGAGTGCGATCAGCTGCGGTCTTTTCGGTCAGTCCCAGCTCGCGCAATCCGCGATCGGCCCTGTCGCTGACGAATATGAAAAGATCGTCTGCTCGACCGGCGGCGCGAGCTGATCGCAGCCTCGGCCGGCTTCCTCACAGTTAGAAGCGCCAACCGGTCTGCAGCGTGACGCCCGCTGTCACCTGCGTGAAGCTCGCCGTTGATCGATTCGACGCATTTCTCTCGAGGCTTGCCTGAAAATCGAGCCGCGGGCGGCCGAACCAGCGCGCGGTTTCATTGTCGCCGAGCAAATAGGACGGCAGCGCGAATCCTAGCGTCGCGATCGGCTCCACATTGAAATCCCGGCGCGTAAATCCGGCAATCTCATCGAATTGCCGCCCGATGAATTGCACGCCAAAGCTGAAACTCCATTGCTCCGAAATGATATAACTCATCGAGGGAATGAGAAAGATTGCGGCCGAGGCCGGCGCCGGCTCCCGGAACCGCCCCTGCAAGAACGCAGTGAGGCCAAGCGCCCACACCGCATCCCCTGGCCCGCCGTTTGGCGAAAGACGCTGGAAATCCGCGCCGAAGTTGATGCGTGTATTAAATCCGACATTGACGTCATGACGCGTCGCGATTTCCTGCGAAAACAGAGGCCGGAAATCGACCCGCGGCGCGTAGGCGACATAGGGCGAAAAGCTGTGATCGGCGTTTGCGTCGACATATTGCGCGCGAAACCCGCCGGCAAGAAAGTCGCGATCGGCTTCTGAGACGCCCGTCAGTCGCTCCGACTCGACGCGCAGATTCGCCGAAAAGCGAATCGGCAGGTCTGGCGCGGGCGCCGCCCATGACAATTGTCCGAGCGGACTGATCTCGACCGATCCCGTTCCGCCGTCAGCTGCGGCCTGGGCGTTGGAGTTGAAAAAGACAGGCGTCAAAACGTTCAAAGTAAACCGCGGCGCCCTGACCTGCTGCTCAAGGCCCGGCGCTGTGGCGAAAAGATTGGCGTCGGATGAGAGCGCCGTCTCGCCCGGCGTCGCGAGAATGGCGTCGATGCGCGCATCCTGCGCGTCGCTCTGCGCGTCCGACGTCGCCGTCTGCGCCCGTGCGGCGCCGACGCCCAGCAAAGCGGCGAACGCGCAGAGCGCAAGACGCCAAAAACATCGCTGAACCTTGGCGCGCGGCGCCAAACCCATGCTGTCACCCCCGCGACATCTCATGCGACTGTTGGCGCCGGATCATGTCTTCTTTTGGATATTTCGCAGCCGCAACGAGAGCGCAGCGGCCAAACATCCCGCCCTAATGCGCTGCGTCCCTAATTTCACGAGCGCCGGACGGCGTGCGGCGGCGCTCCTGTCGCAAGCCATTGAGCTCACGACGGAAGCTGCTAAGTTTGCGGCTTCGTCGCAGGCCTGGGGCTTCAGCCTTTCATGTTTAAGACCAGCCCCGATCCGCAAAACGCCGCCGACGTCGTTCGTTTCGGCGCCGCCGCCGTTCGCGCCGCCGGCTTTTTCGCCTTCTGGCTGATGATTGCGGGCGGCGATCTTTTAGGCCTTCCGGTCGGGCTCGCGACCGCCGCGGCGGCAAGCTTCGTGAGCCTGCGCCTGATGCCGCCGGGACGCTCAAAAATTCGTCCGCTTTCGCTTCTGGCGCTGTCGGCGCGTTTTGCGCGCCAATCCGTGGCCTCCGGCCTCGAGGTCGCCTGGCGCGCTTTCGATCCAAGGCTGCCGCTGAATCCCGGCTTCATCGCCTATCCGTTGCGAATCGCGCCGGGCGGCGCCCGGAGCGCGTTTTGCGCGTTCAGCAGCCTGCTCCCCGGAACGCTGCCGACCGGGACCGACGCGGGCGATGCGCTGCTCGTCCATTGTCTCGACGTCAGCCGGCCCGTCGCGGCCGATCTTGCCGCCGAAGAATCCCTGTTTATGCGGGCGCTGGGTTATGACTGAGTTTCTCCTCGCCGCCGCGGGCTTGATCCTGTTCACCGTCGCCGTCGGCCTCGCGCGCGTCCTCAGAGGGCCGGGCGACGCCGACCGCCTGATGGCCGCGCAGCTTCTCGGCACAGGCGGCGTCGCGGCGCTTCTCATCGTCGCGGCGGCGACAGCCGCGCGCGGCCTTGAAGACGTCGCGCTCGGCCTCGCTCTGCTCGCCGCCTTCGCCTCTGTCGCTTTCGTCAACAGCGGCGCGCCGCCGGAGCGCGACGACACGCCGGAAGCGGCGCCGAAATGAGCGGCGCGCTCGATCTTTTCAGCATCGCCGCAATCAGCGTCGGCGGCTTTTTCTTCCTGGCCGGCACGGTCGGCCTTCTACGTTTTCCCGACCCGCTGTGCCGGCTGCATACGCTGACCAAGGTCGATAATCTCGGCCTCGGCTTTATCGTGCTCGGCCTCATCGCGCGCAGCGACGGCGTGTTCGGCGCCTTGAAGCTCGTTGCGATCTGGGCGCTCGTCCAGCTCGCCGGCGCCACCAGCGCGCAGCTCATCGCCCGCGCGATCCGGCGCAAGGAACAGATCGGCGCAAATTCCGCCGGCGAAAGCTCGGCCGCATGACCGCGCTCGACGTCGTCGATCTCGGGCTTGCTTTGCTCGTTCTCGCCATCGCCGGCTGGACGATCGCCGCGCGCGAGGCCTTCGCCGCCATCGTCGGTTATGTCGCCTATGGGCTCTTGCTGTCGATCGTCTGGGCGCGCCTCTTCGCCGTCGACGTCGCGATGACCGAGGCCGCCATCGGCGGCGGCGTCACCGGCGTGCTGCTGATCAGCGCCGCGGCGCGGCTGCGCCAGGCGCAAATGGCGGAGGATGAGCGCCCCGCCCTGCCGCTGCGGCTGATGGCGGCGGCGCTCTCCGCCCTTGTCACGATCGCGCTCGCGGCGGTTATTTTAAGCTTGCCCGATCCCGGCCCGAGCCTTGCCCCGCAAGCGGCCAGGAATCTCGCCGCGACGGGGGTCGGCAATCCGATTACGGCCGTTCTCATCAGCTTCCGCTCCTTCGATACGCTGCTCGAAAAAGTCGTGCTTCTGCTGGCGATCATCGGCGTCTGGTCGCTGGCGCCGGACCGCTATTGGGGCGGCGCGCCCATCGCTCCGCGCGCGGAGCGTCCGGTCGGCGCCCTCACCTTCCTCGCGCAACTTCTCGCCCCGATCGGCATCGTCGTCGGCGTCCATATGGTCTGGGTTGGCGCGGACGAGCCGGGCGGCGCCTTCCAGGGCGGCTCCATTCTCGCTGCCATGTGGATGATCGTCATGATGGCGCGGCTGTCCGAGGCGCCGCCGGTTGGCGCGCCATGGCTGCGCGCGGCGCTGGTCGCCGGGCCCGCCGTATTCCTCATCGTCGGCGCATCCGGCGCCGTGACGGCCGGCGCGTTCTTCGCGCTGCCGCAAGGCTTCTCCAAACCGCTGATCCTCTTGATCGAGGCCTTCATGACCCTGTCGATCGCGGTGACCTTGCCGATGCTGGTCGCCGGGCCGCCGCGGCGGGCGCCGCTATGATCACCGCCGCGACCCTTTCCGGCCTCACCGGCGCAATCCTCATCGGCCTTGGCCTTTACGGCCTCATCGCCGATCCGCGACCGCTGCGAAAGATCCTGGCCTTCAACATTCTCGGCAGCGGCGTCTTTCTTGTCTTCGGCATCATCGCCCGCCGTGGCGCGGCGGCAGGCTTTCCCGCCGATCCCGTGCCGCAGGCGATGGTCATTACCGGCATCGTCGTCGCTTTTGCAGCGAGCGCGCTCGCCATCGCCATTTTGCTCCGTCTCGTCAGTGAGACCGGCCGCGCCAGCCTCAAGCCGGACGCGCCCGGCGCCTCGCCGACGCCGGGCGACTGAGGCGCCATGCCCGGCTTTGCGACAACCACAGGCGGCGTCCTGCTGATACTTGCGATCCTCCTGCCGGTCGCGGGATTGACCGCGTCGCTGGCGCTTGGCGGACGCCGGGCCGAACAGATCGCCCTGACGCTGACGCCGGTCGGCGTGCTGATTGCGCTGGCGATCGCGTCGAGCGTATTGGCGAGCGGCGCCCCAGTCGTCTATATCGTTGGCGGCTTTGCGCCCCCGCTCGGCATTGCGCTCCGCGCCGACGGCTTTTCGGCGATCATGCTGCTGACCACGGCTGTGATCATTTCCGCCGCCTGCTTCTTCGCAAGGTCCAGTTTTGCGACGCCCAGGGGCGAGCCGGAAGCGCGCGCGCCTTTCGCCTTCTGGACCTTGATCCAGGGGCTGTTCGCAGCGCTGAACATCGTCCTTCTCAGCGGCGATCTCTTCAATCTCTTTGTCGCCCTCGAACTTTTGACCTTCTCCGCCGTGCCCATCGTCTGCCTCGACGGGCGGCCGGAAACGCTTGTCGCCGCGCTGCGCTACCTCCTCTTCGCTCTGTTCGGCTCGGTCTTCTATCTCCTTGGCGTCGGCCTCATCTACGGAGCCTATGGCACGCTCGACATCCTGCTGCTCGCCTCGCGCGTAAAGCCGGAGCCCGCGGTCTACGCCGCGGCGGGGTTGATGACGGCTGGACTTCTCGCCAAAACCGCCCTCTTCCCGCTCTATCTTTGGCTGCCGCCCGCCCACGCCAACGCGCCCGCTGCCGGCAGCGCTGTGCTCTCGGCGCTGGTCGTCAAGGCGCCCTTCTTTCTCATCGTGCGGCTCTGGTTCGACGTGCTGCCCAAACTGCCGTCGGAAACGGCGGGGGCGATGCTGGCGGCGCTGGGATCGGCGGCGATCCTCGTCGGCAGCGTGCTCGCCCTGCGCCAGCAAAGGCTGAAGCTGCTGATCGCCTATTCGACCGTGGCGCAGATCGGCTATCTGTTCCTGATGTTCCCGCTCGCGCTCGGCGGCGGCGTGTGGAGCATGGACGCCTGGATCGGCGGCGTGATGCAAACTCTCTCGCACGCCTTCGCCAAGGCGGGCATGTTCATGGCGGCCGGACTGGCCGCGCAATCGCTCGGCCATGACCGCATCACGGACCTCGGTGGGCTTGGCCGCGCCATGCCGCTGACGGCGTTCGCCCTCGGGATTGGCGGCGTCTCGCTGATGGGCCTGCCGCCGAGCGGCGGCTTTGCGGCCAAATGGCTTCTTCTCACCGCCTCGGCCGAGGCCGGCCAATGGGCCTGGGTCGCCGTTATTCTGGCCGGCGGCCTCCTTGCCGGCGGCTATGTCTATCGCATCCTTGCTCCCGCCCTTTCCGGCGAGCCTGCAACGCTGAAATCCGCTCCGGCGCGAAGCCGGGAGGCGATCGCGCTGGCGCTGACGCTTGTTGCGCTCTTGCTCGGCTTCGCCCCGCAGAATTTTTTCAATCTGATCGAGATCGGCCGCCTGCCGGTGGCGGGGCCATGATCGACATTCCGTCCCTTCTTCTTGCCGCCGCGCTGGCGACCCCGCTCCTCCTCGCTTGCGCCTGCCTCTTTCCCGCCGCGCGCCGCCATGCGCTGACGCTGCTGCCGCTCGCGCCGCTTCCCGGCCTCCTCGCCGCGCTTTCGGCCCCTTTCGCCGGACCCGCCTCCTTCGCGGCGCCGGCGTTGCGCCTTGTCCTTGCGCTCGATGCGCCGGGGGCCGTGCTGCTCGGCGTCGCCGCGCTGCTTTGGACGATCGCCGGGTTTTACGCCGCCGCCGCCATGCGCGATCGAGCGCACGCACTGCGCTTTGCGATCAGCTGGCTATTGACGCTCTCCGGCAGCCTTGGCGTCTTCATCGCCGCGGATTTGCTGACCTTCTATCTTGTCTTCGCCCTCGTCAGCCTCCCGGCCTTCGCGCTGATCGTCCATGACGGCGACGCCGCCGCCGCCAGAGCGGGCGCCGTCTATCTTGCCTTCACCTTGCTCGGCGAAACAGTGCTGCTGTTCGGCTTCGTGCTGCTCGCGGCGGGAGAGCCGAACGGCAGTCCCTTGATCACGGACGTGATGGCCGCTCTGCCGCAATCGCCCTTCGCAGCGCCCGCGCTCGCCCTGACCATGGCCGGCTTTTGCATGAAGATGGCGCTTGTGCCGATGCACGGCTTTCTGCCGCTTTCCTATACGGCGGCGCCGATCGCGGCCGCCTCCGTTCTGAGCGGCGCCGCCATCAAGGCCGGCGTAATCGGGATCATCCGTTTCCTGCCCTATGACGCCGCCCTTCCGGGCCTGAGCGAAGCGCTGACGGCCGCCGGGCTGTTTTCCGCCTTCTATGGCGTCGCTCTCGGCATCACGCAGAAGAATCCGAAAACGATTCTGGCCTATTCAAGCATCAGTCAGATGGGCGTCATCGCTGTGGTGCTGGGGATGGGGCTTTCCGCCGACGATCGCGGCGTATTGATCGACGCCGCCTTTTATGGCGCCAATCATCTCCTGATCAAGGGCGCCCTGTTTCTGGCGGTCGGGGTAGCGGCAATCACCGGCCCGAAACGCCTGAGGCTCGTGATCTGGCCCGCGCTTCTGCTCGCGCTGAGCCTCGGCGGACTGCCGCTGACCGGCGGCGCGCTGGCCAAGCTCGCCGTCAAGGACACGCTCGGCAGCTATATCGTGGGCGCGCTCGCCAATCTTTCGGCGGCCGGCACGACCATGCTGATGCTGCATTTCGTGGCGCGTGTCGAAGCCTGCGCCGCAACCGACCCGGACGCAAAGGCGCCGGCGGGACTGGCGGCGCCTTGGCTCGCGGCGGCGCTCGCAGCGCTGGTCGTTCCCTGGTTGATCTTCCCCGTTCTCGGCGAGACGTTCTCCTATGCGCTGAGCCCGCCGATCCTCGTCGACGGACTCTGGCCGGTCCTGCTCGGAGTTCTCCTTTCGCTCGCGCTGCGCCGCTGGGGCGACCGCCTGCCGGAGCCGGCCGCCGGAGACATCGTCGGCGCGGAGGAAGCGGGTTTTCGCGCGCTCTTTCCAATTGGCGCCCTGATGGAGCGCGCCGACCTCGCCATCCGGCGATGGCCCGCCGCGACCCTGTCGCTAGCGACGCTGGCGATCCTCTTCGGCGTCTTGCTGGCGAAGGGGTTTTAGAATCTGACTGCCATCATTGCAATATATCGCTTGAATTGTTGCCACACCGAAGCGATATTATCGCAGTGAAAACGATCATTTTCACTCACCAAGCCGCCAAGGATCTCGACGCGATCGAACCGCTGGCGCGTGAGGCGATCATCGCCGGCTTGAGCGCCTATGCGATCGATGGACGCGGGGACGTCAAGCAGCTTAAAGGCCGCGACGGTTTCAGACTTCGCATTGGACGCTATCGGGTAATTTTTGACGAGGATCAAATCACGATCCTCGCTCTCTACATCGGCAAGCGCGAGACGACGAGCTACCGGAGGAATTGAGATGACCGGCCCACAAATCATCAAGACCCCCGGCGGCGAAGAACTCGTCGTTCTGCCGCGCGCGGAATATGACGCGCTTGTCGCCGCCGCAGCCGAGGCCGCGGAAGATGAAGCCGACGCCGCGATTTACGATTCCCGCACGGCCGATCTCACAGCGGGACGCGACGCCCGTCTGCCGCCCGAAGTGTCTACCGCCCTGTTGCGCGGCGAGAGCCTGTTAAAGGCGCTGCGCAAATGGCGCGGCATGACGCAGATCGACCTGGCGATTTTGGCCGACCTGGGGCAAGGCTATCTGAGCGATCTCGAAGCGGGGCGGCGGCGCGGCTCGCGCGAAACATTGCACAAGATCGCCGAGAAACTGAATATCGAACCGGCTTGGCTTATCGGCGCCGGCGACAAAAGTTGCGGCGAATGACCGCCGTCACGCGACCTGAGCGCATCTAATTCGGACGCGCCGAATCGACCGTGTCATTGGCCACGTCGCCAAGATGCTTCAGCTGATCGTCAAACGTCCGCCGCGAGTTCGGATCGACGATCGCCAGCGGCGCGCTGACGGCGACGCCCGCGACGCCGCCAACCGTCTGGCCGACGCCCATGGCGAAGCCGCCGACGCGCTCGCCAAGGCTCGTCTCGCCGCCAAGGCTCTGGCCGGCGATCAGCCGCTTGCCGAGAAGCTGCACGATCTCCGGATTCTCGGCGAATTTCGAATGGTTGAGCGAGCCCGGACGCGAGAGATCGGTGAGGTCGATCACGTCGACGCCCGCGCGTTCAAGCTCCGACCGGAACGGCTCGGCCAGCGGATCGATCAATCCCAGCCGGTCGACGTCGCCGGCGAGGCGGCGCGAGGCCCGCAGAGCCGCATCGTCCCGCGAGCTGAACACCGTCAGCCGCGGACGCGGTTTGCTGATCTCCGCCCATTGCGCGGCGAAGACGTCGATGTCAAGATCGGGCGATGCGAGGATCACATTGCGGATCTTCGGCAACACGCGGCCGTCGCGGATCGACATCTGGCGCAGCGATTCCATCACCAGCCAGGAGCCCATCGAATGGGCCATGACCGTGACCTCGCCGACCGAGGGGTCCGTCGCGATGCGGCGCAGCGTTTCCTCCAGCGCATCGCGCGAGGCGTTGGTGCTTTCCCGGTCGTAGATATATTGAAACAGATTGCCGCGCGAGGGCCAGGTGAACAACACGGGCGCGGCCTCGGCGCCCGAATCATGCACGATCTGCGCGAGGGAGAAGACGGCTTCCTCGAAGCGCACATTGAAGCCATGCACGAAGACGAGCACGCGCCGGTCGCGCGGCAAATTCTGCTTCAGCCAGCCGCGCGCCTCACCGACGCCGGCAAGCGGCGTGACGCGCACCGTGGCGAAATCGGTCAGCGGATTGGGCGGCAGGCTCGACGGCCATTGCACCTGTCCAATCTGGCGCCGATCGGCCGGCGGAATGGAGACGGTGATATCGGCAAGAGCGACCTTGCTCTCGCGCTCTCCGGTAAACAAAATCGCCGGATTCTTGGCCGGCGCCCGGGTCGTCGCGACGAGGAGATCGACAAGGGACGCATTCGGGACGCTGACCCCGATCGGCTCCATGACGCCCTGCGGACGGCCGCAGGCGGCAAGCGCGACGCAAAGCAGCGCAACGAACGCAATACGCATCAACCCCTCAGGCTTCGCTCCTATCCGCTCTCGGCTTATAGCTGAAATGTGTTGACGATCAGCCAAGAAGCTCGCCGCCGCCGCCCTGGCCATGCGAAACTTGAAGGCTGCATCGAATTTGCAACGCCATCCCCCCAAAAGGCCTCCCCATGCGCGCCCGACTTGTGAAAATTGCAAAGCGCACGGCGCTTGTGCTGGCCGCCGTTGCGGCGACGCTGCTCGGCGTGCGGATTTATGACGTCCAGCGCGGGCCGGCGCTCAAACTCTGGCACACCCACGCGCCGCAGGAGATGGACGGCGGGGCGCTCGACCGCGCCGACTGGGCGAAATATCTGAAGGCGGAAGACAAAATCTTCGCCGACGTGCGCCGGGAAGTGACCGACAAGCTCGATCCGCAGGACGATATTCCGGTCAACCGCTATTTCGACGGCAGCCCCGTCTATCCGGGGCGCTTCGCGCAGGATTGGAACAGATCCTATGAACTCGAGCCGGACGGGGCGCCGGCCGGCGCCGTCGTGCTGCTGCATGGGCTGACCGACTCGCCCTACAGTCTGCGCCACATCGCGCGGGCCTATCGCGATCACGGCTATGTCGCGGTGGCGATCCGTCTTCCCGCTCATGGCACCGTTCCGGGGGCGCTCGCCGACATCGAATGGCAAGACTGGCTGGCGGCGACGCGCCTCGCCGTCCGGGAGGCGCGCGCGCGCATCGGTCCCTCGCTTCCCCTTCATATTGTTGGATTTTCCAACGGCGGCGCGCTCGCGCTGAAATACGCCCTCGACGCCATCGAGGATCCCAGGCTGACGCGGCCCGACCGGTTGGTGCTGATCTCGCCGATGGTCGGCATTACCCGCTTTGCCCGCTTCGCCGGGCTCGCCGGACTTCCGGCCATTCTACCGGCCTTCGCCAAAGCGGCGTGGCTCGGAATCGTGCCCGAATTCAATCCATTCAAATACAATTCATTTCCGGTGAACGGCGCGCGCCAATCCTATTTGCTGACGCAGGCGCTGCAGCAGGAAATCTCGCGTCTCGCCAATAGGGGGCGCCTCGACGCCCTCGCGCCGATCCTGACCTTTCAATCGGTAATCGACTTTACCGTCTCGACGCGCGCGATCATCACATCCCTTTACGCGCAGCTGCCACAGGGCGGTCATGAGCTCGTGCTGTTCGATCTGAACCGCAGCGCCAAATTCGGGCAGTTGCTTCGGCTCGCCTCCGACAATGCGCTACAGCGCGTGATGCCGCCGGCGCCGCGCCGTTTCAGGACGGCTGTCATAACAAACGCCAATTCCAATACCAGCGAAGTCGTCGAGCAGGCGACAGAAGCCGGCGCGACGAATGAACAAACTCGTCCGCTCGGCCTTTCTTTCCCGCCCGGCGTGTTCTCGCTCTCGCATGTCGCGCTGCCGTTTCCGCTGACGGATTCGCTCTATGGACTGCAGCCGGACCTGAACGAGGATTTTGGCGTCAATCTCGGCGCGATCGCGCCGCGCGGCGAGCGGGGCGCGCTGATCGTCAGCCTCGACTCGCTCCTGCGCATGTCGTCGAACCCGTTCTTCCCCTATGTTCTGGAGCGCATCGCGGAGCGCCTTGGACCGCGACGCGTCCAATAGCTCATCAACAGGAGAAGCGAACGGCAGTGCGAGCGGAGACGATCGCCTCCGCTCCTTTGCGCATCGATCTTGACGGCTGCGCCCGGAAGGACGCCGCCAGGACTTAAGACGCAGCGCCGCTTGGCGTGGCGCCCGATGGCGCCGGGGCGGGCTCGCTCGGCGCCTGGGCGCCCCCGCTGGCGATGTGGCCGGCGAGCGCGTTGCGAAGGGCCTGCTCCTTGGTCTCGTCGAGCGAGGTCTTCAGGACCACGCCGCCATAGCCCTGGATCGCGGCGACCACCTTGTCCGTGGTCATGCTCTCGATCAGAATAAACAGCGCAGCGTTGCCGGGCTGGATGCTTTCGGCGAGCTGCTTCATAAAATTATCATTGATGCCGACGTCGGTGAGAGCGCCGCCGAGCGCGCCGCTCGCCGCGCCGATCGCCGCGCCAAGCAGCGGGTTGAGGAAGAGCACGCCGACGAGCAGACCCCAAAAACTGCCGGAGACGGCGCCGGCGGCAGTGGTGTTGATCACCTGATGCAGCTTGATCTGGCCATCCTCGGATTTGGTGGCGATCACAGCGTCCCCAAGCTTGATCAGATACTCTTTTTGGAGCTCGAAGAGCTCCTTGCGCACCTGCTCGGCCTTTTCTTCTGTCGGATAGACAATGACGACGAGATCAGACATGAAATTCTTCCCATTTGCGCCTGCCCCGGCGCGGAGCGGCACCATGCGCCGCGATGCCCCGATTTTCAAGACGGCGCGGCGTCAAACAGCCGAAGGAGCCTGTTGACAGCATGGACAGCAGCGTCACGCGCATCGCCTCGGCGATGATCATCGCTTTTCTCGTCGTCGGCGCGTTATATTTCGCCGATGCAGTGTTCGAGCCCGTCGCGTTCGCGCTGTTCGCCATCGCCGTCGTCTGGCCCTTGCAGAAAGCGCTCGAGACAAGGCTGCCGCGTGGGCTGGCGCTGATCGCGACCGTTCTCGTGACCCTCATCGTCGTCGTCAAGCTGACGTCAATGGTCGCCTGGGGCGGCGGCCAGATCGGGCAATGGCTCAGCGCCAACTTCGATCGTTTTCAGGCGCTGTATTTCGCCTGGGCGAAATGGCTCGAGCAACATGACATCTTCATCGCGACCGTCGTCGCCGAGCGCTTCAACGTGCTCTGGCTGCTGCGGCTGTTTCAGACCGTCGCCTTGCGGCTCAACAGCCTGATCGGCTTCTCGCTGCTGATCTTCATCTTTCTGGCGATGGGCCTTTTGGAGGCCGAGGCGTTTTCGAAAAATCTGCGCACGGTCGGCGGCGAGGCCGGCGAAAGGCTGATTGCGGCGGGAGCCGCCACCGCCCGCAAATTTCGCCGCTATATGCTCGTGCGCACGGTCGCCAGCATTCTCACCGGCCTGATCGTCTGGGGGTTCGCGACGTTAGTCGGCCTCGAGCTCGCGGCCGCCTGGGGCGTCATATCCTTCGCGCTGAACTACATTCCCTTCATCGGGCCGCTGATTGCGACCGTGCTGCCGGCGCTGTTCGGCTTCGCGCAAACGGGATCCTGGGAGACAGGGCTTTTGATCCTCGCCGTATTGACCCTGGTGCAGTTCCTGATCGGCAGCTATTTCGAGCCCTTGTTTACGGCGAAGACGCTGTCGATCTCGCCCTTCGCCGTCGTCTTCGCGGTGTTTTTCTGGGGATTTATCTGGGGCTTGCCGGGCACTTTCATCGGCGTTCCGATCCTGATCGCCTGCGTTACCGTCTGCGAGCAATTTCCAGCGAGCCGCTGGCTCGCTATTCTGTTGTCCGGCAAAGCTGAAGATCGAAAGCCGCCCGTCGGATGAGGTTGCGGCTGCTCGGGCGCGGTCCCCTGGCTGGCGCGCCGTGAGCTTCGGGCGCGGCCCGATTGCGCGTGACGCTGCGGCAAAGCTCGCCTAAAAGCCTAAGCAGCGCGGCATTGCCCAACCCCAAGGCGTCATCGCGATGGAACCAGCAACCAGTACAATCGAGCGCGACCCGATCCTTGTCGATCTCGCCCTTCAGGGCGGCGGCTCGCACGGCGCCTTCACCTGGGGCGTCCTCGACCGCCTGCTCGAAGAGCCCTGGCTCGAAATCGACGGCATCTCCGGCACCTCGGCCGGCGCGATGAACGCCGCCGTTCTGGTGGACGGACACGCCAAGGGCGGCGCGCCGGCCGCGCGCGAGGCGCTGGATTCATTCTGGCGCGCAGTCGCGGAAGCCGCGCGCTTCAGCCCGCTGCGGCGCGGCCCGATCGACGTGCTGCTAGGACGCTGGACGATGGAGTTTTCGCCCTTTTATGCCGGCGCCGAACTCATGTCGCGCATGTTTTCGCCCTACACTTTAAATCCCCAAGGGGCCAATCCGCTGCGCGACATCCTGGCCAAGGTGATCGATTTCGAGCGGCTCGCGCATTCGCCGATCAATCTTTTCGTCACCGCCACCAATGTGCGGACCGGGCGCGGCAAGGTTTTCAAAAATACCGCCATCACGCCGGACGTCCTGCTGGCATCGGCCTGCCTTCCAACCATGTTTCAGGCGATCGAGATCGACGGCGAATTTTACTGGGACGGCGGCTATTCCGGCAATCCGACGATCACGCCGCTGATCCGCGAATGTAAATCGCAGGATACGATCCTCGTGCCCATCAACCCGGTCGAGCGCGAAGGCGTTCCGCGCACGACCACCGAGATCATGAACCGTCTGAACGAGGTGTCCTTCAACGCCGTCACGTTGAAGGAATTGCGCATGATGGCCCTCTTGCGGCGCGTCGCCGATCCGGGAAACAGCGAAGGCGCGCTGTGGGCCAATATGCGCGTCCATATGGTCAAAAACGATATTATGACCAAGCTCGGCGCCTCCTCGAAACTCAATGCGGAATGGGCGTTTTTATCGCTTCTGCGCGACGAGGGACGCAAGGCCGCGCAGATCTTTCTCGACGAGCACGCCATGGATCTCGGCAGCCGGTCGAGCATGGATCTCGACGCGCTGCTGGAAGGCGTCTGAGGCGGGCTCTTTCGGCATTCCAGTACCCCTCGCACTCGATTTTTCGTCTGCTGGTGAGGAGCGAGAATTTCGTTTCATCGCCGCGGTCATCGAGGAAGGCTCTCCGCATTGCCTTCGACGTAATGATGATTATCGAATGAAATCAATCGTCACACAATAATCATTGCAAAAACCGGCGAGTGGCGTAAGTCTGGCGTCCCCGGGGCCGCCAGTAAAGGTAGGCGCGTAGGGACCAGAGGAAAAGAATGGACGCCCACCATCAGAAAGGCGAAGCGTCCGCGCGATGGATTTGCCCCATCATGTCGTTGCTCTTTGCCGTCGCCGCCATCGTTGCGATTTCCATCGGCGCCGCAAAAGCAGAATCGACGAAATTCCGGTTCAACGATCTCAACACAACAATTTTCGGCCCCGCCTACGCCGATATTCTGCTGAGGGGCGAGAATTTCCTGACCTGCAAGCCGCCTGTGGGCCGTGCCTTTTCCTATGCCTTGTGCTTCTTCTCAGGCCCCATGATCGGCTCGTCCGGCAATCCGCCGCTCCCTTGCAAACTGGCGAAAGACGGCAAGACGGCCGACTGCACATGCTACGGCCTCACCACCGAGCAATATCCGCCGATGGTGCCCTATTTCATTGACATCAACGCCATCCTCAATCTCGATCTCTATTTGTCGACCGTCTCGGTCTGCGGCCATGACGGCGCCAACTGCAACCCGCGCGAGTTCATTCAAAACCAGACGCTATGGAACAGCGCGCCGGCCTGTACGGCCGCCAACAACAATGTGGTGATCCCGACCGCGCAGCTGATCTCGGTTTATACGCCCGTCAAGAACGCCGACTATGGCGGCGGGACGACGACCTGCAGCGCGGGCAAATATGCCGGATGCATGACAGCGCCCTGTTACGAGACCGGGAAAACCGATGGCGCGGGCAACAAGCTCGTCACCTGCAAATGCCCCGTCTACGACGGCCCGTTCGAGCTCGGCCAGGCCAACAGGCCGTGCGACGCCAACGTCCTGACGCCCTGGTCCGCAAAGGACAAGGGACCCTATATATGGTCGGCCTCGCATAATCCGGCCCTCAACCCCGATCCCCCGGTCGACGGCTGTCTCGCCGACGCGCCGGGCGACAAGGGCTGTCCGCTCTATTCGGCAAGCGTCGAATATCCGGTCGGCAAGGGAAGCGCGATGTGCAAGGCCGTCTGTGAAAGCTACAAGACGGGCGTCCGCGCGGGCACCGCGACCTTGTGGTCAAAGGGCCTTCAGGTCGCCTATAGTTGTGACGCCGCGCTCTGCACGACATTGGGAATCGGTCAAACCGGCGCCTCCACCGCCAATCCGGCGCAGAAAGCGACGCTCCTGAAAAAGGCGTGCGGCAATCTCGCGCAACAGAGCGGGCTTGAAGCGATCATGGCCCTCGAGCAAATCAACAAATGCAGCTGCTGCGCCAGCCAGGTCTGCGGATGCGCCAATGCGGGCACGGACATCGACGCCGCCACGCAGGCCGAAATCGCGAGGCTGAACGCCGAACAGGAGCGGCTGTCGATCACGCCGCAGTGTCAGATCAACGATACTTTGTGCGGCGCGCAGAAGCGGTAGGCGCGTGAGCTCGCGGCGCGGCGATCCGAATTCGCCTCATGCCGAGGGCGCAACAGCTTCGTCCGAGTCGGGCATTTTTTTGAGCGCTCGGCTCGGCGCGGCGCTCTTAACTGTAAATAAGCGGCGCCCACACTCTCGCGTGGCGGCCCGCGCCGCGAATGGTCCGATACGACGTCGAATCGCGACGCCGGATTGAGCCGGCGCATGCGGTAGCTTTCTGGATTTGGCGGGCGTGCGATTTTGGACTAACGACAATCCAAATTGACCGTTGTTGATTGTTCCTTCGCCCCGGCGCGGCGGTTAGGCAGCGACCGGCTCCTTCGCTGCGGCCGTCTCCTTCGCGCCATACAGCGTGATGTAGAACACCGGCAACACAAGCAGCGTCAGCATCGTCGCGACGAACAACCCGCCCATGATGGCGAAGGCCATCGGCCCCCAAAACACCGTCGGCGCGATCGGGATCATGCCGAGCACGGTCGAGATCGCCGTCAGCATGATCGGCCGGAAGCGCGATAGCGCCGCCTCGATGACGGCGTTCCAGATGTCGCGGCCCTGCGCCCGTTCCGTCTCGATCTGATCGATCAGAATGACCGCATTGCGGGCGATCATGCCGACCAGCGCCAGAATGCCGAGGATTGCGACGAAGCCGAGCGGCCGATTCGCCGCAAACAGGGCGAAGACAATGCCGATCAGGCCGAAAGGCACGATCGCAACGACAAGGAACATCCGCCCAAAACT
Source organism: Methylocella silvestris BL2 (assembly GCF_000021745.1). Lineage (NCBI taxonomy): Bacteria > Pseudomonadati > Pseudomonadota > Alphaproteobacteria > Hyphomicrobiales > Beijerinckiaceae > Methylocella > Methylocella silvestris. The sequence goes on from NC_011666.1 coordinate 1,132,225, forward strand.
CTGCAGCTGCATCATCAGGAAAAAGAGCATCAGGATCGCCGCCACAGGCAGCATAGCGAAGACCGAGGCCTGCGAGGCAACGCTTTCCTCGACCGTGCCGCCGGTCGTGATTTGATATTGATCGGGCAGGCTTGCGCGAAGCTTGTCGATCGCCGGCGCCAGCGCATGTACGGCCGTCTCGGGCAAGACGCCTTTGGCGGTTTCGGCTTGCACCGTCAGGGTCGGCGTGCGGTCGCGCCGCCACAGAAGCGGCAGTTCCTGTTCGAAATCGAAGCTCGCGACCTGGCTCAGCGGCACGGTGCGCCCGCCCGCGACCGGCAGTTGCATGGAGCGCAGCGTGGAGAGCGAAATCCGCTGTTCGTCGGTCGCTCTTGCAACGACATTGACGAGATAGATGTCGTCGCGCACCTGCGTGATCGGCAGGCCCGTCATCACCGCGTTGAGCGACGTCGCCAGCGCCTGCGAACTGAGGCCGAGAAGACGCGCCTGATCCTGATCGATCTTGATGCGAACCTTCCGCGCGGGCTCCATCCAGTCGAAATTGACGTCGCGCACTGTCGCATTGCCGCCCATGACTTCGGCGAGTTTCAGCGCGATCTCGCGCACCTTGCCCGTGTCGGGCCCGCTGACCCGATATTGCACCGGCCAGCCGACCGGCGGCCCGAGCTCGAGCGGCGACACGCGGGCGACGACGGTCGGCAACTGTTCGGCCAGCTCTTTTTCAAGCTTCGCCTGCAGGCGTTCGCGCGCGGCGACGTCCTTGGCGACGACCACCGCCTGCGAGAAGAAATCATTGGCCAGTTGCACATTCAGCGGAAGATAGAAGCGGATCGCGCCGCGGCCGACATAGGTGCTCCAGCTCGCAACGTCCGGATCCTCTTTCAGCATAGCGTCGAGCTTCGCCGAGGCTGCTTCGCTTGCGTAGATCGAGGCGTTCTGCGGCAAGGTTAGATCGACGACGAGCTCCGGCCGGTCGGACGCCGGAAAGAACTGCCGCGGCACATGCGGAAGCACGATCAAGGCCGCGACGAGACAGCCGAGCGCCGCGGCGATCGAGATCCAGCGCATCCGCATCATGCCGACAAGCACCGAGCGGAACAGCCGCAGCACGATGTTGGGCTTCTCCGGCGCGGCCCCCGCCGGGGGCGCCTTCAAGAGCCAGACGCCAAGCAGCGGCGCAAACAGCACGGCGACGAACCAGGAGACGATCAGGGCGATCGCCACCACGGCGAAAATCGAGAACGTATATTCGCCGGCGGCGCTGCGCGCGAAGCCGATCGGCACGAAGCCGGCGATGGTGACGAAAGTGCCAGTCAGCATCGGGAAGGCCAGCGTCTTATAGGCGAAGCTTGCCGCCTTCTCCTTGTCGTCGCCGAGCGCGAGCCGCGTCGTCATGGCGTCGATCGTCGTCATGGCGTCGTCGACGAGAAGGCTCAGCGAAATGATCAGCGCGCCAAGCGAGATGCGCTGCAAATCGATGTCCAGAAACTCCATGATCGGGAAGACGATAGCGATCGTCAGGGGGATCGTCAGGGCGACGATCGCGCCGGGCCGCAGGCCAAGGCTGACCACGCTGATCGCCATGATGATGGCGACGGCCTGCCAGAGCGATTCCATGAATTCGCCGATCGCCGTCGTCACCACCTGCGGCTGATCGGACACCAGCGCCGGCTCGACGCCGAGCGGCAGTTCGGCCACCGCTTTGTCAAGTTCGCTGCGGATGTTGGCGCCAAGCGCGAGGATGTCGCCGCCGTCGCGCATGGCGATGGCGAGCCCGATCGCCGGCTTGCCGTCGACCCGGAACAACGGCTGCGGCGGATCGGAATAGCCGCGCCGAACCTCGGCGATATCGCGCAGCCGGATCAGCCGCCCGTTCGACAGGAAATTGACGTTGAGAATATCGTCCTCGGACCGGAACGCTCCGGAGACGCGCAGCGAGAGCTTCTCGTCGCCCGTCTGGATCGATCCCGCCGGACTCACCGCATTTTGCGCTTGCAGCGCCGCGATCAGCGCGGCGCGGTCAATGCCAAGCCCGGCCAGTTTCTGAGTTGAGAATTCAACAAAAATCTGCTCGTCCTGCGCCCCGATGATCTCGATCTTCGAGACGTCGTTGACGTGGAGCAGCTTGGAGCGGACGTCCTCGACATAGTCGCGCAATTCGCGATGGCTGAAGCCATCGGCGGTGAAGCCGTAAATGATGCCGAACGTGTCGCCGAAATCATCGTTGAAGCCGGGTCCGACCACACCCTGCGGCAGCGTGTGGCGGATGTCGCCGATGTTCTTGCGCACCTGATACCAGATGTCCGGCACCTCCTTCGCCGTCGTGCTGCCTTTCAGCGTGACGAAGATGGTGGTGAGGCCCGGCGTCGTATAGCTGCGCAGAAAGTCGAGGCCCCGCGTCTCCTGCAGCTTGCGTTCGATCCGCTCGGTGACCTGCTTGACCGTATCGTCGAGCGTCGCGCCGGGCCAGGAGGCCTGCACGATCATGGTTCGGAAGGTGAAGGGCGGATCCTCGCCGCGTCCCAGCCGATAGAAGGAGAGCAGCCCGGCCGCCGTGAAGCCGACCATCAGAAAGATGATGAACGAGCGGCTTTTCAGCGCCCATTCGGACAGATTGGGGCCTGTCATGAGCGCGATCCGAGCAAACGCACGGCCTGGCCCGGATGAAGCGCCTGCACCCCGGCGGTGACGACGATGTCGCCGTCGTCGAGCCCTTCGGAAACCAGCACGGAGCCCGGATCGAAGCGGGCGATTTCGACATTGCGCAGCGCGACGGTGGAGCTTTTCGGATCGACGATCCAGACCGCAGGCTGATTGTTGATCTTGGTCAGGGCGCTCGCCGGAATCTTGACGCCGGGAGTTCCTTCGAGCTGCACGCGGCCGGTCACGGTCGCGCCAAGACGCATCGCGGCCGGCGAATCGATCAAGCCCACCCGGACGCGAAAGGTGCGAGTGACGGGATCGGCCTGCGGATCGACCGTGCGCACGCGTCCTTGCGCGATCGTCGACGGATCATCCGTCAGAGTGACCGCGATCGGGGCGTTCGCCGGCACGGATCGCAACAGATTGGCGGGAACATCGAATACCGCGTCGCGGCCGTCCTCGCGGGCAACCTGGAAGATGGTCTGGCCCGGTTGGACGACCTCGCCGGCCTCGGCAAGCCGGGCCGTGACCGATCCCGTCACATTGGCGCGAAGCTCGGTGAAGCTCAGCCGGTCCTCGGCCATTTGCAGCTGCGCCTGCGCGTCGTCGACGGCCGATTGCGACGTGCGCAATTCCTGTTCGGCCTGATCGAACAGAACCCGCGTCGTGAAGCCGCGCTGCAGCAGCGTATTCTGGCGATCAAAATTATTGCGCGCCTGAACGAGCCGCCCCTCGGCCGCCGAAAGCGCCGCCCTTGCCGAGCGCAGCGCATTTTCTTCATTCACCGGGTCGAGCTTCGCCAGCACTTTGTCCGGCGTCACCGCATCGCCAACGCCAACGGAACGCTCGATCATGCGGCCGCCGATCCGAAACGCCAGCGCCGCTTCGTTTTCGGCGAGAATCTGTCCGGTGAGCATGGCCGTCTCGCCGTCCTCACTCCTTTCGGCGGTGATGGCGCGGACCGGGCGCGGCAGCGGCGCATGCTCCTCCTGCTGTTCCTTGCAGCCCGCGAGCAGCAGGGCCGCCGCGGCCAAGGGAACAAAGCTGCGCGCAAGAAACCTTGCTGTCAGGGAGGTCGCGCGCATAGGTTACCTCAGGTTCTTTATGAAGCTTTGCCAACCGGATGGCGAGGCCGCTGGCAAGCGAGTCGCCCGCTTATACAATCCGTCGCCGGGCCTGGCATCGGCAATTCATCCCAACGCTGTGCTGACGATCCTGATTGCTGTGCCGCAAGCCGCAAGGCTCCCTGCTGAGGCCCCCTCAGGCATGAAGGCTGCGAAGGACGTCGCCGAGACGATCGATCGGGGCGCAAACGAGGGGTTTGGCGGCGGCCAGCGGGGCTAAAAAGCCGAGCGCCCCGGCGCTCCGCGCGTCGCTGGGACTATGGCCGAATTCTCGACGGAAGGACCGGCTGAAGCTCGACGGATCGGCAAAACCCAGCGCGTCGGCAATGACGACAATCGGGCGCCCGTCGGCCGGATCGCGCAAGGCGTCCTGCGCCCGGATCAGCCGCGCGCGCTGGATCGCCCGACTGACCCCGCCCGTCGGCTCGAACAGCCGGTAGAGCCGCGAGCGGGAGACGCCGAGGGCGCGGCAGAGAAATTCGGGGCCGAGGTCCTTGGCGGCGAGATTGGCCGAAATAATCGCATCGGCCCGCTCAAGCACAGTCGCAGCGATGGCGCCCTCCGCCGCGGCGCGCAAATCGGCCGCCGGCGTCAGGCAGGCGGCGATCATCGCCCGCGTCGCTTCGACGATTTGCGGCGCGTCGGCCTCGGTTACGCCGGGCAGCCTGCGCTGCAATGAGAGCAGATAATCGGCGAGAATCGCGCCGAGGCCGACGTCGGCGATGACGTCGGGCGCGGCGTCGAGCAGGCTGGAGAGGCCGCGAAACAGGCTTCGCGGCGCGAACAGGGACAGCACGTCGCGGTCAGCCGCCGCCCCTTCGAACGGGCGCCCGAGCGACCGCAGTCCGATCAGCCTCGAGCCATCGCGGCCGGCGTCGCGGACGACGACGAGGCACCAGTGATCGATCGGATCCTTGCCAAGATGGCGCCAGGCGCGCGCATGTCCCTCGCCCGGCATCAGGGCGTGCGTCAGCGCGAAGGCGCCAAGGCTCCACACCTGTTGATCCGCCGCAAATCCCTGCTCTTTCCCTTCGAGCCGCTGGATTTCGACGGTCGACGACATAAATTCGCGCCACGCGCCGAATTGGTCAGTGGACGGGAGATCTTTGGTAGAAAAGGAAAAATGCGGAACAGCAGTCTTCGAAGAATCGAGCGTTTCGGCCCTGGCGGCGTAAGAGCTGTCATCCATGCTCGATTTCTCTCGATATCCGTTCTTGCCAACTATACACGCGACAAGCTTTGCCTTACAAGCCGGGCGCCTGATTTGTCCGATCCGCTGCTGGCGAGACGACCCAGCTGCGCCAATCCATTCGCCGGCGCCGCCAGGCGCTTCCTCCCCTCATGCAAGGCAGCCGATCTCCGATGAGAGTCATTGAAGCCTCGGGGCTCCTCACCTTCACCCTTGCGATCGTCGTGTTCTTTATCGGCGCCGGCCTCAATCATTTGATCGCGCCGCTGCGCCGCTGGAACATTCCCGAAGCGGTGACGGGCGGACTGACGGCCGCGCTCGCGACGCTCGTCGCCTATCGGGTGTTCGGCGTCGAAATTCATTTCAGTCTCGACGCGCGGGACATGCTGCTGTTGTATTTCTTCACCGGCATCGGCCTCAACGCCAAGCTTGGCGATCTCGTCGCCGGAGGGCGGCCGCTTCTCGTGCTGCTGGCGGTGACGCTTGTCTATCTGGTGATCCAGAATTTGATCGCGGCGGGCGCGGCATCTGCCCTGCGTCTCCCCGAGGGAATCACTGTGCTGCTCGGCTCGGCTTCGCTGATCGGCGGCCATGGCACGACCATCGCCTGGGCGCCTCTGATCACGGAGCGCTTCGGGCTCGCCAACGCGATGGAGATTGGCGTCGCCTCCGCGACGCTCGGCCTCGTCATCGCCAGCCTGATCGGCGGCCCCGTCGCCGGCGTCCTGATATCGCGCTACAAGCTCGTCGGGCCGATGAATGAGGCGCCCTCCGTCGGCCTGCCCGACGATACGAAACTCGACGACCTCAACCACGTCAATCTGCTGCGGACGATTCTCGTTCTCAACATCGTGATATTGATCGGCTTTCTGGCGCATGAAGCGCTGGTCGAAGCGGGCGTGCGCATGCCGCGCTTCGTCGTCTGCCTGCTGGTCGCAATCTTGTTCACAAACACCATCCCGCGCCTGCTGCCGCGCCTCGATTGGCCCTCGCGCAGCCGCTCGCTCGCGCTGATTTCCGATCTGTCGCTGAACGTCTTTCTCGTGATGTCCTTGATGAGCATGCAGCTCTGGACGCTCGGCGGCCTCGGCCCGGCGCTGGTCGCCGTGCTCGCCGCGCAGACGATCGTCGCGGTGATCTATATGTTGTTCGTCGTCTTCCCGGCCATGGGCCGCAACTATGAGGCGGCGGTTATCGCGGCGGGATTTGGCGGCATCAGCCTCGGCGCCACGCCGACCGCCATCGCCAATATGACGGCGATCACCAAGGTCCATGGCGCGGCGCCGACCGCATTCATTATCTTGCCGCTCGTGTCGGCGTTTTTCATCGACATCGCCAATGCGGGCGCCATCGGCTTTCTGGTGCGCTAGCGGCGCAGCCTTAAAGGGGGTTAGCGCTTAGGCTCGATGCGGAGTTCGCCATTTGTTGTGGCGCGGGAAAGCGTTGAGTTGGGTTCGAGCACGCTTGAGTTCGCAGCGCTCAACGCAGAATCGGGAGTCGGTCGCCCGACTCCCGTTCCGTAATAGGACGGTGTTATTTGGAAGATAACAACGCGCCCTCATGAAAGACGCCTAAGCGGCGGGCGCAGTCCGAGAGGGCAATGCGCGTTCGGGCCTAACTTCTGAAGCTTCCTCACGGTCGACCCCTACTGAGCCGAACGCACAACCAATCTCCAAATAGCGCCAGAAAGGGAACGGCATACAATGCAGCGTGGTCTATAATATATTATTTAATGCTATATCGGAAAAACTCACATAATAATGCAGAAATAGATAAAATCATATTAGACAATATCTTTCGAAACTCGAAATTACTTCAAATTCTAATGCGTTGTCATTCTAACATGAGCATAACGTGGCATAAGTCGAATGGTTCATTATTCTTTTATCGGCGCGGATATTATCTGAGATTTACTGCACAGACAAATGTATACGCTCGTATTGGTTGTATTTTACACTTGATTTTGATAGGACAACCATCAAGCTTGCTTCCGCCAGTGAGCTGGACCAGCGCAGACCGCCGAGGGCTGGAGTGCCAGCTGGCGATCGTTCGCGCGACGCGGAACGAAAAGAAGCCGGACGAATGGTCCGGCTTTTCAAGTCACTTGGGTAGGAATTAGCCGCAGCCCGCTCACCGATGGGAGGAACGTCGCAGGGCCGCCGGCTCAGGCAAGGTGACAGGTACACCCTACCCTAGCTATAGCCCATAGAGACTAACGGAACCGGCGGGATTGCGACGCATCTTTGGATTTGCGTGTGTTTCGAGCAAGTGATCTCGCCCAAGGTTTTATCGAGCTGATCGATAGTTTCTTGGATATCTGCCGGCCGGACGTCTCTCCACAACAAGGGTGATGCGACCAGCGGGCGAGCCTGTGGACAGCGGGCCGCTGAGGAACGCGCGCCTCCTGGAGCCGGTTGGCGAAATCAACATCTGGTCTGGCGTCCTTCTCCGCTGGGGATCGACGCCGCTCCGGCCTGGACCAAGGCCGCCGCCCGAGCCTCAGCGTTAGCGTCGATTAAGCTATAAATCGCGGGCGAAGGAGGCAGCGGCGCATGCGCCAGCAGGGGCGTCATTAAATGCCGCCGCCAATATCAAGGAAATCCGCTGTCGTAAGGGACCGCGCCGCGGACGGCAGGCTCATTTGCGTCACCAGGCGCTCGATCTGCAGGTTGATCTCCGGCACAGCGGTGATTTCCCACCATGCGGGGCGGGTGAGCGGCCCCAGCGCGAACAGCCAGGGCGAGGCGTTGCCGGCGCCATCGACGACAGCGCAATCGCGAGTCTCGAGCCCGACGCCCAACGCATCCGGCACGGCGAGACGGCGTTCGCGCAGGTCCGCGATCAGCGGATTGGCGATTTTGGCGAAATCCCCGCCTGGCCCGGTGCAATTGATGACATGGCCGGCGCCGAAGTTGCGGGTCGCCCCATTTCGCAGGCGCAGCGTGACGTCGACCAGCGGGCCGGCCGGTTTATAAGCGGCGATCCGCCCGGCTAGAATTTCCAGCGCGCCGGAGTTCTGGAGCTGATTCAGCGCCTCGGTGACGCGGGGCGCCATGCGGTGGCGATGCACATCCCAGCGCGGCCGCAAATGGCGCAGGAATTGGCGGCGGTTGAGTTCGCTCCAGCCGTTCCAGATGCTGGCGACGGCCGGACGCGCGGCGTCGAAGACGCGCTGCCACACGACGCCCTGGGATTCGGCGCGAGCGACTTCCGCGCGCAGCATTTTGGTAAGTGCGAGGGGAGAGGCCGGAATCTTGTCGTGCAGAAACTCCGGCCATGCGCCGCCGGCCTGATGGGTGCGCGGCACGAGGCCGCGGCGCGAGACCGCGACCATCTTGCCGCGATGGCCTTCCTGCGCCAGCCGCAAGGCCACATCCACCATAGTCAGGCCGGTCCCGATCAGCAGCAGCGGTTCGCCGGGGTCGATATCGCTGAAAGCGTCTATCGCCCACGGATCGGGGATGAAAAATCCGCTGTCATAGAGCCAGGGATCGGGGCCGCCGGGGGCGACCGGCGGAAGGTTGCCCATCGCCAGCACAACGAGATCCGCTTTGATCTCCCGCCCATCGGTCAGCAGCACGCCACGCGAGCCGCCGAGCAGGCGCACCACCTCCCCCCTCACCGAGGCGAGGCCGACCAGCGCCTTGGCGTCGAGCGCGGCGGCGACCTGTTCCTGGATATAATCGCCAAACAGGCGGCGCGGAACATAGGCCGCCTGAAGATCAAGCCCGCTTTCCACCAGCGCCTCGGCGATGGAGGCGCGGCGGCTCGCGAGCCATTCGGCGAATCCCGGCGAGAGGCCGATTTCCATCCGGCTGACGGGCACGTTGAGCAGGTGATTGGGCCCGCAGGCGCCATAGGCGACCCCGCGCCCAAGCTTCCGTTTTGGCTCCGCAATGATAATGCGCCAATCCGGGCGGCTTCGGTGCAACTTCAGGCCGAAGATCGCGCCAGTGAAACCGCCGCCGACGATAACAACCGTTTTCGTGGCGCTCACGGCGCCGGGCCCGTCGTGACAGACAATTCCCGCTCCCGCCGTTGTCTCATGCCGCCATCACGGACGGCGGCATGCATAAGCTCCACTTCCCTCAGCATGGCTGCGGCGAGGGTCGAATCTGGCTGATTTCGCAGGCCATCAGAACATGGGCCCCGGGAGCGGGCAATTCTTTGTTCACGCGTAACTCCAGCTATCCGCGCGGCAAAATAGCGCGCGCGCCCTGGTTCGCTCGCGGACGACAGCGCCGCGAAACGCACGGCTTCAGGCGCCAAGAAATTTACGTCGTGAAAACAGTGCGCTACTTGGTGAGCGCGATGGGACTCGAACCCATGACCCTCTGATTAAAAGTCAGATGCTCTACCAACTGAGCTACGCGCTCCCTTGAGGAAGCACGCGTCAAGTAACCTTATCGGCCCTGAGCGTCAATAGAACCCGCGCGCATCGCGCCGAAACCGCGGCCTCAGGCGTTGGCGAAATGGGCGAACACGACCAGCGCGGCGAAAGCGGCCGCGGCGATCGCCGTCGTCCAAAGCGCCTTGGCGAACAGGCGCGGCGCGACGGGAGCGCCCGGATCGGTGCCTTTGACAATTTCCCCGGCTTCGCGTTGCGAGGTGACGCCAAAGGGCAGCACGGCGAAAAGAACGACAAACCAGATCACGAAAAAAATCGCGATCGAAAGGGGCGTCGAAAAAGGCATGGTCTGGTCCCAGCACGGGAATTTAAGTCGCCCGCAGCTTCGTCCTGCCCGCCCCTGCGCATCTCATCCTGGTCGCAGGGCCGAATTGGAACTTTCGCGCCGACCATAGCGGCCCGGCCGACAGCCGGCAAATCCCGCACGGATGTTGCCGCACGGTTACGGCGCTTGAAAAAAGAGGCGGCCGTGTCGGCTGCGGCGACCGGCGCATTGCCTCGAGCCGTCCTTGACCGGAATATGGCGAGAATGCAGCGGCCGTCCCGCCCGCTTCCCTTCGATCGCCGATTTTGAGGACTCTTGATACATGCATGGTCGCCTTGCAGCCTTGGCCGGCGGATTGCTGGCGCTTGCCCTCCCCTACTGCCCCGCAACCGTTCTTGCCTATGAATATCAATCATCTGCATCAACCTATGGCCAGGACCCCGCCGAACTCACAGCGCGCCCTCGACCGACCGCGCCGCCGCGCGAACTCGTGCCCTACGACGGAAAATATACGGCGGGCACCATCGTCATTTCGACGCAGGAACGGCGCCTTTACTACATTCTTCCCGGCAATCAGGCGGTGCGATATGGGATCGGCGTCGGTCGTCCCGGCTTCACCTGGAAAGGAGACAAGACGGTCGCCATGAAAAGAGAATGGCCGTCGTGGCGTCCGCCCGCACAAATGCTGCGCCGGCGTCCCGACCTGCCGCGCTTCATGGAAGGCGGCCCCGACAATCCGCTTGGCGCCCGCGCCATGTATCTCGGCGGCAGCCTCTATCGCATCCACGGCTCGAACGAACCGCAGACGATTGGACAGGCGGTGTCGTCCGGCTGCATCCGCATGACCAATGAAGACGTCGTCGATCTTTATGATCGCGTTCGAGTCGGAACGAAGGTCATCGTCCGATAGCATGGCCGCGCGCAGGTCTCAGGCTTGGCCGGAGCGATCGCGGTCAAGACCTTTGGCCTTGAGCTCGGCTTCATAGGCCGCCCATTTTTCCGAAAAATGGGCGCCAAGATCGAACAAATAATCCCAGGTGAAGATGCCTGTCGTGTGCATGTCGTCAAAGCTGAGGCGCACGCCATAGGATCCGACCGGATCGACGCCGATGACGGCGCAATTGCGCTTGCCGCCAATCGTGACGCGATCCTTGGCGCTATGGCCTTGCACCTCCGCGCTCGGGCTCATCACGCGCAAATATTCGGCGGCGAGCGCATATTCGCCGCCGGCCTCGAAATGAATGTAAAGGATGCGGCCATTCTCCCTGAGCCGCAATTCGCTTGGCCAATGACCCGACACTTTGACCCCTTGAGAAAGTTTTTTCATGCAACCGACTGAAGGCGCTTTATATATGTTCCAGTCTGTCCGATCTCTCTTCAGCGCAAGCGTCTAAATGTCAATTTTTACACCGATCGCCAAAGCCTCCGAGGGATCCTCTCAATCGCCGCTCGTCGATCCATTCGGGCGCCTGATCTCCTATGTGCGGGTTTCCGTAACGGACCGCTGCGATATGCGCTGCGTCTATTGCATGTCGGAGGACATGAATTTCCTGCCGAAGCGCGACATTCTGACCTTCGAGGAGCTCGATCGCCTATGCTCGGCGTTCGTCGCGCGCGGCGTGCGCCGGCTGCGCATCACCGGCGGCGAACCGCTGGTGAGGCGGGGCGTGATGGGCTTGTTCCGTTCCCTGTCCCGCCATCTCGACTCCGGCGCGCTCGAAGAATTGACGCTCACCACGAATGGCTCGCAGCTCGCCGGCCATGCCGCCGATCTCGCCGCGGCCGGCGTGCGCCGCCTCAATCTCTCGCTCGATACGCTCGATCCGGCAAAGTTCAAGAGCATTACGCGCTGGGGCGACCTTGCGCAGGTGCTGCGCGGCGCCGACGCCGCGCAGGACGCCGGCATCGCCCTGAAGATCAATATGGTTGCGCTGGCGGGCGTCAATGACGACGAGATCCCGCGCATGCTGGAGTGGGCTCATCGGCGCGGGGCCGATCTCACCCTGATCGAGGTAATGCCGCTTGGCAAAATCGAGGCCGAGCGCGCGCATCAGTTTCTTCCCCTCAATGTCGTCGAGCGGCGCCTGTCGGAGCTCTATACGCTGCAGCCGATCGACCATCGCACCGGCGGCCCGGCGCGCTATGTTCGCGTCGCGGAAACGGGCGGCCGCCTTGGCTTCATCACGCCGCACACCCATAATTTCTGCGAGGGCTGCAACCGGGTGCGCGTCACCTGCACGGGAACGCTCTATATGTGCCTCGGGCAGGAAGACGCGGCGGATCTCCGCGCGCCGCTCCGCGCTTCGCCGTCCGACGAGCTGCTGAATGAGACGATTGCAGCGGCGATCGCGCGCAAGCCCAAGGGGCATGATTTCGTCATCAATCGTCGCGGGGCAAAACCGGCCGTGACGCGGCATATGAGCGTCACCGGGGGATGAAATAACGGCCCCCCGCGCCGGGTCCTACAGGGCAATCGTCGCGGCGGGAAATATTTGCGCGGCAGCCAAATATCGAAATAAGGCGCCAGCCAAAGCAAGAATCGGCAAATAAATAAAGATATCGTGCTTGTAAATTTATCATCGTCGGATCATATTGGGTTTATCGATGGACGGCCTGATACTTGGCCCTGAGTAGGTCAAATCGGAGCCGCGCTGATAATTCTCATTTGAAAATTCAGTTTTCGATTGTCCGCGCGAGCGGGTACAACTTCATCTCTGTTTATGAAAGAGTTTCCTTGTGACTACGGGAACCGTGAAATGGTTTAACTCCCAGAAGGGCTTCGGCTTTATCGCGCCGGACGATGGCGGCAATGACGCCTTTGTCCATATCAGCGCTGTCGAGCGAGCTGGCATTGGAGATCTGCAAGAAGGTCAGAAGGTGGGCTTCGAGCTCGTCGCCGACCGCAAAAGCGGAAAAATGTCCGCGGACAATCTCAAGCTTCTGGGCTGAATGCGGCGTGCGGCCCTGGTTCGCCAGGGTCCGCCGGACAAGCATCACCCCGCAATGGCGACCACGGATGTACTGGTCGGCGCGCGGGTGATCGGGGCGGCATTCCCACCCGATGAGGCGCCGGAGCGTTTTCCGACCGAGTGATTTCATCAGGTCGAAATATGCTCTGGCCGTCTTGCTGGCCCCGCGCCTCACCAAGGCGGCGGGGCTTTTTGTTTGCCGGCCCTGATGGGGTCGGATTTCTCCTGGGAGGGACGCATGGCGAAAGAGCAAAAGCGCAGCAATCGCGAGATTCGAAAGCCGAAGAAGACAAAAGAAGCCGCCGCAGTCTCGCCGCTTCTGGCTAAAGGCATGACGACTTCGATCGGACTTCCCAAGAAAAAGGGCTGACAGCGCAGCCCGACCGTCGAAACGGCCACCCGAATTAGGCGCCTTCCGGTCGCAACCGGCGGGAGCCAGATGGCTTACGCTCGCGAATCCGGAATTTGCTGCGTGCGATTGGTCGCGCGCTGCTGAGAAAAGGCGGGCGATCATGCTGTATCTTGGCGGCCTACGCGGCGCCGGCATTCTGACCTATGGCGGCGAGACAGCCGGTCCCGCCGATTATGATTTTGACGGATTCCTGACGAAGAACGGCGAAGTCGCCGGATCTGGTGAAATCCGCATGTCTCCCAAGGCGTTGCGCGGAGCGTTCGGCCGCAAGGACCTGAGATTGCGCACCGAAGACGGCCGCGTTCTCAGCCTCCAATTTTCCGACAAGCAGCTGCGTTCGTCGAGCAACGCCGCTCACGTCGACGTCGCCGGCGAATTACCTCCCGCCTCCAATTGGCCGCGCTGACGTCTCTGACGTCGCATCGAGCCGATCTGAGCCGACGAACCAGGAGAACATCATGGCGATCGAATATGCGTCCGCTCGGATTGTGCATAAACCCTGGGGCAGCACCGATCTGCGGCCATGGAGCAAAATTCCCGCCGATAAAGCGGTCGGCGAGCTGTGGTTTCAGCGCGCCAATCTGAACGCGCCGGATCCGGCGCTTCTTCTCAAAATGCTCTTCACGAAGGCGCCGCTGTCGATCCAGGTTCATCCAGACGACGCCTTCGCGCAATCGATCGGGCTCGCCCACGGCAAAAGCGAGGCGTGGTATATTCTGTCGGCCGCGCCCGGAGCAAAAGTCGCCATCGGGCTGAAGCGGCCGGTCAAGCCTGCGCAATTGCGCAGCGCGATTGAGGACGGCTCGATAGCCGGGCTCATTCAATGGCGCCGCGTCGTAGCCGACGAGGTCGTCTTCGTTCCTGCCGGCGCTATTCACGCCATCGGCGCGGGGCTTGTGATTGCCGAAATTCAGCAAAGAAGCGACGCGACATTCCGCCTGTTCGACTACGGCCGAGGGCGGGAACTTCATGTGGACAATGCGGTGGGCGCCGCGCATACGGGCCCGGCAGAGCCTCAGCCCGCCGAAGAGCGCTTGTCCGACGCCCGGACGCTGCTCATCTCCAGCCCGCATTTCATCGTCGAACGGATCGTTTTGGCGCCGAAATCGAATTGGGACCTGCATGCGGAGCGCGAGACTTGGCTCTTTGGCGTCAAAGGCGACACTCAGATCGGACCGGTCAAGGCGATCGCCGGCGAAGCTGTTTTCATCGATGAAGACGACGCGGAGATAAAGGCTGGCGCCGACGGCTTTACGGGGCTGTTGACCTATCTCGGCCCGAAGCCGATCACCGACATTCTGCACAATCTCACCGACAAAAGCGCCAACGCCGCGGTTCGCGATCTTTCGCGGCCCCGCCAACCGGCCTTGCGCCCATCGAACCGCTTGACGGAGGCGCGGCCATGACCCGCCTCAGCCGCGTCGCCTTCATCGGCAATTCGCTTCCGCGCCGCTGCGGCATCGCCACCTTTACGAATGATTTGCAGCGGGCGATCGCGGCCGCATTCCCGGATTTGAAGACGCAGATCGTCGCGATGAACGACCGCGGCCATTCCTACGACTATCCGCCCGTCGTCGGCTTTGAAGTCAATGACGACAAGACAGACGACTACATCCGCGCCGCGGCCTTCCTGAACGCGGGCCAGTTCGATGTGGCCTGTCTCCAGCATGAATTCGGCATCTACGGCGACGAAGCGGGCAAGCGCATCATGGCGCTGCTGGGGCCCCTGACCATGCCCGTCGTGACGACGCTTCATACAATTCTGGCCGAGCCGACGCCGCTGCAGCGCGGCGTCATGGATCGGATCATCGCGTCATCGGCAAAGCTCGTCGTCATGGCCGAGAAAGGCCGGGAGCTGCTCCGCGAAGTTTACCAGGCGCCTGCGGAGAAGATCGAACTGATACCGCACGGAATCCCCGACGTCGCCTATGTCGAGCCGGATCAGGCGAAGATCAAATTTGGCTTCGGCGGCAAAGCCGTCATTTTAACGTTTGGTCTGCTTTCCCCCAACAAGGGCGTCGAAGTCATGATCGACGCCATGCCCTCCGTCCTGAAGCGCTGTCCCGAAGCCGTATATGTCGTTCTTGGCGCGACGCATCCAAATCTTGTCCGCGATCACGGCGAGGTCTACCGCGAGAGCCTGATCGAACGCGTCCGGGCGCTTGGCGTCGAGGACCATGTCGTCTTTCTCGACCAGTTCGTCGATCAATCGACGCTGCTCGAATTTATCGCGATGTGCGACGTCTACGTCACGCCCTATCTCAACGAAGCGCAGATGACGTCCGGCACATTGGCCTACAGCTTCGGGCTTGGAAAGGCGGTCGTTTCGACGCCCTATTGGCACGCGCGAGAACTGCTCGCCGACGGCCGCGGGCTGCTCGTTCCATTCGGCGACGCCGGCGCGACGGGCGACGCCGTAGCGGGATTGCTGACCGACGACGCGCGCCGGGAGGCCATGCGCAAGCGCGCTTATTCAAGCAGCCGATCGATGACGTGGGAACGGACCGCGGAGCGTTACGTCGAAGTGTTCAATTCCGCCCGCAAGGCGGATCGGCCAAAAATCGTTCTCCTGCCCGAGCGCAGCGCGATCGAGCGCGAAGCTCAGCCGCAGCCGGAGATGCAACTTAGCCATTTTCTCTCGATGTGCGACGACACCGGGCTGTTCCAGCATGCGGTTCACAATGTGCCCGACCGTTTGCACGGCTATTGCGTCGACGACAACGCCCGCGCGCTGCTGCTGGCTTGTGCGCTCAACGCGCCGGGCGAGCAGCGTCTGCCGGAGGCATTGTCGTCGCGTTTCGCCGCTTTCGTGCAGCACGCATGGAACCCCGACACGAAGATGTTTCGCAATTTTATGAGCTTCGATCGGCGCTGGCTTGAGGACCGCGGCTCAGAGGATAGCCACGGCCGTACGCTTTGGTGTTTGGGCGAGTGCGCCCGAAGCGACGCAAGCCCCTCGCGGCGGCGCTGGGCCGCCGCTTTGTTCATGGAGGCGTTGCCGACCGTCGTCAGCTTCCGATCGCCCCGCGCCTGGGGCTTTGCCTTGCTTGGCCTTGAGGCGTATTGCGCCGTCGCCGAGAGAAATCCGACCGCAATACGCATCCAGAGCGTCCTCGCCGACCGGCTGATGTCCCTTATGTCATTGACCGAAACGGACGATTGGGTCTGGTTCGAAGATGGACTCGCCTATGACAATGCGCGCTTGTCTCAGGCCTTGATCGTCACCGGACGTTCGACCGGCGCGCCCTCCTACGTCAAGGCGGGCTTGAGGTCCTTGCGCTGGCTCATGACGATCCAGACGACGCCCGAAGGGCTGTTCAGACCGGTCGGTTCAGACAGCTTCGGGGACAGGCGCAAGCCGCCGAAGGCGTTCGATCAACAGCCGCTCGAAGCTGCAGCGACGATCTCGGCCTGCCTTGCGGCGTGGCGTGCGGAGGGCAAGTCTGAATGGAAGGCCGACGCGGCGCGCGCATTCGCCTGGTTTCTCGGCCGCAACGATTTGTCCGCCCCTCTGGTCGACGTGGACACAGGGAGCTGCCGCGATGGCCTGCACCCCGACCGCCCGAATGAGAACAGGGGCGGCGAGTCCGTGGTATCCTACCTTCTCAGCCTCGCGGAAATCCGCCAGCTCGCCCGAATCAACGGGGACCGCATCAAGCCTGCGCCGCTTCTGCCCTGTCCGCCGAAACTCGCTGAAATCTCTCAAACAAGCCGAGGGCGCTTTGTCACAAGCCAAATTTCTCAACCGGCAGGCGCTGTATCTACGCCCTGATCCCGCACGGGTGGTCGTGCGGCCGTTCAAGCCGGCGACCGAGCCGCGCGATCTCAATCCCACCGACAAGACGCGCGCCAATCATATCGTAGAGCGGGTGCTCGCGCTCGATGTCGACACGGCCGCCCACCAGCTCGACGACGTTCTTGAGAATTTCAACGGCCGCCATCGCAACCTGCTGGAGACTTTCGAGGCGCGGGCCGACGAAATGGAAGACGCCTTCAGCGCGCATTCCACATTTAGCAAGATACAGCGCCAACTGGTTGGAGCCTATTTTCTGCACGAATATTCCTTCGAAGCGGCCGCCTTGTTCAATCCCAGCATTGTGTTGCATCCGGATCAATCCGGGGCGCCGGAGGGCGGCAGCCGCTTTATCCTCAGTCTTCGCGGCGTAGGCGAAGGGCATATTTCCTCGCTGACGTTTCGCTCGGGAGCCATTGCCGCCGATGGGGCCGTGAGCGTCGATCCGCCGGCGCGGCTCGCATCAATTCCAAAAGTGGCGAAGCGGATCCCCGGACCCTATGGCGATTGCGTTGACGTGATTTTCAAGCCGAACGAAGACATCAGCGAACGGGTGATCTTTCCGATCACCGAAACGCAGACGAACGGCATCGAAGACGCCCGTTTCGTCGAGTTTTCCGACGGCGGAAAGAAGACATTTTATGCGACCTATACAGCCTATAGCGGCGCGGCGATAAGATCTGAATTGTTGCAGACCTCGGACTTTGTATCGTTCCGGTTGTCGCCTCTGAAAGGCTCTGCCGCGCGCAACAAGGGCATGGCCCTGTTCCCCAGGAAGATCAACGGCAAATACGCCATGATCGGCCGGCAGGATAATGAGAATCTTTACCTTATCTATTCGGACGATCTATACGCATGGGACGGCGGCCAGCCCATTCTAAAGCCACGGTTTCCCTGGGAATTCGTGCAGATCGGCAATTGCGGATCTCCAATCGAGCTTGACGAGGGCTGGCTGTTGCTGACCCACGGCGTTGGCCCGGTTCGAAAATATTCAATCGGCGCGGTCCTGCTGGACAAGCGCGACCCCTCCAAAGTGTTGGCGCGCTCGCGCGAGCCGCTGGTCAGGCCCGACCCTTCCGAACGTGAGGGCTACGTCCCGAATGTCGTCTATACATGCGGGGCGATACGTCACAACGATCAGATCATTTTGCCTTATGCGATCTCCGACACCTTCTCCAATTTTGCAACGATGAAGATTGACGCGCTGCTGGCGAGCCTCGACAGGTCGTGAGCTTGGCAGGCTTCAAGTCCATCGGCGGCGCGAGATTTGTGGGAGCATCTCGCAAACCGCCGTTGAAGCTGGATCGGAGATAGCCTCAGCGAGCGGATAGATGCTAATCTAAGTTGTACCTACGCCCCTGCCTGAAAGGCCAGCATCATGTCGCTCGGACTAATCCTCGTTATCATTCTCATTATCTTTTTGCTGGGCGGGTTCAGCGGCCGCTTTGGCGGCTACGGATACGGCTTCGGCCACGGTGGCGTCGGCGTCATCGGCATCATACTGATTATTGTCATCGTTTTGCTTCTCACGGGGCGGCTTTAAGCCCCGCTGCGCCCGCGCGGCTTCGGTCGCCCTTAAAAGCCAGACGCCGCGCCGCCCGCGCGGCGGCGGCGCATTGGCGTGCGGGGGTCTTTACGTCGTCGGCGCCAAACGCGACGTGAAGGTTGCGCGCGTGATTGACACGCTCGTGCCAGTTGTATCGCTGGCAATTTCAATCTTAGCGTCGAGTTGTTGGGCGAGAGCGCTGACAATGGCGGTTCCGAGCCCGCTATCTGCGCTGCGCGCCTCGCCTGCGCGTTTTCCAACCCCGTTGTCAGCGACGGTCAGCTTCCAGTCTGGGCCTTTAATTTCATACTTCACGAGCACCCGCGCATCGGCTTTGTCAGTGGGGAAAGCGTATTTGATCGCGTTGATCAAAAGCTCAGTGACGATGAGGCCAATACTGACCGCATTGGCCGAATCAACCGTTCCCTCATCCGCCTCCACCTTGATCGCGATGGGCTGACTGTCGGCGACCATAGAGGCCGCCAGGCTGCTGCAAAGCGTCGACAGATAGGAGCTGACCTCGATCTCGCGCACGCCGCTCGAAGCATGGAGGTGCTTTTGCACCGCCGCGATCGACATGACGCGTTGATGGGCGTCCCGAAGATGAACGCGCGTTTCCTCGGAGGTGACGGCCCGCGCCTTCAAGAGCAGTATGCTCGCGATCATCTGCAGGCTGTTGGCGACGCGATGCTCCATTTCGTCAAGAAGGACCTGCTTCTGCCGCAACAGCTCCTGGGTCTGCTTGAGAAGTTCTTCCTTCTCGCGTTCGTTCGCGCGTCGGGCCGTAACATCTATGAAGGATAGCAGGATCGTCGCGTTGGAACTGTCGCTGGAAAGCACCTTTCGAGCGCCAAGCACCAGGATTTTGCGGCCGAGATTGGGGAAATCATGCGCGACCTCGAAGTCGTCCATCGTCGCTTGTTCGGGAAGAATCGTCTCCAAAAGCAGCCGAAGCGCCGGAATGTCCCATTCGCCTCCGCCTAACGCGTAGAGCGGACGGCCCAAGGTTTGCGCGGGATCGACTTTGAAAGTCTCGTAGAACGCTCGGGTGGCCTCGAGCACGCGAAATTGATCGTCGAGCACGACGAACGGCTCCGGAATCGTATCGATAATCGCTTGCGCAAGCGTCGGCGCGCCTGCCGAATTCCGAATTGAGTATGGCATGATGAGAAACGCTCGTCCGATTTGGCCCTCTACGGACGGTTTGAGAGGGCGTGCGGCCCGCACACCGCACAATAAGCCTTCAATCCGGCACACGCGAGATTTACACACGCCCGCCCTTGCTCAGCCTCGTTGCGCGCCGCCCATTCTCGCGGCGATCCTGATCCGGCGCGTTGTCTCAATCCAAAGAGCGCGCCAAGACTTGCATAAAGAGACTGACGGCGACAAGGCCAAGCCCGAGGCGCAAGGGACCTTTCAAGATCATCGCCGATCCTGTGATGCCGAGGACGCCCGAGACGAGATCGACCGCCGTCGAGAACGTCACGACCCGGCCCTCAGCCGTCGGCTTTGCTACCAGCGTCGGCCCCACCGGCCGCCGCCCCCACGCAGGAGGCTGATAATCAACAACAATATCAACGCGCCAATGGTGGCGTTCACAATCGCGGCGACGATGCCCGAGCCGAGATGGATCTTGAGCTGTGGCAACAACCAGCTGCCGATGAAGGCGCCGACGATGCCTATGATGAGATCGCCGATGATCCCGAATCCGGCGCCGCGGGCGATTTGACCCGCGAGCCAGCCGGCGACGACGCCAACAACCAATATGACCAGGAGACTTTCAGTCGACATGTGCATGTTCGCTTTCTCCAGGTCCGATGAAAAACCTACTCGATGATGATCTTCGGCGCGACGCGGGCCGCCCCTTTGTCCAGCTTGGCTTTGATTTGCGCCGCAAGCTCCCGATAGACCTTGGCGTGGGCGCCGCCCGGGTCGCTGACCACAATCGGGCGCCCCGCATCCGACTGTTCGCGAATGTCCATATCCAAGGGCACTTCGCCGAGAAAAGGCACGCCATAGCGCTCGGCCTCGCGCCGGGCGCCGCCGTGCCCGAAGATGTCCGAACGGCCGCCGCAGTGTGGACAGACGAAATAGCTCATGTTTTCGACAATGCCGAGGATTGCGACATCGACCTTGTTGAACATGGCGACGCCGCGCCGCGCGTCGATCAAAGCGAGATCCTGCGGCGTCGAGACGATCACTGCGCCGGCGAGCGCGACCGATTGCGCCATGGTCAGCTGCGCGTCTCCCGTGCCGGGCGGCATGTCGACAACGAGGCAGTCGAGCTCGCCCCAGGCGACGTCGCGCAGCATTTGCTGTAGGGCGCCCATGACCATGGGTCCGCGCCAGATCATCGCCTCCTCCTCGCCGACGAGAAAGCCGATCGACATCGCCTTGACGCCATAGGCTTCCAAGGGAATGAGCGTGCGGCCCTCGCTGCGCGGCTTGTCCTTGAGGCCAAGCAGCCGCGGCAAGGACGGCCCATAAATGTCGGCGTCGAGAATGCCGATCCGCCAACCGAGGTCCTTGAGGCTCAGCGCCAGATTGACGGCAGTGGTGGATTTTCCCACCCCGCCCTTGCCGGAGGCGACGGCAATGATATGGGCGACGCCCGGAATCGCCAGATTGCGGCCGGCTTGCGGCTTGGCGGCCGGAGGCGGCGGCGGCCGCTGCTCTGTTCTGTTCGCGGTGAGGCTGACAAGCGCGCTCGATACCCCGCGCAGCTTGCGTAGCGCGGTCTCCGCCGCGACCCGCATGGGCTCCATCGCGGCGGAGCGCTGCGGGTCGATCGAAATGGAGACGTAAACCTTGCCGTCACGGATCGACACGCCAGCGATCGCGCCCGATCGCGCCAGGGGCGTTTCGCCGTCCGGCCCGGGGACTGCCTCAAGCGCGGTAAGAACGTCTTGCTCGCTGGCCATATGCCGCATCGACTCCATTGCTGGCGGCGAGCGAGAAGGTCCGCCGAAGCATTTTGCTATAGGCGAATGCTCCGGTCCGTTCAATCGGGCGCCTCGACGAAGTAGAAGAATTCCAGACTGGCGCTGGACAGCCGCAGTCTTCCTGCCTCATATATCGGCGCGCTCCAAACTCGCTTGAACAATGCGCCGCATGGGGCGGCCCATCGATTTCTCCGGAGAGACGCCCTGTCTGCAAGCGACCGCCGCCCCTCCCCGGCCGCTCCTGGTCTCGCCGCTCTCGTCCGCTGTCTTGCGGCGATCGCGCTTGCCGTCGTCCTGGCCCCGCCGCTGCGGGCGCAAGCGCCGCCACAACTTCCGCCTAAAGAGCTCGTCATCGCCAGCGAAGGCGCGCGGCCGCCCTATAATTATCTCGACTCCAACAATGAGCTCGCCGGCTTCGAGATCGATCTCGGCCGCCTTCTCTGCGCGCGGATGAAGCTCCAGTGCCGCTTCGTGACGCAGGACTGGGACGGCCTCACGCCGGGTCTGCTCAATCGGCAATATGACGCGATCATGGCGGCGATGGAGATCACCGACGAAGCGAAAGAAAAGATCGCCTTCTCGAAACCCTATATCCGCATGCCGTCGGCTTTCATCGCCTCGATGCAAAGCGACATCAAGGATACGACGCCGGCCGGCCTCAAGGGCCGCAGCATCGGCGTCGAATCCGGCGGCGCGCATCAGAATTATCTCGACGATCTCTACAAGCAGTCGGAGATCCGACCTTATGCCACCCTTGAGGAAGCCATTCTCGACCTCGCGGAAGGGCGCCTCGACCTCGTCATCGGCGACAAGGACGCCATTTCCGATTTCCTGAAATCGCGCAAGGAGGGGCAGTGCTGCAAGATCGTCGCGGACGCCCCGCATGAGGCGGCCTATTTCGGAAACGGCGTCGGCGTCGGTCTGCGCAAGGAGGATGTCGCGCTGAAAGCGATGTTCGACAAAGCGATTGACGAGACAATGGCGGACGGCTCCTTCGCAAAGCTCCAGTCGAAATATTTCGACTACAAGATCAATTGACCTTCGTCGCGGCAGGCCGGCGCGCCTGCGGCGTTCGCGTCGCTTGAGCCGGCGGGGGCGAAAGCGCTAAGTTCGGTCGGCGCGCCTGTGCGACGGCTGTTCGGCGCGAGGCGGCGGCCCTTCCCCGAAACAGGCATTTCGAAAACCCGCCGGCGATCGCCGGCCCAGCAAAGTCAGGCGGCAATGGCGAAGATCGCTTTCCTTGGTCTCGGCGTGATGGGGTTTCCCATGGCCGGGCATCTTGCCCTGAAGGGCCACACGGTCACTGTCTACAATCGGTCAGCCGCCAAGGCCCAAGCCTGGGTCGAAAAATATGGCGGCGCCTCCGCGCCGACCCCAAGGGCAGCGGCGCAAGGCCAGGAGTTCGTGATGGCCTGCGTCGGCAATGACGCCGACCTGCGCAGCGTGGCTTTTGGCGAGGACGGCGCTTTCGCGGGGCTCGCCCAAGGCGCGATTTTCGTCGACCACACGACGGCGTCGGCCGAGGTGGCGCGCGAATTGAATGCGGCCGCGGCGGCGAATGGGCAAGGATTTGTCGACGCGCCCGTCTCGGGCGGCCAGGCAGGGGCCGAGAATGGCGCGCTGTCGATCATGTGCGGCGGCGATCGGGAACATTACGCCCGCGTCGAGCCGATTGTTGCAGCCTATGCCAAGGCTGTCCGCCTGATGGGTCCGGCGGGGTCCGGCCAGCTCACCAAAATGGTCAATCAGATCTGCATCGCAGGCCTCGTCGAGGCGTTGGCGGAAGGATTGCATTTTGCAAAATGCGCGGGGCTCGATCCGCAGGCGGTGGTCGAGGTCATCTCGAAGGGCGCCGCGCAATCCTGGCAGATGGAGAACCGCTCCAAGACGATGACCGAGGGCAAGTTCGACTTCGGCTTTGCGGTCGACTGGATGCGCAAGGATCTCGCGATTTGCCTCGCGGAAGCGCGCCGCAATGGCGCAAGGCTCCCGA
The DNA here is from genome assembly GCF_000021745.1 of Methylocella silvestris BL2. Classification (NCBI taxonomy): domain Bacteria; kingdom Pseudomonadati; phylum Pseudomonadota; class Alphaproteobacteria; order Hyphomicrobiales; family Beijerinckiaceae; genus Methylocella; species Methylocella silvestris. The sequence continues at coordinate 1,155,509 of NC_011666.1, forward strand.
CGGCCGCGCTGATCGATCAGTTCTACGCCGAGGTTCAGGCCATGGGCGGATCGCGATGGGATACGTCGAGCCTGATCGCCCGGCTTGAAAGATGAAATTGCCCGCAACCTAAGCAGAGGTTTGGAGTTTGGCTCAGTGTTGCGCGCGTCCCGGCTGGCGGTCTGATCCGGCGAAGAGAAGCGCGCCGGATTCAGAAGTCGAAGCGCGGTAGTGCGCTGAGGCGAATTGCGAGGGCGGCATGTCAATTATTTATATCATCCTGATCGGATTCATCGCGGGCCTGATCGCCCGTTTTTTGTCGCCCGGACCGTATAATCCCTCCGGCTTCATCATGACCGTTTTGCTCGGAATCGCCGGCGCCTTCGTCGCAACCTGGCTTGGCCAGACGATCGGCTGGTACCGGTTGGATCAAGGGGCGGGACTGATCGGCGCGACCGTCGGCGCCGTCCTGGTCTTATTTGTGTGGCGCATGATCAAGGGGCGGTCGACGCCGGTTGAAGGGCCAAGCGGCGGCCGGCGCTGGCTTTAAATCGCGGTGATTGCGAATTGTATCCGTCGAAAATCAGGGAAGTGATCGACCGCTGAGTGTTGAGCGGGATGCGGGGCGGGAAAGCTGTCGCTGAATTTCCCGATCCCGCGTCTGCCCGATTTCGGCTGGGTAGATTATTCGGTCAACGCGAAACGGGCCAGATTCGGCGGCTCCAGATTGCCCCGAGTTTGGCCGCGCCTCGCCCGCGATGAAATACGGGCGGGGCATATCGGGACTGCGGGCATGGTTCAGAGACGCAGCGTCTAGCGGCGAAGGAAAAATCGGCGCGCTGCGAAAATTTGATTTCCTTTTTGTCCGTTTGCGAAAAGAATTCGGCCCAGCCGGAGCAGAAAAAGACTCCGGTGCAGGGAAGGATTGCTTTCATGAAGAAAATCATACCCGTATTGACGGCGGCTTTTTTCCTCGGCGGATTAGCCGCGGCGGAGGCGGCGCCCATTCCGAGCTCCAGCGTCACGACGATCACGAGCGGCGGCGACAGCTCCATTGTGACGAAGACCGCCTATCACAAAAAGAAGAATATGAAAAAAGTGCATAAAGCGCAGGGAAGAGGCCGCTAGGCGGCCGTAACTCGTCAGGCTGTGGCTTGAAGGCGCGGTTACCAAGGATTGAGACAAGCGCAGAGATTTCAAAATCGAAGCGGCCCCCGGAATTCCTTTGTTCCTGACTTGCGCCAAAATGTTCCGGAAAATCTGGCAAGCTTTTTCGGAACATGACTTAACATATCGATTTTAAAAGAATTCTATAAATTTGATCTAGGGCGGTGCTGAAAGCGGCAAGATTTTCCGACCGCCGCCATGCTCCAAATACTTTGAATCGATCATGTTTCGTGGGTTGCACCGATGCGGCCTAAGCTCATCTTGGCTTAATGGAAATTTCGTCCCTTCGGCAGGACGCGGCGCCAATCCTCTTGCGGCGGCGCGGGCGACGGCGTTTCTACAGGCTTGGACCGCGCGGGCGCGACCGGTTCGCGCGGGGCGCGGGAATCGCGAAGATTTGGCCGCCTGACTTCATCCGCCCGGGCCAAGGACGAAACCGCGCCGCCATGATCCGACAAGAGAGCCAGCAGCGGGCTGAGATCCTCCGCGCGCTCCATCACCACATGGATGACGTCGGATTCTTTCTGCAAGCGGCCGGTCACGGCGAGGAAGCGGGCGCCGATGACGATCCGGCGCAGCCGCTCAAAAATTTTCGGCCAGACAATGGCGTTGGCGATTCCCGTTTCATCCTCGATCGTCAGGAAAATGACGCCGCTCGCCGTGCCCGGACGCTGGCGCACGAGAACGAGACCCGCCACGGTGATGCGGGAGCCCGCAGGCTGGTTCTTCAAATCATCCGCGCGCAGGATCCTTTTTTGCGTCAGCCTCTCGCGCAGAAAAGAGACCGGATGCGCCTTCAACGAGAGGGAGAGACGGCGATAATCCTCGACGACATGTTCGCCAAGTAGCATCGGCGGGAGCTTTGCCTCGGCTTCGGTCGCGCGCCAGCTAAGGTCCTTGAGCAAGGGCAGATCATCCTTGTCGCCCGCGCGGTTCAGGCCGCGCACGGCCCAGAGCGCCTCGCGCCGGTCGAGCCCTAGCGAGCGGAAGGCGTCGGCCCCGGCAAGCAACTCCATGACGGCAAGAGACAGGCCCGCGCGCAGCCAGAGATCGCGAATGGAATCATAGCCCCTGTCCCGCATGGCGACGAGCTGGGTTGCATCATGTTCGGCAAAGCCTTTGATCTGACGAAATCCCAGGCTGATCCCGCAAGTCGCGAAAATCTCGCCCTGCATCGAGGCGTGGCGGGGATGCGGCGGCCGACGTTCAGCCGCCGGCGTCAGCGTCGAATCCCAATGAGAAAAATTGACGTCGACCTCTTCGACTCCAACGCCATGTTCGCGCGCGTCGCGCAGGATTTGCGCGGGCGCATAAAATCCCATCGGCTGAGCGTTGAGAAGCGCGCAGGCGAAAGCGTCGGGATAGCGGCATTTCATCCAGGCCGAAGCGTAAACAAGCAGCGCGAAGGAAGCGGCGTGGCTTTCCGGAAAACCATAAGAGCCGAAACCTTCGATCTGCTTGAAGCAGCGCTCGGCGAAGTCGCGTGAATAGTCCCGGGCGACCATCCCTTCGATCATCTTGGCGCGGAAGGCGCCGATTGTGCCGACATGTTTGAACGTCGCCATGGCCCGGCGCAATTGATCGGCCTCGGAGGGCGTGAAGCCGGCGGCGACGATGGCGATCTTCATCGCCTGTTCCTGGAACAGGGGCACGCCAAGGGTCTTGCCCAGCACCTCTTCGAGCTGCTTCGAGGGATAGGAGACAGGCTCCAATCCCTGTCGCCGCCGCAGATAGGGATGCACCATGTCGCCCTGAATCGGGCCTGGCCGCACGATCGCGACCTCAATGACGAGATCGTAGAATTCTCTCGGCCGCAGCCGCGGCAGCATCGACATCTGCGCCCGGCTCTCGATCTGGAAAACGCCGATCGTGTCGGCGCGCGAGATCATCTCATAGACGGCGCCCTGTTCCGGCGGCAGGGTCGCGATGGTCAGCTCTTCGCCATAATGCTCCCTGATGAGGTCAAACCCCTTGCGCAGGCAGGTCAGCATGCCGAGCGCCAGCACGTCGATCTTCAAAATGCCGAGCGCGTCGAGATCGTCCTTGTCCCATTCGATGGTGGTGCGATCCTCCATCGCGGCGTTCATGATCGGAACCACCTCGTCGAGCCGCGAACGCGTGATGACGAAGCCGCCCGTATGCTGCGACAGATGGCGCGGAAAACCGATCAACTCCTCGGCGAGCTTTAACGTCTGCGCCAGCCGCGCCTCGGTCGGATCGAAGCCGGCCTTTTGGGCCTCCCCGGCTTCGACGCTCGACGACGACCCGCCCCAGATCGTCGCGGACAGGGCCGAGACGACGTCGTCCGAGAGGCCAAACGCCTTGCCCACTTCGCGGATCGCCGAGCGGGCGCGATAGGTGATGACGCTCGCCGTCAAAGCGGCGCGGGCGCGGCCGTAACGCGCATAGATATATTGCATGACCTGTTCGCGCCGCTCATGCTCGAAATCGACGTCGATGTCGGGCGGCTCATTGCGGTCAGGCGAGATAAAACGCTCGAACAGGAGATTGTGAAAGGCGGGATTGACCTCGGTCACGCCAAGACAATAGCAAAGCGTCGAATTCGCCGCCGAGCCGCGGCCCTGGCATAGAATCTTCTCTGTGCGGGCGAAGCGCACAATATCGTGTACGGTCAGGAAATAGGGCGCGTAATCAAGCTGTTCGACCAGCTTCAATTCATGCGCGATCGCCGTCTCGACCGAGGGAGGAACGCCGTCCGGAAAGCGGAACTTCGCCCCTTCGCGCGCAAAAAAAGCGAGCGCGGCTTGCGGCGTTTCAAATCCTTCGCGCAATTCCTCGGGATAGTCGCCGCGCAATTCATCAAGGCTGAAGTCCAGCCCGTCGAGAAAGCGCAGCGTCTCTTCCATCGCCTGAGGCGCGCCGGCAAAAAGCCGCGCCATCTCCGCCGCGCTTTTCATATGACGTTCGGCATTGGCTTCAAGGGCGAGCCCCAAGCGATCGAGCGTTTGTCCCGCGCGGATGGCGCTCAGCACATCCTGCAGCGGGCGCCGCTCGGGCGTATGCATGATGACGTCATTGACAGCGATGAGGGGTGTGTTCGTTTTTCTTGAAAGCGCGATGCGGCTTGCAAGATCGCGCCGCATTGAAACGCCATAGGTCATTTTGGCGGCAAGCCACAGGCGCCCGTTCGAGGCCTCGCGCAACTGTTCGATGAGAGGCATTTCCTGGCCAAAAGCCAGCGCATGGGCGTCGTCCAAAAGATCGACAGGATTTTTATAATGATTATTATCATGCAATTCGGCGTGGATTTTCCTGGATCGCCTGGTTTCGTCGCCCTTTTCCCATGTTGTTTCCGGCATGAGGATAAGCTGTTGTCCCTGCGCCGCTTCGATGAGGTCGCTTGAACGCAGAAGGGAGACGCCTTTTTGCGCGCGGGCGTTGGCGCGAGTCAAAAGCCGCGTCAGGCGTCCATAGGCGGCGCGGTCGCGCGGGTAGCTCAGTATGTCTGGCGCGCCGTCGCAGAAAACGAGCCGCGCGCCGATAGCGAGATGAAAGGACGGGCTCTTATTGGCTTTCAAAAAACGATGGGCGCGGACGACGCCGGCAAGCGAATTGCGGTCGGCGATCCCCAGGCCGGCAAGTCCGAGAGCCATCGCCGCGGCGACGAGTTCTTCGGGATGCGAGGCGCCGCGCAGAAAGGAGAAATTCGTCGTCGCCGCCAGTTCGGCGTAGCGCGGGCTCATGCAAAAAACCCGTGCATGAACCAGCGCGGGCGGGTCGTCTCCCTGTCGAAGAGGCCCTCGCGGAACAGCCAGAATCGACGTCCCTCGCAATCCTCGGCGCGGAAATAATCGCGGGTGAGCGCGGTCGTTCCCCGCCACCATTCGGGCGCGATGCGCTCTGGGCCCTCGAAGGCCGCGACCTCATGCAGCACGCGCCGCCAGCGAAATCTCAAAGGCGGTCCGTCGGGCACGGCGGCGACGGCCTCGATCGGCTCCGGACGCTCGAGCAGCCGGATGGGGCGGGCGGGCATAGGGCTTGCTCCCTTCGCCTCTTCATGCGCCTGGCCGCCAGCTGGCGACGCCGCAAAACGCGGCCATTCCGACTTCACATGATGATAGTCATAGCGCGCGGCGGGAACCGCGATCACGGCGAATTCCGGCGCATGCGTCCCATTGAAGGCAAGCCGCGTCACCCGCCGCAAGCCCAATCGCGCGCCGAGCCTGTCGATGAGTTCGGCGAGATCTTCCACATGATCTTGCGCGCGATCTTCAGCGCGATCTTGGCCGCTCCAGCCTGTCTGCTCGGGATCCTTGCGTTCGAGCGCAAGCGCCGCAAGGCGGATCACGTCAAAACCGAAGCCGGCGTCGAAGGCCTCGCCGTCCTGGGCGAGACTCAAGGCCTCAAAACGTTCGTGAAAAAGCCGCGCGATGAGAGCCGGATCGCGCAGCGGCCGCATCGTTCCAACCGTAAAATGCATGACCTCGCCGTCGACGCGAAAGAGGCTCGCCTCGAGCCGCCGCGCGCCCTCGCCATGGCGCGTGAGCAGCGCGCAAAGATCTTGCGCCAACCCGGCGATCGAGGCCTCGACGTCCTCGCGCCGGCAAAGGCCGTCGAGGAATCGCCGCTCAGTCATGAAGGCGGGCGCTTCGAAGCGCGGCGATATTGGCGTTTTAACGCGACCCAGCAAACCGTCGAGACGCGCATAAAGAGCAAGGCCGCAGCGGGCGGCGATCGGCGCGCGCGGCCGCATCGTCACATCGCGGATCCGGCGCAAGCCCGCTTCCGCCAATGCGCTGAGCGTTTCCGGCTCCAGCCGAAGGGCGGCGAGCGGCAACCCTCCGAGGCGGCGCTCCAGTTCCACCGCATCGAGCGCCGGCGGCAAAATGCGCGCCGCAAAATCCGCCGCGCCATAGCGCGCCAGGGCGAAAGCCGCCTCAGGCGTCGAAGCCAGCCCTCCTTGCGCGCAAAAGCCCTGGCGGCGAAGACTTTCTTCGATTTCGGCCAGGAGACTCGCCTCGCCGCCGAAAAGATGCGCCGCGCCGCTGACGTCGAGCATCACCCCGTCCGGCGCGTCGAGAGCCGCCAGGGGGGTGAAACGACGACACCAATCGACGATATGGGCGAGCGTCTGCGCCTCTCCTTCGGGATCCGCCTCGGCGCAGATCAGCGCCGGATGCATGGCGCGCGCATCGGCCAGATTCATGCCGGACCTGAGGCCGAGACGGCGCCCTTCCGCGTCGATCGCGGCGAGTTTTTGCGCGCCATTGATTTTGGCGAGCGTCGCCCGCGGCGGCTCAGGCGCTTTGCCTGAAGTTGATCCCTTCCTTGATTTCTCGGCTGATCCCCCGCGATCCTGCGCGCGCATGCGCCGGATGATCCGGTCGGTCGGAAGCGTCGGCAGAAAAACGGAGAGGAAACGCATCGCGAAAACAACCCTCGTCATGATCCCAGAGAATGGCGATAGGATCGGCGCCATTGGCGGGACCTATCGCGCGCGCCTTGAGGATGCGGATCGACCATGCGGCGAGGCCTGGCTGCGGCAGTTCTTGCCGGGCTGGAAGCGGCAGCCCCGACAATGGAGATCCGCGCGGCGCGCCGCCTGAGCGCGCGGCGGAAATCTCAAAGCGGGTATGAGCGCAGGACGACAGCCGACCGGCTCCGCCCGCCATGCCGGCGGCGAGCAGCAGGGCGCCGGCGCCGCCGGCCTGCGCCGCAAGAGCAAGACGACGCGAGACGGGAAGGCCATAGAGTTTTTCGAGCGTCCAGATTTCGCCGACCACCGCCGCAGCGGCGCGGCATTTCAAGGCTTCCTCCATCGTCCAGAGACTGTCCCTTGCGCTGGCCGTGCGCACCAGAATGAAGCAAGCGGGGTCGAGGCCGTAAAGGGCGAGCCCCGGGCCATAGGGGGCGCCCCCTTCGCGGCCGGCGAAATCCTCGACGATCCATATGATGGCGGAGCGGCCGGGGGCGGCCTCCGCTTTGAAGCGGGCGCAAAGGGCGAGCGCGAAGCCTGAAGCGGCCGGGCCGTCGCCGGCGGAAGCCGGGGCGATCTCGTGCAGGACGCCGCGGCCAAGCCCATGCAGCGCCCGGTCGAGACGGCAATTGTCCCCAAACCGGATTTTTCTTGCGGGAAGCGCGCTATTTTCGATGCAGCCGATTTTTTGGCGCAGAAAATCCAGCCGGTCCGATCGATGGGCAAGCGGCGTCGGCGGCTTCACAGGGCCATGCGGCATGGGCTCCAGCAGCAAAGGCTTGCTCCAGTCAACGGTCAGAATGTTCGCTATTTGTTCTAATAGATTCCCGCTTGAGACAAAAGAGTCAAGGCGGATTCCGGCGAACTCTCGCAAAGGGCAAGCTTCCCGCGAGCTTCACGGTTTACGCTTCGCCAAGTCGCCGGCGCCGGCGCTGTCTCCGCTTCATTCGGCGGGCTCAGCGGCGGGATAATCGTCGCGATTGAAGTTTCGGGATCAGCGCAAGAATGGCGAGGACGGCGGCGCGCACCGCCTCGTCAAGAGTGAGGCGCCCCCCGCCACGGATCAGAGTGTTGCCTGGCCTGTCTGCCTCGTCGACCCGACGCAGCCGACGCGGCGCGGCGAGCGAGGACTGCGGCCGGAGCGAGGCGAGCGGCGGCACATGGATAAAGCCGACCAGCGCGTTCGGATGGCAGCTCAACGATAAAAACAGGGTTTGATTGCAGACATAATCGCCGGCGTCGATCGAAACGGCGGCGTGAAACCCGCCGCGGCGAAGTCTGGCGGCAATCAGGCCGGCGGGCGCGCTCGATTTTAAGCTTTGGGCGGCGCCCCTCGGAGATTGCGGCCTGCCGGCGCGGATCGGGTCCATTTGATCCCTGCCTGTGAGCGGTTGGCTCCCACCGGCCAGCGCTTGCCCCTCCCCGCTTGGGACGCGCCGGCCTTCGTCGCTTGGGACCTGAACGCCGTCGACGCCGGTCTGACTCCCGCCGGCGAGAAGAAGGCGTCTTTGCGCAAAGGCTCCCGCGGCGTCCGGCCGCAAGAGGCTGATGCGGTTAAAGGCTCGCGTCTCGACGCAGAGCTTGCTTCGCCGGCTGGCGAGGCCAAAATGCAGAATTGCGTCGGGCGCCGCCTCCCGCGTCAAAGCCTCGAGGCGCGGCTCTATCTCGGCATAGACGACCGGGAGCACGCTGAGATCAAGCTCGAGGCCGGCCCGCGCCAGACGCGGCCGATGGCGGGCCAGATTGGCGATGATCCGTTCGGTCGGATTGCGCGGGGCGCCGGGAAAGCCGCCAAAGCCCGTGACAAGAATACGCATGAATGTTCGCGGGGTTGGATCCCGAAGCGGCGCGGCGCCCGTGCAGACGGGTTTGCGCGATTTTGGGCGCACGGACAAGGCTGACGGAGCGCGCCGACGCAATACGCCAACGGCCTTCGCCGAGCGCGCGTCGCATTGCCGACACGATCGGGGGCCATTCAGAAGACGCAGCCCTTTAAGCTTCCAGTAAGCGTCGCAGCGTTGAAAGGGGCCGATGCGCTAACGCGTGATGCCGAAAAGTTGCAGACTTCTCGGGCCGACATCATGCTTTTAAAATTTGGCGTCGATCCCGTTTCATGGTTTTGGACCGGTCCAAAACCATCGTGATCGATGCGCGCGACGAATTTCGAGGCGAAGACATGCGGCTTACGCGCGCGGCGCGAACCATTTCCGTCCTTGCCCGGCCGGCGCTGCTGATCGCCGGCCTGCTGGCGCTTGCGGGCTGCGGCGGCGGAATGACGGATCTCGACGGCGCGGGCGCCGGGCCGCGCCCGACCTCGGTGTTTGTCGTCTCGACGCGCAAGGGCGAAAGCGGTCCCGCCAGCGAACTCAGCAATGATGGAAACGAGCGCTATTCGCTGCAGATGATCGGCGCGCCGCTCAATCACCAGATCGGACAATTGGAGCGCCCTTCCATCGGCAGTCCCGATCCCGCGCGTCATTTTGCGCTTCAGACGCGCCGCGCGCTCGACGAGGATGGTTTTACGGCCGCGCTCGCCACGCATCTGTCGGGGCGCATCGGCTCCAACCGCGACGTTCTCCTTTATGTGCACGGCTTCAACACGAGCTATGACGAGTCGCGGTTCCGGCTCGCGCAGATCGTCGCGGACGGCCGCTTTGGCGGCGTCGCCGTCCTGTTCACCTGGCCGTCGACGAATAATCTGCTCGACTATGGCGCGGCGAAAGAGAATGCGACGATCTCGCGGGACGCGCTGGCGAAGCTGATCCGGCAGCTGACGGATGCGCCCGACGTCGGGCGCGTGCACATCCTCGCCCATTCGATGGGGGCCTGGCTGACCATGGAGGCGCTGCGCCAGGATTTTATCGCGGGCGGCGCGCGGCTGAACGACAAGCTGGGCGATATCATGCTGGCCGCTCCCGACATCGATCTGAATGTTTTCCGCCAGCAGATCAGCCGCCTCGACGCGTCGCACATCTTCGTGCTCGTTGCAGCCAATGATCGCGCCTTGTCGCTCTCGCGCACGCTGACCAGTGATCGGCCGCGCCTCGGCGCGCTCGATCCGAAGAACCCGGCCGACCGATCGGCGCTCGAGACGCTCGGCGTCAGGGTTTATGATCTGAGCCGGGAGGCTGATATATTCATCGGCCACGGCGCCTATGCGGACGCGCCCGACGCGCTGCGCACCATCGGCGCGCAGATCGCCGCGCCGCGGCCGCAAGACTCCAATGTTCAGGCGGTTCTCGGCGAAAACCCCATCGACGACCGCATTCACGCCACGCCCTTGCCGCCGCCGGCCGCTGCAGCGCCTGGCGCGCCCGCCGCCGCTCCGGCCCGCCCCGAGGCGCCGATCAGTGCGGTGGTCCCGCTTGCGACGGCGACGCCGGGTTCCGCGACGCCGGCGTCTTCCGCCGCGCCGACGCCCTGAAGATTGTCAAAAAATTTTATTTCTCGTGGAACTTTGCGCGGCGGCGCGCGTTCGCCTAGGCGTTATTGCAACCAAGGCTAAGCTTGATGCGATCTGCGCATCCCTACAACGAGACGGAACTTTGCCGGATTTCACGGAACGGTCGTAATTACTTTAAAGTAAAGTCGTTCAGTCTCGACCAACTCGAAGCTTATAATTGTTCCACGTTCAATTTAAACTGAGCCTTAATCAGCTTTTGTTGAAGTGTGGATCGACTGATCAAAAATCCGTATAGTTGTGCTGCAAAGCAACATAAATTATTCACATTGACGCCCTAATATGAATAGTATTAACTTACGTCATGTAGACGTCCCGGCGGCGCCGCCTAAGCCGCCATAACGTCTCCACCAAGCCTCCATCCATGCTGTTTCCCCTGCTAGCATGGGCCAGAAGGCGAGTAGCGAAGCGAGGGTGTCATGTGCTTAATCGCTGAAGTCGTGCATTCCTGCTCCCACGAGAAGGTCGCTCATGCGGCTGTCGCCTCGATCGGTACGGATTTCGCCGGCAAGGTGAAGGCGACCGCGAGCGTCTATGGCATGTCCATGGGCGCGTTTGCCGCGCGCACAGTCGTCCAGTTCGGCCGCACCTGCGGGGGCGAGGAAAAACAAAACCTGCGGCGTCTGATGAAAGGGACGGATCAGCCGATCCTGATCGCTCTTGAACATATTTTGAAGCCCGTCGTCGAACACGCCGCGACGCCGCAGAGCGCGGACGCGTAAGAGCGTCCCGTTCGCAGGCAGATTGAGCGCCGCCGCCAACTGTCGAGGGCCAAAAACTTCGATCTTGAAATGACAGGGAGCGCTTCAAGCGCTCCTTTTTCGTGAAAGAAGCAGAAGCTTCATGCAGACGACATGAAGCCGCCCACGCTTCTTTTCGTCGAAGAACGGAGAGCTGCACCGCGCCCTGCGCTCTTTTATTTCACCTTTTCTTGATTAGACGTCCGGGATCCGCCTTGCCGTTCCGCTCTGCTGCGATGCGGCAGGTCTCTTCAAGCCGTCGTCTATTGCGCCCGGTTAAGCGGCGACTGAAATGAGGCGGCCTCCGCGCCAAACTCCGCCACCCGCGGCAAAGACTGCGTGTGAAGCCCGCATTCGACCTTGGCGCGGCCGCGCCAGCGTCCGGCGCGGGGATCCTCGCCGGGCCTTACCTTCGAGGTGCAGGGAATGCAGCCAATCGAGGGGTAACCCTTGGCGACAAGCTCATGACGCGGCAAATCATGGGCGCGCAGATAATTCAGGATCTGCGTCGGCGACCAGTTCGCGAGCGGATTGATCTTGGTGCGATTGTCTTCCGTCTCGAAAAGCGGCAGCGCCGCGCGCGTTGATGCCTGGAAGCGCTTGCGGCCGCTGATCCAGGCGTCGAACCCGTCGAGCGCCCGCGCCAGCGGAATGACCTTGCGGATTTCGCAGCAGCGATCGGGATGGCTCGACCACAGAAAAGTCTCGGGATCCTCGCTCTCGAGCGTCGCCTCGTCCGGGACCAGAGTGACGACGTGGGTGAGGCCCAGGCGCTCGATCAATTTGTCTCGATAGGCCAATGTTTCCGGAAACAGGACGCCGGTGTCGAGAAAAAGGACCGGAAGCGACCGATCGATCTCAGCGATCATATGCAGCAGCACCGCTGAATCCGCGCCGAAACTGGAAACAAGCGCGAGCTTGCCCGGAAACAGATCCTCGATTGCAATGCGCAACAGACGCTGCGGGTTGAGCGCCCAAAATCGATCGGCGATGCCGGCGATCGCCGCCTCATCGCCAAGTCGTGAAACCAGCGCCTCGCTTAACTCCGTCGCCATCAATGCCCTCCAATCCCTTCAATCCGACGCCCGAGGCTTAAAATGACCGCCCGGGACGAGGCCGCGACTCAAGCTATCACAGCTCCAGTTTGCAAATATAGGATAAATCCGCAAGAAATGCGATAAATACATTATTATACATTTTAATTTAGTTTAATAGGGGTTGCCGCAGCCGAAAATCTCGGCTAGCGTACAGTCCACAATCTCTGTAGATAAAGTTCAATAGATTGGGCGCGTCACGCCCCGCATCGAAAGGCTAACCGTGTCCCTGAGCGCCCTGTCCCTGAAGCGAAGTTCGATCCTGCCGGGGTTCGGTTTGTCTCTTGGCTACACGCTGGTCTACCTCAGCATTATCGTGCTTCTTCCGCTGGCGGCGCTCGTCTTGAAAGCGAGCGGGCTCGGACTTTCCGGCCTCTGGAGCATCGGCGTTCAGCCGCGCGTCTTCGCCGCCTTGAAAACCAGTTTTACGCTGGCCCTCGCCGCCGCTGCAATCAATGTCGTATTCGGCGTCATCGTCGCCTGGGTGCTGACCCGCTATGAGTTTCCCGGCCGCCGCCTGCTCGACGCGGCGGTGGACCTGCCTTTCGCGCTGCCGACCGCCGTCGCCGGCATCGCGCTCGCGGCGATCTATGCGCCGAATGGCTGGATCGGCGCCCTCATCGCTCCGCTCGGCTGGAAAATCGCCTTTACGCCGCTTGGCATTGTCATTGCGCTGATCTTCATCGGGCTGCCATTCATCGTGCGCACGGTCCAGCCAGTCATCGTCGATCTCGAACAGGACGTCGAGGAAGCCTCGGCCTCACTCGGCGCGACGCGGCTTCAGACGCTGTCGCGGGTCATTCTGCCGGCCTTGACGCCGGCGCTCCTCACCGGCTTCGCCCTCGCCTTCGCCCGCGGCGTCGGCGAATACGGATCGGTGATCTTCATCGCCGGCAATCTGCCTTTCATATCGGAGATTGCGCCGCTGCTGATCGTCGTGAAGCTCGAAGAATTCAACTACGAGGGAGCGACCGCGATCGCAATCTGGATGCTCGCGATCTCCTTTTTCATCCTTTTGGCGATCAATCTGATCCAGGCCTGGAGCCGCAGGAGATTCGGGAATGTCTGAGGCGGCGACGGGCTGGACGGCGGCCGTAGACACCGTCTTGAGCGGTCCCGAAAAAAAAGCGGTGCGGCGCTCGCGCAGCCCCGTCACGGGCGAAAGCGATCTTCTGAAGGCCTTGCTGATCGGCGTGACCGTCGTCTTCCTCGCCCTATTTCTCATCCTGCCGCTCGCCATCGTCTTCACGGAGGCTTTCAGCAATGGCATCGCTGCCTATTGGGGAGCGCTCGTCTCGCCCGACGCCCGCTCGGCGATCGGCCTCACACTGACGGTCGCCGCGATCGCGGTGCCCGCGAATATCATGTTCGGCCTCGCCGCGGCCTGGGCCATCGCCAAATTCCGTTTCCCCGGCAAGAGCTTCCTCATCACGCTGATCGATCTGCCCTTTTCCGTCTCGCCCGTCGTCGCCGGGCTGATGTTCGTACTGCTATTTGGCGCGCATGGCCTGCTCGGCCCCTGGCTCATTGCGCATGATCTTGAAATCATCTTCGCCGTTCCGGGCATTGTGCTGGCGACCATCTTCGTGACCTTCCCCTTCGTCGCGCGCGAACTGATCGCCCTCATGGAGGATCAGGGCACCGGCGATGAGGAGACGGCGCTGTCGCTCGGGGCGAGCGGCTTTTCGACCTTCATGCGGGTGACCTTGCCCAACATCAAATGGGCGCTGCTCTATGGCGTGCTGCTCTGCAACGCCCGCGCGATGGGCGAATTCGGCGCCGTATCGGTGGTCTCCGGCCATATTCGCGGCAAGACCAACACCATGCCGCTGCATGTCGAGATTCTCTACAATGAATACAATATCGCGGCCGCCTTCGCCGTCGCTTCGCTGCTGGCCCTGCTGGCGCTGATCACCCTCGTCCTCAAGACCGTGCTTGAAACGCGCTTCAACGACGCCTTGCCCGGCAAGGCGCGCGGCCACTGATCACGACGCTTCTTCGGGCCGCACGCGGCGACGATCCAAGATTACGAAAGCAGATTCGATGCAGATACGCGCTCAAGACATCGTCAAAAGCTTCCCCGGCGCCCGCCGTTCAGCGCTTGAAGGGGTGAGCCTCAACGTCGGCAGCGGCGAGCTTGTCGCTCTGCTCGGTCCCTCCGGCGGCGGCAAGACGACGCTTTTGCGGATCATCGCCGGCCTCGACCTCCCCGACTCCGGCAAGGTTTTCTTCGGCGACGAAGACGCCTCGGAAAAGAGCGTTCAGGAGCGCCGCGTCGGCTTCGTCTTTCAGAATTATGCGCTGTTCAAACATCTGACCGTCGAGGACAATATCGGCTTCGGACTTGACGTTCGCGACCGCGCGCAGCGGCCGCCCAAAGCCGAGATCCGCCGTCGCGCGCTTGAACTGCTCGATCTCGTCCAGCTGAAGGGCCTCGAAAAACGCCGCCCGTCGCAGCTCTCGGGCGGTCAGCGCCAGCGGGTCGCGCTCGCCCGTGCGCTTGCGGTCGAGCCGCGCGTGCTTTTGCTCGACGAACCCTTCGGCGCGCTCGACGCCAAGGTGCGGCGGGAGCTGCGCAGCTGGCTGCGCGAGTTCCATGCGCGCACCGGCCATACGACCATCTTCGTGACTCATGATCAGGACGAAGCTCTTGAGCTTGCCGATCGCGTCGCCGTTCTGAACGGCGGCCATATCGAGCAGATTGGCACGCCGGACGAAATTTACGATCATCCGGCGACGCCCTTCGTGAATGGATTTATCGGCGAGTCGACCGCCATCAGCGCGCATCTGCGCGAGGGTCAGGTCTTTCTTGGCGATCACCGCCTCGAACTGCCGAAGGCGAACCGTCTCGCAACCTCGAGCGATGGCGAGGGCCAGCTGTTCGTCCGGCCACAGGATATTCTGATCGGCGAGGAAGGCCCCGGCGCGCTTCAGGCCGAGGTTCTGTCGGTGCGGCGCAGCGGCCCCACGCGGCGGGCGGAAATCGCCCTCCCCTATGAGCAATCCAGCATCGAGGTCGATACGCCGGCCTCTGTCACCTTCCAGCCCGGCGAGCGCGTGCCTGTCCGCTTCCTGCGCGGCACCTTCTTTCTCAAGGCAGACGCCGCCGGGGCCGCGGCCCACGCCAGAAGCTGAAGCGGCGAAGCCGTGCCCCCGACGGGCCGCGGCGCGCTTGACAAAAATTTGCTCCCTCACGTCTTGTGATCGAGGTTTAGACGCGTTCCTTTCGACGACGTCGCCGCAGGATCACAATGACCTTCGACCAAATTCCAGAGCTGCTGGCGCGCTACGGCTATGTCGCGGTCTTCTGCGGCGTCGCTATCGAGAGCGCGGGCATCCCTTTTCCGGGCGAGACGCTCCTTGTCACCGGCGCAATCCTGTCGGGCCTTCATGCGGGCGGCGGCGAACTGCATATTGCGGGCGTGATCGCAGCCGCGGCCGCTGGCGCAATCTTTGGCGACAATCTCGGCTTCTGGGCCGGGCGCCGTTTTGGCTTTCCGCTGCTGGCGCGCTACGGGCCGCTCATTCATCTCGATGAAGGCCGGCTCAAGCTCGGGCAATATCTTTTCGAAAAACATGGCGGCAAAATTGTTTTCTTCGGCCGTTTCGTCGCCGTGCTGCGCGCCTTCGCCGCTTTTCTCGCCGGCGCGAACCGCTTCAGCCCGTCGCGCTTCTTTATGTTCAACGCCGCCGGCGCGCTGGCCTGGGCGAGCCTGTTCGGCGTAATCGGCTTCGTGTTCGGGGCCGAGGCCCATCGCATCGCCGGTCCGATCGGCCTTATTGGCCTCGTCGCGGCGGCGGGTGTTTTTACTTTCTGCTGGCGCTTCTATAAAAAGAATGAAGCCCGTTTGATTGCGGAGGCGGAAACAGCGTTGCCCGGCCCCATTCAAACCCGATCCTTTTAAGATCGGCCGCGCGACGCCGTGCATCAGGAGCCTTCGTGTTCATTGAACAAATACAGCCGCTGATCGCCCAACATGGCTATTGGGCCGTTTTTTTTATTGTCATGCTTGAGAGCGCCGGCGTGCCTTTGCCCGGCGAAACGGTGCTGCTGCTGGCGGCGGGATATGCCGGGGCGACCGGAAATCTCGATATCGTCTGGGTCGTCATCGCGGCGGCGGCGGGCGCGATCATCGGCGACAATATCGGCTTTTGGGTCGGCCGCACTTTCGGCGCGAAGCTTTTGGTGCGCTACGGCAAATTTATCCATCTGCCTGAATCGCGCCTAAGACTTGGCCAGCATCTGTTTGAAAAGCACGGCGGCAAGATCGTGTTTTTCGGCCGCTTCGTCGCCTTCTTGCGGGTCCTCGCGGCGCTGCTCGCCGGCGTCAACAAATATAGCTGGGGCAAATTCCTGTTCTTCAACGCGACCGGCGGCGTGCTTTGGGCGATCCTCATGGGCGCCGGCGCCTTCTTCTTCGGCGACGCCATGCACCGGGTCAGCGGCCCGCTTGGCGTTCTGGCGCTTCTCTTCGTCGTCGCGGGCGTGGTCGTCGCCGCGATCCTGATGCGCCGCGAAGAGAAAAAGCTCGCCGACCAGATTACCGACGCCGGGTAGCATCCCGGAACGAAGCGCTGCAGCGGGGCGTTGGCGAAGAAATGTCCGATGAGGAAACTTCGCCATGTTGAGAAAAGCCGCGCTTGTTCTAGCAGCGTTGACCACGCTGTCGGCGCCCTACGCCTTGGCTCAAACGGCCCCCGGCGCGCCCGGAACCTCGCAAGTCATCCCGGAGAAGCAGGGCGAGCCAATAAATTCCGGCCGCAGCGACAGCCTCAGCGACAAGCTTGACGAAAGCGGCGGCGTCATCAAACCTAAGCCCGGAGTTGATCCCGGCATCGTCAAGCCCGCGCCTGTTCCGGAGCCCAATTCGACGCCGGTGATTCCGCCGTCCGGGCCGGAGGCGAAATAAAGCCGAGCCATCGGGCCCGCTTGAGAAGGCGCCGCGAGGCGCCTTTCCATTTAGGGAGATTCATGAGCGAAGCCGAACCTGCCGCGAGCGAAGCGCTTGCGTTCAACCGCGCTTTCGACGCGACGGCCGGGACGCTCGAAATTCTGTCGCCCCTTGTGCGCCGCATCGTCGCCGACAATCCCGGCCCGATGACCTTTACCGGCACCTGCGCCTACATCGTCGGCGCGGGCGAGGTGGCGATAATCGATCCCGGTCCCGCAAGCGAAAGCCATCTGGCCGCGCTCGCCGACGCCCTGCGGGGCGAAAAAATCGCGGCGATCCTCGTCACTCATACACACAAGGATCATTCGCCGGGCGCGCGTCTGCTGCAGGCCGCGACCGGGGCGCCGATCCTTGGCTGCGCGCCCTATGCGGAAACAGCGGGAAGCGGCTCGCATGATCTTCTCTATGCGCCAGATCGCATCCTGCGCGACGGCGATCGTTTTGAAGGCGACGGCTTTTCGCTCGTCTGCGTCGAGACGCCGGGCCACACCTCAAATCATCTGGCCTTCGCTCTACCGCAGGAGCAGGCGCTATTTTCCGGCGACCATGTCATGGCCTGGTCGACCACCGTCGTCATTCCCCCCGACGGCTCAATGCGCGATTACATGAATTCGCTCGATAGGCTGCGCCAGCGCGACGATAGGATCTATTGGCCGGGCCATGGCGGCCCGGTGAGCGAGCCGCAACGCTTCGTCCGCGCGCTCGCGCATCATCGCCGCCAGCGCGAGCAGGCGATCCTGTCCCGGCTGGAAAAGGGCGACGCCACGGTCGAGGCGATTGTCGCCAATGTCTATGAAAATCTGCCGGAAAAACTGCGCTTCGCGGCCGGCCTGTCGACGCTGGCGCATCTTCAGGACCTTTCCGACCGCGGGCTCGTCGCTTTCGAGAGCGCGACCACGACGCTGTCGAGCCGGTTCAGGCTGGCGTGAGGCGCCCTATTTCTTGTCGACCTGCGCCTCGAGCGAGGCTTCGAACACTGCGATATTGCGCTGGTTAACGCCGAAGTCGAACGGGCCGAAGCGCGAGGCCGAGCGGATGTCGACGCGCGTCTGGTCGGTCAGGGGGCGCACCCGGATCGTGATGTCGGACGGAAAGCCCAAGATCATGCTGCGGGCGATGGCGTCGATGTGCCCAATCCCCATACGGCCGCCGGGCGGCGTCTGCTCGACGATCTTCCAGCCGCTGGCCGCCACCGCCTTGAGAACGGCGCCATAGGCTTCATTGCCTTCGAGATCGAGCAGGATCGGCAGAATCTTCGGAAAGGCCGCCGCCTGCGCGCGGCGCTTCGCCGCCGGCAGGCTTTGCGGCGCCGCGCCGCCCCGAGCGGCGAGGGCGGCGCGCGAGGTCGAGAATATCGGCGGATCGGCAAGATCGGTCGAAAGGTCGGTCAATCGCGGCAGATGCGCCATCTTGACGATGAGATAGGCCGGATAGGCGACCAGAAGCAGCGCCAGCAGGAGCCCGGCGGTCGCCTGCCCCGCCCCCTGACGGCCGGTGCGCCAGATAATGACAAAGGCCAGCAGCGCGCAAACCACGGCCGCCGCCGCAAGGCCGATCGAGCCGCCGAGAACGGCGAGCGCCGCCGGGGGATCGATCCCGGCCCGCGCCGCGGCGACGCCGATCATCGCGACGGCCACGGCAAAAGCGGCAAGCCGCCGGCTGAGCAGCGCCGATCGCGAAAATGGCTCTTCGAGGATCAGCCGCCGCATGGCGCCCCTGCAGTCTCGCGCGAACCGCCCTGTCGCCAGGCGGCGCGTTTTTCATCGCATGGCCGGCGAGCCCGCCGCAAGAGCGCGGCGGCCGGGAATCCTAGCCAAGGTCGCTGCGCGGATTATACGGCTTCTGGCTTTCCCATTTGCGCATCAGCGCGACAAGCTCCTGATCGGTCTCGTCCGGCAGCACGACGCGCAAGGTTATCAACAGATCGCCCGCCGCGCCCTGAGAATTGGGCAGTCCCTTGCCGCGCAGCCGCAGGGTGCGGCCGCCATTGGAGCCGGGCGGCACGGCGAGCTCCACCGCGCCGTCAAGAGTCGGCGCATTGATCTTGGCGCCGAGAACCGCCTCATAAAGCGTCACCGGCAGATCGAGCCTGAGATCGCGACCCTCGACACGGAGGAAAGGGTGTTTGGCGATTTTGACCGTGACGAGCGCGTCGCCCGGCTCGCCGCCGCCAAGGCTCGGGGCGCCCTGACGCTTCAGGCGGATCTGCTTGCCGTCCTCGATTCCCGCCGGAATGGTGACTTCGAGCGTGCGCCCGCTCGGCAGGGTCACGCGGGCGGCGCCGCCATGCACGGCGTCGCTCAGGCTGACGCTGACGCTTGCCGCAACATCCTCGCCGCGCGGCGGCGGCGCGCCGGCTCCGCGGCCGCCTCGACGCGCCGCTCCGGCGCCGAATAATTCGCTGAAAATATCGCTTGGGTCGGGTCCCGCTCCAGCGCCGGCGCGGCCGCCGCCGAAATTGAACTCGAACCCTTCAAAGCCCGCGCCTGCGCCCGCGTTGGCGCGGCGCCCGCCGCCAAACCCGCCGGCGCCGGCGCCAAAGCCCTCAAAGCCCGGATGACGCGGCTTGCCTTCGGCGTCGATCTCGCCGCGATCGAAGGCGGCGCGCTTTTTTTCGTCGCCGAGGATTTCATAGGCCGTACTGATCTCGGCGAATTTCTCCTTCGCCTTGACCTCTTTGCTTTGATCGGGATGGAATTTTTTGGCGAGCTTGCGGAAAGCCGCCTTGATCTCGGCCGCAGTCGCGCCCTTTGCGACGCCAAGAACAGTATAAGGATCACGCATCGATTGAGCCCACTCCAAACGCTCGCCCAGACCCCGGCGCTGGCGCCCATGTCTCGTTCCGAAAATGGGGAATGTCTTGGCGCCGCGCAAGGCTTGCGCCTTTATTGCCGCGCTTGCGGTCTCGAAGTGTTGCGGCCAGCGTTAAACCGGAGGGAAGCCGGCGCGGCAGGCTCAAGCCTTCTTCGCCGGACGGATCTCCAGGATCCCCCAGTCGCCGTTCTTGTCGGCGCAGGCGACGCCGTCCATTGCGTTCGTCGCGCCTTTGCGCTGCACGTCGGTGCGAAAGGCGCGGCAGATTTTGGCGTCGGACGGATAGGCTTTGCCGAGCGGCGCAAAAGAGCCCTTCGCGCCCGATTCGGGGTTGTCCCAGCCGACCTCCGCGCCATTTCCCTGCGGGTCGAGCGCCGTTGAAAGCGCCGCCTTGGCCCGGCGCCAATCCTCGGCGTCGAGCAGCCGCTCGAGCGGCGAGCTTTCGATCGAGCCGGTGACGTCGTCCTTGGAGCTCGTCAGCGTCGCGATCGGCAGCGAGACGGCGCAGCCGGAAAGGCAGGCGCCGACCAGCATGAGCGGCAGCAGGCGAAAGGCGCTCCCCGCCGGCCCCTCAGGCGCAAGGGAGCCGGGCAAGAGCAGGCCGGAGCGACGAATCCTGGAGAGGGACCATAATTGATGGTAATGGCGCACGAGCCGTCCTGTCACAACTTCAACCGCTCGCAAAAAGTGTTGCCGTCGATCGCGACGATTTTGGAATGACTCAATCCAAAATCATGAATCGTGATCGATTCCGAGAGTTTGGAGCATGATGTCGGTCCGAAGAGTCTACAACTTTTCGGCATCATGCCCTGGGGAGATTTAGCCTTGAACAAGTTAACGGGGGATGACCTTACCGACGCGCTTGAGCCGTTCGATTTGTTCGACGCCTGGTTTGCCGAGGCGCGCAAGGCCGAGTTGAACGATCCGGAGGCGATGGCGCTGGCGAGCGTCGACGCCGATGGGCTTCCGGACGTCCGCATGGTGCTGCTCAAGGAGGCGAGCCCGGCGGGATTTGTATTCTACAGCAACGCGGAAAGCGCGAAGGGGCGCGAGCTTGCGGCAAATCCCAAGGCCGCCGCCGTCATGCATTGGAAATCGCTGCGCCGACAGGTGCGCTTTCGTGGCGCGGCGACGCAGGTCTCAGGCGCCGAAGCCGACGCCTATTTCGCCTCAAGAGCCCGCGAAAGCCGGATCGGCGCCTGGGCGAGCCAGCAGTCGCGGCCGCTCGAAAGCCGCTTCGCGCTTGAAAAAGCCGTCGCCAAATATGCGCTGAGATATGCCGTCGGCGAAATCCCGCGGCCGCCCTATTGGACCGGCTACCGGATCGCGCCGGTGCAGATTGAGTTCTGGTCGGACGGCGCCTTCCGGCTGCATGACCGAATCGTCTTCCGCCGCGATTCAATCGACGCGCCCTGGCGCAAGGAGCGGCTCTACCCGTGAGCGGCAAGTCCATGGGTGAACCCACGCCAGAGGCGGTCCGGCTCTATCCGGCCTATCCCTTTCTCGCCGTCAGCATCGCAGTATTTCGCGCCGGCGAGGTGCTGCTGGCCACCCGCACGCGGCCGCCCTTCGCGGGCGATTTTTCGCTGCCGGGCGGGCTGGTCGAGGCCGGCGAAACGCTTGAAACGGCGGCCCTGCGCGAACTCGCCGAGGAGGTTCAGGTCGAAGCGCGCATCGTCGGCTTCAACCGCCATGTCGAATCGATCGAGCGTGACGAAAGCGGCAAGATCAGGCGCCATTTCGTCATCGCCTCCTTCATCGGCGAATGGATTTCCGGCGAGGGAACGCCGGGCCCGGAAGCCGGCCGGATTCTTTGGGCGGCGCCCGGCGCTCTCGCCCGCCTCGCCTGCACGCCGCTGACGGCGGAGGTCGTCGAGGGCGCCGCCGCCAAATATCTTCCCGGCGTGGCGCCGCGCTGACGCGCGCGCCTTTTCAAAGCCGCGCAAACATGGCTAGAGTTTCGGCATGCCATCGCGAGCCGGCCGGGACATGACGCTTAGCAGCAGGAGACCGCAAATCGGGACGGCGCCTTCTTTGGCTGCGGCGCTTGTCCTTGCGGCGGCGCTTGCGCTGCTTCCGGCCGCCTCGCCGTCGGCGGGCGCGCAAGAGGCCCAGCAAAACGGCCTCCCCTTTCCAATGCCTTGGTTCGCGCCGCCCGCGCCTGCGCCCGCTCCCGCGCCGGCCAAGGCGCCAAAGCACACAAGACCCGCGCCGAAACCGAAGCGAGAGGCCAAGCCCGCCGCCGCGCCCAAGACCGAAACCGCGAAGGGCGCGCCCGCCCCGACTGAGGCTGGCAAAGCCGCGAACGCCAAAGCCGATCCGGCCGCCCCCGCAACGGCGACGCCCGAAGCGCCGCCGCCGCCCTATGAGCCGCAGGTCCTGCGGCTCGCCGAAATTCTCGGCGCGCTCGCCTATCTCGACGATCTCTGCGGCGCCAAGGACGATTGGCGCAAGAAGATGCAGGATTTTCTCGAGGCTGAAGCCCGGAGCGAGGACCGCAAGGAGCGGCTCGCCGGGGCGTTCAACCGCAGCTTCCATGATTATGAGCAATCCTATCAAGCCTGCTCGCCCAATGCGCAGATCGTCATCAGCCGCTTTCTGAGCGAAGGCGGCAAGCTCGCGCGCGATGTCGCGAACCGCTTCAGCGCCTCCTGATCCCGCCTCTTTTTATTCCCGCCCCGCAGCAGACCCGCCTGTGAAAAACCTGATCACCGATGTGGCCGGCCTTCGCGTCGGCAACGCCCAAGACCCAAGGATCGCCTCCGGCGTCACGACGGTTTTGTTCGAGGCCCCGGCCGTTGCCTCGATCGCGATCCACGGCGGCGCGCCCGGCGGACGCGACACGGCTTTGCTCGAACCCGGCATGACGGTCGAGAGCGTCAATGCGCTCGTGCTGTCCGGCGGCTCTGTTTACGGCCTCGATTCGATGGGCGGCGTCACCGCCTTTTTGCGCGCGCAGGGTCAGGGCTTTTCAGTCGGCGCGATCAAGGTGCCCATCGCCCCCGGCGCCGTGCTGTTCGATCTCCTCAATGGCGGCGACAAGGATTTTGGCGGCGAGCCGATCTATTGGCGGCTCGGATTTGAAGCCGCCGCCGTGGCGGGGCTGGATTTTTCGCTCGGCACGGCGGGCGCCGGCTATGGCGCGACCACCGCGGATCTCAAGGGCGGCCTCGGCTCGGCGAGCGCGCAGAGCGCTTCGGGATTTACCGTCGGCGCGCTTGTCGCCGTCAATGCGGTCGGCCGGGCGACCATCGGCGAGGGGCCGCATTTCTGGGCGGCGCCCTATGAGCGCGAAGCGGAATTTGGCAGGCTCGGCTGGCCTGCCCTCTGGCCGAGTCCGGATTTCAAAATCAAGAGCGTCGAGCCGCAGAATACGACCATCGCGATCGTCGCCACCGACGCGGCGCTGACAAGGTCCGAGGCCAAGCGCCTCGCCGTGATGGCGCAGGACGGCATGGCGCGCGCGCTGCGCCCAGCCCATGCGGCGATGGACGGCGATACGGTTTTTTCGGCGGCGACCGGGCTCGCGTCCAAACCCGCCACATTGACCGACAAGATCGAGATCGGCGCGCTCGCCGCCGATTGCCTGGCGCGGGCCATCGCCCGCGCGGTTTATGAGGCGCGGGCGCTGCCTTTCGCGGCGAGCCCGCCAGATTGGCGCAAGCGTTTCGGCAAAAGTTAGATTCGTTCCTACGGGGGGTTTTTAGATGGCCGCATCTTTTGCAAGGCGCGTCTGCGCGTGCGCAGGCGTCTTATGCGCGCTTGCGGCTCTGGCGATTGGCGCCGCAGGGGGCGCCCGCGCGCAAAACGCCGTCTGGCGCGTCCCGGATATGAGGGCCCTGCCGGACGATGCGCATGGCAGGCTTGTCCGGCTGGGCCGCGAAATCGTGACGCAAACGCCGGCGCTGATTGGGCCCGGCGCTCCCGATCCGGCGCAACGCTTCGCCGGCAACAATCTGGCCTGCGCCGATTGCCACCTCGAGGCCGGAACAAAGAAATTCGGCCTACCGCTGTTTGGCCTGATCGCCGACTTCCCTGCCTACAGCGAGCGGCGCGGCGTCGAGATTTCGCTTCCCCAGCGGATCGACTCCTGTTTGACCCGCAGCCTCAATGGACGCGCCGCGCCGGCGGATTCGCCAGCGATTGCCGCGCTTGTCGCCTATCTGGATTTTCTCTCCTCCGGCATGACCCCGGGCGAGCAACTCGCGGGCCATGGCTCCGGCGCGATCCCGGAACTGGATCGCGCGGCCGACCCGAAGCGCGGAGAGCCGATCTACGCCACGATTTGCGCCGCCTGCCACCGCGCCGACGGGGCCGGCGTGCCGCGCGATCCGGGCGCCTTGAGCCTTGGCTATGCCGTTCCGCCGCTTTGGGGCGCGGACAGTTTTAACGACGGCGCGGGCATGGCGCGGCTGATCACAATGGCGAATTTCGCCCATTCGAACATGCCGGGGGGCGCCGATTATCTGAACCCGAAACTATCCGTCGAGGAGGCCTGGGACGTTGCCGCTTTCGTCGAATCGCAGCAGCGGCCGCAAAAGCCCGGCCTCGACCATGATTTTCCCGATCTCATCGAAAAGCCGATCGACGCGCCCTATGGCCCCTACGCCGACGGTTTTAGCGCGGAGCAGCATAAATACGGGCCGTTCGCGCCGATCCGAGCGGAGATCGCGCGGCTGAAAGCAGAGCGGGGAGCGAACGCCCAATAGGGTTGGCATTTCGCCAGGGCGCTAGATTTGCGCCACGGCGAAACCAAGCGTGTCGTCAAGGCGTCCGCTGAGGCGCGCGATGGTCGCGCGATCACGGGGCGCTGGATGCGAACGGCTTACCCGCCTAGCGCACCTTGATCTGTGCGAAGCTCGTCAGCACGCGCTGGGCTTCGCCAACATGAGGCAGGCCGCCGGCGGCCGTATCATAGGGAGCGAGCGCGTCGAGACGGAGCCCGCTGCGGCTGGCGACATCCGCGACGGTTGTCCGGAATTGGGTCACCTTCGCCCGCGTGGTCTCGTCCGGCTGCCCGCCGCCGCGGCGCATGATCGAAAGCAGATCAGTCTGGTCGACAACAAGCGCGACCGCCTTCAGGCCGCCTTTTCCTTTCCAGACCACGATCTTCCAGAAGGCGTTCGGGACTTCAACGTCGTCCGCGTAAAGCGGCTGCGGAGCGTCATACAACGGGCCCTGGAGCACGCTGAGGCGCTTGTCGAATCCGGTCTCCCACAGGCCCTGCTCCAGAACATACCGCTCGACGCCCTGCCAGAACTCGATCGACTCGTTGAACTTCCAATGCTGCGGCGAACAGTTCGTGAAGTGAAACGTGTCGGCGTTGGCGCGAGCAGCGTTTGGACCCCAGGTCGGATCGTTGCGCCGCGTTAGATGCCCACGATCGAAAATGTGGCTCCATCCGCTGTAGAAATCATTTGTGAGTGTCAGGGGTTCATTGATGCGGGTGTCCTTGTACCAGACGTCCCCTTCGGCTCTGGGCTGCTCCTCGGCGGGTTGGCCGGTCTTGCGGTCGATCTCTATATAGGTTTCGCCATCGATGTTGGTCGCGGTCAGGATCGCGATGCGGCGCACCTTGTGCATGACGACGCTGAAATTCTCATAGATCAGCTCGCCCGAGAGGCGCCCTTCGGCCGGCTCTAGCAGGGCTGCGATCTTCTTTTTCAGGGGATCAACTATCGTGGCGAGATCGATGTCGAGTCCAGGCACAAATGTCGGATCGAAGCCATTACGGTTTGCATAATCGCGATCGATGCGCTTGGCTTCCGCAAGCGCGCGAGGCGCGGGCGCGAGGGCGCGTTCCGCAGCGCCGCCAGGCGACAGCGACGAAACGCTCGCTGGCGTCCCGATGCGGATCGTGATTTCAAGCGGGAGAACGATCGTCGCTTCAGATGCAGGAATGGGCATGGCGGGCGCCTCTTTTGAAACGAGGATCGGATCCGGAGATGGCGGCGCCTTACGGCTGCCGGATGCGGCGGCGGCCTCCGCTGGAGATGCGGCATCGTCCGTTTGTCGGGGACGCGGCGTGAGTTTCTTTTCCGTAGGCGCATCTGTCTTCCAGAGCACGAGCGCCTGTTCGAGCAGTTCGCGCCCCCGTCCGGCCAGACCCGCCACCTTTGCGCTGAGATCGTCGTAGATGCTGCTGATCCGGATGCCCTCATTTACGCTGCGCGTCTTTGATCCGCTGGGCAGGACAACATCTTCGTTCGCCTCGCCGTAATGATGAAGAGCAACAACATCCCAGAGATCGTTGAAGACCGGCGAACCGGACGAGCCATCAAGCGTGTCGGTCTCGTAGAACAGCCGGCCGTCATTGTCGTCGCGCGCAACGATCAGGTTGTTACGCAGAACGACGATCTTCTTACGGCCTTCCGGATGTTGAACAATATTCGCGTTGATGCCAAGTTGATGGCGATCCGGCGTCCGGCTCAGCGGACAAAAGCCAAAATCAGCGAGGGCGCCAGCGCCGCGGACGCGCGCGCCGACCGCGATAAGCGCATAATCGAGCTGGGCTTCTTCCGAGGCCAGGAACAGAGTGTCGGGATCGAGCGCGAACGCCGTCGCCGGACGGATCTCGCCACGCTCGTCCAGTTCGTCATCAAAGAGGATCTGCGTCAGGGTCGCATCGGCCGCATCCTTGACGACGTGCTGATTGGTCAAGAACAGGTCGGCGCTTATCAGGAACCCTGTGGCTGTGCGCGACTCGCCAGAAGACTCAAGGATTGTGCGTGCCACCGCACGCCGGGCCTTGGCGCCGTCGGGAAGAAAGGCGGCCGGCTGGAAGTCGTTCGTGCCACGGCTCGCCTCGGCGTGACCCGCCTCCCGATCGATACGCGCCGCATAGGCGACGGCCCGAGTATTGTCGGGTTCGGCGCCGCGCCAATCGCCGGATGCGACCTTCGCGCGGCTCTTCATCCGCTCGTCGGATGTCGCAGCGATCCGCTCGCGGATCTGAGTCACTGTGTCAGCGCGCAGACCCGCACTGTCCAATGCCACGCCGACCTCCCCAGGATCGCCAGACGTCCAACTGCCCAAGCGTACTTTGTCAATTTTACGCAACAATTTCGTGACGGGCCCAATCATCGGCCACGCGTCAAACGGCTTTCGGCGGGTCGATCGGTGGCCGGATCGTCACCGCTTTCCGCCGGGCCCACCGAAGAAGAGCGTCGAGAAGTTGGGAGAGTTGAGATAGCTGAAAGAGCCCGTATAGGCCCAGGGCCAGTCCTGCGAGACCGTCAGATTCGCGGGAACATTCGCCCCCGCCGGAGGGAAGTAGTAGATGTCGCTCTGATAGGCGGCCTTGCCGAAGCCAAGGCTCGCAAATTTGCCGCTGCCCATGGGAGGCCAGCTTTTCGTCCCGACGACTTCGCCGCCATAGTCGATTTCCTGCGCGCCGACGCTCATCGCGCCCCCTTTATAGAGCGTGGCCGGGTAATAGCCGATCGCGTTCGCAGCGGCCGTGCCGTTCACATAGAGCCACCATCTGCCTTGAAACAGGAAATAGCTGAGCTCGAGAACGACCTGCTTTTTCGGCGAGGTGCTCCATGGCTTGAGCGCGCCGCCGACCGCCCAGGAATTGTTGGTCTGAACGAAGGCGGCGCAGGTCAGATTGTAGCAGCCGGTGTTGGTGTAGCCGTCGGCCGTCCAATAGATAAAAAAGACCGGCTTGGGGGTATTGTAAAACTTCGGATAGACCTGCCAGCCCGTCTCGGCGGTTTGCAGTCCGGCCCCGTTGCCGCCGACATACCAGTGTTGCGACAGGGAAAAGATCTGGCTTGCGGCGACTGCCGGCTTCCACAAATTCAGCAGACTGTGGCCGCCCACATTGTTCACTTCCTGGTAGGCGTGCGCATAGCGATGCGTCGCCGGCACCGGCGCTTGACGGTTTGCCGCGCGCTGCGGCAAACCGGCGCCGTCGGGGCTCTTGCGAAAAAACTCCTGCAGGCTGGCAAAGCGGCCGATCTGCTCGGGCGTGACGCGCGCCATCGGGATCGCACCCTCTGCGCAGGCCATGGCGTTGCCGAACCGGTCGGTCTCGGCGGCGCTGAGATTGGTCGCCTTCGCCTGCCCGTCAGCCGACGCAGCGCGCGAGATGCCTTTCGGGATATCGGGGGGCGTCGGCAGCGGCTCTTTGGAGCCCTGCAGCGCCGGCTGCTGCATGATCGGAATACAGTCGAATGCCGTGTCATTGGCGTCGACGAAGCTATGTTTCACAGCTTTCGCGTCGACGCTCGCATAGAGCGAAGCGAGATAGGATTGCGCTTGCGTCGGCGCGGAGCGGGCCGACGCGACGGCAGGCGTCGTGCTTGCTGCTGCGCCGGTTTGCGAAGCGGCGATCCCGCCGATGAATTCAGCGAAGGGTTGCAGACTTTGCGGCGCTTGAGGAGCATCTTCGGCCATCACCGCCAGCGGCGAATAAAAAACCGACGCAACGGCAAGCGCCGTGATCCGAACCATCTGCATAAACACCCTCCCGCAAGTCTTGATTGAGATCGAAAAATAGTCTTCGGCGCCCTGCGCGAGGAACCAGCTTATCGTCGTTCTATGAAGCCTATTGGCGTGCGACAAGCGCGATTGCGCACATACGGGGCAGAGATTGAACTGGGCGACGCCGGCTTTTACAGGACGCCAGCGCTGCTAACTCACGATTTACGTTGAAAATCAGCGCCTAGGAGCACGTTCTCCGCGTCCCGCGAGCTCATCTCGGGGATCCGCCCGCCCGAGCGGCGCGCCGCGCTTCGGGCATGATTTCGGCGGCCAGGAATATGGCCCCTTTCGGAAACGACCTCTGATCCTAACTAGCGGCGCGCTCGCCGGCTTTGCCTTGT
Organism: Methylocella silvestris BL2; assembly: GCF_000021745.1. Lineage (NCBI taxonomy): Bacteria > Pseudomonadati > Pseudomonadota > Alphaproteobacteria > Hyphomicrobiales > Beijerinckiaceae > Methylocella > Methylocella silvestris. The sequence goes on from NC_011666.1 coordinate 1,183,980, forward strand.
CCGACGCAGCCGTGCTACGCACCCCCGAAAGGAAGACCGCCGATGATCCCCCGTTATTCCCGCCCTGAAATGGTCGCCGTCTGGGACGCGCAGACGCGATTCCGCATCTGGTTCGAGATCGAGGCCTATGCCTGCGACGCGCTCGCCGAGATCGGCGTCATCCCCAAGGAGGCCGCCGCGGCAATCTGGAAAAAGGCCGGCGGGGCTAAATTCGACGTCGCGCGCATCGACGAAATCGAGAAAGTGACGAAGCATGACGTCATCGCCTTTTTGACCCATCTTGGCGAATTCATCGGCCCCGAATCGCGCTTCGTCCATCAGGGCATGACGTCCTCCGACGTGCTCGACACCTGCCTTTCGGTGCAGCTGAAGCGGGCCGCCGATATCCTCATTGCGGACGTCGACGCCCTGCTCGCCGCGCTGAGGCGGCGCGCCTTCGAGCATAAGTTCACGCCGACGATCGGGCGCTCGCATGGCATCCATGCCGAGCCGATGACGTTCGGGCTGAAGCTCGCCCAGGCCTATGCCGAATTTTTGCGCGCCAAGGAGCGGCTGATCCATGCGCGCAAGGAAATTGCAACCTGCGCCATCTCGGGGGCGGTCGGCACCTTCGCCAATATCGATCCGCGGGTCGAAATCTACGTCGCCGAAAAGCTGGGACTTGCCGTCGAGCCGGCCTCGACGCAGATCATTCCGCGCGATCGTCACGCCATGTTCTTTGCGACCCTCGCCGTCGTCGCCTCCTCGCTGGAGCGGCTCGCGATCGAGATCCGGCATTTGCAGCGCACCGAAGTGCTGGAGGTCGAGGAATTTTTTTCGGAGGGGCAAAAGGGCTCCTCCGCGATGCCGCACAAGCGCAACCCGGTGCTGACCGAGAATGTAACCGGCCTCTCCCGCCTCATACGCGGCATGGCGCTGCCGGCGATGGAGAATGTCGCGCTCTGGCATGAACGCGATATTTCCCATTCCTCCGTCGAGCGGATGATCGGCCCCGACGCCACGATCACGCTCGACTTTGCGCTGGCGCGCATGACCGGCGTCATCGACCGGCTGCTGATCTATCCCGCCAATATGCAGAAGAATCTGGACCGGCTCGGCGGCCTCATCCATTCGCAGCGCGTGCTGCTGGCGCTGACCCAGAAAGGGATCAGCCGCGAGGAGTCCTATGCCTATGTCCAGCGCAACGCCATGCCGGTCTGGCGCGGCGAAGGCGATTTCCTGACGCTGCTCAAGGCGGATCCAGACGTCTCGAAGGCGCTTAGCGACGCCGAACTCGAACAGCTATTCGATCTCGGCTATCATCTGAAAAACGTCGACGTGATTTTTGCGCGCGTCTTCGGCGAGGGTTGAACCAGCCAAGGCTGGCCGCCCGCAGCCCAAAAACTGAAAGAGAGCCCATGCTTGCAACCAATCGCCTTGAAGCCTCGATCGCCGCTGTCGTCGCGGACGCAAACCTTCACGCGCGCTGGCTCAACACCTTCTCCTATCTCGAATATGTCGGCTTCCGCAAAATCGTGAAAAGCCAGCGCGCTGAGGCGCTGACGGCCGAGATCCTGACCCATGCGCTTGAGGAAGGCCGCCATGCGCTGGGCCTCAAGAAGCTCGCGCTCAAGGTCGGCGGCGACGCCTTCGCGGCCTATGCGCCCGAAACCATGCTCTGCGGCGAGGAGGCGGAGGATTATTTCCAGAGCCTCGACAAAGGCTGCGACGAGGTTTTTGCCGCGCTCCCCGACGCCGAACGGGCAAAGCTCGTCTATTGCTATGTGACCTGGCTGATCGAGCGCCGCGCGCTTGACGTCTACGGCGTCTACAAGACCGCGCTCGGGGCCTCGCCGATTGCGGGACGCATCGCCGGCCTCCTGATGGAGGAGGAAAAGCACCTCTCCGACATCAACGCCGAGATCGCCGCGAACGACCCCGAATTCGCAACGCGCGCGCCAAAACTCGAGGCGATGGAGGCCAAGCTTTACGAGACCTTCATCGACCGGCTGGTCGCCGAACTGTCGCGGTCGCCCGCCGCGGCCAGCGCTTAACCCATGCGCACGTCGGAGGCGGATATTCTGCTCGTCCCCGGTCTTGGCGGCTCGGGGCCGGATCACTGGCAAAGCCGCTGGGACGCCAAGCTGCCGACCTCGCGGATCGTCCAGCAGGATGATTTCGACCGGCCGCAGCTCGAAGCCTGGCGCGCGCGCCTCATCGAGGAGATTCAGCGCGCCGAACGCCCCGTGATCCTCGTCGCGCATAGTCTTGGCGCGCTCGCCGTCGCCCATTCGGCCGAACAATTGCGCGGGCTGCCGGTCAAGGGCGCATTTCTGGTGGCGCCGCCTTCTTCCGAAAGCGTCGCCGCCCTCCCCTCGGTCGACGCCGCCTTTGCCGCCGATCCGCTCGAAAAGCTGCCGTTTCCGGCGCTGGTCATCGCCAGCCGCGATGATCTTTACGGCGGGTTCGAGGACGCCGAGCGGCTCGCCAATACGCTTGGCGCAGAACTCGTCGACGCCGGCAATTCGGGCCATATCAATGCCGAGTCGGGACATGGCCCGTGGCCCGAAGGGCTGATGCGCTTTGCCGGATTCATGAAGACGCTGTAGCGCGGCCCAAGCTGCAAGCGCGCACTCCGCTTCGTGCCTTTCGTCACGGCAAAGTGAGCGCCCCAGCGCCATGGTGGAAAACAACCCGCCATGGAGCTCAACAATGACCGACATCGACTCGGCCAAGAGACGATTGCTGACGCAATTCGGCGTCGACCAGATGACCAACAATCCGGCCGGCATCGGCAATGAATGCACGCATTGGGTCTATGCCGCGCTGTTCGAGGCGCGCGCGCTCGATCATGATCGCGCGCTTCATATCGCCCAAGGCGCCGTTCCCTACACCTGGGGCAAGCATGTGCCGCCGGCCTCCGCGCAGCGCGGCGACATTGCGCAGTTCCACAGCTTCCAGAACCGCTTCTTCATCTATCTGCCGGACGGAGCCGGCGGCTGGCGCGTGCAGACCGCGACAAAAATCCGCGGCCCGAACCACACCGGCATGGTGTTCACGGCGCCGCGCTCGGGCGCCTATTATCAGCTTGAATCGCACATTCACCAATCGGGCGTGCCGCTGATGAAGATTCGCGGCGCGACGATCTTTTATGAGAGCTTCGCGGTGGGCCTGTCGACCTCGGATTTCCAGAGCGTGCAGGGATCGCAAGCGTGGCCGAAAGGCATTGCGCCAAGCGACACCGACGATCTACTCGAACGCGTCGACTGGACGGGGCTGCGCGCCGATCATGAAATCACCAACGGACAGGCCGAGCACGCAATCGCACAGATTCGGCACAACAAGACGCCAACCGTCGACGGAACGGATCAGGCTGTGATCTTTCGCGTGCAGTCCGCCGGCCATCTGCGCTTCTATTGCCCGCAGGCCAGCGCCGCCCGGCTGGCCATGACGCCCGACCAGCTGCAGAAGGAAAAGGCCGACCTCATTCACCGCCTGATTGTCGGCGGTCGCAAGGGCCACAGCCCGACCGAAGATCAATATGGCGGCGACAACAAGAAGCAGCGTCTGCACGACCACCGCTTCGACTGGAGTTTTACGCCGGCGCCTTAGGGCGCTAACCCAGCGCCTGCCAGAAGCGGACCGCCTCGCCCGTCGCGGGCGCGGCGATCTCGCCCTCCCACATCACGCGCGCGCCGCGCACGATGGTTCCGACCGGCCAGCCTGTGACATGCTTGCCGTCATAGGGCGTCCAGCCGCAGCGCGAGCCGATCCAGCGATCCTCGATCACCGCCTCGCGTTTCAAATCAACAATCGTGAAATCGGCGTCATAGCCGACGGCGATGCGACCTTTTCCCGCAATCCCAAACAACCGCGCCGGCCCGGCGCTGGTCAGATCGACGAAGCGTTCGATCGTAAGGCGCCCGGCCGCCACATGGTCGAGCATGATCGGCACGAGAGTCTGCACCCCGGTCATGCCGGACGGGCTCTGCGGATAGGGTTTTGCTTTTTCCTCCAGCGTATGCGGCGCATGGTCCGAGCCCAAAATATCGGCGACGCTTTCTGCGACCCCCCGCCAGATTGTCTCGCGATGGCGCTTGTCGCGCACCGGCGGATTCATCTGCAGTTTTGTCCCGAGCCGGGCGTAATCATCCGCCGACAGCGTCAGATGATGCGGCGTCACTTCGACGCTGGCGAGATCCTTGTGGCCCGCCAGAAACTCAATCTCCTCGCCGGTCGAGACATGCAGCACATGAACCAGCGCGCCGCAGCTCCGTGCGATGCGGATCAGCCGCTGCGTCGATTTCAACGCGGCGATCTCATCGCGCCAGACCGGATGCGAGGCGGGATCGTTTTCGACGCGCAGATGCTTGCGCTCGTTGAGGCGCGGCTCGTCCTCGCTGTGGAACGCCGCGCGCCGCCGGGTCTGGCGCAGGATCGCCTCAACGCCGGCGTCATCCTCGACCAGTAGCGAGCCGGTCGATGAGCCCATGAAGACCTTGATGCCGGCCGCGCCCGGCAGGCGCTCCAGCTCGGGGATCTGATCGACATTATCGGCCGTGCCGCCGACCCAGAAAGCGAAGTCGCAATGCATCCGATGATGCGCGCGCGAAACCTTGTCGGCGAGAGCCTCGGCGCTTGTGGTCAGCGGATTGGTGTTCGGCATTTCAAACACAGCAGTGACGCCGCCGAGCACGGCCGCGCGCGAGCCGGTCTCGAGATCTTCCTTATGCGTCAGGCCCGGCTCGCGAAAATGGACCTGCGTGTCGATGACGCCGGGCAGGATGGTCAGGCCCGAAACTTCGATGGTCTCGGCGGCGGAGGCGCCGCCCAGCTGCCCGATCGCCGCAATCTTGCCGGCCGTGACGCCAATGTCGCGCAGGCCGACGCCATTATGATCGACGACCGCGCCGCCCCTCAGGAGGAGATCAAATGTTTGCGGCATCCGTTCATCCGTGGTTAGAAAATTGAAAGGCGGCGGCGACGGCGACACTTAAGCGTCGGGTCCGTCCCCTGTCGAGGTTCAAGCCAATGGAAAGTCGTTTAAGTTTTCTCGCCGACCGCGGCGTCGTCAGGGTTTTGGGGGCGGAAGCCGAAAAATTCCTGCAAAGGCTCATCACCAACAGCGTTCTCGCCATCGCTCCCGGCGAAAGCCGCTTTTCCGCGCTGCTTTCGCCTCAGGGCAAGCTGATGTTCGATTTTTTCGTGGTGCCGCTGCCTGAAGGACCGGAGGCCGGATATTATTTCGATTGCGTGCGGGCGCAGGCCCCGGACCTCGTGAAGCGGCTCAACCTGCATAAGATGCGCGCCAAGATCAGCATCGAGGACCTTTCAGAAACGCTTGGCGTCGCGGCGCTGATCGCAGGCGAGGCGCCCTCGGGAATCGGCGCCCTCGTCTATCGCGACATGCGCGCGCCCGGCATGGGAGAGCGCGTCATAGCGTCGCGCGAGGCGCTGGAGCGGATCTCCGACAGCGATGAATCCGCCTATGAGGCCCGCCGCATCGCCGCCGGGGTCCCGCGCGGCGGGCGCGATTTCGTCTATGGCGACGCCTTCGTGCAGGACGTCAATCTCGACTGGCTGAATGGCGTCGACTTCAAGAAGGGATGCTACGTCGGCCAGGAAGTCGTGGCGCGCGTGCATTACCGCAAGTCGGCCAAGAAGCGGATCGTCAAATTCAGCTTTGAGGGGGAGCCGCCGGCGCCCGGCGTCGAGATCGCCGCGGGCGGCCCGCCGCTCGGCCAGGTCGGCTCGATTTCGGGCTCGGAAGGCCTCGCCATGATCCGGCTCGACCGGCTCGAGGACGCCAAGGCGGCGGGCGCTGTCGTCAAGGCGGGCGAGACGCCGATCGCGGTCGCAGCGCCGGAATGAGCAAGGGCGCCGACGCTTTAAGTCGCTGTCCTTGGCCGGGCTCCGATCCGCTGTATGTCGCCTATCACGACGAAGAATGGGGCGTTCCCGAATATGACAGCCGCGCCCTGTTCGAAAAGCTGATTCTCGACGGCTTTCAGGCCGGCCTCTCCTGGATCACCATCCTGCGCAAGCGGGAAGCGTTTCGCGAGGCGTTCGCGGGGTTCGACCCCGAAAAAATCGCCCGCTTCTCGCCCGCCAAGGTCGAGGCGCTGATGCAGAACGCCGGGATCGTGCGCAATCGCGCCAAGATTTTGGCGGCGGTCGCTTCCGCCAAGGCCTGGATCAGCATCGAGGAAAAGAGCAGCTTTTCGACCTATATCTGGGATTTCGTCGATGGCGCTCCCGTGCAGAACAGATTTGCTTCGATGGGGGAAATCCCCGCTCAGACCGCCCTCTCGGCGCGCATGGCGAAGGATCTGCGCGCCAGGGGCTTCAATTTCTGCGGCCCGACCATCATCTACGCCTTCTGTCAGGCCTGCGGCCTTGTCAATGATCACCTTTCAACCTGCTGGCGACACAAGGAATGCGCCGCACTCGCCCGCAAACCATGAAGTCCGGCGCGCCGCCGCAAAGCGACGCCGAGGGTCCAGCCCCGACCAGAGCCTGGGTCAGGCTCTATTCCGGCAAGCGGCTCGATCTTCTCAATCCGACGCCCTTTGACTGGGAGGACAGCGATCTCGCCACGGGACTCGCCCGCACCTATCGCTGGGGCGGACATTCGGCCTGGGATCTGCCGCTCTCCGTCGCGCAGCACTCCCTGCTGGTGCTGGCGCTGCGCCGGGCGTGGCATCCCGCCATCGACGACCCGCGCGCGGACCTTCGCGAATTGCTGCATGACGCCGACGAGGGACTGCTCGGCTTCGACTGTATTTCGGTCGTCAAGCCTTTCCTCGGCGAGCGCTATCGCCGGCTCACCGAAAGCCTGGAGCGCGCCGTCGCTTTGCGCTACGGCCTTGCGCCCTGGACGGAAGCCGAGAAAAAGCCGCACAAGCGGGCGGATCGCGTCGCCGCGGCCTCGGAGGCGGTGCATGTCGTCGGCTGGACCCATCGCGAAGTGCGCGCGACCCTCGGCATCGCGCATCAGCCGCTGACCGAGGATCCGCTGATCGCAATCTATGGCGGCGTCCCGTGGGAGCCATGGTCGCCGGCGCTGGCGGCCGAACGCTTTCTCACCGAGTTGCGCGCCTTGAGTTTGCGGCTGGAGCCATGAACTTTTCCGTTGCATCGCCGTTGGATTTAGCTGAGTTTTATATTGCGTTGCGGCATTCAAATCGATGCAACGCGGCGCGGCCCGCTTTCCCGCGCTTTCAAGGAATGGGACCTATGAGCCGCCTCCACGTCTGTTCGCTTGCGAAGGTGCCCGATATGGCGCGGGAGACAGGCGCGCGCAGCCTCATCACGCTGCTGGATAGCGGCACGCCGGTCGCGCGTCCCGCGACGATCGAGGCCGGCCGGCACCTCTATGTCTCCATGTCCGACATCGTGCTGGAGATCGAGGGCCATATTCTTCCCTGCGAAGACCATGTTACGACGCTGCTCGATTTTATCCGCCAATGGGACCGCGCCGAGCCGATGCTGATCCACTGCTATGCCGGGGTCAGCCGCTCGACGGCGGCGGCCTTTATCGCCGCCTGCGCCTTGAGCCCCGAACGCGATGAATTCGAGATCGCCACGATCTTGCGCCATAAATCGCCGACGGCGACGCCAAATGCGCGGCTGGTCGCGCTCGCCGACGCTTTTTTGCTGCGCGACGGACGCATGACGGCGGCGATCGAAAAAATCGGCCGCGGCGCCGATTGTTACGAAGGCGTGCCCTTCGCGCTGGAGCTTCATTAGCCAAGGCCGCCGAAGTCCGCTTTTTGACCGTGCGGCTTTGAGCGGCGACCGTTCGTGCTAATGTCCCGCAGCAAAATCAGGCAAAGATCGAGAGACGCATGGCGGCGGAGCCCATCAAGAATCAGGATGTTGCGAGCCTGCCTTTCGAAGCCGCCCTCGCTGAGCTCGAAAAGATCGTCGACCAGCTCGAAAAAGGCGCCGTCGGTCTTGAAGAGTCGATCGCCATCTATGAGCGCGGCGAGGCGTTGAAGGCGCATTGCGCGCGTCTGCTGACGAGCGCGGAGCAACGGATCGAGAAGATCACCCTCGGCCCCGATGGCCGCCCTTCCGGAACCGAGCCGCTCGACGTCGAATAGGGCTCGCGGCCTTACGGCGCTCGCGGCGCGGCACGCCCATTGCGCCCGCGCAGGGGCGCGGGCATTCTGCGCCGGCTCTGGGAGGAGGCTGCGATGATTCGAACGGCTGCGGGCGGCGCGATCCGCCGTTACGGCGCTTTCACGATCGGATTTCTTTTGCTCGCCGCCCCCGCGCGCGCCGAGCCGACGCAGGCCGAAATCGGCGCCATCCGCGCCGCATGCTCCAGCGACTATCGTGCCCATTGCGCCGATGTCCCGCCCGGCGGATCGGCGGCGCTCGCCTGCCTGCGCCAAAACCTCGCGTCTCTTTCCCCCGGCTGTCAGAGCGCGGTCAACGCGACAAGCTCCGCGCCGCCGTCCGGCGCAGCGGCCGAGGCCCCGGCGGCGGCGTCAACCGCGCCCCCAGCGACGACCGCCGCGCCCCAGCCGGCGCATGAGTCCTTCCGGCATTTGAGCTTCCGCGAAGAATTCGCGGTGATCGGAGCCGAATGCGCGCCCGACTATCGCGCGCTTTGCCGCGGCGTGCCGCCGGGCGAAGGCCGCGTCGTCGCTTGTCTACACAACAACGCCGCCGGCCTGTCCAAGGGCTGCAAAGCCGCCCTGATGGAGGCGCGTCCCTAACGCGTTGCCCCCGCTACGCGCCAGCCATCGGCCACCTTCGGAGATCCCTTCCATGGGCGACTATATTTTCGATCCTCCCGCCGTCGTCGCGCTTGCTGTTGTCTCGGGCGGGTTGTTTCCGGTGCGCCGCATTTTTTGCGTTGGCCAGAACTATTCCGAGCACGCGCGGGAGATGGGCAGCAACCCCGACGTCGATCCGCCGTTTTTCTTCACCAAACCCGCCGACGCCCTGATGCCCGATGGCGCGGCGATCCCCTACCCGCCTGCGACCGCCGATCTGCAGCATGAGGTCGAACTCGTCGTCGCTTTCTCGGGCGGCGGCCGGGACATCCCCGCCGAGCGCGCCAACGATTTGATCTTCGGCTATGCGGTCGGCCTCGACATGACGCGGCGCGACCTCCAGGCAGCGGCCAAGGCGAAAGGCCGTCCCTGGGATATGTCGAAAGCTTTCGATCATTCGGCGCCCTGCGGCGCGCTGACGCGAAAGGCCGACATCGGAACGCTGACCTCGGGCGCCATCGAATGTAAGGTGAATGGCGTCACGCGCCAATCGGCTGACCTTTCCGACATGATCTGGAACGTCCCGCAGATCGTGCAATTCCTGTCGGGATTGGTCGAAATCCGGCCGGGCGACCTCATTTTTACCGGCACGCCCGCGGGCGTCGGACCAGTCTTGAAGGGCGACGATATCGAGGCGACGATCGCCGGGCTGACGCCGCTGACGGTCCGGATCAAAGAATAGCGCGGCCGATCATGGATGTAGGCGATCCAACGCAACCGTCTGCGCGCGCCGGTTGTGATCGAGGAGACAGTCGCACTCCACAATACTTATGGCGCCGCAGCAAACGCGCCGCGTTTGTGACGCCGCGACAAAATATTTCCGCCGCCTCCCCATCAGCCATTGCCTCGGACAAGCAACAGTGACAGGTTGCGCTATCGTCCGTTACATGATGGGTGTGGTGTTGGACTCAACAATATCAATCTAATGTTTTCATTATTCAATAATCGATAATTTTTCTCACGGTGCAATGACATGAAAAAAATGGCTCTTTCCGGCGCTGTATTTTTGGCGGGCGGCCTGTCGTTACTTGGGGCAAACTCTCTCCTTGCCGCCGAAATCCCGGGGACTGTTCCAAAGACCCTGCCTCGACCTTCCACGGTCGCGCCGGATGCGAATAATGCGGCGCTCGCCGCATCGGGCCTCAAGGGATTTTATGAGAAATATGGCAAGTATCAGGTTTCGGCCGCGGCGGCCGGAAGCAACAACGTCAGCCACGTCGCAACTGTAACGAAACCCAGCAGGGACGCCGTTGTCGACAAGGCCTTTGTGATGGCCGCCTCGAATAATTTTGTGCCTATCGCCAATGGCGACATCACCATCGACGGCAATTCCATCACCTGGATCGAAGCCGTAACGAACGATATCATTGGATTTCCAAGCTACTTCAATAACGTTCGCGCCGATGTCACGGCGTTCGTAAAGCCGAAGTTGGACGCGGCGGCGCCAGGCGGCGTTGGTTTTACTTTTTCCGAAATCCGGAACAACGCAAATATTGACGGCGAGGTCCTCGTGGTCGTCTTCAAGGCGCCCTCGACAAAAGGTTCGCGGACGATTTCATTACTGTTCGGCGGCCAGAAATTGTCCGGCGACCGCTTCGAACTTGTGCTCGCAAATGCGATCGACCCGAAAAAGGCCGGCGTCGTCGCCAATATGGGCCTTGGAATCTCATACAGTTTCCAATCCAACGGCATCCAACAATATAGTTCGATCGACGTGAATGGAAAGCGCCTGTCGACCGCCGCCGGCGGAGAGGACGACGGCAAGCCGTTCAACGGCGCGTTGATTACCGTCGGAGGGGTTGGCGACGCGATCGACAATCCTGCCAACCCCCTGGCGACGCCCACCAACCCGCGCAGCGACGACGAGCTTTATTCCTTGCTCCCCTATCTCAAAAAGACCGACAAGATTATCCGGATCGACACGAAAAACCCCTCGAACGACGACAATATCTTCTTCGCTTATTTCGACCTTTCGGCCAACGCCAGCGTCAACAAGGATACCGACGAAGACGGACTGCTCGACGCCTGGGAGCTCTATGGATATGACGCCGACGGCGACGGCAAAATCGATGTCGACCTTCCCAAGCTCGGCGCCAATTATAAGAAGAAGGATATCTTCATCGGCTACGCCTGGATGAATGCGGGGCCGGCGGAAGGAGCGTCACATCAGCCCTCGGCGGCCGTGCTCACGGCGGTGCAGAAGGCCTTCGCCGCCGCTCCCGTCTCAAATCCCGGCGGGTCCAAAGGCATTGCCGTCCATTTCGTCAGCAAAGGCGCCGTCCCTCACAAGGATAATCTGGATCCGGTGTGGACCGATTTTGACACGATCATGGATCCGCTGTTCACCAGCGCAGAACGTCATGTCTTTCATCGCCTGTTGTGCGCCCATAAATACAGCGGCGGGACCAGCAGCGGGCTTTCGCGCGGCATCCCGGAGAGCGATTTCATCGAGACTCTGGGCGGGTGGGGCTCCAACCCGGGGACGTTCAAAGAGCAGGCTGGCACCATCATGCATGAACTTGGGCACAATCTTGGCCTGCGTCATGGCGGCGTCGATCACGAGAACTACAAGCCCAATCATTTGAGCGTCATGAACTACAATTATCAGGTCAATTGGCTGTCCAAGTCCGGCAAGGATCTTTTGGATTATGAGCGCTTCGACCTCGGTGCCCTGGACGAGAACAAGCTGAAAGAAAAGAACGGCCTTGGCAGCCCCTTGGTCGCAGCCTACGGCTTGCGCTGGTTCAGTGGCGGCATCTCAAAAATAAAGGCCAACGGCGCCAACAAGAATGTCGACTGGAATGCGAATGGCGGGATCGACAACAATGACGTTGCGGTCGACCTCAACAATTCCGGCGCAAAGAGCGTCCTCAACGCAAATTTTATCGAGTGGAATGAAATTGTCTTCGACGGCGGCGCCATCGGCGACGGCGCCAACGCCACGCCAAGCGCCGCCAGAGCGCGTAAATCCAACATCATCACGAAGCCGCAGGATCTTCAGGAGTTGACCTATGAAGAGTTCGTCAGAAAACAGGCGAACCCTGTCCTGGTGAAATGATTGAAGGATCGCAAGGACGCGACGGCCTCCTTGCGGTCGACATCGTTGGAGCGCCAAAAACATTGGCTGAATTGTCGTTTGGAAAAAGCTCCACTCGAAAAAAGCGACGTGGCGAAGTGTTGATCGGGCTGCAGCTTATCGCCATGGCGATTGTATTAACGTCTACGGGCGATGCGCGCGGCGAGGAGCCAAGCGCATCCGGCGGCGGCATCACCTATGAGGAGCAATTGCGCTTTACGCCGCCGGCGCCGCTTCGGCCGACAGCTTCGCGGAAGGGGTCAGGATTCCTGATCTGCTGGTCCCCGCCGCAGCCTCTTAAGGAGCATGTCTCAGCTTATGACCCCGCGGTGGTCCGCTATCGCGTCTATGCGCTCGACGCCAATCACAACCGCATCGCGATCGGCGAAACGGAGCGCGCTTGTTTCCTCGACGAGAGGCCCGCGGCGACGACCGTGATGTATGCAATCACCGCTATTCAACGCTCCGGTCATGAAAGCGCGCTTTCCGCCGATGCGGTCGTCCCTCCCTAAGGAATGGTCAGCGGGAGCAAATCGAGGAACTATCCTGCGATCAGCGAGAAATCGGCGACGCCGTTGACGGCGCGACGCAGTTCGGCCAGTAGGCGCAGGCGGTTCAGCCGTAGCGCGGGATCGGGCGCGTTGACCGTCACTTTTTCGAAGAAGGCGTCGACCGGCGCGCGAAGCTGCGCCAGCGCCTTCATCGCGGCCTCGAAATCCTCATCGCGGATCGCCGCCGACCAGCGCGGCTCGGCGCCTTTGGGGTCGAGCACGTTGGCGAGCGCCAGTTCTTCAGGCTCGCGCAACGACGCCGGCGAGAAGGGCAGTTCATAAGAGGCCGCCTCCTCCGCTCCGAACTTCTTCTCCTCGGCGCGCAGAATATTGGCGGCGCGGCGGTAGCCGCCGAGCAGATTCGCGCCATCCTCAGCGCTAAGAAAAGCGCCGAGCGCCTCGACGCGGCGCAGGATCAGCGTCAGATCGTCCTGACCCGGCAAGGCGAAGACAGCGTCGATCAGATCATGTCGCGCCCCGCGCTCGCGCAGATAGACTTTTAGGCGGTCCGCGAAGAAACCCAGCAGATCGGCCGGTACCGTATCGGGGCCGACCTGGCCGGTCATGGCAGCGCTATCGCCACCCCCTCCCCGCGCCCGTTCCAGGTGAAGCTTACGCAGGTCGTCGTCCACAATCTTCTTGTGGAGCGCAAGAATGTCCAGGAGCCGCAGGCGCAGCCGGTTCTCAAGGACGATTGCAACGACGCCAAGCGCCGCCCGGCGCAGCGCATAAGGGTCCTTGCTGCCGGTCGGCTTTTCGTCGATCGCCCAAAAGCCCGCCAAAATATCAATCTTGTCGGCGAGCGCGACAGCAATCGTGACCGGCGCGGCCGGGATGCGGTCGCCCGGCCCCTGCGGCTTGTAATGATCGCCGATCGCCTCGGCGACTTCCGGCGCCTCCCCCTGCGCCGCGGCGTAATAGCGCCCCATCAGCCCCTGCAGCTCGGGAAATTCGCCGACCATTTCAGAGGGAAGATCGGCTTTCGCCAGCAGCGCCGCGCGGGCGGCAAGCTCAGGGTCCGCGCCGACCTGCGGCGCGATCAGGCGCGCCAGAGCCTCCAGCCTTCTCACCCGCTCGCGCTGCGTCCCGAGCTTTTCGTGAAACGTCACAGCTTCGAGCTTCTGCAGCCGGTCTTCAAGCCTGACCTTGAGATCGGTCTCCCAGAAAAACTTGGCGTCGGACAGGCGCGCGCGCACCACACGGGCGTTGCCGGCGGCGATCGCCGCCCCGCCATCCGGCGCGTCGATATTGGCGACCAGCGCGAATTGATTGGCGAGCTTTCCGCTTTCCGCGTCATTCAGCACGAAGCATTTCTGATTGGCGCGGATGGTGGCGCGGATAACTTCCGGCGGAATGTCCAAAAAAACCGCGTCAAACTCGCCGGTCAGCACGACCGGCCATTCGACGAGGCCGGAGACTTCCTCAAGCAGCGCCGCGTCCTCGATGAGTTCCAATCCTTGCGCAAAGGCGAGGTCGCGCAGATCGTGCAGGATGATGTCTCGCCGACGCGTGGGGTCCAGCACCACCTTGGCCTTTTCGAGCGCCGGCGCGTAATCATCAAAGCGCCTGACTTTGATCGGCCCCGGCGCCATGAAGCGATGGCCGAAGGTCACGTCGGAGGCTTCAATGCCGCCGACTGAAAAGGGCACGATCTCGGGGTCTTCCGTTTCCGGCCCAAACGTCGCGATAATCGCATGCAGCGGGCGCACCCAGCGCAGCGCCTCGGGGCTGACCGAAGCCGCGCCCCAACGCATCGATTTCGGCCAGGGAAAGCGCTTGATGACGGCCGGGAGGATTTCGGCGAGAACGTCGAGCGTCGGCTGCCCCTTGCGCTCGACGACGGCGAGATAGAATTCGGTCTTCTTCTTCGGATCGACCTCGATCTTCGCCTCCGCCAGCGAGGCGAGGCCGGCGCTTTTCAAAAAACCCTGCACCGCCGCCTCGGGCGAGCCGACGCGCGGACCTTTCTTTTCCTCGCGCAGATCGGGCTGGCGCGCCGGCAGGCCGGCGACGTGCAGCGCGAGCCGGCGCGGCGTCGCAAAAGCGGCGGCGCCTTCGCAGCTGAGGCCTTTTTCCGCCAGAGCTTCGGTCACGAGACGCTTCAGATCATCGGCCGCTTGCGCCTGCATGCGGGCGGGAATTTCTTCGGAAAACAATTCGAGAAGAAGATCGGGCATGGGCTCAAAGGGTTTCGCCCGGCGCATGGGCTCTCATGGCGTTTCAGACAGCCTCTAAGGGCTGGCGCGCCTCGCGCCAAGGAAAAACTGAATGTGACCGCGCCCAAGCCGGACCCCGCGCAGCGCATGGGAACATCGCAACGCTCCAGACGTTAGGTCTTGCAAAGGGAGACAAAGCCATGAACAGATTTTCTCTTACCGCCGCGTCAGGCGCGCTTGTGTTTGCGCTGACGTCGGCGGCTTCGGCTGGCCCGATGAGCGTTGCGCCCGAGGCGCTCGTGACATCCCCGCCGTCACAAATCGAGACCATCGCCTATCGCGGCCATTATCATGGGCGCGGCAATTACCACACCAATCGCCACTATCGCTATAACGGCCACCGCCACTATCGCCACTACGGCTACAATCCGGGCGCCGCGGCCGCCGCCGGCCTCGCATTCGGCGCCTTGTCGCTGGGAGCGGCCGCGGCCGCGTCGGATGATTGCGGCTATTATGGCTGCGGCTATGGTTATGGCGGCCCCTATTACGGCGGCGGCTATGGTTACGGCGCGCCCGCTTACGGCTATCGCCAGGGCAATTGGGGCGGCGGCCAGCGCTGGAACAGCGGACATTATGCCGGCTATGCCGGCGGCGGCGGCCTTCGCACAGGCCGAAGCGTCGGCTTCGGCCAGGGCGGCGGCGGCTTTCATGGCGGGGGCGGCGGCTTTCACGGCGGCGCGATGCATGGCGGCGGGATGCGCCGCTAGCCCCCTGCCTCAGTCTTCTGCGCCGCCGGCTCTGGTCTTTAGCCAGGCGGCGCCGCAGGCCTTGGCGAGCTCCCGCACTCGCAAAATATAGCTCTGCCGCTCGGTGACCGAGATCACGCCGCGGGCGTCGAGCAGATTGAACAGATGCGAGGCCTTAAGGCACTGGTCATAGGCGGGCAGGACGATCAGGGCGCGTTCGCCGACCTCTCCCGCCGCGAGTAGCGCCTTGCATTCGGCTTCGGCGTCGCGGAAATGTCGGGCCAGGAGTTCGACGTCGGCGGCCTCGAAATTGAAGCGCGAATATTCCTGCTCCGCCTGCCGGAACACGTCGCCATAGGTGACTTTCTCATCGCCGTCGCGGCCGTTGAAATTGAGGTCGAACACGCTTTCGACGCCCTGCACATACATGGCGAGCCGTTCCAGCCCATAGGTCAATTCGCCCGCGACCGGCGCGCATTCGACCCCCGCGACCTGCTGGAAATAGGTAAATTGCGAGACCTCCATGCCGTCGCACCAGCATTCCCAGCCAAGGCCCCAGGCGCCCAGCGTCGGGCTCTCCCAATCATCCTCGACGAAGCGGATGTCGTGCAGTTTCAGGTCCACGCCGATCGCCGCGAGCGAGCGCAAATAGAGCGCTTGCAGATCGGGCGGCGACGGCTTCAGGATCACCTGAAATTGGTAATAATGCTGCAGCCGGTTGGGATTT